>CAWJGX010000006.1:0-247742 GCA_963842565.1 uncultured Actinomycetota bacterium | reverse complement strand
ACGGTTCAGGGGCCGAGAAGGTTGCGCGCCTGGGCGTCCATCACGCGCTCCTCGTCGGCCGGGACGACGGAGACCTCTACGGTGCCGTCGAGACGGAGCCGGGCGCAGATGCGTGTCCGGATGTCTGGCACGTGCTCGCCGACTCCTCCCGTGAACACGAGGGCGTCCCAGCGCTGGAGGGTGGTGGCCGCGGCCGCGATCGCCATGCCTGCGCTGGACACGAACATCTCCACGGCGAGCTGGGCGTCGGCGCTGTCGGATCCCATCAGGTCACGCAGGTCGCGCAGCCCGCCCGACACCCCCGTGAGGCCGGAGCGGCGGTTCACCTCCTCGCGCAGGTCGGCGGGGGAGTGGCCTCGGTGCTCGATCAGGTAGAGCAGGATCTCGGGGTCGAGGTCGCCGGCCCGGGTGGAGGAGATCATCCCGCTGTCAGGTGAGAACGACATCGACGTGTGGCGCGGCAGGCGGTCGGGTCCGACGGCCGTGACGCTGCACCCACTGCCGAGGTGCGCCACGACGGCGTTGCCCAGCCCAGGTCGTGCGGCCAGCACCGACTGGACGGAGAGCCCGTGGAACCCGTAGCGGCGTATGCCCTCAGCCCGCAGGGTCTCCGATACCGGCAACCTGCGGGAGACCTCCGGCAGGTCGGCATGGAAGCCCGTGTCGAAGCAGGCGACGTGCGTGGCCCGGGGCCATCGCGCACGCGCACGCGCCAGCGTGTCGAGGGCGGGCGGCTGGTGGAGCGGAGCCAGCGCCACCACGGCCTCCAGGTCCGCCACCAGGGTGTCGTCCACGACGGTGGGGCGGTGGTGTGCTGGACCACCGTGCACGACACGGTGAACGACGACCTCGGGCGTCGGTGCCCGTTGGTCCGCTGCGTCGGCCACGGCGTCGACGGCCGCGTCCCAGGTCTCGGCCACGGGCAGCGCAGCGTCGCCGTCGACGGTGAGCGATGCTTCCGACGTCCGGATCCGCTCCGCCAGGACCCGGACGATCGGCTCGGCGTCGGCGGCGTCGCGGACGGCAGCCTTGAGTGAGGAGGATCCAGCGTTGAGGGCCAGCACCCTCACCCGGGCCACACCCAGTCCCGCACCTCCGGCATGTCCTCGAGGTGCTCGCGCACGTACGTCGCGTGCCGCTCGAGCTGGGACCGGCACAGGGCCTCGAGCTCGGCACCACCCTGGGGGATCCGGCGAGACCGCCTCAACGCCTCGAGCACGAGGTGGTAGCGACTCATCTTGTTCAGCACCACCATGTCGAACGGTGTGGTCGTGGTGCCCTGCTCGGAGAACCCGCGCACGTGGAACCGACCCACCCGGTGGCGACCGTGCACGAGCTGGTGGACCGCCCGCGGGTAGCCGTGGAAGGCGAAGACCACCTCGGTGTCGCGGGTGAAGAAGCCTTCGAACTGCTCGTCGCTGAACCCGTGCGGGTGGTCGTCCTGCGGAAGGAGCGCCATCAGGTCGACCACGCTCACCACCCGGACCCGGAGGTAGGGGACGTGCTCACGCAGCAACGCCGCGGCCGCCAGGATCTCGAGGGTCGGCACGTCGCCCGCCGCCGCGAGCACGACGTCCGGCTCGTCGCCGCTGTCGTCCTCGGTGCCCGCCCAGTCCCAGATCCCGGCACCGACGGAGCACAGCGCCTCGGCGTCGTCCATCGAGAGGTACTGGAGGTGCGGTTGCTTGTCGACCACGATCAGGTTCACGTGGTTGCGGCTCTCCAGGCAGTGCCGGCCGATCGACAACGTGGTGTTCGCGTCCGGCGGCAACCACACCCTCACGACGTCGGGTGCCAGCGGGATCGCGGTGTCGATCAGGCCGGGCCCCTGGTGGGAGAAGCCGTTGTGGTCGTTGCGCCAGCAGGTCGAGGTGAGCAGCACGTTCAGTGACGCGACCTCCGCTCGCCAGGGCAGCGTCTGCGCGTGCTGCAGCCACTTGGTGTGCTGGATCAGCATCGAGGAGGACACCATCGCGAACGCCTCGTAGGTCGCGAACAACCCGTGGCGCCCGCTGAGCAGGTAACCCTCCAGCCAGCCCTGGCACAGGTGCTCGGAGAGCACCTCCATCACCCGGCCGTCGGGCGAGAGGTGGTCGTCGGTGTCGAGCACCTCGACCTGCAGGCACCGGTCGGTCGCCTCGAACACCGAGCCCAGCCGGTTGCTCGACGTCTCGTCGGGGCAGAACAGGCGGAAGTCGCCGCCGCCGTCGGACTCGCGGGTCGTGCTCGTGTAGATGTCGCGCAGCATCTCGCCGAAGGGCTTCGTGTTCTCGTGCGAGTCCGTGCCGGGGATCCCCACCTCGCGGGCGAATCGTTCCGTGGGCGGCACGTCCAGGGCACGCAGCAACCTGCCGCCGTTCGCGTACGGCGTCGCCGACATCCGCTTGTCCCCTGCGGGTGAGAGCGCTGCGACCTCCGGGACCAGATGGCCGTTCGCGTCGAAGAGCGAGTCGGGGTCGTAGGAGCGCAACCAGGTCTCCAGCATCTCCAGGTGCGCCGGGTTCTCGCGTACGCCGGACAGCGGCACCTGGTGGGCCCGGAAGGTGCCCTGGACCTGCACGCCGTCGACGACGTCGGGACCGGTCCAGCCCTTCGGGGTGCGCAGCACGATGGCGGGCCAGCGGGTGCCGACCTTGACGGGTCCGGTGCCGGAACGCGCCTCGGACTGGATCTCCCGGATGCGCTCGTGGGCGCCGGCCACCTCGGCGTACAGCTCCTGGAGCACGGTCGCAGGATCCGTGCCCTCGACGATGACCGGGTCCCAGCCCTGGCCGGACAGGTAGGCCTTGATGTCCTCGTCGCTGGTCCGACCGAGGACGGTCGGCCCCGCGATCTTGTAGCCGTTCAGCTGCAGGATCGGCAGGACCGCTCCGTCGCGCCTGGCATTGAGGAAGGCCGGGATCTTCCACGACGCCGCGAGGGGACCCGTCTCGGCCTCGCCGTCACCGACGACGCAGGTGACGAGCAGGTCCGGGTGGTCGAAGGCGGCGCCTGCCGCGTGCACCAGCGCGTAGCCGAGCTCGCCGCCCTCGTGGATGCTGCCGGGCGTCTGCACGCTGACGTGGCTCGGGATGCCGCCGGGGGAGGAGAACTGCCGCACCAGCGTGGTCAGTCCGGAGAGGTCCTCGCTGACGCGGGGGTAGATCTCGGAGTAGGTGCCCTCGAGGTAGGCGTTCGCCACGAGTGCGGGCCCGCCGTGTCCGGGACCCGTGACGTAGAGGCAGTCCTGCCCGGTCTCCCGGATCAGCCTGTTCAACGCGACGTACACGAGGGACAGCGCGGGACTGGTGCCCCAGTGGCCCAGCAGGCGTGGCTTGATGTCC
The DNA here is from genome assembly GCA_963842565.1 of uncultured Actinomycetota bacterium. Taxonomy (GTDB): domain Bacteria; phylum Actinomycetota; class Actinomycetes; order Propionibacteriales; family Nocardioidaceae; genus Marmoricola. The sequence continues at coordinate 244,419 of CAWJGX010000006.1, read as the reverse complement.
TCGACCGTCAGGGGCTGGCGCAGCAACGGGTTGGACTTGAGGTAGATCTGCGCCACCGTCAGGTAGTTGGCTGCGTTCCACCATCGAAGGTCTTGATCGAAGTCAGTCGCGTCGGCCATGAGCGCTCTCCCCGAGCTGAGGTCCGGATGGTGAGAGCACCGAACCACAGGTCAGTCGCGACCCGCCAGTGCCGCGCTCTGCTCCGCGGTGTCGAGCAACATGTCGTGTCGGGAAACTCCTGATGAAGGATCACGCCCGGGCGGGGTAGCGTGAGCGCCTGAAGTTGCGGTCGCTCTGCGCGGAGCCTGGGGGTCGGGGTCAGGGGGTTCCAGTCATGTTGCCGTGGTTCGCCGTCCTGATGACGACTGCGGGGGTCCTGCTTGCGGGGCTGGCCGGGTACGTCGGCTGGCAACGCGGCTCCCGGGCCGGCGCCGCTCTCGCGGTGCTGCTGGCCGCCGTGGCCTGGTGGGGCCTCGCGTACGCCTTCGAGCTCACGGCCACCGACATCGCCACGAAGAGCCGGTGGGGTGACCTGAAGTACGTCGGCGTCGCCCTCCTCGCGCCGGCCTGGCTGGTGTTCGTCCTCGAGTACACCAACCGCGGACAGCTGGTCACCCGCCGGCTCCTGGTGCTGCTGGCGATCGAACCCGTGTTGCTCATGCTGTGCCTGTTCGTGCCCGCCACCCATGACCTGGTGCACTTCTACCCGGCGGACGCTGCCGGTGAGGAGTTGCCCGAGGTCGGCACCGGGCCCCTGTTCTGGGTCCACCTGGCCTACTCGAACCTGATGATCCTGGCCGCCACGTGGTTGTTCGTGGTGAGCATGGTGAGGCTCTCGAGCACCTACCGCAGGATGGCGCTCGTCCTGGTCGCGGCCGCGCTGCTGCCCTGGGTGGCCAACCTGCTGCACAACTTCGACGTCGGCTGGTTCGCCACCATCGACCTGACCCCGTTCGCGTTCATCCTGACCGGCTGTGTGCTCGTCTGGGGACTCTTCCGGGAGCGACTGATCCGCCTCACGCCGCTGGCGCGTGGGGTGATCGTCGAGAACATGAGCGACAGCGTCTTCGTCCTCGATGCCTTCGGTCGGGTGACCGACGTCAATCCCGCCGGCACCCGGCTGCTCGACACCTCCCGCACTCAGCTGGTGGGTCGCTCCCTCGCGGACGTGCTCGACAGCCCCGGTGGTGGCGAGAACGGCGACCAAGGTGGGCACTCACCGCTCGACGGGGAGAACCTGGGACTACGCCTTCCCGGTGACGACGCCCACAGCCGCACGTACGAGGTGCGGCGCGAGTCGCTGCAGGATGCCCGCGGCCGCCCGGCCGGCGAGCTCGTGATGCTGCGGGACGTGACCGAGCGGATCGAGGCCGAGGAGGCGCTGGCACACCTCCTGGACGAGCGGTCCCGCGTCGCCGCCGCGCTGGAGCGCAGCCTGGTCCCCGGGGAGCTGCCACAGATCCCCGGCACCGAGACCGCCGGTCGCTACGAGCCGGCGGGGGACGGGCACGAGATCGGTGGCGACTTCTTCGACATCTTCCCGCTCGACGGGCACGTGTGGGGCGTGGTGCTGGGAGACGTCAGCGGGAAGGGGGCCGAAGCGGCTGCGGTGACCGCACTGACGCGCTACACGCTCCGCGCGCTCGCGGATCCGCGGCACCCGCCGAGCCGGACGTTGCGCGACCTCAACGCGCGCCTGCTGGCGGCCACGGACGGGGAACGGCACTGCACCCTGGTCTACGCCCTGGTCCGGCCCGGCGAGACCGGGCTCGAGATCACGCTGAGCCTGGCCGGGCACCACCCACCGCTGGTCACACGCAGCAGCGGTGAGGTCGAACCGGTCGGCAGAGCTGGGCACCGCGCTGGGACTCCTCGACTCGGCCGACCTGTACGACGCCCGGGTGGTCCTCGGCGCAGGTGAGTCGGTGTGCCTGTTCACGGACGGCCTGGTCGAGGCGCGGCGGGGCACCGAGCTCTTCGGCGAGCACCGGGTGACCGACATCCTGCGCAGCCTCCAGGGCGCGCCGCTGCAGCAGCTGGCCGACGAGCTGGTCGAGGCGCCCCGCACCTTCCACGGACCGAGGCTGGCCGACGACCTCGCCGTGCTCCTGCTCCGGGTGGATGCCGGGCGATGAGTGCGCGGAAGAAGCGCGCCGTCGCAGCCGGTGATCGCGCGGAACCGGAAGGCGGCCCACGACTACCACCTGCTGGAGTCCTGGGAGGCCGGCATCGTCCTCCAGGGCAGCGAGGTGAAGGCGTTGCGAGCGGGCCGGGCCTCGTTGGTGGACGGCTTCGCCGACGTCGACGGCGGCGAGATCTGGCTGCACGGCGTACACATCCCGCAGTACGCGCAGGCGACGTGGACGAACCACGCGTCGCGGCGCAAGCGCAAGCTGCTGCTGCACCGCGCCGAGATCGACAAGATCGAGCGTCGGGTGAACGAGAGCGGCCTGACCATCGTGCCCCTGTCGCTGTACTTCAAGGACGGCCGGGCCAAGGTGGAGATCGCGCTGGCCAAGGGCAAGAAGACGTGGGACAAGCGCCAGGCGCTGGCCGAGCGGCAGGCGGCCCGGGAGGCGGAGCAGGTCGTCAGCCGCCGGCTCAAGGGGATGCCCGACTGAATCGGCTCACGTCCCGTGTCCGGCAGACTGGGGTGATGCTGCACCTGCGCATCACCGTCGAGAGCGAGCTGACCGATCAGGTGCTGCAGCTCCTGGGTGACGACGCGGCGGTGAGCAGCCTCGCAGTGCTCAAGGGCGCCTCACTCCAGCCGGTGGGAGACATCGTCCTGGCCGACATCGCCCGCGAGGGCGCGAACGAGATCATCGACCAGCTGGAGGCGCTCGACGTCGCACGCTCGGGGACGGTGCACGTCCAACCGGTCCCGACGTGGGTCTCCGAAGCAGGGCTCGAGGCGGAGAAGCACACACCCGGCAGCAGCGCCGACGCGGTGGTGTGGGCCGAGGTCACCCAGCGCGCCTACGACGAGTCGGAGCTCAACTGGGGGTACCTGTCGTTCATGACGCTGGCGACCCTCCTGGCCGGCATCGCTATCGTCGTCGACTCCCAGATCCTGGTCATCGGAGCCATGGTGCTCGGCCCCGAGTTCGTGGCCGTCGCCGCGCTTGGTCTGGCACTCGTCAGACGACGTCCCTCGCTGGGCTTCTTCGCAGCCAGGACCCTGGTGCTGGGCTTCCTGACCGCGATCGCGATCACCTGCCTGGCCGCACTGGCGGGCCGGGCCCTCGGCTGGATCACGATCGGGGACGTGACGGGACCACGCCCAGGCACCGAGTTCATCTACTCGCCTGACAAGTGGTCGTTCGTCGTCGCGGTCATCGCAGCCGCCGCTGGCGTGCTGTCCCTCACCTCCAACAAGACGGGCGGGCTCTCCGGAGTCTTCATCTCCGTGACCACCGTCCCGGCCGCAGGCAACGTCGCACTGGGCCTGGCGTTCGGCGCGTCGGCGGAGATCTGGGGGAGTACGGCGCAGCTGCTGCTCAACCTGGCCGGCATGGCCCTCGCCGGCTGGGCCACCCTGGCGTTCCAGCAGGCAGCGTGGTCGCGGATGTCGCTGCGCCGGGCACGTCGACTGGAGCGGCGCCGTCAGGGGTTCCATCGTCCTACGGGGTAGTGGCGGCTGCCCAGTGGATGTCCTCGGCGGTGCACGCCCGCTTCGACACGGTTTGATTGTGAACGCTCACATCTGGGGTCCATCGGCGGGACCGTCGTGACCAAACTGTGGCCGGTGAATGCTTGACCCTCGAAATGTTAACGCTCACACTCGTGCGAGTGACACCCGTCACACCGGGCGACGAAGCCCGGCGAACCGAGAGGAATCACCGTGCTGAAGAAGAGTCTGGTCGCCGCTTGCGCGATCTCACTGGGCACCATCTCGCTCACCGCGTGCGGCAGCAGCTCCGACTCCGGCAGTGGCGGCGGCGACGACCCCATCACGATGGGCTTCGCCCAGGTCGGCGCCGAGAGCGGCTGGCGCACGGCCAACACCAAGAACATCAAGGAGACCGCAGAGAAGGAGGACGTGAACCTCAAGTTCTCCGACGCCCAGCAGAAGCAGGAGAACCAGATCAAGGCGATCCGCTCCTACATCCAGCAGAAGGTCGACGTGATCGCCTTCAGCCCGGTGGTGGAGACCGGCTGGGACACGGTGCTGCTCGAGGCCAAGCGGGCCAACATCCCGGTGATCCTCACGGACCGCTCGGTCGACACCAAGGACACGACGCTCTACAAGACGTTCCTGGGATCCGACTTCATCAAGGAGGGCGAGAAGGCCGGTGAGTGGCTGGTCGACAACGCCAAGGAGGCGGACGTGAACGGCGACGGCTCTGTCAACGTCGTTCAGATCGAGGGCACCACCGGCGCCGCTCCCGCCATCGACCGGGGCGAAGGCTTTGCGGACACCATCAAGTCCGACCCGAACATCAAGGTGATCGCGTCCCAGACCGGTGACTTCACCCGTGACGGCGGCAAGAAGGTGATGGAGTCCTTCCTGAAGTCGCAGAAGGACATCGACGTCGTCTTCGCCCACAACGACGACGAGGGACTCGGTGCCATCGAAGCCATCAAGGCCGCGGGCAAGAAGCCAGGTGAGGACATCAAGATCATCACCGTCGACGCCGTCAAGGACGGCATGACCGCACTGTCGAAGGGCGAGATCAACTTCATCGTGGAGTGCAACCCGCTGCTCGGGCCGCAGCTGATGGACCTCGCGGACAAGGTCGTCAAGGGAGACAAGGTTCCCGAGCGGGTCGTCACGAACGAAGGGACGTTCACCCAGGAGCAGGCCATCGAGGCGCTGCCCGACCGTCAATACTGAGGAACACCTGCAGGAGCCCCTCGCTGGGCCCGGTTCGACCGAGCCGAGCCCAGCGAGGCCGACGTCCGGCAACGCCACGAGGACCCGGAGAAAGTGATGACCCAGATGGACCTTCAGCCGCACGAGGCGGACAGTCCGGTGGCTGCGAGCCTGAAGCCGGGGCAGTCCTCGAGGCTGGACACGCCCATCGTCGAGATGGACTCGATCAGCATCGCGTTCAGTGGAGTGCCCGCCCTCGTCGGTGCCAGCCTGCGCCTGTTTCCCGGCGAGGTGCATGCGCTGATGGGCGAGAACGGTGCCGGGAAGTCGACCATGATCAAGATCCTGACGGGCGTCTACAGCCTCGACGCCGGGTCGGTGCGCGTCGCGGGGGTCGAGCAGCAGTTCGGGTCGCCCGCGGCCTCCCAGGAAGCCGGCATCAGCACCGTCTACCAGGAGATCAACCTCTGCACGAACCTCACGGTGGCCGAGAACATGATGCTCGGGCGCGAACCGCGCCGGTTCGGGGGCATCCACACCGGTGCGATGAACCGTCAGGCCGCGGCGACGCTGGAGCGACTGGGCCTGGACATCGATCCGGCCTCCGAGCTCGGGCAGCACCCGATCGCCGTCCAGCAGCTCGTCGCGATCGCCCGTGCCGTGGACGTCGAGTGCAAGGTCCTGATCCTCGACGAGCCCACCTCGAGCCTGGACTCCGACGAGGTGGCCAAGCTGTTCGAGGTCATCCGCACCCTGCGTGACCAGGGCGTCGCCATCGTGTTCGTCTCCCACTTCCTGGACCAGGTCTTCGAGATCAGCGACCGGATGACGGTGCTGCGCAACGGTGCACTGGTCGGGGAGCGGCTCACCCAGGACGTCACCGAGCTCGAGCTGGTGCGGATGATGATCGGACGCGAGCTGGAGGTGCTCGAGCGGATCGACCGTGAGGTCGCCGCCACCGGCGTCACGGAGTCCGGCACACCGGTGCTGAAGGTGCTGAGCCTGAGCAGGAAGGGGTCACTCGAGGGGGTCGACCTCGACGTCTTCGAGGGCGAGGTCATCGGGGTGGCCGGGTTGCTGGGCTCCGGACGCACGGAGCTCGCGCGACTCCTCTTCGGAGCCGACACGTCCGATGGCGGACGTCTCGAGGTCCGCGCGAAGGCCCGTCGCTTCCGCAGTCCGCGCCACGCCATCGACGAGAAGATCGCCTTCTCGAGCGAGAACCGACGTGCCGAGGGGGTCATCGAGGACCTGAGCGTCGCCGACAACATGCTGCTGGCCCTCCAGGCCACGCGAGGTTGGCTCCGCCCGATCCCACCCGCGACACGGACGAAGCTGGTCAAGCAGTACGTCGAGGCCCTCGACATCCGCCCGCCGGATCCCCAGGCGCTGATGCGCAACCTGAGCGGTGGCAACCAGCAGAAGGTCCTGCTCGCGCGCTGGCTGATCACCGAACCGGACGTGCTCATCCTGGATGAGCCGACTCGAGGCATCGACATCGGCGCGAAGGCGCAGATCCAGGCACTCGTCGCGGACCTGGCGCGCAAGGGCATGGCCGTGGTCTTCATCTCCGCCGAGCTCGAGGAGGTGCTGCGCCTCAGCGACCGCGTCGTCGTGATGCGTGACCGTCGCAAGATCGACGAGCGACCGAACGAGGACGTGACGGTCAACGACCTGCTCGAGATCATCGCCGGCAGCGCTGGTGACGGACCCGAGACCACTCACACGGAAAGGGAGTCCGATGCCTGAGGCACCGACCCGCGCCCCCGAGGTGCTCTCGGTCCCGGAGGTCACCGAGACCGCCCCGGGCCCGGTCGAGCCGGGGGGACCCGGCGCGCGCGGCCCGGTCGCGACCGCGCTGCGGCACCCGCTCGTCTGGCCAGTGCTGGCCCTGCTCGTGCTGCTGGTCATCGACGTGATCGCCAACCCGTCGTTCCTGAGCATCCGCATGCAGGACGGCCATCTCTACGGCAACCTCATCGACATCCTCCGCAATGGATCCCCGGTCCTCCTGGTCGCGCTCGGCATGACACTGGTCATCGCCACCCGTGGCATCGACCTGTCCGTAGGAGCCATCGCCGCGATCTCCGGGGCGATCGCGTGCGTCTACATCGTGGGAGCCGACCAGCCGGGCTCGGCCAGCACGGCGATCATCGCGTGCAGCCTCGCCTTGGCGGCCAGCGTCGCCCTGGGTCTGTGGAACGGGTTCCTCGTCGCCGCGCTCGGCATCCAGCCCATCATCGCCACCCTGGTGCTGATGACCGCCGGCCGTGGGCTCGCCATGCTGGTCACCGACGGGCAGATCACCACGGTCAACAACGACACCTTCGCCGGGATCGGGGTGGGCTTCGTGCTCACCCTGCCGGTGGCCATCCTGGTCGCGCTCGGTGCCTTCGCACTCACGGCGCTGGTCACGCGCAGGACGGCCCTGGGCATGTTGATCGAGTCGGTCGGGATCAACCCCGAGGCCAGCCGGCTGGCCGGCGTACGCTCCCGCACCATCATCTGGACGGTCTACGTGTTCTCCGCGGTGTGCGCAGGCGTGGCGGGGCTGATGATCGCCGGGAACACGAGTGCGGCCGACGCGAACAACGCGGGCCTGTGGATCGAGCTCGATGCGATCCTCGCAGTCGTCATCGGCGGTACCTCCCTGGCCGGTGGGCGCTTCTCCCTGACCGGGACCATGATCGGCGCCCTGCTCATCCAGACATTGGCCACCACGATTCCCAACATCGGCATCCCGGCCCAGACCAACTACCTGTTCAAGGCCATCGTCGTGATCGTGGTCTGCTTGATCCAGTCTCCCAAGGCCCGGGCCGCGTTCCGCGTACGCCGACACCCAGCATCCTTCACCGCGAAGGCAGGCACAGCATGAGCACCGCGACCCTGACCGACACCTCCACCTGGGACCGGGTGCGCCACTGGTCCCCTCCGTCCCAGTACCGGCCGGTCCTGGCGACGCTGGCCCTGCTCGTCGGCATGTTCGTCGCGGGCGGCATCCGCTACGAGGGCTTCGCCTCGCCGCAGGTCGTGCTGAACCTGTTCGTGGACAACGCGTTCCTGATCGTGCTCGCGGTCGGCATGACGTTCGTGATCCTCACCGGCGGGATCGACCTGTCGGTCGGCTCGGTCGTCGCGCTCTCGACGATGATCGCCGCGCGCACGCTGGAGGCGGGGTGGTCCGCCGAGGCCAGTGTGGCCGCCGTGCTGCTCACCGGCACCGCGCTCGGGCTGTTGATGGGTCTGGTGATCCACTACTTCGACATCCAGCCCTTCATCGCCACCCTGGCCGGCATGTTCCTGGCCCGTGGTCTGTGCTACCTGATCAGCATCGAGTCGATCCCGATCCGCAACGCCACTTTCTACAACCTGGCGTCGGAGCAGATCCCCTTGCCCGGTGGCCTGTACACGACCCCCTCGGCCATCGCAGCAGTGGTCTTCGTCGCCATTGCCGCCTGGGTCCTGCACCGCACCCGGTTTGGCCGGACCGTCTACGCCATCGGGGGGAGCGAGAGCTCGGCGATGCTGATGGGCCTCCGGGTCGCGCGGACGAAGGTCGCCGTCTACGCGATCAGCGGGTTCTGCGCCTCGGTCGCCGGGTTGCTGTTCTCGCTCTACATGCTCTCCGGCTACAGCCTGCACGCCGTCGGGATGGAGCTGGACACCATCGCCGCCGTCGTCATCGGCGGGACGTTGCTGACCGGCGGCCGCGGTCTGGTGGTCGGTTCGCTGCTGGGCGTGCTGGTCCTGGGTGCCATCCAGACGTTCATCTCCTTCGACGGCACCCTGAGCTCCTGGTGGACCAAGATCTGCATCGGCCTGCTGCTCCTGGCCTTCGTGATCGTCCAGCGCCTGATCAGCAGGCGTCAGGCATGACCGACGCCGCCCCCAACCCCGACGGCGCCCGCGCGGCCCGGTCACCGGTGATGGCTGACGTGGCGCGCCTGGCCGGCGTCTCGCACCAGACGGTGTCCCGGGTGGTCAACGGCCACCCCAGCATCCGCCCGGCGACCCGCGAACGTGTCGAGGACGCGATCCGGCAGCTGGGGTACCGCCCGAACTCCGTGGCGCGGGCGCTGGTGACACGTCGCTCGGGCACCATCGGGGTGATCGCGACCAACGGCGGCCTGTGGGGTCCGTCCACCGTGCACCGGACGGTGCAGGCGGCTGCGCGTGAGTCCGGCTACTTCGTCAGCTCGGTGAACCTCCCCGACGTCACCAGGGAAGACCTCGCAGCGGCCGTCGAGCACCTCCGCGACCACAGCGTCGAAGGCATCGTGATGATCGTGGCGAACGACGAGGCCCTCGACATCGCCCGCAACCAGGAGACCGGTGGGGTTCCGGTGGTGGTCGTGGAGGGCGATCTCTCCCGCGCGCCCTGGACGGTCGGTGTCGACCAGGTGGCCGGAGCCCGGATGGCCACCGAGCACCTGCTCGGCCTCGGACACACCCAGATCGCGCACGTCGCCGGACCACAGCACTGGGTCGAGGCACGAGCCCGCCTGTCAGGCTGGCGGGCCGCGATCTACGACGCCGACCTGCGGCCCTTCGAGCCCCTCCTCGGGGACTGGACCGCCGCGAGCGGGTATGCCGCAGGTCGCGTCCTGGCGCAGCGGCGCGACGTCACAGCCGTGTTCGTGGCCAACGACCACATGGCCATCGGCGTCCTCCGTGCCCTGTCCGAGGCCGGCCGCCGGGTGCCGGAAGACCTCAGCGTGGTCGGGTTCGACGACATCCCCGAGTCGGGGTTCCTGATCCCGCCGCTGACCACGGTGCGGCAGGACTTCAACGCCGTGGGCCGACTGGCGATCGACACCCTCCAGGTCGCGATGCGCCCGGAGACCGCGGACCACGCCGACCTCGGCCTGGCGTCTCGCCGAGGGCGTCTGATCGATCCTGAGCTGGTGCTGCGCACGAGCACTGCGAGCGTCTCCGGGGGCGAGTCGTGAGGACGCAGGACGGACCGGCCGAGGGGGACCGCTACGTCATCGGGGTGGATTTCGGGACGCTGTCCGGGCGTGCTCTGGTGGTGCGAGTGACCGACGGCGCCGAGCTGGCCAGCGCCAGCCACGACTACACCCACGCCGTGCTCGACCACGAGCTCCCCGACGGCACTCCGCTGCCGCCCGACTGGGCGCTCCAGGTGCCTCAGGACTACCGCGACGTCCTGCGCATCGCGGTGCAGGAGGCGGTCGCGGCAGCGGGCGTCGAACCATCCGACGTGATCGGGATCGCGACCGACTTCACGGCCTGCACGATGGTGCCCACCCTCGACGACGGGACGCCACTGTGCGAGGTGGACGGTTACGCGAACCGGCCGCACGCCTACGTGAAGCTCTGGAAGCACCACTCCGCCCAGGCACAGGCCGACCGGATCAACGCTCTGGCCGCCTCACGCGGAGAGACCTGGCTGCCCCGCTACGGCGGGCTGATCTCCTCGGAGTGGGAGTTCGCGAAGGGCCTCCAGCTCTTCGAAGAGGACGCCGAGATCTACCAGCGGATGGAGCACTGGGTCGAGGCCTCCGACTGGATCGTGTGGCAGCTGTGCGGGACGTACGTGCGCAACGCGTGCGCCGCCGGCTACAAGGGCATCCTCCAGGACGGGCAGTACCCCGGCACGGACTTCCTCGAGGAGCTCGCGCCCGGGTTCGGCGGGTTCGTCGCGGACAAGCTCGAGCGCCCGATAGGGCAGCTGGGGGACCGGGCAGGAACCCTCACCGCGGAGGCGGCCTCGTGGACCGGCCTGCCCGAGGGCATCGCCGTCGCGGTGGGCAACGTCGACGCGCACGTGACGGCGCCAGCAGCACAGGCCGTCGAGCCGGGGCAGATGGTCGCGATCATGGGCACCTCGACGTGCCACGTGATGAGCTCGGACCGGCTGCGTGAGGTGCCCGGGATGTGTGGCGTGGTGGACGGCGGCATCGTCGCGGGACGCTGGGGCTACGAGGCCGGGCAGAGCGGCGTCGGCGACATCTTCGGTTGGTTCGTGGACTCCTCCGTGCCACCGGCGTACACCACGGCCGCGGAGGCCAACGGCGAGTCGGTGCACGAGCTGCTGACCAGGTTGGCGGCTGCGCAGGAGGTCGGTGAGCACGGTCTCGTCGCGCTCGACTGGCACAGCGGCAACCGCTCGGTGCTGGTGGACCACCAGCTGTCAGGACTGGTGCTCGGGCAGACCCTGGCGACGAGGCCCGAGGACACCTACCGTGCGTTGCTCGAGGCCACGGCGTTCGGCACGCGCGTGATCGTCGAGACCTTTCGCGACGCGGGCGTCCCGGTGACCGAGTTCACGGTCGCCGGCGGTCTGGCCAGGAACCGGTTGCTGATGCAGATCTACGCCGACGTCACCCGGCTGTCGATCTCGGTGATCGGGTCCGAGCAGGGGCCGGCACTCGGAGCGGCCATCCATGCTGCCGTTGCCGCCGGAGCCCATGCCGATGTCGCGGCCGCTGCACTGAGGATGGGCAAGGTGCGGCCCGCGGCCTTCCTGCCGGACGAGTCGCGGGCGCGGGTCTACGACACGATCTTCGCGGAGTACCTCGAGCTGCACGACCACTTCGGCCGTGACGTGGCCGCGATGCGACGGCTCAAGCGGATCCGGCTCGAGGCCGTGTCCCGTCGTTCCGGCGGGCAGGCCACCGACGGCTCCTCCGACGACAGCCGGGGGGTGCTGGCGTGAGCGCCCACACCGAGGTCGACGCGGTCGTCCAGCGACTCCGGGACGAGGTCTGTGCGCTGCACGCCGAGCTCACCCGTTACCAGCTGGTGGTGTGGACGGCCGGCAACGTGTCGGCACGCGTGCCCGGGCGCGAGCTCCTGGTGATCAAGCCGAGTGGGGTCTCCTACGACGAGCTGACCCCCGAGAACATGGTGGTCTGCGACCTGCACGGACGCGTCGTCGAAGGGACCCACGCGCCGTCGTCGGACACGGAGGCGCAGGCGTACGTCTACCGGAAGATGCCTCGCGTGGGGGGTGTGGTGCACACGCACTCGACCTATGCGACCGCCTGGGCTGCGCGAGGTGAGCCGGTGCCCTGCGTGCTGACGATGGCGGCCGACGAGTTCGGCGGCGAGATCCCCGTCGGCCCCTTCGCCATGATCGGCGACGACTCCATCGGCCGCGGCATCGTGGAGACGTTGCAGGGGAGTCGTTCTCCCGCGGTGCTGATGCGGAACCACGGTGTCTTCACGATCGGGTCCACGGCGAAGGCGGCGGTGAAGGCGGCCGTGATGTGCGAGGACGTCGCCCGCACGGTGCACCTGGCGCACCAGCTCGGCTCGCCCATCGCGATCGAACCAACGGACGTCGACCAGCTCTACGAGCGCTACCAGAACGTCTACGGCCAGCCCTAGCAGCCCTGCAGACGCTCCACCGACAGACCGACACCAGTCGTCCTGACGTCCCCAGCCCCGGAGGCCCGCATGACCACCAGCCCAGCACGCCCGTCGGAGATCTGGTTCCTCACCGGGAGCCAGGCGCTGTACGGACCGGAGACGCTCGACCAGGTCGCCGAGCAGTCCCGCTCGATCTGTGAGCGGGTCGACGCCGCTCCAGAGCTCCCGGTGCGTGTCGTCTGGAAGCCGGTGCTCCTGGACGCGGACTCGATCAGACGGCAGATGCTGGACGCCAACAGCGCGGTCGAGTGCGTGGGCGTGATCGCGTGGATGCACACCTTCTCGCCGGCCAAGATGTGGATCGCCGGACTCGACGCGCTCGACAAGCCATTGCTGCACCTGCACACCCAGGCGGGCATGGCACTCCCGTGGTCCACCATCGACATGGACTTCATGAACCTCAACCAGGCCGCGCACGGGGACCGCGAGTTCGGTTACATCCAGTCGCGTCTCGGCGTACCCCGCAAGACCGTTGCCGGCCACGTCGACGCACCCGCCGTCAGCGAGCGGGTCGGCGCGTGGGCCCGCGCTGCCCTCGGCCGGCACGAGCTGCGTCAGCTCCGGCTCGCCCGGTTCGGCGACAACATGCGCGATGTCGCCGTGACCGACGGCGACAAGGTGGAGGCTCAGCTGCGCTTCGGGGTCTCGGTGAACACCTACGGGGTGAACGACCTCGTGACGGTCGTCGACGCGGTGCCGGACGACGACATCGACAAGCTCGTCACCGAGTACGCCGACACCTACAGCGTCGCGGCCGAGCTCCTGCCGGGTGCCGAGCGGCACGAGTCCCTGCGGTACGGCGCGAGGATCGAGCTCGGACTCCGGACCTTCCTCGGCCAGGGGGGTTTCGGTGCCTTCACCACCAACTTCGAGGACCTCGGAGGACTCCGGCAACTGCCGGGTCTCGCCGTCCAGCGGTTGATGGCGGACGGGTACGGCTTCGGCGGCGAGGGGGACTGGAAGACGTCGGTCATGCTGCGCGCCATGAAGGTGATGGCCACCGGGCGTGCGGGCGGCACCTCGTTCATGGAGGACTACACGTATCACCTCGTTCCCGGGGAGGAGAAGATCCTCGGCGCGCACATGCTCGAGGTCTGTCCGAGCATCACCACCCAGCAGCCGTCCCTGGAGATCCATCCTCTGGGGATCGGGGCGCGTGAGGACCCCGTGCGGCTCCGCTTCACCGCCGATCCGGGGGAGGGCGTGGTGGTCGGGCTCAGCGACATGGGCGACCGCTTCCGCCTGACGCTCAACGAGGTCGACGTGGTCGAACCCGACGAGGACCTTCCGCGGCTGCCGGTGGCGTGTGCCGTGTGGAAACCGCGTCCGTCGCTGTCCACCTCGGCGGAGGCGTGGCTGATGGCGGGGGCGCCGCACCACACTGTGCTCTCCACGGCACTGGACACCGAGGTGATCACGGACTTCGCGGAGGCCACCGGCACCGAGCTCGCCGTCATCGACGCCGACACCACGCCGCGCGCCTTCCAGCGCGAGCTGCGGTGGACGGCCGCCTACCACCGGCTGGTGGGGAACCCCTAGCCCGCCGGGGTCGACGCGATGTCCGCTTCCATCGCGGTCACGAAGTCACGTTTCACCGCGCGCCAGGCCTCGTCGGTCATCTCGCGACGCCAGTACGGCGAGCACGACATGTCCTGCCTGGAGAGACCTCGCTCCCCGAGCAGGTGGCGACGGATCTGCCGGATCTCGGTGGCCTCGCCGTGCACGAACGCCTGCACCCGCCCGCGGGGAAAGGGGATCTCGCGCAGGGTGTCGGCCAGCAGGACCTCGTCCTGTTCGCCGCCCGTGCGGTGGATCCACTGGAGGTCGAGCTCACCTGGGCACTCCAGCGCCAGCTCGTGCTCGTCGCCGTCGCACAGCACCCGGACGACTGCCAGGGTGCCCGTGGACATCGCCTCGAGCGAAGCGGCGATGGCGGGCAGTGCGGACTCGTCACCGACCAGCAACATCCAGTCGGCGTCGGGATCAGGGAGGAAACCACCAGCCGGTCCCTCGAAGACGAGCACGTCACCCGGCTCGGCGTGCACCGCCCAGGCGCCGGCGACCCCGACGTCACCGTGCACGACGAAGTCGAGGGTCAGCCGATGCTCGACCGGGTCCCAGGCGCGCACGGTGTAGCGGCGCCGGGCAGGCCACCACTGCTTCGAGAAGTCGCTCCGTGCTGCCGACGGGTCGAAGACCGGGCCGTACGGCGCGTCACGTGGCGGGAAGGCCAGGTTGACGTAGGCGTCGGTCGCCTCGACCATCGTCAGCTGATCGAGGTCACCACCGCCCAGGACGATCCGAACCAGTGCGGGCGTCAGCCACTGCTTGTCCACCACCTGACCGTGCACGTGTCTCCTCCGACGTCGATGTGGACTTAGGTTAGCCTAAGTAGGAGCGGTCGAGCGTGCGAGGGGCAGGTCTAGCCCACCGCGCCGGAGGTGCGATGATCGCCTCCGCGGACACGGGGTGCCGCCTAGAGTCGCGACAGTACCTCTGTCTCGGGAGTGGAGTTCAACGATGCTCGGACCTGTGCTCCGCACGGCTGGAGTCCAGCGGTGAACGAGGGAACCGCCGGGGGACAGCCACCCAGCGTCCTCCTCGTGGACGACACCCCTGACCTGCGTGCGCTCGTGCGGATGGCACTGGAGCGGCGCGGCGACTTCCGGGTCGTCGCCGAGGCGGGCGACGGGCGAGAGGGCGTGGACTCGGCCAAGGCGCACCAGCCCGACGTCGTGCTCCTCGACATCGCCATGCCGGTGATGAGCGGCCTGGAGGCGCTGCCGCTGATCCGCGAGGTCTGTCCCACCTCGACGGTGATCATGCTGTCCGGCTTCGGTGCCGACAAGATGTCCGCCCAGGCGCTCCAGGCAGGGGCCGACGGCTACATCCAGAAGGGACAACCCATCCGTGCCCTGCTGGCGCAGGTGCACTCGCTGGTCGAGGCGGCGCAGAACGGCGACACCCGGGATCGACGCGTGGACGGAGAGCAGCGGGGGAACGGCGCCCAGACGCACGGTCTCGGCGAAGTGGGGAGTCGGCGCAGCACAGCCGATGGCCCGTCGCCCGACGGTCAGGAGCCGGGTGACACACCGGGCCTGATCCGCTCGCGCACCCGCCGGCCACTGAGTCCCCGCCCCGCCTACTGAAGACGCCGCCCCCCAGAGCAGCTACTTCTCGAGGAACTCCAGCAACGCGGCGTTGAACTCCTCGGCGTGGCTGACGTTGAGTCCGTGCGGCGCGTCCTCGATGACGACGACCTCCGAACCGTCGACCGCCTCGTGGGTGAGCTTGCCCGAGCCCTCGAACGGGACGATGCCGTCGCTGTCGCCGTGGATGACCAGGGTCGGCACGCTGATCGAGGTGAGGTCCTCGCGGAAGTCCGTGGTTCCGAAGGCGTCCATGCAGCCCAGTGCAGCCTCCTGGTTCGACTGCTTGGCCAGCGTGATCGCGGCCTGTCGCTGGTCGTCGGTGACCTTGAGCTCGTCGCCCGCGGAGAAGAACTGCTTGGTGAACTCGTCGAAGAACCCGTCCCGGTCCTCCTCCAGCCCACTGCGCATGCCCTTCGCGGCGTCCTCGGTCAGGGGACCGTCGGGGTTGTCGTCCGACTTCAGCAGGTACGGCGGCACCGCGGCCGCGAACACGACACTGTGCAGCCGGTCCTCCCCGTAGCGGGAGACGTAGCGGGCCACCTCGCCTCCGCCCATGGAGAAGCCGACCAGGGTCACGTCGGTGAGGTCCAGGTCGGAGAGGACGTTGTCGAGGTCGCCGGCCAGGGCGTCGTAGTCGTAGCTGTCGCCGGGGTCGGACTGGCCGAACCCGCGACGGTCGTAGGTCACGACCCGGTAGCCCGCCTCCTTCAGGGCAGGGACCTGCTCCGACCAGGACTCACCGGACAGCGGCCAGCCGTGGATGAGGACCACGGGGCGACCCTCGCCGTCACTCGCCACGGTGTGCACGTGGAGGCCCTGCCGGTCCTTGGCGTCATCGCCCTGGGTGTCGTCGGACGCGTCGTCCGTCTGGTTCTCGTCCGTCTGGTTCTCGTCGTCCGCCATGGAGCTCTCCTCTGATCGGTGTCAACGGACGGCCCAGCGACGGGCTCGCCCGATGGTCTCGGCGTACCCCGGCCACAGGGCGCCAAACGCCGCGCACGCTCAGGGAGGCTCCTCGGCGACTTCCGTGTCGATCAGTGGTGCCACCCAGGCTGCGCGTGCGTCCGCATCGATGAAGAAGGCCCGCAGGAGCAAGGTCATCGGCACGGCGAGCAGGGCGCCGAGCGCACCGAGCAGGAGGGTCCAGACGATGAGGGAGAGGAAGGTCATCTCCGCGCTGAGGCCCACGGTGGCACCCACGAAGCGTGGCTGGATGAAGGTCTGGATCGTGACGTTCAGGACGCAGTAGACGAGGATCACGGCCAGCATCAGCTGCCATCCCGAGTCGAGCAGCGCGATCAGGGCCGGCGGGATGACGCCGATGACGAAGCCGATGTTCGGGATGAAGTTCGTGATGAACGAGAAGAACCCCCAGACCAACGCGAGCGGGACCCCGAGCAGGTACAGCGCCCCGGTGTCCAGCACCGCGACGATGGCCCCGAACACCGCCGTCATGATCAGGTAGCGCTGCGTCCGGTTCACGAACAGCCGCAGCGAGCTCGCCAGCTCGGGCTTCGTGCGGGCCAGCGCGGCGATGCGGGGGCCGAAACCCGGCACGGCCGTCACGAAGAAGAACATCACCGTCACCAGGAGGAAGACCCCGCCTGCGGCGCCGAGGATCGTGGACAGCGCTCCGGTGAGCACGTCGACGATCTGGCTCGGGTTGATCTTCTTCAGGGCGTCACTGGTCGAGCTCGTGTCGAGGCCGACACTCTTGAGCCATTTCTCGACCTGGTCCGAGAGGTTCGTGGAAGTTCGAGGCGTACGTCGGGAGCAGGTTGACCAGCTTGACGATGCACACGACCGTGCCGACCAGGAGCACGAGCAGGATGGCGTACGACGCGACGAGGGCCGTGAGCGTGGCCAGCCAGCCGGGCCAGCCATGACGCCGGGCTGCGGCGTCGATCGGCAGCACCGCGATCGTGAGGACCAGCGCGAGCATCGACGGTGCGACGATCCCGGCCGCACCCTTGACGCCGATGCCGATGGCCACGACGCCGACCACTCCGATCAGCACGACGATCGATCGTGGAAGCTGCGAGGCGACGGTGCTGGCTCCGAGCCCGGGTACCGCCCGCTCGGGGGGCTGCGTCGACATGGGCCTCAACCTACGGACGATCCGCGCCCGGATGCGTCACCCACGCCGGGTGAGGTGGCTCGGTCGGTGGAACGGCACCGTGATCGTGTGGATCGGCCCCGGTGTGACCCCGGCCAGAGGAGAACGACGACGTGGTGATCTTCCCGGTCCTGCTCCTCGGACTGATGGCGAGCCTGTCTCCCGCCACGATCATCGTCTTCATCCTGCTCCTGCTGACGAACCGCGCCCAGGCCAACGCGCCTGCGTTCCTGGTGGGTTGGGCGCTGTCGTTGACGGTGGTCTTCGGGGCGAGCTACGCGCTGGGATCGACGCGGACCAGCCAGCACGGCAGCGGGAAGACGGTGGTCGACGTCCTGGAGCTGGCCATGGGCCTGGCCCTGGTCGTTCGCGTGCGACCTCGCCATGGGCCTGGCGCTGGTCGTGGTGGCGGTGCGGGCGGAGACGCCGGCACGAGCCCGCCGGGACTCGGCCGGCGGGGTCTCCCAGCAGTTCGCGAGCCGGATGAAGGACCTGAGTCCACGGGGGGCCGTCGCCGTCGGGATCCTCAAGCAGCCGTGGGCGATCACCGCTGCGGCAGCGGTCGTGCTGGTCGACCACCACGCGGGCGTGCCGGTCACGATCCTGGCCTTCGCCTGCTTCACCGTGGTCTCCACGGCCACCGTGGGGTGGATCTATCTCCGCTACGCGCGCAGTCCGGACGGATCCCGGGACGCGCTGGTCGAGCTGCAGCAGCGCGTGACCGCCGCCGGGCCCGCGCTCTTCGCCGGAGCCGCGTTGGCGGTGGGCCTCTTCCTGGCGTTCGACGGCATCACCGGTCTGGCCGGGAGCTGAAGCGCGCAGTCTCTTCCGGCCTTTTGTCGGCGCACGGCGAAAGTTCGCCCATCCGTGGGAGGATCCGGGCATGGCGCACGTGCTCTCCGGTCGGGCCGAGACCCCCACCCAGTCGCGGATCCTCACGTTCGTGCGCGACGAGGGACCGCTCTCACGGATGGACCTCGCCGCCCGCCTGAACGTCTCGCGCACCACCGTTGCCGCCGAGGTGGGCCGGCTCGTCGAGCTGGGCCTCGCCGAGGACGGGGGACCGGCCGCGTCCCGTGGTGGCCGACGTTCCACCCTGGTGGACCTCGACTCCGGCCTGCGCTTCATCGGCGTCGAGCTCGGTGCGACCTCGATGCGGATCGCGATGACCGATGGTCGGCTGGGCGTGATCGCCAGGGCGTCGACACCCCGCGCCGACATCCGACGGGGGCCCGAGACGGTCCTGGCCGAGGTCATCGAGCACGTCCGCAAGCTGCTGGCCGACCACGGTGTCGAGCGGCCGGCCGGGATCGGTGTCGGCGTTCCCGGGCCGGTCGACTTCCAGACCGGCGTACCGGTCTCGCCGCCGATCATGCCCGGCTGGGACGGCTACCCCGTGCGGGACGCGCTCTCCCGGGAGCTGGGCAGCCCCGTGCTCCTCGACAACGACGTCAACGTGATGGCGCTCGGTGAGCAGCACAACGGGGTTGCGCGTTCGGCCTCCGACTTCCTGCTGGTGAAGATCGGCACCGGCATCGGGTGCGGGATCGTCGTGCAACGACACCTCTACCGGGGTGCGGACGGCTGTGCCGGGGACATCGGCCACATCCGTCTCGACCCCAACGGACCGGTGTGCGCGTGCGGCAACCGTGGCTGTCTCGAGGCGTTCTTCGGTGGCTCTGCGCTGGCGCGTGACGCCACGGCGGCTGCGCGAGGAGGGCGCTCGGACGTGCTGGCCGAGCTGCTCGCGACGCACGGGGAGCTCACCGCCGAGCACGTGGGCGTCGCGATCGCGCAAGGTGATGCCGTCGCGCTGGAGCTGGTGCGCGACGGCGGCCGGCGGGTCGGTTCGGTGCTGGCCAACCTGGTCTCCTTCTTCAACCCGGGACTGATCGTCATCGGTGGCGGAGTCGCCGGGCTCGGCCACGCGCTGCTCGCCGAGATCCGCAGCGTCATCTACCGCCAGTCGCTGCCGTTGGCCACGGGGAACCTGCCCGTGGTGCTCAGCGAGCTCGGCGGTGACGCCGGGGTGATCGGCGCAGCGCGCCTGATCAGCGACGCGGTCTACGCCTCGGATTGATAACTTTCGCAAGTTGGTTGCGAAATGTCCTTGCCAACTTTCGCTACGCCGCCTAGGTTCCTTCCCAAGTTGGTGTGACCGCGGTCACGCCACGACACTGGAGGAGACCGGTGAGCCTTGGTCCGCAGCACCCCGAAGCCGATGCGTCCGGCACGGGTTCGCCTGTCGACCAGCCCCTCCTGCAGATGCGCGGCATCGTCAAGACGTTCCCGGGGGTGCGGGCACTCGACGGTGTCGACCTCACCGTCCGGCCGGGCGAGGTCCACTGCCTGCTCGGGCAGAACGGCGCCGGCAAGTCCACCCTGATCAAGGTGCTGGCCGGGGCGCACCGGCCCGACGAGGGTGAGATCACGTGGCTCGGCGAGCCGGTCGTCCTCGGTACGCCGGACGCCGCGATCTCCCTGGGGATCTCCACCATCTACCAGGAGCTCGACCTCGTCGCGGGTCTGAGCGTGGCCGAGAACCTCTTCCTCGGTCACGAGAAGTCGCGAGCCGGGCTGCTCCGTCGCAAGGACACCCGTCGCGCCGCCAGGGCGTTGCTGGCGCGTCTCGGCCACGAGGAGATCCGGGCGGACCGCGAGGTCGGCACCCTGCCTGCGTCGGGGCAGCAGATCGTGAGCATGGCGCGGGCGCTGTCCCACGACACCCGGGTGATCGTGATGGACGAACCGTCCGCGGCCCTCGACCAGCAGGAGGTCAAGACCCTCTTCCAGGTCATCCGCGACCTCACCTCCCAGGGGGTGGCGGTCGTCTACATCTCCCATCGTCTCGAGGAGATCCGCGAGGTGGGCGACCGCGTCACCGTGCTCAAGGACGGCCGCACGGTGGCGGCCGACCTCGCGGCGAAGGACACCCCCACCTCGGAGCTGATCCGGCTGATGACCGGTCGCTCGATCGAGTACGTCTTCCCGCCCCGGACGGAGGCCGAACCCTCGGCGGTCCCGGTGCTCGAGGTGGCGGGCCTCAGCCTCAACAAGGTGTTCGCCGACGTGACCTTCTCGGTGGCCGCAGGGGAGATCGTCGGCCTCGCCGGGCTCGTGGGCTCCGGCCGCTCGGAGATCCTCGAGTCGGTCTACGGCGCCCGGAAGCCGTCCAGCGGCACGGTGACCGTGGACGGCCAGCGACTTCGGGCCGGCTCGGTCGGTGCTGCCGTGAAGGCAGGGATCGGTCTCGCTCCCGAGGAGCGCAAGAGCCAGGGCCTGCTCCTCGACCAGCCGATCTACCAGAACATCACGGTCTCCAGCCTCGGCCGGTTCGCGCGCGGAGGCTTCCTCAAGAGCTCGGCCGAGCGGGCCAGCGCGTTCGAGTGGACCAAGGCCCTCGACGTGCGGCCCCCCGGGGTGGAGCGTCCCGTCCGCACGTTGTCCGGCGGCAACCAGCAGAAGGTCGTGCTCGCCCGCTGGCTGCTGCGCGAGTGCCGGGTGCTGCTGCTGGACGAGCCGACCCGCGGTGTCGACGTGGGAGCGCGCAGCGAGATCTACGCCCTCGTGCGGTCCCTGGCTGCACGCGGCTTGGCCGTGGTGGTCGTCTCGAGCGAGGTCGAGGAGGTCCTGGGTCTCGTCGACCGGGTCCTGGTCGTCCGTGAGGGACGCATCGTGCACACCGGACCCGCCGAAGAGATCGACGAGCACAAGGTCCTCGACCTCGTGATGGAAGGAAGTGCGGTGTGACACAGGAACCGCAGACGGTCAGCGACGCCTCAACAGACCAGGACCACGTGGTCCAGGAACCCCTGTCCGGCTCGGGCCGCGAGCGCTCGGGCTTCGCCGCCGTGCTGTTCGGCTCCTCCGTGGGGCGCAACGCCGGGCTCGTGGTCGCGCTCGTCGTGCTCTGCCTGGTGGGGGTGTGGACGGCGGGGGAGCAGTTCGCCAGCATCGACAACGCCCTGACCATCCTGCGGCTCGCCTCGGTGATCGGGGTGGTGTCGATCGGGATGACCTTCGTCATCACAGGCGGTGGCATCGACCTGTCGGTCGGCGCGATCGTCGCCCTGGCCTCGGTCTGGTCGACCACCCTGGCCACGCAGTCGCTGGCGCGCGGGAACCACTGGACCTTGATCATCCTGGTGGCAGTGGTCGTCGGCATGGGCTGCGGCCTGATCAACGGGCTGCTGATCGCCTACGGCCGGGTGGTGCCGTTCATCGCCACGCTCGCCATGCTGGCCGCCGCCCGCGGTCTGGCCGAGATCATCGCCCAGCGCCGGACCCAGATCGTCAACGTGCCCGGGTTCACCGACTTCTTCCGTCGTGACGTGTTCGGCATCCCCCTGCTCGTCATCATCTTCGCGGTGGTGGCCGTCATCGGTTGGGTGGTGCTCAACCGGACCACCTTCGGCCGTCGTACGTTCGCGGTGGGGGGCAACCCCGAGGCAGCGCGCCTGGCCGGCATCAACGTCAAGCGGCACACCGTGGCGCTCTACGTCATCGTCGGCCTCTGCTGCGGCATCGCCGCGGTGATGATCGTGGCGCGTACGACGACCGGCTCGTCGACCCACGGGACGCTCTACGAGCTCGACGCGATCGCCGCGGTCGTGATCGGAGGCACCCTGCTCTCCGGCGGTCGCGGCACCATCGTCGGCACCGTCCTCGGCGTGCTGATCTTCACGACGCTGTCCAACGTCTTCACGCAGAACAACCTGTCCAGCTCGGCCCAGTCGGTCGCCAAGGGACTCATCATCGTCGTCGCGGTCCTGCTCCAGCAACGTCTCGCGGCGCGCAGCAACAGCGGGAGTCCGTGACATGGGCGCTGACCCCCGCACCGCAACCAGCTCACCCAGCAACGCCGTTCGACACACCAGTTCTCGGAACACCACGAAGGAGCAGTCATGTCTCGCCACACCTACCGCCGCCCGTTGAGGCTGGCCACGGGAGCCGCCCTCGCCGGGGCGCTGTTCCTCTCGGCCGCCTGTAGCACCGACACGAACGACACCAACAACGACAGCAAGAGCAGCAGCGCCGACTCGGGCGCCACGTCGAACAACGACGACCCCGGGAAGAAGGTCGTGATCGGCTTCTCCGGCCCGGCCGCCGACCACGGCTGGCTCGCCGCGATCAACAGCTCGGCCCTGGCCGAGGCGAAGAAGTACGAGGACGTCGAGCTGAAGAGCGCCGAGGGCACCAACGACGCCAACCAGCAGATCAGCCAGGTCGAGACCTTCATCAACGACAAGGTGGACGCCATCGTGCTGCTGCCCACCGACGGTGCGGCGCTGACCGACGTCGCGACCAAGGCCATGGAAGCCGGCATCCCGGTGATCAACGTCGACCGTGAGTTCTCCTCGCCCTTCGCCGCACGCGCGACGGTGCTCGGCGACAACTACGGGATGGGCGTCTCTGCCGGCACCTACGCCTGTGAGGCGATCAAGAAGAAGGGGACCAAGAACGCCGTGGTCGCCGAGATCGCCGGGATCGACTCGCTGCCGTTGACGCAGGACCGCTCGAAGGGCTTCAAGGACGCCCTGAAGGGCTGCGGCGAGAACGTCGACAACCGGGTGGCCGCCGATTTCACGGTCGAGGGCGGTGAGAAGGCTGCCTCGAACCTCCTCCAGGCTGCACCCAAGATCGACGTCATCTGGAACCACGACGACGACCAGGGCGTCGGCGTCAAGGCTGCCTTCGAGAACGCGAACCGTGACGAGTTCGCGTTCATCGGCGGCGCCGGTTCGTGCAACGCGATGCAGTGGATCAAGGACGGCGACATGGCCGCCACGGTCATCTACCCGCCGACCCAGGCTGCGGACGGCATCAAGCTGGCGCGCCTGGTCGCGCAGGACAAGGGCATGTCCGACCTGGTGCAGGTCGAGGTGCCCAAGCGGATCGTGCTGAACGCTCCCGTGGTCACCAAGGACAACGTCGACGACTACAAGGACCTCTGCTTCGAGTCCTGAGCAGTGGGCCGACCGGGATTCCCTCCCGGTCGGCCCGCCGTTCGTCGTACGACCCCCACACGCACCCGGAACGAAGGACAGCTCATGGAACCGCTCGCCCCAGACCTCGGCGTCGGCATGGTCGGGTACGCCTTCATGGGGGCCGCGCACTCCCAGGCGTGGCGCACCGCACCCCACTTCTTCGACCTGCCGCTGACGCCCCGGATGCGGGCGCTGTGCGGCCGGGACGCCGGTCGCGTCGCCGAGGCGGCCACGAGGCTCGGATGGGAGTCGACCGAGACCGACTGGACGCGGCTCCTGGACCGCGGCGACATCGACCTCGTCGACATCTGCACTCCCGGCAACACGCATGCAGAGATGGCCATCGCGGCGCTCGAGGCCGGCAAGCACGTGCTCTGCGAGAAGCCGCTCGCGAACACGGTGGCCGAGGCCGAGGCGATGGCACAGGCGGCCGAACGCGCGGCGGCGCTGGGCGTCCGGTCGATGGTCGGCTTCACCTACCGCCGGGTGCCCGCGATCGCGTTGGCACGCCAGCTGGTCGAGCAGGGTCGGCTGGGGGAGATCCGGCACGTCCGTGCGCAGTACCTGCAGGACTGGCTGGTGGATCCGCTGGCGCCGATGTCCTGGCGACTCGAGAAGGACAAGGCCGGGTCCGGAGCGCTGGGTGACATCGGCGCCCACGTCGTCGACCTGACCCAGCACATCACCGGGCAGGACATCGTCACCGTCAACGGGCTGCTCCAGACCTTCGTCGACCAGCGGCCACTCCCGGGCGAGACGTCCGGTGCGCTCCTGGGTGGCGGTGGAGGGGCCGACAGCGGCGCCCTCGGCGAGGTGACGGTCGACGACGCTGCGGTGTTCCTGGCGCGGTTCGGCGGGGGAGCACTGGGTGTCTTCGAGGCGACCCGGTTCGCGACCGGGCGGAAGAACTCGATCCGGATCGAGGTCAACGGTTCGCGGGGGAGCCTGGCCTTCGACTTCGAGGACATGAACGTGCTGCAGTTCTACGACGCCGACGAGCCGTCCGAGACGGCCGGGTTCCGGCGGATCGTGGTCACCGAACCGGGACATCCGTACGTCGGGCAGTGGTGGCCACCGGGCCACGGTCTCGGCTACGAGCACGGCTTCACCCACCAGGTCGTCGACCTGGTGACCGCGATCGGCAAGGGCGAGCAGCCGTTGCCCTCGTTCGCCGACGGGCTCCGCGTGCAGCGCGTGCTCGACGCGGTGGAGCGAAGCGCGGCGGCCGGCACCTGGCAGCCCACGGGCGCCCACGACGACCATCTCCTCGGCGCGCACTAGACCGAACAACAAGCTTCGACCGCAACCACAAGGACGAGACATGACGCGACCAGTAACACTCTTCACGGGTCAATGGGCCGACCTGCCCTTCGAGGAGGTCTGCAGGCTCGCCTCCGGCTGGGGGTACGACGGGCTGGAGATCGCCTGCTGGGGTGACCACCTCGACGTCTCGCAAGCGGCCGAGGACAACGCCTACGTGGCCGACAAGCTGGCCACGCTGGCGAAGTACGACCTTCAGGTGTGGACCATCTCCAACCACCTCACCGGACAAGGGGTGTGCGACGACCCGATCGACGAGCGGCACCACGACATCCTCCCGACGCGGATCTGGGGTGACGGGGACCCGGAGGGCGTCCGCACCCGTGCGGCGGAGGAGATGAAGCTGACCGCCCGTGCCGCGCGCCGGCTGGGGGTCGACACCGTCGTGGGGTTCACCGGTTCATCGGTGTGGAAGTACGTCGCGATGTTCCCGCCCGCGACGCAGGCCATGGTCGACGCCGGGTACCAGGACTTCGCCGACCGCTGGAACCCCATCCTCGACGTCTTCGACTCCGAGGGAGTGCGGTTCGCCCACGAGGTGCACCCCTCCGAGATCGCCTACGACTACTGGACGACCGTCCGCGCCCTGGAGGCGGTCGGTCATCGGGAGTCGTTCGGGCTGAACTGGGATCCCTCACACTTCGTCTGGCAGGACCTCGACCCGGTGTCCTTCCTCTGGGACTTCCGCGACCGGATCTACCACGTCGACTGCAAGGACACGAAGCTCCAGGTCGGCAACGGCCGCAACGGCCGGCTGGGGTCACACCTGGCGTGGGCGGATCCCCGTCGGGGCTGGGACTTCGTCTCGACCGGGCACGGTGACGTGCCGTGGGAGCAGTGCTTCCGGATGCTGAACACGATCGGCTACGAGGGGCCGATCTCGGTGGAGTGGGAGGACGCGGGCATGGACCGGCTGCGCGGCGCTCCAGAGGCGCTCGAGTTCGTGCGCTCGCTGGCCTTCGACCCGCCGTCGGCCTCGTTCGACGCAGCCTTCTCCTCGGGGGACTGACGATCCAGGAGCCCAGGGCCTACTCGGCGCTCAGCTCCCGCGAGAAGAACTCGAGCGCGGTCCTGGTCTTGGTCTGCTGGTCGCCGGAAAGGGGGACGCCCCGGGAGACCAGGAAGGCCTTCGCCTCGGCGGCGGTCTGGAAGGCGTTGGCCGGAGGGGTCTTCGTGGACAGCTCGACGATGTGCGTGCCGTCGGGGTAGAACCAGAGCTCGCCGACCATCCGACCGTCGTACCCCGTGGGCGAGAACTTCAGCTTGAACACGGTGATCGGCCCGAGCACCGAGAGGTCGTCGAGCTCGATCCCGTCAGGGGCGTGGGCGTTGAAGAAGGCTCTCTGCTCCTTGGAGTAGATCTTCCGGAGCTGCCGTTTCCCCGAGATCGCCTCCTGCACGTGTCCAGCGGGGACGGTCCCCTTCATGCTGGCCGAGCAGACGAAGCCTCCGGGCATCGTGTCGACCTCGACGACGAGGTTCTTGGACCGGCGAACCTCGGGCGGGACCTGTGTGGGGACCACCGGACGTGCCTTGACGACGGTGTCGTCGTCACGGCCCTGGGTCCGGCGTGCGCGAACGACGAGGCCGTGCGCGTCGAGGGCGAGGTCGGGGGTGTCGAAGAAGTACACCTGCCTGATCTGCGCCTCGAGCGGGTCGATCTCGAGGGCGGCCACGGTCGCCCGGCGTTGGGTGTCGGGGATGGTGAGCTTCAGCTCGACGCTGTCCGCGTCGCGGGTCAGAGCCAGTGCCTCGGCGAGCTGTGCGTCGGTCAGCCGCTGCCCCTGCGGGTCGTCATTCATGCCGTCCAGCATGCCGTGGCCAGGGGCGGGAGCGCATCACCCGCGCCGGGTAGCGCTCAACCGACGGAGGCACTGGTGTCGGCGTGACCGGTCGTGCGGACGAACTCGCCGAGCTCCCGGACGGCGGCTGTCGCCTCCGGCATCAGGCCTGCGAACAGGTGCCAGACGTGCCACAGGTCCCGGCCGAGACGGAAGTGCACCGGGACACCGTGGGCCTCGAGCCGCTCGACGAGCCGCTCCGCGTCGCCGCGCAGGATCTCGTCGCTGCCCGCCTGGACCATGGTGCGCGGCAGCCCGGTCAGGTCACCGAACAGGGGAGACAACGAGGGGTGCGAGCGGGGGGTGCCACCGGCGTACTGGAGCGCGCTCCTCTCGAGCCAGTCGAACCTGAGCAAGGGGTCGGCCGAGTCGTCTCGGACCGCCGGCGTCTCGAGAGCGAGGTCGACCCAGGGGCAGAGGAGTCCGAGGCTGCCGGGCAGCTCGACGCCCGTCTCCCTCAGCCGCAGGGCCAGGGCGAGGGCCAGGCCCGCGCCGGCTGAGTCGCCGACGACGGCGAGGTCGGCCGCGGCGATCCCTTGCGCCAGCAGCGCGCGGTAGGCCGCGAGGGCGTCGTCGAGAGCAGCGGGGAAGGGATGTTCCGGTGCCAGGCGGTAGTCGAGCAGGTACACCGCGCGCCTGCTCGCGGCGGCGAGGTGCGCCGCCACACCTCGATGGGTGAAGGGCGAGCAGGTGGTGTAGGCGCCGCCGTGGAGAAACAGGACCGCCTTGGCAGCGTCGGCCACCGACGGAGAGACGAGCTGGGTCGGACGGCCACCCAGCCGGAGGTGATCGATGCTGGTTCCCTCGGGCGAGCTCCCGACGAGTCCGCCCAGCTCCAGCCCTCTGCGGCGCACGCCGAGCGGCACGGTGGGATGCAGCAACGGCCGCACGGAACGGCGTACGACGACGCGCATCACGGCGCGCGGCACCAGATCAGGCTTCACCAGCGATCCCTCCCCGACGCGCGCTCCGTCGCGGTGACTAGGCTGCCACCGTGACAACCGCCGAGCTCCCGGGGACCAACGCCTTGCCGGGCACCGTAGCCGACGTCGAGCCGGAGCACCGCTGGTTGATCCGGGTGTGGGTGCTGGTGGCGCTCTTCGTGCTGGTGATGGTCCTCTGGTCGCTCCACGTGGGCATCCCGATCCGCGACCCGCACGGCTCGATCCTGGTGTCCCGCGTCGCGATCTCACTGGGGCTGTTCGCGGTGATGACCCTCCTCGACGCCAGCATCCGGGTCGGCCGCCGCGGCTGGAGCGTGCGGCGCACGCTGTCGATGCTGCGCAGCCGCTGGCCCAGGCGACGCCTGCTGCTCGCGATGAGCGGGCTGGCCGCCTACCACCTCGTCTACTTCAGCTACCACAACCTGAAGAGCTGGGACGTCCTGAACACCCCGCGCGACGCCATGCTCCTGCAGTGGGACCGGTGGCTGTTCCTGGGGCACAGCCCCGCAGTGCTGCTGCACGACCTGCTCGGCGAGCACGTCGCTGCCTGGGTGCTGGTCGTCATCTACGAGTCGTTCGGCACGATCGTGCTGTTCGCGATCCCGATGCCGCTGGTCTTCGTGACCCGGATCCGGGACGGGTACGTCGCGATCGCCTCGGCACTGTGGGTGTGGATCTTCGGCGTCGCCTGCTACTACCTGATCCCGTCGCTGGGCCCGT
The DNA here is from genome assembly GCA_963842565.1 of uncultured Actinomycetota bacterium. GTDB lineage: Bacteria > Actinomycetota > Actinomycetes > Propionibacteriales > Nocardioidaceae > Marmoricola. The sequence continues at coordinate 216,128 of CAWJGX010000006.1, read as the reverse complement.
TCGACTCGGCGCCGCAGGAGTTCGCCGGTCTCCCGCACACGATGGTCACCGAGACGCAGGCGCGCTACATGGACCAGCGGGCGCACCTGCTCGCCCACCCCCAGGCGAGTGACGCCTTCGCCCAGGTCTCCGCGTTCGCGAGCCTGCACGTGGGCGTCACCTGCGTGATCTGGCTGATGACGCGCTACTACGGCCTGCGCCGGCTCTCCCAGGTGCTCGGCGTGTTCCTGTTCCTGACGATCGTGGCGACGGTCTACGTCGGCTGGCACTTCTTCGTCGACGACATCGCGGGTCTCGCGATCGCGTTCCTCGCGGTGTTCCTGGGCAAGCGGATGATCTACCCCCACGGTCGCACCGCACAGCGCTGACGCCCTCAGCGCAGCGACGCGAACACGTCGTCCAGCAGGGGTCCGCCGGGTGACCGGCCCCGTTCGCGGAACCACTCGCGACCGAGAGCCAGACCGAGAACGGGTCCCGGCAGGCGCAGCAGCAGCGTCAGCGTCCGGATCGACGTACCCCCGGTGGCCTGCGAGGCGTGCGCTGAGAGGGCAGCGCGCTTGGCGGCGAGGTGGGCCCGGACGTCCACCTCGTGGGTCAGCTCCGCCCTGGCGACGTACGACGTGGCGAAGCCCCCTGCTGGAACGAGTCGTGAGAGGCCCGGCAGCCACCGCATCACCGAGGCCACCCGCCGAAGACGTCCCCGGTCGACCGTCGCCTCGAGCACCACGGGCGTGCCGGCCAGCTCGGCGGCGAGCACGCCGACCCGGTGCACCTGGACGTGGTCGGGGTGGCCGTAGCCACCGGCGACGTCATAGATCGTCAGGGCGTCGGCGTGCTCCTCCCGGAGCAGGTCGGCCAGGCGCTCGGCCGGGCCGGAGGGGTCGAGATCCGAGAACGACGGCGTGGCTCGGTGGGCCGTCTTGCCGGTCGGTTCGCCCCAGCCGGAGTCCTCGTAGCCCAGGACCTCCCACCGCGCGCAACCCAGTGCTGTGGCCGCCACGGCGAGCTCGGCGCGCCGGTGGTCGGCGAGTGAGCGGTCCGCACCCGTACCATCGGAGGACAGACCAGCACCGCCGGCAGTGGCGGTCACGAGGACGACCCGGTGCCCCTCCGCCGCCACGCGAGCCAGCGTGCCGCCCGTCAGGAGCGCCTCGTCGTCCGGGTGCGCGTGGAAGGAGACGAGGGTGAACGGCACGCCGGCAGTCTGGCACGCAGCGCCAGACGTGCCCGTCGACGGTCGACGACGCGTGAACGGCCACGGACCGCGCGTCGTCTTCTCGCTCGCGCTGGCTGCCGCGCTGCTCGGCTACGTGCTGCCTCGTGTCGCCGGAACGACGATGCACGACGTCGGCGCGGCACTGGACCTGGTCACCCCGGCGGAGACGGTGCTCCTCACGGTGCTGTGGGCCACGGGCCTGTTCGTGTACTCGTTCGTGCTCACCGCAGCCCTCCCAGGACTGAGCCGCCAGCGTGCCCTCAACCTGAACCTCACCGGCAGCGCCGTGGCCAACGTGCTGCCGTTCGGCGGTGCCGCCGGCATGTCGCTGAACTACCTGATGATGCGCTCCTGGGGCTTCAGCACCAGCGGCTTCTCGGCGTACACCCTGATCACGAACGTCTGGTCGGTGCTGCTCAAGCTCGCCCTCCCGGCGGTCGCCCTGACCGCGCTCCTCGTCTCCGGCGAGCACGTGACCGAGTCCGTCCGCTGGACCGGTCTGGGGGCCGCTGCGGCCCTCGGGCTGGTCGTGCTCGTCCTGGTGGCGGCCCTGGCCACGCCCGCTGCGGCCGTGCGCGCCGCCGGCGTGGTGGCACCGCTGGTGGCCCGCGCCAGCCGGTTGGTACGCCGACCGGTCGAGCGCGAGGTGGTCGCCGGAGTGCTCCTCGAGTTCCGCGACCGCGTGGCCGGCCTGGTGGGGGAGCGGTGGCCCCAGCTCTCGCTCGGCACGATCGGCTACGGCCTGCTCCAGGCGCTGCTGCTGTGGGCCTGTCTCGAGGCGGTGGGCGCCCAGCTCAGCCCGGTCGTCGTGCTGGCGGCGTACGCCGTGGACCGGGTGATGTCGATGGTCTTCCTGACCCCGGGCGGCACCGGGTTCGCCGAGGCCGGGACAGCAGCTGCCCTGGTGGCGCTGGGCGGAGCACCGGCGGCGATGGCTGCCGGCGTACTCCTCTACCGGGGCTTCACCTTCGCGCTGGAGATCCCCGTCGGCGGGGTGTGGCTCGGCGGCTGGCTGGTCGCCCGACGGCGTCGGAATGCCGCGGACGTGCGGCGTGCCGCAGCCATGCCGACCGAGCTGCTCGAGAGTGACGTCCGGTGACGCGCATCCTGCACGTGACGGACTACTACCGGCCCAAGGTCGGTGGGATCGAGATGTTCGTCGAGGAGCTGGCCGTCCGGCAGACCGCCGCCGGTCACGACGTCACCGTGCTGACCCCGGCGCGCGATGCCGGAGGAGCCGACGCGACGGGTCCGGTCGACGTGATCCGCGCCCCGTCGTGGTCGCCCGTGCCGTTGCCGATCCTGCCGCGCGGCCTCCAGCTCACGTCGTACGACGTCGTGCACCTCCATCTCTCCGTCGCGTGTCCCTTCTCCACCCGGGTGGCCCAGGTGGCTGCCGGTCTCGGCGTGCCGGTGGTCGCCACCGTGCACTCCCTCTGGACCGGACGGGAGGGCTGGGTGCGGATCATCGGCGCGATCGCCGGGTGGGACACCTGGCCGGTGCGGTGGACCGCGGTCAGTGCAGCGGCGGCCGCGGCGATGCGCAGCACGCTCGGTGAGGACACCAGGGTGGACGTCGTTCCCAACGCCGTCGACGTGGGCTGGTGGTCCGCGTGCACCCCGGTCGAGGACGCGTCCCGGCCGGTCACGTTCGTCTCCGTGATGCGCCTCGCCGGGCGCAAGCGACCGCTCCCGTTGCTCGAGGCCTTCGCCACGGCCAGACAGGCAGCACCCGCGGACGCGGCCCTCCGACTGGTGATCGTGGGCGAAGGCCCGCTCGAACGGAAGGTGCGGACCCGGACGACGGACCTCGGACTCGACGGGTGCGTGGAGCTCACCGGCGGACTCTCACGCCACGAGATCCGCGACCTCTACCGCCGCGCCGACGGCTACGTGGCGCCCTCCCACCAGGAGTCCTTCGGCATCGCGGCGCTCGAGGCCCGTGCTGCCGGCCTGCCCGTCGTGGCCATGAGGAGCGGGGGCGTGGGCGAGTTCGTCGGCCACGGAACCGAAGGCCTGCTGTGCGAGGACGACGAGGACCTGGCCCGGGCACTCGCCGCACTGACCGAGGACGACGGGCTCCGACGCCGGATCGCCGCGCACAACCGTTCCCACCCGCCGGCGATGGACTGGTCCACGGCGCTGGACGGGTTCCAGGCCGCCTACCAGGACGCCGCCGCCGCGGCACGGGTGACCGCACCGAGGGCAGGATCGCCACAGGCCCCGGCGGACGCGGACGCGACCAGCCCCGGGCCCTGACCCACCCGGACGCCTCGTCCCGCTACCCTGCCCGCAGGGCCGAGCCAGCGCGGCCCCGGAGGGGACCGGTGGGGATGGAGCCGAAGGAGTCGGACCTCGGCAAGGAAGCCGAGGACGTCCTCGCCCGGATGCCTCCGAGCGTGCGCCGGGTCGCCGACCGACTGCTCGAGCGTTGGCCGGGCCGGGTCGCTGCTGCGCATGGCCGCCACGGTCGCCCGGATCGAGCTCTTCGACCGGTCGATGTCCGTCGCGGCGCAGTTCTTCACCTCGGTCTTCCCGATCCTGATCCTCACCGCGACCTGGGTCGGTAGCGCGAGCGACCAGATGGCCGAGACCCTCGACGTGCCGAAGCAGACCAAGGACGTCCTCGACAGTGCCCTGCAGGACAGCAGCACCACGTCCTTCGGGGTGATCGGCGCCCTGATCGTCCTGATCTCCGCGACCAGTCTCTCGCGGGCCCTGACCCGCGCGTTCGCGAGCATCTGGCTGCTGCCCCGGCCGAAGTCCAAGCTCAACTCGGCGTGGCGGTGGGTGGCCGTCGTCCTGACCCTGGCCCTGTCCCTGGTCCTGATGCGGGCCATTGCCCGGTTCGCGGACGAGATCCCCCCGCCGGGAGTCTGGAAGGTCCTGGTGAGCCTGGCGCTCTACGTGGCGCATCGCGCTGTTCGTGCCGTGGATCCTGCTCAAGGGGGTGATTCGCGTCCGCCTCCTGCTGCCGGGGGCCCTGATCTTCGCATTGGTGATGATGATCGCGCGGCCGGCGTACTCGCTCTAGCTGCCGCGTGCACTCGACAGCAGTGCGGAGAAGTACGGCTCCATCGGTGTCGCGTTCACCTACCTGGCCTGGCTCTACGTGATCTCGTTCATCTTCCTGGCGTCGTCCGCCTTCGGTCAGGTCATCGCGAGCGACCGCGGTGGCTTCGGGGCGTGGATCCGCGGGGAGCGTCCGATGCGGCTGCGTCCCGAGCCGAGGCGTCCCGACCCCTTCGGAGTGACGGGGCAAACGCCACGCATTGGGTACAGGCGGGATGACCCACTTCGCCGAGCCCCTGGAGGGCCCATGTCCACCGACGCCATCGTCCTGCTCAAGAACGACCACAAGGACATCCGCAAGCTGTTCCGAGACTTCCAGAAGGCAGGCGACCAGGCGTTCGTGGAGAAGGGCAAGCTGGTCAAGCGGATGATCGAGCTGCTCACCGTGCACACCTACATCGAGAACGAGGTGATGTACCCGCGGGTTCGCGAGCTGCTGCCCGAGCTCGAGGACGACGTGCTCGAGTCCTACGAGGAGCACCACGTGGCCGACGTGCTCGTCGTGGAGCTGTCCGCGATGAAGCCGCAGGACGAGCGCTTCACCGCCAAGACGACGGTGCTGATCGAGAACGTCGATCACCACATCGACGAGGAGGAGAAGGACTGGTTCCCCAAGGTGCGCGAGGGCCTGGGGCGCAAGGTCCTGCAGGACCTGGGGGCGGACATGCTGGCCGCGAAGAAGAAGGCACCGAAGAAGCCGTCGCAGCCGAGCGCACTGAAGAAGACCGTCGACGCCGTCCTGGCGTAGCCGAGAGGCGGCACTCCGCGGGAGGACGAGAAATCACCCGCTACGGATGAGGCAGTTGTTCCCTGCTCCGAGCATGCTCGGAGACCCACCAGGAGAGGACCGTCATGACACAACGTGCCGAGACCGAGTACCGCGCCGAGCCGACCGGTTGGGTCGGCTGGATCATCTTCGCGGGCACCATGCTGGTCATCCTCGGGATCTTCCACGCCATCCAGGGGCTGGTCGCGCTGTTCAACGACAGCGTCTACCTGGTCGGGCCCAAGGGCCTCGTGATCAATGTCGACTACACCGCGTGGGGCTGGATCCACCTCATCGGCGGCATCATCGTCGTCCTCGCGGGCGTCGCCCTGTTCGCAGGAAAGATGTGGGCGCGGATTCTCGCCGTCATCGTCGCGGTGGTCAGCGCGATCATCAACGTGGTGTTCCTGCCCGCCTACCCGATCTGGTCCACGATGATGATCGCCATCGACGTGCTCGTGATCTGGGCGGTGACCGTGCACGGCTCGGAGATGAAGTCGTACGACGCCTGAGGGCCCTGTCAGCTGATGGCAGCTCATGGGCCGGGTCAGACGCCGGGGCTGGGCCGGGTCATCGTTCGACGAGACCCAGTGCCCAACCCCGGCGGACCGCGTCGGTGCGACGGGACACCCCGAGCTTGCGCAGGATCCCGCGGACGTGGGTCCGCACCGTGTTGACGGACACGAACATCGTGGCGGCGATCTCCTCGGTGCTGAGCAGCTCCGAGAGGTGAGCGAGGACTTCCATCTCCCGGGCCGTCAGCGGCTCGAGCAGCTGCGCCGACTCGTCACGATCCGCGAGGGCGCGCACGTCCGACAGGTTCGTAGTCATGTGGATCAGGGTGCCGCGCCTCCGACGAACCGCACATCACCCGGCGCGGGTACCACGAGCTGGTCAGTTCGTGGAGCGGACGATCCGGTCGAGCTCGACGCCCCGTTGTTCCATGACCTGCAGGAGCCGCACCAGCTCGGGTATGTCGACCGAGCCTGTCGTCACGACGCTGTGCCGCGGAACGACCGCGACGTCGAGGTCGCACAGGGCGGCCTGGAGCACGGCACCGATGCGCCCGGTGATGGTGATCTGCACCCGGAGACCGTCCATCGGTCAGCCGGAGTGCGGCTCGGTGAGGCGCCGTACCTCGACCAGCTCGAGCCCCAGGGCCTGGAGCCGGTAGAGAACGCCGTACAGGGCCGACTGGTCGGGCAAGACCCCGGTGAGCACGGTCTCCACGGGGACGCGGACGGCGGTCATGCCCTCGAACTCCTCGAGGACGTCAGGCGGGACGGATCCGCGGACGTGCACCTCGAAGGATGTCGGCTGCACGAGCGTCTCCTCCCTCCGCGGTGGTGCTCCTGAGCGTGGTCCCCGTGGCCAGTGGTGTCTATACCCGCTGCGGGTAGTCGGGCACGACTCGTGCGCGCCGGGGTACCGTGACGGTCGGCCACAGGGACACGTGACGACGGGTGGGGCCATTGAGGGAGCCGGGCTCAGACCGGTGGGGGGCGACTTTGGCGACCCCCCATGTGTTGACGACCAAGCTCTCGCGACCGCGGGTGCCGCGCAGCTTCGTTGCTCGCGCCCACGTGACTGCGCTGCTCGAGAGCGGCACCCGAGGTCCGGTGACTGTCGTGAGCGCCGGCGCGGGATGGGGCAAGACCCTCACCACAGCGTCCTGGGCCTCGAGCGGCCCGGCCGCCGGTCCCGTGGCGTGGCTCTCCCTCGACGAGGGTGACAACGAGCCGCGCGCGTTCTGGGCGTGCGTCCTCGCTGCTCTGCGCCGAACCATCACCCTGCCTCCGGAGAACCCGTTGTCAGGACTCGACCCGGCACTCGGTCGTGAGGACGAGAACCTGCGTCGACTCACGACCGGCATCGCCGAGCTGCCTTCCCCGGTCGTGCTGGTCATCGACGACTTCCACCTGATCCAGGACCCGGCAACGCTGCACGGGCTCTCGGGGATCCTCCGCCATCCGATGTCGCAGCTGCGGCTCGTGCTGCTCACGCGCGCCGACCCCGCCCTGGCGCTCCACCGCCTGCGGGTCAGCGGGGACCTGGTGGAGATCCGGTCCAGCGACCTGGCCTTCGATGCCACCGAGGCAGTGCGGCTGCTGGCTGAGGACGGAGTGGACGTGGTGTCCGGGGCAGGCGGAGCTCCTGGTGGATCGCACCGAGGGCTGGCCCGCCGGCCTGCGACTGGCGGCCCTGTTCCTCAGTCGCGACCGCGAGCGGACCGTGGCGGAGTTCGGCGGTGATGACCGAGCCGTCACCGACTACCTGTTCGAGGAGGTGCTGGCCAGCCAGCCTCAGGACATCCAGGAATTCCTGACCCAGACCTCCATCGTCGATCGCGTCAGCGCAGACCTGGCCGCGGTGCTGACTCACCAGCCGCGCAGCCAGCAGTTCCTGGAGACGCTGGAGATCTCGAACGCCTTCGTGGTGGGCCTGGGCAGTGATCGTCAGTGGTTCCGCTACCACCCGCTGCTGCGCGAGATGCTCCACCACCGGCTGGGCGTCTCCGATCCCGCCCTGGCACCTGAGCTCCATCGACGCGCCGCGCAATGGTTCGCCGAGGAAGGGCACCCTGTGGAGGCGCTCCGACACGCGGCGCTGGCCGCTGACTGGTCGCTGTTCGGAAGGCTGTTCGCGGATCAGGGTGCACCACTGCTGGTGTCCGCCGACCGGATGGCCATCGGTCGGGTGCTGGCAGAGGTTCCTGTCCAGCGGTTCGCGGGCAGCGCCGAGATGGAGCTGTGCGCAGCAGGACTGCTGTTCCACCAGAACAGGATCACGGAGATGCGATCCCACCTCGACCGGGTGGCCGCCCTCGTGGAGCAGGACACCGTGGAGTCCTCCGTCGGTGTGCGCATCGGGCACCGGCTCCTGATCGCTGCGCTGGCCCGCAACCGTGGCGACATGCCGACCCTCGTCGGCACCGTCGAGTGAGGCCCTGGAGCTGGTGTCCGGGCCCGGGGTGGTTCTCCCGGCCGCCGCGGAGTACCGGGCAGTTGCCCTGGGGAACCTGGGGACGGGGCTGCTCTGGTCCGGCCACCTGGACGAGGCAGAGCGGCGACTGCGTGAGGCGATGGTCACCGGCGAGGACACGCAGCTCGAGGCCGCCCGGATCAACATGTGGGGACACCTCGGCATCATCACCGCCGCGTCCGGACGGCTGCACGAGGCGTTCGGCCATGCTCAGAGAGCAGTCGACCTCGTCGGTGCCCGCGGATGGGCACCGCTGCCGCAGGCGTCGGCGGCGTACCTCGCGCTGGCGATGGTGAACCTGCGGTGGAACCGCGTCGACGAGGCGCTCGCGGGGCTCGAGCAAGGACGGAGCGAATCGGGTTTCGACCTCGTGCCGATCTGCGCGCTCACGTTCGCCCTGGCGAGGTTGCACGCCTCGGAAGGCAGACCCGCCGCTGCCCGGGACGAGCTCCACCGGTTGCGGCACGAGCTCGACGGCTGGGAACCTCCGGTCTACCTGGCCCGCTGGGGTGCGGTCACCGAGGCAGAGATCGACCTGGCGGAAGGACGTCACGCCGCGGCCCTGCACAAGCTTCGACTTCTGGAGTCCTCCGGCGGACTCCTTCCCGCGGAGAAGTTCTGCCTGGCACGTGCGCTGCTGGCGGCGGGGGAGACCCACGCAGCCGAGGCAACCCTCCTCGAGCTGCGCGACGGGGAGCGGACCGGTGTCGAGGTCGACGTGTGGGTGCTGTCGGCCCTGGTCGCGGACAGGCTGCGCGAGGACAACCGCGCCCTGGACGCACTGCAGCGCGCAGTGGAGCTGGCACGGAGCGAAGGCATCCGCCGCCCCTTCGTGGCGCTCGCGCCCGAGCACGTGCATCGTCTGCTGGGCCACCTCCAGCAGGTGGATCCGGGTGCCGACGCCTTCGTGCGCGAGCTGGTCGCCGACCTGACGCTCGACGACCAGTCCCCGATCGCCGTGGAGATCCTCTCCGAGAACCTGACCGACCGCGAGCTGAGCGTCCTGCGGTTCCTGCCCAGCATGATGACCAACGAGGAGATCGCCGCCGAGCTGTACGTCTCGGTCAACACCGTGAAGGCGCACCTCAAGCGGATCTACCGCAAGCTCGGCGTGGTCAGCCGCCGGGAGGCCGTCCGCCGGGCGCACGATCTCGGCGTGATCCGCGCCTGAGCGGTACCCCCTCCGGGTGACGCCTCCGCCCGTCGTGTCGTCCTACGTTCGTGTCCTGCTGCAGAACGAGGAGACACCATGACCGTTGACCGGCACTCGCGCGCGATCCTGCCCATTCCGGACCGCCCGGCACCGGGACTGACGACGTACGACGCCAAGGACCCTGACACCTCCTACCCGCCGATCGAGCCGCTCCTGCCCCCTGCAGGGGCTCCGAACGTCCTGGTCGTCCTCCTCGACGACGTGGGATTCGGGGCCTCGAGTGCCTTCGGCGGCCCGTGCCACACCCCGACCGCCGAGCGGCTGGCCGCAGGCGGTCTGAAGTTCAACCGGTTCCACACCACCGCCCTGTGCGCGCCCACGCGCCAGGCACTGCTGACGGGGCGCAACCACCACTCGGTCGGGATGGGCAGCATCACCGAGACCGCCACCTCCGCGCCTGGCAACAACTCGCTGCGGCCGAACACCAAGGCCCCGCTGGCCACCACGTTGAAGCTGAACGGCTACTCGACCGCCCAGTTCGGCAAGTGCCACGAGGTCCCGGTCTGGCAGACCTCGCCCATGGGCCCCTTCGACGCCTGGCCCACCGGCGGCGGCGGTTTCGAGACCTTCTACGGCTTCATCGGCGGGGAGAACAACCAGTGGGACCCCGCGCTGTACGACGGCACCACGCCCATCGAACCTCCTGCGACGGCGGAAGAGGGCTACCACCTGACCGAGGACCTGACCGACCACGCCTGCAGCTGGGTGCGTCAGCAGAAGGCCCTGATGCCCGACAAGCCGTTCTTCGTCTACTTCGCTCCGGGGGCCACGCACGCCCCGCACCACGTTCCCAAGGAGTGGGCTGACAAGTACGCCGGTCAGTTCGACGACGGCTGGGACGTGCAGCGCGAGCGCACCTTCAGCCGTCAGCAGGAGCTCGGAGTGATCCCGGCGGAAGCGGAGCTCACCGCGCGCCACGACGAGATCACGGCCTGGGACGACATGCCCGACGAGCTCAAGCCGGTGCTGGCCAGGCAGATGGAGGTGTACGCCGGGTTCCTCGAGCACACCGACCACCACGTGGGCCGACTGATCGACGCGATCGAGGACCTGGGTGTCCTCGACAACACGATCGTCTACTACATCATCGGCGACAACGGTGCCTCGGCCGAGGGCACGATGAACGGTGCCTTCAACGAGATGGCGAACTTCAACGGGATGGCGGCCCTGGAGACGCCTGAGTTCCTCCTCGGCACGATGGACTCGCTCGGCTCACCCGAGTCCTACAACCACTACTCGGTCGGCTGGGCCTGGGCGATGAACACCCCGCTGCAGTGGACGAAACAGGTCGCGTCCCACTGGGGCGGCACCCGCAACGGCACCATCGTGCACTGGCCCGCCGGCATCGAGGAGAGGGGCGGGCTTCGCTCGCAGTTCACGCACGTGATCGACCTGGCCCCGACCGTGCTGGAGGCCGCCGGACTCCCGGAGCCGACCGTGGTGAACGGCGTGCTGCAGTCGCCGATGGAGGGCACCTCGATGCTCTACACCTTCAACGAGCCGGAGACACCCGAGCGGCACGACCTGCAGTACTTCGAGATGTTCGGCAACCGGGGCATCTACCACCGGGGATGGAGTGCCGTCACCAAGCACCGCACGCCGTGGGAGCTCGGCTCGGTCACGGTCCCGCCGTTCGACGAGGACGTGTGGGAGCTCTACGACGGCAGCACCGACTTCAGCCAGGCGCGCAACCTGGTGGCCGAGCACCCCGACATGCTGGCGAAGCTGCAGCGTCTCTGGCTCATCGAGGCCACGAAGTACAACGCGCTGCCCATGGACGACCGGACTGCCGAGCGGTTCGACCCGGGGATGGCGGGTCGGCCCACGCTGGTGCGCGGCAACTCCCAGCTCTTCTTCGCGGGCATGGGACGGCTCTCGGAGAACAGCGTGGTCAGCATCAAGAACAAGTCGTTCTCCGTGACCGCGGAGATCGTGGTTCCTGCGGCCGGTGCCGAGGGCGTCATCATCGCCCAGGGCGGCCGGTTCGGTGGATGGGTCGTGCACCTCGTGGCAGGCAAGGTCCGGTTCGTCTACAACGTCCTCGGCATCCACGAGTTCGCCACCGAGGCCGGTTCGGCCGTCCCCGAGGGCACGCCACCAGGTGCGGATGGAGTTCGCCTACGACGGTGGCGGCCTCGCCAAGGGGGGCGACGTCACGCTCTACGTCGACGGGAACAGTGTGGGGACCGGTCGCGTCGAGATGACCCAGGCGATGATCTTCTCGGCCGACGAGACCACCGACATCGGCTACGAGTCCGGCACCACCGTGACGCCGGCCTACACCGCCGCGACGAGCAGGTTCACGGGGAAGATCAACTGGGTGCAGCTCGATCTGGGCGACGACGACCACGACCACTTCATCGATCCCCAGGAGCGCCTACGGATCGCGATGGCCAGGCAGTAGCGGCCTCACTCCGACCTGCCGAGATTCTGGCCGGCTCGCCGGGAACGTGGCGACCGGACGTCGTCGTCGGCCTCAGCCTCGTGCCGGACGAAGCGAACCACCAGGGGACCGGCGGAGATCCCGTGGAGCACCACGCTGAGCAGCACCGTGAGCGCCACGGTGCCGACAGCGAGGTCGACCACCGGCGTCTCGCCGAGCTCCTCGACCGCGAGCAGGGCGAAGACGACCGAGGCGAGGCCGCGTGGTCCGAACCAGCCGACGAAGAGCACGGTGCCCCCGTCCAGGCCGGACCCGACCAAGGCCAGGGCGACGGGTGCCAGGCGCACCAGGGTCAGGCTCAGCAGGGCGTAGACCAGCATCTCGACGCTGAAGCTGTGGACGGCCAGGGGCACCAGGACGGCTCCGAACAGGAACCAGACGACGAGGGCCATCACCTCGCCCAGGAGCTCCGGCAGCTCGACGGCGTGCTCGACATCGACGACCTTCGTGTCGGCTCCGGCCCCGAAGGCGATGCCGGCGACGAAGGCCGCGATGAAGCCGTTGCCTCCGACGGCGCCGGCGAGCGCGAAGCTGCTGAGCGCAGCGGCGAGCGTCGCGAGGCGTCGGCCACCGACGATGATCCAGTGACGTCGCGAACCGGTCGTCACCAGAATCGCAGCGCCGAGGCCGACGGCGACACCGACGGCGAGCCCCACGGTGAGGTCGGCCACCGCGCCGCCTCCCGAGCTGTCAGCGTGGGCGGCAGTTCCGAGGGCCGCCGCCGCCAGCGCCAGAGTGAAGGCGACGACGGGTGTGACGATGCCGTCGTTGAGCCCACTCTCCACGTTCAGCACCCGGCGTACGCGCATGGGGATCCGAGGGTCGTTGATCACGGGTGCGCTCAGGGCGGCGTCCGTCGGGGCCAGCGTCGCGCCCACGAAGCCGGCCAGGGCCCACGACAGGTCGTCGAAGAGCCACGCGGCGAGCAGGGAGCCCAGGATCACCGACAGGGGTAGACCGATGCCGAGGAGCCGCGCCGGAAAAGCGAGGTCTCTCCTCAGGCTGGCGAGGTTCACGCGGGCCGCGTCGGAGAAGAGCAGGAGGGCGAGCGTCACCTCTGCGATCAGGTGGATGGCCGGCGTCTCGACGTCGACCGACAACAGCCCCCAGTCCGGGTTCGCCAGCACGTAGCCGGCCACCGAGAAGACCATCGGGCCGTTGATGTTGACCCGAGCCAGGAGGTCCGAGGTCACCGCCCACGTCAGGACCAGGAGGGCCAGAACCGCGAACGCAGCCTCCGACACGCGGTCAGCCGCTCCTGCGCCGTGCCGCCAGGTTCAGCAGGAAGGCCTCGTCGCTTGCCTCTCGCCTGCATCTCGCTGCTGGCGATCCGGAAGATCCTGCGGAGCAGGAAGTCGGCCGACTTGTACGCCACCACGAACCCGGCGAACCCGGCGGCCCACCGACGCCATCTGATGTCACGGGCTCTGACCATGTCGACACTCCTCTGCGTGGCTGCGGTCCCATCCTGCTCCGCTGCTCGCGTGGCTTCTTCATCCACCACGGGTGAGCCGGAATCTGCCGGACGAGGGTGAACTGACCCTATGGGACTGAGGGACAGACGTGAGAAGCGGCAGGACGAACGCCAGGCGTTCGGTCGAGGCGGGTCAGCCGAGCGCTACCAGATGCGTCAGAAGGTGCTGGCGATCGGTGACGACTTCTGGATCGAGAACGAGCGCGGCGAGCGCGTGTTCCGCGTCGACGGCAAGGCGCTCAGGGTGCGCAACACCCTCGACTTCGAGGACGCCCAAGGGACGAAGCTGTGCCGCATCCAGACCCGTGCCCTGCGGGTGCGGGACTCGATGGAGATCGAGGACCCCGACGGGGGTCGCCTGGCCCTGGTCCACAAGGCGCTCGTCTCACCGCTCCGGGAACGGTGGAAGGTCGACCTGCCCGGTGACGAGGAGTGGAAGGTGCAAGGACACATCGCCGACCACGAGTACGAGATCGAGGCCGACGGGAACAAGATCGCCGAGGTCTCGAAGAAGTGGTTCCGCGCCCGCGACACCTACGGCGTCCAGGTCCTCGAGGGCCAGGACCCCGCGCTCGTGCTCGCTGTCACCGTTGCCGTCGACTCGATGGCGCATCCGGGCAAGTAGCGAGGTCGACCACCTGGGTGGGGCGCTAGCGTCGGGGGCAACCCGACGAGAGGATCCACCGTGACCGACAGCCCCACCGTCGCCCTGCTCGGCACCGGCACCATGGGAGCCGGGATGGCCCGCAACATCGCCAGGGCGGGTCTGCCGCTGCGCGTCTGGAACCGCAGCGCAGACAAGGCCGCCGCGCTCGCCGACTGCGCGACGGTCGCGAGCACGGTGGCGGAGGCGGTCCAGGGTGCCGATGTCGTGCTCACCATGCTGTACGACGCGGACAGCGTCGTCGACACGATGGAGTCGGCCCGGGGACACCTCGGCGAGGACACCGTGTGGCTCCAGCAGAGCACCATCGGCGTGGACGGGCTGTGACCGGACCATCCGGCTGGCCGAGGATCTCGGTGTCGCGCTGGTGGACGCGCCCGTCCTCGGCACCCGCAAGCCCGCCGAGGACGGGGCCCTGGTCGTGCTCGCCTCGGGACCGCCCGACGTGCGCGAGGCGGTCGAGCCGGTCTTCGAGGCGATCGGCGGTCGCACCCTGTGGCTCGGCGGTGCGGGGGAGGGCAGCCGGCTGAAGCTCGCGGCGAACGCCTGGGTGGCCACGGTGCTCGAGGGGATCGCGGACTCGCTCGCGCTCACCCGGGACCTCGGTCTGGATCCGGCGCTGTTCCTCGAGGCGGTCTCGGGCGGCGCGATGGACGCGCCGTACGTGCAGCTGAAGGGCAAGGCGATGCTCGCGGGGGAGTACGCCCCCGCCTTCGCCCTCGCCGGGGCACTCAAGGACGTCGACCTGATCCTCGCGGCGGCGGCCAGCGTCGGAACCGAGCTCGGACCCCTGCCGGGCATCCGCGACCACCTCGCCCGCGCCGTCGACGCCGGGCACGGAGATCTCGACATGGCGGCGACCTACCTCGAGCACTAGGCACTTCCGGGTCCTGCAGAATGGCTCCCATGGACGAGCCCGCGACGCAGCCGCACCACGCACCGACGGGTGATCGACACCGACAGCGGGCCTCCCACCTCTACGGGCTGATCGTCAGCGGCGCGGTGCTGGCCACGGCACCGGAGGACTTCCGGCTCGTCCGCGTGGCCATCCTGCTGTTCGGCACGCTCGTCATCTACTGGGCGGCCGAGACCTACGTGCACTGGATCGCGACGCGCACCCTGGTGCAGCGCGACCTCACCCGTCACGAGTTCCGGCTCATCGTGGGCGACGGGTGGCCGTTGGTGGCGGCCTGTGCGGTCCCCGTCGCCTTCCTCCTCCTCGAGGCACTGCTGGGCATCGACACGGCGACCGCCCTCGACGTCACGCTCGTCGTCAACGTCGGGCTCCTGATCGCCACCGGCTGGCAGATGGGTCGCGCCAGTGGGCTCGCGGGCGTGCAGCTCTTCGCCTCGGTCTGCGTGACGGGTCTGCTGGGCATCTGCCCTGATCGTCCTCAAGACGCTGCTGCACTGACGGCTCGTCAGTGCAGCAGCCTAGGGTCGTCCCGTGGAAGACATGCTGGAGCGGGTGCGTGCCCTGCTGCCCACCGCGGAGGAGAAGCGGATGTTCGGCGGCGTCGGCTTCATGGTCGACGGTTCGATGGTCTGCGCCGTGAGCCCGCGCGGGGTGATGGTGCGCGTGGACCGCGCCGAGCAGGACGAGCTGGTCCGGCAGCCGGGCGTGACGCCCATGGTGATGGGCGAGCGAAGGAGCCGGACCTGGGTGTCGGTCACGCACGAGGCGCTGGCCGACGACGCCGAGCTGGAGGCGTGGGTCGAGCGGGGTGCGGCGGCGGCCCGAGCTGCCGGCTCCTAGGAGAGGTCGAGCCCGGTGCGCTCCCGGAGCTCGTCCAGCGTCGCGCCGTACGTCGAGCGCACGTGGACACCGTCCTCGGTGATCTCGAAGACGCCGTGGTCGCTGTAGACCCGGCTGACGCAGCCCACACCCGTCAGCGGGTAGGTGCACTCCTCGACGAGCTTGGAGGAGCCGTCCTTGGCGAACAGCGTCATCATCACGAACGTGTCCTTGGCACCGATGGCGAGGTCCATCGCTCCGCCCACCGCGGGGATGGCGTCCTTGGCGCCGGTGTGCCAGTTGGCCAGGTCACCCCGGACCGAGACCTGGAAGGCGCCGAGCACGCACACGTCGAGGTGGCCGCCGCGCATCATCGCGAACGAGTCCGCGTGGTGGAAGTACGACGCCCCCGGGGTCTCCACGACGGGGATCTTGCCGGCGTTGATCAGGTCGGGGTCGACCTCGTCGTCGACGGCCGCGCGGCCCATCCCGAGCATGCCGTTCTCCGTGTGCAGGACCACGCCACGCTCGAGGTCGAGGTGGTCGGCCACCAGCGTGGGCTGCCCGATGCCGAGGTTGACGAACGCGCCGGTCGGGATGTCGTCCGCGATCAGCTTCGCGATCTCGGTCTTGCTGAGTGGCTCGCTCATGCCAGCACCACCCGGTCGACGTAGATGCTCGGGGTCACGACGTTCTCGGGGTCGAGGGAGCCGGTGTCGACGACGTCGACGACCTGGGCGATCGTCGTCGTGGCTGCCGTCGCCATCACCGGACCGAAGTTGCGGGCGGTCTTCCGATACACCAGGTTTCCCATCCGGTCGGCGGTGTGGGCCTTGATCAGCGCGTAGTCGCCGCGCAGCGGGTACTCGAGCACGTAGTCCCGACCGTCGATCGTGCGTTGCTCCTTGCCCTCGCTCAGCGACGTGCCGACCCCCGTCGGGCAGAAGAAGGCACCGATGCCGGCTCCAGCTGCGCGCATCCGCTCGGCGAGGTTGCCCTGGGGCACCACCTCGAGCTCGATCCGGCCCGAGCGGTAGAGGTCGTCGAAGACCCAGGAGTCGCTCTGCCGGGGGAACGAGCAGATGATCTTGCGGACCTGCCCGGTCTTGAGCAGCGCTGCGAGACCCTCGTCACCGTTGCCGGCGTTGTTGTTCACCACCGTCAGGTCTCCCGCTCCGTGACGGCGGAGGGCGTCGATCAGCTCCACCGGGAGACCGGCCGTGCCGAACCCGCCGATCAGCACGGTCGATCCGTCGGGGATGTCGGCGACGGCCTGGTCGGCAGCCTCCGGCCCGTCGAGCACGTCGGTCACTTCTGGCTCCCGGCGACGTTCTCCAGGACCACGGCGAGCCCCTGGCCCACCCCGATGCAGATGGCCGCGACGCCCCAGCGGTGACCACCCTCGCGCAGCACCTTGGCGAGGGTGCCGAGGATCCGGCCGCCGGACGCGCCGAGCGGGTGCCCGACGGCGATCGCGCCGCCGCGGGTGTTCACGATCTCGGGGTCGATGTCCCAGGAGTCCACGCACACCAGCGACTGCACGGCGAAGGCCTCGTTGAGCTCGACGGCGCCCACGTCCGACCAGCCGATGCCCGCACGGGCGAGCGCCTTCTCGGCTGCCTCGACCGGGGCGTAGCCGAACCGCTGCGGTTCGAGTGCGTGCGCTGCTCGACCGGCGATCCGGGCGACGGGTGAGCCGAGGGACGACGCCGCCTTCTCCGAGCCCAGCAGGACCGCGGACGCCCCGTCGCTGAGCGGGGAGGCGTTGCCTGCGGTGATGGTGCCGTCCTTGCGGAACGACGGCTTCAGCTTTCCGAGCGACTCGACGCTCGAGCCGGCGCGCACCGACTCGTCGCGCTCGAGCTCGACGCCCGGCACGTCGACGACGAGGTCCTCGTAGAAGCCGGCGCTCCAGGCCTCGTCCGCGAGGTGGTGCGAGCGGGCGGCGAACGCGTCCTGGCGCTCGCGGGACACGTCGTACTTCTCCTGGAGCTGCTCGTTGGCCTCACCGAGGGAGACCGTCCACTCCGACGGCATCTCCGGGTTGACCAGCCGCCAGCCGAGCGTCGTCGAGACGGCCTCGAGGTTGCCCGCCGGGAAGCCGCGGCTGGGCTTGGGGAGCACCCAGGGAGCGCGGGTCATCGACTCGACACCGCCCGTGAGCACGACGTCCGCGTCGCCGGTCTCGATCATCCGCGATCCCGCCATCGCGGCGTCGAGCGACGAGCCGCACAGGCGGTTCACCGTCGAGCCGGGCACCGAGACCGGGAACCCCGCCAGCAGGGCGGCCATCCGCGCGACGTTGCGGTTCTCCTCGCCCGCACCGTTCGCGTTGCCGAGGATCACCTCCTCGACGTCGGCCGGATCGAGGTCAGGGGTGCGGTCCCGGATCGCGGTCAGCACGGCCGCGGCCAGGTCGTCGGGGCGTACGCCGGCCAGGCCGCCGTTGAACTTGCCGAACGGGGTCCGGACCGCGTCGTAGACGAACGCGTCGCTCATGAGTCTCCTTCTCGGGTTTCGACTGATGTCTCGTCGAGCACGCCCTGCGCGATCCGGAACGCCGTGTTCGCGTCCGGCACGCCGCAGTAGATCGCGCTCTGCAGGATGACTTCCTTGATCTCGTCGGCGGTCAGGCCGTTGGTGCGCGCGGCGCGCACGTGCATCGCCAGCTCCTCGTGGTGACCGCGTGCGATCAGGGCGGTCAGCGTGATCATCGAGCGGCTGCGACGGTCGAGGCCGGGTCGGGTCCAGATGCCGCCCCAGGCGTACTCGGTGATGAACTGCTGGAACTCACGCGTGAAGTCCGTGGCACCGGCCGTCGCGCGGTCGACATGGGCGTCGCCCAGCACCTCGCGGCGGACGACCATCCCGGCGTCGTACCGCGAACCAGGGGAGGGGGCCTCCTCCTCGCCCAGCACGTGCTGGCGGATCAACCGAGCGACCACGTCTGGTGCCTCGGCAGGGGCCAGGTGCGCGACCCCGTCGAGCTCGACCAGCCGGCCGTCCTTGACGTTCTCGGCGATCTCCTCGAGGTTCGCGGTCGGCGTGGCCACGTCGGCAGAACCCGCTACGGCCAGCACGG
The DNA here is from genome assembly GCA_963842565.1 of uncultured Actinomycetota bacterium. GTDB lineage: Bacteria > Actinomycetota > Actinomycetes > Propionibacteriales > Nocardioidaceae > Marmoricola. The sequence goes on along the minus strand of CAWJGX010000006.1, from coordinate 197,481 downwards.
GCGCAGCGATCTCGCCCAGCCGCTCGCGCACGTCGAAGTCCGCCAGCGCCTCGCACACCTGCACGTAGCCCTGGTCGTCGGCGTCCTGGAGCGCGTGCAGCAACCGGGAGGCCGTGTCGGGGGAGCGGTCGAGGAAACCTGGCCCGAACCAGCGCTCCGCCGACCCGGACACCATCACCGAGGTTCCGGACATGCTGACCTGGCCGACCCGGCCGCCCCACATGGCGGGCTCGCCGATCCTGGCCCCGGTGCAGAGCAGGACCGCGGAGGCGATCCTGCCCGGGTGGTCGAGCAGGAGCTGCAGGCCGACGCAGCCGCCGACCGAGTCGCCGGCGTACGCGAAGGGGCCGCGGAACTGGTCGCGTTGTTCGAGGATCTCCTCCACCACGCGGAGCACGCCCTGCGCGAGCTCGGCCATCGTGAACGACTCGTCGGGCACGGAGTGGTTGTGCCCGTGACCCGGGAGGTCCCAGGCGACGACGTCGAAGACGTCGGTGAGGCCGGCCGCGCAGTCGCTCCACAGGGTGGTCGCCGAGGTGCCCAGCGACGGGCCGAGCACCAGCAGCGGCAGCTCGGCGCGGTTGGCAGCGCCGGTGAGACGGACGGCGGTGACGGTCGGGACGCTCACAGGTCCTCCTGGTCGTGGGGCGTGCGGGCTCGCTCGAGGATCTCCTCGATCATCGCCTCGGTCGCGCCCAGGTAGTGCGACGGGTCGAGGTCGGACGGTGCCGACGGGTCGTGCCTCGGGGGCGTCGGTCAGGGAGCGGATGCTGCGACGCTCGGCGAGCAGGGCCGAGGCCTGCTGCTTGACCACGCCGGCCATCCGGCCGGTGTCGACGTGCAGTCCGGCGAGGAGCTCGGCGGTCTGCGAGGCCGCGGTGAGCGTGTGCCGCGACAGGCCGGCCAGGGTCGTCCACTCGGTGTGCCAGCTGCCGTCGGGTCGTTCGTCGAGGGTGGTGGCCGCGGCGAGGTGCAGCTGGGCCGCCTGGGCGGGAGCGGCGAGTGCGGCCCGGCGGATCAGCACCGAGAGCACCGGGTTGGCCTTCTGCGGCATCGTCGAGGACCCGCCACGACCCTCCACGGCCGGCTCCGCGAGCTCGGCGATCTCGGGTCGGGCGAGGAGGAGCACGTCGTTGGCGATGTGTCCCATCGCGTCGGTGGCGCGGACCAGCGCGTCGGCGTACCTGGTCAAGGGGGCGCGGCTGGTGTGCCAGGAGGGCGCCCGGTCGAGGTGCAGGATCCGCGCCGTCTCTGCGACGAGGAACAGCGCCGCGTCGGAGTCGCCGGCGAGCTCGGTGACAGCTGCGAGGGTCCCGGCGGCCCCTCCGAGCTGCACCGGGAAGCGCAGGGCGCGCAGGTCGTCACGGGCGTCGAGCACGCCCTGGAGCCACTGCGCCGCCTTGAGCCCGAAGGTGATCGGTACGGCGTGCTGGGTGAGCGTTCGCCCGGCCATCAGGTCGCCACGGTGCCGTTCGGCCAGTCGGGAGAGGGCAGCCACCTGCCGGTCGATCGCCTCGAGGACCAGCGCGGTGGTGGCACGGGCAGACAGGACCAGCGCCGTGTCGAGCACGTCCTGGCTGGTCAGCCCCCGGTGCAGCCAGCGGGCCGCCTCCGGGTCCCGCGCCGCGAGACGCTCCCGCATCAGCGCGACCAGCGGAACGACCGGGTTGCCGCTCGCCTCGGAGCGGTCGGTGATCTCAGCGAGGTCTGTCGCGCGGACCAGCGCCGTGCGTGGTCTCGTCGGCGGTCTCCGGTGCGATGCCCGCGAGCTGGAGCGCGCGCAGCCACGCATGCTCGACCTCGACCATGGTCTCGAGGAAGTCGCCCTGGTCGAACGCCAGCAGGGCCCGTTCGTCGCCGGGCCAGAACAGGTCGGCCATCAGTCGCCGAAGCTCAGGAACACGGTCTCGTCGTCGCCCTGGAGCCGGAGGTCGAACACGAACCCGTGCTCGTCCCGGGTGGCGACCAGCGTCGACCGGCGCTCCTCCGGGACCGACGAGAGCAGCGTGTCCGAGGCGAGCGAGCCCTCGTCGAGCGGCAGGTAGACGCGGGTGAACAGCCGGTTGAGCAAGCCCGCGCGCGAAGACCGTCATCGCGATGAAGGGTGCGGCCCCGTCCTTCGTCGGTCCCGGGACCAGGGTGGTGAAGGAGTAGTGCCCGTTGCCGTCGACGGCCGCGCGGCCGAAGCCGGTGAAGGTCCATCCGTCGCGCACCAGGCTGCCCTCGGTCTGGGGTACGACGCCATCGGGCCCGGCCTGCCAGATCTCGATGAGCGCGTCGGGGATCGGGTCGCCGGCCCCGTCGTACACCGTCCCGTGCAGGCGGACGGCGTCGCGATGACCGGGCGGGACCAGCTCGCTGTCGCCGGGGTAGGGGAGCGCGTAGCCGTAGAACGGCCCGATCGTCTGGCCGGGAGTCGGCGTGAGGGTCATGACGGGTCCTCCTCTTCCATCGGCGTGCGGTGCGACCCGGTGAGCACAATGTCCCACCGATAGCCGGTGGCCCACTCGTGCCGGGTCACGTCGTGGTCATAGGTGGCCACCATCCGCGCCTGGGCCGCCGGGTCGACGACCGACTGGAAGATCGGGTCGAGCGGGAAGAGCGGGTCGCCCGGGAAGTACATCTGGGTGATCATCCGCTGGGTGAACTCGGTGCCGAACATCGAGAAGTGGATGTGCGCCGGCCGCCACGCGTTGTGGTGGTTCTTCCACGGGTAGGGGCCGGGCTTGATCGTGGTGAACGTGTAGCTGCCGTCGTCGTCGGTCAGGGTGCGACCCACGCCGGTGAAGTTCGGGTCGATCGGCGCCGGGTGCTGGTCACGCTTGTGGATGTAGCGACCGGACGCGTTCGCCTGCCAGATCTCGACGAGCTGGCGGCGTACGGGCCGGCCCTCTCCGTCGAGCACCCGACCGGTGACCACGATCCGCTCGCCGACCGGCTCGCCGGCGTGCTGGATGGTCAGGTCCGACTCCGGGGCACCCACGTCGTGGTGCCCGAAGACGGGCGCGAACAGCTCGATCGTCTCGGGGTCCGCATGGTGCGGGTCCTTGGTGGGGTGTCGCAGCACGCTGCTGCGGTAGGGCGGGTAGTCGAGGCGTGGCTGCGTCTCCGCCACCCCCGCCTGCTGGTGCGCCTTGGCGATCTGGTTGATCTCGTGGCTCAGCTGGGCCTGCGAGTCCAACGCGGAGTCGGAGTCCTTCGCCGGTGTGTTCTGCGCCCCGTCGGGGGTCGGCTGCTGTTGATCGGTCACACGTCCGACCGTACGACGAGCCGGGTGCTCGGCGCTGCCCTTGTTTTCGCTGAGTGAAAATCTTGGGTGGAGGTCGGTGCCCACTCCTGCGACGGTGCAGGGGCAGTCCTCTCTCGGCAAGGAGCACCCGATGTCCTCATCGTCCACCAGAACCGACGCCTCCCCGGTGTCTCGAGCAGCGGGGTCCGCGGACTTCTGGCCCGTCCTGCTGTGCTGGGTCGCCGTCGCCCTCGACGGGTTCGACCTCGTCGTCATCGGCGCGGTGATCCCGACCCTGTCGAAGACGGGGGACCTCGGGTTCACCGACGCCTCCCTCACCACGGCCTCCACGGTCGGCCTGATCGGGGTGGGCATCGGCGCCGTCGCGGTCGGACCGCTGACCGACAGGTTCGGGCGGCGGATCACCCTGATCAGCTGCATCGCCGTCTTCTCCGCCCTCACCCTGGCGGTGGCGTTCGCGCAGAACGTCGCCCAGTTCACCACCCTGAGGTTCCTCGCCGGTCTGGGTCTCGGCGCCTGCCTGCCGACGGCGCTGGCCTTCATGTCCGAGCACGCCCGTGCGGGCCGAGGCGGCTCGGCCGTCACCCGGATGATGACCGGCTACCACGTCGGCGCGGTGCTGACTGCGCTGCTGGCGCTGTGGCTGATCCCGGACCACGGCTGGCAGTCGATGTTCGTGGTGGGCGGGGTCGTCGGCCTCCTCACGCTGCCGGTGATGTGGCTCAAGCTGCCCGAGTCCGAGACCTACCTCCGCGCGGTCGAGGCGCGGGGCAGCACCACCTCCGCGCCGCGCGTGCGCAGCCTCGACGTGCTCCGCGGCGGGTACCTCCGGGTGAGCATCGGCATCTGCGTCGCCTCGTTCATGGGCCTGCTGCTCGTCTACGGGCTGAACACCTGGCTGCCCAAGATCATGGGCGAGGCCGGGTACTCGATCCAGGCCGGGACCACCCTGCTGCTGGTCCTCAACATCGGCGCGGTGATCGGCCTGCTGGTCGCGGGCAACATCTCCGACGCCCGCGGCAACAAGCCCACCGTCCTGCTGTGGTTCGGTCTGGCCGCCGCCTTCCTCGCGCTGCTCTCCATCAAGCTCGAGAGCACGCTGCTGGTGTACGCCGCCGTGCTGCTCTCCGGGACCTTCGTGTTCAGCGCGCAGGTGCTCGTCTACGCCTTCGTCGGCCACCTCTACCCGCCCGAGATCCGCGGCACGGCGCTCGGCATGGCAGCAGGGGTCGGCCGCGTCGGCGCCATCGTCGGACCGTTCATCGGCGGCGCCCTGGTGACGGCCGGGATCTCCTACCCCTGGGGCTTCTACGCCTTCGCGATCGCCGCCCTCCTCGCCGTCCTCGCCCTGGCCACCGTTCCTGCGCACATGCGCACTCCGGTGCCCGGACGCTGAACGCGCTCCCTCACCCGCGAGCGTCGGGCGGGGGAGCGAGGGCCGGGACCCGCAGGGTCCGAGCGGCCTGGGCGTGGCCGGCCTGCAGGCACTCCTCGAGGCCGGCGCCGGCGAGGCGGGAGACCAGGAAGCCGGACAGGAACGCGTCACCGGCACCGTTGGTGTCCACCACGTCGTCGACCCGGAGTGCCGGGGCGTGCACGACGCCCTCGGCGGTCACGGCCGTGGCCCCCGACGCCCCCTGCGTGCACACGACGACCTCCACGCCGGCGTCGACCCGCGACCGCATGAACGGCAGGGGATCGCTCATCCCGTCGTCGTTGAGGAACAGCACGTCGGCGGCGTCGACCCAGTCCTGGTGGAACCCAGACCTGCCGTCGTAGTCGTGCAGGTCGCACCACACCGGCTTGCCGAGCGCCCTGGCCTCGGCCAGGAGTGGACGGCTGTGCTCGGCCAGGTCGATGAGCGCCACGTCGCACGCGGCGAGCGCAGCACGGGTGCGCGCCGCATGTTGCTCGACCGCCAGCACGGGCAGGTCGAGATAGATCGAGAGCCGCTCGCCGGCATCCGTCATCAGGTTGAGGTGCTGCTCGCTGGGACCGTCCGCGACCTCGGCCAGCACCTCGAGACCCGGGACGTCGAGCCGTCGCCTGATCGAGGAGGCGGCGTCATCGGTGCCGACCAGGGTGCGCAGGGTGACGTCGCAGCCGAGGCCGGCGAGGTTGAGCGCCTTCCCGGCCGAGGTGCCGCCGAGCGCCTGGTGGTGACCCTGTGCGCGCACCATGTGCGGCCGGCTCTCCGGCAGCCGCTCGAGGCGGACCAGGGTGTTCCACGACGCCGGCCCGGCGACGAACGCCCGTGTGGTCATGGGTGGCTCCTTGTGGACGTGAGCTGGACAGCGTTCCGTCCAGTGGAAGGATGCTCCCATGGCAGGCAACGTCTCACGCACGGGTGCCACGGTCACGAGCCGGGCGCTGGCGCTGCTCGGCGCGTTCGACGACGAGCACCGCAGCCTGTCGTTGAGCCGGCTGGCGGCGCGGGCCGAGCTGCCGGTGCCGACGGCGCACCGGCTCGTCGGCGAGCTGGTCGCCTGGGGCGCGCTGAGCCGCACGCAGGCGGGGGAGTACGTCGTGGGGCGGCGCCTGTGGGACGTCGGCCTGCTCGCGCCGGTGCAGACGGGCCTGCGGCAGCTGGCCTCGCCGTACCTCCACGACCTCTACGGAGCGACGCTGGCCACCGTGCACCTCGCCGTGCGTGACGGAACCGAGGTGCTCTACCTCGACCGGCTCTCCGGGCACGCCTCCGTCCCGGTGGTGAGCACGATCGGCTCGCGACTCCCGATGCACGCCACCGGTGTGGGGAAGGTGCTCCTGGCCCACGCTCCGGCCGCTGTCCAGGCGGAGGTGCTCGGCCACCTGACGCGGATCACGCCGTACACGATCAACCAGCCGGGCACGTTGCGCCGCCAGCTCGCCCGGGTGCTCCGCGACGACTACGCCACGACCGTCGAGGAGATGAGCCTGGGCGCCTGCTCGGTGGCGGTCCCGATCCGCTCGCGAGCCACCGTGGTCGCCTCGCTCGGCATCGTCGTGCCGAGCCTGCGCAAGGACCGGGCCAAGCTGGTCACCGCCATGCAGGTGGCCGCTCGCAGCATCGGCCGGTCCCTCGCGGGGTCGTCGGCCGACCATCTCCACTGACCCGCACTGGCTTCCACTGGCCGGAACACGCGATGGCAGCCGCCGGTCCGGGCCGGGCATGCTCGGCGCATGAACGTCGTCCACACCACCATCGGCATCGTCGGTGGTGGCCCCGCCGGACTGATGCTGTCCCACCTGCTCGCGAAGGCCGGGATCGAGTCCGTCGTCGTCGACCTCCGCACGCGTCGGGAGATCGAGGAGACGCACCGGGCCGGGATCCTCGAGCAGGACAGCGTGCGGCTGCTCGTCGAGACCGGGGTCAGCGACCGGGTGCTGCGCGACGGCTACCGGCACGACGGCATCGAGCTGGGCTTCGGTGGGGAGGGGCACCGCATCGACTTCGCGGCCCTGGTGGGAGCCGCGGTCCAGCTCTACCCGCAGACCGACGTGTTCATCGACCTGGCCGACGCCCGCGCCCGTGACGGAGGGGACGTGCGCTTCGGGGTCAGCGACGTGTCCGTCGTCGACGTGACCACCGATCGTCCCGGCATCGTCTTCGTCGACGACGCGGGTGCCGCCCAGGAGGTCCGGTGCGACTACCTCGTCGGCTCGGACGGGTCGCGCAGCATCTGCCGCCACGAGTTCCCGGAGGCCCAGCGCCGGCAGTTCGCCCGGGAGTACCCGTTCGCCTGGTTCGGGATCCTCTGCGAGGCACCACCGAGCGCGCCCGAGCTGATCTACAACCACTCCGACCGTGGGTTCGCCCTGATCAGCCAGCGCACCGAGACCCTGCAACGGATGTACTTCCAGTGCGACCCGACCGAGGACGTCGACGACTGGTCCGACGACCGGATCTGGGAGGAGCTCCAGTCACGGGTCGGTGCCAACGGCTACACCCTGAAGGAGGGCCCGATCACCTCGAAGACGGTGCTGCCGTTCCGCAGCTTCGTCCAGGAGCCGATGCAGTACGGAAACCTGCTCCTCGCCGGCGACGCCGCACACACCGTGCCGCCCACGGGTGCGAAGGGGCTCAACCTCGCCCTGGCCGACGTGCGGGTGCTCGCGGAGGAGCTCGAACGGGCCGTGACGACGCGCGACCCACGCGTGCTGGAGGGGTACACCTCGCGGGCCCTGGAACGCGTGTGGAAGGCCCAGCACTTCTCCTACTGGATGACCACGATGCTGCACCGGCTTCCCGAGGCGAGCCCCTTCGACGTACGCCGACAGGTCGGCGAGCTCTCCACCGTCGTCTCCTCGACAGCGGGCTCCACCTATCTCGCCGAGGGCTACACGGGGTGGCCGGCCCTCGCCTGACCGGCTTGACCCGGCTTGACCCGGGCTTGACGTGGACCCGACCGTGTTCACTGGCTGAAATCGTGGGCCAAACACCCACGGTGGGGGCATGCTTGGCCCCGTGAACCAGACGGACCCCTCCGAAGAGGTGCTGGAGGCAGCGCGTGAGCGCGCCGCGGCCCTCGCTTCCGGGGACCGCGAGCGGCTCGGCAAGCTCCTGCACCCGCAGTTCCGCTGGATCTCGCACGCAGGGGAGTCGTTCGACCACGACTCCTACCTCGACTCCAACACCACCGGTGACCTGCACTGGACCGGCCAGGAGATGAACAAGGTCCACGTGGTGATGCACGAGCGGACAGCCGTGCTGCGCTGCCAGGTCGTGGACCGCTTCGACCGCGGCCACGGCCCGGAGGAGTTCGAGATGCCGATGACCCAGGTCTGGGTCCGTCACGACGACGGCCGCTGGGTCTGCCTGGCGGGTCACGCCGGGCCGCGCACGGCCTGACCACGACCCGTTTTTGCCCGGCTTTGACCGGCAATGTCGGGAGGTGGACCAGTCCACCGACGATTTCTCGCTTCTGCACGGGTCAGATTCCATAGCCCGTTCGGACTATTTCGGCGTGTCTCGCGTCAGACATAACGGACAAGGGCGTCTCATGGATGTGAGGTTTCCGAGGGAGTTGTCATGATTACGACAGAAGCGGCCCTGTATGGGTCAACCACCGCCAGCGGATCTGGCGTGACCACGCTGATCGTGTGTAGCTGTGGTCAGGAGATCGGCGCCACGAAGCGGGCACACTGCCCGCGGTGCGGCTGCTGCCTGAACTGACCACGCGGATAGGGTGACCTCCGACGACCCGTCAGGAGGCACCCCGTTGGCCCGTCAGCCGGATGGCGTGAGCACCCCGGTGGTGTGGACGATCCCCAACATCATCAGCATGGTGCGGTTGGCCGGCGTACCCCTCTTCCTGTGGCTCGTGATCGGCCCCGAGGCCGACGTCTGGGCGCTGGTGGTCCTGATGATCGCCGGCTTCTCGGACTGGCTCGACGGCTACCTCGCCCGCCGTCTGAACCAGATGTCCAAGCTCGGCGAGATCCTCGACCCGGTCGCCGACCGGCTCTACATCCTGGCCGCCGTGGTCGGACTGCTCTACCGCGACATCATCCCGTGGTGGGTGGCGGTGATCATCCCGCTGCGCGACGCACTGCTGTGGATCCTGGTGCCGTTCCTGCGCACCCGCGGCTACTCCGCACTTCCGGTGCACTACCTGGGCAAGGCCGCGACCGCGGCGCTGCTCTACTCCTTCCCGCTCCTGTTCCTCGGAGACGGCGACGGCGTCATCCCCACGCTCGCCGAGGTGTTCGGCTGGGCGTTCGCGATCTGGGGGATCGGCCTGTACTGGTGGGCCGGCCTGCTCTACGCCTGGCAGGTCCGCAAGCTGATGGCCGATCGCGACCGTCGTGCGCCCAGCCTTGCGGACGGCTGACGTGGCACCCGAGAACCGACCGCGACCCGACGAGTCCGGAGCCGCCCCGTCCGACCGACTGCCACCGCAGGCGACGATGGGCCTGCTCGACTACCTGACGAGCCACGCGCTCGACGAGGACTACGCGTACGTCGCCATGCGCGACGCGGACCGGGACGCATCAGGCGCGGAGACTCCGGCGAGCTCGTCCGACGCTCCTGCGGCCCGGCGACGCGTCGGCGTGGTCGGCGCCGTCGTGATGGCCGCCTTCGCGGTGCTCGTCGTGACTGCGGCCGTGCAGACCTCGCGCAACTCCGTGAGTGACCAGAGCCAGCGACGCGAGCTGGCCGCCCAGGTCAGCGGCGCCCGCACCCAGCTCGACGACGAGCGCACCAGGCTCACCCGCCTGCAGCGCCAGACCGTCGCCCTGCAGGCACGGCAGCTCGGCAACGACCGGTCCGCCCAGGGACTGCTCGACCGGCTCGACCTGCTGCGCGTCAAGACCGGCGCGACGCCGGTCCGTGGACCGGGCGTGCGCGTGGTCGCGAACGATGCTCCGGGAGCCACCACCGCCCGCAACGAGGTGCTGGACACCGACCTGCAGCGACTGGCCAACGGCCTCTGGGAGGCCGGTGCCGAGGCGATCTCCCTGAACGGCCAGCGGCTGACCAACCTGAGCACGATCCGCCAGGCCGGTGGCGCCATCACGACCAACGGGCACTCCCTGCGCCCGCCGTACGTGCTCTCCGTGATCGGCGACAAGGACACGCTGGCGGCACGTTTCGCGGAAACCACGAGCGGTCAGGCATGGTTGGACCTGCAGCGCCAGGTGGGGCTCGAGCTGACCATCACCCCCAAGGACTCACTCCGGCTTCCCGCCTCAGAGGTGTCCCTCCGCTATGCCAACAAGCCATCAGGAGGCCCGCCGTGATTGCCATCATCGGTCTCGTCGTCGGCGTCGTCCTCGGCCTCGTGCTGACCCCCGACGTGCCGCTCGCGCTGCAGCCCTACCTCCCGATCGCGGTGGTCGCAGCACTCGATGCCGTGTTCGGCGCCTTCCGGGCCTTCCTGGACGGGATCTTCGACGACAAGGTCTTCGTCATCTCGTTCATCAGCAACGTGCTGATCGCCGCGATGATCGTCTTCCTCGGCGACAAGCTGGGGGTCGGCGCCCAGCTGTCCACCGGCGTGGTGGTGGTGCTCGGCATCAGGATCTTCTCCAACGTCGCCGCCATCCGCCGTCACCTCTTCCACGCATGAGCCCGACCCCAGGAGCGACGCCGGCCGACGAGGATCGGGCCGACGATCGGGCCGGCGAGAAGGCGGCGGCCCCCACGGGTCTCGCGCGCCTGCGGCGCTCGTTCTTCGCCCCCTCGCGCGGTCAGGCCGTGGTGGCGCTCCTCGTCGGCGTGCTGGCGTTCGCGGCCGTCACCCAGGCGCGTCTCACCGGGAGCGACGACACCTACGCCGGGCTCCGGGAGGCCGAGCTGGTCCAGGCCCTCAACGGGCTGCAGGCCGCCTCGCGCAAGGCCGAGCGAGACATCACCGACCTCGAGACGACCCGCGACCAGCTCCGCAGCAGCACCCAGCGGCGTACGACCGCGCTGGACCAGGCGCGTCAGGAGGTCGCCACCCTCGGTGTGCTCGCCGGCACGGTGCCGGCCACCGGACCCGGCATCCGGGCGACCGTCACCGACCCCAAGGGCGACCTGACCCTGAACCATCTCCTGGACGGCGTCGAGGAGCTGCGCAACGCCGGTGTCGAGGCCATGGAGATCAACGACCGCGTGCGCGTGATCGCGCAGACCTCCTTCGAGGACGACCCCGAAGGCGTGCGGGTCGACGGCGTGCTGCTCAAGCCGCCGTACGTCATCGACGCCATCGGTGACCCCGAGACGCTGGCCGGCGCGCTGGACTTCCAGGGCGGCTTCATCGACGACGTGAAGATGGACTCCGGGACGGTCGTGGTGAAGAAACCGGACGTCGTCCGGGTCGCCACGACCAGGACGCCTACGAAGCCCCGCTACGCCGAATCCGTCCCCGGGCAGTAACCTGCCGGTGGTGCCAGCCGGGCCAGCAGGGCTGCGGCGGGAGAAGCCGGCAACGACGAGGAGCAGCGTGTTTCCTGAAGACCTGAAGTACACCTCCGAGCACGAGTGGCTGCGGGACCCGGGCCAGGCCGAGGGATCGGTCCGCGTCGGGATCACCGACTTCGCCCAGGACGCGCTCGGCGACATCGTCTTCGTGCAGCTTCCCGAGGTCGGCGAGACCGTCACGGCCGGCTCGGTGGTCGGCGAGCTCGAGTCCACGAAGTCCGTCAGTGAGGTCTATGCCCCGCTCGGCGGCGAGATCGTGGCGCGGAACGAGGCTCTGGACGCGACTCCCGAGCTGGTGAACACCGACCCGTACGGCGACGGCTGGCTCTTCGAGATCGTCTCGGACAACTCGGGTTCGGCCGACCTGATCGACGCTGCCACCTACCAGACCGGCCTCGAGGGCTGAGCGTTCTCGTGGGCGTTCTCGTGGGCGTTCTGGCAGGCCCCGAGTCCGAGCGCCGAAACTCCGTCCGGGGTGTCGGCCACGGTTGCTCTCCGCTGCTAGGTTGGCGCCAGAAAACCCTGACCTTCCAGTGACGCCTCAGGGTTGAGGCAGCACCGGCCGGCAGGACCGCACGACGTCACGACCTTGCACCCAGTTCGCACCCAGCTTCGAAGGACGGGGAGATCCACGACATGCCCTACTGCTCGCAGTGCGGAAGCCAGAACTCCGAGAACTCGCGCTTCTGCTCGCAATGTGGCACGCCGCTGGCCCCGACAGGGACCATGCCGGAAGCCCAGGGAGGCGAGCCGGCCGACTCCACCCAGACGATCACCTTCGGGGCACCCGCGAAGCCCGACGCCGACGAACGGGACTCGCTGAACCCGGCGGACGCCGCCGCGGTCGACGCGCTGCCCGGTGGCAGCGCCCTGCTCGTGGTGCAGCGCGGGCCGGGAGCGGGAAGCCGCTACCTGCTCGACACCGATCTCTCCACCGTCGGACGACACCCCGAGAGCGACATCTTCCTCGACGACATCACCGTCTCCCGCAGGCACGTGGAGTTCCGCCGAGCCGACGAGAGCTTCCGGGTCCATGACGTGGGCAGCCTCAACGGCACCTACCTCAACGGTGATCGGGTCGACGACGCGGAGCTGCAGAACGGCGACGAGGTCCGCATCGGGAAGTTCCGGCTCGTCTTCTTCGCCAGTGACGCGAAAGGTCACTGACCGGTGCGCCAGTCGGCCCGCATCACCATCGGGCAGGCAGTCGCCGACCTCAAGTCCGAGTTCCCGGATGTCGACATCAAGGAGTCGAAGATCCGGCACCTCGAGAACGAGGGGCTGATCGCGCCCGAGCGAACGCCGTCGGGCTACCGCAAGTACTCCGTGACCGACATGGAGAAGCTGCGCTACATCATCCGCGCCCAGCAGGAGCACTACCTGCCGCTGCGCGTGATCCGGGAGCACCTCGACGCCCTGGACCGCGGGCTGGAGGCCCCGTCCGTCAGCGGTTCACCGAGCATCCCCGGCGCGCTGATGACCAACCCGGCTCCCGGGGTCGAGTCGCTGCTCTCCGGCACCTCCGACGTGCGGATCTCCCGACGCGAGCTCGTCAAGACCGCCGAGATCACCGAGGAGCTCCTCGACCAGCTGGAGAACTTCGGCCTGGTCCGCACCCGAGCGGGGTCCAAGCACTACGACTCGGACGGGCTGGTGATCGCCAAGGTGGCCGGCGAGCTCGCGGCGTACGGCATCGAGCCACGGCACCTGCGGGCGTTCAAGACCGCGGCAGACCGTGAGGTCGGGCTCCTCGAGCAGGTGCTCTCACCGATCCGGCGCAGTCGCGAGGACGGCGCCGAGGGCCGGGCAGCGCAGACGATGGACGAGATGGCCGTCCTCTCGGTCCGGTTGCACGCAGCCCTGGTGAAGTCCGGGCTGCGCTCCCTGCGCTGACCCTCTGGCTGACCTGCTGGGCCGACCCTCTGCTGGGTTGATCAGTGCGCGCCGTGGAGGTTCAGCACCACCACGCCGACGATGATCAGCGTCAGTGCCGCGGCCTTGGTCAGGTCCCAGGACTCACCGAGCAGGATGACGCCGATCACGGCGATCGCCGCGGTCCCGAGGCCGGCCCAGACGGCATAGGCCACCGAGACGGGCATCGTCTTGACGACGACGGCGAGCAGCCAGATGGACACGGCGTACCCGCCCAGGACGACGGCGGTCCACGCCGGGTTGCTGAAGCTGTCGGTGCGGGGGAGCGCAGCGGTCGCCCCGACCTCGGTGCCGATCGCCAGCAGCAGCAGGATCATGGCCATTCCCATCTCGACACCTCCCGATGTCAGTGAAAGTCGTATGTAGCGGTCGCTACAGGACTAATGTAGCACTCGCTACACTCACGTGCAACAGGCGAAGACACGGCAGGGTCGAAGGAGGGCAGATGGCAAGCGAGAGACGGCAGGTGCTGGCCGAAGCGGCCACCGACTACGTGCTCGAGCACGGTCTGCTCGACCTGAGCCTGCGTCCGCTCGCCAAGGCCCTGGGCACCAGCGACCGGATGCTGCTCTACCACTTCCGCGACAAGCCCGACCTCGTGGCGACCGTGCTGCGCGTCTCCAACGACCGGTCGGTCTCCGCGATCCGGGGGATGCCGCCGTCGGCCGGGCCGCACGCGGCGGTGCTCGACCTCTGGACCGTGGTCAGCGCGGCCGAGCAGGCGCGCTGCCAACGCCTCTACGTCGAGGCAGCAGCCCTCGGGGTGCTGGGCGCCGAGCCGTACGCCTCGATCGTCGCGGAGGCCAACCAGGTGTGGCTGAAGGCGCTCGCGGACCATCTGGCCGCCTCGGGCGTCCCTGCCGAGCGGGCTGCGCGCGCAGCCCGGCTCGTGGAGGCGGCGTTCATGGGCCTGCAGCTCGACGAGCAGGTGGAACCTGCCGTGGAGATCGGGCGCAGCGTGCACGATCTCGCCGATGCCGTCGTGGCGTTGTGGGGGAGTGGGACCTCCGCATCGGCCTGAACCGAATCGGCGTCGGCGGAGGAACCAGACGCGGGTACGCTGACGGTGTGCGCGAGGTCGAGGTCGTCGGAGTCCGGGTGGAGATGCCCTCCAACCAGCCCATCGTGCTGCTGCGCGAGGCGGCGGGGGAGCGCTATCTGCCGATCTGGATCGGCGCCGTGGAGGCGACGGCGATCGCCTTCGCCCAGCAAGGTGTGGTGCCGCCACGACCCCTGACGCACGACCTCCTGCGGGACGTCCTCGAGGCGACCGGCAACGAGGTCAGCGAGATCAGGATCACCGAGATGCGCGACAACGTCTTCTACGCACTCCTGGTGCTGTCCTCAGGGGTCGAGGTCAGCGCCCGCCCCTCGGACTCGATCGCCCTCGCGCTGCGGACGGGTTCGCGCATCGTGTGCTCGGAGGAGCTGCTCGACGACGTCGGGATCCTGGTGCCGGACGAGCAGGAGGACGAGGTGGAGAAGTTCCGCGAGTTCCTCGACCACGTCTCACCCGAGGACTTCGACAAGGGCCAGGCCTGAGCCAGGCTTGAACCTCAAGTTGAACTTGAAGGTTGAGCCGACACGCCGCGGAGTTCTTTGACCAACCCTCGAGCCAGGGTTTACCTTCGCAATGTCTTCGCTGTAACTCCATGGCTGGTATTTCTCTTCTCGGAGAGACCCGGTCCCCCTCTTCGGGGTTACGCTCAGGGAAGCAGACTTCGGAGGTAACAGTGGGCACCAACGCAGGCGATGGCGGAGCGAGCAGCACCGCCGGGCACGACCCGCAGGCCGAGCAGGCCGCGCTCCTCGACGCCGACGAGCAGGGACTTCTCTTCGACGACGACGTCTCGACGCTGCCCGACGACCTCGGCTACCGCGGCCCCACGGCGTGCAACGCGGCCGGGATCACCTACCGCCAGCTCGACTACTGGGCCCGCACCGGCCTGGTCGAGCCGACCGTGCGTGGCGCCACCGGCTCCGGCACGCAGCGCCTCTACGGCTTCCGCGACATCTTGCTGCTCAAGGTGATCAAGCGTCTCCTCGACGCCGGCATCTCGCTGCAGCAGATCCGCACCGCGGTCGCCCACCTGCGTGCCCGGGGCACCGACGACCTCACCCGCGTGACGTTGATGAGCGACGGCGCGAGCGTCTACGAGTGCACCAGCAACGACGAGGTCATCGACCTGCTGCAGGGTGGTCAGGGCGTCTTCGGCATCGCGATCGGCGGTGTCTGGCGCGAGATCGAGGGCTCGCTGGCCGACCTTCCCTCCGAGCGCACCCTGGAGACCGAGTCCGACGAGTCGAGCGACGAGCTCGCTGCCCGACGCAAGGCGCGGATGACCGGCTGAGCGCCTCCACGTCCTGACCAGCCCCGGCTACCGCGATGGCGGTGACCGGGGCTGGTAGTTTTGTCCCTGCTGACAAACCTGTGCGGGAGAGCTTCCGGTGGTCGCTGGCTGGACCACCGGGACGCCGAAGGGGCAACTCCTCCCACCAACCTCTCAGGCTCACGGACCGCACAGACTGGCACTCAGGACCGACGACGACGTCGCCACTGAGGGGAGGCGCACTCACCGACGACCGGTAGCTCGCCTCAGGACCAGGAGTGACATGTCAGGACAGACCACCGGCCCATCCACCCGCCAGACTCTCGCCGACGCGATCCGTCCGCGTCCGTTCAGCGAACGGCACATCGGCCCCGACGCCCCGCAGGTCACCGAGATGCTCAAGGCACTCGGGGTGAGCAGCCTCGAGGCGTTGATGGAGGACGCGGTCCCCGGGCGGATCGCCAGCCACGGGCTCGACCTCCCTCCTGCTGCCTCGGAACAGGCGACGGCCACCGAGCTGCGTGAGCTCGCCGAGCTGAACAACCCCCTCGTGCCGATGATCGGGCTGGGGTACCACGGCACGGTCACGCCTCCGGTGATCCGGCGCAACGTCCTCGAGGACCCGTCCTGGTACACCGCCTACACGCCGTACCAGCCGGAGATCAGCCAGGGACGGCTGGAGGCGCTGCTCAACTTCCAGACGATGGTGGCCGACCTGACCGGGCTGCCCACCTCCAACGCCTCCCTGCTCGACGAGGGCACCGCTGCGGCCGAGGCGATGACCCTGGTACGTCGGGCCCAGCCCAAGGTGCAGGGTCCCTTCGTCGTCGACGCGGACGCCCTGCCCCAGACCATCGAGGTGGTGCGCACACGGGCACGTGCGATGAAGATCGAGGTCGTGGTGGCCGACCTCGCCGACGGTCTCCCCGAGGGCGACCTCTCCGGTGTGCTGGTGCAGTACCCCGGCGCCTCCGGGCGGGTGCTGGATCCTCGGGCCGTGATCGAGGAGGCCCATGACCGGGGAGCGCTCGCAGTCGTGGCCGCCGACCTGCTCGCCCTGACGTTGCTGGAGTCCCCGGGCTCGCTGGGGGCCGACGTGACGGTCGGCTCGTCGCAGAGGTTCGGGGTGCCGCTGTTCTACGGCGGCCCGCACGCCGGGTTCATGTCGGTGCGAGCCGGTCTCGAGCGACACCTGCCCGGTCGGCTCGTCGGGGTCTCGGTCGACTCGGCCGGCCGACCGGCGTACCGGCTCTCCCTGCAGACACGTGAGCAGCACATCCGCCGGGACCGGGCGACCTCCAACATCTGCACCGCACAGGTGCTGCTGGCCGTCGTCGCCTCGATGTACGCCGTGCACCACGGGCCCCAGGGCCTCACCCGGATCGCCGAGTCGGCCCACCTGCAGGCTGTCGCCCTCGCCGACCGGCTGCGTTCCGGAGGCGTCGACGTGGTCCACGAGGCGTTCTTCGACACCGTGCTGGCGCGGGTTCCGGGTCGCGCGGGTGAGGTGGTCGCTGCCGCCCGGGAAGCGGGAGTGCACGTCCGCCACGTCGACGACGACCACGTGGGCCTGAGCACCTCGGAGGTCACCGACGCGGACGTCCTCGACCGGGTGCTCGGTGCGTTCGGGGTTTCGACAAGCTCGACCGACGGGGACGGGATCGGCGAGGCGGTGGTCGAGTCCGTGCTGCCCGCCGAGCTGCGTCGCACCACGGAGTTCCTGACCCACCCGGTCTTCAACACCCACCGCTCCGAGACGGCGATGCTGCGCTACCTGCGCCGGCTCTCGGCGCGCGACTACGCCCTCGACCGCGGCATGATCCCGCTCGGCTCGTGCACGATGAAGCTCAACGCGACCACCGAGATGGAGCCGGTGAGCCTGCCCGGGTTCGCCAACCTGCACCCGTTCGCCCCCGCTGAGGACGCCGAGGGCTACCGCGTGCTGATCGACCAGCTGGAGTCCTGGCTGGCCACGGTGACCGGCTACGACAAGGTCTCCATCCAGCCGAACGCCGGCTCGCAGGGCGAGCTCGCCGGGTTGCTGGCGATCCGCGCCTTCCACGACGCCAACGGTGACGAGGCGCGCAGGATCTGCCTGATCCCGTCGTCGGCGCACGGGACCAACGCGGCCTCGGCCGTGATGGCCGGCATGCAGGTGGTCGTCGTCAAGTCGGCCACCGACGGGTCGGTCGACATGGACGACCTGCGCAAGCAGTGCGACGACCACGTCGACGACCTCGCCGCGATCATGGTGACGTACCCGTCGACCCACGGCGCCTACGAGGACACCATCTCCGACCTCTGCGCGATCGTGCACGAGGCCGGTGGCCAGGTCTACGTCGACGGAGCCAACCTGAACGCGCTGCTCGGCTACGCGCGACCCGGGGAGTTCGGCGGCGACGTCTCGCACCTGAACCTGCACAAGACGTTCTGCATCCCGCACGGTGGTGGTGGCCCCGGGGTCGGCCCGGTCGGCGTGCGCGAGCACCTGGCGCCGTACCTCCCGACGCACCCGGCCCACCCTGACCCCGACCGCCGCGAGGGCATCGGGCCGATCAGCGCCGCGCCGTACGGCTCGGCCGGGATCCTGCCGATCTCCTGGGCCTACGTGCGGATGATGGGAGCCGAAGGACTCACCCAGGCCACGGCCGTGGCAGTGCTGGCTGCGAACTACGTGGCCCAGCGGCTGCAGGACCACTTCCCGGTGCTCTACCGCGGGCACCACGACCGCGTGGCCCACGAGTGCATCCTCGACGTCCGGGGGCTCTCCAAGTCGAGCGGGGTGAGCGTCGACGACGTCGCCAAGCGGCTGATCGACTACGGCTTCCACGCACCGACGATGAGCTTCCCCGTCGCCGGCACGCTGATGGTGGAGCCGACCGAGAGCGAGGACCTCGGCGAGCTGGACCGGTTCTGCGAGGCGATGATCGCGATCCGGGGTGAGATCGACCGCGTCGAGGCGGGGGAGTGGAGTCCCGAGGACTCGCCGTTGCGGGGCGCCCCGCACACCGCCGCCTCCGTCCTGACGGGCTCCGGCGAGCGCGCCTACTCCGCCGAGGTGGCGCTGTTCCCGACCGGCCCCGACCCGGACAAGTACTGGCCGCCGGTGGGACGCATCGACCAGGCGTACGGCGACCGCAACCTGTTCTGCGCCTGCCCGCCACCCGAGGCCTTCGCTTGACGGGGATCGTGACGGGGGAGCAGCACTACCAGGCTGTCCTCGACCGCTACCAGGCCGAGCGCCGGCTGCCCTCGATCGCGGCCGGCGTCCTCGACGCCGGCGAGCTCGCCTGGGTGGGCAGTGCGGGTGCGTCCGCAAGCGCGGACACCCAGTTCCGGATCGGCTCGATCTCGAAGACGATCACCGCGGTGCTGGTGCTGCAGTGCCGGGACGAGGGCCTGCTCGACCTCGACGACCCGGTCGCGAAGTACCTGCCCGAGACCGGCTACGCCGACGCCACGCTGCGGTCGTTGCTCGCCCACGTCTCGGGCATGCAGAGCGAGCCGGTCGGCCCCTGGTGGGAGCGGTCGCCGGGTGTGCCGGTCGAGGCGCTGCTCGCCGCGAACGACGGCAGCGGAGCGGTCTTCGGCGCAGGCGAGCACTACCACTACAGCAACCTCGGGTTCGCCCTGCTCGGCGAGGCCGTTGCCAGGGTGCGGCAGCGTTCCTGGTCCGACCTGGTGCAGGCGCTCGTGACCGAGCCGCTCTCGATGGCGCGGACGTCGTACCTCCCGGAGGAGCCGCACGCCCGCGGACTGAGCGTGCACCATCTCCGAGGCACTCTCACCGAGGAGCCGTTGCACGACACCGGGGCGATGGCACCGGCCGGTCAGCTCTGGAGCACGATCGAGGACCTGGCCCGCTTCGCCGCGTTCCTGACCGACGGGCACCCTGACGTGCTCTCCCGCGAGACGCTGATCGAGATGCGGCAGGCGGTTCCGCCCGCCACCGACTACGGGCTCGGGGTGCGGATCGTTCCCTATCCGGACGGGCTGCTGGTGGGTCACACCGGCTCGATGCCCGGGTTCCAGGCGACCCTGTTCGCGGACCCGCTGAACCACGTCGGGGTGGTGGCGCTCACCAACGCGACCACCGGCTTCTCCGGCACCGAGCTGGCGCTGGCACTGCTCGGTCAGCACACGCCCGCCGCCGTCGCGCCCTGGGTGCCGACCGAGCAGGTGCCGGCCTGGGCCGAGGAGCTGCTCGGCTACTGGCACTGGGGCAACTCTGCCTACGAGGTGCGCTGGCACAACGAGCGGCTCGAGTGGCGCGACCTGGCCCGGGGTGCGGTCGCCGAGCAGTTCGGGGAGGTCGAGGGACGCATCCTCGGACTGGCGGGCTATCACCACGGCGAGACCCTCGACGTCGTACGCCGCGACGACGGGTCCCTCGACCATCTCGAGTGCGCCACCTTCGTGTACACCCGGCAGCCCTACCCCGACGGACCCTGAACGGCCGGGAGAGCCGCTGGTTCAGAGGGCCTGGGAGACCGAGCTCATGTTGAAGTCGGGGATGCGCAGCGCCGGCGTGGCCGTGCGCGAGAAGAAGTCGTCGCCCCACTCGCGCGAGAAGCTCGGCACGGTCGCCGAGGCATGCGTGAAGCGCCGGAGCAGGTCGATCGGGCTCTCGTTGTAGCGGAAGTTGTTGACCGCCCCGGTGATCTCGCCGCCCTCCACCCGGTAGACCCCGTCGCGGGTCAGCCCGGTCAGGAGCATGGTCTGCGGGTCGACCTCGCGGATGTACCACATGCAGGTGAGCAGCAGACCGTCATCGAGCCCGCCGACGAGCTCGGCCTCGGTGCCGGACCCACCCTCGATGTCGAGCACGAGGTTGTCGATGGCGGGGGTGGTCGGTTGCCCGGTGATCCCGGCGGTGTGCCGCGTCTGGATGAGCGAGCTGAGCCGACCGTCGGCGATCCAGTCGGTGCTGCCCAGGGCGACGCCGTTGTCGTAGACGCTGCTGCGGTCGGACGAGGCTCCGGCCATCACGAACGGGGCGCACTCCAGACCGGGGTAGGCCGGGTCGGACCACAACCGCACCCCGCGGTTGACGACGTCGTCACCGATCCGGGTGCCGCCTCCCGGCCGTGAGAAGACCGTCTGGCCGTCGTCGGCGTTGCGGGCGCCTGCGCCCCAGTAGGCGTCGATCATCAGGTCCGCAACAGAGCTGGGGGGCAGGATCGTGTCGTAGCGACCCGCGGGCAGGTCGATGCGACGCTCGCCCCAGCCGAGCCGGGTCGCGAGGTCCGCGGCCATCGCGACGGCGTCGACGTCCGAGAAGTCGCGGGTGGCACCGCCCACCCAGGCGCTGTTGGTCAGCGCGGTGTCCTTGCCGGTGCAGGCGTAGTGGCCGGTCGGCTGGACGTGGCGGAGCCGAAGCCCGGTGGAGGAGCCCAGATAGGTCGTCGTGACCTCGTGGGAGACGAACCCGTAGAGGATGCGACCCGCTGAGTCCGCCTGGCCGAACGCCTCGCCGAGCTGCGCGGCGAACGCCTCGAAGACCTGGATCGAGGTCTCTCCGGGTGCGTCGTCCCAGTCGGACGCGGCGTCACCGGCGATCAGCTCGGCTCGGTCTTCGGCGGGATCCGCGAGTGCGGCCGCTGCGTCCGCCTTCTCGACGAGGGCGGCCACCCGCTCCCGGGACGCGGCCGTGCCGCTGACCGAGGCGTTGCCGGCGCCCTGGAAGGCGATCACCGTGACCTCGACGGCGTGCATCACGCCGTTGGTGGTCAACGTGTTGTTGGCCCAGCGGAGGTTGGCGCTGGTCGAGTCCTCGACGATCACGATGCAGTGCTCGGAGGTCGAGCTCTCCAGGGCGTGCTCGACGAGGCCCTGCGGCTGGTCCTGCATCAGCCCCCGTGACATCAGGCCGTCCCTTCCTCGGTCGTGTTCAGCACGTTGATGCCGCGGAAGAGCGCGGAGGGGCAACCGTGGCTCACGGAGGCGACCTGACCCGGTTGCGCCTTGCCGCAGTTCATCGCGCCGCCGAGCTCGTAGGTCTGCGGTCCGCCGACCGCCTCCATCGAGCCCCAGAACTCCGTGGTGGTGCCCTGATAGGCCACGTCGCGGAGCTGGCCCTTCAGCTCGCCGCCCTCGATCGCGTAGAAGCGCTGGGCCGTGAACTGGAAGTTGAAGCGTTGCATGTCGATCGACCAGGACCGGTCACCGACGACGTAGATGCCGCGCTCGACCTGGCTGATCAGCCCGTCGGTGTCCGGCCCGTCCGCAGCAGGCTGCAGCGAGACGTTGGCCATCCGCTGGATGGGGATGTGGCCGGGGGAGTCGGCGTACGCACAGCCGTTGGAGCGCCCGCCGTTGAGCTCGGCGCCGTAGGTGTGCGCCATCGGCCGGTCGAGCTGGTAGCCGACGAGGACGCCGTCGCGGACGATGTCCCACGACTGCGCCTGGACACCCTCGTCGTCGTAGCCCACCGTGGCGAGGCCGTGCTCGACGGTGCGGTCTCCGGTCACCTGCATGATGGGAGAGCCGTACTGCAACGTGTTCAGCTGGTCGTAGGTGGCGAACGAGGTGCCGGCGTAGTTGGCCTCGTACCCCAGGGCGCGGTCGAGCTCGGTCGCGTGCCCGATCGACTCGTGGATGGTCAGCCACAGGTTCGACGGATGGATCACCAGGTCGTAGGCGCCGGCCTCGACGCTGGGGGCGGCGAGCTTCTCCCGCAACAGCTCTGGAAGCAGGGCACGCTCGGCATCGAAGTCGAAGTCGCCGCCGGCGAGGTACTCCCAGCCACGCCCGACCGGGGGAGCGATGGTCCTCATCGAGTCGAACGCGCCCGTCTTCGCGTTGGTGCCGTGGACCTCGAGGAAGGGCTCGACGCGGACCCGCTGCTGGGTGATCGAGGAACCGGCCAGGTCGGCGTAGTACTTGTTCTCCTGCACCTGGTAGAGGCTGCCGCTGGCGTGGGCGACGCCGTCGGCGGCGAGCAGCTCGTGGGTCCACCCGGTGAACAGGTCGGTCTTCTCCGCCAGCGGGACCTCGAAGGGGTTCACGTCGTACGCCGAGACCCAGGTGGCGTCCCTGTGGACGGGTTCGGGAGCCAGCTCCACCCGCCGGCTCGTCATCGTGGCGGCGACCCGGGCGACCGTCACGGCAGTCTCCGCGATCGTCACCGCCTCGGACTCGGTCAGGGCCACGCCCGAGGCGAAGCCCCACGCGCCGTCGAGGACGACGCGTACGGCGAAGCCGAGATCCTCCCCGTCCTGGGCTCCCTCCAGGGCACCGTCCCGGACCGAGAAGTACTGGTGACGGTTGCGCTCGAGGCGGAAGTCGGCGTGGGTGACGCCGAAGTCGCGCGCGCGCTCGAGGGCGACCTGGGCGAGTCGTGCGAGGGGAAGGGTGAGGAAGGTGGGGTCGACCTCGCGAGCTGCTTCCATGATCCGACCCTAGTGTTCGCTCACCGGTCAGCAGGCACGGGGCACAACGTCGAGCCACGACGCCCCTTGCGCACCTCGAGCTGTGCGGTCACTCGGTTGCGCAGCTCGGCCACGTGGCTGACCAGTCCGACGACCCGACCGCCGTCACGCAAGGAGTCGAGGGTGTCCATGACGCCGTCGAGGGTGGTGGCGTCCAGGGTCCCGAACCCCTCGTCGATGAACAGCGTGTCCAGCTGGGTGCCGCCGGCCTCGTTGCTCACGGTGTCGGCGAGTCCGAGGGCGAGCGCCAGCGAGACCAGGAAGGTCTCGCCTCCCGACAAGGTGGCGGGGTCACGCTCGGTGGCCGTCCACTCGTCGCGCATCCGCAGGCTCAGCCCGCCACGTTGCTCGCCGGCTCCCTTCTCGTCGGTCTGCACGAGCGTGTAGCGCTCGTCGGTCATGGCGCCGAGCCGCTCGTTGGCCGTGGCCACGACCTGACGCAGCCGTTCGGACAGGACGTAGGCGGACAGGCGCATCCTGAGCTGGTTGTCGGCGCTCTTGCCCTCGACCAGGGCCGCCAGGGCGGCGACCACGGCGTGCTCGTCCCTGACCGGCGCCCAGGCAGCGACCGAGCGAGCGAGCTCGCCGACGAGGGTGTCGAGCCGTTTCCTCCGCGCGTCGAGCTGCTCGTGCGTCGCATGCGCCGCGTCCCGCAGGAGCGAGGCCTCCTCGACCACCGCACGTGCGCCGGCCAGGTCCGGAGCAGGTCGGGAGAGCGCCAGGGAGACCGTCTCGTCGGCCAGGACGGCCTCGGCCGCGACGCGCGCTGATCGCCGCGCCGCCAGCTCGGCGGTGCGGGCGCTGAGCTCCTCGTCGGAGAGCACGGCGTCGAGCGCGGTCTGCAACGAGTCGAATCCGGCATCCAGCGCCTGTCCCTGCGCAGCGGCGTGACTCGCTCTCGCGCGGTCCCGGCTCCGCGACAGGGTGAGCGCCGCGGCATGGCCTGCCTCGAGGATGCTGACCGAGCGGGTCAGCCGCCGGACCAGCTGGGTCACCGTCGACAGACCCGGGTGGTCAGCGAGCAGCACGGCACGCTCGGCATCGAGCTGGTCGCTCCGGCGCGCGGCCGCGACCCGCTGCTCGGCGTGCTCGGCGAGCCGCACGCGCGCACTCGCCATCTCCTCCGCGGCGGTGCGGGTCCGGGCGTCGAGACGGTCGAGCTGGTCCTCCAGCAGCGTGACCTCCGCTTCGGCGGCGGTGCTCTGCTCCAGGGTGCGCACCGCTGCCTCGTGGACACGTTCCCAGTGGGCGGTGTCCCGGTCCTGGCTGCGCGAGCGGACCCCCACGAGCTGGGACTCGAGGGTCGTGACCAGCTCCTGTCGTGCCTGCCGCTCGAAGTCCGCGGACTCGTGGCGCGCACGAGCCGTCTCCTCGTCGGCGCGGCTGACGTGACCCGAGTCATGAGCGGGCGAAGGGTGCTCGACGCTGCCGCAGACCGGGCACGAGCCGCCGACCGCGAGCCGGCCGGCCAGCTCTGCGGCCATGCCGGAGATGCGGCGCTCCCGGAGGTCGAGGTGGACCTCGCGGAGGTCCTGGGCCACCTGGGTCGCGGCGTCGACCGACGACCGCGCGTCGCCCAGTCGTCGGGTCAGCTCCTCGACCTCCCGGGCCGCTGCGAGCGCGAGCTTCGTGGCCTGCAGGGCTGTGCTGTCGTCGACGCGCCGTGCTGCGAGGGCACGCGCCCTGCCCAGAGCCGCGACCAGTGCCTCGCGGTCGGCGGTGGTCGTGACCCTCACCCGCTCGCCTTCCTCCACCACGGCGGCCAGGGTCGCGGCCTCCGCCGTGAGGTCGTCGACCAAGGCTCTCTCGCGCTCGAGCTCCTGCTCCCGGGGCAGCCAGGACCGGGCGACGGCGCATGCCTCTGCTGCACTGCGCGCCGCTCGACCCAGCTCGTCGGCCTCGATCGGCGCCGCTGTCCCCAGCAGAGTGGCCACAGCCTCACGATGATGTGCGGCCTCGCTCGCGGCCGCCTCGAGGTCCAGGTGCGCCTGGTCGGACTGACGCGCCAGGGGAAGGACCGGAGCGGCCCGGCCGTGTCCCTCGAGCGAGCGGACCAGCGCCCGCTCGGCGTCACGCGTCGCTTCGAGTGCCTCCAGAGAGCGCGATGCCCGCTCGCCACGCGCCCGGGCCTCGGCTGCGACGGTGGCCTCGTCGAGCTCGGTGCGTCGCTGGTCGAGGATCCCGGTGACGTCGTCCAGGCGGGACTGCGCCTCGGCACTGGCGACCGCGCTGCTCGCACACACCTCGTCGGCCCAGGCAGTCAGCGAGCCGTCGACCGCGACCGCGGTCAGGTCCGGCGCCTCCCACTCCTGGGGTACGCCGACCCCGGCAGCCTCCTGGAAACGGTGGAGCACACCGGCACACCGGTCGTGCATCGTCTGGCTGCGCCGGCGGAGCTCGATCCGACGGTCGACCAGCCACCGCTCGACGTCCTCGAAACGCCGGGTGCGGAACAGCCTCTGCAGCACGGCGTGACGCTCGCCGGACGAGGCGCGGAGGAACGCCTGGAACCGTCCCTGGGGGAGCATCGCCACCTGGGTGAACTGGGCACAGGTCATCCCGAGCAGGCTGGTGACCAGGTGGCCGGCCTCGTCGAGCCGGTTGGTCACCGTCGACCAGTCGCCGTCACGGAGCTCCTCGGCGACGACGTGGGCCTGGATGCGGCGCGTCCCACCGCTGCGCTGGCGGGGCCGGTCCCAGGCGGGGGAGCGGGTGAACCTGAAGGTGCGCTCGCCCACGCTGAACACGAGCCGCACCTCTGGCTCGGCGAGCGGGTCGGCGTGGTCGCTGCGCAGGTGCCGTGCGGTGTGGCGGTCACCGGGGACGTCGCCGTAGAGACCGAAGCAGACAGCATCGAGCACGCTCGTCTTGCCGGCCCCGGTGTCGCCCGTCAGCAGGAACAGCCCGCCCTCAGCCAGGTCGTCGAAGTCCACGGTGACCGTGTCCACGAACGGGCCGAAGGCGGTGATCGACAGGTCGTGCAGGCGCATCAGCCGCTCACCACCGAGTCACGGCCGGGGACGAGGTCCGGGTCGTCGGAGCAGCACTCGAGTGCGGTGCGCAGCAGCTCGGACTCGGCGGCGCTGGCGGGCTCGCCGCGCACGTGGCGCACGAAGTCGAGCGCGACGTCGTGGGGGGCCCTGCCGATCGCGGACGGTCGGACGGGGGCCGGACCGGCACCGGGCGGCGCGAAGCGCAGGGTGATCGTGTGCGGGAAGCGGACGCGCAGCCGGTCCATGGCGTTGGCCGGGCGCACGGCGTCGGTGAGCGTCGCCTGCACCCAGCAGTCTTCCGCGTGCGCCAGGGCGGTGTCGCCGAGCAGCTCGTCGACCGTCCCTTCCAGGCACGCGAGGCGACGGTGGACCGGGGCCTCGACGAAGCGGGCGTCACCCAGTCCGTCGGCGCCGAGGTCGACCAGCCAGGAACCCTTGACGTGGCCCGCCTCGCTGAACGAGTAGGCGACGGGGGACCCGCTGTAGCGCACCGACTCGGCCAGGGTCGCGCGGCCGTGGAGGTGTCCGAGGGCGGTGTAGTCGATGCCGGCGAAGAGGTCGACGGGCACGACGGAGACACCGCCCACAGCGATGTCGCGCTCGCTCTCGCTGGCCAGCCCGCCCGCGACGAACGCGTGCGCCACCACCACCGATCGGGTGCCGGCGGGGCGGGTCCCGAGGTCGGCCCGGACCAGCTCCATCGCGTGGCCGAGGGCGGCGTGGTGCGAGCGGGTGGACAGCCCCCACGCGTGCCGGAGCACGTCGGGCTCGAGGTAGGGGATGCCGTAGACGGCGACCTGGCCGTGCTCGTCGTCGAGCAGGACCGGCTCGTCGACCCGGCCCGCGTCCGTGCGCAGGTGCAGCCCGGCGAGCTCCACCAGGCGGGCGTTGAAGCCGAGCCTGCGGGCCGAGTCGTGGTTGCCGCTGGTGACCACCACCTGTGCCCGGGAGGTGGCCAGCCGGCGGAACGCGTCGTCGGCGAGGGCGACCGCGTCGACCGGGGGCAGCGCCCGGTCGTAGATGTCGCCCGCGACCACCACCAGGTCGACGCCCTCCGCGTCGACGGTCTCGATCAGGTGGTCGACGTAGGCAGCCTGCGCGGCGAGGAGGTCCTCGCCGTGGAACGACCGGCCGAGGTGCCAGTCGGAGGTGTGCAGGATGCGCATGGGCTCACGCTAGGAGAGGGCGCCGACAGAACCGCCCCGCACACGCCGTCGGCTCAGCCCACGCGGTCCGCACCCGTGTAGACGACGCAGCGGTCGGGTCGGGTGAACCCCACCAGGATCAGGCCGCTGTCCTCGGCGAGGGAGCGGGCCAACGAGGTGGGCGCACCGACGGCGACCACGGCCGAGACCCGCGAGACCACGGCCTTCTGCACGAGCTCGAAGCCGATCCGTCCGCTGAGCACGAGCACCGGCGGAACCGGCTCGCCGGCGAGGATCCGCGACCCGATCACCTTGTCGACGGCGTTGTGCCGCCCGACGTCCTCGCGCACGACGACCGGCTCGCCGTCGAGGTCGAAGAGGCCCGCCGCGTGCAGCCCACCGGTGCGGGTGAAGCCGGGCTGGTGCTCGCGCAGGCGATCCGGAAGGGCCATCACCGTCGTCAGACCCAGCGACACCGGATCGACAGGTCCGGCCGCCGCCAGCACGTCCTGCACCGAGTCGGTGCCACAGACACCGCACGCGGAGTTGACCATCCGTGCCGCGGGCAGGACGAGCGGGGGAGCGGTGAGGTCGACCGTGACGACGTTGAACTCCTCGAGGTCGCCGATCGACTCGTCCGTGCAGTAGCGCACGCTCCGCACGGCCTCGGGTGTCGTGACCCCCTCGTGCACGAGCCACCCGGCGGCGAGCTCGAAGTCGTTTCCCGGCGTCCGCATCGTCACGGCCACGCGCTGGGCGGGGGAGCCGGGCGGGGAAACCCGGATCTCGAGCGGCTCCTCGGTGGCGACACGGTCCTCGTGGTCGAGCCGCTTGCCGTCACGGAACTCCGCCACGCGGGTGCGCACCGTGGGACCGGGGCGTCTGGACTTCGTCGAGGTCACGCTCACGACTGTAGACGCGCGACTACGGTGACCCCATGCCGGAACCATCGAGCCGCCGACAGCGTCCCATCACCATGATGCGAACTCTCGCGGTCTCGGCCGCTGCCCTGTTCCTGCTGGGAGGGTGCGGCTCGGCCGACCCCGAGGAGAAGCCGGCGGCCGACAGCGGGTCGACAGCCGGCACGGCGACGGTCGGCGGGTGCGCGGCCGACTCCCAGGAGGTCACCGGGGCGAAGACCGTGGCCGGCGTCGACCTCGACGGTGACGGTCAGACCGAGGCAGTGAAGCTCACGGCGGATGGCGGGAAGTGCCCGGGCCTGCTGTTCGCGAAGCAGGGCGACGGGTACGTCGTCACGAAGGCCGCGGTGCCGGCACCGCCCGTCGCCAGCGCCTTCGGGGT
Source organism: uncultured Actinomycetota bacterium (assembly GCA_963842565.1). Taxonomy (GTDB): domain Bacteria; phylum Actinomycetota; class Actinomycetes; order Propionibacteriales; family Nocardioidaceae; genus Marmoricola. The sequence continues at coordinate 169,211 of CAWJGX010000006.1, read as the reverse complement.
GGCCGCGCCGGGACAGGACGCGCAGCTGCTGGTGACCCGCCAGGAGCACCCGCGCGGCGGTTTCCAGCTGCGGGTGTACGCCGCACACGACGGCGAGCTCGTCGAGCTGAAGCACGGCGGGGAGACCCTGTTCCCGTTCGTGGCGACCGACGTCGAGGAGCATCCGGCGAGCATCGACTGCGCGGACGACGGGATCGTCGTCACCGAGGCAGTTCCGCACCAGCCGGTGGGCGTGGTCGCGGCCTGGGACGTCCAGCGGACGACGTACACCCTGGAGGACGGAAAGGTGACCGCCGGGCCCACCGAGGAGGTCGCCGACAACGTGCTCCCCAAGCAGCTGGCGGGGAAGTACCCCGACCTGGTCGAGCACGCGGCGTTCGCGAGCTGCCGCGCGCCCGCCTGAGCAGGACTCCCTCAGACCACGCGGGCCTTCGGGGTCTGCTTCGCAGTCATCCCGGCGTCCTTCTCGACCACGTCACCCAGAGCCTCGTCGACCTTCGTCATCAGCTCCTCGGGGATGCGCACCCCGGCAGCCTTGACGTTCTCGGTGACCTGCTCGGGTCGTGAGGCGCCGACGAGCGCTGCCGCGACGTTGTCGTTCTGCAGCACCCAGGCGATGGCCAGCTGCGACATCGACAGGTCGAGCTCCTTCGCGACCGGTTCGAGCTGCTGGACGCGCTCGAGGACGTCGTCCTCCAGGAAGCGCTTGATCATGTCGGCGCCGCCCTTCTCGTCGGTGGCGCGCGACCCCTCGGGCGGTGCCTGCCCGGGCTTGTACTTCCCGGAGAGGACGCCCTGGGCGATGGGGGACCAGACGATCTGGGAGATGCCGAGCTCCTCGCAGGTGGGAACGACCTCGTCCTCGATGACACGCCAGAGCATGGAGTACTGCGGCTGCGAGGAGACCAGCTGGAAGCCGAGCTCCTGCGCGAGCGCGTGCCCGGCCCGGATCTGCTCGGCGGTCCACTCGCTGACCCCGATGTAGAGCGCCTTGCCCTGGCGTACGACGTCCGCGAACGCCTGCATGGTCTCCTCCAGCGGCGTCTCCACGTCGTAGCGGTGGGCCTGGTAGAGGTCGACGTAGTCGGTCTGCAAGCGCTTCAGGGAGCCGTTGATCGACTCCATGATGTGCTTGCGGGACAGGCCGGTGTCGTTCTTCCCGCCCGGTCCCGTGGGCCAGTAGACCTTGGTGAAGATCTCCAGGGACTCACGCCGCTCGCCCTTGAGGGCCTCGCCGAGCACCGACTCCGCCTTGGTGTTCGCGTAGACGTCGGCGGTGTCGAAGGTGCTGATGCCCACGTCGAGCGCGGCGCGCACGCACTGCGTCGCGACGTCGTTCTCGACCTGGGAGCCGTGGGTGAGCCAGTTGCCGTAGGTGATCTCGGAGATCTTCAGACCCGAGCTGCCGAGGTGTCGGAATTCCATACCCCCGACCCTACGACCGGGCCCTACTTCACCGAGGTGATGGTGGTGGGCAGCTTCGGTGCCGTGTTGCCGTTGGCGTCAGCAGGCTCGGCGCCGGCAGCGGCGATCTTCTTGACGACCTGGAGCCCGGACGCGGTCATCCGGCCGAACACCGCATAGCCCTCCGGCAGCGGGGAGTTGTCGTAGACGAGGAAGAACTGCGATCCCTCGGTGTCCGGGATCGGCAGGCCCGAGGCGTCGCCGCCCTTCGCCATCGCGAGGGTGCCCGGCGGGTAGGTGCACAGCTTGGCTCCGCCCTGGTCCTGGCAGCCGGTGAGCCGCGGGTCGGGCTGGGGCAGCTCGTCCTCGACGACGTAGCCGGGGCCCTGCTGACCGCTGCCGCTGGGGTCGCCGCACTGGAGCACGTAGATGCCCTCGTTGACGAGTCGGTGGCAGGGGGTCTTGTCGAAGTAGCCCTGCTTGGCGAGCGAGAGGAAGCTGTTGACGGTGCAGGGGGTCTTGTCACCGTCCAGCGTGACCGGGATGACGCCCTGGTTGGTGGTGATCGTGGCACGGGTCGCCTTCTCGGTGACCGGCTTGCTCGGCGGCGGGTCCACCTTGCGCGCGACGCCACCTCCTGTGTGCTTCGGGTAGTTGCACTCGCCCTTGGACGCCGAGGAGTCCTTCGAGGAGGAGTCGCTCTTGTCGTCGGAGCTGCCGCATCCAGCAAGCACGAAGAGGGCGATCACGAACAGCACGGTGAGGCGGCGCAGGGAAGTCACGCGGCAGATCGTAGCGACCGGCCCACAGCCGACAGCTGCTGGTGGGCCCGCGGTCAGGCCCGGCGCGAGCTGATCCCGTAGGCACGAGCCACGATCGACTCCACGGCCTGGCGGGGGAGGGCGCGGCGCAGGGCGAAGACCGCGGGAGCGTTGCTGCCCACCGCGTAGAGCGGATCGGGTCGCTTGGCCTCGACCGCCCCGACGATCGTGCGCGCCACCCGCTCCGGTGCGATGCCCTCACGTTCGTTGCCGTCCAGGACCTTCAGCATCGTGCGGAACGCCTTCGCATGCGGCGAGTCGTCCGCGATGTACTTCGTGCGCCGCTGGCTGATCCCGGTGTTGATCGAGCCCGGCTCCACCGTCGTCAACCAGACGCCGAAGGGCGACAGCTCGAAGCGAGCAGCCGTGGCGAAGCCCTTGATCGCGGCCTTGCTGGCGACGTACGACGACCGGTAGGCGAGGGGGAAGCTCGCGAGCATGGACCCGACCATCACGACGCGGCCGTAGCCTCGGGCGCGCATGGCGGGGATCATCAGCTGGGTCAGGTGCACCGGGCCCAGGACGTTGACCTGGAACAGCCGCTCGAGCGCGCCGAGCGGCAGGTCCTCCAACGGGCCGCTCTGGGACTCGCCTGCGTTGTTCACCAGGATGTCGACGTGCACGTCCTCCGCGGCGAGGGCGCCCGCGAACCCGTCGATCGAGGCGGCGTCACGCAGGTCGAGCGCCCGGTAGCGGACACCCTCCACCCGGTCGGCATCGGGGATCTTGTCCGGGTTGCGGCTGGTGCCGACCACGCTGTGCCCGCGGTCGACCAGGAATTGTGCGGTGGCGCGCCCGATGCCCGAGGAGGCGCCGGTGACGAGGGCCGTGCGCGGCTCCCCAGGGGTGGTGGTCATGCCACCTGAGATTAGGCCAGTTGGCGCCGGTCGGCCACGAGGGCGGCGGTGTTCAGCGCTGCCCAGCCCAGCGTCACGGCGAGAACCTTCTTCTGCACGTCCGGCTTGGAGGTCCCGGTGCTCAGCACGGTCGCGTCGGAGACGTCGCCGATGATGCGCAGCAGCATCGCGGCCGTGATCACGGACGGGTTCCTCGAGAGCAGCGCCAGCCCGGAGATCGCGAGGTCACGACCCGCGTAGGTGTAGGCCATCCGGTCGAACGCGGGTGCCTGCTCCGCGGGAGCCTGGACCCCGTCCGCCAGGTGGCGCGGCTTGACGAGCGCGAAGACGCCGTACGCGGCGGTGGCCAGGGAGAGCAGCTTGGAGAACCTCATGGCTCCAACGTAGGGACGTCCGCCAAGGATCCCGCGCGAGCTGCTCGGTCACATGTCGCGGTAGCGCACCGCCGCGTCCAGCTTCTCCCGGAGGAAGTCGGCGGTCACCTGGCGCCCGGCCGGCGGCGGCCAGCCGGAGCCCTCGGGCGCGTAGAGGCTGGCGTAGGCGGCGGTGTCGCGCTGGTAGCGCCAGCCCTCGGCGAGCGGACCCACGTCGTAGGCGTCGTAGCCGAGCTCGTCGAAGAGCGTGGACACCTGCTTCTTGGCGTCGTCGTCATCGCCGGCGATGGCCAGCACGGAGCGCTCCGGGCTGCCGGAGGGGCGCTGCAGCGTGCCGAGGTGGCCGAAGTAGATGTTGTTGAACGCCTTCACCACGTGCGACTCCGGCAGGTGGGCCTGGAGGAGCTCGCTGACCGTGGTCGACTCGTCGTCGAGCTCGGCGATGTGGCCGTCACGCTGTGGGTAGTAGTTGTTGGTGTCGATGACCACCTTGCCGCGGAGCGGCTCGACGGGCACGTCGAGGTAGGCCTTGAGGGGGACCGTCACCACGACGATGTCGCCGGCCGCGCCGGCTTCCGCTGCCGTGGCGGCGCGGGCGTGCGGGCCGAGCTCGTCCACCAGGTCGGTGAGCGTCTCCGGTCCGCGGCTGTTGCTGAGCACCACGTCGTGTCCCGCGTCCACCGCGAGACGCGCCACGGTGCTGCCGATGTTTCCACTGCCGATGAGTCCGATGGTCGTCATGCTCGGCAGAACCATGCCGGTGCGGGGGAGATTCCCCCGTCCGCCAGGAGCGAACAGCCGCGAAGCGATCTAGGCTTGGTCCATGCCCGAACCGATCCGGATCGTGCGCCACGACGAGCTCGTCGAGGCCGACCCGACGTACGGAATGACACGCGAACGGGCCTTCGAGGTGCCCGGCCTGTGGACCGGCCGAGTGACGACGGCCGGGGGAGCAGTGTCGGGCTGGCACCACCACGACTCCAACGAGTCGGGGCTCTTCGTGGTGCAGGGGGTGCTGCGTCTCGAGTGCGAGGGGATCGAGGGGTACGTCGACGCCCGCGCCGGTGACTTCGTGCACGTGCCGGCGTTCACGGTCCACCGGGAGAGCAACCCGACCGACGAGCCGTCGACGGCCCTGATCGCCCGAGCAGGCAGGGGAGTCCCGACGGTCAACGTGGACGAGGCTCCACCCCCTCACCGCTGAGGCGGAGACGCGTCCTCGGCCTCGAGCTCTGCGAGCGCCTTGCCCAGATGGGCGGCCCGGGTCCCGGTGGTGCGAGCGGTGATCAGGTCCAGGATCACGGCGTACTGGCCGGTCTTGCTGCGTGCCGCGAACGCCCGTGCCGCAACAGGATTCTCCGCCAGGGCCGCTTCCAGGTCGGGTGGGACGGACGCGTCCCTCTGCGACTCGTAGGCGGCGTCCCAACGCCCGTCGGCGCGGGCGGCCTCCACCTCGGCGATGCCGGACGGACGCATCCGGCCGGCGGCGGTGAGCTCCGCGACCTTGCGGACGTTCACCTGGGACCACCGGCTGCGTGGACGGCGGGGGACGTACTTCTGGAGGTAGTAGGTCGCATCACACGACCTGCGTTGTCCCGAGATCCACCCGAAGCACAGTCCGACGTCGACCGCCTCGTCGTCGGTCAGGGACGGCACACCGGAGCTCTTCTTGGCGAGCTTCAGCCAGACACCGGGGGTGTGGTCGACGTGCTCGGTCAGCCAGGTCTCGAAGGCCTCGGTGTCGCGGAACGCGATCACCTCGGCGCCGTCGGCTCCGGGCTCGGTGGCCATGGGACGACCCTAGTAGGCCGACCCGACAGCGACGGAGAACTGGAACTCGTTCCATTCCGGGGCTAGCGTGCCGACATGCCACGCATCGCCGTACCGGACGGACAGGACCCGCTCATGCACCTGTGGGCCGGCACCGACACCGCCCTCACCGGACCGGCGGCGAAGTTCAGCGACGCCGTCTACAACAAGAGCACCCTGCCGGTGCGCGAGTTCGAGGCCGCGCGGATCACCATCGCGCGGATCAACGACTGCAACATCTGCCAGACCCTGCGGACGCCGGAGGGACCGGACGAGGCCTTCTACGACACCGTCCTGGGCAACCCGGGGTCGGCCGACGAGCACCTGACGGAACGCGAGAGCCTGGCCGCGGAGTTCGCCCAGCGGTTCGCCACCGACCACCTGGAGATGGACGACGACTTCTGGGAGCGCCTGCACGCGGCGTTCTCCGACGACGAGCTGGTCGAGCTCGGGCTCTGTGTCGGCTCGTGGCTCGCCTTCGGGCGGCTCAACCGCGTGTTCGACGTGGACGGGGCCTGTCGGATCCCCGACGGCCACACGGGTGGGCGAGCCGCGGCGACGTGACGATCGGGGCCGCCGAACAGGCTCTCCGGATGGTCGAGGCTGTCGCCGACGATCCCGGGCGGCGGTTCGAGACCGCCGCTGCGTTCTACGAGGACCGCACCTACCGAGGCTCCATCCGTCGCTACCGGCGGCCGGAGCTCTCCTTCATGGCCTGGCAGCTGCGGCGAGGAGCCCTGGCGCCCACGACGGCGGAGCAGCCCGGGAGCCCGTGGTGGCGGGCGGTGAACGCACGCCTGCTCAGCGACACCTGGGAAGCCGACCGCCTGCTGGCGGGCGCACCCGGCCCGGCGAGCAGGCCGGCGGTGGTCCGCTGGCTCGAGTTCCTCGGAGAGCCCACACCACGGGCGTGGTACCGGGCGCACAACACCAGCATCGCCGCGGCCTACCTCGAGCACCGCGGGCTCAGCACGGCAGAGCTCCCGGTCGAGCGGTTCTTCATGGACGTCACCCTGGCCCGCGTGCTGTTCGTGCACAGCCTGCTGATGAACCCGCGGCTGGGCCTGGGGCCGGTGTTCTGGCCGGTCGGCCGGCTCGTGGGCGACCCACGTTCGCGCAGCGTGGACACCTACCTGTCCCTGCGCAACGTCCTGCCGGACCGCTACCCGATGACGGACCTGACGATCACCGAGGTGCTGGACGCGGAGAACGTCCTGGGCCGGCTCATCGACTACGGGATCATGGTGCCGCGCCTCCAGCAGCTCTACGAGTTCGCGGCCGTCGACCTCGGGCAGCCGCAGCTGCGTGAGTTCATCGAGAACGGCAGTCCGGTCTATGCCTGGCCCTACGACCGACGCGAGGTCTGGGTGCAACGCAAGCACCGCACCCTCGGGGCGCTGGTGTCCCGGATCGTGGTCCCACCGAAGAGGGGAGCCGGTGAGGGCCTCTCCACAGATCTCCGTCTCCACTAGTTGACATAATGTACCTTATCGGCGACTTGTGGAAGGGTCGGGTGGACGGGTCGTGGGAGCGACCGCGATCATTCGTCGCGTGGCAATCCAGGGGTCGACGCGACGCCGACGCGTCATCGCGCCGGTCGTCGGGCTGCTGCTCCTGGCACTGGGCGCGGGTGTCGCCGTCGGGATCGGTCAGTCCCTGGGCATCAGCTACCACCGCGCCGAACAGATGCAGCCGCCCGCACCTGAGGTGCCCGTGGTCGCGCCGACGGCCGTCAACCCTCGTCTGGTGGTCCGGGCGCCACGCACCATGCGCCTGCGGGTCGCCGTCGAGGAGCTCCGCGACGCCCAGCGCCAGAACCAGACCCACGGCAGCGCGACGCTGACGGTGCAGGTCGGTCGCAGCACCGACGCACGGGACGACACCTACCGGCTCGGCGGCACACCCGGCTCGATGACGATCCGGGCATCCGGCGAGACCGGTGCGGTCCGCGGCGTCTACGACCTCGCCCGCGCCGCCCGGTCGGGCCGTCCGGTGACCGAGGACCTCGGACGCTCGGTCTCCAGCCGGCTGCCGTTCCGGATGGTCGACCTGGGCGCGGTCGGCGTCACGCCGGACCCGGCGCAGTGGCGCTCGGGCACCGACTACTCGCACGCCTCCAGGGCCTTCGAGAACGCCTACCTGCCGACCGCGCCGTACGTCGACCGACGTGCGCTCGCCGCCGACTTCCGCGACTGGGAGGCGTTCCTGCGCCAGTCGCTCGCCAACGGGTACAACGCCGTGGCGTGGCCCGGGTTCATCGAGTACACCGACTTCGCGGGTGCACCCGACGGCCCGGTCTACCGAGCCGGTGACCCGCACATCGCCCGGGCGGAGGCGCTGCGCGAGGCCTTCACGCCGTTCTGGGAGCGCGCCCGCGAGCTCGGTGTGAAGGTCTACCTGCGCACCGACATGCTCGCCCTCACGCCCGCCCTGAAGCGCTACTTCGAGCGGACCCTCGGCGGCCTCGAGACCACCGACCCGCGGCTCTGGCGGGTCTACACCGAGGCGCTTGAAGAGCTGTACCGCCAGGCGCCGGGGCTGTCCGGCGTCCTGATCCGGGTCGGTGAGGGTGGGAGCATCTACGCCGAGCCGGGCTGGGACTACTACTCGGAGCTGGCCGTGCGCACCGTTCCGGCCGTGCGCAGGATGTTGACGGCGTTCACCCGTCAGGCCGAGCAGTCGGACCGGGAAGTGGTGTTCCGCACCTGGAGCGTCGGGATCGGTGCCGTGGGTGACATGCACACCGATCCGGCCTCCTACGAGCAGGTGCTGCACGGCCTCGACTCCCCTGCGCTGGTCGTGTCCACCAAGTACGTCGCGGGCGACTTCTACAGCTGGCTGCCGCTGAACAGCACGCTGGAGACCGGCCGCCAGCGACGCATCGTGGAGTTCCAGTCGCGTCGGGAGTTCGAGGGGTTCGGCGCCTTCCCCAACGACCTCGGGCCGGAGTTCTCCTGGGCGATGCAGCAGCTGCTCGCCAAGAACCCGCACATCGAGGGCGTGTGGAGCTGGACGCAGGACGGCGGCCCGTGGCGCGCGGGTCCGATGACGCTGTACCTGAAGACCGGCAACTGGCCGCTCTACGAGCAGAACAACCGCGTCGCAGCAGCCCTGGCCCGCGACCCCGCCACGGACGTCGGTCAGCTCGACGTCGACTGGGCGCGCACCTACCTCTCCGAGGACCCGGCCACGGTGCGCGCCGTCGTCGAGGCCCTGTCGTTGTCCCGGCAGGCGATCACCCGAGGGCTCTACCTGCGTCCGTTCGCCGAGCAGAGCGTGACAGCCCTCGGCCTCGAGCCGCCACCGCAGATGTGGCTCTTCGAGTGGGACATCCTCACCGGTGACTCCGCGACCCTCGACCTGATCTACGCCGTGGTCCACGACCGGCTCGCGGAGACGATCGCCGACGGTGAGGCCGCCGTCGACACCGCCCGGCGCATGCGCGCCCTGGTCGCGGCGACCGACGAGTCCACCTGGCGCACTGCCGAGGCGCGCGCCGATCTCCTCGGGGCGCTCGACTACGAGGTCGACACCCTTCGGCTGCTGGCGGCGTACCGGACGATGTTCCTGCGCGCCGCGCAGTGGCACGACACCGGCTCGTCCGGGGCGTACGCCGCCTGGCAAGCGGCCCACCGGGACTACGAGCAACGCGCGGCCGAACACCTGCGCCGCTACCAGGGCGACCTGCTGCACCCGGCCTGGAACCTGGCCGCGGCCAGCCTCGGTGTCGACCGGGCAGTGCGCGACCGGCCCATGGCGTGGGCGGCCCGGGGGCTGCTCGTGATCGCACTCGGCTGGCTGGCCCTCGGGCTGGTGGTCCCTGCAGCCCGGGCCACCTGGGTCGCGGCGACCAGGCCCTGGCGCTCCCCCGCCCTGGTCGGGGGACTGTCGCGGGCCCAGCGGGTGCTGGCGGTGGCCGTCCCGACGCTCCTGGTGCTGCTCAGCCGCGGGGTGCAGACCGCGTTCCTCGCTCCCTCGCACCTGCTGGTGACCCTGGGCGCGACGGGGTTGTTCACCCTCGCCGCGGTGCTGCTGCGCGGCCGCGCCTCGGTGTGGTCGCTCGCGGTGGTGCTCGCGGGCGTGAGCCTGCTGCGCTGCCTGCTCGCCCTGGTGGCGCTGAGCATCACCGGCCCGGGCGGCTACTGGTTCGCCTTCTGGACCGAGCCCGGGTGGCGCACTGCCTACGTCACCGTCGCGTTCGCGCTGTTCTGCTGGCTGTTCGTGGCGGCCGGCTGGACGCTGGCTGGAGCCCTCGGTGGTCGCCGTGCGACCGGGGCCGTGCTCGCGGGCGTCGGCTTGGGGCTGGGCGGTGTCGCGCTGTTCGTCGCGATCTACGGGCTGGAGCGTGCCCTGACGGTGTGGAACGACCAGATGGGCCTGCTCCCCTGGGGTCTGGCTCGCATCCTGGGGATCACGACGTACCTCGAGATCCCCGCCGGCCACGGCCTGGTGGGCCGCCGCCGTCGGCGGGGTCGTGCTCGTCGTCGGCCTGCTGCTGCGCTTCATCCCCCGACGTACGCGGTCGACTGGCCCACTCCACGGCCAGTCCATGTCCTCTTCGGCCGTTGCAACGCTCGAATGAGCCATGAGTACCCGGTTAACCGGGTACTCCTGCGGCCCGCTCGCTCAGTCGACGTACTCCGCCAGGTGCTGCCCTGTCAGCGTCGACGCGTCCTTGACCAGCTCCGCAGGCGCTCCCTCGAACACGACCGTGCCGCCGTCGTGTCCGGCGCCTGGCCCGAGGTCGATGATCCAGTCGGCGTGCGCCATCACCGCCTGGTGGTGCTCGATCACGATGACCGACTTGCCCGAGTCGACCAGCCGGTCCAGCAGGCCCAGCAGGTTCTCCACGTCGGCGAGGTGCAGGCCGGTGGTCGGCTCGTCGAGGATGTAGACCTCGCCCTTCTCGGCCATCTGGGTGGCCAGCTTGAGTCGTTGCCGCTCGCCACCGGACAGCGTCGTGAGCGGCTGGCCGAGGCTGAGGTAGCCGAGCCCGACGTCGGCGAGCCGGTCCAGGATCTTGTGGGCGGCAGGGACCTTGGCGTCGCCGTCGGCGAAGAAGGCCTCGGCCTCGGTGACCGGCATCGCGAGCACCTCGGCGATGTTCTTGCCGCCGAAGGTGTACTCCAGCACGGCCGCCTGGAACCGCCTGCCCTCGCACTCCTCGCAGGGTGACTCCACGGTCGCCATCACGCCCAGCTCGGTGTAGATGACTCCCGCGCCGTTGCAGGTGGGGCAGGCGCCCTCGGAGTTCGAGCTGAACAGCGCCGGCTTCACCCCGTTGGCCTTCGCGAACGCCTTGCGGATCGGCTCGAGCAGCCCGGTGTACGTCGCCGGGTTGCTCCGGCGCGAGCCCTTGATCGCGGCCTGGTCGACCACCACCACCCCGTCGCGGCCGGCGATCGACCCGTGGATCAGGGAGCTCTTCCCCGACCCGGCGACGCCCGTGATCACGCACAGGACCCCGAGCGGGACGTCGACGTCGACGTCGCGGAGGTTGTGCGTCGAGGCGCCGCGGACCTCCAGAGCGTCGGATGACGCGCGCACCGACTCCTTCAGGGTCGCCCGGTCGTCGAGGTGGCGACCCGTCGTGGTGTCGCTGCCCCGCAGACCCTCGACGGTGCCCTCGAAGCAGACGAGGCCACCGTCGGTGCCGGCCCCGGGACCGAGGTCGACGACGTGGTCGGCGATCGCGATGGTCTCCGGCTTGTGCTCCACGACGAGGACGGTGTTGCCCTTGTCGCGCAGCTGCAGCAGCAGGTCGTTCATCCGCTCGATGTCGTGCGGGTGCAGCCCGATCGTCGGCTCGTCGAAGACGTAGGTGACGTCGGTCAGCGACGAGCCCAGGTGGCGGATCATCTTGGTGCGCTGCGCCTCGCCCCCGGACAGCGTGCCCGCAGGGCGGTCGAGGGAGAGGTAGCCCAGCCCGATCTCGGCGAAGGAGTCCAGCAGGTGCTGCAGCCCGGCCAGCAACGGGGCCACCGAGGGCTCCTCGATCGTCCGGACCCAGTCGGCCAGGTCGGTGATCTGCATCGCGCACAGGTCCGCGATGTTCTGGCCGTTGATCGTGGATGACCGGGCCTCGCGGGTCAGCCGGGTGCCGTCACACTCGGGGCAGCGCTGGAACGTGATCGCGCGCTCCACGAACCGGCGTACGTGCGGCTGCATCGCCTCGACGTCCTTGGAGAGCATCGACTTCTGGATCCTGGGGATGACGCCCTCGAAGGTGAGGTTGACGCCCTCGACCTTGATCTTGGTCGGCTCGGCGTACAGCATCGTGTCGAGCTGCTTCTTCGTGAACTTCCCGATCGGCTTGTCCATCGGCAGCCCCATGCCCTGGAAGAGCCGGCCGTACCACCCGTCCATCGAGTAGCCGGGCACCGTCAGCGCACCCTCGCTGAGCGACTTCGTCTCGTCGTACAACGCGGTCAGGTCGAAGTCGGAGACCGACCCCATGCCCTCGCAGCGCGGGCACATGCCGCCGAGGTAGACCGCCTGGCGTACGACGTTCTTCTCGACCCGGCCGCCGGCCTTCTCCGTGCTCATCACCCCGCTCGCCTTGCGCGTCGGGACGTTGAAGGAGAACGCCGTGGGCGGTCCGACGTGCGGAGTGCCCAGCCGGCTGAACAGGATGCGGAGCATCGCGTTGGCGTCGGTGGCCGTGCCGACCGTGGAGCGGGGGTTGGAGCCCATCCGCTCCTGGTCGACGATGATCGCGGTGGTCAGCCCCTCGAGCACGTCGACCTCGGGTCGCGCCAGCGTCGGCATGAAGCCCTGCACGAAGGCGCTGTAGGTCTCGTTGATCAGCCGCTGCGACTCCGCGGCGATCGTGGCGAAGACCAGCGAGCTCTTGCCCGACCCGGAGATGCCGGTGAACACCGACAGCCGGCGCTTGGGGATCTCGACGCTGACGTCCTTGAGGTTGTTCACCCGGGCGCCCTGCACGCGGATCAACGCGTGGCTGTCGGCGGGTGCCTGCCCCGTGATGTGGGGCGTGCTCTTCGGGGTCATCCGTGTCCTGTCTCGTGTCGGTGGGTCAGTCAGTCCTCAGGCAGGGCCGCGAACTCCTTCTTGGTGTTCTTGTACCAGCCCATCCCCTTGATCGGGTTCTTCCACCGGCCCTTCATCTCCTTGAGGGCCTGTTCGTGGGCGGTGTCTCCCCCGGCGACCACGTCCTTGAGGTGCTTGTCCTGGGCCTTGATCACGTCGTCGGCCGTGTCGCCACGCAGCTCCAGGTCGCAGGCGCCGCCGAGCTGCCGGCAGGTCATCGTCTTCATGGTCGGTTTCCTTTCCGAGAGGGTGAGGTGGTCACAGCTGCTGGATGCGGACCATGTTGCCCGCGGGATCACGGAAGGCGCAGTCGCGCACACCGTAGGGCTGGTCGATCGGCTCCTGGACGACCTCGGCGCCACCGGCCTGCACCCGCTCGAAGGTCTCCTCGAGGTCCGCGGCGGCCAGGTTGATGCTGGCGTAGGTGCCCTTCGCCATCATCTCGGCCACCGTGCGGCGCTCGTCGTCGGTGATGCCGGGGTCGGCGGTCGGCGGGTACAGCACGATGGAGGTGCCGGGCTGGCCGGCCGGTCCCACCGTGAGCCAGCGCAGTCCGTTGTAGCCGACATCGTTGCGCACCTCGAAGCCGAGGGTGTCTCGGTAGAACGCCAGCGCTGCGTCCGGGTCGTCCTGCGGGAGGTAGCTCGCGTGAATGCTGATGTCCATGGACGTCAGGCTAGGTGGGCCTCGGCCACCGGCGCTTCTCGATTCCTGATCGGTCTGGTCACGCGTTTCTCGACGCACGAGGGAATCCCCGCCGTCGCGTCAGCGGACTCACGCCGATAGGTGCTGGGCGGCACGCCGACCAGCTCGGTGAACCGGGTGCTGAACGTGCCCAGGGACTGGCAGCCGACCGCGAAGCAGACCTCGGTGACGCTCAGGTCACCTCGTCGCAGCAGGGCCATCGCCCGTTCGATGCGCCGCGTCATCAGGTAGGCGTACGGCGACTCGCCGTACGCGAGGCGGAACTGGCGGCTCAGGTGTCCGGCCGACATGTGCACACCGCGGGCCAGCGCCTCGACGTCCAGCGGCTGCGCGTACTCCCGGTCCATCCGGTCGCGGACCCGGCGCAGCAGCGCGAGGTCACGCAGGTGCTGCGCTTCGCCGGGTGTGCTGCTCACGCGCGCCATCGTGCCACGTCGTCGGTGGGACCTACTCGTCGTCGATCGTGTGCATGGCGGCTTCCTCGGCGCTCGCGCCGGCCCCGTCGATGCCTTCGTCCTCGCCGATCATCTCGGAGTCGACGTCCTCGCCGGCGCCCTCGTCGGGCGCCAGCAGCCGTCCGGTGCGCTCGCTTCCGACCTCACCACCGACGTCACCGTCGACGATCTCGACGTCCTTCTCGGCCTCGGCCTGCTCCCAGACCTCGGGCTCCTCCTCGTCGAGGCGCTCTGCCAGCGACTCCCCACCCTCCGGGTGACGCAGGTGGTCGGTCTCGCGCTCGGGCGGTGAGTAGCCCTCGTCGAGCACGTCCTCGACACCGCGGTCGTCCAGGGTGTCCTCGGGCTGCAGCTGGTCTCCACTCATGGCCAGAACCGTACGCCGGGGAGGAACTGGGCTGCGCGGCGCGGCTTCAGGAGGCAGGGTCGAGGATCGTGTCGACCAGGTCGAGCAGCTTGCGCATCGACCCACCCTTGACCACGTAGCGGTCGGCGCCGGCCTCGATCGCCTTCTCGGCCAGCGTGCTCTGGTTGAAGCCGGAGAGCACGATCACCCGGACCCCGGGCACCGCGGCCCGGATGAGCGGCAGCGCCTCGAGTCCGTCCATGCGTGGCATCGCCAGGTCGAGCATCACCAGGTCCGGCTGCAGCTCGGAGGCCAGCTCGACCGCGGCCAGGCCGTCGGCCGCCTCGCCGACCACGACCAGCCCGTTGCGCGTCTCCATCCGGGCGCGCAGGAGGGTGCGCAGGTCGTCGGCGTCGTCGACGACCAGCACCCGGTGCGAGCTCTTGGTCCGGGGGTCCTGGTCCTGCTCGGGGGTCACGGACCCCTCGACCATGCCGATCGCCGCGGGCGTCAGCCTGACCAGGTCACCGGGCTGGAGGCCCTCACCGTCGAGGGGCTCGAGCAGGTCGTCCATCATCGCCCGAGCCGCGGACAGGGTCTGCTCGAGATAGCTCTGCGAGTTGGGCACCTGCCCCTGGTCCAGGGCGTACGCCGCCGCGACCAGGCCCTGGACGACGTTGTCGTTGATCTCCAGTGCCTGCCGGCGCCGGAGCTGGGCCTCCCCCAGACGGGAGGCCATCGCCTCTCCGTCCAGACGCGTCTTGGCGTCGCGCAGGAAGACCGCCGACAGTCGGTCGGAGTCGGCGTCGGTCTCCGGGGACAGCTCGGTCGTGATCACGTCGAGCCGCAGCCGTCGGCCGTCCAGGCCGGTGGCGCTGACTCCGTTGACGTCGGCGCCGTCCCAGCCGGGGACGATGTCCGCCAGGGTGTGGCCCTCGGCATGACTGCCCAGGAGCTCGTGGGCCATCTGGTTCGCGGAGATGATCCGGTGGTCACCGTCGAGGACGATGATCGCGTCCGGTGCGGAGTTCACCAGCTCCATGAAACGTGCCGAGACGCGCTCGCGCTCACGGTCGGCGAGCACCCGGTCGGTGATGTCGATGCAGGTGCCCCGCATCCGGATCGGCACGTTGTCCTCGCCGAAGATCACCTCGCCGTTCGACGAGAGGTAGCGGACCTCGCCGTCGGGTCGGACGATGCGCTCGATCATCGCGTAGGGCTCACCGGTGGCGTACGCGTGCTGGTGCAACCCGGAGATGCGCTCCCGGTCGTCGGGGTGGATCAGCGAGAGGAACTTCTCGTAGCTGGGGTTGAAGGACTGCGGCTCGTGGCCGTAGATCCGGAACAGCTGGTTCGACCAGGTGTTGGTGTCGGTGGCGATGTGCCAGTCGTAGTCCCCCATGTTGGCCAGCTGCTGCGCGTTGTTCACCCGTGCGGTGAGGTCGTGGAGGTCTGCCTGCGACTGCACGCGCGCGAGACCGGTGTCGAGGGTGGCCAGGGCCAGCTCGAGCGCATCGGCGTCGTCGTCCGTGGCCGAGGCTCCACCCCGGCCCAGGACGAGCACACCCACGTGTCCGGCGAGACGGCGGCACGTCACCCGGTTCACGCCCTGCTCCGCCCAGCCGGCGGGCACCGGGCAGTCCACCGAACGACCTGGTTCTGCGGGCCCGACCAGTGCGGCGAGATCGGTCGGTGCCAGGTCCTGTCCGAGAGCCGTGGCGACGCTGGGGCCCTCGGGCGTCTCGCGGACGACCAGGGCCGCAGCCACGTCGTCGAAGGCCAGCAGCACGGGAAGCGCTGCGGCGACGACGGGGTCCGCGTGGTCCTCGCGGGCGATGACGCCGGCGAGCCCGAGAAGCAGCCCCATCCTGGAGGTCGAGTCCATGCCATCGCTTTCGTCGAGGTGCGTCCGAGTGTCGAGCCCGGCGTCAGGCAGGTGCCGGGAGTGTCACCGCTTCTGGACTGTACGACTGTGGCTCGTGGGGCGCACTCCGAACCGGGGGAACTGCTCCCCGGCGCGTCGCCGCGAGAACGGCCACCTGTCCCCCGCGTCCGTCGCTGGTGACCGGACGCACGCTGACAGAAGCGGCCATTCCGGGGGTTTTCGGACCGGTGCATGTCGGATTGGTCCACACGAGTGCGGATCACCCCCACATTCGGGAGCTTCCGCCATCCGGACAGCCCGTCCCACGGTCGCCCGCCTGGTCTAGGCCAGTTGGGCGTGAGCGTGCCACGGCGGTGCACGCACTAGCGTTGCACCGGTGAGTGGAACGACCCCGCCCGTCGTGCGACGGGCCACCCCGGAGGACGCCGCCGCCTGCCAGGCCATCTACGCGCCGTACGTGCGGGACACGGTGATCAGCCTCGAGACCGACCCGCCGGGGGTCGAGGTGATGCGCGGGCGCATCGAGGAGGTGCTGGCCACCCACGACTGGCTGGTCCTCGACGTCGACGGCGAGATCCGCGGCTACGCCTACGGCGGCACCTACCGCACCCGCGCGGCGTACCGGTGGGCCTGCGAGGTCAGCGTCTACCTCGAGCAGGGCCGTCGACGCACCGGGGCCGGGCGGATGCTCTACGAGGCACTCTTCCCGCGCCTGGTCGACCGGGGCTACCTCACCGCGCTGGCCGGGATGACGCTTCCCAACCCGGCCAGCGAGGGACTGCACCGGTCGCTGGGCTTCGACGACGTCGGCACCTGGCGCCGGATCGGCTGGAAGTTCGGCGCCTGGCACGACGTGCTGTGGATGCAGCGGCCCCTCGCGACCGGCAGCGAACCGCCCGCGGAGCTCTCCTGAGCGGGCCTGCGACGAGTTCGTGACCTTGCTGACACGCGGCCTTCTGGAGGCAGTTCTATCTCATATCTGAGATATGGTCGCCCGGTGACTGAGGACTACCTGCGCCGCATCGGCTACCTGATCCGTGACGCCCGCAAGCACCGGGGCTGGACCCAGCAGCAGCTCGCGGAGGTGCTCGGGACCAGCCAGAGCGCGGTCAACCGGATCGAGCGTGGCCACCAGAACCTGTCCCTCGACATGCTCGCCAGGATCGGCGAGGCACTCGACTCCCCCCTCGTCAGCATCGGCTCGGGCCCGACCCACCTGCGGGTGACCGGACCCACCACGCTGCGCGGCTCGATCGACGTGAAGACCTCCAAGAACGCGGGAGTCGCGCTGCTCTGCGCCGCGCTCCTCAACCGTGGACGTACGACGCTGCGCCGGGTCGCCCGGATCGAGGAGGTCAACCGCCTGCTCGAGGTCCTCGACAGCATCGGGGTCAAGTCGCGGTGGCTCAACGCCGAGAACGACCTCGAGATCACCCCGCCGCCCAACCTCGACCTGAGCGGGATCGACGAGGTCGCGGCCCGCCGTACCCGGTCGATCATCATGTTCCTCGGCCCGCTGATGCACCGGACCAGCGACTTCGAGCTCCCCTACGCCGGCGGCTGTGATCTCGGCACGCGCACCGTGGAGCCGCACATGACCGCGCTGCGTCCCTTCGGGCTGCAGGTCAAGGCCACCGAGGGCAGCTACCACGCCAACGTCTCGCCGGGCATCACGCCGAGGCGTCCGATCGTGCTCACCGAGCGCGGCGACACCGTCACCGAGAACGCCTTGATGGCCGCGGCGCTGTGCGACTCCACCACGATCATCCGCAACGCCAGCTCGAACTACATGGTCCAGGACCTGTGCTTCTTCCTCGAGAAGCTGGGCGTCACGATCGAAGGCATCGGCACGACCACGCTGGTGGTCACCGGCTGCACCGAGATCGCGCGCGACGTGGACTACGCGCCGAGCGAGGACCCGATCGAGGCGATGTCACTGCTCGCGGCAGCCATCGTCACCGACTCCGAGATCACCGTGAACCGGGTGCCGATCGAGTTCATGGAGATCGAGCTGGCGGTCCTCGAGGAGATGGGCTTCCGCTACACGCTCTCCGAGGAGTACCTCGCGGCCAACGGTCGCACCCGGTTGGTCGACGTGAGCACCCAGCACTCGGTGCTGCACTCCCCCATCGACAAGATCCACCCGATGCCGTTCCCCGGGCTCAACATCGACAACCTGCCCTTCTTCGCGGTCATCGCCGCGACCGCCCAGGGCCAGACGATGCTGCACGACTGGGTCTACGAGAACCGCGCGATTTATCTCACCGAGCTCAACAAGCTGGGCGGCCGGGTGACCCTGATGGACCCGCACCGCGTGATGATCGAGGGCCCCACCCGCTGGTCGGGTGCCGAGGTGGTCTGTCCCCCCGCGCTGCGGCCGGCCGTGGTCATCCTGCTCGCGATGCTGGCGTCGAAGGGCACGTCCGTGCTGCGGTCGACGTACGTCATCCACCGTGGCTACGAGGGCCTCGCCGAACGCCTGAACCTGCTCGGTGCCCAGATCGAGACCTTCAGCGATCTCTGACCGCGTCTCGAAACCCGGGCTCAGCCCTGGAACAGCGAGTCGACGTAGGACCGCGCTCTCGCCGGCGGGGGTGCCTTCATGTCGGGCGTGATGCGGGGCAGGCGCGCGGTGTCGGCGGATCGGTGTGCGTGCCAGTCGGTCTCGGCCTCGACGAGGCTGCCGAGGTCGGCGCGGTCGAGGAAGACGCCCTGACAGGACCCGCACTGCCGGACGGTGACCCGGCCCTGTGACCGCTCTGCCATGGTGCCGTCGCACTTGGGGCAGGTGAGCTCGTCCATGCCTCGCACGGTACTCCCCCGGGACGTTCCGAAGCAGTGGCGACCTGAGTAGGAACCCGGATGGCCCGGGCGGCGATTCGGGGGCACCATCGCTGCATGCAGGTGAATACTGCTGGCGTGACAGCGGAGGCCAGCCCAGCGACGGGTTACCCCTATCTCGACGCTGTCCTCGACCAGCCGGGCTCCGTCATCGCGATGGCTCACCGCGGTGGTGCCCTCCACCCCGACATCCCCGGCGCGGAGAACACCCTCCACGCCTTCCGGCACGCGGTCTCGCTCGGCTACCGCTACCTCGAGACCGACGTGCACACCACCAGTGACGGCGTGCTGGTGGCCTTTCACGACGAGTCCCTCGACCGGGTCACCGACAGCGTCGGGTTGCTGGCAGAGCTCACCGCGGAGCAGGTCTCCCTGGCCCGGATCAGGCGCGAGCACGCGGTGCCCACGATGGTCGAGCTGCTCGAGGAGTTTCCCGACTGCCGGTTCAACATCGACCTGAAGTCGGCCGGGGCCGTGGCCTCGCTCGTCGAGCTGCTGGACCTCACGGCTGCCCACGACCGGGTCTGCGTCGGGTCCTTCTCGGGCCGCCGGATCCGCGCCTTCCGACGGGCCAGCGCCGGCCGGGTGGCGACCTCGGCGGCCCCCTCCGAGGTCGCAGCGGTGAGGTTCCGCGTGCCCGCCCCGCACCGGGAGGCCGCTGCTCTGCAGGTCCCGTGGAAGCACAAGCAGCGTCGGCTGACCATCACCACCCCGGGGCTCGTACGCCGCGCCCACCGCGCCGGGCTCCACGTGCACGTGTGGACCGGCGACGAGGCCTCGCAATGGGTCTCGATCGATGACCCGGAGAGTCTGCACACCCTGTTGGACATGGGCGTGGACGGAGTGATCACCGATCGCACCGACGTGCTGAAGGAAGTGCTCGTCGAGCGCGGACAATGGAGGGACCACCCGTGAGTACCGAGGCACCGATCAGCACCGCCGACCTCTCCCCCGCCGAGCGGCTCGAGCAGCAGAAGGCGTGGAACTGGTACGACTGGGCCAACTCGGCCTTCTACACCACCGTGCTCAGCGTGCTGTTCGCGCCGTACATGATCTCGGTGGCGGGCAACGCGGCCGGCTGCGCCGACGACGAGGACCCGTGCAGCAAGACGGTGGACCTGCTCGGGCTGCACCTGTCCGCCGGGTCGCTGCCGTTCTACCTGACCAGCTTCGCCACCATCGCCAGCGCCTTGGTGCTGCCGATCGTCGGGGCCTTCGTCGACCGGTCGAGCCGCAAGAAGTGGAACATGGCCGGCTTCGCGTTCGTCGGCTCGTTCTTCTGCATGCTGCTGTTCTTCATGGAGGGCAGCAACTGGCAGATCGGTGCAGCCGCGATCGTCATCAGCAGCATCATGGGCGGCTGCTCGCTCACGGCGTACTACGCGATCATGGTCGACATCTCGACCGAGGACGAGCGCGACCACGCCTCGTCGCGCGGCTGGGCGTTCGGCTACCTCGGCGGCGGCCTGCTCCTGCTGCTCAACCTGGTGCTCTACCTGGGTCACGACAGCTTCGGGCTTTCCGAGGCGATGTCGGTGCGGTTCTCGCTGCTCAGCGCCGGCATCTGGTGGGCGGGCTTCACGATCATCCCGCTGGTGCGGCTGAAGAACTACGCCGCGGTCAACCTGGTCGAGGAGGACGGCAAGACGCTCCTGCAGCGCAGCTTCGGGCAGCTGTTCACCACGCTGCGCGAGATGAAGAACTACCCGATGACGCTCACCTTCCTGATCGCCTACCTCTTCTACAACGACGGCATCCAGACGGTCATCTACGCCGCGTCGACGTACGGCGAGAAGCAGCTCGGCTTCGACACGAGCGTGCTGATCGGGACCATCCTGATCATCCAGTTCGTTGCCTTCGGCGGGGCGCTGTTCTTCGGCCGGCTCGCGGCCAAGTTCGGCGCCTACCGCTCGATCCTGTGGGGCACCTACGCCTGGATGGTGATCGTGGTGGTCGCGATGTTCCTTCCGGCCCGCAACGCCCTGCTGTTCTACCTCGTCGCCGTGGCGATCGGCATCGTCCTGGGCGGCACCCAGGCGCTCTCGCGGTCGTTCTTCAGCATGCTCATCCCGCGGGGCCGCGAAGGCGAGTACTTCAGCCTCTACAACGCTGCCGAGCGGGGAACCTCGTGGTTCGGGACCTTGCTGTTCGGCGTGGTCTTCCAGGTGTCCGGTTCCTACCGCCCGGCCATCTTCGCCCTGATCATCTTCTTCGTGCTGGGAGCCTTCTTCCTGCTCCGGCTCGACCCGGAGCGAGGCATCCGCGAGGCTGGCAACCAGCTTCCAGCCGTCCACTGAGGTGTGACCCGTCTCTCCTCGGGAATCCTTCGTGGGTCACACTCGTTGGAACACGTGACGGCGCCCGGTGCTGCCGTCGACATCCATCCGGCGGGACGGCGTCATGTCCGGCTTGCCGATCCGTCTCAGGGACGGTACGCATGACACAGGACAACCGCGTCCGATCCGGTCGCAGGTTGCAGATCTTTGGAGGAACTCATGGGAGAGCGCACGCTACGTGGAGCCCGACTCGGCGGTCAGAGCTTCGAGGACGAGCGCGGCATCGAGTTCGCTGCCCGCCAGCAGGTCGGCTACCTGTGTGCCCACGGGCACGAGTTCGAGATCACCATGTCCGTCGAGGCCGAGGTCCCGGCGCTCTGGGAGTGCCCGCGCTGCGGCGCTGAGGCTCGCGCGACGTCGGGCATCGAGCCCGAGGTCAAGGCCGAGAAGCCGGCCCGCACCCACTGGGACATGCTGCTCGAGCGCCGCTCGATCAAGGAGCTCGAGGACATCTTGACCGAGCGCCTGGAGCTGCTGCGCGGCGGCGAGATCGGCCCGGCGCACCTGCACCGCGCCAGCGCCCGCAAGAAGAGGGCGTCCGTCTGACGGACCCACGGTCCGTGAGGGAGCAACTGCTCCCTAGTCCACGACCTCGCCCTGGACCACGCCATCGTCGGGTCCGGGGCGTTGTTGTGTCCGGGTGGACGTGCCCGGCGCCTGGAAGCCGGCCTGGAAGCCGGTCGGTCCGGCCGCGAACGACGCTCCCACCAGCTTGCGGCTGATCAGGCCTGCCAGCAGCCGACGGCCCACCGGGCGGGTGAACGGGAGGATGCAGAGCATCCCGAAGAAGTCGGAGACGAAGCCGGGCGTGAGCATCAGCGTGCCGCCCACCAGGATCAGCACACCGTCGGCGAGCTCGCGGTGGGGCAGCCTGCCCGCCTCGCAGGGCGGCACGCAGCGCGAGCCACGCTCGTCCGCCTTCACGCTTGATCAGCCAGGAGCCGAAGATGCTGTCGGCGATGAGCAGCAGGATGGTCCACCACGCGCCGATGACCTGACCGACCTGGATGATCACGTAGATCTCGATCAGGGGCACCGCGATGAAGGCCACGAACAGCAGCCACCACGGAAAACGTCTCTTCATAACCCGTTCAACGCCTGGGGAGCGGTGGCTGTTCCGGCTCTCGGCTCGACGAGAACACCCTGCGGAGGGCCCTGCCTGCCTGTCGGCGACGCTCGCGGAGCCCCCAGCGGGTGATCCGCTTGAGCGACTCGGTGGCCACGCTGCGGCTCATCTTGGAGTCGCCCCGCTCGCGCTCGACGAACTCGATCGGCACCTCGGTCACCCGCAGGCCCGCCCGCAGGGTCCGAAAGGCCGTGTCGGCCTGGAACACGTAGCCGGTGGACTGGATCGATGCGAGGTCGATCGCCTCCAGCGTCGCCCGCCGGAACAGGCGGTAGCCCGCCGTGGCGTCCCTGGTCCTGATGCCGAGCAGGGTCCGCGTGTAGAAGTTCCCACCGCGTGAGAGCAGCTCGCGGTGGAGCGGCCAGTTGACGATGCTCCCTCCCGGCACCCACCGGGAGCCGATCACGAGGTCGGCGTCGGCGATCGCCGCGAGGAGCAGGTGCAGCTGCTCCGGCTGGTGCGAGCCGTCGGCGTCCATCTCGCCGATCACGTCGTAGCCACGGTCGAGGGCCACCCGGAAGCCGTGGAGGTACGCCGCGCCGAGACCGTCCTTGGCCTCCCGGTGCAGCACGGTGACCTGGGCGTCCGCGGCAGCGATCTCGTCGGCCAGCGCTCCGGTCCCGTCGGGCGAGTTGTCGTCCACCACGAGGATGTCCACCTCCGGCTGGGCCGCTCGCAGCCGCGCGACCACGTCCGGGAGGTTCATCGACTCGTTGTAGGTCGGGATCACCATCACCACCCGACCTGGTGTCGCCCGCGTGCCAGGGACGTCGCGGGAAGCCATGGCCGCAACCTATCGAAGGGAGGGGCCCGAGGAGGACGGACCCGGAGGACGAGCCGGCCCCCGAGGTGTGAATCGGGGGCACTCACTCGCGCGCACGGCAGGGCGAGGGGAGCATGTTGACCTTCGGACCGCTCGTGCCCTGGCCGGATGCCAGGATCACGGACGTTGTCTACTGGTCGCCGCGCTCCCCTCGTGTCCTCCCATCGAGTTCGCGCTGCCCGACCCGCCAAGTGCGAGCGTCGAGACCATCATGGCGAGATGGCACGAAACCGCATCCGTCGAGCACGCGACTGACGTTCTGCCTGGAGTAACGGCCCCGACACTGGCGCAGGATCCCGAGCCCTGTCAACGGTGCCCTGACCAGTGCAGATGACGTGAATTCGCAGGTCAGAAGGTGACCGGCAGGCGAACACGAAGTGCCAACTTTTTTCCGTTCCCGGCGTGTCGCGCTGGACACGCCGGTCACTGGTCCAGTGGCTCCGGGACCACCACGGTCCCGGTCGCCGTCGTGGCCACGACGGGTGTGGCCAGGATCCTGGCGGCCGAACCCGACGCGACCTCCCCGCGGGCGACCACCAGCAGCTCGAAGTCCATCACTCGCGAGCGGGTCCCGACGCGGGTGAGGGTGGCGGTCGCGACGACCGTGTCCCCGGCGTGCACCGGAGCTCGGAACTGGACGTCGCTGTAGGACGCGAACAAGCCCTCGTCCCCGTCGGTGCGGATGCACAGCTCCGTGGCGACGTCGCCGAACAGGCCCAGCCCCCACGCGCCGTCGACCAGGTTGCCGGCGTAGTGGGCAGCTGAGTACGGCACGTAGCGACGGTGCTCGACCCGCAGGCCGGGTTCAGGGGTCGACTTGCTCATGAGGCCTTCTTCCCTGTCAGGACCCGGTGCACGAGGTAGCTGGCCACCTCGCCCGGCGTCGTACCTCTGCTGAAGACGCGGTCGACGCCGAGGTCGGCGGCCATCGCCTCGTCGAACCGCGGCCCGCCGACGACCAGCAACGGCCGCCGGGCGGGCGGGAACGCCTCCCGGAAGGCGGCGGACATCTCGCGGGTGTTGAGCAGGTGGGCGTCGCGCTGCGTGACGACCTGCGAGACGAGCACGGCGTCGGCCTTCTCCTGGACGGCGCGCTCCACGAGCTGCGGCACCGAGACCTGGGCGCCGAGGTTCACCACCTTCAGCTCGCGGTAGTACTCCAGGCCCTTCTCCCCCGCGAATCCCTTCACGTTGAGGATCGCGTCGATCCCGACCGTGTGGGCGTCGGTGCCGATGCAGCCGCCGACCACGACCATCCGACGGCGCAGCGAGCGCTTCACGGCCGCGTTGACCTCCTTGGGCGTGAGCAGCTCGTAGTCGCGCTCCACGACCTGGACGACCGAGGGGTCGACGAGGTGGTTCACGCGGCCGTAGACCACGAAGAAGGTGAAGTCGGCACCCATCGGCTTCGCATGCGCGACGAGCGCGGGGTCCATCCCCATCTTGTTGGCCAGCTGTACGGCGGCGCCCTCGGCGATCTTGGAGTGGGCCATGGGCAGCGTGAACGACAGCTGGACCATGCCGTCCCCGGTCGTGTCCCCATACGGACTCAGCAGTCGCTTCGCTCCTTCTGAGCCCGTATCGTGGGGCCGTCATGGTTGCGCTCGCAGTCACTTCCGGTCCAGAGGTTGAGGGCAGCCGCTTCGTCGCTCACTGGTCAGCCTCCAGGATCTCGGTCGCCGGGTTGTAGTAGTCGGGGGCCTTCTTCGCCACGCCCTCCAGCCCCCGGCCGGCGTCGGCGGGACGCTTCATCAGCCCGAACGTGCCGTCGGCGATGGCGTCGAGCAGGCCATGGTCGTGGTCGACGATGCGGTCCAGCAGGTCGATCGACTCTCCCAGGACCTGCCGGGCCCGGTTGGCGATGAAGCCGTCAGGCGCGGGGCGGAAGTCCTCGTGCAGGGCCCCGGCGGCCTCCATCACGTAGCGGACGTTCTGCAGCGCGAGGTCGCGGTCGCTGAGCCAGGGGGTGACCACGGCCTCGGTCATCATCCCGACGAGCAGGATCCCCTGGCCGGTGAGCGCCCCCGCGAGGTTGAAGAACCCGTCGAGCAGGTAGCCGCGGAAGACGTCTCCGGTCATGTGGCGGGTGGGCGGCATCCACTTCAGCGGCGCCTTGGGGAACAGCTCGCGGGCGAGCAGCGCATGGGCCAGCTCCATCCGGAACGAGTCGGGCACCGCGGGGTCGATCTCGAACGCGTGGCCGAGCCCGAGCTGCCAGTCCTCGAGCCCGGCCTCCTTGGCGAAGTACTCGTTGAGCAGCTGGCTGGTGGTGACCGTGTGGGCGGCCTCCACCGCGTCGGCAGTGGTGAGGTAGTTGTCCTCACCGGTGTTGATGATGATCCCGGCCCGCGCGTGCACCTGGCGGCTGAAGCGCTGGTCGACGAAGGTGCGCACCGGGTTGATGTCGCGGAAGAGGATGCCGTACATCGAGTCGTTGAGCATCATGTCGAGCCGCTCGAGACCGGCGAGTGCCGCGATCTCGGGCATGCAGAGTCCGCTGGCGTAGTTGGTCAGGCGCACGTAGCGGCCGAGCTCCCTGCTCGTCTCGTCGAGCGCGGCCCGCATCAGGCGGAAGTTCTCCTGGGTGGCGTAGGTCCCGGCGAAGCCCTCCCTCGTCGGTCCCTCGGGCACGTAGTCGAGCAGTGACTGGCCGGTCGAGCGGATCACCGCGATCACGTCAGCGCCCTCGCGCGCAGCCTGCTGGGCCTGCGGGATGTCCTCGTAGATGTCACCCGTCGCCACGATCAGGTAGATCCACGGCTGCCGGGGAGCGTCCCCGATGCGCTTGACGAGACGCTCCCGCTCGACGCGACGCCTGTCGACCCGGCGTACGCCTGCGGCGACCTGCTTGCGTGCCGCAGAGCGCGCCCGGGTCGCCTCGCGTCCCTCCGGCAGCCGGAACCGCGACGAGCCGGCCGATGCCTTCTGGGCCAGCGTCTCCAGGTCCTCCGCCTCGCCACGCAGCAGCGCGTCCCAGACCGGCAGTGCCAGCCCGTGCTCGAGCCCCACGTCGGCGCGTACGGCGTCCGCGAGACGGTTCACCCACGGGGTGCCGTCGGGGTCCGCGCCCGACAGCCCGGCCAGGCGCAGCGTGGCCCGCTCGACGGAGACCGTGGTGTGCTGCTTGGCGAGCTTCACGATGGGCTTGCCGACCTTGCGGGCGAGGCTGCGCGCCTTGCGGACGGTGACCGGGTCGAGGTTCAGCTTCTTCTGGTGGCGCCACCATCACAGTCTCCGCTCGAACAGGGCGCGGACGGCAGGTTCGGACCGGACGATCTCCAGCGCCAGGTCGGCGTGTCCGGGGACGTAGCCGTTGCCCACCACCATCGTGACATCGGCCGCCAGTCCCTCGGCGCCGAGCGCCGCCGCGCTGAAGGAGGTGGCCATCGAGAAGAAGATGACCGTGCCGCCGTCGGCGGTCGCCAGGATGGCGCCGCCCTCGCAGCCCGGCACGTCGACGCAGACGATGGTGAGGTCCGCCGGTCCCCCGGCGCCGGCGACCGCGTCGCGCAGCGCGACGGGGTCCCGGGCGTCGCACACGACCACGTCGTCGGCAAGGCCGGCACCCGCACCCTCCGGACCCAGCAGGTCGCCCTCCGCCTGGTGGGGTACGACGGCGATGGTGCGCCGAGCGCCGGCGCGCCTGGCCGCGGCCAGGCAGAGGGACCCGGACTTCCCGGCGCCGCCGACGACCGCGACGACGGGCGCCTCGTAGCGGCGTACGTGGCGCTCGGTCAGCGCCGGTGCGCCGCACACGTCCATCACCGCGAGGGCGAGCGGCGCCGGGAGGTCGTCAGGAAGACGGGCGGCGATGCTGCGCCCGAACAGGATCGCGTAGCCGTTCGTCGGGACCTGCTCGCTGCGGCCGTCCCAGTCGGCCAGGTCGTCCTCGATGACCAGTGGGGTCAGGGTCAGGGAGACGAGGGTGGCGACCCGGTCGCCGGCGACCAGGCCGAGCGGGGAGTCCTCCCCCACCTCCTCGACCCGGCCGACGAGCATCCCGCCCGAACCGGTCACGGGGTTCTGCATCTTGCCGCGGGCGCGGACGATCTCGAGGACCTCCCCGCGGACGGCCGCACCGTCGCCGTCGTGCTTGCGCTCCAGCTGCCGGAAGGACGCGGCGTCGAGGTTGAGCCGCTCCACCCGCACCCGCACCTCGTCGGCCCGGATCTCCCGGGTGGTGTCGAGCCGGAGCGCCGCCTGCGGCAGCACTCCCGCCGGCTCCAGCACCCGGTGCATGCCGACCGGATCGCCCATGATGGCTCCCACGCGCGTAACGCCTTCCTGTCGTTGACCAGATCAACCGTAGATATTGCGGTGTTGTGTTTGCTCGGCCGCAAGATCAGTGTCCATACTGTCTCAGGTAGGGCAGGTACGGCACAAACGACTCACGGGAGCAACCATGACCATCGAGACGTCCATCGCGTCGATCGTCGAGGGCGAGACCCTTCGCCGGGCTCCGGAACCGCCGGCCAGCCCTACCCCTACCGACGCACGGAGCTGGTCGAGCCCGACTGGACCCGCTTCCCCGGCTGGAAGGACGTCACCACCGCCGAGTGGGAGAGCGCCCAGTGGCAGCGGTCGCACTGCGTCAAGAACGTCCGGCAGCTGCGCGCGCTGCTCGGTGACCTCGTCGACGAGCGCTTCTACGCCGACCTCGAGCGTGACCAGCGCGAGCGGGCCACCATGTCGATGCTGGTGCCGCCACAGATGATGAACACGATGGCGCCCTTCGAGACGCCTGCCGGTCCCGGGTCGCTGACCGACGCGTTCTACGCAGATCCGGTCCGGCACTACATGATCCCGGTGTTCTCCGACCGTCGTACCGACTGGCCCTCGCACCCCTACTCCAGCCGCGACTCGCTGCACGAGCACGACATGTGGGCGGCCGAGGGCCTCACCCACCGCTACCCCACCAAGGTGCTGGCCGAGCTGCTCCCGACCTGCCCGCAGTACTGCGGCCACTGCACGCGGATGGACCTGGTCGGCAACTCGACGCCGACCGTCGACAAGCTGAAGTTCCTCGGCAAGCCGGTCGACCGCCACGCCGAGATGCTCGACTACCTGCGCCGTACGCCGTCCGTGCGTGACGTCGTGGTGTCCGGCGGTGACGTGGCCAACATGCCGTGGGCACGGCTCGAGGACTTCCTCACCAAGGTGCTGGAGGTCGAGAACATCCGCGACATCCGGCTGGCCACCAAGGCGCTGATGGGGTTGCCGCAGCACTGGTTGCAGGACGAGGTCGTCGAGGGGATGACGCGGGTCGCGGGCCTCGCGCGATCGCGTGGCGTCGGCCTAGCCATCCATACCCACGTGAACCACGCCAACTCGGTGACTCCACTGGTGGCCAAGGCCAGCCGGGCGATGTTCGACGCCGGTGTGCGGGACGTCCGCAACCAGGGTGTGATCCTCAACGGCGTCAACGCCGACCCGCACGCCCTGCTCGACCTCTGCTTCCGGCTGCTCGACGGGGCGCAGATCCTGCCCTACTACTTCTACATGTGCGACATGATCCCCGCCGCCGAGCACTGGCGGATCTCGGTCGCCGACGCGCAGAAGCTCCAGCACCACATCATGGGCTACCTGCCCGGTTTCGCGACGCCGCGGATCGTGTGCGACGTGCCCTTCGTCGGCAAGCGCTGGGTGCACCAGGTCGCGTCGTACGACGAGGTCCGCGGCATCTCCTACTGGACGAAGAACTACCGCACCTCGATCGAGTCCGCCGACCCCGAGGCGCTGAACCGCACCTACGAGTACTACGACCCGATCCACACGCTGCCGCGCGAGGGCCAGGCCTGGTGGGCGCGCCAGGGCCAGGCGCACGTGCAGCCGGTGTCCTGACTGGCCGCGCTCATCGGTCGACGGTCAGGACGACCTTCCCGAGGGCGCGACGCCCTTCGAGATCGGCGTGAGCGGTGGCCGCCTGCGCCAGTGGGTACGTCGAGACGAGGGGACTCCACTCCCCCGCGGCGAGCCGGTCCAGCGACCGGGCGGCGAGTCCGGGAATGCCTCCGGGCAGGGCGACCATCCGGGCGCCGAGGCTCCAGCTGACACTGATCCCGCGGGAGACGACGTCGCTGGTGTCGAACTGGGTGGGGCTCCCGGCGGAGTAGCCGAACATGACCAGCCGTCCTCCCGGGTTGAGCAGCTCGAGCCCGGCACGACCCAGCTCACCTCCGACCCCGTCGTACACCACGTCGACGCCACCGAGGGCCGTACGGACCTCGTCCGTCCAGTCGGGGGCGCCGTAGTCGACGACGAGGTCCGCCTTCAGCGCGGCCAGCCGTCCGACGCGCTCCTGACCGCGTGCAGCCGCGACCACCCGGCCGCCGTTCCAGCGCACGCCCTGGGCCAGCAGCCAGCCGAGCCCGCCGGCGGCGGACAGCACCAGCACGACGTCGTCCGCACCCGGTGGTTCCAGCTCCAGCACACCGAGAGCCGTCCGCCCCGTCCCCACTGCGGCGACGGCGTCGGTGAGGGAGACCCGGTCCGGCACCGGGAAGAGCTTGTCGGGAGCGGTGACCGCCTGCTCGGCGTAGCCCCCGGGGACCAGGCCGAGGTGGGCGACCACCCGCCTGCCCAGCCACGAGTCGTCGACCCCCCGTCCGACCCGGTCGACGACACCGGCCACCTCGCGCCCAGGGATCGTCGGTAGGTCCGGCCGCGGCATCGGCCCAGGCTCCCCGCGGCGCAACGAGGTGTCGAGCAGGTGCACCCCGCTGGCCTCGACCGCGATCCGCACCTCACCGCCAGCGGGGGTGAGGTCGTCGACCTCGTCGAGGACGAGCTCGCTGGGTGCGCCGAAGTGGTGTTGACGAATCGCCTGCATGGCAGCCATTCGACAACCTCAAGTCCGCTTGAGGTCAACCTCACACGGTGCACGAACGAGAAACCAGGCATGCGCCACCGGACGTTGGGGCACTGTGTGCGCATGGCGCGACTGAGGACCGTCTCCCCGAACACCAAGGGGCTCTCCCGGCGTCGGGCAGGCTCGGGGTTCGTCTACCTCGACAAGACCGGTGCCCGGATCACCGATGCCGAGGAGATCCAGCGGATCAAGTCGCTCGCGATCCCGCCGGCGTGGCAGGACGTCTGGATCGCGCCGTACCCCAACGGGCACATCCAGGCCGTCGGCACCGACGACGCGGGGAGACGGCAGTACCTGTACCACCCCGACTGGCGGATCAAGCGGGACAAGCAGAAGTTCGACCGGGTGCTCCAGTCGGCGCGGAAGCTCCCCGCGGCCCGGAGGGCGATCCAGCGGGACCTCGCGCTCGAGGGGATGCCCCTCGAGCGCGCCGACGCGGTCGCCGTACGACTCCTGGACCTCGGCTACTTCCGCATCGGCAGCGACATCTATGCCGACACGAACGGCTCCTTCGGCCTGACCACGCTGGAACGTCGCCACGTGCGCAAGGACCGGGACCGGCTGGTCTTCCGCTTCGAGGGCAAGTCCGGCATCGAGCACAGCATCGAGATCGACGACCCCGAGGTGCTGGGCGCCCTCGACAGCCTGCGCCGGCGCCGCGGCGGTTCCGAGCGCCTGCTCGCCTACCAGCTCGAGCGCCGGTGGCGCGACCTCGACGGGGCTGCCGTGAACACCTACCTCAGCGGTCACCTCGAGGACCTGACGGCCAAGGACTTCCGCACCTGGCACGCCACCGTGCTGGCGGCCGCAGCGCTCGCCGCCTCCGACGAACCCGGCGACACCAAGCGCTCGCGCCAGCGTGCGATCAAGTCCGCCGTGGTCGAGGTCGCGGAGTACCTCGGCAACACCCCGACCATCGCCAGGAACTCCTACATCGACCCGCGCGTCATCGATCTCTACGAGAGCGGCACCACGATCGACCCCGGGCTCGTCTCGAAGAAGTACCGCTCCCCCGCCGCCAAGCAGCGCACGCTCGAAGCGGCCGTGCTCGACCTGCTCAGCTGATTCGCTGTAACGCGGGGTTACTGACGCTGAACAAGGGTTGTGCCGGGCGTGTCGCGTCAACAACCCCGCGTTACAGCTGGGTCAGGGGTGGCACGAGGGCGACGAACGAGGCGGTGCAGACCATCGTGCGTACGACGTTCCAGCGCACCCAGCGCCGCTCGAAGACGGCTCGCGCCTCCTCGACGGGCTCGGTCGTGTCTCGAGCCGGTTGTTCAGCGGCACGTTGACAACTCCGGTGACCACGAGCGTGACGACGTACAGCCCGAGCGCGAGCGACACCCAGCCGAGGTCGTCCCTCTCGCCCGAGGGAAGTCGCATCGTCACGGCCACCAGTCCCAGCACGAGCGGGCCGCCGAAGACCGTGGCGAACACGGGGTTCAGGATCGCCGCATTCATGCCACGCATGGCGAGCACGAACGTGCGGTTGTCAGCGCGTGCGATGCCGGGCAGCACCGCGATCGAGAACGCCAGGTAGACGCCGGCCATCAGACCCGTGGTCACGAGGGCGGCCACCAGGCTCACGTCACGAGCAGTTTCCATGGCGCCAGTCTGTCGTCGTGCGGACGGTCGAGCCCGCTTGTAACGCGGTGTTCTTGACGCGACACGCCGAGCAGAGCCCTTGTTCAGCGTCCATAACCCCGCGTTACAAGCGAATTCAGCTCGTGTGGTGCACCTCCTGCAACGCATAGACCGGGGTGTCGAGGCCCTCGTAGCGGGCCTTGAGCTGGAGGGCGAGGTAGAGGGAGTAGTGCCGCGACTGGTGCAGGTTGCCGCCGTGCATCCACAGGTTCGCGACCTGGGTCGGCTTCCACATGTTGCGCTGCTCCCCTTCCCACGGTCCGGGGTCCTTGGTGGTGTCCGAGCCCAGGCCCCAGACCTTGCCGAGCCGGTCGGCGGTCTCCGGGCTGATCAGGTCGGCCACCCAGCCGTTCATCGAGCCGTAGCCCGTGGCGAAGACGACGAGGTCTGCGGGGAGCTCGGTGCCGTCCTCCAGGACGACGGCGTCCTCGGTGAGGTGGTCGATCTGCCCCTTGACCAGCTTCACGTCACCGTTGGCCACGAGGTCGGCGGAGCCCACGTCGATGTAGTAGCCGGAGCCGCGGCGGAGGTACTTCATGAACAACCCGGAGCCGTCGTCACCCCAGTCGTGGTCGAAGCCCGACTTCTCGAGACGTTCGTAGAAGTCCTTGTCCCGCTCTGCCATCGCCTCGTAGGCGGGGATCTGGAAGGTGTGCAGGATCCGGTAGGGCAGCGACGCGAAGATCATGTCGGCCTTCTCGGTCGTCACCCCGGCCGCGACCGCGCGCTCCGAGTAGAGGTCACCCAGCCCGATGTCCATCAGGCTGTCGCTCTTGACGATGTGGGTCGACGATCGCTGCACCATCGTGACGTCGACGTCGTTCTCCCACAGCGCTCCGCAGATGTCGAAGGCCGAGTTGTTGCTGCCGATGACCACGGCCTTCTTGCCCCGGTAGGCGTCCGGGCCCGGGTGGGCCGAGGAGTGATGGTGGTCGCCCTTGAAGATGTCCGTGCCGGGCACCTCGGGGATGTTCGCCTTGCCGGACATGCCGGTCGCGAACACCAGCTGCTTCGGGCGCAGGGTGAGCGGCTTCCCCTCCCGCTCGACCTCGACGGTCCACTCCCCGGCTTCCTCGGAGTACGACGCCTTGGTCGCCGTCGTGCTCGACCAGTACGGCACCTCCATGATCTTCGTGTAGGACTCGAGCCAGTCGGCGACCTTGTCCTTCGGCGAGAAGACCGGCCAGTTGTCGGGGAACTTCAGGTAGGGCAGGTGGTCGTACCAGACGGGGTCGTGCAGGCACAGCGACTTGTAACGGGATCGCCACTGGTCGCCGGGTCGGGGGTGCTTGTCGATGACCAGGCTCGGGACGCCGAGCTGGCGCAGTCTGGCGCCGAGGGCGATGCCGCCCTGTCCGCCGCCGATGACCAGGACGTAGGGCTGGGTCGTGCTGCCCAGCGTCTCGGCCTCCTCCAGCTGCTTCTCCTTCCACGTCTGACGCCTCTTGTTGGCGCCGTGCTCGGCACCCATCGGGCGGTGCGTCCCGCGTGGCTCCTCGTGGCCCTTCAGCTCGTAGAGCGCCGTCAGCAGCGTGAAGGCCTTGTCCTCGCCGTCCTCCTCGATGAGGCGCAGCAGGCCACGGGCACGCCCGACGCCGGTCTCGAAGAGGATCCAGGCGGTGGTCACCCCGTCGGCCTCGTCCGGCGGCTCCTCGGTGGCGAAGCCGGACGGGTCGGTGCCCTCGAGGGTGTCGCCCAGCATGTCGGCCACTCCCCCGGGCCCTTCGACGGTCTTGAGGTTCCAGGTGAACGACACCAGGTCGCGCCAGTAGCTCTCGGTGGCGAACATCGCTGCCGCAGCCTCGATGTCGCGTGCCTTCAACGCCGCCTCGAACCGGGCGAGCCAGGCATCGACACGTGCCTGGGGACCAGTGGGGTCGGTGGTCTCGACGGACTCCCGTTCAGGGGCCTGCGTCATGGTTTCTCCTTCGCCTAGGCTGTTGTGACCGAGCACACATCGCCGGGGCCTCCCGGCGACAGGGTTGCAGCACGTTGCAACCACTCACCCGTGCCGGTGGAGGTGAGCCTTGGACGGTCAGCAGGCGCTGCACCGCACGCGCGAGGCCGTCCTGACGGGTGCGACTTCGACACCTGCTCCACGCGGGCCCGTGGCCGCCTCCTGGCGCCGGGTCGCCGCCTGCGGGCTGGAGCCGGGGTCGGTCCCCGAGATCGCCCCGCTGCCGGGGGCAGAGCTCCAGCGCCGTCGTGCCGAGAGTCGGCTCGGCGAGTTCGTCCCGAGACTCACCGAGTCGCTCTCCTCGGTGATCGACGCGGGTCAGATGATCGTGGTCGCCGATCCCGAGGGTCGGGTGCTGTGGCGGGTCGGCACGAGCGGCGTACGCCGGATGGCCGACGGGCTGGGGTTCGTCGACGGGTCTGCGTGGACCGAGAGCAACGTCGGCACCAACGCCATCGGCACGAGTCTCGTGCTCGGCGAGGGCGTGCACATCCAGGGCCCCGAGCACTTCGTGGACTCCCACACCCGGTGGGGCTGCGCTGCGGCGCCACTGACGGATCCGTGGTCCGCCCGCACGCTCGGCGTGGTGGACGTGAGCGGTCCGTCGAGGGGCATGCACCCGGCCGAGCTGGCGCTCGTCGAGCTGGCTGCCCGCCTCACCTCGATGGAGCTCGTGGAGCGCCGCCGCGTCGAGCTCGACCGCCTCCGAGCCAGGGCTGCGCCGCTGCTCGCGCGCGTGAGCGGGGACGCCCTCGCCGTGGACGCCGACGGCCACCTCGCCGCGGCTGTCGGCTCGCGGATGCCCGACCGGGTTGCCCTCCCCGACGACCTTGCCGGCGGACCGGTGTGGCTGCCGACGCTGGGCACCGCCCTGGCCGAGCCCCTGGCCGGGGGGTGGCTGCTGCGCCTGGGCGAGACCGAGGAGGACACGGCGTCCGGGCTCGTGCTGGACCTGGGCGGGACGCCGTGCCTGCGCGTCACGGGCTCGAGCGGCTCGTGGTCGCGCCGCCTGTCCCCGCGCCACGCCGAGATCCTGGTCGCGCTCATCGAAGCAGGACCCGCGGGACGCACGGCGACGGCGCTCGCCGAGGACCTGTTCGGGGACGTCGATCGAGCGGTCACGGTCCGGGCGGAGATGTCGCGCCTGCGACGCGCCGTCGGCAGCGTGCTGCTCTCGGGTCCCTACCGCGTTTCACCCGCGGTCAGCACCTCGATCGACCTGCCTGCCGATCCGCTGGCCGTGCTGTCAGGGTCGAGCGCCCCGGTGGTGCGGCGACTGCGGGACCGGCTGGCTCATCCGCCGAGCACCCAGGCCAGCTCTACGTCGGGATCGCTCTCGTAGCGGCCCGATGAGTTCGGCGGCGGCCCCCGGTCTGCCTGAGTGAGAGTCAACGACGCGTGAGGAGCCAGCGATGCAACAGATCGTCCCGAACCTGTGGATCAACGACGGCAAGGTCGAGGAGGCCGTGAGCTTCTACTGCTCCCTCCTCGAGGGCAGCAAGATCGTCTCGAGCAGCGACTACGGGCCTGATGCGGGCGAGTACGCCGGCCAGAAGATGGCCATCTACTTCGAGCTGCTGGGCCAGCCCTACTGCGCCATCAACGGCGCCGACACCCGCTTCGAGGCCAACGAGTCGGTCTCCCTGGCGGTCCCGTGCGACAACCAGGACGAGATCGACCGGCTGTGGGCCGCCCTCGTCGAGGGTGGCGAGCCGGGACCCTGTGGCTGGCTCAAGGACCGCTACGGGTTCAGCTGGCAGGTCTACCCGGCGGCGTTGGACAAGATGCTGGCTGACCCCGACGTGGAGAAGGTGCGGCGGGTGACGGCGGCCTTCATGAAGGTCGATCGGCGTGCGTTCGTGATCACCGAGCTCGAGGACGCGTTCGAAGGCCGCGCCTGACCGTGTCGCTGGACGCCCAGGGCGCAGCAGCCGCTAGTGCGTGGGCCGGTTCTCGTAGGCGGTGGAGAGCACGATCGTGGTGCGGGTGGACACGTTGGCCGCCGAGCGCACCCGGGCGAGCAGCTCCTCGAGGTCGGCGGGAGTGGCCACCCGGACCTTGAGGATGTAGGACTCCTCGCCCGCGACCGACCAGCACGACTCGATCTCGCTGATCTTCTCGAGCCGCTCGGGGTAGTCGTCCTCCTCCGAGACGTCGAAGGGCGTGATGCTGACGAACGCGGTCAGCGGCTTGCCGGCGGCCGCGTGGTCGATCGTGGCGCCGTACCCCAGGATCAGGCCGCGCTCCTCGAGCCGTTTGACCCGCTGATGCACAGCACTCGTCGACAAGCCGGTCGACTTGCCGAGGTCGGTGTACGACATGCGGCCGTCGTCGGCGAGGAGCCCGAGGATCTGGCGGTCGATCTTCTCCACACGGGTGAGCCTAGATGGTCATGACCGTCATCAGGCCTCTGACGGTGCATCCCTCTAGGCTCACCGTGTGACGGATCGCAACGACAGGCTGATGCTGCTCGACACCGCCTCGCTCTACTTCCGCGCGTTCTTCGGGGTGCCGGACAGCGTGGTCGCCCCCAACGGGATGCCGGTGAACGCCGTGCGCGGGCTGCTGGAGTTCATCAACCGGCTGGTCGGCGACTACCAGCCGACCCACCTGGCCTGCTGCTGGGACAACGACTGGCGTCCGCAGTGGCGGGTGGACCTGCTCCCGTCGTACAAGGCGCACCGGGTGGTGGCACCGCGTCCCGGTGACACGCCGGACATCGAGGAGGTGCCGGACCCACTGGAGCAGCAGATCCCGATCATCGTCGCGACCCTGGAGGCGTTCGGCATCGCGATCGTGGGCGCCGACCACTACGAGGCCGACGACGTGATCGGCACGCTGGCGACCGACGCCGGGATGCCGGTGGACATCGTCACCGGTGACCGCGACCTGTTCCAGCTCGTCGACGACGACGCCGAGGTGCGGGTGCTCTACACCGCGCGCGGTGTCGGCAAGCACGAGCGGGTGGACAACGCATGGGTGCGCGAGCGCTACGGCGTCGACGCGGGCCAGTACGCCGCCTTCGCCACCCTGCGCGGCGACTCGTCCGACGGCCTCCCCGGAGTCGCGGGGGTCGGCGACAAGACGGCAGCCGTGCTGCTGAACAGGTTCGGCGACCTCGACTCGATCATCGCGGCGGCCCAGGACCCCGACGGCGACATGGGACCGGGACCGCGCGGCAAGATCAAGGCCGCCCTGGACTACCTCGAGGTGGCCCCGACCGTGGTGGCCGTCGCCCGCGACATCGACCTCGACTCCCCCGCCCTGACCCTGCCCTCGGAGCCGGCCGATCCCGAGATGCTCACCGCGATCGCCGAGCAGTGGGGGCTGACCAGCCCGGTCGAGCGGCTCACGGAGACGCTGGCCTCTCGCTGACGCTCCCGGCTCAGCTCCCCGTCGACCGGGCGCGGACGTGCATCCGCTCCCCCTCGCGGCTGAAGATGGAGAGGATCTCGACGGGTCGCGCATCCGCGCCGCCGAACCAGTGCGGCACGCGGGTGTCGAACTCGGCGGCCTCCCCTGGTTCGAGGACCAGGTCGTGCTCGCCGAGCACCATCCGCAGCCGCCCGCTGAGCACGTAGAGCCAGTCGTAACCGTCGTGCGTCTGTGGCTCCGGCGTACGCCGACGGCGGCCGGCAGGGATGGTGATCTTGTAGGCCTGCAGCCCGCCCGGTCGGCGGGTCAGCGGGACCATCAGCATCTCTCCTCGACGGATCGGCTTCTCGCGCACCCGAGGATCCGCGGTGGCCGTGCCGACCAGGTCGTCGATCGGGATCCGGTGGGCGCGCGCGATCGGCAGCAGCAGCTCCAGCGTCGGCTTGCGCTGCCCCGCCTCGAGCCGGGACAACGTGCTCACCGAGATGCCCGTGGCACCGGAGAGGTCGGCGAGGGTCATCTCCCCCTCCTGGCGCAGTGCCCGCAGGCGCGGGCCGACCTCGGCCAGCACGTCCTCGTAGTCCGTCATGCCGACAGTTTGCCACTATGGCAAACGAGTTTGTCAATCCGCCGTCGCGCGAGCGATGCTCGGGTCCACGGCACGACGAGCGAAGGGAACCGACATGGACATCGACTACGAGGTGCTTGTCATCGGAGGCGGAGCGGCCGGGCTGGCCGCCGCGGTGGCCCTGGCACGATCCCGGCGCTCGGTCCTCGTCATCGACGCAGGAGAGCCCCGCAACGCGCCCGCTGACGGGGTGCACAACGTCCTCACCCGCGAGGGCACCCCTCCGATGGAGCTGCTGAAGCTCGGGCGCGAGGAGCTTCGCGGCTACGGCGGCGAGGTCCGAGAGGCCAGGGCCGCGAGCGTGCTGCGCGAGGACGACCGCTTCGTCGTGACGCTCGGCGACGCGGGCCGGGTGAGCGGGCGGCGCGTCGTCGTGACCACCGGCCTCGTGGACGAGCTGCCGGACGTCGCCGGCCTCCGCGAGCGCTGGGGTCACGACGTGCTGCACTGCCCCTACTGCCACGGCTGGGAGGTGCGCGACCGGGCCATCGGCGTACTCGCCTCCAGCCCGATGTCCGTGCACCAGGCGCTGCTGTTCCGCCAGCTGAGCGACGACGTGACCTTCCTGGTCAACGGGTTCGGTCTCGACGACGAGGCACGGTGGCAGCTGGACAGGGCCGGCATCGCCCTGGTCGAGGGCACCGTCTCAGCCGTCGAGGTCGAGGACGACGCGATCTGCGGAGTGCGGCTCGCCGACGACCGGGTCGTGGCCGTCGAGGCCGTGGTCGTGGCTCCACGGATGGTGGCGCGCAGCGAGGTGCTCGCCTCGCTCGGCGCGGAGACACGGGAGCACCCGATGGGCAACGGCGTCCAGGTCGTGGTCGACGAGATGGGCCAGACGACCGTCCCTGGCGTGTACGCCGCCGGCAACGTCGTCGACATCTCCGCCCAGGTGATGGGCGCCGCAGGCGCCGGGACGCGCGTCGGTGCGGCCGTGAACATCGACCTGATCATGAGCGACCTGCGCGCCTGACCGAGCCCTGAGCGGGCCCAGCCAGAGCCGGGCAGAACCGGGTCAGCGAGCCGTACGCCGCGTGAACAGGCGCCCAGCGACGACCATCGCGACGCCGAGGATGGCGAGGCACCACGCGACCGCCCACGCCGGCTGGTTGTCGAGGGGTGTGCCCATCCACAGGCCGCGCAGGGTCTCGATCACCGGGGTCATCGGCTGGTGCTCGGCGAAGCCCTGCAGCCAGGTCGGCATCGAGTCCGCCGGGACGAACGCGGTGCTGATGTAGGGCAGGAACATCAGCACGATCGTCATGCTGTTGGCCGCCTCCGGACTGCCGGCCACCAGCCCGACCGCGGCCGCGAGCCACGACAGGGCGAGGATGAAGAGCACGATCAGGGCGATCGCACCGAGCCAGTCGAGCGCCGACCCGGTGGGCCGCCAGCCGACGGCCAGCCCGACGCCGATGACGAGGAACGTGGCCAGCAGGTTGCGCAGCAGGCTCGCCACGACGTGCCCGGTCACCACGGACGAAGGGGCCACGGGCATCGACAGGAACCGGTCCACGATGCCGTTGCTCATGTCCTGGGCGACGGCCGTGGCCGTCGTGCCCGCACCGAAGCCGGCGCACAGGACGATCAGGCCCGGGACGACGTAGTCGACGTACGACGTGCCGGTCTCCATGGCGCCGCCGAAGACGTAGACGAACAGCAGCATCAGGATCACGGGCAGCATCAGCGCGGTGAAGAACGCCTCGGGGTCGCGCAACGATCGGCGCACACTGCGCGTCACCATCACGCGGGTGTCCGAGAAGGTGTCCCGAAGGACGTGCCTGCCGGTGTCGGACAGGTCGGTCAGGCTCAGGCTCATGGGTCGGTCTCCGTTCTCAGGCCGCGACCGGGCGGCGTTCGGTCAGGGTCAGGAACACGTCGTCCAGCGAGGGGCGCAGGGTCTCCACGCGGCGCACCACGAGCCGGTGTCGGTCGACGGCCGCCAGCACAGCCGCCAGCGCCTCGGGCGTGCCGTCCGTGTCTGCGGTCAGCGTCAGCAGCACCGGGTCCGCGACCGCCTCGGGAAGGACACGTCGCGCGTCGTCGAGTGCGGTCGCGCTCGCGAACTCGAGTCGCACCCGCTCGGTCCCCAGCGTCGACTTGAGCTCCTCGGGAGTCCCCTCGGCGACGATGCGGCCCTGGTCGAGCACTCCGATGCGGTGAGCCAGCCGATCGGCCTCCTCGAGGTACTGCGTGGTCAGCAGCACGGTCACGCCCTCGTCCAGCAGCCGGCTGACCGTCGCCCAGACCTGCTCGCGGCTGCGCGGGTCCAGGCCCGTGGTCGGCTCGTCGAGGAACAGCAGGGTCGGCCGCTCGATCATCGACATGGCGAGGTCGAGCCGGCGTCGCATGCCACCCGAGTAGGTGGCTGCGCGACGCCCGGCCGCGTCGACCAGGTCGAACTCGGTGAGCAGCTCGGCGGTACGTCGTCGCGCGGCCGGGCTCGACAGCTTGCGGAGGCGGCCCACCATCTCGAGGTTCTCCGCACCGGTGAGGACGTCGTCGACGGCGGCGTACTGCCCGGTGAGCCCGATGACACGCCGGATCTCGCGCCCCTGCGTGGCCAGGTCGAGGCCGGCGATCCGTGCGCTGCCCGCGTCGGCCTGGGCCAGGGTCGCCAGGATCCGCACCAGGGTGGTCTTGCCGGCGCCGTTGGGCCCGAGCAGGCCGTAGACGGTCCCCTGCTCGATCCGGAGGTCGACCGCGCGCAGCGCGTGGGTGCGCCCGAAGGACTTGCCGAGCTCGCTGACTTCAACTGTGTACGTCATACACAAACTGTATGCGTCGTACACTGAAAGGACAAGCACCGTCCGTGTGAGAGATTGCCGCCATGTCCGACGCCCCGGCCGACGAGCCCGTGAAGCTCCCCCCTGCCCTGGCCATCCTCTGGGGCCGGCGTACGACGGGCAGCCGGGGGCCGCGAGCCGAGCTGGACGTCGACCGCATCGTCGACGCAGCCGTCGAGATCGCCCGAGCGGAAGGCCTGGAGGCCGTCTCGATGGCGCGGGTGGCCGCGGCCGTGGGTTTCACGACGATGTCGCTCTACCGCCACGTCGCCAACAAGGAGGACCTGCTCCAGCTGATGTGGAACGCCAGCGCGCGCGGGATCGAGGACGTCGTCCTCGAGGGGGACACGTGGCGTGACCGGCTCCGCTCCTGGGCACTCGTCCAGCGCCGGATGATCGGGCAGAACGAGTGGATCGTGCAGCTCCCGATGTCCACCCCGCCGCTGTCGCCCGAGTCGCTGGGCTGGGTCGAGCTCGGCCTCTCGGCGCTCGACGACGTGGATCTGCCCGACAGCGCGAAGATCAGGCTGCTCGGGCTGATCAGCCAGCACGCACTCATCGACGCGCGGATGGCCTTCGACGAGAGGCGCGCGCGCGAGCTGGCCGTGGAGTCCGGCGTGGAGACCGACTACGCCGCGCTCGTCCGCGAGCTGGCGGACCCGGCGACCTACCCGCGGCTCACCCGGATGGTGCTCGAGGAGCAGCCCCCCGGCACCGAGCCGCCGAGCGCCTCCGAGGAGTTCGAGTTCGACCTCACGATCATGCTCGACGGGTTCGAGGCGTTGCTCACTCGTTGACCGACGAGTAGGCGACGACCCCGCGGCGCAGCCGCTTGGCGGTCTCCCGCGCCACCTTCCGGAGGTCCGACCCGCCGGAGGCGTCGGCCACCTGGTCGGCGAGGTCGAGGAGCTGCTTGACCCAGCGCACGAAGTCGCCCGCGGCGAGCCCGGTGCTGGCCAGGATGTCGTCGAGCTCGTCGCCCTCGGCCCAGCGGTAGGCCGCCCAGGCGAAGCCGAGGTCGGGTTCGTGGAGCTGGTCGAGGTGGTGCTCGCGCTCGAGGGCGTCGAGGTCGGACCAGATCGAGACCATCTCGGCCAGCACCTCGGTGACCCTCCCGCCCGGGACTCGCGGAGCGACGGCGTCGTCGGGCCGCCGCGACTCGTAGACCAGCGTGGAGAGCACCGAGGCCAGGCCGGAGGGGTCCAGGTCGTCCCACAACCCCGCCCGCAACGACTCCGCGGTCAGCAGGTCCATCTCGTTGTAGATCCGCATCAGGGTCCGGCCGCGGTCGGTCACCCGCGAGGCGTCGCCGACACCGTCGAGGTAGCCCAGCGCGGTGAGCACGTCGCAGACCCGGTCGAACCGCCGGGCGATCGTGTTGGTGCGCTGCTCGATCCGGCGCTTGAGCGTGCGCGCGTCACGATCGAGCTTGAACCACCGCTCGGCCCAGCGCGCGTGCTCCTCCCGGTCGGGGCAGCCGTGGCAGGGGTGGGCACGCAGCTCCCTCCGGAGCTCCTCGATCCGGTGGTCCTCGACCGGCGAGTGCTCGCCGCGACCGGGGCGCAGGTGGGGCGGTGGCGGGGTCAGGTTGTGGGTCCGGTTGCGCAACGTCGAGGCCAGGTCGCGACGCGACTGGGGGTTGCGGCCGTTGAAGTTCTTGGGGATCTTCACGCGGGTGATCGATCCGACCGGGGTCGGGAAGTCGACCAGGCTGAGCCGCCGGGCGTGCTTGTCGGCGGTGAGCACGTAGGGGCGGGGTCCTTCGCGGTCGGCACGGTTGCCGGGGTCGAGGACGACCGCCATGCCGGCGAAGCGTCCGCTCGGCACCTCGATCACGTCACCGGGTCGCAGCGACTCGAGCGAGTCGATCACCTCCTGGCGACGGTCGTGCCGCCTCCCCTTGGCGAGGTTCTTCTCGGTCTCGGAGAGCCGGTGGCGCAGCGCGGCGTACTCCATGAAGTCGCCGAGGTGGCAGGCGGCGGCCTCGGCGTACCCGTCGAGCGCGTCCTCGCTCTTGCGCAGCTGCCGGGCGAGCCCGACCACCGCCTTGTCGGCCTGGAACTGCGCGAACGACGACTCGAGGAGCTCACGCGCCCGCTCGCGGCCGAACTGGTGCACCAGGTTGACCGCCATGTTGTACGACGGCCGGAACGACGACTTGAGGGGATAGGTACGCGTGGACGCCAGTCCGGCCACTGCCTTGGGGTCCAACCCCTGCTGCCAGAGCACCACGCCGTGACCTTCGACGTCGATGCCGCGACGGCCGGCACGACCGGTGAGCTGGGTGTACTCCCCCGGCGTGATGTCCGCGTGGGTCTCGCCGTTCCACTTGGACAGCTTCTCGATGACCACCGAGCGCGCCGGCATGTTGATCCCGAGCGCGAGCGTCTCGGTCGCGAACACGATGCGGCACAGGCCGCGCAGGAACAGCTCCTCGACGCACTCCTTGAACGTGGGCAGCATCCCGGCGTGGTGCGAGGCGATGCCGCGGGTCAGCCCGTCGAGGAACTCGTGGTAGCCGAGCACCTGCAGGTCCTCGTCCGGCAGGTTGGAGCAGCGCTCCTGGACGAAGGCGTAGATCTCGTCGCGCTCCTCCGGCGTGGTCAGCCGCAGGTTGGCGTTCAGGCACTGCTGCACCGCTGCGTCACAGCCGACCCGGCTGAAGATGAACACGATCGCGGGCAACAGCCCGGCTCGGTCGAGCTGCTCGACCACCTCGGCGCGGCTCGGGGTCCACACGCCACGGGGACCGCTGGCTCCGCGCTGGGGCCGCTTGCCGCCACGAGGGGTCCGGCGGTCCTTCATCCGGCCACGCGCCCAGTCGTCGCGCGCCACCCGGACCAGCTCCGGGTTGACCTTGGGTGGTTCCTGGGAGCCGAGGAACGAGGCGTCTCGAAGGGCTCGCGCTCCGCCAGGAGTCCGCCGGGTCGGTCCCGGTCTCGTCGGCGAACAGGTCGTACATCCGCCGCCCGACGACCACGTGCTGGTAGAGCGGCACCGGTCGGTGCTCCTCGACGATCGTGGTGGTCTCGCCGCGCACGGTGCCCAGCCACTCGCCGAACTCCTCGGCGTTGCTGACCGTGGCAGACAGGGAGGCGACCGCCACCGACTCCGGGAGGTGGATGATCACCTCCTCCCAGACCGCACCGCGCATCCGGTCGGCGAGGTAGTGCACCTCGTCCATCACCACGAAACCGAGACCGGTGAGCGTGCGCGAGCCGGCGTACAGCATGTTGCGCAGCACCTCGGTGGTCATCACGACCACCGGCGCCTCACCGTTGATGCTGTTGTCACCGGTCAGCAGGCCGACGTTCTCGGCGCCGTAGCGCTTGGCCAGGTCGTTGAACTTCTGGTTCGACAGGGCCTTGA
The DNA here is from genome assembly GCA_963842565.1 of uncultured Actinomycetota bacterium. Lineage (GTDB taxonomy): Bacteria > Actinomycetota > Actinomycetes > Propionibacteriales > Nocardioidaceae > Marmoricola. The sequence goes on along the minus strand of CAWJGX010000006.1, from coordinate 125,752 downwards.
TCGGGGTCGTGTAGAACGCCTTGCGCCCGGTCTCGAGGGCGAGATGAACGGCGAACTCCCCCACGATGGTCTTGCCCGACCCCGTGGGCGCTGCCACGAGCACGGACCGTCCGTCCTCGAGCTCCCGACAGGCGCGGAGCTGGAAGTCGTCGAGGGCGAACGCCTGGCGCGAGGCGAAGTCCGCCAGCATCGGGTGCTCGCGGTGGCGGCGGGAGCGGGCGTAGCGCTCGGCCGGAGAGGCTTCGGTCATGTCAGGTCCATCCCTCAGGGCACCAGTACCCGGAGGGCGAGCGGAGCGACCTCGACGGTGAGCGGCAGCGGTCCGATGCGCTCGCCGTCGGCGTACGCCGTGATGCCGGGTGCCGCGATCGTGACCGTCTTCGCATGGTGGTGCTGATAACCGGGGTGGTGCACGTGGGTGCCCTTGAACAGCTTCGGGTAGGTCCTGAGCAGCATGGTCCGGCTCATCGGCTTGATGATCACCACGTCGAGCAGTCCGTCGTCGAGGAGCGCCCCCTCGGTGATCCGCAGGCCACCGCCGAACGAGGTCCCGTTGCCGACCGCGACCATCGTGGCGTCGAACCGGTGCTGCTCGCCGTCGATCTCGAGGACGTAGGAGATCGGCTTGAGCGTGCGCAGCTCGGCGACCGTGGCCAGGTTGTAGCGCATCTGCCCCTTGGGCCAGGTCATCTCGTTGGCGCGCTCGTTGACGATGGCGTCGAAGCCCGCCGCGAGCACGGTCACGAAGTACGTCGAACCGATGCGCGCGAGGTCGACCTGCCGCTCCCGGCCGCCGATGACGACGTCCGTCGCCGCAGCGGTGTCCTTGCGAGGCAGGTCGAAGTAGCGGGCCACGTCGTTGCCGGTGCCGGCCGGGATCAGGCCGAGACGCGTCTGCGACCCCGCGAGCGCCTGCACCGCCAGGTGGACCATCCCGTCCCCACCGACCACGACCAGGGTCTCGAGCCCGTCGGCGACGCAGGCACGGGCGAGGTCGAGGGCCTCGTCGGCATCGCGGCCGACCAGGTTGCGGACGACGTACCCGGCGTCGCGCAACCTCGGCAGCGCCTGCTCGACGACCTGCGCCCCGCGGCCCTTCCCGGACGTGGGGTTGGTGAGCACCGCGATCTCCTGGGACACGCTGGAACCCTATCTGGCAGGGCGCTGCCTAGATGGGCGACTGCTCGTCATCCTCCCAGGCCCCGTCGATGCGGACGCGGGCTCGCCGCCTGTCCAGGATCCGTGAGATGACCTCCGACGCCAGCACCAGCACCAGCATCGGGATGGCCAGGAACAGCATCGAGATGGGGTCGGTCGACGGGGTGGCCACTGCCGCGAAGACGAAGACCCCGACGATGATCCATGGCCGGACCCGGCCGAGCGCGCGCCCGGAGACCACGCCGGCGAGGTTGAGCATCACCACGAAGAGCGGGATCTCGAAGGCCACCCCGAAGACCAGCAGCATCCGGGTGATGAAGCTGAAGAAGTCGTTGAACTCGGTCAGCTGCACGACGCCGGACGGGGTGAACCCGATCAGCGCGGCGATGCCCTTGGGCAGCACGTAGTAGCCCAGCGCGACACCGCAGATGAACAGCGGGCCGGCCGTGAACGCGAACAGGCGGGTCCAGCGCCGTTCCTTGCGGTGCAGACCCGGGACGATGAAGCCCCAGATCTCCAGCAGCCACAGGGGCGAGGTGGCCACGATGGCGGCCACGCCACAGATCTTCAGCTGAAGCATCAGCGGGGTGCCCACACCGGTGATGACGGCCTCGGTCTGGGTCGTCTGGCCGAGCTGGTCGCGAGCGGCGTTGTAGGGGTCCAGCATCAGGTCGAACAGCTGCTCGTAGAAGAACAGCGCGATCAAGGTCGCAACGATCAGGTAGAGCGCCATCCGCATGATGCGGGCACGGAGCTCACGGAAGTGGTCGGCGAGCGCCATCCTGCCGCCCTCGCCGATGGGGTCACGGGGCCTGCCGCGGAAGAGCTCGAGGACACCGGTGACGGACACAGCTGCGCTGTTCCGGGGTCAGGGAGTGCGCGGGGCGCCGGGGTCGTCCGACCCGGCGGCCCGGTTCTGAGCGTCGATCTGGCGTTGCTCGGGGGTCTTGGTCGAGTCGTCGTCGTCATCGTCGTCGATCAGGCCCTTGGTCTCGGCCTTGAAGATGCGCAGTGCCCGTCCGCTGCCGCGCGCCAGCTCCGGGAGCTTCTTGGCACCGAAGAGGAGGACGAGAACAGCCGCGATGATGATCAGCTCGGTCGGGCCGAGGTTGGCGAGGAGCGGGTGGGTCATGCTGGTCATGCTACGCCGCCGCCCTGAGCGGACGCGGCGTGTTCCCCTGATCGGCCGTGCGCGTCGTCGTAGAGCGCTCAGCGCAGCCCTGGCGGTGCGCTCGAGGTCCGAGCGCATCGTGGCCGGCTCGACCACCGTCACCGACGGCGCCAGACGCAACGCGAGCCGGACCAGCCACCGGGGGTCGTCAACGCGCAGCGTCGCAGCCAGGCGCCCTCCGCCCAGCTCCTCGACGGTGTCGACGGGGTAGTAGTCGGCGACCCACCGGGCGTGCGGTTCCAGGTGGACCACGGCCACCACGTTGTCCGGACCGGGCTCGAAGAGCCCCTCGGAGAGGTCACGGGGCGCCAGGTCGTGCTCCTGCCGTGGTTCGTCGACCAGCTCGACGGCCTGCATCCGGTCGAGCCGGAACAGCCGCCGCGCTCCCGCGAGGTGGCACCACGCGTCGAGGTAGTCGTGGCCGTCGCTGGTCAACAGCTCCAGCGGGTCGACGGTGCGGCGCGTGGCCTCGTCGCGCGTGGGCACGTAGTAGTCCAGGCGCGCCTGCCGGTTGGTGGCGATCGCCTCCCTCAGGGCAGCGGCGTGGCGCTGGCTCGCCTCGTTCTGCTCGAGGTGCAGCTCGACCTTCGGCGGGGCGGTGCCCGTGGCAGCGGCTTCCTCCAGCTTGACCAGGCACCGGTCGATCACCTCGTAGGCGGACTCCGGACTGCCCTCGCGCAGGGCCCGCAGCGCCACGATCAGGGCCGAGGCCTCCGAGCTGCCCAGGCGAACAGGGCGGGCGAGGTACTCGGCGTTCTCGATGCGTACGACGCCGTCGGGGTCGTCCTCGATGGCCTCGAAGTCGACGTCGATCATCTTGTCGGGGGTCAGCCCCGGCAGCCCGCACATCCAGAGCACCCCGAGGTCCTTGCGGATCTGGTCAGGGGTGACGTCGAAGTCGGCAGCCACCTGGGTGAGCGAGACGTCCCCCCGGCTCTGCAGGTAGGGCACCAGTGCCAGCAGCCGCGAGACCTGCTCGCGGGCCCCGCTCATGTGGCTGCTCCCTGGATCACCCGGGCGAGGCGTGAGCTCACTGCGTTGCGCAGCTCGGCCGGCGACTCGACGACCACCGCGTCGGCGTACCCGAGGAGCTCGCCGGCGAAGTCGGTCTGCGAGACGTAGGGCACCGCCAGCTGGTCCCAGCCCGGGGTGCCGTCGGGACCGGTCACGCCCGTCGTGGTGATGTCGGCACGGCGTCGCAACCCGATCGCGGCACCGGCCCGAGCCAGCACCACGGCGCTGCGATCGGCCTCCCGGGGGGTCAGCGACTGCGACAGGGCACGCAGGTCAGTGCCCTCCGGGACGCTGTACGAGCCCGGTTCGCCGGTGGCGACGACGTCCGAGACCACGCGGCTCAGCCGGAACATCCGCGGCTCGCCGCGATCGGTGTCCAGGCCGGCGACGTACCAGCGCCCCTGCGTCGTGATCACCCCCCACGGCTGGATGTGGCGGGTGGTGAGGTCACGCTGGCCGGCGCGGCTGTAGTCGAACTGCACCGGGGTGCGATGCACCGTGGCCTGCCACAGCGGCTCGAAAGCGGGGTCCTGGGGTGCCAGCGTCGGCTGGACGTGGTCGAGCTGCTCGCGGTCGAAGCTCAGGCCGGCGGCCTTCAGCTTCATCAGCGCGTCCGAGGTGGCCGCGGCGAGTCCGGCGTGCCGCCAGACCCGGGCGGCCAGCCCGAGCACGGCCACCTCGTCGGCACTGAAGTCGATCGCCGGGAGCTCGAAGGCGTCCCTCTTGATCCGGTAACCCTGCTCGTCCTCGAAGAACTTGTCGACGAAGCCGACCTCGAGCGGGATGCCCAGCGCCCGGAGGTCGTCCTTGTCGCGCTCGAACATGCGGTCGAAGGCCTCGTCGCTGCTGGCCCGGTAGGGCTCCATCAGCGCCCGGATCTGCTCCTTGGTGGTGTAGTTGCGCGCCACCAGGAGCAGGATCACGAGGTTGAGGAGTCGCTCCGACTTCGCTGTGACCACGAGTTCCCTTCCCGCTCAGCCGACGCCGAGGACGTCGATGACGAAGACCAGGGTCGCGTTGGCTGGGATCGGGCCCTGCGCCTCCGCGCCGTAGGCGGTCTTCGGCGGGCTGACCAGCATCACCCGAGCACCTTCCTTGACCCCGGCGAGCGCCTTGTCCCAGGCCGGGATGACGCGCGACATCCCCACCGTGAAGTTGACCGGCTCCTTCGGGTAGGAGTTGTTGAACGGCGTCTTCGCCCCCCACACCTGCCCCAGGTAGTCGGCGGCGATGCGGTGCGGCCCGTCGAGGACGGGGCCGGTCCCCTCGCGGAGCACGTAGACCTGGAGCTTCTTGGGCTTGCGCAGTCCCGTGACGTCGACGCCGGTCGGCTCGCCGTCCTCGACCACCAGCCGCGGTGCCGTGGCGGGAGCCGGGTTCGATGCTCCCGTGGGTCCGTCGAGCACCGACGTGGGGTCGGTGGACAGGATGTCGCTGACCATCACGACCGAGTGGCCGCCCTTGATGCCGATCTGGGGCGCGCCGGTGTCGCCGTACGCGTCGTCGGAGGTGGAGGCAACGACGACGCGCGACGATGCGTGCTTGCCCACGAGCGCCTTGGCCAGGGAGGGGAACACCTGCTCGCCGAGCTTGATCTCGAGCGGCTGCTGGCCGGCGTCCAGGGTGGACACCTTCGTCTCGCCGGTGCGGCCGTCGGCGAGCGTGAGCTGCATGATCACCGTGGCCTCGCTGCCCACGGAGTCGCCCTTGCCGGTCACCGTCGTCCAGGACTCGCTCTCGGAGAGCTTCAGGGGCGCGGCGATCTTGATGGTGGGCTTCTCGCCGAACGGGCCGGTCACCTGCACCTGGTCCTGCGCGGACGTGGTCTTCGAGTCGGCCGTGGACCCGCACGCGGTGGCGGAGAGCGCCAGCACGAGCACGGTGACGACGCCGCGGGTTCGCAGCGTCACATGCCCTCGATCAGACGCTCGACCCGCTCGTCGTGGGATCGGAAGGGGTCCTTGCACAGCACCGTGCGCTGCGCCTGGTCGTTGAGCTTGAGGTGCACCCAGTCGACGGTGAAGTCGCGTCGTCGCTCCTGCGCCCGCTTGATGAAGTTGCCCCGCAGGCGTGCCCGGGTGGTCTGCGGCGGCACCGACTTGGCGCGGAAGATGTCGAGGTCGTTGGTCACCCGCTTGACCGCCCCGCGGTTCTCCAGCAGGTAGTAGAGCCCGCGCTCGCGGTGGATGTCGTGGTAGGCCAGGTCGAGCTGGGCCACCCGGGGGTGTCCCAGCGGAAGGCCGTGCTTGGCGCGGTAGCGGTCGATCAGCTTCCACTTGATCACCCAGTCGATCTCACGCTCGACCAGTGACAGGTCGCCCGACTCGACCGCCTTGAGCCCGCGCTCCCACAGGTCGAGCGACTGCTCGATGACGGGAGTGTGCAGCTCCCGGCGGTCGACGAAGTCCCGGGCGCGGCTGAGGTACTCGCCCTGGATGTCGAGCACGCTGGCCTCGCGACCGTTGGCCAGGCGGACCTTGCGACGCCCGGTCATGTCGTGGGAGATCTCCCGGATCGCCCTGATCGGGTTCTCCATCGTGAGGTCGCGCATCACCACGCCCTCCTCGATCATCCGCAGCACCAGGTCGCAGCTGGCGACCTTGAGCATGGTGGTCGTCTCGCTCATGTTGGAGTCGCCGACGATCACGTGCAGCCGACGGAAACGCTCGGCGTCGGCGTGGGGCTCGTCGCGGGTGTTGATGATCGGGCGGGACCGCGTGGTGGCGCTGGAGACGCCCTCCCAGATGTGCTCGGCGCGCTGGCTGACCGAGTACGACGCACCACGCGGCGTCTGGGTCACCTTGCCGGCGCCGCAGATGATCTGGCGGGTCACCAGGAACGGGATCAGCACGTCGGCCAGGCGACTGAACTCGCCGTGCCGGCTGACCAGGTAGTTCTCGTGGCAGCCGTAGGAGTTGCCGGCGGAGTCGGTGTTGTTCTTGAACAGGTAGACGTCGCCGGAGATGCCCTCGTCGCGAAGCCGACGCTCGGCATCGACGAGCAGCCCCTCGAGGACCCTCTCCCCCGCCTTGTCGTGGGTGACCAGGTCGACGATGTCGTCGCACTCGGGGGTGGCGTACTCCGGGTGGCTGCCGACGTCGAGGTAGAGACGGGCGCCGTTGGCCAGGAACACGTTGCTGCTGCGGCCCCAGCTGACCACCTTGCGGAACAGGTAGCGGGCCACCTCGTCGGGCGAGAGACGGCGCTGGCCCTTGAACGTGCACGTGACGCCGTACTCGTTCTCGATGCCGAAGATTCGCCGGTCCACGCCCTCAGCCTATGTGTCTTGTGGGGAGATCTGCTCAGGGCGCGACGGGAGGTTCGTCGCCAGAACCCTCGGGTGCTGCCTCAGGAGCCTCCGTTGCGGGCTCCGTCACCGGCTGTTCCACGGCCGCGGCCCCGTTGTCACCCAGGATGCCGACGAGGACGGGCGCCGCCATCCGCTTGAACTTGCGCTGCTGGGTGCGGGTCCGGTCGAGCACGGCCACCTCGAGGTCGCGCGCCGGCACGTCCCGGCTCCCGTTCTCCCCCTGTCCCAGCGCTGCGGCAGCGAGCTTCAGCGCCTCGTCGCGCGACAACCCCGGCGCGTAGCGCTCGCGGAGGTACGTCGTCACGGCCTCGGCCGCGCCGCCCATCACGGCGTAGTCGTGCTCCTCGACGACCTGGCCGTCGAAGGTGAGTCGGAAGACCTGGTCCTGCTCGACCGTGTCACCCACCTCGGCGACGAAGATCTCGATCTCGTAGGGCTTCTCGCCACCGCTGGAGAAGATCGTGCCGAGAGTCTGCGCGTAGGCGTTGGCCAGGCCCCGGCCGGTCACGTCGCTGCGGTCGTAGGAGTAGCCCCTCATGTCGGCCAGTCGGACGCCGGCGATGCGGAGGTTCTCGAACTCGTTGTAGCGACCGACGGCCGCGAACGCGATCCGGTCGTAGATCTCGCTGATCTTGTGCAGGGCCGCGGACGGGTTCTCGGAGACGAAGAGCACCCCGTCGGCGTAGCGGACGACGGCCACCGAGCGCCCCCGCGCGATCCCCTTGCGCGCGAAGTCCGCCCGGTCCTTCATCAGCTGCTCGGGCGACACGTAGAACGGCATGCTCATGAGCGACCTCCGGTCGCCCCTGAGCATGCCAGGGCATGGCTGCTCTGGATTGCTCCCTCGCTCCGCTCGGTAGCGTGCTCGCTTCGCTCGCGCATGGGTTCAGGTCCGTTCGCATCGATTGGGTCAGGTGAGGGGGGCGGCGGGGCCGTCGGGTCGCTGCATGCGGGCGGCGACCACCCGGTCGGCGATCGCGGCGACCTGCTCGTGCGAGAGGCGGGTGTGCCCGTCGGCGGTGATCGTGCTGACGATCGGGAAGATCCGGCGGCTCAGGTCGGGCCCGCCGGTCGCCGAGTCGTCGTCGGCGGCGTCGTACAGCGCCTGCACGACCGCGGTGACGCACTGTTCCTGGTCGAACTCCTCGCGGTAGAGCTTCTTCAGCGAGCCGCGCGCGAACACCGAACCGCTGCCCACCGAGTGGAAGGCGGTCTCCTCGTAGCGACCCCCGGTGACGTCGTAGGAGAAGATCCGGCCCTTCTCGCTGACCAGGTCGAAGCCCGCGAAGAGCGGGACGACCGCCAGACCCTGCATCGCCATCGCGAGGTTGCCCCGGATCAGGGCCGAGAGCCGGTTGGCCTTGCCGTCGATGGAGAGGGTGGTGCCCTCGATCTTCTCGTAGTGCTCGAGCTCGGTCTGGAACAGGCGCACCATCTCGACCGCGAGGCCCGCGGTGCCCGCGATGCCGACCACGGAGTACTCGTCGGCGGGGAAGACCTTCTCGATGTCTCGCTGCGCGATGACGTTGCCCATCGTGGCGCGACGGTCACCCGCCATCACCACTCCGCCCGGGAACGTCGCCGCCACGATGGTGGTCGCGTGCGGCGCGAGGTCGGCCGCACTGCCGGGCGGCAGCACCCTGCGTGAGGGCAACAGCTCTGGCGAGACGGCTCCGACGAACTCGGCGAACGACGAGGTGCCCGGAGTCAGGTAGGCGCTGGGGAGGCGGGCATCACTCATGAAGTCCTACTGCCCACCCTTCTGGATGAACGACTTCACGAAGTCCTCGGCATTGGTCTCGAGGACGTCGTCGATGTCCTCCAGGATCGCGTCGATGTCCTCGTCGAGCTGCTCCTTGCGTTCCGAGACGGCCTCGGCCGGTGCCGGGGCGGCATCGACGGGCTCCTCCTCGTCGTGAGACTTGCGCGGTTGCTTCTGCTCCTGCGCCATCGCGACCTCCTACATACGTCGTTGTCCCGACCCTATCCAGTCAGTGCTGAGGCGGGTGTCGAACACGCCTCCGAACATTAACGAGACACGACAGTGTTACTTTGCTCGTTCCTGAACGCGTACTCGGAATCCGTCGTCACAGGGAGAAGCCTGATGGGCCCACGTCACGCATCCGCCGTAGTCCTCGTCCTGCTCGCGCTGGTCGCAAGCCTGCTGTCGCTGGGCGCCACCGCCGCCTCGGCCGCACCGCGCACGGCAGCGCCGAGCCCGAAGGCAGCCGTCCAACCCAGGGCAGTGCTGAGTCCCAGGGCGGCGACCGTCGGGCGACCCCCGCGCAACTACGTCATCCCTCGGACGAGCTATTTCAGCTATCCCACGGGGAGCTACGCGGCCAAGGTCCAGATCCGCAACCGGGTCCTCTACACGGTCCAGAGCGTGTGGGGAGGCCCGCGCACCTCGCATCGGCCTGCCGCGCGCGAGCAACGGCAAGATCCGGATGGCCACCTGGTCCTTCAACGACATGACCATGGCCAGGGCCCTGGTCGCCGCCCGCAACCGCGGCGTCAGCGTGCAGATCATGGCGGCTGCCACCGCCAACACCGATTTCAAGCCCTGGAAGTACCTCCAGCGCCACCTGGGTGCCCGCCTCTACCGCCCGGGCCACCCGGAGACCAGGGACACCTACAGCTTCGCCCGCCAGTGCCGCGGCTCGTGCCGGGGCTCCGGAGGGGCGCCGCACTCGAAGTTCTTCCTGTTCGACAACGTCGGGGCGAGCCATCTCCACGACATCGTCGTCCAGGGATCGATGAACCTCACCGCGTTCGCGGTCAACGGCCAGTGGAACCAGGTGCAGGCGCTGAAGTCGCATGCGATCGCCGACAACTTCCGTGGCATCTTCCGCCAGATGAGCCTGGGCCGCCGCGTGGCCCACCCGTACAACGTCACGACCTTCGGCAACGTGGTCGACTACTTCTTCCCGCTCCCGGGAGGCAACTCGTCGCGGGACCCGGTGATGCAGACTGCTGAACCGGGTGACCTGCGGCGGGGCGACCGCCGGTGGCACCGGTTCGCGCACCCGGATCCGGATCATCCAGTACGCCATCTACGACAACCGGGGCGTCTGGATCGCCAAGAAGCTGCGCTCACTTGTGGAACCCGGGTGCGACGTCGGCATCATCTACGCCCTCAGCAGCAAGCCCGTGCTCAACATCCTCCGTAGCGGGTCCGGGCGAGGACCGGTGCCGATGCGACAGTCGATCACCAAGAACAGGCGTGGCGAGATCGCCAAGTACAACCACAGCAAGTGGATGACGATCACCGGTCACTGGGGCGGCTCGACCAGGGCAGCCATCGTGTTCACCGGCTCCTCCAACTGGGCCAACCTCGCCTTCACGTCCGACGAGCAGATGCAGCGCATCTCCAGCGCCGGCCAGGCACGGCGCTACCAGTCGGTGTTCAGCCAGACCTGGCGCCAGAAGACCTCCCGGAAGCCGTCGTACGGCACCCTGTCGGCGGCCGGTCGATCGATGCCCCAGCCTGCCGACGTGCCCACGACGAGGCCCGCCTTCGGTCAGGGCGTCTACCGCTACATGACTCCCGACTGATCCACGCGCGCACGGCCTGCCTCCCACCAATCGGGACGAATCCATGCTCTGATTCCGACGTCACTCCACGGGCGACACACTTCCCCTGCACCCCTGAAGAGGCGTCATGTCAAGGTTTCGAGCCCGCCCACGCGCCGGGTCGCACGGCCGCATCCTGACCTGCCTGGTGGCGGTTCTCGCGGTGCTGGCGGTGCTCCTGCCGCTGTCGAGCGCGGCGGACGCGAGTCCGGTGCGGGCGACCGTTCACGTCCCGGCCCAGCTGGCTCAGGCACAGCAAGCTCAGGTCCACCCCGCCACGTCCAGGAAGGCCAAGAAGGCCAAGGCCAAGGCGAAGCGGGCCCGGGCACGCGCCCGGGCCAGAGCCCACGCGCATGCTCTGGCCGTGGCGCGCCACCGGGCTGCGGTGCGTCGCGCCAGCGGTGCGCCCGCCAAGAGCTACGTGATCCCCGACGGGGCCTACTTCAGCTTTCCCAACCGCAGGAAGGCCGAGCAGCTCGCGATCCGCAACCGGGTGCTGCTGACCATCCGCAGTGTCTGGGGAGGGCCGCGTGGCTCGCTGGGCACACCGCAGCCGTCCAACGGCACGATCCGGATCACCACCTGGACCTTCGACGACTGGGCCGTCGCCCGGGCGCTCGTGGCGGCGCGCAACCGTGGCGTGAGCGTGCAGGTGATGGCGGCGCAGACCGCCAACGGTGACCACGGCGCCTGGCACTGGCTGCGCAAACGCCTCGGCTCGAACCTGTACCGGCCCGGACACCCGAGCACCCGGGACACCTACAGCTTTGCTCGCCAGTGCCGCGGCTCCTGCCGGGGGTACGGCGGGACGGCGCACGCGAAGTACTTCCTGTTCGACAACGTCGGCTCCCGACACGCTGCGTCACGTCGTGGTGAACACCTCGATGAACCTGACCTCCATGGCCTACCAGGGCCAGTGGAACCAGGCCCAGGTGGTGCACTCCACCGGGGTCTACCAGGACTTCCTGGCCGTCTTCCGGCAGACCCGCCTGGGGCGCCAGGTCCGTCAGCCCTACCACGTGGGCAAGATCGGCAGCTTCGTCGACTACTTCTTCCCGCTTCCGGGTGCCAACCAGGTCAACGACCCGGTGATGCAGGTCCTGAACCGCGTGAACTGCCGCGGCGCCACGCTCGGTGGCACCCGGCGAGGAGCAGACGCGGATCCGGATCATCCAGTACGCCATGTACGGCGACCGTGGCGAATGGATCGCCAAGAAGCTCCGCTACCTGTGGAACCACGGCTGTGACCTCGGGATCATCTACTCGGTGAGCAGCCGGCCCGTCCTGAGCATCCTGCGCAACGGATCGGGGCGCGGACCTGTGCCGATGCGGCAGTCAGTGGTGAAGGACAACTGGGGCAACATCGTGAAGTACAACCACAGCAAGTGGATGACGATCACCGGGCACTGGGGCTCGTCCACCGGGGCGTTCGTCACCTTCACCGGCTCCGCCAACTGGGCCAGGCTCGCCTTCGGCTCCGACGAGCAGATGCAGAGCGTCATCGGCCGCACCAACGCCTTGCGCTACTGGTCCACGTTCGTGAAGACCTGGCGGCAGGGCTCCTCGCGCCTGCCGTCGTTCGGGCGGGTGATCCCCGGCGGCCGGATGCTGCCGGCGGCAGACGTGCCCGAGGACGCGCCGACCTTCGGTCGTGGCGTCTTCCGTCACCTGACCCAGGACTAGGTCGCAAGCAGCACGGCTCAGCGGCGCGTGAGCGCCTCGAACAGGCCGAGGGCCGTGTCGTGGCTGTCCAGCAACCGCCCGACGTGCGCCTTGCTCCCCCGCAGCGGGTCGATCGTCGGCACCCGCTGCAGCGACTCGTGACCCGGCAGGTCGAAGATCACCGAGTCCCAGGAGGCCGCAGCGATGCTGTCGGCGTACTTGCTCAGGCAGCGGCCGCGGAAGTAGGCGCGCGTGTCCTCCGGAGGCTCGTGCATGGCCTCCTCCACGGTCGACGGCTCGACCAGGCGCTTCATCCGGCCGAGCTTCACGAGCCGGTGGTAGAGCCCCTTCTCGGGGCGCAGGTCGGCGTACTGCAGGTCGATGAGGTGGAGCTTGGCGTCCGACCAGGCCAGCCCGTCCCGGTCGCGGTAGGAGTTGAGCAGCTTGAGCTTGGCCACCCAGTCGAGCTCGTCCGCGCACTCGAAGGGGTCCCGCTCGAGACGGGTCAGCACCGACTCCCAGCGCTCCAGCACGTCGCGGGTGGGTGCGTCGGCCTCGCCACCGAGTCGCTCCTCGACGTAGCGCTGCGCGTGGTGGAAGTACTCCCACTGCAGCTGGACGGCGGTCATCGTGCGTCCGTCGCCGATCTCGAGCAGGTGGGTCAGGGAGGGGTCGTGGGACACCTGCTTGAGCGAGGCCACCGGACGCGAGACGCTCAGGTCGGTGGTGAGGAAGCGCTCCTCGATCATCGAGAGCACCAGCGCCGTGGTGCCGACCTTGAGGTAGGTCGAGGTCTCGGCCAGGTTCGCGTCGCCGAGGATCACGTGCAGGCGGCGGTACTTCTCGGGGTCAGCGTGCGGTTCGTCCCGGGTGTTGATGATCGGCCGCTTCAGCGTGGTCTCGAGGCCGACCTCCACCTCGAAGTAGTCCGCTCGCTGGGTGAGCTGGAAGCCGTCGCCGTGGCCGTCCTGACCCAGACCGACCCTCCCGGCCCCCGTGACGACCTGCCGACTCACGAAGAAGGGCGTCAGGTGCCGCACGATGTCGCCGAACGGGGTGGACCGCCTGACCAGGTAGTTCTCGTGAGCTCCGTAGGAGGCGCCCTTGTTGTCGGTGTTGTTCTTGTAGAGGAGCAGCTCGCCCTCACCGGTCCCGGAGGCGAACCGGCAGGCGTCGAGCGCCACCTGCTCGCCCGCCTTGTCCCAGGTGACGATGTCGAGGGGGTTGGTGCACTCGGGGGTGGAGTACTCGGGGTGGGCGTGGTCGACGTACAACCTGGCGCCGTTGGTCAGGATCACGTTCGCCAGGCCGAGGTCCTCATCGGTGAGCTGGCTGGGGTCAGCCACCTCCCGGGACATGTCGAAGCCGCGGGCGTCTCGGAGCGGGGACTCCTCCTCGAAGTCCCAGCGCGCCCGGCGAGCCCGCAGCGTGGCACTCGCATAGGCGTTGACCAGGCGCGTGCTGGCCACCATCGGATTGGCGTGGGGATGGCCCTGGACCGAGATGCCGAACTCGGTCTCGGTGCCCATCACCCTTCGTACGCTCACTCGGCGAGGGTACGGGGCGGGTGGGACTAGACCGGGAGCGGCCCACGGGACGTCTCGTTAGGAGATCCGGCCCGGACGCAGTGTTAGATTGCCCGGCGCCCACGTCTCGGGCATCTCGGACAATTTCCTGGGGGAACCCCTATGCCCACACCACGTAGCACGGTCTTCCTCGCCGGTGCTCTCGCCCTCGCTACCGCGCTGAGCGTCGCCGTCACGGCCGCCCCGGCCACGGCGACGCCCCGTCGTCGCGCCGGCTGCGGCCGCTTCCGTGGCCCGTTCCGTCGCACCGACCGTGGCGTCCACCGCCGTCGTCGGACGCCGCCGAAGAACGTCGTCATCGCGCCGGGCACCTACTTCAGCTTCCCGAACCGGACCGCGGCCTGCGAGGGTCAACATCCGCAACCGCGTGCTCAACACCGTGATGAGCACCTGGGGTGGTCCCCGGAACTCGCTGGGTCAGCCGGTGGCCGGCAACGGCACGATCCGGATGGCGACGTGGTCGTTCACCGACATGACGATGGCCAGGGCACTCGTCGCCGCCCGCAACCGCGGAGTCAGCGTGCAGATCGTGGCAGCGTCCACGGCCAACCACGAGAGCGCACTCCTGGAAGTGGCTCAAGAGCCAGCTGGGCTCCGCACGCTACGTGCCCGGCCACCCGGAGACGACCGAGACCCAGAGCTTCGCCCGCCAGTGCCGTGGCGCCTGCCGCGGCCGCGGTGGCACCCCGCACTCGAAGTACTTCCTGTTCGACAACGTCGGGAGCTCGCACCAGCGCAACATCGTGGTCCAGACCTCGATGAACCTGACGACGTTCGCGTTCCAGGGTCAGTGGAACCAGGCCCAGGTCATGCGCTCGCTGCGGTCTACGACCACTACCTGGAGATCTTCAAGCAGACCCGGGTCGGGCTCCCGGTCCGCAGTGCCTACCGTCGCTACACCTCCGGCAACGTGATCGACATGTTCTTCCCGAGGCCGGGCACCGGTGCCGCGTCCGACCCGGTGATGCAGATGCTCAACCGGACGCGTTGCCTGGGCGCAGCCACCGGCTCGGGTCGCACCCGGATCCGGATCATCCAGTACGCCATCTACGACACGCGGGGCGTCTGGCTCGCCAAGAAGCTGCGCCAGCTGTGGAACTCCGGCTGTGACGTCGCGATCATCTACTCCGTGTCCTCGCGGCCGGTGATGGGCATCCTGCGCAGCCGGTCCGGTCGCGGCGCGATCCCGATGCGCCAGTCGGTGACCACCAACCGCAGGGGCGTGATCCAGAAGTACAACCACAGCAAGTGGATGTCGATCTTCGGCAACTGGGGTGGCTCGCGGTCGCCCGCGTCTCGCTGTCGGGATCGGCCAACTGGAGCAACGCCTGCCTTCGGCAACGACGAGCAGATGCAGCAGATCAACAGCTCCACGGACACCCGGGCCTACGAGTCCAACTTCGTGACGACCTGGCGCCAGCCGACCTCGCACGCGCCCGGCTACGGCGTCTCGTCGTCGGTGGCCAGGATGCTCCCCGCCGGCAACCAGATCCCCTGGGGCCACGGCGTCTACGCGAACCTGTCCCCCAACGGGGACTGAGCCAGACCCAGCACCACACGAAGGGCGCCGACCTGCGTGGTCGGCGCCCTTCGTGTTGCTCGTCGCTCTTGGTTTCGCCTCGCTCGCTCGGCGCAGCGCTCAGAGGTACTGGCCGGTGTTCGCCACGGTGTCGATCGACCGGCCCGGCTCGGTGCCCTGCTTGCCGGTGATCAGGGTGCGGATGAACACGATCCGCTCCCCCTTCTTGCCGGAGATGCGAGCCCAGTCGTCCGGGTTGGTGGTGTTCGGGAGGTCCTCGTTCTCCTTGAACTCGTCGACGCAGGCCTGGAGCATGTGCTGCACGCGCATGCCCGGGTTGTCGTGGTCGAGGACGTCCTTGATCGCCATCTTCTTGGCGCGGTCGACGATGTTCTGGATCATCGCGCCGGAGTTGAAGTCCTTGAAGTAGAGGACTTCCTTGTCGCCGTTGGCGTAGGTCACCTCGAGGAAACGGTTCTCCTCGGACTCGGTGTACATCCGCTCCACCGTCGCCGTGATCATGCCGGCCACGGTGGCGTCCTTGTCCCCGCCGAACTCGGCGAGGTCGTCGGCGTTCAGCGGGAGCTCCGCGGTGAGGTACTTGGTGAAGATGTCGCGTGCGGACTCGGCGTCGGGGCGCTCGATCTTGATCTTCACGTCCAGCCGACCGGGCCGCAGGATCGCGGGGTCGATCATGTCCTCGCGGTTCGAGGCACCGATGACCAGGACGTTCTCGAGGCCCTCGACACCGTCGATCTCGGAGAGCAGCTGCGGCACGATCGTGTTCTCGACGTCGGAGGAGACGCCGGACCCGCGGGTCCGGAACAGCGAGTCCATCTCGTCGAAGAACACGATGACGGGAGTGCCCTCGCTGGCCTTCTCACGGGCACGCTGGAAGACCAGACGGATGTGTCGCTCGGTCTCGCCGACGTACTTGTTGAGCAGCTCGGGTCCCTTGATGTTCAGGAAGAACGAGCGACCCTCCTGGCCGGTCTTCTCGGCGACCTTCTTGGCCAGCGAGTTGGCCACCGCCTTGGCGATCAGGGTCTTGCCGCAGCCGGGCGGGCCGTAGAGCAGGACACCCTTCGGCGGCTTCAGCTGGTAGTCCTTGAACAGCTCGGGGTGCAGGTAGGGCAGCTCGACGGCGTCGCGGATCTGCTCGATCTGACCGGAGAGCCCACCGATCGAGCGGTAGTCGATGTCCGGCACCTCTTCGAGGACGAGCTCCTCGACCTCCGACTTGGGCACCTTCTCGTAGACGTAGCCGGACTTGCTGTCCAGCAGCAACGAGTCACCGGCCCGCAGCGTCTGCTCGCGCAGGGGCGCCGCCAGGCGCACGACCCGCTCCTCGTCGGCGTTCGCGATCACCAGGACGCGGTCGCCGTCGGCGAGCACCTCCTTGAACATGACGACCTCGCCGACCTCCTCGAACTCGAGCGCCATCACCACGTTGAGCGCCTCGTTGAGCATCACCTCCTGGCCCTTGGTCAGGGTGTCGAGGTCGACGGACGGGCTGACGTTGACGCGCAGCTTGCGACCGCTGGTGAACACGTCGACGGAGTCGTCCTCGTTGCGCTTGAGGAAGGTGCCGAAGCCGGTGGGCGGCTGCGCCAGCCGGTCGACCTCCTCCTTGAGGGTGACGATCTGGTCGCGGGCCTCGCGCAGGGTCTCGGCCAGGCGCTCGTTCTGGGAGGTGACCGCAGCCAGCGACCGCTGGGTGTCCAGGAGACGCTGGTCGAGCGTGCGCGAGCTGCCGGGGGCGTCAGCGAGTCGGCGGCGCAGGTCAGCCACCTCGGCCTCGAGGAAGGACACCTGGTTCCGCAACTGGGCTTGCTCGGCACCTGAATCGGTCACCTGAACCACCTCCGTGAAGGGCTGGTCTTTGACCCTACTCGTCGGGTGGCCGATGCCAAGCGGTTAGAGGCGTGTCTCACCCTTCTGGTTGCTCATCTGTGACCTGCCCCGACTGGGAGGCAGGCCGACCGGTCGCGGGCCCTCGTAGTCGACCCCGTAGGCACCCGGAGCGGGGCGACGCTTCTTCACCGGCGCCTGCTGGCCAGGGGCCATCCGTCGGGCCGTGACGAGGAAGCCGGTGTGGCCGTTCATCTTGTGGCCGGGTCGTACGGCGAGTCCTTCCACGTGCCAGTCACGGACCAGGGTCTCCCAGGGCTGGGGCTCGGTGAACTCGCCGTGCGCACGCAGGGTCTCGACCACCTTGCCGAGCTGGGTGGTGGTCGCGACGTACGCCACGACGATGCCGCCCGGGACGAGTGCGTCGGCGACCACCGGCACGCACTCCCAGGGGGCCAGCATGTCGAGCACGACCCGGTCCACGCTGCCGTTCGGCTCGGCGGAGGGCAGGGACTCGGCGAGGTCGCCGACCGTGAGCGACCACGCCGGGTGCTCACCCCCGAAGAACTGGGTGACGTTGCGGCGGGCGACGTCGGCGAACTCCTCACGTCGTTCGAAGGAGGAGACGCGGCCCGAGGGGCCCACGGCGCGCAGCAGGGAGCAGGTCAGCGCCCCGGACCCGGCACCGGCCTCGACGACGTGCGCCCCGGGGAAGATGTCGGCCATCGCGACGATCTGCGCGGCGTCCTTGGGGTAGACCACGGCAGCGCCGCGCGGCATCGAGACCACGAACTCGCTGAGCAGTGGCCGGAAGACGAGGTACTCGCCGCCGGAGGTCGACGTCAGGGTGAAGCCCTCGGCGCGACCGATGATGGCGTCGTGCTCGATCCCGCCGCGGTTGGTGTGGAAGGACTTGCCGGGCTCCAGGCAGATGTTGTGGCGCCGGCCCTTGCCGTCGGTGAGGCGGACCCACTCCCCCGCTGCCAAGCGGTCCTCTGCGGACGCCCGACCAGTCGTGGGCCGTCGCCGGCCCGGGTACGTCGTTCACTTGCGAGCGCCCTCCTCGAAGGCCCGGTCGACGTCGACCGTGGCCAGCACCCCGAACAGGGAGCCGTCCTCCTCGACCAGGACGTACTCCTCGGCGGGCGTGTGCGACATGGCCAGGATCAGCTCCTCGCCCGCGATGTCGGCAGGCAGCACCAGGCCCTCCTCGAGGGTGCGCGCCACGTCCTTCACCGGGACCCAGGCACGGCGTTCCTCGGGCGTGGCGAGCAAGGCCGCCTCGTTGACCACCCCGCTCAGGCGGTCGTCGCCGGCGTGGATCACGATGGCGCCGGCCTCGCTCTCCTGTGCCTTGCGCACGGCCTCGGCCACAGGGACCTCGTCCCAGACCGCCACCACCCGGCGAGCGAGCGGGCGCGCCTTGAGTGCCGGCAGGCGCCGCCGCACGCGGGCGCTGACCATCGAGGCCGAGGCCCCGGACCACAGGAACACGGCGATGATCACCGCCATCGCGAAGTCGAGGATGTCCGGCCTGAATCCCACCACCCGCGCGAGCGGCAGCGACGCCAGGACGACGATGGCGACCACGCGTCCGCCCCACCCGGCGACGATGGTGCCCCGGTGCATGTTGCCGGTCAGCTTCCACACGAACGCCCGCAGCACCCGACCGCCGTCGAGCGGGAGGCCCGGCACCAGGTTGAGCACGCCGACGACCAGGTTCGCGCCGGCGAGACCGCCGACGGCGAGGCCGAGGAGGCCGTCGGGGGTGACCATGAGCAGCGCCCAGGCCGCGAGCCCGACGACGATCGAGGTCAGCGGGCCGACGACCGCGACCTTGAACTCCTGGCCGGGGGTGCGCGTCTCGGAGTCGATCTCGGTCGCACCTCCCAGGAAGTGCAGGCTGATCGAGCGGACGCCGAGGCCGTAGCGCTGCGCCATCACGGCGTGCGAGATCTCGTGCAGCAGGATGGAGAGGTAGAGGAGCACGGCGAACGCGACGCCGGCGACGTACTTCCAGGCGCCGAGACCCGGCTGCACCTCCTCGACCCGCGGGGCGAGGAGGAAGGCGATCAGCAGGGCGACGAGCAGCCACGAGGACCGGACCAGGACGTCGATGCCGCGGATGGAGCCGATGCGCCAGGTCCCGGGTGGGTACGACGGGCGCACGCCGGGGCCGGCGGTGTCGCCGGGTGCTCCGTCGTCGCTCACGGTGCCACGCTAGCGCGCAGCCCCCCTGTCGGATCGAGCACCTACGGTGTGGGCATGGAGGAGACCAGCCCGCGCGTGCGGATCGGCACCCCGGTCGACGGCGTGGAGGTGCTCGGCTCGTTGTCGCCGAGCCGGGCCTCGGACTTTCGCACGTGTCCGCTGATGTTCCGTTTGCGCACCATCGACCGCCTGCCCGAGGAACCCTCGCCCGACGCCTTGCGCGGAACCGTGGTGCACAAGGTGCTCGAGGACCTCTTCGACCTGCCGGCCGCCGAGCGGACTCCCGAGCGGGGCGAGGCCATGGTGCAGGACGCCTGGGAGTTCGTGCTCGACGCGGAACCCGAGGCCGCCTCCCTCTTCGCGGGCGAGGGCGCGGACATCGTGGCGTGGCTGTCCTCGTGCCGCGAGAGCCTGCGCGGCTACTTCGCCCTCGAGGACCCGCGACGACTCGAGCCGGCGGAGCGGGAGCTCTACGTCGAGACTCTCCTGGACTCCCGGCTGCTGCTGCGGGGTTTCGTCGACCGCATCGACGTCGCGCAGGACGGTGCGATCCGGGTGGTGGACTACAAGACGGGGCGCTCTCCCGGGGTCGGGTTCGAGGGCAAGGCGCTGTTCCAGATGAGGTTCTACGCGCTGGTGATCTGGCGCACGCGCGGTGTGGTGCCGGCCCTGCTCCAGCTGATCTATCTCGGCGACGGGCAGGTCGTCACCTATCAGCCCGACGAGGACGACCTGCGGTTCACGGAGCGGCTCGTCGTGGCCGTGTGGCAGGCGATCGAGGCCGCCCGTGCCGCCCGTGACTGGCAGCCGAACCCCGGGTGGGCGTGTCGCTGGTGCAGCTTCCAGTCGCTGTGCCCGGCCTTCGGCAACGAGCCGCCACCGCTCCCGGAGCCGGTCGTCGTCGCTGACCCGGTCAGCGTGCCGGGATCAGGGCCGCCAGATCTGCCGGCGTGATCCCGACCAGCGTCTCGCGGTGCGTGCGTCGCTCCCCTGCGGGGACCGGGACGTGGCTCGGGACGACGAGCACCTGGCAGCCGGCGGCCGCAGCCGAGGTGGCGCCGGTCGGCGAGTCCTCGATCGCGACCGTCTCCGGCGGGCGGGAGGCCGATCAGCTCGGCGGCGCGGAGGTAGGGCTCCGGGTGCGGCTTTCCGTGGGCGACCTCGTCGCCGCAGACGAGCACGTCGAAGGATCCTTCCGGTAGCGCCCGGAGCACCGGCTCCACGAACCGCCTCCACGACATCGTCACCAGCGCGCAGGGCACCTCCCGCGCTCGCAGCTCGGCGAGCAGCTCGCGCGCCCCGGGCTGCCAGGGGACGTCGCGCTCGACCATCTCCACGACACCGTCGAGCAGCTCCTCGACGATCTGCTCAGGCGTCCGGTCGATGCGCATGTGCTCGCGCATGTAGGTCGCCGAGTCGATCAGGTCGCCGCCCACCACCGCGAGCGCGTCCTCGTGCGACCAGGTCCCGCCGTACTTCTCCGCCAGCGCGAACTCGCACTTCATCCAGTACGGCTCGGTGTCCACGAGAGTGCCGTCCATGTCCCAGAGGACGGCCGGTGGGGTGTCGGAGTACCCGGTTGACCGGGTACTCATGGCTTCTTCGGGCGTTGCAACACCCCAAGTAGACATGAACAGCCTGACAAGTCGGCCGGGGTGCCCATCAGTCCTCGGGGTCGTAGCCGAGGTTGGAGGAGAGCCAGCGCTCGGCCTCCTCGAGCGACCAGCCCTTGCGTTCGGCGTACGACGCGACCTGGTCGCGTCCGAGCCGGCCGACGACGAAGTACTGCGACTGCGGGTGCGAGAAGTACCAGCCGCTGACCGAGGCGCCGGGCCACATCGCCATCGACTCGGTGAGCTCCATGCCGGTGTTCTTCTCCACGTCGAGCAGCTCCCACAGGGTGCGCTTCTCGGTGTGCTCGGGGCAGGCGGGGTAGCCCGGGGCGGGTCGGATGCCGGAGTACTTCTCGGCGATCAGGTCCTCGTTGGCCAGCTGCTCCTCGGGCACGTGTCCCCAGAGGTCGGTCCGGACGCGCTGGTGCATCCGCTCCGCGAACGCCTCGGCGAGCCGGTCGGCCAGCGACTCCAGCAGGATCGCGCTGTAGTCGTCGAGGTCCTCCTTGAACTCCTTGATCTTGTCCTGGCTGCCGAGGCCCGCCGTGACCGCGAACGCCCCGACGTGGTCGGCGAGTCCGGTGTCCTTGGGCGCGATGAAGTCGCCGAGCGAGCGGTTGGGCACCCCTTCACGGTGCTGCCCCTGCTGACGCAGGTTGAACAGGGTGGTGAGCACCTCGGTCCGCTCCGCGTCGCGGTAGACCTCGATGTCGTCGCCGACCGCGTTGGCCGGGAAGAAGCCGATCACGCCGTTGGCGGTCAGCCACTTCTCCTCGATCAGCGTGTCGAGCATCGCCTGCGCGTCGTCGTACAGCTTGCGCGCGGTCTCCCCGCTCGCCGGGTTGTTCAGGATGTCGGGGAACTTGCCCTTCATCTCCCAGGCGTTGAAGAACGGCTGCCAGTCGATGTACTCCCGCAGCTCGGCGACGTCGTAGTCCTCGAAGACCCTGACGCTGTCGCCGTCCCTGAGCATCGCGGGGACGGGAGGCTCGTACGCCGACCAGTCGATCACCGTCGCGTTGGCACGGGCGTCCTCGAGCGTGGACAGCGGGCGCTCGCTCTTGGAGGCGTGGCGCTTGCGCAGCGACTCGTAGTCGGCCTCGGTGTCCTCGAGCAGCTTGCCGCGCCGCTCGGGCGAGAGCAGGGCCGCCGCGACGGGGACCGACCGCGAGGCGTCCTTGACCCAGAGCACGGGGCCCTTGTAGCGCGGGGTGACCTTGACCGCCGTGTGGGCGCGCGAGGTGGTCGCGCCGCCGATGAGCAGCGGGATCTCGAAGCCCTGACGCTCCATCTCGGTCGCGAAGTTGACCATCTCGTCGAGCGACGGCGTGATCAGCCCGGACAGGCCGATCAGGTCGGCACCGACCTCCTTGGCCTTGTCCAGGATCTTCTGCGCCGGCACCATCACGCCGAGGTCGATCACCTCGTAGTTGTTGCACTGGAGCACCACACCGACGATGTTCTTGCCGATGTCGTGCACGTCGCCCTTGACCGTGGCCATCACGATCGTGCCGTTGGTGTCCTTGGCGGTGGCGTACTCAGGGTTGTCGAGCTTCTCCTGCTCGATGAACGGGATCAGGTAGGCGACCGCCTTCTTCATCACCCGCGCCGACTTGACCACCTGGGGCAGGAACATCTTGCCGGAGCCGAACAGGTCGCCGACGACGTTCATGCCGTCCATCAGCGGACCCTCGATCACCTCGATCGGGCGCCCACCGCGCGCCTCGATCTCGGCACGCAGCTGCTCGGTGTCCTCCTCGACGTGGGCGTCGAGTCCCTTGACCAGGGCGTGCGTGATCCGCTCCCCGATCGGCAGCGAGCGCCACTCGAGCGTCGCGACCTCCTGCTGCTCCCCCGAGCCGCGGTGCGCCTCGGCGATCTCCAGCAGGCGCTCGGCGGCGTCCTCGCGACGGTTGAGCACGACGTCCTCGATCCGCTCACGCAGCTCGGGATCGATCTCGTCGTAGACCACGAGCGCACCCGCGTTGACGATGCCCATGTCGAGGCCCGCCTGGATGGCGTGGAACAGGAAGACCGAGTGGATCGCCTCGCGCACCGGGTTGTTGCCGCGGAACGAGAAGGAGACGTTGGAGATGCCACCGGAGACGAGCGCCCCGGGGAGGTTCTCCTTGATCCAGCGCGTGGCCTCGATGAAGTCGACGCCGTAGTTGGCGTGCTCCTCGATGCCCGTCGCCAGGGCGAAGCAGTTGGGGTCGAAGATGATGTCCTCGGCCGGGAAGGCGATCTCGTCCACCAGGATGCGGTAGGCACGCTCGCAGATCTGCTTGCGGCGCTCGAGATTGTCGGCCTGGCCCTCCTCGTCGAAGGCCATCACGACCGCAGCGGCGCCGTACTTGCGGCACAGGCGCGCCTGCTCGCGGAACTTGTCCTCGCCCTCCTTCATGGAGATGGAGTTCACGATCGGCTTGCCCTGCACGCAGCGCAGGCCTGCCTCGATGACCTCCCACTTGGAGGAGTCGACCATGATCGGCACCCGGCTGATGTCGGGCTCTCCGGCGATCAGCTTGGTGAAGCGGTCCATGGCCGCGACACCGTCGATCATCCCCTCGTCCATGTTGACGTCGATGACCTGGGCGCCGGCTTCCACCTGCTGCGCGGCCACGGAGAGTGCGGCGTCGTAGTCGCTGGCCTTGATCAGGTTGCGGAACTTCGCGGAGCCGGTGATGTTGGTGCGCTCGCCGATGTTCACGAACAGCGAGTCCTCGTCGATCGTCAACGGCTCGAGCCCGGAGAGCCGCATCGCGGGCACCGGCTTGGCAGCCTCGCGCGGCGGAGCGCCCTCGACCACGTCGGCGATGCGGGAGATGTGCGCCGGCGTGGTGCCGCAGCACCCGCCGACGAGGTTGACCAGTCCGGCGCTGGTGAACTCCGCGAGCACCTGCGACATCTGGTCCGGGGTCTCGTCGTACTCACCGAAGGCGTTGGGCAGCCCGGCGTTGGGGTAGCACGAGACGAAGCAGTCGGCGATGCGCGAGAGCTCGGCCAGGTAGGGGCGGATCTCGGCCGCGCCCAGCGCGCAGTTGAGCCCGATCGCCAGCGGCCGGGCGTGGCGCACCGAGTTCCAGAAGGCCTCGGTGACCTGGCCCGAGAGGGTGCGCCCGGAGGCGTCGGTGATGGTGCCGGACAGGATGACCGGCCAGCGCCGTCCGCGCTCCTCGAAGAGGGTCTCGAGCGCGAAGATCGCCGCCTTGGCGTTGAGCGTGTCGAAGATCGTCTCCACCAGGAGCAGGTCGGCGCCGCCGTCGACCAGGCCCGCGGCCTGCTCGGCGTACGCCTCCACGAGCTGCTCGAAGCTGGTGTTGCGGAAGCCCGGGTCGTTGACGTCGGGCGAGATCGAGGCGGTCCGGTTGGTCGGCCCGAGACCACCCGCGACGAAGCGCGGCCGGTCTGGCTCGGCCTCGGTCACCTCGTCGGCGGCCTCGCGGGCCAGGCGGGCCGACTCGAAGTTCAGCTCGTAGGCCAGGTCCTCCATGCCGTAGTCGGCCTGGGAGATCCGCTGGGCACTGAAGGTGTTGGTGGCGACGATGTCGGCACCGGACTCGAGGTACTCGCGGTGGATGGACCGGATGATCTCGGGCTGGGTCAGGCTGAGCAGGTCGCTGTTGCCGCGCACCTCCTGGTCCCAGTCGGCGAACCGGTCGCCGCGATAACCCGACTCGTCGAGCCCGTGACCCTGGATCATCGTGCCCATCGCGCCGTCGATCACCAGGATGCGCTCGGTGAGGAGGGTCGTGAGCGCCTCGGTGGCGTCAGGTCGCTCCTGGGTGCGGCGGTCCTCGGCAGTGGTCACAGATGTACTCCGGTTGTCGTCTGGGGGATGCACACAGCGTAGGCACTCGGCGGAGCTGCAGATCTCGATTTTCGCATGGTGGCCGGTCGCCGGCCTCCACGTGTGCCGGGTCGCGCGGCGTGCGACGCCTTGGACCCGCTCATCTAGGGTTGCAGGGTGATCGAGATCGAAGACGTGCCGCAGCTCGTCGACCCGGTGATGGTGGCGGCCTTCGAAGGCTGGAACGACGCCGCGAGCGCTGCCACAGGTGTGGTCGATCACCTCATCGAGGTGTGGGACGCCCAGGTGGTCGCGGTCGTCGACCCGGAGGAGTTCTACGACTTCCAGGTCAACCGGCCCGTGGTCACCACCACCGACGAGGGCATGCGCCGGATCACCTGGCCCTCGACCCAGGTGTACGTCGCCCGCCCGCCCGGCTCGCACCGCGACGTGGTGCTGCTGCGGGGCATCGAGCCGAACATGAAGTGGCGGCAGTTCTGTGCCGAGCTGCTCGCCTGCGCCGACGAGCTCGCCGTCGAGCTCGTGGTCACCCTCGGAGCCATGCTCGCCGAGACGCCCCACACGCGACCGATCCAGGTCAGCGGGACGGCGACCGAGCTCGACCTGGAGGACCGGCTCAAGCTGGAGCCGGCGACGTACGAGGGACCCACCGGGATCGTCGGGGTCTTCCAGGACGCCTGTGCCCGCCTGGACGTGCCGGCCGTGTCGTTCTGGGCGGCCGTCCCCCACTACCTGCCGCAGCCCCCCTGCCCGAAGGCGACGCTCGCCCTGCTCAGTCAGGTCGAGGACCTCCTCGAGACCAGGATCCCGCTCGGCGACCTCCCCGAGGACAGCCGTGCCTGGGAGCGGGGCGTGGCCGAGCTCGCCGAGGAGGACGAGGACGTCGCCGAGTACGTCCGCAACCTCGAGGAGAGCCAGGACACCGCCGAGCTCCCCGAGGCCAGCGGCGAGGCGATCGCCCGGGAGTTCGAGCGCTACCTCAAGCGCAGGGACGACCCCGAGAAGTAGCGTCCCGCTACAGCTGCACACCCAGGGCGGCATCCACCAGCGCGCGGATCTTCTCGCCCGCTCCGGGCTCGGTCTCGTCACCGAAGTCCGTGGTGTTGGCCCAGTGGTCGAGGAGCCGCAGGGCGAAGGGTGCGTCGAGGTCGGTGGCCAGCGCCGTGAGGACGTCGGTGATGACGTGCTCGGTCGGGGCGCCGGCCGGCTTGGCGACGGCGCTCCGCCACTTGTCGAGGCGCGCGCCCGCCGCGGCGACGTCGGCCTCGTTCCACTGCCAGTCGCTGCGGTAGTGGTGTCCGAGGAGCAGCAGCCGGATCACCATCGGGTCCAGGCCGCTCTCGCGGAGCTTCGAGACCAGGACGAGGTTGCCCTTGGACTTCGACATCTTCTCGCCGTCGAGCCCGACCATCCCCGCGTGCACGTAGGCGCGCGCGAACGGCGCCCCGGGATCAGCGACCTGGGCCTCGGAGGCGCTCATCTCGTGGTGCGGGAAGACGAGGTCGCTGCCGCCACCCTGCACGTCGATCGTGGCCCCGAGGTGCGTGCGGGCGATCGCCGAGCACTCGATGTGCCAGCCGGGTCGACCACGGCCGAGCACGGAGTCCCAGGCGGGCTCGCCGGGTCGCTCCGACTGCCAGAGCAGGCAGTCGAGCGGGTCCTTCTTGCCCGGTCGGTCCGGGTCGCCGCCGCGGTCGGCGAAGACGGCCATCATCTGCTCGCGGCTCCAGCCGGAGACCTCGCCGAAGCGCCGGGTCGTCGGTCACCGAGAAGTAGAGGTCCGGCTCGTCCGGAGCCTGTCGACGGGACGTCGTAGACGCTCCCGGTCGCCTGCAGGTCCTCGACCATCTCGACCACGAGCGGGATCGCCTCGACAGCGCCCACGTAGGCGTCGGGCGGGAGCACGCGGAGCGCCTCCATGTCCTCGCCGGAACAGGGCGGTCTCGCGCTCGGCGAGGGCTCTCCCAGTCCTCCCCCGTCGCGTTGGCCCGCTCGAGCAGCGGGTCGTCGACGTCGGTGACGTTCTGCACGTAGCGGACCTCGTGGCCAGCAGAGCGCCAGGCCCGGTTGAGCAGGTCGAACGCGACGTAGGTCGCTGCGTGGCCGAGGTGGGTCGCGTCGTACGGCGTGATGCCGCAGACGTACATGCGGGCCGCACCTTCGGTGGGCACCAGCTCGCGGACACCCTGCGTGGACGTGTCGAAGATCCGCACCTCCGGTCCACGAACACCTGCGGGAAGGGCTCCGCTCCCGCCGTCGGGTGAGGTCCAGGCACGCATGGTCGTGACCCTATCGGCCAGCGCTCAGAAGGGCGGCCACGGGATCGAGGGCCAACCGCCGCTCGGCACCGGGAAGCTGCGGGTGCGCAGCAGCCGCTCGCACCGACGGGCGACGGCGTCCACCTCACGCACGGTGAGCAGGTCCTCGAGTGACTCGCGCAGGTCGCCGTCCAGGCCGTCCAGCACCGCCTCCACCCCGGTGGTCTCCTCCGGTGAGAGTCGCAGGCCGGCCCAGCCCCAGAGCACCGTGCGCAGCTTGTCCTCGGTGTGGAAGCAGACGCCGTGGTCGACGCCGTAGCGGTGACCTCCGGCCATGGGCAGCACGTGCCCGCCCTTGCGGTCCGTGTTGTTCACGACGAGGTCGAAGACGGCCATCCGGCGCAGTGGCGGTGAGTCCTCGTGGACCAGCATCACCGGCTCGTCGCGGCCGCCCGAGGCGTCGAGCACGTGCAGGAACCCGGGCGGCAGCGGCCCCTCGGGCACCACGTCGACCGGGTCCGGCTGGCCCTCGACCGTCTCCTCCGACTCCATCCAGAGCTGCACCATCCCGGGGCCGGCCGGGCCGTCACGCAGCACGGTCGGCGGTACGACGTCCCAGCCGAGGTGGTCCGACACCACCCAGGCGGCGTACTCGCGGGCCGCCAGGGTGCCGTCGGTGAAGTCCCACAGCGGACGCTCGCCCGAGCTGGGCTTGTAGACGCACTGGACCCCGCTGTCGCCCAGACGGGTCAGGAACGTGTGGTTCGAGGCGGGCATGATCCGTCCGAGCACGACCAGCTGGTCCTCGAGCAGCTCAGTGAGCTGGGGAACGGTCACGGCGATCAGCCAGACGTACGGCGGAACCCGTTGGCCCGCGGGCAGAGGTGGCCGTCGGGATCCATCGGACCCCCGCAGAAGGGACACGGCGCCCGCCCCGCGGCCACGACCGACTCGGCGCGGGTCGCGAACGACCTCGCCATCGCGGCCGGCATCCGCACCAGCAGCACCTCCTCGGGTTCCGGCTCCTGGATCGGCAGGTCGATCAGCTCCTGCTCCTCGGCCTCGACCGGGAGCTCCACCTCGACCTCGACGACGGGGAACACCTCGATCACCACGCGCTCGTCGCTCGCGTCCCAGGAGAGCGTGATCGTGCCGGCCCGGAACTCCTCCTCGATCGGCTGGTCGAGCGGCTCGGTGTCGATCAGGCCGACAGGTGTCATCGCGGGGATCACGGTCTGCGCCTCGTCGGACTCGATCAGCTCGTCGAGGAGCTCGGCGACCCGCTCCCCCAGGATCTGCACCTGCTGCTTCTCCAGGGCGACCGAGGTGACCTGGAGCCCGGCACGTGCCTGCAGGAAGAAGGTGCGCTGCCCGGGCTCGCCGACCGTGCCCGGCACGAAGCGATCGGGCGGGTCGAAGCGATGGATGACGGGCATGGGGTCGAGCCTAGATGTTCTGTGAAGCGGTCACCGGCGAGGGACCGGCACCGCCCCCGACGACGGCATCCTCGGAGCGCTTGCGCCGTCTGCCCTTGCGGGGCGGGGCTTTCAGGTGCGCCAGCGACCCGGAGGACGAGTTCATGGTGACGACGAAGGCGCGGTGCGGGGTGTAGCGCACCACGGAGAGGCTGGCCGGGTCGACCATGATCCGCTGGAACGCGTCGAGGTGCATCCCGAGCGCGTCGGCCAGGATCGCCTTGATCACGTCGCCGTGGGAGACGGCCAGCCACACGGCACCGTCACCAGCAGCGGACTCGACGTCCTGGTCGCGGTCCCGGATCGCCGCGACGGCCCGTGCCGACATCTCCGGGAGGGACTCGCCCCCGGGAAACCTCGCACCGGAGGGCTGTGCCTGGACCGTGCGCCAGAGCTTCTCCTTGGCCAGGGTCTTGAGCTCCTGACCGGTCCACTCGCCGTAGTCGCACTCGAGCAGGCGCCGGTCCGCGACGGCTCGATGACCCGGAGCCAGCAGCTTCGCGGTCTCCCGGCACCGCTCCAGCGGGCTGGTCACCACCGCCGCCAGGTCGAGGCCCTCCAGCCGCAGGGCGGCAGCCTCGGCCTGGGAGATTCCGGTCTCGTCGAGGTGGACGCCCTTGCTGCGCCCCGCGAGCACGCCACCGACGTTCGCCGCCGTGCGCCCGTGGCGCGCCAGGATCACGGTTGCCATGCCCGGAGCGTACGCGTCAGGCCTAACCTGCTCCTGTGATCGTTGACAACGCGCTGTACCGGGACGGCGAACGGCTCGACCTCGGCCTCGAGACCGGCGACCTCGCCGGCGTGCGAGCCAAGGCGACCGGTCCCCACGACTTCGTCTGGGTCGGCCTGCACGACCCCGACAGCCACGAGCTCGATGCCATCGCCGACCTCTACGACCTCCACGAGCTGGCCGTGGAGGACGCGATCAGCGCCCACCAGCGCCCCAAGGTCGAGCGGTACGCCGACTCGCTGTTCATCGTGCTCAAGACCCTCTGGTACGTCGACGAGGAGGACGCGGTCGAGACCGGCGAGATCAGCCTGTTCGTCGGCCACAAGTTCATCGTCACCGTGCGGCACGGCAAGGGCGGCGCGCTGAGCGAGGCGCGACACCGCCTCGAAGGAATGAGCAGCGTCCTCGCACACGGCCCCTCGGCTGTCGTCTACGCGGTGTGCGACTCGGTCGTCGACCACTACGAGGAGGTGGCCGAGTCCTTGCAGGAGGACGTCGACGAGGTCGAGAAGTCGGTGTTCTCGACGCAGCGCACCAGCGACGCCGCCCGGATCTACATCCTCAAGCGCGAGCTCGCGGAGATGCGCCGAGCCGTGATGCCGCTCCGGGAGCCGATGAACCGCTTCACCGCCGGGGCGGTCCGCGGCATCCACGAGGACGCCGCGCCGTACTTCCGCGACGTGTGGGACCACCTCAACCGCGTGGCCGAGACCATCGACAGCCTCGACGGCCTGCTGTCCACCGCGTTCGACGCCCACATCGCCCAGATCTCCATCCAGCAGAACGACGACATGCGTCGGATCTCGGCCGCGGTCGGCCTCGTCGCCGCACCGACACTGATCGGCAGCATCTACGGCATGAACTTCGACCACATGCCCGAGCTGCACTGGCTCTACGGCTACCCGATGGCGCTCATCATGATGGCGCTCAGCTCACTGGTGGTGTTCATCATCAGCAAGCGCGCCGGGTGGCTGTGAGGGTCTCGACAGGCTCGACCGCCGGGGCTCCTCAGGCGACCAGGACACCGGTCCAGAGGAGGACCAGGGTGAGCACTCCCAGGCTCACCCGGTAGATGACGAACGGCGTGTAGGTGTGCGTCGAGACGTACTTCAGCAGCCACGCGATCGCGGCGTACCCGACGAGGAAGGACACGACCGTGGCCACGAACGTGGGTCCCCAGCCGTAGTTGTTGTCGCCGTTCGGGATGTCCTTGAGCTCGAAGACCCCTGCGCCCACGACGGCGGGGATGGCGAGCAGGAAGGCGAACCGGGTGGCCGCCTCGCGCTTCAGACCGAGGAACAGGCCCATCGAGATGGTCGCGCCGGATCGGGAGACACCCGGGATCAGCGCCAGCGCCTGGGCGAGCCCGAGCAGCACGGCGTGCTTCATCCCGACCTGCTTGAGGTCGCGGTCCTGCTTGGCCATGTGGTCGGCGATGCCGAGCACGAGTCCCATCACGATCAGGGTCGTGGCGATGACGTAGAGGTTGCGGAAGTCCTGCTCGATCACGTCCTTGAGCAGCACGCCGAGCACGACGATCGGCACCGAGCCGATGATCACGTACCAGCCCATCCGCGCGTCGATGTGGCCGCGGAACTCCGGCTGGTAGATCGACTTGACCCAGGTCTTGCCGATGCGCCAGATGTCGTGACGGAAGTACAGCAGGACAGCCAGCTCGGTGCCGATCTGGATCACCGCCGTGAAGGCCGCTCCGGGGTCACCCCACCCGAACCACTCCGGCAGGATCCGGAGGTGGGCGCTGCTGGAGATGGGGAGGAACTCGGTGAGGCCCTGGATGAGCCCGAGCACCACAGCCTGAAGGAAGTCGAGCACCGGCACAGCGTACGCATCGCTTGCTGGCAGTTACCTGACTGCCTCCCACGGCGAGCCGCGTGTGGGCTGGTGGGGTGCGGTCGATACCGTTTCGACCATGCAGCAGCGGCTTCTGGGCGCCTCCGGACTCTCGGTGTCGCGCCTGGGCCTGGGCACGATGACCTGGGGACGCGACACCGACGAGCACGAGGCGCGAGAGCAGCTGGCCGCCTTCGTGGAGGCCGGCGGCACCCTCGTGGACACGGCTGCGGGCTACACCGACGGTGACTCCGAGCGGTTGATCGGCTCACTGCTCGGCGACGTCTGCGCGCGCGACGACGTGGTGATCGCCACCAAGGCCGGCGTCGGACGACGCGGCTCGGAGCGGTTCACGAACGCCTCGCGTGGCCACCTGATCAGCTCGCTCAACGCGTCGTTGCGACGTCTGGGCGTCGACCACGTCGATCTCTGGCAGGTGCACACCTGGGTCGACGACGCGCCCCTCGAGGAGACGCTCTCGGCGCTCGACCATGCCGTCTCGACCGGCAAGGCGGCGTACGTCGGGGTGAGCAACTACAACGGCTGGCAGTCCGCCCAGGCGGCCACCTGGCAACGCGCCGTACCCGGTCGGGCTCCGCTGTCGTCCAACCAGGTCGAGTACTCCCTGCTCAACCGCAGCGTCGAGACCGAGGTGATCCCGGCCGCGCGTGCGCTCGGCCTCGGCATCCTGCCCTGGTCCCCGCTCGGGCGTGGCGTGCTGACCGGGAAGTACCGCGGTGGCACACCCGCCGACTCCCGGGCGGCCTCCCCCCACTTCTCGTCCTTCGTCGGGCGCTACCTCGACGACCATTCCCAGCGAGTGGTCGAAGGGGTCGCCCGCGCTGCTGACGGTCTCGGCTGGTCCTCGCTCGAGGTGGCGCTGGCCTGGGTCAGGGACCGGCCCGGCGTCACCGCGCCGATCCTCGGCGCACGCACGGCTGCCCAGCTGCGCGAGTCGCTGACCGTGGAGGAGTGCGAGCTGCCCGCGGAGATCAGGCAGGCGCTCGACGACGTCTCGTCCGACCTGGAGGTGTTGGCATGACCTCGACCAAGGAGCGCACGCTCCGGCACCGTGCGCTCAAGCCGGGTGTGGAGTACGAGTTCGACAACCTGCTGATCTCCCGCGAGCACTCGCGCAACGCCGTGACCCGGATGCTGGTCGAGCGGGCCGAGCAGGGTGGCTGGGAGATCGACCGGTTGCGGCTGGCTCCCGACGGCACGCGGCGAGTGCTGCTGCGACGCAAGATCATCCGCCAGCGGATCGCCTGGCTGTACTAGATCTTCCCGAGGCTCTGTCAGATCTTCCCGAGGCTCTGTCAGATCTTCCCGAGGAAGTGATCGAACACCCGGGCGCCGAACTCGAGAGCGTCCACCGGGACGCGTTCGTCGACACCGTGGAACAAGGCGGTGAAGTCGAGCTCCGCCGGCAGCCTCAGCGGGGCGAACCCGAAGGCGCGCATCCCGACCTCGGTGAAGTGCTTCGCGTCGGTGCCGCCGCTCATCAGGTACGGCGCCACCAGGGCGTCCGGGTCCTCCTCGAGGATCGATGAGGTCATCGCGTCGGCCATCTCCCCGTCGTACGGCGTCTCGAGACCGGGCATCTTGGTGATGAAGTCGATGTCGACCTGGGGGCCCGCGAGCTCGCGCAGCGTGGCCAGGAAGTCGTCCTCGAACCCCGGGAGGAACCGGCCGTCGACCTGGGCCGTGGCCTGGCCCGGCACCACGTTCACCTTGTAGCCCGCCTCGAGCATGGTCGGGTTGGTCGTGTGCCGGATCACCGCACCGAGCATGCGAGCAGCGCTCCCGAACTCCTCGACCAGCGCCTCGGCGTTCTCGGGTGTCGCCTCCGTCCCGGCGAGCTCGCCCACGGCACCGAGCAGGACGCGCATCGTGGGAGTCAGCTGGACGGGCCACTCGTGCCGACCGATGCGGGCCACGGCCTCGGCGAGCGTGGTCACTGCGTTGTCGGGGTGCCGCATCGACCCGTGCCCGGCGTTGCCGCGGGCGGTCAGCCGCATCCAGGCCATCCCCTTCTCCGCGGCCTCGATCAGGTAGAGCCGGCGACCCCGCACCGTCGTGGAGAAGCCGCCGACCTCGCCGACGGCGTACGCGCAGTCCTCGAACCACTCGCGGTGCGACTCCACGAGAGGTCCGGCGCCCTTGTGCCCTCCGGCCTCCTCGTCGGCGGTGAAGCAGAGCACCAGCGGCCGGTCGGGAACCACGCCGGCACGGGCACGCGCACGCACCGTCGAGAGCAGCATGGCGTCGAAGTCCTTCATGTCGACGGCACCGCGACCCCAGAGCTGACCCTCGTGGATCTCCCCACTGAACGGGTGCAGCTGCCAGTCAGCCGCGTCGGCCGGGACCACGTCGAGGTGCCCGTGGACGAGGATCGGGTCGCCCTGGTCCCCACCCCAGCGCGCCAGCACGTTGGTGCGCCCCGGCTCGGCCTCCCACAGCTCGCTCTCGATGCCCACCTCGTCGAGCAACGTCGCCACGTGCTCGGCGGCCTTGCGCTCGCCCGGACCCGGCTGGTCGCCGAAGTTGGTCGTGTCGATGCGGATCAGGTCACGGCAGATCTGCGTGACCTCGGCTGTGGGGTCGTAGTCGGCGTGCTCAGCTGGGGTGCCCATGGCCCCATAGTGCCGCAGGCACGAACGACGTCCCGTCGACGGTCGGCAGCTCGGCCCGGCCGATGGCTCAGAGGAGGTGGCGCGCTCCCGCGCGAGGGCTCATCGACCGCGTCTGGGCCCAACGCACCTCGCCGTCGGCTCCGACGACCCCGAGCGTCAGCGCCTCGGCGATCGGTCGGCTCTTGGTGGTCTCCCACGACCTGGAGTGCTTCCAGCTCTCCTCGAAGACCTGGATCTCGAGGATGACCGTGCCCGGAACTGCTCTCTCGACCGTCCGCTCGCACCAGGCCCGGGCAGACGTGCTGTCCGGCCACCGGCGCTCGACGAGGACCTCTTCGAAGCCGTCCTCCTCGGGCACACGCATCTGCAACCGTCCCAGTGCGGTGGTCCCGATGATCGCCCCCGAGATCGTGGGCGCTTGCGTGTCGTCCATGTTTCGAGGCTAGGTCACAGACGACGAAATTGCCGCAGCCCCGAGGCTCGGGACACGTCACCTGTCTAGCCCGGATGCGGCGACGAGGTTTGGCCCGCGCAAAGATGTGACGTTCGTCGCCCCCTGAGCGGGGCTCGGGGCCCGGCGTGTGACCCCGCTAACAAGTTGCTAGCACTGGATTTGCACGTGGATCGCTCGGACTGTCTCAATGGTCCGACGCGTTGCTTGCAAAAGGCAGCGCCGCAGACAAGAGAACAGTCGGTGTGTGAAGCGCCCCTTGCTCGTCCCCACACCGATGTGACCCCGATGTAGGACCTCTGACGAGCAGCGAGGCGCGTTCGCGCGCCAGGCGACTCGGGAAGCAGACCCGCCGCCGTGGCGCGCAGAGGACTTCCCATTGCCATGCTCACCTTGCACAGACGTCACCATGCCCGGCACAAGCGTCGCCATACCCGCACCCCCGCGCTGCTGACCGGCCTCCTGGTCGCGACCGCGCTCGCGACCAGCCCTCCGGCCGCGGCGCTCTCCGAGGCTCCGGAGCAGGTCGCGACGAAGGTCGAGCCCGCATCCGCGAGGGTGCAGCCCTACCGGGTCCTGCCGAACATCCGCCTCAACGCCAAGCCCCCGGCCTGGGTGCTTCCGGTCCGCGGCTACCACCTGACCGGCCGCTTCGGGCAGTCCAGCGGGCTGTGGGCCAGCACCCACACCGGGCTGGACTTCGCAGCTCCCGATGGCACCGAGATCAGGTCCATCGGTCCCGGTGTCGTCACGGCCGCGTCCCCGGACGGTGCCTACGGCAACAAGACCGTCGTCCGCCTCGACGACGGGACGGTGCTCTGGTACTGCCACCAGAGCGAGTTCGCCGTGCACGTCGGACAGCGGCTGTCTCCCGGCGACCTCGTCGGGTACGTCGGCTCGACCGGCAACACGACCGGTCCCCACCTGCACCTCGAGGTGCACCCGCACAACGGCGGTCCGATCGACCCCGAGGCCTGGCTGCCGAAGCACCACCTGCACCCGTAGCGCCCCATGACCCGTCAGCCTGGCTCGCGCGTCACTGCTCCCCCGGCGAGCGCGCGGGCCAGGCTGGCGATCTCGTCCACCCCCGGGTCGTAGCCCGGGAAGTAGGCGCACACCCGGTCGGACACGTCACCGAACCTCCGACCGAGCTCGGTGGCGCACTCCTCCGGCGTCCCGACGACCGCCAGCGTGCGGACCATCTCGTCGGTGACCAGCGACATCATGGACGCGATGTCGCCGCGCTTGGAGAGGGAGTTCAGCTCCGGCTGGACCTCCGCCCACCCCTCCACCTCCAGCACCGGCAGGTAGGCCGGCGTGGATCCGTAGAACGCCAGCAGGCCACGTGCTGCCTCGGTCGCCACGGCCCGCTCGGCGTCGGTGGTGCCCATCGCGAGGATCGCCTGCGGGTAGATGTCGATGCTCGCCCTGCCCGAGCGCTCCAGGCCCTCCGCCACCGCGGGGAGGGTCCGCTCGCGGAAATGGCGGTGGCTGTGGAAGGGCATCACCAGGAGGCCGTCGGCCACCTCGGCTGCCGTTCGTGTCATCAGCGGGCCCGAGCGCGCCGAGCAGCACGGGCGGCGGGCCGTGCGGGTTGGGCCCGGGCACGAACGTGGGGGGCATCAACGTGTGCCGGGTGTGCTCACCCTCGAAGCGGAGCGGCGTCCCGTGCTGCCACGAGTCCAGGATCGCCTTCACCGCGAGCACGATCTCGCGCATCCGCGCGGCCGGCGGCGACCAGGTGGCGCCGTACCTCTTCTCGATGTGTGGCTTGATCTGTGACCCGAGACCGAGGCGGAAGCGGCCGCCGCTCATCAGCTGCAGGTCCCACGCAGCGTGGGCGAGGTGCATCGGGGCTGCGCGGCATCGCGATCGCGACGTTGGTCATCAGGTCGGCATCGACCCGTCCGGCTGCGGCGGCCAGCGGCAGGAAGACGTCGTGGGGACCCTCGAACGTGAACAGCCCGGCGGCACCTGCGTCCACGAGCTCGCGGGCACGCTCGAAGGAGCGGTCCGGACTCGCGTCCAGCTGCAGGTCGAGGAGCACGAGGGCGTCAGGCCGTCACGCCGGAGCGCTGGGGTAGATCGCCTTCAGCTCGGTGTACTGCGCCAACCCCTCGGCACCGAACTCACGGCCGATGCCCGAGGTCTTGTAGCCGCCGAAGGGGGCGGCGAAGTCCATCGTGTAGGTGTTCACCCCGTACGTGCCGGTCCGGACCCGGCGAGCCACGTCGAGACCTGCACTCGCGTCGGCGGTCCAGACGGTGC
This sequence comes from uncultured Actinomycetota bacterium, assembly GCA_963842565.1. GTDB lineage: Bacteria > Actinomycetota > Actinomycetes > Propionibacteriales > Nocardioidaceae > Marmoricola. The sequence continues at coordinate 89,607 of CAWJGX010000006.1, read as the reverse complement.
CTGCCAGCCCGTAGTCGGAGTCGTTGGCGATCCGGACGGCGTCGTCGACGTCGTCGTAGGCGATCACCGAGAGCACCGGCCCGAAGATCTCCTCCTGGGCGATGCGCATCCGGTTGTCCACGTCGGCGAAGACCGTGGGGCGGACGTACCAGCCGTGGTCGAGACCGTCGGGCATCCCGTTGCCGCCGACCACGACGCGGGCGCCCTCCTCCTGGCCGAGGGCGATGTACTTCTCCACCCGTTCCTGCTGGCGCTGCGCGACCATCGGGCCGATCTCGGTCGCGGCGTCGGCGGGATCGCCCACCTGCATGCCGCTCACGGTCTCGGCGAGGGCGTCCACCACCTCGGCGTACCTCGTGCGGCTGGCCAGGATCCGGGTCTGCGCGACGCACGCCTGACCGCTGTTCATCAGGGCCGTGAACTTCAGGCCCTCCATCGTGGCGGTGAGGTCGGCGTCGTCGAGGACGATCGCGGCCGACTTGCCGCCGAGCTCCAGGCTGACCCGCTTGAGCTGCTCGCCGCACACGGCCGCGATCTTGCGACCCGCCGCGGTCGAACCGGTGAACGCCACCTTGTCGACTCCCGGGTGGGCCACGAGGTGCTCCCCCACCTCACGCCCCGCCGCGACGATGTTGACGACCCCGGCCGGCAGCCCGGCCTCCTGCAGCATCTCGGCCATCAGGTAGGAGTCGAGTGGCGTCTCCGGCGCCGGCTTCAGTACGACGGTGCAGCCGGCCAGCAGCGCCGGCGCGAGCTTGGAGATCGTCGTGAACTGGGGAACGTTCCACGGCGGGATCGCGGCGACCACGCCGACGGGCTCGCGGCGCACGATGACGTCGGTGCCGAGAGCGCCCGGGCGGACCTCCTCCCACGGGAAGGCCTTGGCGATGGTGATGAAGGACTCGATCATCATCCAGGGGGCCGGCGCCTGCGCCAGGTTGGAGAACGAGGTCGGCGATCCCATCTCGGTGGTGATCACGTCGGCCATCTCGCCCATCCGCGCGGCGTACAGGTTCGAGAAGGCCTGGACGACCTCGATGCGCTCCTCGGGGCTCATCCGCGGCCACGGCCCGTGGTCGAAGGCCCTCCGGGCGGCGCTCACCGCGGCGTCGATGTCGGCGGTCGTGCCCTCGGGCACGGTCGCGACCACCTGCTCGCTGTGTGGGGAGACGACCTCGATGAGCTCGCCCCCGGTCGGGACGGCCCAGTCGCCGTCGATGAACAACGTGTCGCGGTCAGAGACTCATGCGCGGCTCCTCCTGCTCAGGGGGCGAGGGTGAACCAGTCGGCGAAGCCGCTGGGGTCGTGCCGGCCGAGAGCGCCGTGCTCGAGGAGCCCCCAGCCCTCGACGCCGTCGTTGCCGCCCTCGTGGCAGACGGCGCGGGCGGCGTGGTCGATCATCCCGAACATGACGCGTCCGGCGACGGACTCGTCGGTCAGGTCGTAGGTCACCCGCTCGGAGAAGCCGGCGCCCTTCCACTGGCCGTGGGTCCAGTCGGAGTCACCGCCGTACCCGCCACCGATGTGCAGCGGCACCGGGAGCAGCGACTCGACCTCGAGCTGCAGCGCCTTGCCGTCGGGCGTCGTGCAGGTGATGGACGCACCGGTGGGAACGCGGGTGCCCGAGGCGTAGCGCACGTCGACCTGCGGCCAGCCGAGCTGCTCGATCCGCCCGTCGGCCCAGACGCGGTGGCAGTCGTTGAGCACGCGGTAGCCGTCGGGGTCCTCCTGGATGATCAGCACCACGGCGTACTCCTCGAAGCGCATCGGGACGTAGAGCCACCACATGCCGTCGAACGGCGGGTCCGACGGACGGCCGGCGGGCTCCGCCTCGCCGACGGGCCGGATCCCCCAGGACCGGTCACGGGTCCCGACCCACCGGTCCGGTGACACCGCGATCTCCTCGCCGTCGATCAGCAGGGTCCCGGACCAGGTGCCGACCTGCGCGAAGCGCTGGGCGTCGAGGGTCACCCGGCTGCCCGCCCGCATGACGTGCGGCTGCTCCTGGAGCACGTCGAAGGAGCCCTCCCAGGTGAGGTCCAGGCCGATGCCGTCGGTCTCGTCGAGGGCGATCCTGATCTTGTGCAGCGGGTCGACGACCTCGAGCCGGTAGCCGTTGACGTGCTGGTGGAGACGGTCGTCGTCGATCGCGTCGCCGAGGTGGACTGCGGTCTGCTCGTCGCCTCGCCGGACCAGCACGAAGGCGTCCTTGGTGCCGAGGTTGGGGTAGTAGCCGAGGCCGGTGATCAGGAAGATCTCGCCGCTGCGGTCGTGGGCGTTGAAGTAGGACCGGTCGTAGAAGTTGCGGTCGCTGGTGCCGGCCCAGGTCACGGGGAGCGCCACCTGGTGGAGCGGGTACTCGTCGAGCGGACCCACCATCGTCAGGCACCCACCTTCTGGAGCAGGTTCTCCAGCAACGGCTTGTTGTGCATCAGCGTCTCGATGTCGTCGGGCCGCTCGATCTCGCCGAAGTGGATCTGGCGCGCGCCGGTGCGCATGAAGACGATGCACCACTGGACCGCGTTGTAGACGTGGTACCAGTCCAGGTCGCCGAGCTCGACGCCGGTCAGGGACTCGTACGTCGCCTTCACGTCCTCCTCGCGGAGCAGGTGCGGCATCCCCGGCAGCTCGAGCATGCCGGTGATCGACTCGAAGACCTGGTGCGCGAAGACCATCCACGAGACGTCCAGCTCGCGGGGGCCGATCGCCGCCATCTCCCAGTCGAGCACCCCCACCGGCTCGAAGTCCCGGTAGAGCACGTTGCCGATCCGTGCGTCCCCCCAGCACAGCACCGCCTCCGAGGTGTCGGGCAGGTTGGCCTCCAGCCAGGCGAGGCCGCGTTCGGCGATCGGCGAGCGACCGATGTCGGTGACGGCGAAGTCGTACCAGGCGCGGGTGCGGGCGAGGTTGCGCGCCAGCGCCGTCTCCCCCGGCTGCTTCGGGTCGAGGAAGCCGAACGTCGTCTCGGCGTCCGGGATCGCGTGCAGGTCGGCCAGCACCTTCACCGAGGTGTCCTGGAGGCGGCGCTGCTCCTCCTCGGTCGCGTCGTAGAGCCAGTTGTCGCCGAAGTTGTAGGGCAGCACGTCGCGCGGGACCAGGCCGTCGATCCGGTCCATCAGGAAGAACGGCGTGCCGAGCACGCCTCCGGTCGGCTCGATCCAGCGGACTCCCGGGACGGGCACCTGCGTGGTCTCCCCCACGATCCGGATCGCGTCGTACTGGTCCTGGAGGGCGTAGCTCTCGAAGACCGGAAGGTCCTCGGGCGCGGGTGCCACGCGTGCGACGTACTGGCCCGCACGCTGCTGCCCGCCCTCGGTCCAGGTCACGTCGAGGAGCACCGTCTCCGACGACAGGCCGTTCTCCTGGATGGCGGTGTGCAGCACCACCACGGGGTCCGCGCCGGGCGGCAGCTCCGTTGCCAGCCACGCGGTCAGCTGGGCGCGCATCGTCTCGGGATCGCGGCTCGACCGCTGCAGGGTCAGGTCGGCTGGGGGTGGTGCCTGGGTCATCCGGTGTGTCCTCACCTGCTCTGCGCTCGTGTGACGAGCGTCTCGTTCCGACAGCATGAGTAGAACACGTTCTAGGTGTCAAGACTTGCGTGACAGACAGGTAGAACACGTTCTAGCGTGCGGGCTATCGCCCGGGACGCCGGGCGTCCGGACGAGGGAGACGATGTGCGCACGACAGTCGCGATGAAGACGGGACCTGACCAGGCGTTCACGCTCGCCGAGGTGGACCTCGAGGAGCCGCGCGGGGACGAGGTGCTCGTGCGCGTGGTGGCCACCGGGCTGTGCCACACGGACCTGACCGTGCCCACGATGCTGCCGCAGGAGATGTTCCCCCACGTCTTCGGCCACGAGGGCGCCGGGGTCGTGGAGGCGGTCGGGGACGACGTGACCGGCATCGAGGTCGGCGACCACGTCGTGATGAGCCTGCGGTCGTGCCGGTCCTGCGCGCAGTGCGGCGCCGGTCGCTTCGGCTACTGCGAGTCGAGCCTGTTCCTGAACTACATGGGGATGCGCCTCGACGGCAGCACGACGTACTCCCGCGACGGCGCACCCGTGTTCGGCTCGTTCTTCGGCCAGTCGAGCTTCTCGCAGCACGCCATCGCGTACGCCGACAACGTGGTCGTCGTCGACCGAGAGCTCGACCTCACCCGGATCGCGCCGTACGGCTGCGGCTTCCAGACCGGTGCCGGCGCCGTGCTCAACGTGCTGCGCTCCCAGCCGGAGGACTCGCTCGCCGTGTACGGCGCCGGCGCGGTGGGACTGGCCGCCATCGCGGCGGCCGCAGGTGCTGGTGTCGGCACCATCGTGGCGGTGGACGTGCTGCCGTCCCGGCTGCGAACGGCCGAGCGCTACGGCGCGGTCGGGATCAACCCGGACGAGCTCGGAGAGTCCTCGTTGGTCGAGGCGGTCAAGGAGGCCACCGCCGGTGGCGCTTCGGGTGCGATCGACACGACGTCCGTCCCGGCCGTGCTCAAGCAGGCAGCGCAGGCGCTCGCCGTACGTGGCGAGCTGGTCGTGCTGGCCCTCGGAGCCCCCGAGTTCCCCGTCGACGCCATCGACATGATGCAGAACGGCAAGGTCATCCGTGGGTCGGTCGAGGGTGACTCCGACCCGCTGGAGATGGTGCCGCGGCTGCTCGCCCTGAACGCCGCCGGCCGGTTCGACGTCGACGGCCTGGTGCAGCCCTACCCCTTCGCGGAGATCAACCAGGCCGTCGCCGACGTGGCTGCCGGCTCGGTGGTGAAACCCGTCCTCGTGTGGTGAGCAGTTCCGGAACCATTCCAATGTGACGAGTCTCCAATCCGGGACGCAGGCCGGCGCCGAACCGCCTGTGCCGAACTCCGAGCAGCCTGAGCACACGCACCATCCGCACGTCGCTGTCGTGAACCGTCCGGTCGTGGGCGGGCAGGTTCCCTCGCTCGTGTTCCCCGAGCTCGACGAGGGGCTCTACGACCTGTGCGTGAAGGGCACCGAGGACGTGCGTCTGAGCGTCGCGGTGCGCGGCGGAGAGGTCGTCGAGAAGGAGTGGCCCGCGTAGCAGCTCAGTCTGGGGGTGATCCCGCCCTGGCGTTCTGCTCAGACCGCCAGGGCGTGGTCCGGGGCACGCTGCGTCGATGCGGTCTCCTCGGAGAGGAGCTGGCTGACCAGGCGGCGGAGTGCCTGGTCGAGCAAGCGTGCGTCCTCGGCCTCGGAGTCGGGTGTGGTGCGCAGCCGTTCGAGGAGCCACGACTTGAGCTCCGAGACGAAGACCTCCCACTGTCGGTGTGCCTCCTCCGTCGCGTGCCAGCCGGCTGGGTCGCCGGTGAGGTAACCCGCGCGCTGGGTCAGCTCGAACGCGGGCAGCAGGACGCTCGCCGGGACCGTCGTGCTCGCGGCGATCGTGTCCAGGTCGGCGGACACGCCGTGCTTCTCCCGGAGCAGCACCTGGGCGACGCACCAGGTCTCGGCGCCGCCGAGGGTGGTGCCCGACGCGATCCGGATCGCTGGGAGCGCCTGGCGCCCCTCGAGCTGCATCAGCCGCGCGAGCATGACCTCCAGCGCCCGGTCGGAGTCGGCGTCGCTCGCCATCCCGAAGCCCTCGCCGACGTCCCCAGCACCCGCTCGGGCAGCGTCACGCAGCGGCACCTCCGGGAGGAACAGGGCGAGCACGAAGGCGAGCACGCCCACAGGTGCGGCGTACAGGAAGACGTCCTGGAGCACGTCGGCATAGGCGTTGACGATCGGCGCGATCACGTCCGCCGGCTGGCTGTGCAGGGCGACGGGTGAGGAGACCTGCCGCGGGTCGAGCCCGGACGCGACCACCGCTCGGGGCAGCACGTCGTCGAGCTTGCCGGCGTAGACGGCACCGAACACCGCCGCGCCGAACGAGCTGCCCAGTGCGCGGAAGAAGGTCACCCCTGACGTGGCGACGCCCAGGTCTGCGTAGTCGCTGGTGTTCTGCACGATGATCACGAGGATCTGCATGCACAGCCCGATGCCGACACCCAGGACGAGCATGAAGAGCGAGATCCGCAGGAACCCCGTGTCCGCGTCCATCGTGGACATCAGCAGCAGTCCGGCGGTCATGAAGAGCGAGCCGAGGATCGGGAAGATCTTGTAGCGGCCGGTGCGACCGACGATCGTGCCCGCCGTGATCGAGGCGACGAACAGACCGACCACCATCGGCAGCGTCCTGAGCCCGGACGACGTGGCGGAGACACCGTGCACGTACTGCAGGTACGTCGGCAGGAACGTCATCGCGCCGAGCATCGCGAAGCCGACGACGAGCGAGATCACCGAGGACAGCGAGAACACGGCACTCTTGAACAGGTGCAGCGGCAGCATCGGCTCGGCGGCTCGACGTTCGGCGAGCACGAAGGCCGGGATGCCGAGCAGCGCCGCGATGAACAGGCCGATGATCAGCCCCGACGTCCAGTCGTACTGCGTCCCGCCGAGGCTGGTCGCGAGCGTCAGGCCACCGGCGACGACGGAGATCGCGGCGATGCCGGCGTAGTCGATCGTCGGTCGCCCGTGCGTGCGCACCGAGGGCATGGTCTTCGCTGCGACGGCGATGACGAGGATGCCGATCGGCACGTTGACGAGGAAGCACCAGTGCCAGGAGAGGTGGTCGGTGAAGAACCCGCCGAGCAGTGGCCCGATCACGGTGGTGACGCCGAAGACGGCTCCGAGGGCACCTTGGTACTTGCCACGCTCGCGCAGCGGGACGACGTCCGCGATCAGGGCGGTCGACGTGACCATCAGACCGCCGGCGCCGATTCCCTGGACGGCGCGCCACGCGACCAGCCAGGTCATCGATTCCGCGAGAGCACACATCAGCGAGGCCGCGACGAACAGCCCGGCACTGAGCTGGAAGATGAGCTTGCGTCCGAACAGGTCTCCGAACTTGCCCGCCAGCACGGTCGCGATCGTGTCGGTCAACAGGTAGGACGTGACCACCCAGGACACGTGTGCTCCCCCGCCGAGGTCGCCGACGATGGTGGGCAGTGCCGTGGAGACGATGGTCTGGTCGAGGGCCGCCAGCAGCATCCCGAGCATGATGGTGCCGAAGACGAGGTTGATCTGGCGGCGACTCAGGGTGGGTGCGACAGGTGGTGCGATCGCCGAGGTCGAGGACACGGAGTCGACCGTAGACCCACAGCGACCTCCGTGGACAGGGTCGAGGGCGACAGCCCAGGGCCACCCCACCCCGATGGGGATGATGCGTCGCCACCCCGGCGGCGGTGACCATGTCCACGACCACCAGGAGGAATTGATGAGCAGTGCAGACATGACGGGGACCGGAGCAAGCCGGAGCTCGCACTCGGCCGGATATCCGGAAGGCCACTACGACTACGCACCCAGGGGCTGGGCCAGTGCGGTCAGCATCATCGCGGGAATGCTGCTGGGGATGGTCGCTGCCTTCGAGATCCTCCAGGGCGTCGCGGCGATCGCGAAGGACGACATGTTCGTCTCCGGCGTCGACTACGTGTACCAGCTGAACACGGCGACCTGGGGCTGGACGCATGTCGTGCTCGGCATCCTCCTGACCGCCGTCGCGATCGGGATGCTCGCGCAGAAGACCTGGGGCCAGGTGACCGGGCTCATCGTGGCGGGGCTGTCGACCCTCGCCAACTTTGCGTTCCTGCCGTACTACCCGGTGTGGTCACTCACGATCGTCGCCGTCAACATCCTGATCATCTGCGCCCTGGGAACGCTGCTGGGGCAGCGCAACCAGGCGCAGTGAACGACTGACCGTCCGCTACTGGGCGGCGAGGATCCGCGCCTTCTGCATCGCGAACTCCTCCTCGGTCAGCACCCCGGCGGCCTTCAGCTCGCCCAGCTTCGTCAGCTGCTCGAGGACGTCAGACCCTCCTCCTGCCGGTGCTGCCGGCGGTGCCGGGGGTGCCTGGTACACCGGTGCCGGTGCCGGTGCCTCGTACTGCTGCTGCGGCGGCGCGTCGGCCGCCCAGCGGTTCGCCTGCCGGCGAGACACGCGGTTCGACACCGCCGTCGCCGTCCCCGCTACCACCGCGGTCCTTGCCATGCCACCAATGAGTCCCATGTCTGTCCCTCCTGATCCGTTGCCTAGGCGTCTGTCGACTCGAGCGCGTCCAAGGCCGCCACGACGGTGTCGACCGGGATCCGGCCGCTGTCGATGACCTCGGCTCCGACCCGCCTCATGGCGGAGACGAACGGGCCGGCCCACGTGTTCTCGTAGACGAGCAGGGCCACGGCGCTGCCCGGCTCGATCAGCGAGACCGCCTGGCTCAGGTCGTCGTCGTCCAGCAGCCCGGACTCCACCCCCTCGAAGACCGCGAGGTCCAGGGTGCCGTCGCCGTCGAGGTCGGCGATCGCCACGGCGGCGAACGATCCGTCCTCGGCTCGCGTGGCGCACCGGAGATCGAGGATCCGGATGATCCCTCGATCCACCAGGTCGATCAGTCTCGCGAATCCCTCGCCCTTGAGCTCGGCCGTCGGAAACTCCAGAACCAAATAGTCGATGGGACCTGTGTCGTGCTCGGTCATCTCCAGCCTTCCCTCGTGGAACCGTCTAGGTTGCCGGCCACGTTACGTGTTGACGTCGTACGACGCTCGCGCACCCGAGGGTGGTTCCACATCACCCGCTCCGGGGTGGATCTGCGCCGGCGACCCGAGTGACGCGCGCTCCACCGCGTGCACGGACGACCGGGCGAGCCGCAACCTCGGGCCGTCTTCGACGGGTCTAGAGTTTCGGTCGGGGCCAGGTCGTGCAAGAAGCGCGCGTTCCAGTCGGGGTGAGCTCCGGCAGTCAGGAGACGGTCATGCACGGCGAAACCGTGGAGAAGCGTCCAGGGCCTGTTCCTTCGCAGCCGTCGTCCACCGCAGGGCGACAGTTCCGGCCGGGGCCGACACCGGAGCACCATGTGCCTCGACAACGTCTCCTGGACCTTCTCGACGCGGCGACCGAGTCTCCGATCACCGTGGTGGTCGCGCCGGCCGGAGCCGGCAAGACCTCACTGCTCGGAGCGTGGTGCAGGCACCGGGCTGACGTGCGCACCGCGTGGCTCTCCCTGGACGAGGCCGACCGGTCCACCGGGCAGTTCTGGGCGGCGACCTGCGCAGTCCTCCGCGATGTGCTGGTCGGCTACCTCGACGACCCGGACGGTGACGACACTCCTGAGCAGACGCAGCAAGGACTGCAGAACATGCTCGCTGCCGTCGAGGACGGCCATCCAGATCACGCAGTGATGGTGATCGACAACTTCCAGCCCCTGGACGGGGAAGGCTCCGTCGCGACGTCGCTCGAGCAGCTCCTCAACGCCCTTCCCGACTGGCTCCACGTGGTTGTCTGCTCCCGTCGGATGCCGCACCTGCCCATCGATCGGCTGCGCGCTCGTGGCCAGCTCACCGACATACGCTTCGACGAGCTGCAGTTCACCGAGGCCGAGTCCCTCGAGGTGGTCACCCGACTGGCACCTTGGCTGCCCTCGTCGGAGGCAGCGCTGGCCGCTGAGCGGGCCGACGGATGGGCTGCCGGGCTGCAGCTCGGCGGGCTTGCCGCTCGTGCGGCACATGCGCAGGGTTGCGACAGCCGGGCCGCCGACCGCACCGATGTCATGGTGACGGACTACGTGTGGAACGAGGTGCTCGCCCAGGAGGCTCCCGACCTGATCCAGGTCCTGCTCGACGTGAGTGTCGTCGAACGGCTCAGCCCCGCCCTGGCGACCACGCTGGCTCAACGGGACGACGCCCATTCCCTCATGCTGGAAGCGGAGGCGCGCGGGCTGTTCGTGGAGCGACTCGGCTCCGGAGAGCTGCAGATCCACAGTCTCGTCCGCCAGGTGCTGCTCGTCGAAGCCACCCGACGCGATCCGGTCCGGGTGCGGGAGAACCACGTACGCGCAGCTCGTTGGTTCGGGGAGCGCGAGGGGATCGCAGACATCGCCCTGGCGCTCGGACACTGGCTGGATGCGGGCGAACCCAGGTCTGCTCTCCGGCTGCTCGCCACTCATGTGACCCAGCTGTACGACCTGGGGTTCGAGGAGATGATCTCGACGACCCTCGCCACCATCCCCGCGTTCGTGGTGCACGTCGACATCGAGGCCCAGATCGACCTCGCCTGGTGCCAGCTGCTGGTGAACAGGAGCAAGTTCCTCGAGGTGGTTCGTGAGGCGGCAACCACAGTCGGAAGCGCCGACCACACGCCCACGACGCGCGGTCGCGTCCGGATGCTGCAGGCGATCGGCGAGACCATGACCGGAGCCTGGGGCGAGGGGGGACAACAGGCGCTGGAGGCGATCCAGCTCCTCGGTGCCGCAAGCTGGGCAGATCCCCTCGGCCGCTTCGGCTGGAACATCGTCGCCCGAGACCTTGCTCTCTCGGAGAGCTGGGACGACGGCGCACCGTCGCTCCTGGACGCACGGGCAGCACTCAGTCGTGATCCGGAGCGACGGCTCTCGTACGAGGGGATCAGCGCACTGGGGTATGCCCTGGCCGGCCGCCCCCTCGACGCGCTCCGGGGTGTCGCGGGAGTGAGCGGTTACGCGCACGTCAGGTCGATGACCATCCTGCGGCTGGGAGCTCGCGCTGGCCGAGGCGGTGGCACACCGTGAGCTCGGGGATCGCGAGCGTGCCAAGGCGGAGCTGACCGCGATCCTCGAGGCCAACGTCGGTCCAGTCACCCATGCCACGTCGCTGAGTCTCCTCGAGCTCGTCGAGATCTGCCTGGACAACGCGGACGTGGACGGCGCCCGCAAGCTGTTCGGGCAGGCTGAGGTCTTCGTGCGGGGCGAGTTCGCGGGTCCGGACGGTGTTTCCTGGCTGGCCAGGCGCGGAGTCCTGGTCTCGCTCGCGGCGGGCGACCTGGCGTCGGCGGCCCAGTGGAACGAACGCGTCGAGGACAAGTTCTGGCAGGGCGTCGGACGTGCTCGTCTGCACCTGCATCGCGGCGAGTCCTCCGAGGCGCTGGAGGAGCTGTCGATGGTGTCCCCACGGAGCCCTCGCCACGAGGTCACGAAGGGACTGCTCCTGGCACAGGCGCTGCGTCCCGGCCCAGAGAGCCTGCGAGCTCTACGAGTCGATCGTCCCCCTGGCGGTCGGGACAGGCATGATGCAGACGGTTGCGTCCGAGGGTCCGGAGATTCTCGACGTGTTGGAGCGGCACCCCTGGCTGGCGCCGGACCCGTGGCTGGCGAGGGTGCACCGCGCCGTCCCGCCCTCGCGGCGCACCGGCGTCACGCAGATTGCCCTCCCCGGCGAGCGTCTGACCGACCGCGAGCTCGGTGTGCTGCGGATGCTGCCGAGTCGGCTCACGATTCGCGAGATCGGCGATGAGCTCGGCATCTCGGTCAACACCGTGAAGTTCCACCTGCGCGTGATCTATCGCAAGCTCGGCGTCGGTTCACGGAACGAGGCGGCCGCCATGGCCAGGAGCCTGCGACGGAGCCACGACGCCCGAGGCTGAGCCGGGCGCGTGCCGGGACGAGTCAGGAGCCGAGCATCCGGATCTGTGCGAGGAGCTCGTCATCCCGCAGGAGACCCTGCTCGTGCAGCATCGCAAGCCGCTCCAGCGCTCCGGCGGGATCTCGTGCGCCGTCGACTCGGCCCTGCCACAACCGGGCCTGACGACGAGCCACCCGTTGGCAGACAGCCGTCGCGGAACCGGCCACGACCGGGGTCCGGGCCAGACCACGAAGAAGACCCATCACTGCCCACCGCTCCGGCCGGCCACCGACGCGCCCGGCAGCGCCGACACGAGCGGCGACAGGCGCGCTCGGTCGACGACCTCGCCGCCTGCCCCCCGGACAGCGGTGATGAAGGGAAGGACCCAGCGGTTCTCGACCACGACAACGGCGACCGACGAGTCGTGGTCGAGCGTCGGTGCCACCTCGTCGACGTCCTCGACGTCCAGGAGACCACCGCCGAGATGGCCCTCCAGCTCGGCGAAGTACGGATCGACCTCCGGGCGGAGGCTGTCGAGTCCGATCGACCCGACCGCCCCGTCGGGTGTCTTGAACACGAAGAGAACGTCGATCACCCGGACGAGGCCCGTGGACGCCAGGTCCCGCAGCGCCGCTGGCGATCTCGCTCCGGAAGTGACTGCCCGGAAACCTGAGCAGGAAGATGTCGACCGGCCCACGCTCGAAGAAGTCCATCCTCGGCTCCCTTCAGGAGAGCTCCATGGTCACCGCTCGACGGGTGGTTCTGGACCATCCCACGGCGGGTGGGTCACCAGACCTGGTCGACACCGGGAGGATGCCGAACCACCCGTTCGTGTGGACGCTTCGAGGTGACGCAGACCCACGCCCGGGCACGGCACGTCCGGGCCGACGGTGTGGCGACCGAGGAGGGACATGCTCGAGGGGAACGCGACGGTGGACACCGATCTCGTGGAGTACCTGATCGTCACCGTCCCACGCGTCGAGGACCTCAGAGCGCTCACTCCAGCGATCGCACAGCTGGTCGCGTCGGCGCAGCTGCGCATCCTCGATCTGGTGTGTGTGGCGCCGAGCCCGCACGGCGGCGAGGAGCTCGTGCCCCTCGAGCTCGACGAGGTCACCAGCCTCACGGCACTCCGGTACCTCGACGGCGAGTTCGGCGGCCTCTTGAGCGAGGGCGACATCAAGATCGCGGCGTTCAGCCTGCCACCGGGCAGCGCGAGCCTCCTCCTCCTGGTCGAGGACCTCAGGCTCGGTCCGCTCTCAGCGGCGGCCCGCGCGTGCGGTGGCCGGATCCTGGGCGGCGAGCGCACGCCACGCTCGCGAGTCCAGGCCGCCCTCGCCGGCTCGCCGGCGCACGTCACGACCCGCCATCCCGGCAACTGAAGGAGCACCCATGCGCCGAGCGATTCCGACCAGGCGACACCAGGCGGACCTGATCGCCCGCCCGCCCCTGGGTGGGGTGGGAGTGGAACGTGTCTGGGCCTCGTTGATCATCGACCCCGTCCACCAGCTCCAGGCGCTGGCCGACCTCCGCGACCGGGGCCTGATCTCGCCGGCGGAGTTCTCGGACCAGCGTCAGCGCATCCTGGTCGCCGACCCCGAGCACGACGCCCCCAGCTGATCGGCTGAGGACCCGGTGCGTCACGCCACCAACGCGCCCACGCTCAGTCCGACCACGCTCAGCACGACGAGCATCGCCAGCAGCGGCCAGACCCAGCGGAGGTAGGTGCCGTAGGGCACGCGCGCGATCGCAAGCCCACCCATCACGACCGCCGACGTCGGGATGAAGAGGTTCATGATCCCCGAGGCGCTCTGGTACGCCGTGACCACGAGGTCCGACGGGACGCCGGCGAACGACGCCAACGGGCTCATGATCGGCATCGCCACGGTGGCCAGGCCGGAGGAGGAGGGAATCAGGAACGACAGCGGCAGGAACATCAGGAACACCGCCACCGCGAAACCCGGCCTCCCCGACGTCACCGACCGCCTGTTCCGCCCAGTGCAGGACCGTGTCCGTGATCTGTCCGTTGTTCATCACCACGGTGATGCCCCGGGCGATGCCGATGATCAGCGCCACGCCGAGCAGGTCACGCGCGCCGTCGACGAACGCGGTCGTGAGCTCGAGCTCGGGCATCCGCCCGATGACGCCGATGATGATGCTGAAGAGGATGAACGACGCCGTCATCTCGGGGAACCACCACCACAGCGTCGGTACGCCGATACCGAGGTCCTCCCACGGGATGACGCCGTACATCATCACGCCGAAGGCCAGACCGAACACGACCAGGATCGCCTTGTGGCGACCGTTCATGACACCGGCGTCGGCACCCTCACCGGCATCGACGCTGAAGTGCGCCTCGTTCTCCTCCCGCATGTGGGCGACGGCCGAGCGGGACGGGTCCTTCTTCACCCGGTCCGCGTAGCGCAGGACGAAGAAGATGCCGATGACCAGCCCGAGGACGAGCAGCACCAGTCGCAGGATCAGCCCCTGGCTGATGGAGGTGTCCGCGAACCCCGACGCGATCCCGGTGGCAAAGGGGTTGATCGTCGAGCCGTAGGTGCCGATGCCGCAGCCGAGAAGGACGACGGCTGCGCCGGTCAGCGCGTCGTACCCGGCCGCGATCATGACGGCGATGACGAGCGAGTAGAAGGCCAGGCTCTCCTCGGCCATGCCGTAGGTGGTTCCGCCGAGCGCGAAGACCGTCATCAGGATCGGGATCATCCATCGCTCCCGCCCCTTCAGACGGCTGACCAGCCGAGCGATCCCGCTCTGGATGGCACCCGTCCGCATCGTCACTCCGAGGAACCCGCCGATGACGATGATGAACAGCGCCACGTCGATGGCCCCGAACAGGACACCGGAGTTGTAGTAGTTGATGTTGCCCTTGGCGTCCTCGATGCCGTAGAGGCCGTTGATCGGCGCGGTCAGGGAGTCGGTGATGATCCGCGCAGGGTGTGAGTCGACCGTGTGGTACGTGCCCGGGAGCGGGGCGCCCTCCTTGTCCGTGTCGTAGGCGCCTGCCGGAATGAGCCACGTCGCGATCGCCATCACGACGATGAGCGCGAACAGGATGGTGTACGCCGACGGCAGCCGGAACCCACGCTGCGGCTCGACCTCGTCCTTCGTCGTGGACTCAGACATGGGTTTCTCCTTCGGGTATGGCCGGAATCATGACGGTCTCGGACTCGTCGGCCCACGCCGCGTCCGCCTTCGGCACCTTGAAACCGATGAAGCCGTAGAGGACGTCGAGCAGCGGGCTGAGCAGGTTGAAGAAGCAGAACGGCAGGTAGGCCGCCGTCGAGACGCCGAGGACTCCTGAGATGTAGGCGCCGCAGGTGTTCCACGGCACGAGGACCGAGGTGACCGTGCCGGAGTCCTCCACCGCGCGGGACAGCACCTGGGGCGCCAGTCCACGCCGGGAGAACTCGTCGCGGAACATCCGCGCCGGCAGCACGTCGGCGACGTACTGGTCACCCGCGATCACGTTGAGGCCGATGCCGCTGCCGTTGACCGCGGCGATGAGCGAACCCTGTCCACGCGCGCGGGACACGATCGGCTCCAGCAGCCGCTGGAGAAAACCCGCGCGCTCCATGACGGCTGCGAACGAGAGCGCACCCAGGACCAGCCAGATCGTGGTGAGCATGCTGGCCATGCCCCCTCGCGAGAACAGGTCGTCGATCTCGGAGACGCCGGAGTCGCTGACGAAGCCCGTGGCCATCGCGGCGTACCCCGCCTTCACGCCGGTCGCCACGGGGCCGAGGCTCGGGTCGTCGACGAACGCCACCACGGCGTCCCACTGCAGGAACGGAGCGAGCACGGCGGCGAACACGGCCGAGCCGAGGATGGACAGGAACGGTGGCATCCGCAGCACCGCCAGCACGACGAGGAGGGCCAGCGGCAGCAGGTTGAGCGCCGAGATGTTGAACGCGGACGCCAGCGCTTCGCGTGCCTGGTCGGTGCTGACCGACGCGTCCGTGTCGGCTGCCTGGCCGAGGAAGAAGAAGATGACCAGGCTGACCCCCAGCGCGGGTCCGGCCGTCCAGATCATGTTCCGCACGTGCTCCCCGACCGTGAGCCCACCACCGACGAGCTGGGGCACCAGGATGGTCGTCTCCGAGAGCGGCGTCATCTTGTCGCCGAAGTACGCCCCGCAGATGACCGCGCCGGCCGCGATCGCCTCGTTGAGACCGAGGACGTTGCTCATCCCCACGAACGCGACGCCCAGGGTTCCCGCAGTGGTCCACGAGCTCCCGGTCACCATGCCGACGACGGCGCAGACCACGGCGGTGGTGAAGTAGAACCAGCTCGGGCTGACCAGCCGGATGCCGTAGTCGACGACCGTCGGGATGGTGCCGGCCATGTTCCAGGTGCCGATCAGGGCGCCGACGGCCAACAGGATGAACACGGCGCTCATCGCGACGGACACCCCGCCCACGGCCGCGTCGGCGACCGCGCGGACCGTGTAGCCGTTCTTGAAGGCGATCAGGCTCGCGAACGCCGCGCTCAGCAGCAACGCCACCTGGAGCGGCCCATCGGTCGCGCTCACCCCGAACAGCGTGATCGTCAGCGCGAGCAGCCCGATCAGCACGACGATCGGCAGGAGCGCGTCCAGGAGGGTCGGTGCTCGTGGAGTGCGCAGGCGGGACGCGCTCATGACGGCCTCATGGCCTCGTGACCACACCCACGTGACCGAGCGAGCCGACGTCGTCGCCGTGGTGGTGCTCGGCACCCCTGGCGTAGGCCACCAGGCCGATCACCAGGAGCACGAGCACGACCACCAGCACCCAGGTCCTCACGTCTCTCATCACGGCCCCACTCACACCGGATCGCGCAGGATCGGACACGTCATGCAGTGACCGCCACCGCGGCCCTTGCCCAGCTCGAAGCCCTCGATCGTGATCACCTCGACGCCGGCCGCGCGCATCTTCTCGATCGTGTAGGTGTTGCGCTCGTAGGCCACGACGACCCCGGGCTCGATGGCGACGACGTTGTTGCCGTCGTCCCACTGCTCACGCTCCTGCTGGTAGGTGTCGCCGCCGGTGGGGACCACCTGGAGCTTGGAGACGCCCATGGCGTCGGCCACGGCACCGACGAACGACTCGTCCTTCGTGACGTGGAATCGCTTCCCGTTGCTGCCGGGGCGAAGGCTGATCGCGCCGATGTTGTCGACAACCCTGGAGTACGCCGTGGCCTTGTCCCGATCGAGCATGGTGAACACGGTGTCCAGGTGCATGTGAGCCCGGTCCTTGGTCATCACCGCGGCGATGACGCGCTCGGCAGCCCCCTTCTCGAACAAGGCAGCCGCGACCTGCTCGATCATCCGCGCCTGGGACCGTTCGCTCATCCCGATCAGGACCGTGCCGTTGCCGATGGGCTGCACGTCGCCACCCTCGAGGGACGACCGGCCGAAGTCCTGTGCCTCGAAGCGTCCGTCGTCACCCAGGGGCGGGTACCAGTACTCGAAGTCGGCCTCGACGAACATCGGGTGGTAGCGGTAGATGGCGGCGACGTTGTAGGCCTCGAGCCTCCTGGCCGGCCAGAACATGGGGTTGACCGAGACCCCTCCGTAGATCCAGCAGGAGGAGTCGCGGGTGAACAGCGTGTTCGGCAACGGCGGCAGCACGAACATGCTCTCGTCGTCCAGGGCAGCGGCCGGGAGGGACTGTGTCCGGAACTTGTCGAGATCCAGGCCGGACTCCGCCACGGTGAGGCCACCGATCAGATGGGTGGCGAGCTGGTCCGGCTTCATCGCCGCCAGGGTCGCGCGAACCTCGTCCACCAGCGAGAGACCCACGGTGTACTCCGACGCCGCCAGCTCGATCAGCTTCTGCCGGCCCTCCTCGCTGGCGGCGAGCGCTTCGGCGAGCAGGGTCTGAAGGAGGTAGACCTCGACGCCTCGCTCTTGCATCTTCGAGACGAACTGGTCGTGCTCGTACTGCGCCCGCTCGACCCACAAGACGTCGTCGAACAACAGGTCGTCGTGATTGGTCGGGGTGAGTCGCTGCATGCTCAGCTCCGGCCGGTGGACCATCACCTTGCGAAGTCGTCCGACCTCCGAGTGGACCCCAAAACTGACCATGTCCTGCTTCCCTTCGCGCGATGTTGTTTGCTAGCTCGGAACCACTTGGGTTCCGGCCGTCCCCTCGACGATCTGCTCGATGTCCCCCAGCCCGCCGATGGCGGCGCGACCCCCGGTCCTTTCCACGAAGCTCGCCGCAGCCTCGACCTTCGGCCCCATCGACCCGGCAGGAAACTGGATGCTTCGCAGTTCCTCAGGGGTGACCCTGTCCAGACGCCGCTGGTCTGGGGTTCCCCAGTCCGCGTAGACGGCGTCCACGTCCGTGGCCATGACGTACAACTCTGCGCCGACCTCCCGGGCCAGCAACTCGCTGGCCAGGTCCTTGTCGATGACGGCCTCCACCCCGGTCAGGGACGGCTTGCCTTCGACTTCGGTGACCAGAGTGGGGATCCCGCCTCCGCCGGTGCAGATGACGACGAAGTCGAGGTCGAGCAGCGCCCGGATGGCGTCCAGCTCAAAGATGTGCTGCGGCAGGGGGGACGGCACGACGCGGCGCCACGACTCGCCGTCCTGGCGGAACGGCCAGCCCTTCACCTCCGCGAGCTTCTGCGCCTGTCCCTCGGAGTAGGTCGGCCCGACGAACTTGGTGGGGTTCGCGAAGGCGGCGTCGTCCTTGTCGACCTCGACCATGGTCATGATGGTCGCGAACCGCTCGGTGGGGGGGAAGTAGTTGCGCAGCTCCTGCTCCAGTACATAGGCGATCATCCCCTGGGTCTGGGCACCGAGCACGTCGAGCGTCACCGGCTCAGCATCCACATACGCCGCGGCCTGCAGCGCGAGAAGACCTACCTGCGGACCATTGCCGTGGGAGAGCACCAGCTCGTGGTCGGCGGCGATGAGCGCCAGCGCTGGTGCCGCCTTGCGCACGTTCTTGTGCTGCGCGTCGGTGGTCATCGGCTCACCGCGCTGCAGCAAAGCATTGCCTCCGAGGGCCACCACGACTCGCATTCCGGCGCCTCCTCTCACGATCCGAGGGTGGCGACCATGACCGCCTTGATGGTGTGCAGCCGGTTCTCGGCCTGGTCGAAGACGATCGAGTATCCGGACTCGAACACCTCGTCGGTGACTTCCAGGCCGTCGAGGCCGTAGGTCTGGAAGATCTCCTCACCGACCTTGGTCTCGCGGTTGTGGAACGCCGGCAGGCAGTGCATGAACTTCACGTCCGGGTTGCCCGTACGTCGAACGACATCCATGTTCACCTGGTAGGGCTTCAGCAGGTCGATCCGCTCCTGCCACACGCTCTTGTCCTCGCCCATGGACACCCACACGTCGGTGTAGAGGAAGTCGACCCCGGCGACGCCCTCGTCGACGTCCTCGGTCAGGGTCAGTCGAGCGCCGGTCTGCTCCGCGATCTCCCGACAGGTCTTCACCAGGTCGTCGGTGGGCCACAGGCCCTGGGGCGCACAGAGCCGCACGTCCATGCCGAGCTTGCAGCCGCCGACCATCAGCGAGTTGCCCATGTTGTTGCGGGCGTCCCCGAGGTAGCAGTAGGAGATCTCGCTGAGGTGCTTCTCGCTGGACTCGGTCATGGTGACCATGTCGGCGAGGATCTGGGTGGGGTGGAACTCGTCGGTGAGCCCGTTCCACACCGGCACCCCGGCGAACTCGGCCAGGATCTCCACGTTCTCCTGGGCGAACCCGCGGTACTCGATGCCGTCGAAGGTCCGCCCCAGCACCCTCGCCGTGTCCTTCATCGACTCCTTGTGACCGATCTGGGTGCCACCGGGGTCGAGGTAGGTGATGTGTGCGCCCTGGTCCTTGGCCGCCACCTCGAACGCGGTCCGCGTCCTGGTCGAGGTCTTCTCGAAGATGAGCGCGATGTTCTTGCCCGTCAGGTGCGGCCTCTCGTAGCCGCCGTACTTCGCGGCCTTGAGGTCTGCTGCGAGGCGCAGCAGGAACTTGAGCTCGGCAGGCGTGAAGTCGAGCTCCTTGAGGAAGCTGCGATTACGCAGGTTGAACGACATGACGGGATCTCCTTCAGGTAGCGATGGCGGGACCGCCGGTTGCGGCGAGCTCAGGGGGCGGTGCGTCGTCGTACGACGACCTTCACCAGCTCCTCGACGACGAGCAGGGTCAGCGCGAGGCCGATGCAGATCAGCCACTGGTCGAAGCTCAGTGCCGTGGTGTCGAAGATGCGCTGCAGGATGTCGAGCGTCGTGATCGCCACGATGGCCAACAGCGAGATGCCGTACCGCCGCAGCTGCGCCATCCCCGGGATGGAGTCCCTGTCGAAGATGGTGCGGCGCTGGTCGCGGGACAGCAACCCGGCGACCACGTGGAACAGCGACAGGGTGGTCAACAACATCGTGGCACCGACGATCGCGTCCTCCTGCGAGTCGCCGATCTGGTAGGCGACCAGGGCACCCACGGTCATCACCGCGCCCTGGATGCACAGCCGGACCCAGTCGTTCTTCGACAGCACCGGGGCCCCGACCGGTCGCGGGGCTCGTTTCATGAGCCCCTTGGTGGGCTCGTCGAAGCCGAGCGCGATCGCGATCGGGATGTCGACGACCATGTTCAACCACAGGATCTGCAACGGGTTCAGGGGCACGCCGCCGGCGATGCCGAGCGCACCGGCCGCCAGGAAGATGGCGATGTAGGCCACCAGCGTCGACATCTGGAACCGCAGGTACTTCACGAGGTTGTCGTAGAGCGTGCGCCCGTAGGCCACCGCGCTCACGATGGTGGCGAAGTTGTCGTCGGTGAGGATCATCACGGCGGCCTCCTTGGAGACCTCCGTCCCGGTGATGCCCATGGCGACACCGATGTCGGCGGCCTTCAGCGCCGGCGCATCGTTGACTCCGTCGCCGGTCATCGCGACCACGTTGCCCATCCGCTTGAGCGTCTGGACGAGGCGGATCTTGTCCTCGGGCGCCACCCGGGCCACCACGCCGATGTCCGGCAGCTGGGCGAGCAGCTCCTCGTCACTCATCGCCGCGAACGTGGCCCCGGTGATCGCGCGGCCCTCGATGCCCAGCTCCTTGGCGATGGCGCCCGCTGTCGTGGCGTGGTCCCCGGTGATCATCCGTACCTGGATGCCGGCGGCGTGGCACTCGGCAATGGCAGCCTTCGCCTCCGCCCTGGGCGGGTCGACGATCCCGACCATGGCCAGGAGGGTGAGGTCCTGCACCAGGTCGATCAGGTCGCCGCCACCGGCACGCGTGGCCTCGAACTCCGACGGGTCCAGGACCTTCTCGGCCACCACCATCACGCGCTCCCCGGACTCCGCCATCCGGTCGTTGGCGTCGAGGGCGAGGTACTGGTTGGCGTCCGTGACCGGCACCAGCGTCCCGTCGGGGTTCCGGTAGGAGCCCCCACGGGAGATGAGCACGTCCGGCGCCCCCTTGACGTAGCACCGCACGACCGGCGCTCCCCCGTCGCCGATCATCTCGTGGAAGGTGGCCATGAACTTGTACTCGGAGTCGAACGGCACCTCCGCGATCCGCGGGTAGGCGGCCCGGGTGTCGTCGATGTCGAGCCCGCCCTTCCCGCCGAGCACGATCAGCGCGCCCTCGGTGGGATCACCGATCAGGCCCTCGCCGTCCAGGACCGCGTCCGCACACAGCACCATCGGCAGCAGGTAGGGATCGAGGTCGAGGTTGGCTCCGCCGACGTGCCTGATCTCCCCCTCGAGCCCGTAGCCCTCACCCGTGACCGTGTAGCGGTTCTGGCCGGGGATGACCAGCTCGCGAGCGGTCATCTTGTTCAAGGTGAGCGTGCCGGTCTTGTCCGAGCAGATCGCGGACGTCGAGCCCAGGGTCTCGACCGCGGGCAGCCGCTTGACGATCGCGTTGCGGCGCGCGATCTCCCGGGTGCCCATGGACAGCAGTGCGGTGACCACCGCGGGGAGACCCGTGGGGATCGCGGCCACGGCCAGCGCGATGCCCGTGATGAACAGCGTGTTGAAGGACTCGCCGCGAAGCAGCCCGAAGATGACGACGAGGACCAGGGCGATCCCCGCAATGGTCGCGATCACCTTGGACAACCCGTCGAGCTGCTTCTGCAGAGGAGTCTTGTCCGCCACGGTGTTCGAGAGCATGTCGGCGATGTGGCCGATCTCCGTGTTCATCCCGGTTCCGGTGACGATCAGCTCGCCGCGGCCGCGGGTGACCGACGTGTTCATGTAGGCCATGCAGAGCCGGTCACCCAGCGGCACGTCCTCGCCCACGACCGGAGCGGTCGACTTGCCGACCGGGAGGCTCTCACCGGTCAGCGCGGCCTCCTCGATCTCGAGCGTGGCCGCGAGGCACACACGTGCGTCCGCTGGCACCCGGTTCCCGGCCTCGACCAGCACCACGTCCCCCGGGACGAGCTCCTCGGCGTTCACCTCGATGGCCTGACCGTCGCGACGGACGCGCGCCACGGTCTTCATCATCTGCGAGAGGGCCTTGACGCTCTCCTCGGCCTTCGCCTCCTGACGCAGGCCGATCACCGCGTTGAACACCGTCAAGCCCGCGAGGACGAGGGATGTCCCGACGTCCTGGGTGGCGAAGATGTTGATCACTGCCGCGACCAGCAGCACGATCTGCATGAAGTCCTCGTACTGGCGCAGGAACGCACGCCACCGCGACTCCTTCTTGCCCCCGGCCAGCTTGTTCGGCCCGTACGACGTCAGGCGTGATCGCGCCTCCTCGACCGAGAGCCCTCGGTCGGGCTGAACCTCGAGCTCACGCGCCACCTGGTCGATCTCGGCGGCAGCGGGATTCGACATGCCGCCACCGGGGTCGCGTGTCAGGTCCAAACTTGTCATCAACGTCTCCCGATTCGGCGGATCTACGGTGCGATCGTGGGGATCATCCGGGTGGTTCCACCTCACCCCGGCAGGGTGGGGCCCCCAGCTGGCCCCGCTCGACGTCCTCGAGGCTCAGCGCGAAGCAGCTCAGAGCGCGTCGAACTTGGCGTTTCCACCATGATCGCCCAGAACGGGCGGTGCCACCACCTAGCTCGACGTCTGCCCATCATGGGCACCGCACGGGGGCGCGCGTCATCACCCCATCTGGGTGGGAGTCGAGCTGGCGCTCAGGCGCGAGCAGTCTCTCCGGTGCGCAGCTGGTCGGCGACCTCGCGCTCCACCAGCACGGGGATGAAGTCCCGGATCGGGCTGCCGTCGTACTGGTGGTGGACCCGTGCGACCGCCTCCTTGATCCTGTCGGGACGAGCATCCGGGAAACGACCACGCAGGCGATCAGCCAGCTCGTCCATGGCGTGAATCTCTTCGGTCTGGGACATGAACCTCAGTGAACACTCCGGGCGGCGCGGCCTCAACGCTACTGACGACGTACGGGCGACGGGTTCACCGAACGTTCACCCTGGACGGCGGGAGGCCCGGTCAGGCGCTGTACGAGGGACTAGACCGCGGCGGTCGCGTGCTCGCGAAGGGCACGTCCGTCCGGGCATGATTGCCTCCGCTCCGGCAGGTGACCCGAGACTCCTGCCGGAGTTCCCCTGGTCGGCTCAGGGTGCCCAGCTGAGTACCTGACGCCGCTGGCGTCCTCTCTTCCCCCGGAGCGGGACGCCAGCGGTCCTGAAATGCCACGATCCCCACGGCCCTGACCTGCAGGAACGTGGGGATCTAGTGCGTGTCCGAGGGGGGACTTGAACCCCCACCCCCTAATACGGGGACTAGCACCTCAAGCTAGCGCGTCTGCCTATTCCGCCACCCGGACGAGCGACGTCACACTAGCAAGGTCGAGGCTGCTTCGAGTAATCGGGGGCGCCACGCGGATCACCTGACTGAGAAGGCGACCTTGGGTCCCCAGTAGCCGGTGAGCCACTTACGGATCGGCGCGAGCTGAACGGCGTAGCGTCCCTTGGCCAGGTGCACGTCGCGCGTGCTGGTGAACGTGCGGCCGCGCACGATCACGGGCTTCCTGAGCTTGCCGCCGGTGATCCGCAGCATGCCCTGGTACATCGTCAACCGGACTCGGTAGTACTCCCACGTGAAGCGCATCACCCGACCCGCGCGCTGCGTCACCTTCGCCCGCGGATTGGCTACCCATGGCACGTAGCTGCGTGCCAACGACGTCGTCCTCGGCAGCAGACCGAGGGCGTGCAGTGTGGAGGCATAGTGCTGTGCGATGACCGTCTCCCCCGTCGGGGTCGGGTGTACGCCGTCGACCGTGTGCCTCCGCGGGACCCACGTCGCCGCAGCGGAAGCCAAGGTGATCGGCCGACCCTCGCTCTGGAACTTGTTCACCAGCGCGACGTATCCCGCGTTCGTGCCCTTGATGTCGATTGTCCTGGGCTTGGTGGTCGGGTAGACGACCGTGTCGAGGATGCGGTGCAGCACGACACGCGTGTCCGGCTTCCCAGCCCAGACGTTGTTCAGGAACGTCTCCATGTTGGCGACGACGGTCGGCATACGGGAGCCGTGGTTCAGGTCGTTGAAACCGGTCATCAGAAGCATCACGTCGGGCTGGTACTTCTGGACCTGCGACTGGATGTTGGGCACCTCGTAGGACAGCCTCGTGCCGCCGAGCGCGTTGTGGTGGTCTCCCACCCACGGAACGAGCGGCAGCGGGATCGCTCCAGTCACCCCCGTCCGGGGCCCGACAAACTGCACAGCAGTGTTCTGGCGCTTGAACTCGTTCCAGAGGCGCCAGCGCCACGTGTAGTCCCCTGCGAACTCGTGGCTGATCGAGTCGCCGGCGATCATCAGCTTGAGCGGACCGACCGGTGCGTCGTCGTCGGAGGGCACGGCCGCGCGTGCCTACGAGCGCAGCGGGGTCGCTGGCTTGCTCGGCGTCACCGGGTCCGACGGCACGGTGGTGGTGTCGCTGGGGGCCTGGTCGGTCCCGGGCTGGCCCGGGGCAGCCGGGGCCGAGGAGGATGTTGGTGTGCGTCGGCGTCGCGACGGTCTCGGCCGAGACGGTGCCGTCCACGCCCGAAGCACCGGTGCTGGGCAGGACGACGGCACCAGCGACGACGGCCGCGATGGCCGTGGCCAGGAGGACGACCCGAGCGCGGCGGGACAGGGAGGAACCCGAGAACTGACGTTGCACCGGTCAACTATCAGTCAGAACGGCTGCCGAACGCGGCAAAACGACCGCATCCAGATCCACATGCCGGACAGACCCGTCAAGAAGTGGGCTAGACCACCGTCGCCAGCGCGGCCGTCACCAGCCGCCCGGGAGCGGCCGGCCCTCGGCGAAGCCGGCAGCGGACTGGATGCCGACGACGGCCCGGTCGGCGAACTCCGGCAGGTCGTGCGCTCCGGCGTACGTGCAGGCGGACCGGACGCCCGAGCAGATCTCGTCGATCAGGTCCTCGACGCCCGGCCGCGCCGGGTCCAGGAACATCCGCGAGGAGGAGATGCCCTCCTCGTAGAGCCCCTTGCGGGCCCGGTCGAAGGCGGTGTCGCTGGACGTGCGGTTGGCGACCGCACGAGCCGAGGCCATCCCGAAGCTCTCCTTGTAGGGCCTGCCGTCGGCGCCGACGTGCAGGTCCCCGGGTGACTCGTGGGTGCCCGCGAACCACGAGCCGACCATCACCTGGGAGGCGCCGGCCGCGAGGGCCAGGGCGACGTCCCGCGGGTGACGTACTCCCCCGTCGGCCCAGACGTGCTTCCCGTGACGGCGCGCAGCCTCCGCGCACTCGACCACGGCGCTGAACTGCGGCCGGCCGACCCCGGTCATCATCCGGGTCGTGCACATGGCGCCGGGACCGACGCCGACCTTGACGATGTCGGCACCGGCTTCCAGCAGGTCGAACACACCGTCCGCGGACACCACGTTGCCGGCCACGACCGGGACACCGGGGTCGACGGAGCGTACGGCGGCGAGCGCCTCGATCATCCGCTCCTGGTGGCCGTGGGCGGTGTCGATGACCAGGCAGTCGACCCCCATCCTGAGCAGCCGCTTCGTCTTGCCGGCCACGTCGCCGTTGACTCCGATCGCAGCGGCGATCCGCAACCGTCCGAGACTGTCGAGGGCCGGCTGGTAGATGGTCGAGCGGAGGGCGCCCGTGCGGGTGAGAATCCCGACGAGGGCACCGTCGTCGTCCACGGCCGGGGCCAGTCGGTGACGCGTCGAGGACAGCACGTCGAACGCCTCGCGGGCCTCCATCGTGTGCTTGAGCGTCACCAGGTCGGTCGTCATCACGTCACCGACCTGGGTGAACCGGTCGACGCTCGAGCAGTCCGCCTCGGTGATGATGCCCACCGGCCGACCCTCGTCGAGGACGACCGCTGCCCGGTGCGACCGCTTGGGCAGCAGGGCGAGTGCGTCGCTGACCGTGTCCGTGGGGCTGAGCGTGATCGGTGTCTCGAAGACCGGGTGGCGCTTCTTCACCCAGCCGACGACCTCCTCCACGATGTCCATCGGGATGTCCTGCGGGATCACGCTGAGCCCACCTCGACGGGCCATGGTCTCGGCCATCCGGCGGCCCGAGACCGCGGTCATGTTGGCGACGACCAACGGGATCGTCGTCCCGGTGCCGTCGCCAGAGGTGGAGTCCTGGGACAGGTCGACGTCGTAGCGCGAGGTGACGCCCGAGCGTCGCGGCACCATGAACACGTCGTCGTAGGTCAGGTCATACGCTGGCGGGGTGTCGGAGAGGAATCGCACAGCAGACGAATCTACTCGCCCCGGCGATGGCTCCGGTGTGGTCGTCGGGATCGCGCCCGGCCGCGTGAACCTGATCGGCGAGCACGTCGACTACAACGGCGGGCGTTGCCTGCCGATGGCCCTGACACAGTCGACCACCGCGACGCTCACCCCGCGTGACGACGGCCTCGTCCGGATCACCAGCGGGGACCGGACCTGGGAAGGTTCCGTCGACGAGCTCGACGCTGTCGACCCGTGGGCCCTGTACGTCGTCGGGGTGCTGCGCGCGCTGGACGTCACCCAGGGCATGGCGATCGAGATCTCGAGCGACGTGCCGATCGGCGCCGGGCTCTCGAGCTCGGCAGCCCTGGAGTGCAGCGTCGCGGTCGCCCTCGACGAGATGCTGGACCTCGGACGCTCCGACGAGGAGCTCGCCGCCGCCTGTGTCCTGGCCGAGCAGAAGTACGTCGGCGCGCCGACCGGGGGGCTCGACCAGGCGATCGCGATCCACGCACGAGCCGGTCAGGCACTGTTGCTGGACTTCGCCGACGGCTCGATGAGCCAGGTGCCCTTCGACCCGGCCGCCCACGGGCTCGCCGTGCTCGTCATCGACACGCGGGTCAGCCACGAGCTCACCGACGGCGGCTACGGGTCCCGCAAGGACCAGGCGTGGGAGGCTGCTCGACTCCTCCGGCTCGACCACATCGCGGAGGCCACCGACCTCGACGGCCTGCCGGAGCCGCTGTTCCGACGGGCACGGCACGTCGTGACCGAGGTGGCACGCGTGGACGCCTTCGTCGACGCCCTGCGACGGGACGACTGGGCTGCGCTGGGACCACTGCTCGACGCCTCGCACGCCTCGCTCCGCGACGACTACGAGGTCTCCTGCGAGGAGCTCGACGTCACCGTCGAGGTCGCCCGCCAGGCAGGCGCGTTCCGGCGCCCGGATGACGGGCGGTGGTTTCGGTGGCTCGGCGATCGCGCTGGTCCCCGTCGAGCGGATCAGGGCCGTGCAGGCCGCCGTGGCGACAGCCTTCGTCGCCCACGGCTGGGGTGCACCGGACTTCATCGTCGCCGAGCCCGGAGGCGGCGCGAAGGCTACCCGCAAGCCCCTGATTCCGGCCAGACCTCTCCCGGGATGCCTGGCTGCGTGAACGCCAACCCGGGCACGGTCGTGCTGCGACCCGGTCCCGACGGTGGCCGTCATCTTCCTAGGTGGCGGCCACGCCGATCCGGCCCGCTCGGAAGGCATCGACGAACAGGGCGTGGTCGCGGCGTACCGTCTCGGCGTACCGGACCCCGAAAGCAGCGATGTGGTCCGCGAACGCCCGACGGCGGCCGGCCAGGCTGTCCGCGATCGCCGTCTCCACCTGGAAGTTGACGAGGTCCTGGTCGCTGTCCTCGTCCGAGGCGCAGTGGACCTTCGCCGTCGCGCGACCGAGCAGGTCGACCACGGCGGCCATGTCCTCGGGCTCGGTGATGTTTTCCCAGTCCAGGTCCACCTCGTAGGGAGACACCTCGGAGACCACGTAGCCGACGCCGTCGATCTCGGCGTACCCGAGGAGCGGGTCGGTGTGCACCTGGAGCGCACGCTGGCTCACCACGGTGCGGTGTCCTTCGTGGTCGAAGTAGTCGTCGACAGCAGACGTGTCGACGAACCGGCTCAGCGCCGGCACGTTGGCCATCTTCATGGAGAGCACGACGTCGTTGTCCAGGGCCTCGCTGTAGCCCTCCACGAGCAGGTTGTACGCCGGGAGCCCCGCGCTGCCGATGCCGAACCCGGACTTTCCCACGACGTCGCGCAGGTCGTAGAAGAGGTCCCGGTCGAACCGCTTGGTCTCCGGGATGGTGTCGAGGTAGGCCGCGAAGGCTCGTTCGACCTTGCTGCGCTCACGCGCCGGGAGCTGCCGGATCGTCGCGCCGTCGGTGAAGACGCGCACGCCCTCCTCGACGTGGGTCAGGTCGTCGAGGAGCTCGGCCCGTTTCACCATGCGCGCGCTGACGAGCGCCTCGAGGACCGGGCCCTCGGTGTTGCCGAGGTGGAGCGCGAAGTCCTCGTCGTCGGCCGAGGCCACGTAGTGGTCGACCTGCTTGAGGTAGGCCCTGACGTAGCGCCGGATCAACCGGTCGATCTCCTCCTGCGGCAGGGCCTTCTGCCAGCCCAGGAGCGCCAGGCTCGCTGCGAACCGCTGCAGGTCCCAGGTGAAGTGCCCGATGTAGGCCTCGTCGAAGTCGTTGATGTCGAAGACCAGGCGGCCGTCGGAGCTGAGGTAGGTCCCGAAGTTCTCGACGTGCAGGTCTCCGTGGATCCAGATCGCGCCGCTGCGCGCGTCGACCCAGGGGTCCTTCTTCGCCGTGACGTCGGCGTAGTAGAGGCAGGCCGCACCCCGGTAGAACGCATGCGGATCGGCCGCCATCTTGCGGTACTTGGCCCGGAAGGCCTTCGGATCGGCACGCATCAAGGGCTCGAAGGCGTCGTGGAAGACGTCCACGATCAGGTCGGTCCGCTGCGACTTGTTCACGCGGCACACCCTGCCACTGGTGGCGGAATCGTGCGGTCAGGTCTTGGATGGGAGTCGTGGCCCTGCGGATGAGACACCACCTGGGAGCGGCACTCTCCGAGCTCCGCTTCGAGCCGACACCGGCGCGGATCCGTGCGTTCGTGGACGGCGAACCGGCCCTCGACTCACGGCAGGCGCTGCTCGTGTGGGAGCCGCGGCGCCTGATCCCGGTGTACGCCGTGCCGATGGACGACCTCGTCGCAGCGGCGACGCCCACCGACCCGCAGCCGGAGCCCCAGGACCTGACGAGCGTGCCCCCGATGCTGGGCCCGATGGACTTCTGGCTGCACACGGTCCCCGGCACGGTCCTGGACCTGCACGTCGGTGCCCGTCGGCTCCCGGAGTGCGGCTTCCTGGCGCAGGACCCTGACCTCGCAGGCATCGTCGTCCTGGACTTCGAGGCGTTCGACGAGTGGCGGGCGGAGGACGAGGTGCTGGTCGGGCACCCGCACGACCCGTTCAAGCGCATCGACGTGCTGGCCAGCTCGCGGCGCCTGGAGGTGAGCCTGTCGGGCACGGTGCTCGCGCAGACCGACCGGGCGTTGATGCTGCTCGAGACCCATCTCCCGGTGCGCTACTACATCCCGCCCGAGGACGTGCGGATGGACCTGCTGGTCCCGTCGACGACCACGTCGGCGTGTGCCTACAAGGGTGTGGGCTCCTATCTCTCGACGAGCGACGCCCACGAGGCCGGTCGTGACATCGCCTGGCACTACCCCGACCCGCTCGACGACGCGCTGCGCGTTCGCGACCATGTCTGCTTCTGGTCGGAGCGCACGGACCTGGTCGTCGACGGGACCTCCGTGCCGCGACCGATCACGCCCTGGTCGCGCCGTGAGGAGCAGGCGGCGGCTGATCCCGAGCGGCTCGAGTTCGGCTGACCGGGCTCACGCCTGCCGCGAGGTCAGGCCCGCCGGAGGCCGGAGCCCGACCGCGCGCAGCTCGAGCCTGGCGAGCTCGTCGATCACGGCGGCCTCACCCCGACGCCAGGCGCCCGCGGGGTCCGCGTCGATGCGGGCCAGCACGTGCAGCGGCTGGTGTGCCATCGCTCGCAGCGCGAACAGGTCGAGGTCGGCGCCGGCGTCGAGGTAGCGCTGGCCCGCGGTCGCCCGACGTACGAACCGGATCCGCTGGGGCAGGTAGAACAGCACGAAGAGCAGGATCGGGATGAGCGCGACGGCGAGACCCAGCCAGTTGGCGAGCGTGCCCACGGCCGCGACCTGCTGCTGGCCGGCGTCGGCCAGGCCGCTCGCGGCCCTGCCCGCACCGTCGAACGGCCCGCGCACGTTGTCCCCCACCAACGGCACCTTCGACACCGTCCTGCCCGCGTCGCGCAGCCGCTCGGCGAGATCGGTCGCCGAGCTGTCGATCTTGCGGCCCGGCGTGGCCAGGCTCAGCGTCGCGTCGTGGACCTGGCTCGCGATGGTGATCCAGAACCACACCCAGAGCACCAGGGTGAGGTCCCCCGCGATCTGGAGCGTGCGTCGTACGGACGTGTCGGCGTAGAGCTTCATGGACGCACAGTGCCCCGAAACGGAGCGGGTGGACGGGCTGTCCATGGTCTCTTCGGCTGTTGCAACGGCCGAAGAGACCATGAGTACCCGGTTAACCGGGTACTCCGGCAGCCCCTACTTCAGCTGGGTGGAGGTGAGCCCCAACAGGCGCCGGGCGACGATCAGCTGCTGGATCTGCTGGGTGCCCTCGAAGATGTCGAGGATCTTGGAGTCGCGGCCCCACTTCTCGAGGAGCTCGACCTCGGAGTAGCCGAAGGTGCCGGCCAGCTCGACGCAGCGCAGGGTCACGTCGGAGCCCACGCGGCCGGCCTTGGCCTTCGCCATCGAGGCCTCCATCGAGTTGGGCTTGCGGTTGTCGGCCATCCACGCGGACTGCAGGGTGAGCAGGTACGCCGCCTCCCAGTCCGCCTCGAGCTGGAGGAAGGTCGCCGCCGCCGCCGACTGGTTCAGGGCCGGCTTGTCGTAGTCGATCTCCACGCCCGCCTCGGTCAGGATCTCCCGGGTCAGGTCGAGCGACGCGCGGGCGCAGCCGACGGCCATCGACGCGACCAGCGGACGGGTGTTGTCGAAGGTCGCCATGGCGCCGGCGAAGCCCTGCTTGGGGTCGACCTCGGCGGAGCCGAGCATGTCCTCGGCCGGGACGCGGCAGTCGGTGAAGATGATCACCGCGGTGTCGGAGGCGCGGATGCCGAGCTTGTGCTCGAGCCGCTCCACCTTCATGCCGGGGTTGTCCTTGCGCACCACGAACGACTTGATCGCCGCGCGACCCAGGCTCTTGTCGAGGGTCGCCCAGACGACCACGCTGTCGGCGCGCTCCCCCGAGGTGACGTAGATCTTCTCGCCGTTGATGACGTACTCGTCGCCGTCCTTGCGCGCGGTCGTCTGGATGCTCGCGGAGTCCGAACCGGTGCCGGGCTCGGTGATCGCCATCGCCGCCCAGGTGCCGGCGAAGCGCTCGAGCTGCTCGTCGTTGGCGACGGAGGCGATCGCGGAGTTGCCGAGACCCTGGCGCGGCATCGAGAGCAGCAGGCCGACGTCGCCCCAGCACATCTCCATGATGGAGAGCACCGACGCGAGGTTGGCGCCGTTCTTGTTGCCAGTCTTCGATTCGGGCTTCTCATCGCGGCGAACACCCGCCGCGCCGGCGCCACCGGAAGCGCCCGACTCGGAGATGCCGTCGATCATCGCGGCGAGCATGTCGAGCTCCTTGGGATACTCGTGCTCCGCCTCGTCGTACTTGCGGGAGATCGGTCGCAGCATGTTCATGGCGACCTGGTGCGCCTGGTCGATGAGCGGGCGGACCTTCTTGGGGGTTTCGAGATTGATCATGGGGTTTCTCCTTGATCGGGTGGTTGAGGAGCGAGCGTCAACGAGGCGTCTCGAAACCACTAGACCAAGACCGCTCCTTCCATCAGGCCGATCGCCCGCAGGTCGCGGTACCACCGCTCCACGGGGTGCTCCTTGACGAAGCCGTGCCCACCCAGCAGCTGTACGCCGTCCAGGCCGATCTGCATGCCACGCTCGGCGCAGAGGCGGCGGGCCAGCGCGATCTCGCGCTCGGCCGACTTGCCCTGGGCCACCCGGCTCGCGGCGCGGTAGGTCACCAGGCGCATGCCCTGCAGCTCGATCGCGATGTTGGCGACCATGAAGGCCACCGACTGGCGGTGGGCGATCGGCTCGCCGAACGCCTCCCGCTCCTTCACGTAGGGGGTGACGTAGTCGAGCACCGCCTGCGCGGTCCCGACCGCCAGGGCGCACCAGGCCAGGCGCGAGAGCCGGACGCACTCGCGGTGGTCGTCGGCGTCGCCGAGCAGGGCGATCTTCTCGACCTCGACGTCCTTGAGCACCAGCCTGGACAGGCTCGCGGCCCGCACGCCCATCGACGGGTCGGACTCGATGGTCACGCCCGCGGTCTTCGACTCGACCAGGAAGAGCTGCGCCGTGCCGTCGAGCTCGGCGCCGACGATGAACAGCTCGGCCTCCGAGCCGCGCACGACGGCGGACTTCACGCCGTTCAGGACGTAGCCGTCGCCCTTCGCCGTGGCCGTGGTGGACGGCGCAGCAGGGTCGTACAGCGCGGTGGGCTCCGCCAGGGCCAGTGCCGCAGCGGGGACCTCGTCGCCGGTGAACGCAGGCAGGTAGGTCGACTGCTGCTCGTCGGTGCCGTAGAGCGAGATCGCCGTGGCGACCGCCCCGGGCGCGAGGGCCGCGACCGCGAGGCCGAGGTCGCCCTTGGCGAGGGCCTCGTGCACGAGCGTTCCGGCCATGGCGGAGCGCTCGGTCGCGATCCCGCCGAGCTCCTCGGGCACGCCGAGGATGGGCAGGCCGATCTCGAGGGTCGCCTTCAGCAGGTCCTCGGGGGCCGCGCACTCCTCGTTGGCGGAGGCCGCAGCCGGGCGCACCACCTCGTCGGCGAACTCACCGACCACGTCGGCCAGCATCTGCTCGTCCTCACCGGGCTCGAGGTCGAACAGCCCGGTGTTCTTGGCGGTGGGGACACGGTTGCCCTGCGCCCGCTTCCCCGCACGGGCGAACGTGCGGCCCACGGTCCCGGCGGTGCGGAACCCCGCGCCGGTCACGCGGTAGACGGCGCTCTCGCTCGCCTTGCGGAGGCCGAGGCTGTCGAGCAGGTCGCTGGAGGCGATCTTGTTCAGGGCCAGCACGGCCAGGCCGATCGGGTCGCGGGTCTCGTCGTCGGAGAGCCCGAAGCGCCCGCCTGCGCGGAGCAGGCTCCACGGCAGCTTCTGGGGCAGCTTCTGGGTCGCGTTCTTCTCGCTGTTGGAGGCCATGCACAGAAATGTAACTGTGAGTTACACGCGGCGCCACACCCGGCGTACGTGTCACGGGTCACGCACCGCTGGCGCATAGGATTCGCCCATGGCCGAACCCGACCACCTCGCCACTCCCGCCACCTCGACCTCACCCGCCACGGTGGTGCCGCCCGGAGGCAGCGTGCACCCCGTCACGCGCTGGGGCACCGACGTGATGCATCGCCCGGCGCGCCCGGTCACGGCGTACGACGAGGAGCTGCGCACGCTCGTGGCCGACATGTTCGCCACGATGTACGCCGCGGAGGGTGTCGGCCTGGCCGCGTGCCAGATCGGCGTCGACCTGGCCGTGTTCGTCTTCGACTGTCCCGACGAGGCGGGGACGATGCGACGTGGCGTGGTCTGCAACCCGGTCGTCGACCTGCCCGAGGGGCGTGCCCGACGGCTCGACGAGAGCGAGGAAGGCTGCCTGTCCTACCCGGGTGCCTTCGTCGACTGCGCCCGTCCTGACCTGGCCCGCGTCGTCGGGCAGGGCCTCGACGGACAGGACGTCGCCTACGAGGGAGACGGACTGCTCGCGCGGTGCCTGCAGCACGAGACCGACCACACGCTGGGCACGGTCTTCGGCGACCGCCTGAACAACCGGGCCCGCAAGAAGCTTCGCAAGCAGATGGAGGCCGCCGCGGAGGACTACCCGGAGCAGTGGCCGGTCGACTCGACCTCGGGAGCCCCGTTGACCTCGGGGGCCTCGTCCGACGACGACCGCTGAGTCGGCGCCGACGGCCTGGAGGCCGAGCTGGAGGGAAGCTCGATCGTCACGGTGGTGCCCACGCCGACCTCGCTCTGGATCGACAGCGTGCCGTTCTGCTGGGCGACGAGGTCTCGCGCGCTGGTGAGCCCGAGGCCGGTTCCGCCGTCCTTCTCGGCGAGCCTCCCGCGGGCGAACCTGTCGAAGATCGTGTCGAGGTCGTCGGGATGGATGCCGCGGCCGCGATCGGCGATCGAGATGCTGGTCAGGCCCGGCGCCGACCGGCTGAAGGTCACCTCGACGGGGGTGTCGGGCGATGAGTACTTCAAGGCGTTGACCACGAGGTTGGTGATCACCCGGTGCATGGCCACGCCGTTGGCCGCGGCGAGGGCGACGTCGTCCCCGATCTTCACCCGGTCTGGTCTCCAGGGCCGGGGCCAGGTCACGGACCGCGCTGCGCGTGACCTGGGCCAGGTCGATGTCCGCGAGGGGGATCGCCGCCCTGCCGACGCGCTGGCTGGCGAACTGGATGAGGCCCTCGACCATGCCCAGCAAGCGGTCGGCACTGGACTCCACCCGGTCGATCAGCATGTCCCGGTCCTCGGGATCGGCGTCCCGGAGCGTGTCGACGAACCCCTTCAAGGCGGTCACCGGGGTCCTGAAGTCGTGGTTGAAGGCGGCGTAGAAGGCGTCCTGGGCGTCCTCGATCGCCTTCATGTCCGTGCGGTCGCGGGTGACCTTCGCGTAGCCGGTCAGGTTGCCGGCCTCGTCGTGGAGCGCGGTGATCACGACATCGCCCCAGAAGCGCGACCCGTCCTTGCGCACCCGCCAGCCGGTGTGCTCGACGCGGCCGGTCTCGCGGGCCTGCGTGAGCAGCTCGAACGGCAGGCCCGCGCGCCGGTCTGCCTCGGTGTAGAACATCGCGAAGCTCCGACCGATGGCCTCCTCCGCGGTGTAGCCCTTGACCCGCTCGGCGCCGAGGTTCCAGGTCTCGATGGCGCCCTGAGGATCGAGGCCGACGATCGCGTAGTCGGCCACCTGACCCACCAGGAGGCGGAGCCGCTCCTCGCTGGCGCGCAGCTTCTCCTCGAGGGCGTGCTGCTCGGTGAGGTCGCGAGTCACCTTGGCGAAGCCGGTCAGGTTGCCCTCGGTGTCGTGCAGGGCGGTGATGACGACGTCGCCCCAGAACCGGGTGCCGTCCTTGCGGAGCCGCCAGCCGGTGTGCTCGACCCGACCGTTCTCGCGCGCCGCGTTGAGCAGCTTGCATCGGCAGCCCGGTGCGGCGGTCCTCCTCGGTGTAGAACATCGCGAAGCTGCGACCGATCGCCTCCTCCGCGGTGTACTGCTTGACCCGCTCGGCGCCGAGGTTCCAGGTCTCGATGGCGCCCTGCGGGTCCAGCGCGATGATCGCGTAGTCGGAGACCTGACCGACGAGGAGCCGGAACCGCTCCTCGCTCGCGCGCAGCGCCAGCTCGAGCGCGTGCTCCTCGGTGAGGTCACGGGTCACCTTCGTGTAGCCGGTGAGGTGCCCGCCTTCGTCGTGGATGGCGGTGATCACGACGTCGCCCCAGAACCGGGTGCCGTCCTTGCGCACCCGCCAGCCGGTGTGCTCCACCCGGCCGTCCTCCCGCGCCTTCAGGAGCAGCTCGAGCGGCAGCCCGGCCCGCCGGTCGGCCTCGGTGTAGAACATCGCGAAGCTCCGGCCGATGGCCTCGTCCGCGGTGTAGCCCTTCGCGCGCTCGGCGCCCAGGTTCCAGGACTCGATCGTCCCTTGCGGGTCCAGAGCGATGATGGCGTAGTCCGCAACCTGCGCCACCAGCTGATCGAACCGGCCGTAGTCTCGGCCACCCTGCACACCCACCCGGCAACCTTAGGGTGATTTCGGGGTGGGGGGACCTGTTTCCCGAGCAGCAACCACGTAGCAGGCCACCGCCGAGGCGGCGGCGACGTTGAGTGAGTCGACCCCCGCCCGCATCGGGATGACGGCCCTCACGTCGGCGGTCTGCTGCCAGCGCGCCGAGAGGCCGTGCCCCTCGGACCCCAGGACCAGGGCCACCTTGTCCCGGCCGTGCACGGCCTCCTCGAGCGCGACTGCTCCTTCGGTCAGGGTCAGCGCGACGGTCGTGAATCCTCGCTGGGCCAGCATCGGCAGGGCGTCGTACCAGTCGGGCAGGCGGGTCCAGGGCACGGCGAAGACCGCGCCCATGGCGACCTTGATCGAGCGGCGGTAGAGCGGGTCGGCGCAGCGTGGGGCGAGGAGTACGGCGTCCACGCCGAGCGCCGCGGCGGACCGGAAGATCGCTCCGACGTTGGTGTGGTCGACCAGGTCCTCGCACACCACCACGGTGCGCGCCTGCTCGAGGACCTCGTCGACCGAGGGCAGCGGCGTGCGGACCAGGGACGCCAGTGCCCCGCGATGCACGTGGAACCCGGTGACCTGCTCGGCGAGTGGTTCCGAGACCACGAAGCACGGGGCGTCGGAGGCCCCGAGCACGTCGGCGAGGCCGTCCAGCCAGCGTGGGGCCATCAGGAAGGAGCGGACCGGGTAGGCCGCCTCGGCCGCCCGGCGTACGACCTTCTCGCCCTCGGCGATGAAGAGGCCGTGCTCGGCCTCGAGCGACTTGCGCAGCTGGACGTCCCGGAGGTCGCGGTAGTCGGCGAGCCTGGGGTCGTCGGGATCGTCGATCTCGACGAACGTCGCCACGCTCAGCCGCCCTGGGCGGCCGCGGGCCCGTAGTGCTCGGGGTGGGCCAGCCGCACCACCTCGCCGACCACGATGATCGCCGGAGGTTGCACCTGCTCGGTGACCAGTGCCTCGGCCACCTCACCGAGGGTGGTCAGCACGGTGCGCTGGGTGGGCATGGTGCCGTCACACACGATCCCGACCGGCGTGGCCACGTCACGTCCGCCACGCACCAGCACCTCGGCGATCAGCGGGGCGTTCTCGACGGCCATCATCAGCACGATCGTGCCCTGCAGGCTGGCCAGCGCCCCCCACTGGACGAGCGACTCCGGGTGTCCGGGCGGCAGGTGGCCGGAGACGATGGTGAGCTCGTGGGTGACGCCCCGGTGCGTGACCGGGATCCCGGCCACCGCCGGGACGGCCAGCGGGCTGCTGATGCCCGGGATCACCGTGACGGGCACGCCTGCCTCACGGCAGGCGAGGACTTCCTCGAAGCCGCGCCCGAACAAGAAATTGTCCCCGCCCTTGAACCGGGCCACACGACGTCCCGCGAGGGCAGCCTCGACGAGGAGGGTGTTGATCTGCTCCTGCTGCGCCGAACGGCCGCGCGGCAGCTTGGCGACGTCGACGATCTCGGTGTCGGCCGGCAGCTCGGCCAGCAGCTCCCGGGGAGCGAGCCGGTCGGCCACCACCAGGTCGGCCTCCATCAACGCCTTGCGGCCGGCGATCGAGATCAGCTCGGGGTCGCCCGGGCCACCCCCGACCAGGACGACGCCAGGTCCCGGGTGGCGTTGCTCGACGGGCGAGAGGGTGCCTTGGCGCAGGGCGGTGACGATCTCGTCCCGCAGACGCGCGTGGCGCCGTGGGTCACGGTCTGCCGCGGTGCCGCCCATGACCGCCACGGTGTCGCCGGCGTGGGTGCCGGTCGCCGGGGTGAAGGCGGTGGCGGCGTCGGCGTTGTCCGCTCGCACGCAGAAGATCCGGTGCTCGTCGGCCAGCACGCTCACTCGTTCGTTGACCGCCTCGTCGTCGGTCGCCGCCATCACGTACCAGGCGCCGTCGAGATCCGAGTCCTCGAAGCCTCGCTCGTGCCAGACCACTTCCCGCGAGCCCACGAGGCCCTCGATCGCGGGAGTGACGACCGGCGAGACGACGTACACCTCGGCGCCGGCGGCGATCAGGGTGGGCACCCGGCGCTGGGCCACGTTGCCGCCTCCCACCACCACGACCCGGCGCCCTGCCAGTCGGAGGCCGACGGGATAGGTGGGGTAGTCGCCCGGGGGGTGCGGCAGAGAGGTCACCGCACCATTGTGCTGACAGGTCGTGGTCGCGGTGTTTCGTGGGCCCACCCAGCGGACTGCGTTCGCCTCGAGCCCGACCTGTTCTTGACTCATTCCAGATTGCGTGGTTGTGTCGAAGCAATGACTTCGCCGACCGCTGCACCCTCCGCCGAGGAGATCCTGCGCGCAGCCGGGCTGCGCGTGACTCGGCCCCGGACGGCCGTGCTGACCGCGTTGGCCGCCCATCCCCACGCGGGCGCCGACACCGTCCTGGCCGCCGTACGCCGGGAGCTGGGCAGCGTCTCCACGCAGGCCGTCTACGACGTGCTGAACGTCCTCGCCGAGCGTGGCGTCGCTCGCCGGATCCAGCCCACCGGCTCGGTCGCGCGCTACGAGCTGCGATCCGGCGACAACCACCACCACGTCGTGTGCCGCACGTGCGGCACCGTGAACGACGTGGACTGCGCGACCGGCGAGACCCCCTGCCTGGACGCCTCCACCACGCACGGCTTCGTCATCGACGAAGCAGAAGTGACCTATTGGGGTACGTGTCCTACGTGCCTCGCCAACGCACCTGCAGCCAACCCACAAGGAGTGAGCAATGCCTGAACTTCCCAAGCCGAGCGACACGTCGATCGCCACCGCTCCGTCGACCGAGGCCGACCTCGGGTCCACGACGGACACGGGTGCCCCCGCACCCAGCGACCGCAACTCCCTGACGATCGGCCCCGACGGCCCGATCCTGCTCCACGACGTGCACTTCCTGAACCAGATGGCGCACTTCAACCGTGAGCGGGTCCCTGAGCGCAACGTGCACGCCAAGGGGTCCGGGGCGTTCGGTGAGTTCGAGACCACCGAGGACGTGTCGGCGTACACCAAGGCCGCGCTGTTCCAGCCGGGCGTCAAGACCGAGATGCTCGCGCGGTTCTCCACCGTGGCCGGCGAGCAGGGCTCCCCCGACACCTGGCGCGACCCGCGCGGTTTCTCGCTGAAGTTCTACACGACCGAGGGCAACTACGACCTCGTCGGCAACAACACCCCGGTGTTCTTCATCCGCGACACGATGAAGTTCCCCCACTTCATCCGCTCGCAGAAGCGCCGCGGCGGCAACGGCCTGCGCGACAACAACATGCAGTGGGACTTCTGGAGCCTCAACCCGGAGTCGGCGCACCAGGTGACCTACCTGATGGGCGACCGCGGCATCCCGAAGACCTACCGCCACATGAACGGCTACGGCTCGCACACCTACCTCTGGGTCAACGAGGCCGGCGAGAAGCACTGGGTCAAGTACCACTTCCACAGCGACCAGGGCGTCGAGGGCCTCAGCGACGACGAGGCCACCCGCATCGCCGGTGAGGACGCGGACTTCCACCGTCGCGACCTGTCCGAGTCGATCGCCAAGGGCGACTTCCCGAGCTGGACGCTGTCGGTCCAGGTGATGCCCTACGAGGAGGCCAAGACCTACCGCTACAACCCGTTCGACCTGACCAAGATCTGGTCGCACAAGGACTACCCGCTGATCAAGGTCGGCACGATGACGCTGAACCGCAACCCGGAGAACTTCTTCGCGCAGATCGAGCAGGCTGCCTTCGAGCCCAGCGCGGTCGTGCCGGGCATCGGCTTCAGCCCCGACAAGATGCTGCTCGGCCGGGCGTTCGCCTACGCCGACACGCACCGTCACCGGATCGGGCCGAACTACCTGCAGCTCCCGGTCAACCGTCCCAAGGTGGAGATCAACACCTACACCCAGGACGGCCCGATGGCCTACGAGCACCGCTCGGACGACCCGGTCTACGCACCGAACTCGTTCGGTCGCGGGTACGCCGACAACGTCGGTGAGGTCGACCCCGGGTGGGAGACCGACGGCGCCATGGTGCGTCAGGCCTACACGCTGCGCGAGGCCGACGACGACTTCGGCCAGGCCGGGACCCTGGTGCGCGAGGTCTGGGACGACGAGATCCGCGCCAACTTCGTGAAGACCGTCGCCGGGCACCTCCTCGGCGGGGTCGAGGGCGACGTCCTCGAGCGGGCCTTCGAGTACTGGAAGAGCGTCGACGCCGACACCGGCAAGAAGATCGAGGAGCTGGTGCGCGAGGGCATCGACGCCGGCGCCCCGGGTGCCCAGCCGGGCGAGGCCAAGCAGGACGCCTCCTCCCCCGTGGTCGAGGACGCGACGCACGCGAGCAGCTGAGAAAGCGCATGTAACGCGGGGTTATGGACGCTGAACAAGGCTCCTGACGGCCTGATTGCGTCCACAACCCTGGCGAAGCAGTCGGGCTCGGTCATGGCAGGATCCACGCCATGACCGAGCCCGACGGCCATCCGGCCACCGATGTCCTGGGCGCGCCGTACACCGCGGAGACGCTGGTGCTGCGCCCCGACTTCGAGGGTGAGGTCGTCGCGACGCTCGTGCACCGGCCGGCAGCGACGCCGAACGGCCGCGCGGTGCTGCACGTGCACGGCTTCGCGGACTACTTCTTCCAGACCGCGGCGGCTGACTTCTGGGTCGAGCGCGGCTACGACTTCTACGCCCTCGACCTGCGCAAGTACGGCCGCTCGCTGCGCCCGCACCAGACGCCCAACTACGCGGGCGACCTCCGGGAGTACTACGAGGAGCTCGACCTGGCCTTCGAGCGGGTCTCTCGGACGCACGACCACGTCGTGTTCTCGGCGCACTCCACGGGCGGCCTCACGGTGCCGCTGTGGCTGCACGACCGCCACCACGCCGCTGCCGGTGTCTTCCTGAACGCTCCGTGGATCGACATGCACGGTGATGCGTTCACCCGGCTCGTGGCCATGCCCGTGATCCATCGGCTCGGAGCCAGGCAGCCGATGCGGGTGATCCCCCGCGAGGTGGACGGCACCTACGCCAAGAGCCTGCACTCGGACTACTTCGGCGAGTGGGACTTCGACCTCGACTGGAAGCCGCTGAAGTCCTGGCCCGCGTACGCCGGCTGGATCCGCGCCGTCCGCCTCGGTCAGGCCCGGCTGGCGCAGAGGTCTCGACATCGACGCGCCCGTCCTGATGGTGAGCTCGACGAGGTCGGGACACCCGACGTCACAGACCGATCCCGACCTGACCTCGACCGACACCGTGCTCGACGTCGAGCGGATGCGCCGGCGGGCCGCCGTGCTCTCCCGGCACGTGACGATCGCCCAGGTCGAGGGAGCGCTGCACGACGTCACCCTCTCCCCCGAGCCCGTGCGCTCCCGGGTCTTCGACGAGGTCGGCCGGTGGTTGTCGGCGTACGTCGAGGGGCCG
This sequence comes from uncultured Actinomycetota bacterium, assembly GCA_963842565.1. GTDB lineage: Bacteria > Actinomycetota > Actinomycetes > Propionibacteriales > Nocardioidaceae > Marmoricola. Next base: position 48,761 of record CAWJGX010000006.1, on the reverse strand, counting down.
CGGTTTCACTAGGTACCCAGTGAAACCGTCACTTCCCCCACGTTGCAACGGTGGGGAAGTGACCGTTCTTCGGGGGCAGTGGCCCGCCAGCCGCTAGCCTCCCCCCATGGATCCCATCACCGGTCTCGCCGCCGGCCGCATCGCGGTCGGGCTCGTCTCCTTCGTCTCCCCCGGACTCGCCGCGAAGCTGTTCCTGCTCGACAGCAAGGCCAACCCGGGGCTTCCCTACATGAGCCGCATGTTCGGCTCGCGGGAGATCGCGCTCGGCGCGCTCACGCTGGCCTCCTCCGGCGCAGCGCGCGTGCGCCTCGATCCAGATCGGCATCGCCATCGACGCGGGTGACGCCTTCACCGGGGTCGCCGCTGCCTCGACCGGTGCGACCTCCAAGAAGGCAGGGATCCTGCTGGCCGTCGTCGCGGGTGCCGTCGCCTCCGGGGTCCAGGGCTGCAGGACTCCTGACGCTTCGGGCCGCCCGACGTCATACGAACTGGCTGTCCCGACGACCACGACGTATGACGTCCCGCGGACGTCAACGAATCGGCGCCCGGGCACCCGTTCGTATGACGCAGGACGCGTTCAGAGGCGGAACAGGAACACCACCACCGCCACGACCCCCACCGTCACGATCACGGCCCGGAGCACGTTGGCGGGGAGGCGGCGGCCGACGGTGGCGCCGATCTGGCCCCCGATGACCGAGCCGAGGGCGATCAGGCCGGCGACCGGCCAGTTCACGTCGGCCACGAAGATGAAGATGACCGCGGCGATGCCGTTGACGATCAGGGCGAGCACGTTCTTGGTCGCGTTGTGGCGCTGCATCGAGTCGGCGACGCCGATGCCGAGGATCGCCATCAGCAGGACACCCTGGGCAGCACCGAAGTAGCCGCCGTACACCCCGGCAGCCGCGATCGCCGGCCAGACCCACCAGACGCCGTGCTCGGGCAGTCCCCCGCTCTGCGCGGCGCGCGCGGCGACCCGGCGCTGGATCCGCGGACCGAGTACGACGAGCACGCAACCGAGCACGATCAGGACCGGCACGATCGCATCGAACGCCGAGGACGGCAGGACGAGCAGGAGCAGGGCGCCCGCGATCCCGCCGACGAGCGAGGCCGACCCCAACCTCACCAGGCGACGACGCTGGCCGGTCAGCTCGGCGCGATAGCCGATCGCCCCCGACAGCGAGCCCGGCGCGAGCCCGACGGTGTTCGACACGTTGGCGGTCACGGGTGGGATCCCGAACGCCAGCAGGGTCGGGAACGTGATCAGCGTTCCCGACCCCACCACCGTGTTGATGGTTCCGGCCGCCACTCCCGCGAGCAGGATGGCGATGACCTCCCACGGGCTCACGGGCCGGCGGGAGCCTCTCCCGAAGGAGCCGTCGGGTCAGCAGCAGGCGAAGCGCCCGGCGGAGTCGTCGGGGTGTCGACGGGCGAAGCCGGCGAGCGCGGCGGCGCAACGGGGCGACCGGCGGCCGACCGTGCGGAATCCTCCGCCGCCTGGATCGCCTTCTGCACCTCCTCGTGGGCGCTCGACAAGGTCGAGTCGGGCTCGGTGTCCGGGTCGAGCGTGGGGATCTCCACCCGCTTGAGCGGCCCGTCGACCTTGTGCGGGATGCCGGCCACCTCGTGCACCGCGGAGCCGAGGCCCTCGAGCGCCTTGGTGATCTCGGAGGGCACCACCCACACCTTGTTGGCCGAGCCCTCGGCGATCTTCGGCATCATCTGGAGGTACTGGTAGGCCAGCAGCGCCTGGTCGGGCTGCCCGTCGTGGATCGCCTGGAAGACCGTCTGGATGGCCTGCCCCTCACCCTGCGCCTTGAGGATCGCCGCCTCCCGGTTGGCCTGCGCACGCAGGATCAGCGCCTCGCGGTCACCTTCGGCCGAGAGGATCGCTGCCTGCTTGTTGCCCTCCGCGGTGAGGATCGACGACTGACGCTGGCCCTCGGCGGTGAGGATGACCGCGCGCTTGTCACGGTCGGCCCGCATCTGCTTCTCCATCGAGTCCTTGATCGAGGGCGGCGGGTCGATGCCCTTGATCTCCACACGGCCGACGCGAATGCCCCAGCGGCCAGTGGCCTCGTCGAGCACTCCCGACAGCCCGCGGTTGATGTCCTCACGCGAGGTCAGCGTCTGCTCGAGCGTCATGCCACCGACGATGTTGCGCAGCGTGGTCATGGTGAGCTGCTCGACGGCGGAGATGTAGTTGGCGATCTCGTAGGTCGCTGAGACCGGGTCCGTCACCTGGAAGTAGATGACCGTGTCGATGGAGACGACCAGGTTGTCCTCGGTGATCACCGGCTGGGGTGGGAAGGAGACCACCTGCTCACGCATGTCGATGACGTAGCGCACCCGGTCGACGAACGGCGTGACCACGTTCAGTCCCGGCTGCAGCGTCGTCTTGTACTTGCCGAAGCGCTCGACGATGCCGGCCCGTGCCTGCGGGATGATCCGGATCGTCTTCGCCAGCACCAGGACGACGAAGATGATGAACAGCGCCAACAGGATCAAGGCTGCAGTAGCCATCTCAGCTCCCCCTTCTCTCTCTCCGATGACGCCCGGGTCATCAGGACCCGAGCCGGTGGACGCGCAGCACGTAGGCCGTCGCGCCCTTGATCTGGACCACGTCGACGAGTTCACCGGGCTCGATCCGGTCGTCCTCGTCGTAGGGCTCGGCCGTCCACTCCTCGCCACCGATCTTGACCCGGCCGGGAGTGCCGTAGGCGAGCTCGCGCAGCACCGTGGCCCGCTTGCCGATCAGCGCGTCGGCGCCGGTCTTCAGGTCAGGCCCGCGTGCAGGCGGCGTACGACGGGCGGGCGGATCACGCCGAGCAGGGCGACGGACGAGACGAGGGCCAGGACGACCTGCAGGCCGGGCGGACCGCCGAGCAGCGCGGTCACCGCGCCGACGAGCGCACCACCGGCCAGCATCACCAGGAACAGGTCCATGCTGATCAGCTCGAGAACGCCGAAGAGGACCGCGAGACCCAGCCAGGCCTCCCACATGTGGTCCCTCAGCCAGTCCATGGCCAGACCCTATCCAACGGTTCGCAACGAAAAGCCCGTTGAATCAGGCGCGCCGACCCGCCTTGCGACGTGCGGAGTAGCGGCCGTCCTCCTCGTGCAGGGTGAGCGGCATCCCGAAGGTGGCGGAGAGCTGCTCGGCGGTGAGGACGTAGGGAATCGGCCCGGCAGCGACCACCCGGCCCTGCCTCATCAGCAGGGCGTGGGTGAAGCCGGGCGGGATCTCCTCGACGTGGTGCGAGACCAGGATCGTGGCCGGTGAGAACTCGTCCAGCGCCAGCACCGACAGCGTGGCGACGAGGTCCTCCCTGCCGCCGAGGTCGAGCCCGGCGGCCGGCTCGTCGAGGATGAGGAGCTCGGGGTCGGTCATCAGGGCGCGCGCGATCTGCACCCGCTTGCGCTCCCCCTCGCTCAGGGTCCCGAAGGTGCGCTCGAGCAGGGCACCGGCGCCGACCTCGACGAGGAGGTCCCTGGCGCGGTCGTGGTCGAGCTCGTCGTACCGCTCACGCCAGCGCCCCACCACGCCGTACGACGCCGAGACCACCACGTCGCGGACGATCTCGTGACGCGGGATCCGCTCGGCCACGGCAGCGCTGGTCCAGCCGATGCGCGGCCGCAGCTCGAAGACGTCGACCGTGCCGACGACCTCGCCCAGGATCCCGACCACGCCGGAGGTCGGGTGGATCTGTGCCGAGCACAGCTGCATCAAGGTGGTCTTGCCGGCGCCGTTGGGTCCGAGGATGACCCAGCGTTCGTCCTCCTCGACCATCCAGTCGACTCCGTCGAGCAGGATCGACTGGCCTCGCTTGACGGTGACGTCGGCGAGCTCGAGTACGGCGTTCACGAAACGGGACCTCAGCGGCGGCTCGGGGTCAGATGCTTGTCGTGCGCCAACCTACCCGGCCGTGTCCACCAGGCGACTTCTAGGCTGCATGGCGTGAGCTCCTGCCGATGTCCGCCCTGCTGGCCACCTGGCTGGACGCCGTCCGGGTGGGACGAGCGGGCCCGGACGACCTCGCGGACGCCGTCCGCGGCAGTGACCCCCGGCACCTGGTCGTGGGGTTGCCCGTGCGCCAGTCCGTCGGCCAGTCAGCCCAGGTCGAGGCGGAGACCGTGCTCGACCTGCACGAGCTGCCCAGCGCGGTCCTCGGCCCGGCTTCGTTGGCCCTGCCGGCGCCCGGGGACCCGGTCGGCCTCGGAGGTCCACCCGAGTTCAACTTCGCTGCGATCGAGGCCGGCGAGGCGGTCGTCGTGGGCGCGGTCGGTCTGGTCCCCGAGGTCGACGCCCGCACGGTCGTGTGGCAGGCCTACCCCGCCAACCCGGTGCCCTGGGTGGACGAGCGCGAGACCGCGATCGAGCTGCGCACCACCCTGATCGAGGTCACCCAGAGCCTCGTCGACCTCGACGTCGCCTCCTGGCAGCCCGAGATCCCCGACCTGCTGCTGAACCTGCGCAACCGGCCGGCGCTGCCCTTGCCACCGGGCACGGACGCCCGCCGCGTCGAGACGGTGGAGCGGGCCACCCTGTGTCTCGAGATCGTCGACCTCGCCAGGTCGGGCGACGGCGGAGCGGTGACGGCGTACGAGATGGAGCGCCGGCACGCTGCCCTGGCCGACCTCGGTCGCGCCGCACGCCGAGCCCTCGTGGGTGCCTGCTCCGGCCACACGGCCTGAGTCCGGATAACCTCGACCCGTGCTGGCCCCGACCGACCCCGACCTGCCCCGGACCCTGCTGATCACGCTGACCGGCAAGGACCGTCCGGGAGTGACCTCGCTGGTCTTCGACACGCTGGCCCAGTTCGGCGTCGAGGTCCTGGACATCGAGCAGATCGTGCTCCGACGCCGGCTGATCCTCGGGCTGCTCGTCAGCACCCCGCGTGACTGGAAACCGTTGCGCGGGGCGATGGAGAAGGTCGCCGTGGACCTCGGCATGACGCTCGAGCTCGACCAGGGCACGGGCGACAACCGGCACCGACCCGAGGGGCGCAGCCACGTCACGGTTCTCGGTACGCCGCTCAAGTCGGCCGCGGTCGCAGCGATCGCCGGTCGGATCGCCGACACGGGCGCCAACATCGACCGGATCGAACGGATGGCTCGCTACCCGATCACCGCGATCGACCTGCACGTCTCCGGCGCCGACCCCGACAAGCTGCGCGACATCCTGGCTCGCGAGGCGGCGGCCCAGGGCGTCGACATCGCCGTACAGCCGGCCAACCTGCTCCGGCGCGGGATGCGCCTGATCGTGATGGACGTCGACTCCACGCTGATCCAGGGTGAGGTCATCGAGATGCTGGCCGCCCACGCGGGCTGCGAGCCGGAGGTGGCCCGGATCACCGAGCGGGCGATGCGTGGTGAGCTCGACTTCGCCGCCAGCCTGCGCGAGCGCGTCGCCCTGCTCGAGGGGCTGGACGCCAGCGCGCTGGACACGGTGTACGACGACCTGGTGCTCGCCCCGGGAGCCCGCACCACGGTCCGCACGCTGAAGCGGCTCGGCTACCGCTTCGCCATCGTCAGTGGCGGGTTCTCCCAGCTGACCGACCGCCTGGCCGTCGACCTCGGCATCGACTTCGCCGCGGCCAACGAGCTCGAGATCGTCGACGGGAAGCTCACCGGACGCGTGCTCGGCGAGATCGTCGACCGGGCGGGCAAGGCAGCAGCACTGCGCCGGTTCGCCCAGGAGAGCGGGCTGCCCGTCAGCGCCACGATCGCGATCGGCGACGGCGCCAACGACCTCGACATGCTCAACGTCGCGGGCCTCGGCATCGCGTTCAACGCCAAGCCCGTCGTGCAGGAAGCCGCCCACACGGCGGTGAACGTCCCCTACATGGACGCGGTGATGTACCTGCTCGGGATCAGCCGCGAGGAGGTCGTCGCCGCCGACGCGGACGACGGCATCACCACCCCCGAGCCGAGCATCTGACCGTCGCGGCGACTGCCTCAGCCGCGGGTCACGCCTGGCCGACGTGGAAGTCGATCAGGTGCGCCGTGCCGGCGTCGAGATCTGACCACGGCACCGGCACCTCGAGCACGGCCATCGCAGCGACGGGAAACCCCTCGCTGATGGCGCGAAAGGCTGTCGGGTCGGGCTCCCCGTCGTCGAGCACGTGGGTCAGCGACGCTGCCGTGGGGTTGTGGCCGACGTACACCACCACGGCCGCGTCCTCGGGCGCACCACGGAGGACGTCGATCACGGTCGACGGGTCCGCGCTGTACAGCGAGCCGTCGAACTCGGGGATGGCAGGCGAGGCGCAGCCGGAGACGAGCGCCGCCCAGGTCGCCCGGGTGCGGACGGCCGAGGAGACGAACGCGTGGGTCGGCACGTAGTCGCTGCGCGCCAGCCACTCCCCTCCCGCCTTGGCGTCACGCGCCCCGCGCTCGGTGAGCCGACGACTGTGGTCCTCCGCGCCGAAGGACTCCGCCTTGCCGTGGCGCATCACGACAAGCAGGCGCCCGCCAGCTGTGGACCCGGCCGAAGCCGAATCGGGAGAAGACGGGCTCACAGCGCCAATGTCCCACCCCTTAGGCTTCCTGTCATGCCATTCGGTGCCCAGCATGCTGGCGAAGAGATCCCCGGAGACCTGTTCGTCATCGGAGGCGCCGAGGACAAGCTCGGCAAGCGCACCGTGCTCAAGGAGTTCGTCGAGCGGGCCGGTGGCGCCGATGCGCGCATCGCTGTCCTCCCGACGGCGTCCTCGCTCGGACCCGAGATCATCGAGGTGTACGCCGCGGTGTTCGCCCGGCTCGGCGCCCGCGAGGTGTACGGCGTGCGCCCGGACAGCCGCAGCGAGTCCGCCGACCCGGCACTGGTCGCCGAGCTCGACCGGGCCACCGGGATCTTCATGACCGGCGGCAACCAGCTCAAGCTGTCCAGCGTCGTCGCCGGAACGCCGTTCGGGGACGCCATCGTGGCTGCCCGTGAGCGTGGCGTGACCATCGCCGGCACCTCCGCCGGAGCGAGCATCCAGTCCTCGCACATGGTCGCGTTCGGCCCGGGCGGGTCCACCCCCAAGCAGCGGATGACGCAGGTAGCGGCCGGGCTCGGCCTCGTCGAGAGCTGCGTGATCGACCAGCACTTCGCCCAGCGCAACCGCTACGGGCGGCTGTTGATGATCGTCTCGCAGAGCCCTCAGCTGCTCGGGATGGGCGTCGACGAGGACACCGCAGCCGTGATCACCCGCACCGAGGACACCGAGATCCTCCGGGTGATCGGCCGAGGGTCGGTGACCCTCTTCGACGGAGCGCACATGGTCACCAACGCCCACGAGGCGAAGGAGCGGCGGCCGATCCTCGCCTCGGGCGTGGTGCTGCACGTGCTGCCGGCCGGCGCGGAGTTCGACCTGGGATCCCGGACGCTCGTCGCCGCGAAGCCGGTCTCCGACCCCGCGGAGGCCGACGAATTGGCCACAGCCAACCGTGATCTGCGCAAGATGGCCCGAGACATCGCGGCCGGGGACGTCTCGCCGTCCGTGTTGCGCCGCCGCATCTCCCGACGAAGAGGAGCCGTTCCATGACCGACGTCAACGACCGGGCGACCGCCGTGACCTCCGGGGGCCGCCCCTCTGCCGACCTGGCCATCATCGAGACCCGGGTCTACCGCGGCGCCAACGTCTGGTCCTACGACAAGGCGATCCATCTCGTCGTCGACCTCGGCGTGCTCGAGGAGTACCCCACCAACACCCTGCCCGGTTTCACCGAGCACCTGCTGGAGGCCCTGCCCGGCCTCCGGGAGCACTCCTGCTCCCGCGGACGTCGGGGTGGCTTCGTGGAGCGGCTCAACGAGGGCACCTGGCTCGGACACGTCGCCGAGCACGTCGCGCTCGCCCTCCAGCAGGTCGTCGGCCACGACATCCGGCGCGGCAAGACCCGCGCGGTCAAGGGCGAGAAGGGCCGCTACAACATCATCTACGGCTACGTCGACGAGCAGGTCGGGCTCGAGGCCGGGCGGCTCGCCGTACGCCTCGTGAACCACCTGGTGAAGGCCGATCCCGACTTCGACTTCGAGGAGGAGCTGGACGCGTTCATCCTGCGCGCCCAGCGCACCGCCTTCGGACCCTCGACGCAGGCGATCATCGACGAGGCGGTCTCGCGCGACATCCCGTGGATCCGGCTCAACAAGCACTCGCTCGTGCAGCTCGGCCAGGGCGTCCACGCCAAGCGGATCCGCGCCACCATGACCTCGGAGACCAGCTCGATCGCGGTCGACATCGCCTCCGACAAGGACCTCACCACACGTCTCCTCGGTGCTGCGGGCCTGCCCGTGCCCAAGCAGGACTCCGTGCGTACGGCGGACCAGGCGGCCACCGTCGCGAAGCGGATCGGCTTCCCGGTCGTGGTCAAGCCCCTCGACGGCAACCACGGTCGCGGGGTCTGCCTGAACCTCCAGGACGAGGCCGACGTGCGCGAGGCCTTCCCGATCGCGAAGGACCAGTCGCGTCGTGGCACGGTGATCGTCGAGTCGTTCGTGACCGGCAAGGACTACCGCTGCCTGATCATCGACGGCAAGGTGGCGGCCATCGCCGAGCGGGTGCCGGCCCACGTGATCGGTGACGGCACCAGCTCGGTCGAGAAGCTGGTCGACCTGACCAACGCCGACCCGCGCCGCGGCGTGGGCCACGAGAAGATCCTGACCCGGATCAAGATCGACGCCGCCGCCGAGGAGGTGCTCGCCGACCAGGGGCACAGCCTGAGCTCGGTGCCGGCCGAGGGCGAGATGGTCAAGCTGGCCCTCACCGGAAACATGTCGACCGGCGGCATCTCGATCGACCGCACCTTCGAGGCGCACCCCGAGAACGCCGAGATCGCCGAGGAGGCGGCCCGGATGATCGGGCTGGACATCGCCGGCATCGACTTCATCTGTCCCGACATCACCCAGCCGGTGCGCGAGACCGGCGGCGCGATCTGCGAGGTGAACGCGGCGCCCGGCTTCCGGATGCACACGCACCCGACCATCGGCGAGCCGCAGTTCATCTCCAAGCCGGTCGTCGACATGCTCTTCCCGCCCGGCGCACCGAGCCGGATCCCGATCGTGGCCGTGACCGGCACCAACGGCAAGACCACCACCAGCCGGATGATCAGCCACATCTTCAAGGGCATGGGCCGCAAGGTCGGCATGACCTCGACCGACGGCGTCGTCATCGACGAGCGCCTGCTGATCCGCGCCGACGCCTCGGGTCCGCGCAGCGCCCGGATGGTGCTGCAGAACCCTCGTGTGGACTTCGCGGTCTTCGAGGTGGCGCGCGGCGGCATCCTGCGCGAGGGCCTCGGCTACGAGCGCAACGACGTGGCCGTCGTGCTCAACGTGCAGCCCGACCACCTCGGCCTGCGGGGCATCGACACCGTGGAGCAGCTCGCCGACGTGAAGGCCGTCCTCGTCGAGGCGGTCCCCCGCGACGGACACGCCGTGCTCAACGCGGACGACCCGCTGGTGCGCGAGATGCGACGCCGCTGCTCCGGGCAGGTCGTCTGGTTCTCGATGGCCGAGCCCGGGTCGGAGGAGCGCGACATGATCGACGCGCACTGTCGTCGTGGCGGCAAGGCGCTCGTGCTCCAGCCGACCGAGCGAGGCGAGATGATCGTCGTACGCCACGGCGGTCGTGACATGCAGCTGGCCTTCACCCACCTGCTGCCGGCGACGTTCTCGGGCCGCGCCCGGATGAACGTCCAGAACTCCCTGGCCGCGGCCGCGGCGGCGTTCGCCGCCGGTGCTCCCCTGCACGACATCAGGCAGGGGCTGCGCACCTTCAGCACGAGCTACTACCTCTCCCCCGGCCGGCTCAACGAGATCGAGGTCAACGGGGTCAACGTCTTCGTCGACTACTGCCACAACGCGCCGGGCATGCGGATGCTCGGCGACTTCGTGGACCGGGTCGGCGAGAGCCTCGACTCCGGCAGCGAGCTCGGCAAGCCGTCTCGCATCGGCGTCATCGCGACTGCCGGCGACCGGCGCGACGAGGACATGCGCGAGCTCGGCGAGGTCGCGGCCCAGCACTTCGACGTGGTGATCGTCCGCGAGGACGTTGCCCTGCGCCGACGCGCCCGGGGCGAGACCTCGGCGCTGGTGGCCGAGGGCGTACGCCGCGCGATGGACCAGGGCGTCCGCTGCAAGCAGCTCGAGGTGATCACCGACGAGATCGAAGCGGTGCGCCACGCGATGAGCCGCGCCAACTACGGGGACCTGCTCGTCGTGTGCGTCGACCAGCACCCCCTGGTGATGGCCGAGCTGGAGAACTGGTCGCCGCACGCCCAGGCAGGCGCCTCGTCGGGCGGCGACGACACCCACGTGGCCGACCCGGACTACACCCCTCCCGAGGGCTGACCCGGCCGGTTCGCCGCCTGTGCGAGCAGGGGGCTCGAGGTCCCCGGCATCCGTGGCCCCATGGGCCATGATGAACGCGCGGCAACGACCGCGAGCGTGTCCCGAACAGCGAGGAGCCAGGGATGATGGTCCGCGGGGAGATGCCGGAGCCGCAAGCAACCGGCGAACCAAGACGCACGCTGTCGGTGCGCCAGGCGGCGTTCATCGGGGTCGGCTCGATGGTCGGTGCCGGGATCTTCGCGCTGCTCGGCGCGGCGGGAGAGGTGGCCGGCTCGGCGGTCTGGATCTCCTTCCTCCTCGCGGGAGGCGTCGCAGCGCTGCAGGGCTACTCCTTCGCCAGGCTGGGTGCGCGCTACCCCTCGGCCGGAGGGTTCCTCGAGTACGTCATCCGAGGGTGGGGACAGGGGCACTTCACCGGCGTCATCGCCTGGATGCTGCTCGCTGTCAACGCGATCATCACCGCCATGGTCGCAGTCTCCTTCGGCAGCTACGCCAGCTCAGCCGTCGCCGACAACGACCACTGGGTCACGCCCTTCGCCGTCCTCATCCTGCTGGTGATGGCGGCCCTGAACGTTCTCGGGTCGCACGTGGTCGCCAGGGCCCAGACCGTTGTCGTCATCGTCGTGGTCGGGATCCTGGCTGTCTTCTCCGTCGCGACGCTGGCCAACATCGACCTCGACCTGCTGGCGTTCTCGGGCTACCCGTCCCTGCGGCAGATCGTCTCCAGCGTGGCGCTGACCTTCTTCGCCTTCCTCGGCTTCGGTGTCATCACCTTCACCGCCAAGGACCTTCGCGACCCCCGTCGCCAGCTCCCCCCGGCTGTCTACCTCGCCCTCGGCATCGCCACGGTGGTGTACGTCGCGGTGGCCCTGGGCGTGTTCGGCACCCTGAGCGTCCAGGAGGTCATCGACTCGGGCGGCACCGCCCTGGCCGTCGCCGCGGAGCCGGTGCTCGGAGCCGCCGGTTACTGGCTGATGACGGTCACCGCGCTGTTCGCCACGGCCGGTGCGACCAACTCGGGCCTCTACCCGGCCGCCGGGCTCGGTGACGAGATGGCCGCCGTGGGGCAGTTCCCGCCCGTGATGAGCAGGCGGGTCGGAGGTCGGGCACCGATGGGCATCGTCGTGACGGCGGCCGCGGCGATCGTCCTCGCCGTGTTCTTCGACCTCAATGCCATCGCGTCGATCGGCAGTGCGGTCGCGCTGGTCGTGTTCACGCTGGTGACCTTCGGTCACTACCGGATCCGGCACGAGACCGGCGCCCGGTCGTGGCTCCTGATCCTGGCCGACGTCACCACGATCGTCGTCCTGGTGGCCTTCGCCGCCACGACTCTGGTCGAGGAGCCGGGCACGGCCGTCGCGCTGGTGGCGATCCTGCTGCTCAGCGTGGTGCTGGACCTGCTCTGGAAGCGCCGACGCGCGGCGACAACCCCGGTGACGCCCGAGCCGGCAGAGCCGTGAGCGGTGCCTGGGTCGGCTGACGACCTCGGACTCGCAGCCACTCCACGTACGAACAAAGCCCGCGCGTGGCCCGCTGAGCGGGGCCACGCGCGGGCAGTGCTCGCGACGCGACGTCGAGTCAGACGAGCGCCTTGGCCTTCAGCGCGTCGAACTCGGCCTGCGTGATGGTTCCCGAGTCCAGCAGCGCCTTGGCGCTGGCGATCTGGTCTGCCGGCGTCTGTGACGTGGCCGCGACCTGCTGGATGTACTTCTCCTGCTCTGCCTGCCGGTCCGCGATGGCCGCGGCCTGCCGCTCCGTCATGCTCCGGCCTCGGGCGATGAGGTAGATCAGCGCACCGAGCCACGGCACGAAGATCAACAGGATGGCCCAGCCGGCCTTCCCCCAGCCGCTCAGCGAGCGGTCGCCGAACAGGTCGAAGAGGCAGCGGAACCACACCATCAGTGCGGCGATCCAGATGAAGAACCAGAAGCTCCAGAGGAGCACGTCCCAGAAGTCGTTCGAAATTGAGTCCATGATCTTGCCTCTCGTGGTCTGACGGCGAGAACTGATGGAGTCGCCGGTGCAGATGTTCCCAAAAAGCGCGGGCATCCGGGGCGCGACACGCCACAGGTCCGGTCAGCCGGCGATCCCCAGCCCCAGGACGACGACGCCGACCAGAACCATCACGACTCCGGTCGCCACCGCCCCATGGGCGGTGATCCAGTCACGCGACGCGACCAGCCTGGGCTCCATCCTCTCCGGGAAGAAGACGGTGGCCAGGGTCGGCGCCACGACGGTCGAGGTGGCGATCGCGGTGTAGAACGCGATGGCCAGCAGGACGTCGGCGGTGTCCAGCTTGGCGCCGGTGATCGCCAGGCTCGCCGCAGCGAACAGCAGCACCGCCTTCGGGCGGAGGTTCAGGGCCAGGCCGATCCCCAGCGCAGGCAACGCACCGAAGGACCCGATGCCCTCGAGCCAGCTCGGCCGTTGACTGGGCTTGGTGCTGCGGCGCCGGAACATGGTGACCAGTCCCAGCAGGACCAGCGCGCTGCCGACCAGGATCTCGAGCGTGTCCACCACCGAGGCCAGCCGGCGTGGTCGAGAGGGGATCGCCTGCGCCGCGAGGGTGGTGAGCGTCAGCCCGGCCGCCGTACCCAGCACCCACCCGAAGAGGAAGGGCAGCGCGATGGCACCGCGTCGTTCCGAGAGCAGGATGAAGATGGTGGCCGTGATCGGCACCGAGCTCAGCGCAGCCGCGAGGGCCACTGGTGTCAGCTGAACCAGCGTCTGCTCCATGCCCACCCCGCTCCCTGGACCCGATCTTCGCGGCATCCGCGCTGCAAGGAAAGCACGAGCCGGCTGGTCCGGCTGAACGGGCACGCAACACGCATCCGAACGCGGTGGTCTCGAGCCCGCATGCCTCTATGGTCGGGCTGGCAGTTCAAGCAACGGGCGACTCGTGACGCTCGGCAGGAGGAGCGGAGCGCATGCGCAAGGTAGCCCGTGTCACGGCCATCCTGGTCGGCATCATCATGGCGGTCGCCGGGGTCGTCACCTGGGTGGTGGTCAGCACCACCTTGTCGGACCAGAGGATCACCGTCTCGGACGACGCCAGCTGCCTGGCCGGCGACGAGGTGAACGGCCCGTTCTCCGCCTACTGCCAGGCGATCGTGATCGACAAGCACACCAAGGCGATCACCGGCGGCAAGACCTACGCCGAGCTCGACCAGGAAGATCCCAACCGCGAGACCGCGATGGACTCGGCCTTCCTGCAGGCATCCTTGTTCACCTCGGTCGTGGCCTTCGGTGTGGCCCTCATGGCTATCGTCGTCGGCATCGTCCTGACGCTGATCGGCTTCGCCCTGCGTCGCCCACCGGCGTACCCCACCCCACCAACCCGGACCATCCAGGAGGACCACCCATGAGCACCAAGAGCGACTTCCCCGAGGAAGAGTGGACCCGGATCGTGCGGGCACCCTTCGTGGCCGGCCTCGCGATCTCGCTGGCCGATCCCGGCGGTCCGATCGAAGCGGCGAAGGAGACCATGGCGACGGTCAAGTCGTCCACCAACCCGCCCAGCCGCGAACAGCTGCTCGCCGAGGTGGCGCTCGAGCTCAATGCCATGACCCAGCACCGGCAGAACCCGCTCAAGGGCTACAAGCCCGCCAAGGGTGAGGCGCCGGGCGAGCAGATCCTCGAGGAGCTGCGAGCGGTGCAGGCGCTCGTGGCGGCTCGCGCCACACCGGAGGAGACAGCAGCGTTCGGGCAGTGGCTGCTCGCGACCGCGCAGGCCGCTGCCGACGCTGCCAAGGACGGCGGCTTCATGGGCTTCGGCGCGAAGCAGGTCAGCGACGGCGAGCAGGCGATGCTGGATCGACTGCGCGAGGCGCTCGTCGTCTGAGTCCCCCGATGAGTTTGCGCCGCAGAGCGTGTCGGTACCACGCAACCGCACCACTGCGACCGCTCGGAGGAGATCACTGATGACTGACACCCAGACGGACTCGACCCGGCCCCGGGGCAAGCACGAGCAGCCTGAGGTCCTTCCCCCGGTTGCCGACCGGGCCGAGTTCGACGCAGCGCTGGCCGAGCAGGTCGCGCGCGAGAAGGAGGTCACGCGTCTCGACGACCGCGTCTCGGCGGCCCGGCGGCGACTGCCCAGGGTCGAGGTGGAGAACTACACCTTCGCCGGCCCGGACGGTCCGGTGAGCCTGGTCGACCTGTTCCAGGGCCACTACCAGCTGCTGGTGCAGAACGTGATGTTCGACCCCAGCTGGGACGAGGGCTGCCCGAGCTGCACCTGGGCCGTGGACAACCTCCCCGCCAACATGGAGCGGCTGTCGGAGGAGGCCGTCGCGTTCGCGATGATCTCCCAGGCGCCGATCGACAAGCTCGAGTCGTGGCGCGAGCAGCGAGGTTGGGACCACCTGTGGGTGTCGTCGGGTGACACGACGTACCACCACGACTGGGGCTGGACACAGCAGGACGACCAGGGCAACGAGGGCCAGCTGCCGGGCTACTCTTACTACCTGCTGAGCGACGGAAAGCCCTACCTGACCTACATGACGACCGCGCGAGGCACCGAGGCGATCCTGCCGGTGGCGCACATCATGGACCGCACCGTGTACGGCCGGCAGCAGGACTGGGAGGACAGCCCCGAAGGCTGGCCGCAGTACCCCACGTACGGCTGACGCAGCCACCCGAAGGAGCACCTCGCATGCCTCGACCCCCCGACCCACGACGCGACCGGTTCTGGGAGCTGCAGGACTTCTCCCACGGTCACGGCCTGGAGATCGGACCCTTGCACCGGGCGATCCTGGTCCCCGAGGAAGCGAAGGTGCAGTACGCCGACGTGTTCGACGCCGACCACCTCCGCACGTTCTACGAGACGCACGAGCAGGTGATCACGGAGAACATCCCGGAGATCGACTTCGTGCTGCTCCAGGACGGCGTCGTCCGGCGGCTGGCCGACGCGACGGCGGCGAACGCGCCGTACGACTGGATCATCGCCTCCCACGTCATCGAGCACGTTCCCGACCTGATCGACTGGCTGGCGCAGGTGGCCGAGATCACCGGCGACGACGGTGCGCTGATCCTGGCGGTCCCGGACCGGCGCTTCACCTTCGACCTCCACCGACCGTTGACCTCGGTCGGGCAGATGCTGCAGGCGCACGAGCTCGGTGACGACCGACCCTCCACCCGCGCGGTGTACGACCACTTCCGGTCGCACGTCACGGTTCCGGCGCCGCACCTGTGGGCCGGCCGGACGCCTCCCGGGTACGAGGCGCGCACCTATCCCATGGAGTCCGTGCTCAAGCAGGTGGAGCGTCGGCGCAGCGGTGAGTACGTCGACGCACACGTGTGGACGTTCACCCCGGACTCGTTCCTCGCGCAGCTGGCAGAGCTTCGCCAGCTCGGCCACTCCTCGTGGTACGTCGAGAGCATCGCTCCGACCACCCGCAACACCCTCGAGTTCCTGGTGCGGATGCGGCGCATCCCTCGGGGCGTCGATCCCACCGTCGACCCGGACGCAGAGGTGCTCGCCTCGGAGCAAGGACCCGACTGGGTGGTCGACCAGCACGCGGCGAACGCGCAGGTGCGTCAGCTGCGGAAACGAGTGCGTCGGTTGCGCGGCCGCATCCAGGCGATGGAGTCGTCGCACCGCTGGCGGGTCGGCGGCGCGGTCGTGGCGCCGGCACGGCCGTTCGTCCGGCTGGCCCGTCGGTTGCGCCGACCGCGCGCGAGCAGCTAGGGGCCGCTGAGCACCTCGGCTACCGTGCTTGTCGGGGGCTCACCGAGGGAGGGAGCCGACAGTGCTGTCGGACATCGAGATCGCCAACGGCGCCACGCTGCGACCGATCAGGGACGTGGCGTCCGAGACGCTCGGGATCGAGGAGGAGCATCTCGTCCCCTACGGCCACTACAAGGCCAAGGTCGACCTGACCTACCTGGCGTCGCTCGCCGACCGACCACTCGGACGGCTGGTCCTGATGACCGCCCTCTCCCCCACGCCTCCCGGTGAGGGCAAGACCACCACCACCGTCGGCCTCACCGACGCACTGCACAGCCTGGGACACCGCACGGTCGCCTGCCTGCGCGAGCCGTCGATGGGACCGGTCTTCGGGATGAAGGGCGGCGCGGCCGGAGGCGGCTACAGCCAGGTCGTGCCGATGACCGAGATCAACCTGCACTTCACCGGGGACTTCGCGGCGATCGCGGCCGCGAACAACCTGCTGGCCGCCCTGATCGACAACCACGTGCACCACGGCAACGAGCTCGACATCGACGTCCGGAGCGTCACCTGGAAACGCGTGCTGGACATGAACGACCGGGCGCTCCGCCAGGTCACCGTCGCCCTGGGCGGTCACGCGAACGGGTTCCCTCGCGAGGACGGCTTCGACATCGTCGTCGCCTCCGAGCTGATGGCCATCTTCTGCCTCACCGAGTCGTGGTCGGACCTGAAGCGGCGCATCGGCGACATCGTCATCGGCTACACACGCACGACGCAACCGGTCACCGTGCGCGAGCTGGGCGCCGAGGGCGCGATGGCAGCCCTGCTGCGTGACGCGCTGGCTCCCAACCTGGTGCAGACGCTCGAGGGGGCACCGGCGTTCGTGCACGGCGGCCCGTTCGGCAACATCGCACACGGCTGCAGCTCGGTGGTGGCCACCCGGGCCGGCCTGCGGCTCGCTGACTTCGTGGTGACCGAGGCAGGCTTCGGTGCTGACCTCGGCGCGGAGAAGTTCGTCGACATCAAGTGCCGCAAGTCGGGGCTGCGTCCCGACGTCGCCGTGGTGGTGGCGACGGTGCGGGCGCTCAAGTACCACGGAGGCGTGGCGCTCACCGATCTCGCCACCGAGGACCTCGCAGCGGTCGAGGCCGGGATGGTCAACCTGCGCCGGCACCTGGACAACATCCGGGAGGTCTACGGCATCCCGTGCGTGGTCGCGGTCAACCGCTTCCCCAGCGACACCGACGCCGAGGTCGCGAAGGTGGTCGAGCTGGTGGGCGCAGAAGGCGTCCGGGCGTTCCCGGCCACGCACGTCGTCGACGGCGGGACGGGTGCCCACGACCTCGCGAAGGGCGTGCTGCAGGCGCTCGACGAGCCGTCGCCGTACTCCTTCTCCTTCACCTACGACGACGAGCTGTCGCTGACCGACAAGCTCGAGACCATCGCGACCAGGTTGTACGGCGCTGGGCTGGTGACGTGGGACGCGAAGGCCCGCCGGCGGTTGCTGCGACTCGAGCGGGACGGGTACGGCGGCCTGCCGGTGTGTGTCGCGAAGACGCAGTACTCCTTCTCCACGGACCCGACCTCGCTCGGCGCGCCGTCAGGTCACGAGCTGCACGTGCGCGAGGTCAGGTTGTCCGCGGGCGCCGGCTTCGTCGTCGTGGTGTGCGGCGACATGATGACCATGCCCGGGCTCCCCAAGGACCCCTCCGCGTCCCGCATCGACCTCGCCGACGACGGGACCATCCTCGGCCTGAACTGACCGGGACTCAGGCCTTCTTGGCAGCGGCCTTCTTGCTGGCAGCCCGCTTCGTCCCCCCGGCAGGAACCCGCCTGCCCTTGAGGCGCACCCACAGCTGGCCCTGGCCGCTCGCGCCGGTGACCGTCTTCGTCTCGAGGAACGGTTGTCCCTTCACCAGGTCGCTGAGCCTCGCGAAGCCGTGCGTGCGGGCGTCGAACGAGGGGTCCGTGCGGTTCAGGTGGTTGCCCAGCGCGCCCAGCGACGACCAGTCGTCGTCGTCCGACGCCGTCTTGTTCAGTGCCTTGGTGAGCATGCTCTGCAGGTTGCCCTTGGAGACGGGAGCAGCATCCTCCGGTTCGTGTGCTTCCTCCGGCTCCGCGGCCTCGGAGGGCGCGGTCACGGTCGGAGCCGCGTCGGCGTCGCGGAGCACCTCGAGGAAGGTGAACTTGTCGCACGCGTCCTGGAACGGCTTGGGCGTCTTTCGCTGACCGAGGCCGTAGACCGTCATCCCTGACTCGCGCAGCCGGGTGGCCAGTCGCGTGAAGTCCGCGTCGCTCGAGACGATCACGAAACCGTCCACGTTGCCGGCGTACAACAGGTCCATGGCGTCGATGATCAGCGCCGAGTCGGTGGAGTTCTTCCCGCTGGTGTTGGCGAACTGCTGCATCGGCGAGATCGCGTGCTTGTGCAGCTCGCCCTTCCATCCGTTCAGCTGCTGCTGGGTCCAGTCGCCGTAGGCACGCTTGACGGTGAGCGTGCCGTAGCCGGCCAGCTCCTCGAACATCTCCCGGGTGAGCTTGGGCGAGGTGTTGTCGGCGTCGATCAGTACGGCGAGCCGACTGTTGTCCGTCATGCAGGTTCCGTTCTTCGGGGGGCGGGCCGGGATGGCCGGTTGGGGGCAGTCTCGCTCATCGAGCCCGGAGCACCTTCGCCCTCAGCTGTTCGGGCGAGTCGGCGGTGGCACCCTGGGCCTCCAGCCAGTCGTACACCTCCTGCCGCTCGGCGTGGCACATCAGCCCGACGACGTCTCCGGCGTCCGCGAGCTTGAGCAGCGCCTCCAGCGAGGCGAGCTCGGTGGGATAGCTGTCGATGTCGGTGACACCGACCCGCTCGGCACCGGCCCGCAGGAGCGAGTCCATCTCGTCGAGGGTGCGACCGCGGAGGTACTTCTGCTTGTGCCCGATCGCCACCACGTCGGCGTCCCGGGCAGCGATCTCGCCGAGCATCTCCAGCAGGTCGTCCTGCCGGTCGCCGACCGCACCGAGGCCGAGCAGCAGGCGCCGTCCTGGTGCCCTGACCCCGCGCATGATCTCGATCATCGCCTCCAGGCCGGCCTCGTTGTGGGCGAGGTCCATCACCACGGAGATGTCACCCAGCGAGAAGAAGTTCATCCGGCCCGGGTTGTGCTCCGGGTCAGGGCGGAAGCTGCGCAGGCCCGCCACGACATGTTTCCGGTCGATCCCCGCAGCGAGGGCGGCCGAAGCGGCGGCCAGCGCGTTCTCCACGTTGAAGCGGGACAGTCCGCTCAGCGTCATCGGGACGTCTGCGACCTCGACGAGCGGCGTGGCCGAGTTGCCCTCGAGGACCGTGATCCAGCCGTCGAGGACCGTCGTCGCGCGACCGTGGCCGGCGAGCACCTCGCGCAGCGACGGGGAGTCGGGGTCGCGTGAGAACACCCACGGCCGGGCGGGCGTGTTCTGGCGCATCGCGAAGACCCGTGGGTCGTCGCCGTTGAGCACGGCCCAACCGTCCTTCTTCGTGATCCGCGGGACCACGCCCTTGACCTCGGCGAGCTGGTCGACCGTGTCGATCCCCTGGAGCCCGAGGTGGTCGGCGGTGACGTTGGTGACCACCGAGACGTCGTTGCTGGTCACCCCGATGCCCTTGAGCAGGATCCCGCCCCGCGCCGTCTCGGTCACTGCGAAGTCGACTTCCCGGTGGGCGAGCACCCGGCCGGCACCCGAGGGTCCGGAGTAGTCCCCGCCCTCGACGAGCTCGCCGTCGACGTAGATGCCGTCGGTGTTCGACCAGCCGACGAGGTGACCGGCCTCGCGGGCGATGTGGGCGATCATCCGCGACGTCGTGGTCTTCCCGTTGGTGCCCGTCACCGCGACGACCGGCACCTTCGGCTTGATCGTGGTCGGCGCCGGTCCACGCTCGGACGAGGCGACCCGTTGCGCGGCGGTCGCGACCAGGGTGGCCACGTCGGTCGTGCCGAACCCGTCGATGACGTCGGCCACGGCCTCCCCCAGCTCGCGGGCCCGGGTGCGGCCTCGCCAGGGGTAGGCGACCACGATGCGCTCGGGTTCCGACGTGGGTCGCACGCGTACGCCGAGCCGGGTGGTGCCGGCCTCCGCGGCGATGCGGCGCACCAGCCTGGTCACCAGTCGGGCGATCGCGCGCTGGCGGAAGCCGCTCAGCGGCGCACCGGCGCGCAGGGACCGCAGACCCAGCCGCTCAGCGAGCCGACGCAGGTCGGCCTCCGAGGCCTCGGCGAGCGCGGACACGTCCAGGGTGAGCTTGATGGCCGCGCGCGGGAAGTAGAGGTTGGGCCCCTCGAGGACCCTCAGCTCCACGAGCGCCGCCCGGTCACTCACCGGTTCTGCCACGGGTCAGTCGTCCTCGAGCCGGAACCCGAGCTTGATGCCGACCTGGAAGTGCTCGACGGCGCCGTCCTTGACCTGGCCGCGGACCTGGGTCACCTCGAACCAGTCGACGTGGCGGAGCGTGCGCGCGGCCCTCTCGACGCCGTTGCGCACGGCCTGGTCGATGCCGTCCGGGGAGGTGCCGACGATCTCGGTGACGCGGTAGGTGCGGTCGGACATGGGGTGCGCTCCTCTGGTGATTCGGTCAGTGACCGCCCCAGAATGCCATGCCCACGGGGCCACGTCTGACCCGCGACGTACGCTGGCTGATGTGGCCCTTCCAGGCAGATCTCGGCGTGACCCGGAGCCGGTGCGAATCACCAACGCTCCGAGGAACCACCGCGAGGACTTGAACCGGCGTCGGCGTACCTACGGGATCTCGATGGGCATCCGCACGCTGTGCTTCGTCGGCGCCATCGTGGTCGGTTCCGGCTGGCTGCGCTGGTCGCTGGTGGCCGCGGCGCTGATCCTGCCGTACTTCGCCGTGGTGATGGCCAACAACTCCAGCCCGCGGATCCCGGGCACCGAGCTGATGGGGCCGCACACCGACCACAAGGAGCTCGGGCCATGACCACGGCCGAGGAGGCACCGGCCATCTGCTCGGCCAAGGGTTGCCAGGCTCCCGCGGCCCACGAGCTCGGCTGGAACAACCCCAAGCTGCACACGCCTGACCGGCGCAAGGTGTGGCTGGCCTGCGAGGAGCACCGGCAGAGCCTGGCGGACTTCCTGGCCGCGCGGAACTTCCTCCGCGACGTCACGCCGTACGAGCCTCAGGCTGGTTGAGCTTCCTCGACCTCCGCCATCGACGGCGTCTTCGCTTCGCTCAGCCGCCGATGGCGGACATCGGTCGGGTGGGCTGCAGGAACGACTCGTCGTCGATGCCGTGGCCGGGCCGTTTGGTCATCATCGCGAGGCGCCACTGGTCCGCGATCTGCTGGTCGGTGGAGTCGCCGCGGAGCGCCGCGCGCAGGTCGGACTCCTCGCGGGCGAACAGGCAGTTCCGCACCTGGCCGTCGGCCGTGAGCCGGACCCGGTCGCAGTCGCCGCAGAACGGGCGGGTGATGGAGGCGATCACCCCGACCGTGGCCGGTCCCCCGTCGACGAGGAACGTCTCGGCGGGGGCGCTGCCGCGGTGCTCGGGGTCCGGGGTGAGCGTGAACTCCGACTCCAGCGAGGCGAAGATCTCCTCCGCCGTCACCATCGCCTCGCGCGACCAGCCGTGCTGGGCGTCGAGGGGCATCTGCTCGATGATCCGCAGCTGGTATCCGTGCTCGAGGCAGAAGTGCAGCAGCTCGGGCGCCAGGTGGTCGTTGACGCCCCGCAGGAGCACGGCGTTGACCTTGATCGGGCCCAGACCGGCGCGCTTGGCGGCGGCGAGTCCGTCCAGGACGTCGTCCAGGCGGTCCCGCAGGGTGATCTGCTTGAAGACGTCACGCCGGACCGTGTCCAGGCTGACGTTGACGCGGTCGAGGCCGGCTCGGGCCAGGGTCTCGGCGGTCCGGGAGAGGCCGAGGGCGTTGGTGGTGATCGAGACCTCGGGCGTGGGCTCCAGCGCCTTGGTGCGAGCGACGATGTCGGCCAGGCCGCGACGCAGCAGCGGCTCCCCGCCGGTGAACCTGACCTCCTCGATGCCGAGCTGCTCGACCCCGATCCGCACCAGGCGGACGACCTCGTCGTCGCTCAGGGTCTCGTCGGTGGGCAACCAGTCCAGGCCCTCGGCGGGCATGCAGTAGCTGCACCGCAGGTTGCACCGGTCGGTCAACGAGACGCGTAGGTCGGTCGCCACCCGGGCATAGCTGTCCAGCAGCCCGGAAGCCGGGCCCGGAACCCGCGTCGATGCGCTCACCCGGCCAGTCTAGGGAGTGGGTCCAGGAACTACGCTCGCGGCGTGGGATTCCTGCTGAGCCGCCGCTGGCTGATCTTCGCCGTCGTGGTGGCGTTGCTGGCCTGGCTGGCGGTCCAGCTGGGCCAGTGGCAGTTCCACCGTCTCGACGAGCGCAAGCACACCAACCAGGTCACGGCGACCAACCTGGCAGCGATCCCGGTTCCCGTCGACGACGTGCTCTCCCCCGACAAGCAACCGGGTGCCGACGACGAGTGGCGCCGCGTCACGGTCCACGGCCGGTGGGACGACGCGCACTCCGTGGTGCTCAAGTACCAGACCCGGGACCAGGGTGCCGGTGTCGACGTCGTGACCCCCTTGGTGACCGACGACGGGACGGCTGTGCTGGTCGACCGCGGCTGGATGCACACCGACAACACCGGGGCGACCCGTCCTGACCTCCCGGCTGCCACGAAGGGCCGGGTCACGGTGACCGGGTGGGTACGCCGCGACGCGACCGGCGATGCCACCAAGGTCAGCGACCTCTCGACCCGCGCCATCTCCTCGGCGCGGATCGGGGAGGTGCTGCCGTACCGGCTCTACAGCGGCTTCCTGGACCTGGACAAGCAGAGCCCGCGACCCACCAAGGCGCTCGCCCGGACCGAGCTGCCGGACGACACGAGCAACGGCCCGCACTTCTTCTACGGGCTGCAGTGGTGGTTCTTCGGGGCGCTCGCCGTGTTCGGGTTCTTCTACCTGCTCTGGGACGAGTTCCGCCGGAGACGCGACGAGCCTGACCAACCCCTCGAGGCGTCAGAGCGCGCGCAGCATCCCGCCGTCCACGGGCAGCATCGTCCCGCTGATGAACGATGACGCGGGACTGAGCAGGAAGGCCGCGGCCGCGGCGAACTCCTCCGGCTCGCCGTAACGACCCAGCGGGATGCCGGCCATCGCCTTCTCGCGCGCGGCGTCGGCGTCACCCGTCGAGGCGTCCAGCTCGGCGACGCGCTCGGTTCCCACCCGCCCGGGAAGCAGGCCGTTGACGCGGATGTCGCGCGGTCCGAGCTCGTCGGCGAGCTGCTTGGCGACCATCGCCAGCCCGGGCCGCAGCCCGTTGGAGGTGGCCATCTCGGGCAACGGCTGGTGCACCGAGGTGGAGAGCACGAACGCGATCGACCCGGGTCCCGTGACGGCATTGGCCACGGCCCGGGCGACCCGCAGGCCGCCGACGAAGACCGACTCGAAGCTCGAGGTCCAGTCCTCGTCCGTCGTCTCCATCACGGTGCCCTTCGGAGGGCCGCCCACGGAGATCAGGGCACCGTCGAGCCGGTCCCAGCGGCGGACGGCGGCGTTGACGAGACGCTCGGCGGTCTCCGGGTCGGCGTTGTCGCCGACGACGGCCACGACCGACTCACCGAGCTCGGCGACGGCCTTCTCCAGGGTCTCCTCGCTGCGGCCGGAGAGCACCACGCGGGCGCCCTCGGCGACGAGGAGGTCGGCGGTGGCGCGACCGAGACCGCGCCCGCCACCGGTGACGACATACACGTGTTCGTTGAGTCCGAGGTCCATCGGACCAACCTACGACGAGATCAGCGGACGGGGTCGGGCTGGGGCGCATCCTCGATCGCAGCGTCGTCGACAGCCGCGTCCTCGACGGCGGCGTCCTCCACGAACTGGGTGCGGTAGAGCAGCGCGTAGGTGCCACCCTCGGCGAGCAGCTCGCTGTGCGTGCCGCGCTGCACGATCCGACCGTCCTCGACGACCAGGATCAGGTCGGCGTTGCGCACCGTCGAGAGACGGTGGGCGATCACCAGGGAGGTCCGCCCCTCGAGGGCCTCGTCGAGGGCACGCTGCACGGCGTACTCGGACTCGGAGTCGAGGTGGGCGGTCGCCTCGTCCAGCACCACGATCGCCGGTGCCTTCAGCAGCAGACGTGCGATGGCCAGACGCTGGCGCTCACCACCGGAGAGCCGGTAGCCACGGTCGCCGACCACGGTGTCCAGACCGTCGGGCATCGAGCGGACCAGCCCGGCGATCCGGGCAGACGCGAGCGCCACCCAGATCTCCTCGTCGGTCACGTCGGGCGCGGCGTAGCGGAGGTTCTCGCGGATGGTGTCGTGGAACATGTGCGCGTCCTGCGTGACGTAGCCGACGCCGTCCTCGAGCGACTGCAGCGTCAGGTCGCGCACGTCCTGCCCACCGACCCGGACAGCACCACCGAGCACGTCGTAGAGACGGGCCACGAGGTGGGTGATGGTGGTCTTGCCGGCGCCCGAGGGTCCGACCAGTGCGACCATCTGGCCGGGCTCGGCGGTGAAGGTGATGTCGTGGAGCACCTGGCCGTTGTCGCGCTTCTCGACCCGCGCCACGGTCTCGAGGGACGCGAGCGAGACCTCGTCGGCTCGGGGGTAGGTGAACTGCACGTGGTCGAAGTCGACCCTCGACGCACCTGGCACGAGGGCCACGGCGTCGGGCTTCTCGGCGACGGTCGAGGGCAGGTCGAGCACCTCGAAGACGCGGTCGAAGCTGACCAGGGCGGTCATCACGTCGACGCGCACGTTGGAGAGGCCCTGCATCGGGCCCAGGAGGCGCAGCAGCAGGGTCGCCAGCGCGGTCAGGGTCCCGATGGTCAGCGCACCGCTGACCGCGAGCACGCCACCGATGCCGTAGACCAGCGCGGTCGCGAGCGCGGGGATCAGCATCATCATCGCCATGAAGATCCGCGTGATCAGCGAGATCCGGATGCCGAGGTCGCGGACCACACCGGCCTTCTCGGCGTACTTCTCGTCCTCCTCGTCGCGCCGACCGAACAGCTTGAGGAGCAGCGCACCGCCGACGTTGAAGCGCTCGGTCATCATGTTGCCGAGGTCGGCGTTGCCGTCCATCTGGCGTCGCGTGAGCCCGCTGATCCGGCGCCCCACCCAGCGCGAGGCCAGCAGGAGGACGGGGAACAGGGCCAGGCACGCCAGCGTGACCTGCCAGCTCAGCGCGAACATCGTGATGCCGACGACCACGACGCTGATCGAGTTGGACACCGTGCTCGAGAGGGTCGAGGTGAACGCACGCTGCGCGCCGATGACGTCGTTGTTGAGACGCGACACCAGGGCACCGGTCTGCGTGCGCGTGAAGAAGGCCAGCGACATCCGCTGCACGTGGGCGAAGACCTTGGTGCGGAGGTCGAAGATCAGGCTCTCGCCGATGCGGGACGACAGGTAGCCGGACCCGACGCCGAGCGCGGCGTCGAGGACCGAGGTCGCGGCCATCGCGACGGCCAGCCAGATCACCAGGGTGGTGTTCTTGCCGATGATGCCGTCGTCGAGCAGGGCCTTGATCAACAGCGGGTTGACCACGACCAGCAGCGCGTCGAGCACCACGAAGAACAGGAACCCCACGATGAGGGCCCGGTGCGGCAGCGCGAAGCCGACGACGCGGCGCACGGTCTCGCGGCTCAGCTTCTGCTCCACGACCGACCGGTCACGGCGCGCCGACCCGAGCATGGCCCAGTGGCTCATCCCGCTCATGACGCCCCCTTCCGACGCGTGTTCCCCTGACTGTGTCAGGCCCCTCCGACAAGCTCGCGGAACCGGCGCACCTGCGCCTGGCGCTCCGCCAGCCGCTGGGCCTCCAGGTCGCGGTCACCTGCCGCGTGCAGCAGGCCCTTGGTCTCCCGGACGGCCCCGCTGTTGTTGGCGAGAAGCGCCTCGACCAGGTCCGTGGTGGTCCCGTCGAGCTCAGATCTCGGCACGACCGCGGTGGCGATGCCCAGCTCGCGGGCCTCGTCCGCCTGGACGTACCGTGCGGTCGCACAGATCTCCAGCGCCCGCGAGTACCCAACAAGGTCGACGAGGGGTTTTGTTCCCGCGAGGTCGGGGACCAGACCGAGCGCCGGCTCCTTCATGCAGAACTTCACGTCGTCGGCGACGACCCTCAGGTCGCACGCCAGGGCGAGCTGGAAACCGGCGCCGATCGCGTAGCCGTGCACGGCAGCCACCGAGATGATCCGCGGGTCGGCGAGCCAGGTGAAGCCGCGCTGGTAGCCGTCGATGGTGTCGACGATGTGCTCGTCGCTCTGCTGCATCAGCTCGAGGACCGAGTCCTCGCCCTCGATGCCGTCCGGGCCCGAGCAGCCGGGTGTCGATGCCGGCGGAGAAGCAGTCGCCGGCTCCGCGCACGACGACCACGCGCACCTCCTCGGGCAACGCCTCACCGATCGCGGCGAGCGCGTGCCAGAGCCGCGGCGTCTGGCTGTTGCGCCGGTCGGGCTTGTTCAGCGTGACGGTGAGCACGGCGTCGTCGAGCTCGACGGCCAGCCCCGCTGCGGCGAGGCGTTCAGGATCCACGATGGTCATGCCCGAACTCTAAGGCCGGGGTTCGCGGCTCAGGCCAGCGCGACCAGGTCGGCGTAGTCGGGGGTCCAGAGGTCCTCGACCCCGTCGGGCAGGATCAGGACACGGTCCGGCTCCAGGGCGTGTACGGCGCCCTCGTCGTGGGTCACCAGCACGATCGCGCCGGCGTACTCGCGGATGGCGGCCAGCACCTCCTCGCGGGAGGCGGGGTCCAGGTTGTTGGTGGGCTCGTCGAGCAGCAGCACGTTGGCGCTCGAGACGACCAGGATCGCCAGGGCGAGGCGGGTCTTCTCACCACCCGAGAGCACCGAGGCCGGCTTGTTGGCGTCGTCACCGGAGAACAGGAACGAGCCGAGCACGGACCGCGCCTCGGTGTCGGTCAGCTGCGGCGCCGCGTAGTGCAGGTTCTGCAGCACGGTCCGCGAGGGCTCGAGGGTCTCGTGCTCCTGGGCGTAGTAGCCGATCTTCAGTCCGTGGCCGGGCTCGACCGCGCCCGTGTCGGAGGCATCGACGCCGGCCAGGATGCGCAGCAGGGTCGTCTTGCCGGCTCCGTTGAGGCCGAGGATGACCACCCGGCTGCCCTTGTCCACGGCGAGGTCGACGTCGGTGAACACCTCGAGCGAGCCGTAGGACTTGGAGAGCTCGCTGGCCGTGAGCGGAGTCTTGCCGCAGGGCGCCGGCTGCGGGAACTTGATCCGCGCCACGCGGTCGGACTTCCGCTCCCCCTCGATGCCCTCCATCAGCTTCTCGGCACGCTTGAGCATCGACTGAGCGGCCTGCGCCTTGGTCGCCTTGGCGCGCATCTTGTTGGCCTGGTCGGTGAGGGTCTTGGCCTTCGACTCGGCGTTGACGCGCTCGCGCTTGCGTCGCTTCTCGTCGGTCTCGCGCTGGTTCAGGTAGGCGTTCCAGCCGATGTTGTAGATGTCGATGACCGCGCGGTTGGCGTCGAGGTGCAGCACCCGGTTGACGCAGGCCTCCAGCAGACCGACGTCGTGGGAGATCACCACCAGACCACCCTTGTGGTTGCGCAGGAAGTCGCGCAGCCACACGATCGAGTCGGCGTCGAGGTGGTTGGTCGGCTCGTCGAGCAGCAGCGTCTCGGCCCCGGAGAACAGGATCCTGGCCAGCTCGACGCGGCGGCGCTGGCCTCCGGAGAGGGTTCGCAGCGGTTGGTCCATCAGCCGGTCGGCGATGCCGATCGAGGACGCGATCTGGGCCGCCTCGGCCTCGGCGGAGTAGCCCCCGGCCGCGTGCAGGGCTGCGTCGGCCTTCTCGTAGCGGTTCATCGCCCGGTCACGGATGAGCGGGTCGTCGCTGCCCATCTCGGTCTCGGCCTCCCGGAGGCGGCGTACGACGGAGTCGAGGCCGCGTGCCGAGAGGATCCGGTCGCGGGAGAGCACCTCGAGGTCACCGGTGCGCGGGTCCTGCGGCAGGTAGCCGACCGAGCCCGAGGCCGTCACCGTGCCACCCGCGGGGAGGCTCTCCCCCGCCAGGATGCGCGTCAGGGTCGTCTTGCCGGCGCCGTTGCGCCCGACGAGACCGATCCGGTCGCCGGCGCCGATCCGGAAGGACACGTCGTCCATCAGCAGGCGCGCACCAGCGCGCACCTCGAGCTTGGAGACAGTGATCACGACGGACTTTCGACAGGTGGTTTCGACTGGGGGGTGTCCACGCCTCATGGGGCGGGCCCCGGCGGGGTACAGGCAGGGCCGGTGGTCGTTAGTGTACGAGGCCACCGAGACCGAAAGGACCACCTCCTCCATGCGCTTCAACCCGAAGGCTCGCATCGACCAGAGCCAGATCGAGACGCGCAGTGGCGGTGGCACGGGCGGTGGCGGGATGCGCCTGCCCATCCCCAGCGGTGGTGGCGGCAAGATCGGCCTGGGCACGCTCGTCGTCATCGTGCTGGTCGTCGTGCTGTCCCAGTGCGCCGGCGTCGGGATCCCCGGTGGCGGCACCTCGACCGGTAGCAGCGACACCGCGGCCGAGAACAGCTGCCAGACGGGCGAGGACGCCAACAACTCCGAGGCGTGCGCGATCGACCTGTTCACCAACTCGGTGCAGGACTACTGGAGCAGGGCGTACCCGCAGCAGGTCAACGGGGACTACGAGACCGTGAAGACGGTGCGATTCGAGGGCTCGACGGCCTCCGGCTGCGGCACCGCCAGCTCCGAGATGGGCCCCTTCTACTGCCCGAACGACCGCAAGGTCTACCTGGACACCACGTTCTTCGACGACATGCTGCAGGGCCAGCTCGGCGCGAAGGGCGGTCCCTTCGCGATCGGCTACGTGATCGCGCACGAGTACGGCCACCACATCGAGGACCAGCTCGGGGTGCTCGGCAAGATCCGGACCCAGCGCGGCCCCAAGAGCGACGCGGTCCGCGTCGAGCTGATGGCCGACTGCCTCGCCGGCGCCTGGGCCAAGGGCGCCCAGCAGACCAAGGACGCTGACGGCAACGCGATCATCGCCGACCTGACCCAGGACGACATCAAGCGCGCCATCGACGCGGCCCAGGCGGTCGGGGACGACCGGATCCAGAAGCGCACCTCCGGGCGCGTGGACACCGACTCGTTCACGCACGGCACCGCGGCCCAGCGGGTGCGCTGGTTCAACCAGGGTCTTTCGCAGGGGACGATCAAGGGCTGCGACACCTTCGCCACCGACAACTTGTGACCGTCCAGTAACGGACCGACGCAGAATCGCAGGCGTTCGTTCTGCTAGAAATGGGCCATCCGCGGCCCCCATCGACCGGAGATCACCATGACCAGCTCAGCCCTGCCCGCCCCGCTCCACGAGCGTCGCCCGCTCGTGCTGGCTGACCTCATTCCCGGCACCCTCGTCCGGGACATCCTGCTGGTCGTCGGAGGCGCAGCGCTGACCGGCGTGCTCGCCCAGATCTCCATCCCGGTCGCGGGCTCACCGGTCCCGATCACGGGCCAGACCTTCGGCGCCCTCACCGTGGGTGCCGTCCTCGGCTGGCAGCGCGGTGGCTTGTCCATGCTGCTCTACCTGGTCGCCGGCATGGCGGGAGTCAACTGGTTCGCCGACCGCTCCTCCGGCTTCGACATCCCCTCGCTGGGCTACATCATCGGCTTCGTCTTCGCGGCCGCGCTGGTGGGCGCACTGGCCAGTCGGGGCGGCGACCGTACGCCGCTGCGCACGATCGGGATCATGGTGCTCGGCAACGCCGTCATCTACGCGGTCGGTGTCCCCTACCTCGCCCAGTCGCTCGGCATCGACCTGTACGCCGCCTGGGAGATCGGGATGAAGAACTACCTGCTCGGCGACGCGTTCAAGATCCTGCTCGCCGCCGGTTGCCTGCCACTGGCCTGGCGAGTGATGGACCGCCTGCACCGCGACGACTGAGTCAGCGGGTCAGCTCGGTCGTCATCGTGTAGTCCTTGCTCGGACCGGTGACGTCCCAGCGGATGGCCCACGTGTCACCCGCGCCGTCCACCAGCCCCACGTAGGTGTCCGGGCTGCACGGATGGGTCACCGCCTCGCCGGGTGACCACGGGTGGAAGTCCGTGCCGTCCTCGAACCGGACCCACCAGCTCTCCCCGTCCACCCGTTCGAGCCACAGGGCCCGGCGTACGTCCACGTCTCCGGTCGGCTGGTGCCACCGACCGGACTCCTCCCACTGGATGCGGCCGGGCTCGACCTGGGTCAGCAACAACCGTCCGTCGACCCGGCTCTCCACGCCCGCCTGACGGTCGTCGATGACGCGAGCCAGGCTCCACGCGCCGAGCAGGGTGGCCGGGTCGGTGAGATCGGGAGCGGGGTCCGGCACCGCGTCAGCCTATGTCGCGCGTCCGGAAGCGCAGCCAGGCCAACGCGAGCAGCGCCGCCGCCAGACCGGTCAGCAGGACAGAGGGGCCGGCCGCGAAGGACTCCACCGGCATCTTCGGCACGTGCACGTACGGCGACAGGTCGATCACCGTCTGTGGCAGCCGGAGCAGCTCGCCGAGCTGGCCGAGGGTCAGGAAGAGCACCAGGAAGGCCCAGCCGAGCACCGCCCACCGACTCCTCCAGGAGTACGCCGCCACGGCGATCGCCGTGACCAGCCAGACGGCGGGAGCCTGGGCGAGAGCGGCCGGGACGATGTCGCCGAACGTGCCGCCGGGATCGCCGGACGCCGTACCGACGCCGAGGGCCACCGCCACACCCGACACGAGCAACAGCCAGCTCGCCCCGACCAGCGCCACCACCAGGGTGGCCGCGAACATCGTGGATCGCGAGGTGGCCGTGGCCAGCACCTGCTCGGTGCGGCCGTCGTGCTCGTCCGCTCCGCCATGGCCCACGACGGCGATCCCGAAGCAGCTGACCACCACGGCGATCATCGACAGCTCGGCCGCGATCAACGTGTCCTCCAGGGCGCCCTGCCCACCGAGGCGGGCCATCATGTCGCGCGCGGCAGGAGAGTCGAGCATCGAGCCGATGTTGGGGGCGATCGAGCCGAGCACGAGGCCCAGGACGGCCAGCGCGACGGTCCAGCCGAGGAGCATCGGTCCGTGCAGCCGGATGCTCAGCGCCACGGCGTCCGCCAGCCGAGGTGAACCGGTCTCCGGCCCGGGCCGGGCGGCGAGCATCCCCGATCCCAGGTCGCGGCGCCCTCGCAGCACTTGCGCAAGCCCGACGAGTCCGACGAACGCGAGCGCGTAGAGCAGCAGCACCCACCACCGCGGGTCCGACCAGGCATGGAGCTTCGTCCCCCAGCCGAACGGGGAGAGCCAGCTGAGCCACGGGGCCGACGTGTCCCCCACCGCCCGCACCAGGAACAGCACGCCGAGGGCGCCGCCGGCGATCGCGGCACAGGTCCGCGAGCTCGCGGAGAGCTGGCACGCCACCGCCGTCAGTCCTGCCGCCACCAGGCCGATGCCCGTCCACGAGGCGCCGAAGGCGAGCGAGCCGACGACGGGCAGACCACCGGCGATGTCGACGAGGGCGGCCAGCAGCCCCAACGCCACGGCGAGGACGGCCGCCCCCGTCGCCGCAGCGAGCAGTGGCGCGTCGCGCCCGATGGCGGTCCCGCCGAGCAGCTCGGCCTGTCCGCTCTCCTCCTCGGTGCGGGTGTGCCGTCGCACGAGCACCAGGAACAACAGGGCGACGAAGACCGCGTAGAGCACGGTCATCTTGGTCATCGCGAGCTCGCCGAGACTGTGCACGTCGACGACCGGGCCGTAGAGCGCGACCACGGCCGGGCTCGCGTTGATCGCCTCGGCGGCCGAGACCCGGTCGGAGACGCTGCGGGTAGAGCGTCCCGGTCGCTGCCGCCGAGGCGTAGCAGACCCCGAGCAGCACGACCGTCCAGATCCCGACCAGGACGCGGTCACGCCGGAGCGCGGTCCGCGCGAGCCGACCGGATCCGACCCACGTGGTGGACATCAGCCCGGTCCGGGCACCGGGTCCGGTGACCCGCGGTAGGCGTCGAGGAAGAGCTCCTCGAGGGTGGGCGGTGTGCTCGTCAGGGTGCGTACGCCGGCCCGCGTCAGCGCCTCGAGCACGGCGGCCAGGCCGTCGGGGTCGACGGTGCAGCTGATCGCCTGACCGTCCACCGACACGTCGTACACACCAGGGACGGCGGTCAGGTCGGGCACCTCGCCGGACACCTCGGCGCGCACGTGGCTCCGACGCAGGTGGCGCAGGTCCTCGAGGGTGCCCGTCTCCACGCAGCGCCCCTCCCTGATGATCGTCACCCGGTCGGCCAGCCGCTCGACCTCGCTGAGGATGTGGCTGGAGAGCAGCACCGTCGCGCCGGCGGCCTTGCGCTCCGCGACGCACTGGTTGAAGACCTCCTCCATCAGCGGGTCGAGCCCGGAGGTCGGCTCGTCGAGGATCAGCAGCTCGGCGTCGGTGGCGAAGGCGGCCACCAGGGCGACCTTCTGCCGATTGCCCTTGGAGTAGGCACGACCCTTCTTGGTCGGGTCCAGCTCGAAGCGCTCGAGCAGCTCGGCCCGACGGCTGGTGGCCGGGTCCCGGTCGCGCATGCGGATCAGCAGGTCGACGGTCTCGCCGCCTGACAGGTTGGGCCACAGAGCGACGTCGCCCGGCACGTAGGCCAGCCGGCGGTGGATCTCCACGGCGTCGCTCCACGGGTCCAGGCCGAAGACGCTCGCGGTTCCCGCGTCGGTCCGCAGCAGGCCGAGCAGGGCCCGGAGGGTGGTGGACTTGCCGGCGCCGTTGGGACCGAGGAACCCGTGCACCTCCCCCGGCGACACCGTGAGGTCGAGGCCGTCGAGGGCCCGGAACTGTCCGAACTTCTTCACCAGCCCCTGGACCGAGACGACCGGACTCGCTGCTTCGTCCATGGCCTCGACTCTACGCCAACTTTCAGTGATTTCTGAATCCTGTAATATCTCGGCATGACCAGCGCGTCGTACGAGTTCGTCGAGCGGATGGGGGCCGCGCTCACCCAGGCGGGGCTCCCGCGCGTCCCCTCACTGGTGTTCTCGGCGCTGCTCGTCGACGACGACGGCCGGATGACCTCGGCGGAGCTGTCCGGCGAGCTCGAGGTGAGCCCGGCGTCGGTCTCCGGCGCCGTCCGCTACCTCGCCCAGCTCGGGATGGTCCGCCGCGAGCGCGAGCGCGGGTCCCGGCGCGACGTCTACGTGGTCGACGACGACGCCTGGCACGGGACGATGATGCGGCGCGACCAGCTGTACGCCCCCATGCTGGCGGCGCTCACGGCCGGGATCACCGCGCTGGGTGAGGACTCCCCCGTCCACGACCGGCTGCTGCTGACCCGCGAGTTCCTCAGCTTCGTCGACGAGGAGATGGCCGGCCTGGCCGAGCGGTGGGAGGTACGGCGCGCCGAGATCACCGGTCAGGGGCGGAACGTACGGTCATGACATGACGCGCCACCACGCCGAGACCGGCCGCACCGCCCTGGCCGCCACCGGCCTGCTCTCCCGCGCCCGCGACCAACCGGACGTCGGCCGGCTGGGCCGCCCTGCGGGTCCCCCGTCGAGCCGTGCCGCGCTGTTCGAGCTCGGTTCCGGCCTGGCTGCGCTCCGGATCGCCGGAGCCCTGCCGCGCCTCCTCGCCGCTCCTCGGGGTGACGGGCACGTCGTGGTGGACATCCCCGGTTGGAAGGCTCCGGAGATCTCGGGAGGACCGCTGCGCGCCTATCTCCGCTACCTCGGGTACGACGCGAAGGGCTGGGGCTTCGGGACCAACACGGGTGATCCCCGCCGTGACGTCGAACGGCTCACGCGTCGAGTTCTCGAGCTGGCCGACGAGAGCGGAGCCACGGTCTCCCTGGTCGGCTGGAGCCTCGGCGGCGTGATCGCCCGCGAGGTGGCGCGGCGGCATCCCGACGCCGTGCGCCGCGTGATCACCTACGGCACCCCGGTCGTGGGTGGACCCCGGTTCACCGCGGTGGCGCGTGCCTACGACGCGGTGACGAGCACGGCTGCCGAGGCCGTCGCCGAGCGGCTCGACGCGACGTCGCCGATCCAGGTGCCCCTGACGGTCGTGTACACCCGGCGTGACGGGATCGTCGCCTGGCAGGCCTGCATCGACCGCTCGTCGCCGTACGCAGAACACGTCGAGGTCGCCTCCACCCACATCGGGATGGGAGTCGACCCCGACGTGTGGGGTGTCGTCGCCGACCGGCTGGCCGGGTAGTCGATCAGTCCTGCTTGCGGTCCTGCTTCTTGGCGTCCGCGAGCTCGCTCAGGCGCTCGGCGTCCGCACGGGACTCGTCGGCCGACTTCTTGGTCTCACGGGCGTCGTCGAGCTCGGCCTTCGCCTTGCGCTGCGCGGCCTTCCTCTTGGCCTCGGCGGCAGCGTCGACGTTGCTCTTGCGCTGCTCGGCGGTGGCCGTGGCGGTGGCGGCCTTCTTGTCCGCTGCTGCCTTGCGGGCGTTGGCCGCCTTCGTGGCCTTGGCCTTGGCCTCGCGCTTGCCGCGTGCCTCAGCGGCGTCCGCCTCCTCGAGGCCCTTGGCGGCGCGCTCCTGGGCGGCCTTGCGCTTCTGCGTGGCCTGGCGACGGCCGGCGGCGGCCTGCTTGCTGGCCTGCTCCCGACGGGCTGCGGCTTCCTCGTCCAGCTGGGCCGCCTTGGCCAGCGTCTCGGACCGCTCGAGGCGGTCGGCGCCACGCTGGGCGATGCCGCGGTCGCGCAGGACGGTTCCTGCGAACTTGTCGGCGGAGCCGATGACGTGGTCCAGGGCCAGGCGCGAGCCGGCGTCATCCGCCGTCCTCGCGGCCAGCCTGTTGTCGATCATCACGAAGGGGAGCCGGGCGAGCTCGTAGGGAAGGGCGATCAGGGTGCGAATCATGGTGGTCCTCAGTTCTCGGTCTGGGCGCGCAGCTGCGCGGCCTGCTTGTCGGCGGTGGCTGCCTCGCGCTCGAGGCGAAGCTTGTCGGCGGCGGCTGCCTGTTCGGTGGAGGTCGCGTCGGCCTCGAGAGCCTCGGCATCACGCAGCCGTGACTCGGCGAGCTCGTCAGCCTTGCGCTCGGCGGCCTTCTGGCCCTCGGCCTTCTGCTGCTCGGCGTCGCGCGCGGCGTCGGCGTGCTCGCTCGCGCGTTGGCGGTCGGCCGCGGACTCCTCCCGCTGCGCGGCGGCCTTGGCTGCCTTCTGCTGCTCGGCCGCCTCCTGGCTGGTCTCGCGCACGTCCTGCGCGGCCTCCTCGCGCTTGGCGTCGGCGATCGCCTCGTCGGCGAGCGCTTCCTTGCGGTTCCGCGCCTCAGCCTGCTGGAGCTGTCCCTCCTCCACGAGACCGTCCTTGCCGCTGACGGCGCCGGCTACCTCCTTGGCCTTGCCTGCGATGTTGTCGAACAGACCCTCACGGGCCTCTGCTGCTTTGTCGTTGCTCATGACAGACCGGTGCCCCTCACAGGACAACCCAGACGGATCCGCGGTGTGACCTGCGACGCAGGCCCCAGCCGCCGAGCGAGCTCCGTCACTTGGCAGGCTGGAGCTCATGGACCCACGTGCGGAACCCGAGTGGCACACCACTCCCCTCGATGCGGCGCTCGTGCGAGGCGCCCTCGACCTGGAGAGCACCGACCAGGGTGTGCTGCCGCACCGACTGCCCCGCTGGGCTCGGGAGCAGATCCCCGACGACCAGCTGGCGATGGCGGAGGCCCAGCCCTCCGGCGTACGCCTGGCCTTCCGCACCGCAGCCAGCTCCATCGAGCTCGACGTGCTGCCCACGAAGATGGCCTACCAGGGAGCCCCACCTCGTCCCGACGGGGTCTACGACCTGCTCGTGGACGGTCGTCTCGACGGCCAGGCAACGGCCACAGGCGGCAACCTCCGCACCACGGACATGGCGACGGGCTCCACGGTCACCACACCAGGTCCCGTCGCGACCGTCGTGTTCTCCGGGCTGGAAGCCCGGCGACAAGCACGTCGAGATCTGGCTGCCGCACAACGAGATCACCGAGCTGGTCGCCCTGCGCACCGACGCCCCCGCCACCGTGACTCCTCAGCTCGACCGCCTGACCTGGTTGCACCACGGCAGCTCGATCAGCCAGGGCTCGAACGCCGAGAGCCCGAGCACGACCTGGCCTGCACTGGCCGCATCCATCGGTGGTGTGGAGCTGGTCAACCTGGGGTTCGGCGGAGGTGCCCTGCTCGACCCGTTCACGGCGCGGGCCATGCGAGACACCCCCGCGGACCTGATCAGCGTGAAGATCGGGATCAACCTCGTGAACACCGACCTGATGCGCGTGCGCGCCTTCGGCCCGGCTGTGCACGGCTTCCTGGACACCGTCCGGGAGGGCCACCCCAGCACTCCACTGCTGGTCGTCTCCCCGCTGCTGTGCCCCATCCACGAGAACACTCCCGGTCCCGCTGCGCCGGACCTCACCAGGCTCAGCGCCGGAGAGCTGAGCTTCACGGCGACGGGTGACCCCTCCGATCCGACGCGGCTGACGCTCACGCTCATTCGCGAGGAACTGTCCCGCCTCACCGCCTTGCGCGCCGAGAACGATCCGAACCTGCACTACCTCAACGGTCGCGAGCTGTACGGCGAGGCCGACCTCGCCGAGCTGCCGCTTCCCGACCAGCTCCACCCGGACGCCGCCACCCATCGGCTCATCGGCGAGCGCTTCGCCGGCCTGGCCTTCGGCGAGGACCTCTTGTCATGACGCCGGCGTCGCCGGCCGGATCAGCGGGCACGTGATTCCGCCGCCTTGACACATGCCCATATCGGCATATGATGGCGGCTATGGCACGAGCAGCGACGACGTCGGACGTCTTCAACGCCATCGCCGAGCCGCAGCGCCGGGAGATCCTGGTGCTGCTGCGGGCGGGTGAGCGGCCGGTGACCGACCTGGCCCGGGAGCTGGGGATGACCCAGCCGGGAGCGTCCAAGCACCTGCGGGTGCTCCGGGAGGTCGGGCTGGTGCGGGACCGCAAGGCGGGCAAGCATCGCCTCTACGGCCTTGACGCCCACGGGCTGCGACCGGTCCACGAGTGGAGCGGCGGGTTCGAGCGGTTCTGGAACGAGAGCTTCGACCGACTGGACGCCTACGTGCAGGACCTCAAGCAGGCAGGTCAGGAGGAGTAGCCGATGAGCACGACGGGACGACGCACGCCGGTGCAGTCCGCAACGGCCGACCGCGAGATCGTGATCTCCCGGGTCATCGACGCGCCACGGGAACTGGTCTTCGAGGCGTTCACCGAGGTCCGGCACCTGTCGCGGTGGTGGGGCCCGGAGGGGTTCACCACCACCACCAGGGAGTTCGAGTTCCGCGTGGGCGGCGAGTGGACCTTCGTGATGCACGGACCGGACGGGACGGACTACCAGGAGTGGATCTCCTGGACCGAGATCGCGCCGCCGGACCGGATCGACATGCTCCACGGCGAGTCCCGCGGCGACCCGAACGCCTTCAAGTCCGCCGTGACTCTCACGCAGGACGGCGCGGCGACGCGGATCGAGATGCGCACGGTGTTCCCCACCAAGGAGCTGCGCGACGAGGCGGTCGAGAAGTACCACGCGATCGAGGGCGGCCAGCAGACCTTGGGCAACCTGGCTGCCTACGTCACCAAGATCGCTGGGTCGGGAGTGGAGGGCTGATGGACGGGAAGGTGTTCTTCAGCGTGTCGATGTCGCTGGACGGGTTCATCGCGCCCGAGTCACCCGAGGAGCTGATGGGGCAGCTCTGGATGGAGCTCCAGCAGTGGGTCTTCCCGCTGCGGTTCTTCCGGGAGAACCTGTTGCTCGGCGAGGGCGGTGAGGAAGGACGCGACAACGACATCGCGCGGGAGACGCACGAACGCACCGGCGCGAGCGTGATGGGCAAGCGCATGTTCGACGCCGGCGAGCAGATGTGGCCGGCGGAGGCGCCGTTCCACACGCCGGTCTTCGTCGTGACGCACGAGAAGCGCGATCCCTGGGAGCGTCCCGGCGGGACCACCTTCCACTTCGTCAACGACGGCATCGAGTCCGCGCTCGACCGGGCCCGCGAGGCCGCCGGCGACCGGGACGTCCGCATCGCAGGCGGCGGCGCAACGATCCTGGAGTACGTGAACGCCGGTCTGGTCGACGAGTTCTCGATCGCGCTGTCCCCCGTGCTGTTCGGAGCGGGGATCCGCCTGTTCGAGGGCGTGGACGCGGGCCGCGTGGCCCTGGAGCCGGTCAGCTCGGAGCCGACACAGCGGGTGACCCACCTGACCTACGCAGTCCGGGAGCGGGTGTCATCGGGACGGCGTGGGTGAGGCCTGGATCTTCTCCAGGTCGCTCGGGGAGTAGCAGACCTTGGTCAACGCCTGGAAGGGCTTGGCGTAGCCGTCACCGATCCGACGGATGGTCGTGTCGTAGGTCTTCCCTGTCTTCAGCTGATCGGCCCGCTTGTCGCTGTCGATGCCGTGGGCCAGGCCGTCGACCTTCGTGGCGAAACCACCGAAGGTCCGCGCAGCGGCATTGAGCTCGGTCGCGCACGCCTCCGGCCGGTTCTCCTTCTTCGACAGCGTGGCGAGCTGCGCCTGCACGCCTGCCAGCGACGACTTCAGCGGGTCGAGCAAGGCGTGCCAGCAGGCGCGCCAGGCGGGATAGCCCTTGCTGCTGGCCTGGTTGCACGCTGCGATGTTCTTCTTGTCCACCGCCGTGCTGCCCGCATCGATTGCTGTCGCCGTCGCCAGGTTGATCGCGTCGGTGTCGTCCTTCACGAAGTAGGCCACCTTCGGAGTGGACGACTTCTCGGAGGCTTTCGGTTGCGCCGCCGAGTCCGACTCCCCGCCACAGCCGGCCAGGAGCAGGAGCGCAACGATCGTGCTGAAAGCCAGGCGCACCATGCGCCAACAGTGAAGACGTCGTCGCGTCGCGTCAATGGGCCGTCCGGGTCATCGGCGGACCCGCTCTCACGCCAGCAGCGCCTCGATCTGCGGGAACTGCCGCTGGAGCGCCCGGATGTACGGCGCGACCGCCGGGTGGCGGAACTTGCCCGCCAGCGCGCCTTCGCCGCGGGCTGCCTGGGCCAGCGCCCACTCGGCCCTGGTGATCACGGAGTAGACCGCCGTCACCTGGGCGGCCACCCGGATCGACTCCTCGTCGGCGTCGTCGCCCACCCCGGCGACGAAGGCCTCGAGCAGCACGTCGAACTCCTCGCGGCTCGAGAGCGCGTAGTAGCCGAGGTCGCTCCCGACCGGTCCGACACCGAAGCACTGCCAGTCGACGGCGACGACGTCCTCACCGCGGCTCGCCAGGAAGTTGGCCGGCACGGCGTCGCCGTGCACCCGGCCGGCAGACCCCTCGGCGCAGCGCTCCAGCCAGTGCCGGCGACGCTGCCAGAGCCGGTCGGTGACGTCCGCGAGGGGCGTGCGCGCGAGAGTTGGCCAGCCACCGCGCTCGTCAGCCATCGCGAGGCGGTCCTGCAGCAGGTGTCGGGCGGCCCACGGCGGATCGTCGTACGCCGCACCGGCGAACCGCCCGAGCGCGCGAGCCACGAACAGACCGGTCGGTGGCTCCCCCACCGTCTCCTCGCTCCAGACGGTCAGGCCGTCGTCGTCCTCCTCGACCGGCCCGAACAACGCCGGGACCAGACCGGGCCCGTCGACGATCTGGGGCGCCGCCGCGACCTCGGCCTCGCGCCGCCAGTAGCCGGCGTGCCCGGGGTCCAGCAGGTGCGGCTGGTCCTCAGGGGCCGCGAGCCGCTTGACGATCCAGCGCCGTGAGTCGATCTCGGCGAGCCAGAGCCCGAGGGTCGCCGGACCACCTGCACCGGGCAACGGTGTCCATGAGGGGTCCGGCTCCCACATGCCCCGCTCCTCATCACGCGTCGGTGATGGTCATCCTGACAGAGCGGGAGGCGAAGTCACTCCGTGGCGAGCGCGACCTCGGTCGACTTCATCCCGGGGCTTCGCACCTCGCTCCGCACGTGCGTCCGGGGACGTGATGACGGAACGCACTCGGCACCCGACCGGCCTGTCGTTAGCCAGGAGGCCCTGCGGGGTACCACACTCTGAGGACAGGCCGAGCAGGCGAGTCGTCTCGAAGCGAGGACCCAGCATGACTCCACCCACCGAACTGCAGCGGGGCCTCAAGCAGCGGCACCTCACGATGATCGCGATCGGTGGCGTCATCGGCGCGGGCCTGTTCGTCGGATCCGGCGTCGTGATCAGCGAGACCGGGCCGGCGGCCTTCCTCAGCTACGCGATCACCGGTGTCCTGATCATCCTGGTGATGCGGATGCTCGGCGAGATGGCCACGGCCAACCCCTCGACCGGTTCCTTCGCCGACTACGCCCGACGTGCGCTCGGTGGTTGGGCTGGCTTCTCGGTGGCGTGGCTCTACTGGTACTTCTGGGTGATCGTCGTCGGCTTCGAGGCCGTGGCCGGCGCCAAGATCCTCACGTTCTGGATCGATGCGCCGCTGTGGATCCTCTCGCTCGTCCTGATGGTGTTGATGACCGCGACCAACCTGGTCTCCGTCGGCTCCTACGGGGAGTTCGAGTACTGGTTCGCCGGCATCAAGGTCTTCGCCATCGTCGCCTTCCTGGTGCTCGGCACGCTCTACGTGCTCGGGCTCTGGCCCGACCAGAGCTTCGACGTGAGCAACCTGACCAGTCACGGCGGCTTCCTGCCCAACGGTGTCAGTGCGATCTTCTCCAGCATCGTCGTGGTGGTCTTCTCGATGGTGGGCGCCGAGATCGCCACGGTGGCAGCGGCCGAGTCCCACGACCCGGAGAAGGCGATCGCCAAGGCCACCCAGTCGGTCATCTTCCGGGTCGCCACGTTCTTCGTCGGGTCGATGATCCTGCTGGTCATCATCGTGCCGTGGAACGACAACGACCTGGGCGCTTCGCCGTACGTCGCGGCGTTCGAGACCATGGGCATCCCGTACGCCGACCAGATCATGAACGCCGTCGTGCTGACCGCCGTGCTGTCGTGCCTCAACTCCGGCCTCTACACCGCCTCGCGGATGCTGTTCGTGCTCGCAGCGCGGCGGGAGGCCCCGATGCGGCTGATCACGGTCAACAAGCGCGGCGTACCTGTCTGGGCGATCCTGTCCTCGACGGTGGTCGGCTTCCTGAGCGTGATCGCGGCGTACGTCTCCCCCGACACCGTCTTCCTGTTCCTCCTGAACTCCTCCGGCGCAGTGATCCTGTTCGTGTACCTGTTGATCGCGGCCTCGCAGTTCGTGCTGCGACGTCGCACGCCGGACGAGGACCTCAAGGTCAAGATGTGGTTCTTCCCGGTCCTGACCATCGCCGCCGGCGTCGGCATCGTCGCCGTGCTCGTGCAGATGGGGCTGAAGAGCGACACCCGCACGCAGCTGCTGCTCAGCCTGCTGTCCTGGGCCGTCGTGGTCGGCCTCTACTTCGTGACCCGCTGGCAGGGTGGCTCGGTGTCCCCCGACGAGCTGGACGCCCACGCGGGCGAGGACGAACCGGCCCGCAAGATCGTCGTGCTCGCCAACCAGACGATGGCCGAGAACGAGCTGCACGATGCGCTCGAGCAGATCGAGGGCAGCGACCAGGCCAGCTACTTCGTGGTGGTTCCGGCCAACCCGGTCGACACCGGGCAGGCCGACCGAGAAGGTGCGGCCTTCGTGTGGCAGGCCACCACCGAGGCCGCCCAGCAGCGGCTCGACCAGACCCTGGAGGAGCTGCGCTCGCGTGGTCTCTCGGTCGAGGGTGAGCTCGGCGACTACCGCCCACTGGTGGCCCTGGACAAGGCGATGAACGAGTTCGGGCCCGACCACGTGGTGATCGCCACGCAGCCCGAGGAGCGGTCCACGTGGCTCCGGCACGGTGTGGTCGCCGACGCCCGAGAGCGCTACGACGCGCACATCCAGCACGTCGTGGTGCACGCCCCTGTGGCGCCCTAGTGACCGAGCCGTCCCGGTGAGCTCGGCCAGGTTGCTGGCCACGCGCGTCCCGAAGAACCCCGAGGCCGTGGTCCTGGTGCTGCACGGCGGCGCCACGCGCCAGGACAGCCCGATGGTCAGCCCTGCCCAGCTCTCGGTCCTGCGGATGGTGCCGATCGCCAGGCGCCTGGCCCGTGCCGGGCGGGGGCGACTGGCGGTCTTCCGGGTGCTGAACTCCTCGCGGGGCTGGGACACCGCACACACGCCGGTCGACGACGTGCGCTGGGCGCTGGGCACGGTGGCCGACCGGCTCGGCGACGAGCTGCCCACCGCACTCGTGGGTCACTCTCTCGGCGGCCGCGCCGCGTTGCTGGCGGGAGCCGAGCCCTCGGTCCGCAGCGTGGTCGCGCTGAACCCGTGGGTCTACCCGAGCGACCGGGCCGACCTCAGTGGACGTCGCGTGCTCGTCGTGCACGGCACCGACGACCGGATCGCCGACCCCGACCGGTCCTTGGCAGTCGCACGCGCACTCTGCAGCACTGCGGACTCACTCGGCTATCTCCGCGTCGACGGCGCGAAGCACGCCATGCTGCGCCGCGGCCGCGTCTTCGAACGCGCCGCCGCGGACTTCTGCACGGCCACCCTCCTCGGGCGCTCCGTGGGTGGTGCCGTCGGCGAGCTGCTCGGTGGCGCGTCCGTGGTCACGACCTGATCCGGGCGCCGCGAGGATGCATCGGTCCGAGCGCGACAGAATCTCCTCCACCTAGGCTGTGGCGGTGAGTGAGGTGCTGGACGAGGGGCCGTTCTTCCACGGCACGAAGGCCGACGTGCGGGTGGGCGACCTCCTGACGGCGGGCTACCGGTCGAACTACCGGCCCGAGGTCGTGATGAACCACATCTACTTCACCGCGCTGCGTGACGGCGCCGGGCTCGCGGCGGAGCTCGCAGCAGGCGAGGGCGATCCGCGGGTGTACGCCGTCGAGCCGACCGGAGCGTTCGAGAACGACCCGAACGTGACCGACAAGAAGTTCCCCGGGAACCCCACCCGGTCCTACCGCAGCAGTGAACCGCTCCGGGTCGTCGGCGAGGTGACCGACTGGACCCGGCTGACCCCCGAGGCGCTCCAGGCCTGGCGCGAACGGCTGGCGGAGCTCCTCGCGGACGAACGCGGCGAGATCATCAACTGACCAGCGAGGTCCCGAGGAGGGGTCAGAACTCCGCCATCTTGTCCCAGCCGTCTCGGTCCGGGACGTCGAGGTAGATGATGTCGGGCACCTCGGCCACGAGCGGCTTGGTCTCGTTGTCCACGAGGTACTGCTGGAAGTGGTCCGAGCTGACATGAGCCTCGCCGGCCGCAGCGTCGTCGAAGGCCTCCAGGGTGAGGATGGTGTCGGGGTCGTCGACGCTGCGGAACTGCTCGTACCACTTGTTCCCCGGCTCGCGGCGGGTCGCCTCGAGGAAGGGCCGGTTCGCCGCGAGGTAGGCGTCGGCGTTGCCGGGCTTCAGCTTCGTTCGCACGGTGATGAGGATCATCGTCTTCTCCTGTTCAGTCCTGGATCCGTTGGCGGATCTCGGTGAAGTCATCGGTCCCGAAGCGCTCACGGAGGTCGTAGATGCCGAACGCTGCTTGCCCGTTGGTCAGTGCGTTGCAGGTGTCGTTGTCGTCGCCCTTCGTCTTCGCGACCGCGCCCGAGAACGCCGTCTCGTCAGGAGCGCTGAGCCAGTACGACGTCATCACACCCTCGCACTGGATCCCTGCGGCTACGTAGCCGTGGTCGTTGCCGGGTGTGGACAGCGCGAACTGCATGCCGTGGTGCACGATCTCGGCGATGTCCAGCAGTCGTGCGTTGCCTGCCGCCACGGCGACGGCGGCGAGGTCGCCGACGAACTCGAGGAGCTCGTTGTCCAGGTAGGCGCCACCGGGGATGACGTCGCAGGCGGCCCAACCGGTGGACTTGAACCCGTTGCGGCCGAGCAGGGTCGCCTCGGGGAACGGCACGTCCCAGAGGAAGACCCAGGAGGAGAGCACCTTGGCGGCCTTCACTGCGGCGTCGAGGAAACGCGACTCTCCCGTTGCCTCGTGCGCCTTCCACAAGGATCGCATCAGGAACATCACGCCGACGGAGTCGGTCTTGACCGACTTGACGTGCGTGGTGTCGTTCAGTCCACCGGCGTACAGGACCGGCTCGACGTACGTGTCGATGATGAAGTCTGCCGCCCGTCGTGCGGCCGCGAGGAAGCGCCCGTCGCCGGTGATCCGGTGCAGCGCCACCAGCACCGGGGCCGGGAAGATGGTGCCGGTCTTGAGCTCCGCGTAGCTGCTGCCGAACCACGCCGCTGGTGATGACAGGCCCTCCCCTTGCGGCGTGTAGGCGCGGAACCAGGAGCCGTCGTCCGCCTGGGTCGCCAGCAGGAACTCGCCGAACCGCTCGCCGGCTGTCAACCAGGAGTCGTGCCCGTGCGGAGTCCGCTCGTAGGTCAGCAGGATCGGGTAGATCGACTCACACATGGTGCGCAGGTAGTTGCCATCGACCTCGCGCAGCTGTGCGGCCACCGGGGTGAGCGCCGCGGCGATCTGCCGGCCGACGTAGCGGCGGACGTCGTCCTCCCCCGTGGAGTACTGGAAGGGCATCAGGATGCCCGTGAACCAGTGCGTGAACCTGTCCTGGATCGGGTCGTAGATGCCGTGCGAGAACCCGTTCTCCAGCTGGCAGTGGTCGACGAAGAAGTCGATCACCGTCGCGGCGCGGTCGACGTACAACGGCACCTCCTGCTCCAGACCCCAGACCGTCTGCGCGTACGCCAGCAGCGTCTGGTCCCCGGAGAAGCCGAACTCGATCAGCGAACCGAGCGTGTCGCCGGTGCGCGGCGAGAAGTGCACGAGATAGCCGGCAGGTTGCTTCGGGTTCTCGGCACTGGTCCAACGGCGGTAGTAGAGCTGGGTCAGCAGCTGGCGGTGCTCGAGCCCCTCGCGTGGTGAGATGCCGGGTCGGGGTCGCTGCGTGCCCAGCCGGTCGAACTGTCCGTCGACGAGCGCCCAGATCGCATCCGTGAG
The DNA here is from genome assembly GCA_963842565.1 of uncultured Actinomycetota bacterium. Classification (GTDB taxonomy): domain Bacteria; phylum Actinomycetota; class Actinomycetes; order Propionibacteriales; family Nocardioidaceae; genus Marmoricola. The sequence goes on along the minus strand of CAWJGX010000006.1, from coordinate 3,892 downwards.
ATCTGGTGTGTGCGACAGCCTCAGCTCGTAGCCCATCGCCAGCACAGCACCGGACTGACTGGGCGCGAAAGCCGCCCACCCGGTCCCGTCGGTGTCGAGGCTGAACGTGGTCTCCTCAGAGAACGGGAAGCTGGCTCGCAGCGCCACTTGGCCGTTCCCGACCGGAGCCGTTCCCAACGAGCCGACGTCGGTCGCCTGGACGAAGAACCGTTCCGTCAACGCCTCGTCGTCGATCGCCGTGTCGAAGGTGGGTCGGTCCACGCGCGACAGGGAGAACGTCGCCTCGGTGCGGGGATAGCGCGCGAGGATCGAGAGCAGACCATTCTTGTCGTCGCGGACGTCCTGGGCGTAGGTACCGAGAAAGTCCTCACGTCCGTCGCCGTCGAGGTCGTTGCGGTTGTAGAGAGCTCCGGGGATGAAGTACTGCCAGGCATCCTCCACCGCGTCGTCGACCTCGGTCTGCAGCTCCAGGCCGACCCGAAGCCCCGCGGACGCGCCGGCCTCGTCGATGCGCACCTCGCGAGAGATCCGGGCGCATCCTTCTGCGCCGTGGACGATGTCGGTCAACGTCAGACGAGTGCCGTCGACCAGTTGCAGGCGGGCTCGGGCGAGCAAGCCGCCCTCCTCGCGCTCGATGCTGTCGTACGAGTGGTCCTCCGGTGGATGACCGAGTGCCTGGACGGTGATCGGCCTCGGCATCCAGATCTCGGCCGAGGCGGCCCGGAAACGGATGGCGCGGTCGTCGGTCGCCTCGACCACCACGGACCTGTTCTCACTCACGACAACGTCCTCCCGACGCCTGGGGCAGCGCAACACCGCCACGCCGGTGATCCGGTCCATCATCACCGGCTGGACCACGAGTCCTCAAGGAGGGGCCGCACACGACAGGATGGACCCGTGAAGCCTCGCGTGCTGGTCTCCGCCCTGCCGCGGCTCGCGCTCGCGGTGGGCGCCGGCGCGATCTGTGGCGCGGCCGCCGCGCTCGCTGGCGCGCCGGACAAGGGCATCCTCAGCGGGATCGCCGTCACCGGGACGGTGTTCGTGGTGCTGGGATGGTGGGTGCTGTGGCCGATGGATGCGGCCACCACCCGTGCCAGCGTCACGCACGAGGACTTCGACCCCCGCGTCGACGAGCTGGTGGTCATGGGCGCAGCGTTGTCGGGCCTCGGCGGCATCGTCGGCCTCCTTGTCGCCGGGGGCGCCGACGCGGGGTGGGCGCCAGCAGCAGTGAGCGTCCTCGGAGTCTTCATGTCCTGGGCGGCGCTGCACCTGATGTACGCCGCCCGCTACGCGTTCCACTTCTACGCGGACGGCCCCGAGGGCGGCATCGACTTCAACGAGAAGGGCTATCAACCCGCCTTCCGTGACTTCTTCTACTTCAGCTACAACCTCGGCATGACCTACCAGGTCTCCGACACGGCAGTGACGGCGAGCAAGATCCGGTCGGTGGCGCTACGGCACTGCCTGCTCTCCTACGTCTTCGGTGTGGCCGTGCTGGCCACGGCCATCAACCTCGTCGTGGGGGTCGTCACCCGCTGACGCGCCCGCCTCGAGAGGTCCGCAGCAGATGAGGTCTGACTTCGTCGCTGAACACCTCGAGCTGGTGGATGGGGTCGTGGATCGGCCACAGCAGCATCCGGTGCGCGCCCGCCTCGGCGTACGCGTCGAGAAGCGCCACGCAGTGCTCGGGGGTCCCGATCGGAAGTTGAGCCAGGAGCTCGTCAGGATCGCGTCCCAGAAGCGGTGCCAGCATCTCCGACACCAACCGGACGGCTTGTGGGCGCTCGTGGGTCACGAACATCCAGGTGGTGGCGATCGCGTCGGGGTAGGTGGTCGGCTCCCTCCCCTCGGCCAGCAAGTGCCCGTCGAGCCGTGACCGGGCCTCGGCGAAGTGCTCGGGCGTCGTGTTGTACGCGGACGCCAGCCAGCCGTCGGCGGACCTGGCCATGCTGCGGAGTCGGAGGTTCGACCCCCAGCTTCCGAACCACACCTGAGGCGATGTGGACGGCAGCGGATCAAGTCGTAGTTCTCCGACCCTGTAGTACCGCCCGTCCTCGGACGCCTCCCCGCGCACCAGCGCGCGGACCAACCGCAGACCTTCGTCGAAGCGCGCCCAGCGCTCCGCGAACGGCAACCCGACCGCTTCGTAGTCGGCGGCCGACGACCCCGGGCCGAGGCCGGCGACCACCGGGCTCTCGGAGAGCACAGCCAGCGAGGTGATCGCCTTGGCCAGCACGACCGGGTGACGGACCGCGGGCAGCGCGACGCTGGTCGCCAGTGTCATCCCTCCCGCCGACCCCGCGACGCTGGCCAGGGACATCAGGCCGTCCAGCCAGGGACGCCGCCACACGAGATGGTCGTTGGCCGACACCATCTCGAACCCCAGTCCCGCTGCTGTGGCGGTGTAGGTGCGCAGGTCGCCTCCGCCGAGAACGCCCTGTCCGAGGTCGGCCAGCGGGAGGTGCACACCGAAGTCCACGGTCCCCTCCTGTCACCCTCGCTCCACATTGGCGACGTTGACGAGCACAGCTGTCGCCGAGCAGGGGCGTTGCCAACGGTATGACGGCGCACCGGAAACTAGCGAGACCAGTGCTCGACGAAGGGCGTTGCGGTGGGGGCGAGCCAGTTCTAGCGTGGGCGCTACGGGACGAGTTCAGGAGGGGCGACCATGGCCGAGTGGCGAAGCACGCAGCGGGCGCCGATGTCTCTCGACACCCGTCCTTCTGTGACCGACCGAGGGCGCAACGCCGCGCCGACTGACCCCAGATCGCGACGTCACGTCCACCACTGAAGAGAGAGGAGAAGGCGATGTCGACCTCGGAGAACGATGCCGCCAGCAACAAGGCGGTGACGCGGGCCGCCTGGGACGCGTTCGCAGCCGGCGACCTCGAGTCGATCATGAAGGTTCTGACTGACGACATCGAGTGGGTCATCCCGGGAGACAGCACCATCGGCGGCATCTATCGCGGCAAGGACGAAGTCACGAACTTCCTGATAACCCTTGGCAGCAAGGGTTTCACGAGCGAACCCGAGTACGTGATCGCCGAGGACGACCACGTGGTCGTCCTGGCCCGGGTGACCGCGGACGGGGAGCCATCCGATCAGGCCAACGTGCTGACCTTCCGCGACGGAAAGGTGTCGAAGTTCCAGTCCGCCGGCGACACGGCCCTGGAGGAGCGCATCTGGGGCAGGAAGTGAGCCTCGAAGCGGCCAGGCTAACCGGCAGTGGGACGTGGAGACACGGTGTTCCCGCCCCACTGCTCGGGTGCGACGTCGGTCAGTGTCTGGTTGAGGACCCACTGGTGCCCGAAGGGGTCGTCGATGGTGGCCTGACGCTCGCCGTACTCCCAGTCGTGGGGCGGTTCGACCAGGCGCGCCTTCAGTGCCACCGCAGCCTCGACCACGCTTGCGACGTCGGCGACCTTCAGCATCACCTGGTGAGATCGTTCCTGCTCCGGTGTTCGCCGTCCCGGGCGTACCTCTGCGACCACCAGCTCGGCCGGCGGACCGTCCGGCAGGCCGAGCTGCGAGCGATGCCCTTCACCGATGCGGACGTGCTCGACGAAGCCGAAGACCTCGGCGTACCACGCCACGGCCGACCGGACGTCGGCCACAGTCAGGACGGGGGTCACTCGCGCGTGCGGCGCGGACCGGTTCGTGAGCATCCGCTCAGACTAGATCGCGAAGGTCGCCCCGCCCAGACGTCGACGAGTGCCCCACGAACAACGACACGGACCTTTCCTTCGTGCGGCGGAGCCTCGGATGCCGAGGTCGCTTCAGGGGCAGGTGAGGTCATAGGCGGTCGCGTCTTCGAAACGGGCCGCCGGCGACTTCTGCACGGCCACCTCCTGCGACGCTCTGGGGGTGGTGTCGTGGCTGCGAGTCCGTGGTC
>CAWJGX010000005.1:0-231368 GCA_963842565.1 uncultured Actinomycetota bacterium | reverse complement strand
GCCGGATCATGCGAGACGCTCCCCGAGCCTGCCCAGGGCCGTCCGCTTCTCCTCGAGCGAGGCGTGGGCGTAGATCGTCATCGTGACGTCGATCGCGCTGTGCCCCACGATCTGCTGGACCACGTGCGGAGGGGCGCCCTCGGCCAGGAGGAGGCTCACGCAGGTGTGCCGCAGGTCGTGAAACCTGGGAGGCGGATCGCCCAGGACCTTGCGAGCGACGTACCAGCTGCGGCGCAGGTTGTCTGGCTCGATCGGGGTCCCGATCGCGGTCGTGAAGACCATGCCCATGTCGAACCACACCCCACCCGCGGCCAGTCGCTCCTTACCCTGCGCCACTCGATGCGCGCGCAGCGCCTCCAGGCACGGCGCAGGAAGCGGGATGGTCCTCCGCGAGTGCCGGGTCTTCGGGGGCTGAAACCGCAGCACCCCACCGACGCGTTGCAGGGTGTGGTTGACCTGGTCGAGATCCAGGTAGCCCTGCCCGAGGAAGACCCAGGAGGAGACGAGCTCGAAGCCCTCAGGCACGTCAAGGTCGTCGTCGAGCAGCACACGGATGTCGGCATCAGGGGCGAGACCGGCGGGGTTGGCTCGATACCTCCGGCGCGCACGGCGGATCTGGGTGAAGGTCACCGAGTAGGCGCGGGACTTGGTGATCGGGTGACCGCGGTACCCAAGCGTTCCGAGGTGTGAGAGCAGAAGCCCGTAGGCCTCGTTCTCAGAGGCGATCCGTTCCCCAGCGGCAATGATCCGTACGGCGTGCTGGCTGGCGCCGATAGCGCGCGCGTGCGCGGCGCTCAGGACGCGCGCGGGGAGGCCGAAGTCCTCCGTGGCCTTGGTCAGATACTTCGCCAGGTAGGAAGCCACCTGCTCCGGATGCACCACCACTCCGCCGTGACCCTCACGGTCGGCCCCCTCAGTAATGGCGCGGGTATCGACCTGGGCGCTCATCGGAGCTGATAGATGGTTCCGTCTCGGAGAGGAGCGGATGAGACGTTCACCCGGCCGGCCGCGGCCTTGACGGAGTCCTCGAGATCGGCTGTCGACAGTCCCAGCCGAGGCGGGGGGCCGTCGGGGCCCGCCGGGGCATCGAGGCGGATCGGCACGTGCACGTGGATCGCGCCGCGAGCCTGGAACTCGACGACCTTGGAGTAGGAGATCTTGCACACCCCGCGAAACGACGCGACCGTCAAGCCCGTCCGGGCGGCGAGATCGCGTTGCAGAGCGATGGTGAACCGTCGCCACAGCTCGGGGGCGTACCACTGCCAGACCACGTGAGCCGTGAAGTCATAGCAGTCCACGCACAACGGCTCACCCAGCCGCGGGTTCGTCATGCTGGTGCCGCTTGGGGCACCACAGAGGTCGCCCATGGGGACACACCGGGTGGTCGCGTCGCGCCCGGCACAGGCCCTTCTGACGCATCCCGTGCACAGGTCCGAACGAGGGCGCGGTCAGGGTGGCGAACGTGCACGGGTGGTCGCCCACGGACACGGGGATCCCTTTCCCACCAGTCAGTCCAGCCGTGATCAGTCCCCAGGCGTCGCGCTTGTACGTGGCACTGCACGAGTCGCAGACAGCGGCGCGACGGTTGCCACACGGGACGGAAGTGATCCCGTCGATCTCATCGCTGGAGGAGTAGATGTCGTTCCAGTGCACTGACGTTCCAGAGGTACGCCTCGAGGCCCTCGAAGCACCCGCGAGCGCTCTGCGCTGAGGTCAGAAGTGGGGTCAATAAACCCCGAAAAAAGTTCGCAGCGTCGGCGTGCCACCCCGAATCGCTCGACCCAGCACACCCTGAAGACGTGCAGCGCGACGGTCGACAATAACCGGATCTGCCGATGTGAGGGCGGTCCTCATGCTGCGTCCTGCTGACGGCTCAGGGCGCAGCACGGCTGCGGAGTCAGTGGATGACGTCGAGGATGTTCTTCTGGATGCCGTTGCTGAACACCTCGCTGTCCACCAGCTTCAGTTTCTGGGTGTCCTTGTCGGTGTCGCTGAACAGCCGCTCGCCTGCGCCGAGGAGGAGTGGGAAGATCAGGAGGTTGTAGCGGTCGATCAGGCCAGCGTCAGCCAGGGCGTGATTGAGGGTGACGCTTCCGTGGATGATGATCGGGCCGCCCTCCGACTCCTTGAGTGCGGTGACCTCGTCCAGCGAACGGAAGATCGTGGTCGGCCCCCAGTCGGACACGAGGCCGTCGTCGGTGAGGGTGGTTGAGACGACGTACTTCGGCAGGTTCTTGTAGTGGGCGAAGTCCTCCATGTTCGGCCAGATCGGGCTGAACAACTCGTAGCTCTTGCGGCCCATCAAGATGGCGGTCGACTCCTGTTGCTCCGACCCTTTGAGCGCGTAAGCCTCGGGGACGAAGTCGACGCTCTTGAAGGTCCAGCCGCCGTTGCGGTAGTCGGACTGGCCGCCGGGGTCTTCGACCACGCCGTCGAGGGAGATGAAAGCGGTGCTGATGAGAGTGCGCATTCTCGTTCCTTTGATTGTTGGTGGCGCAGATTGCGCCTTGGGTCCGGGGGCGACCCTGTGCCGCCTCCTCACCTGGCTACGAACGCGATCAGCTGCGTACGACACCCGCGCAGAAGGTTCTTCGCCAACCCTGCCAGTTCGCGATCTGCCCTTCAGCCTGCCGACGGGCCAGAGACCGGGGCGACAATGCACGGATGGACATCCGACAGGTCGTCATCACCCGAGCAGGCGCCCCGGAGCGGCTGATGCTTCAGATGTCTCGGTTGGACCCACCCGCCGCTGGTGAGGCGCAGGTCGAGGTGGTCGCCGCCGGGATCAACTTCGCCGACATCCTCGCCCGTCAGGGCCTCTACCCCGACGCGCCGCCGCTGCCGCTGGTGGTCGGCTACGAGGTCTCGGGCACGGTGCGTGCCGTGGGAACGGGGGTCGAGGAGTCACTGGTCGGGCAGGACGTCCTCGCGCTGACCCGTTTCGGCGGGTACAGCAGCGCGCTGAACGTCCCGGCGGCCCAGGTCTTCGCCAAGCCGGGGGTGCTGAGCCACGCGGAGGCGGCGTCGATCCCGGTCGCCTACCTCACCGCCTGGCAGCTGCTCGTGGTGCAGGGCGGCCTCCGTGAGGGCGACACCGTGCTCATCCAGAACGCTGGGTCGGGGGTCGGCCTCGCTGCTCTCGACATCGCCCGCCACGTGGGGGCGCGCACCATCGGTACGGCCAGCGCGGGCAAGCACGACTTCCTCGCGGCTCGGGGCCTGGACCACGCCGTCGACTACCGCACCGGTGACTGGACCCGCGAGGTCCGCGCCCTCACTGATGACCGGGGCGTAGAGCTGGTGATCGACCCGCTCGGCGGAGAGAGCTTCCGCCGGTCCCGCAGCGTGCTGCGCTCCACCGGCCGGCTCGGGATGTACGGCGTCTCTGCCGCCTCCAGCAACCAGGGCCTGCGCGGCAAGCTGCAGCTGGCCAGGACCGCGGCGCTGATGCCTTTGTTCCACCCGGTGCCGCTCATGAACGCCAACCAGGGCGCGTTCGGGGTCAACCTCGGGCACATGTGGGACGAGGTCGACAGGCTGCGCGGCTGGATGGGGCAGGTGCTCGAGGGCGTCGGGTCCGGTTGGGTGCGTCCGCACGTCGACTCGTCGTTCCCCTTGGCCGACGCGGCCCGGGCCCACGAGCACATCGAGGCTCGCCGCAGCACCGGCAAGGTCGTGCTGGAGCCGTGAGGTGCCCGTCGCGCTGATGCTCGTCTCGCTGGAGTTCCACCTGTACATCGGCGACGGGAAGTCTGGATGCCCACATCGGTACTCAGCCGCAGTCAGTCGCCTGGGCGGCGCGCATGGAGTGCCACCGGTCAAGCAGTGCGGCTCGGCAGGCATGTGGTTCCCGAAGAACCTGTAGCGCACCCGCCCGCTCATGGCTCGATCCGCGCGCTCATGCCGAGATCCGGTTCATTCCATGCGGATTGACGAATGCGCGAGAAGTGGACAGCCTCTACGTCGTTGACACCGGGCGGGTGTGCCTGCCTGAGCGACCCGTCAGGTCAGCGCAGCCGTGACTGCCTCGCAGAAATCTCCCGACTCATTACCGTGGAAGTCGCCAGAGACCTCCTCGATGAACTCCGACCCTGGCGTCTTGTCTCCCAAGGTGTCCTGAATGTTGGTGGCTTTGAAAACGCCACTGCTGCTGACTAGCACATCGTGATCAGGGGAGTACAGCCGGAAGGTTCCGGCGTCCACCGTGGTGAATTGGTAGATCGTCGGCTTGTTCGGGTCGAGTAGCGTGGCCCTCGTCTCGACGAAGTTACCGCTGCCTTTCGTGGTCACGTAGGGTCCGTCGGGGTCCGACGCCAGCGTGATCGTCTCGGAGAACTGGTAGCGGTTGTGTAGCAGGAACGCCTCGTCCGAGCCCGGTGCTGGCCGAATGAACGACATCCCGCTGAACGCCACCTCGAAGTGCAGGTCGAGTCCGCAGTCAGTGGTGTCGTGCGAGTCGGTGCCGGAGTAGTGATCGACCGGCTGGACCGGCGCAACGGCCTGCGCCGACCCCGCCATCCCGGCCAAGAGCAACCCCACCACGCCCGCTGCCGCTGTCACTGATACGAGTCTCATGACCTTCGTCTCCCTTAGGTCGAGACTTGGACGGTATCCCGCTGTGGCCGCTGCCGCTAGAGCACGGACACCACCGTGGGTAGAACAGCGGGGGCGAACGCAGGCCTCATGGTGCTTGCCTGAGGAAACTTCCCCATCTGCCGCTGATGGTGTGCGCTCCTGCGATGTTTCTGGCCAGGCTTTGACCCAGTCATGGGCCTGTCGGGAGCCTGAACGTAGATGGCCACGCGGTGGTTCACACCGACTACCAATCCGATGAGACCTGCGTCACGAACCCCTTCCAGGGATGGCCGCCGAGGCCGCCACGAAGGAAAACCAACATGAAGAAGACCACAAGGACGTATGCAGGCGCTGGGACCCCATGAAGGACGTTTCGGCCCAACTAGGTCAGTGTCCGGTGTGCTCTCATTTCTCAGTGATCAGGGGCGTGTGCAGGTGGCCGCACTGCTACACCCATGACCACGAGGACTACAGCTCCGACAGGTTCAGGCGGAAACCGTAGACCCGGTGCGTGCCAGCCTGTCCCAGGCGATCGCGACCATTCCGGTAGACGGGCCGGGACTAACGAGGCAGACCCGGTGCGCGACACGGGGGGCAGGTCGGCGAACTAGCACCGGCAGCGTCACGCGGCTACGAGTGCTTCGGTTCCTCGCACATCTGCGTCCCCGTACGCCCGATCATGCGGCAGATGGCGTGCGCTGCGGCCAACCGGACAAGCAGCCGCGATGCGTGCTCTCACGCACGGTGTGCGGTCGTGCGCACGCTCGCGGCCTCGAAACCTTGCGCCCGAGGTTTCGACCGTCGACCGCAGGATGCCTTCCCGGGCGCCGGTGCGGTCAACCACTTGCGAGACCGTCACTGCCTGAGTTGGCTTCAGTGCTGCAGGTGACCCCGTCAACCGGCCGGGAGGATAGCCTCGCCCAAGTGAACGACATTCCGTGGTCTGAGGGCCGCTGGACCCACGACCCTGCCCACGTCGAGATCGTCGGGGACGGCCTCGTCGTCACCGCTCGCGCAGGCAGCGACGCCTGGCGCACCACGGCCTACGGCTTCATCCACGACAGCGAACATGCTCTCCTGACCGCTCAGGAACAGGACACAGCGTTCGAGGTGTCGTTCGAGCTCGACTTCTCGAACCAGTTCGACCAAGCCGGCATCTTCCTCCGTATAGAACCCGGGACCTGGATCAAGGCCGGTGTCGAACTCAGCGATGGCGTGGAGAGCCTCGGTGCCGTCGTCACCCGCGGAGAGTCCGACTGGTCGCTCTCACCCGTGCCGAGCTGGGCCGGGCGCCGAGTCACCGTCCGTGCCAGCCGAGCCGGCAACGCGGTGACCATTCGTGCCCGGATCGACTCAGAGCCCTGGCAGCTGGTCCGGGTGGCGCCCTTGGACGCATCCGCGGTGGTGCACTCCGGACCGTACTGCTGCGCCCCGTCGTCTGAAGCCCTCACCGTTCACTTCACGTCCTGGCGCCGAACAGGCGCAGACGAGGTCCTCCACCCCGAAGGCTGAGGAAGTACGGCGCGCCCCATAGCCCGAAGTAGCCCGCCGCCCGGTCGCGCTCGCAGCCTGACTCGTCGCACTCGCGAACCGCGCGGAACGCGGGGCGGTCACAAGTGGTCCGCGCAACACTTCCATATTCGAGGTTTCGTCGGGAGGTCGTTGTGGGACATGGCGATTACGAGAGGTTGACGCCGCAGGCGATCGACCAGCTGTGGCTGCGGATGCGGGCTGGGCAGGGTCGTAGAGACCTTCGTGTCAGCAACCTGGTCATCGGTCTCTCCGCGGCGCCCTTCGGCTTCCTCGTGGCGAAGGCCCAGCCCAGCGGTGGTGGTCAGCTGGTGGCTGGTGGCACGTCCCAGTGCTCGTCGGGGGTGCGCAGGATCGCGCGGGCGCAGAGGGCGAAGCTGAGTGCCATCAGCAGCCACGCGCCCATGTCGAGCACCGGTGCCTGCAGGACGACGAAGGCGACCACATGCGCCGGTGTGGTGAGCAGCATGGCGACCCAGCCGATCGTGGGGATGCTGTCGCGCAACGCGAAGGCCATCAGGATCGCGCCGAGCACGTGCCCGAGCACGAAGACCCCGGTGCTGACCCCAGCGAGCCCTTCGGACCACAGCTTGTCGATGACGAGGGCCGCGGTGTCCCGCTGGTCGGCCGGCAGCCTCCCACCCACCAGGTAGAGGTTGTCGACAGCGCCGATCGCCCACGACCCGAGGTACGCAGCCAGGTTGATGCCGAGGGCGACCATGGTGAGCACCGGCCGGCGACGCCGACTCAGGCGCGCAGCGGCCAGGAAGGCCGGCACGATCGTGACGATGCCGATGTAGCCAAGGAGAGCGAACAGGAACTGGCGGCCGGGGTCCGCCGCGACCAGGTCAAGGGCTCGCCGGGTGTCGGTGTCGTCGACCTGGAACAGTCGAGCGAGACCGATGCTGGTCGCGGGGACCAGAAGGACCAGGGCGGCGAGCCTGCGCTGGAGCCGCCTGAGGTCGCGCGGCCGCCGGCTGCTGTCGACCTGGGCTTCCGTACCCCGCACATTGTCCATGGGTAGTGCGCTCATCGTTGGTCTCCCTTGCTCGGGCTGGTGCCATGTCCAGCCATCGTGGGGTCCCAGGCGCCGCATCCACAGAGGGCAGGGACCCGCACGGGCCGGGCAGTTGCCCGGGTCGACCGGGAGCAGACTCCCTGTTCGGACAGGAGCCGACGCGCCATCATGAGGGCATGCCGAAGCATGCGGTGCTGCTCGCCTACTGTGCGCTCGCGGCTTGCCTGCTCCTGGCCACCGTCGCCGTGGCTGGCGCCTTGCTGGTGGGCATGGACCTCGAGACGGTCGTAGAGACCTTCGTGTTCAGCAACCTGGTCATCGGTCTCTCCGCGGCACCCTTCGGCTTCCTCGTGGCGAAGGCCCAGCCCAGGAACCCGATCGGATGGCTGCTCCTTGGCTTGGGGTTGGCTCCCTTGCTGAGCGCCGCGGCGGCGCCACTGGTCGTGGCCGGAGACGAGCGGGGCTGGCCCGAGCCGGCACTTCGTGCGGCGGTCACCGTGCTCTTGTTCGCCTGGGGATGGGGAGTGTTCTGCTGCTTGCCGCTGATCCTCCAGCTGTTCCCCACCGGAAGGCCGGTGACCCCGATCTGGATCGGGCTGTGTTGGCTGACCGTCGTAGCCGTGCTGGTGGGCACGGTGAGCACGGGTCCGACGCCCGAGTACGGCGCGTCGTCGTACCTGGTCTCACCCTGGTGGGAGACGGGTGAGTCCGTGACCGGCGTGCTGGCGCCGATCGTGGTGTTCTCGTCGCTGGCGTCGCTGGTCGTGCGGTACCGGCGCGCCGACGCTGTCGTGCGGCAGCAGCTGCAGTGGCTGCTCGTCGCCGTGCTGCTCGTTCTCCTGCTCAACGTACCGTCCTGGTTCTCCCTGCCGACGGGCCGAGAGATTCTGCTGCTGCTGAGCTTCGCTCTCATCCCGGCGTCGATAGCCGTGGCGGTGCTCAGGCACGGGCTGTTCGACGTGCGGGTGGTGCTGTCCCGGGTCATCGTCTACGGCGTCCTGACCGCAGGCGTCGTGCTCGCCTACTCCGCGCTCGTGGCGCTCCTGAACGTCGTGCTGACCTCCGCGGGCGCACCGATCGTCGCTGCACTGGCCGTGGCCCTGGTGTTCAACCCGTTGCGCCTTCGCCTGCAACGCAGGGTCGAGGTGGCGATGTACGGCACTCGTCGCGATCCGATCAAAGCGGCCTCTGTGGTGGGGCAACGTCTGACCGCCGACGACCTGACCAGCGTCCTGGAGACCCTCCGCGAGGTGCTGCGACTGCCCTATGCCTCCCTCGTAGAGGAAGGCCGCGAGCCGGTGGTCTCCGGGCAGCGCGACGGCGAGGCGCAGAGCGTGCCTCTCGTGTGGGGCGAGGACGTCCTCGGTCGTCTCGAGGTCGGTGTACGAGGCGGGGAGCGGCAGCTGTCCCCGCAGGATCGCGCCACACTGGACCTGTTGGCCGGTCCGCTCGCGGTCGCTCTCCATGCCAGGGCGCTCAGCCGGGACCTGCAGGCGTCGCGGGACCATCTGCTCGCCGCTGCCACACAGGAGCGGCAGCGACTGCACCGTGAGCTGCACGACAGCCTCGGGCCGGTCCTCACCGGGGCCGCCCTGAAGGCCGACAGTGCCGCGCTGGCCGCGCACTCCGATCCCCGCCGCACCGAGCAGCTCGCCGCACAGCTGGCCGACCAGCTACGGGCCGCGATCGACGAGGTGCGACGGCTGAGCTACGGTCTGCGGCCCACCTCACTTGACCATCTCGGGCTCGTCGGTGCGCTGCGCCAGCACGAGTCCGAGGTGGGCGGGCTCACCCTCACGGTGGAGGCCCCGGATGGGTTGCCCGAGCTGCCTGCCTCGGTCGAGGTCGCGGCGTACCGGATCGCCAGCGAGGCGCTGACCAACGTCCTGCGTCACTCGAGTGCCCGCCGTGCCGTGGTCTCGGTGACGGCCGACGAGCGGGCCCTGAAGCTGACCGTGGCCGACGACGGAACCCCTGTCGGGACGTGGGCTCCTGGCCTCGGCATGCGCTCGATGCAGAGCCGCGCAGCGGAGGTGGGTGGTGACTGCGAGGCCGGCCCCACCGCACTGGGGGGCCTCGTGACGGCGGTCCTGCCCCTCCAGGAGGAACCATGATCAGGGTGCTGGTCGCCGACGACCACCCGATGGTGCGCGAGGGGCTGCGCGCGCTCATCGAGCAGCTGCCGGACCTGGAGCTGGTGGGCGAGGTGGCCACTGGGTTGGAGGCTGTCAGGGAAGCAGTGGCCGAACGCCCCGACGTCGTCATCATGGATCTGGCCATGCCCGAGCTCGACGGGTGCGAGGCAACCCGGCAGATCGCCCGGGTGGCGCCCGATACTGCCGTCCTGGTCCTGACGATGACCGAGGACGACCGGACGCTCAGCCGCGCGATGCGGGCCGGAGCCAAGGGCTACCTGCTCAAGGGAGCGACGAAGGAGCAGATCGTCCGGGCGGTGACCGCCGTCGCTGCGGGGGAGGTCATCTTCGCCCCGGCCGTCGCCCGTGCGGTGCTGGCCAAGCTCACTACCCGCGACCAACGCGAGAATCCGTTCCCCCAGCTCAGCCCCCGAGAGCACCAGGTCCTTGACCTGCTGGCCGGGGGCCTCTCGAACGCGAGGATCGCCGCCGAGCTCCACCTCTCCTCGAAAACCATCAGCAACATGACGTCCTCGATCTTCACCAAGCTCCAAGTCTCCGGCCGCACCGAAGCGGTCATTCTCGCCCGCGACGAAGGGCTTGGCCACCGAGGCGGCGAGCGGATGTAATGCCTAGAAGCCGTTTCCTGCTGCGTCTTGACACAGAGGGGAGCCATGACCGCGCCCTGGGGAGCAGGCGCCACCGGGGTCTACGTCATGGCCTTCTCCCTCGCCGAACCCACCTATCGCCCTTACCGCCCAGCTGGCCCACTGCGACTCCGGTGTCGGCGGACAATGCTCTGGCGGCAACCGGGAATGCGAGGTCCGCTCCGCGGAAGATGAGGACGACGCAGTTGTCACTGCGGTCGCCACGCCCGGACTCGTCGTCAACGAGGAAGGCGGCCATCCCTCGGCGCTCGAGTCAACTCTGGGTTCCATACTCTGGGCTGGTCAGCGCCATTCCCGGGCTCATCGCGCCCGATCGGGTGCGGTCAGCCAGGCCTGGGCGGCGTCGGCCGTGTGAGGGAGCGGCTGGCGCTGCCGGCAGTTGTCGAACCAAGCCTGGGCGGCGTCGGCGGTGTGCGGCAGAAACTTCGGGTCGAGGGTGCAAGCTTCCCGCGTTTCCGCGTGGACGGAGACCGGGGCAAGGAGCATCGCGGCGGCGATCGCGGCGACGGCTGCTGGGGTGAGGTGACGGTTCATGACGGTGTCCCTTTCTTGAGATGTACGTCGGGTTGACGTCTCAGGTCTGACACGCGCTGGCCCGGCGCTATCGCGGTATCGCCCTGGTATTCGCTTGGTTGACGGGCTTCCCGGGACGTCCGCAAGTCGTCCATGGGTAGCGCGCTCGTCGTTGGTCTCCCTTGCTCGGGCCGGTGGCATGTCCAGCCATCGTGGGGTCCCAGGCGCCGCATCCACAGAGGGCAGGGACCCGCACGGGCCGGGCAGTTGCCCGGGTCGACCGGGAGCAGAATCCCTGTTCGGACAGGAGCCGACGCGCCATCATGAGGGCATGCCGAAGCATGCGGTGCTGCTCGCCTACTGTGCGCTCGCGGCTTGCCTGCTCCTGGCCACCGTGGCCGTGGCTGGCGCGGAGTAGGCGAGCACGACGCCTGCGGTCAGGACGAGTGGTGCCGCCGCGGCATGGCGCTCCTGAACGTCGTGCTGACCTCCGCGGGCGCACCGATCGTCGCTGCACTGGCCGTGGCTCTGGTGTTCAACCCGTTGCACGTTCGCCTGCAACGCAGGGTGGAGGTGGCGATGTACGGCACTCTTCGCGATCCGATCAAAGCCTCGACCGTGAGGGTGAGCCCGCCCACCTCGGAACTCGTGCTGGCGCAGCGCTCCGACGAGCCCGTGCGTGAAACTCGCCGGGACAACGTCCCCGGACATCACATCTGGTTGGCCGACGTCGGACCTCTACACATAGTTCGGAACGACTAGCTGGGCAGATTGTCCACGCTTGCGGCTGCAGTCGCCTCCATACGTGGCTAGTGACGTCCGCACACCGGCTAGATCCGGTAACGCGCCTGACTGGCGCGCGGCCGTCAATAGGGACACACGCAGTAAGTTCAGCGTCGAGTACCACACGTGGTGATGACTGCCCGTCCGCACTGATTGAACGCCCGCATCTGGCTCCCTTCTGTGTCAAGACGCAGTCGGCAGGGTCGTTCTAGGCTGGGTCCTGACGGGTCCGGGAAGTGGCTTGTCCGAAGAGCCGGCGCTGGGATGTGAGTCGGTCGCGCTGGAGTCAGAGTCGTTTCCCGTTTGCCCTCCCGGGCTCGTCGCCTCCTGCTTCATCGCGTCGTTGAGCATCTGCTGGAAGACGATGTCGGAGAGACGTCTCTTGACGCAGCGCATGGCTTCCATCGGGGCTTTGCCGTCGGCCTTCTTGCGCTTGACACGCGGACCACTCGTCTCGAAGTCGCTAGGCGGTAGCTGGCGTGCGTGCAGCGAGGACGTGTAGAGGGAACGTGTGAAAACGCGGGTGGTGAGAACTTTCCTCTCTTTGTTGAAGGCACCGGCTCCGCCGGCGCCGGACCTGGCTGCGGGCGGCGCTGGCGCACCGTCCTCGCCAGATCGCCAAGCACGATCGGGCGCAACGACGTGCGAACCTTCCGAGCCCCGTCCCCTGACTCTTGACAGTCTGGTCACCGGTAGCCGCGTCAAGGGCGCGTTCGCGTCGCTACACGATCGAACAAGGTCGACCCTAGACCCGACGACCACTGACCAGATCAGCGCAACGATCAGGGGACGGAGCAGCTGTGGTTACGGCCGTGTTGACCGCGAAGCTGACCGCAACGACCCCGCGCACCAGCACCTCAGGTCGGACGCCGAGGATTCTGATTCGCGCTCAGTCCATGCCTTCCGGCCCGGCTACAGACCCCTCCTCTGCACCTGAAAGTGGAAGGTCGGCGGTTCGACCCCGCCCCTGGCCACCACAGAAACCGCAGGTCTGGCCACGCGCCGGGCCCGCGGTTTCTTGTTGCCCGACCTCATCGACCGTCATTTCTGGCTGCAACGTCGTTATGTACCCTTGCGGTTACGTACCTGATCGGTTACATTCATCTCATGGATGCGGTACTGCAGGCACTGGCGGACCAGAGCCGACGCACGGTGCTGGAGATCCTGCGCGACCACCCGGCCTCGGCCGGGGAGCTGGCCGACGCACTGCCGATCGCCCGCCCCGGCGTGTCCCGGCACCTGCGAGTGCTGCGGGAGGCCGGCCTGGTCGACGTTCGGCAGGAGGCGCAGAGACGGATCTACAGCGTGCGGCCTGAACCCCTCGTGGACGTGGACGAGTGGCTGGGCAACTACCGCGCGCTCTGGGTGAACCGGCTCGACGCGCTGCACACCGAGATCGCTCGAGGGAAGAAGGAGCAATGAACACGATCGGGACGATGCGAGGACTGGACGAGACCCGGGGAGCCGTGCGCCTCGAGGATGTGTACGACACCGCGATCGAGGACCTGTGGGAGGCGTGCACGACACCGGAGCGGCTAGCGCGCTGGATCGCCGAGGTCGCGGGCGATCTACGGGTGGGCGGAGCGATCCAGGTGGTGTTCACCAGCACCTGGACGGGCCCGGCACGGATCGAGGTGTGCGATGCGCCGCACCATCTGCTCCTCACCATGCTGCCGGGCTCCGAGGACGAGGGCGAGCTGGAGGCGTGGCTGACCGAGGAAGACTCGAAGACGCGCCTCGTCGTCGAGGAACGAGGTCTACCGCGGGACTCTCTCTACATGCACGGCGCCGGCTGGCAGGCCCATCTCGAGGACCTTGCACGATCGTTGGCATCCGGCGCGTCGGTCCATCCCGAAGGGTGGTCCTCGTCCAGGCAGCCACGTGCGTGGGTGCAGCGCTGGGAAGAGCTGACCCCGGCCTATCGCGCCATGGCGCTCACCGAGGGGTGACGACGATGAGGAATCCCAACGCCTACCCCGAGCTGATCCTGGACTCCGCCCAGGACGAGATCAGAGCGCTCGCCCGCAAGCAGGCCCGTGACGAGGCACGCCGAGCAGCCAAGGCTGCCCGGCGCCGATCTCACCGCGGCCGCTGGTCATGGTGGCGGACTCGTGTCACGCGGTCACCGGAGCGCCGCGACTGACCCGGTATCTGGACGGCTCTCCGACGGCTCTCCCCAGCAGGACGACGACCACTTTCACTTTTCCCTTCATTTGCCTGCAAAACGGACAAAAGGGGAGCAAGATCGGAAGTGGAAGTAGACGGGGAATCAGCGCCGGAGGGCCGCCATGGACATCACGTCAACTTCTCGGGAGCAGCACCGGAACGTGTTCGTACTGTCCGGAGGGGCCGCCCGCGGCGCCGTCCAGGTCGGCATGATGGAGGTGCTCCTGGAGCACGGCATCGTCCCGGACGCGTTCGTCGGCACCTCGGTGGGCGCCCTCAACTCCGCCTTCATGGGCTGGCAGGCCGACCTCGGCCGGGTCCGTGACCTGCGCCAGCGGTGGTTGCACCTCGGCACCCGCGACATCTTCCCCGGCGGCACCCTGGCACGGATGGGTCACCTGATCCGTCAGCGCCCCTACCTCTTCTCCTCCGCCGCGCTGCAGCGCCTGATCTCCGACTGGGTGCCCACCAGGAACCTCGAGGACCTGCCCACCCCGGTCCGGGTGGTCACCACGCCCCTCGCCGGCGACACCGCCGTCTACCACCGGCACGGCGACCTGAACATGCTGCTCCGCGCCTCGGCGGCCGTCCCTGCCGTGTTCTCGCCGGTGCACCTGCCCGAGAGCTGCGGACACCCCGGCCCCCACGTCGACGGGGGTGTCGCCGACCTGGTGCCGATCAGCGGCGCGGCCGACCTGGCACCGACCCGGGTGTTCGTCCTCGACGCCAGCGTGCCGGCCCGACTTCCCGCCGGACGGACCCCGATCGACGTCCTCGTCGCCAGCCTCGGCGTGGCCACCCGGGTGCGGCCCGAGCCCGACCTCGGCCCCGGTGTGACGATCCACCGGATGACCACCCCGGACCTCGGCGCCCGGATGACGGACTTCTCCTACACCGCACGGCACATCGCCGACGGACGCGTCGCGGCCGAGCGGGTGGTCCGCGAGCTCGAGGCCACGGAGGCCCCGGCATCGACGGTCACCCACAAGACCACGATCCGCCTGAGCGGCAAGGCCGCCTGAGCGTCGAGCACCCGTGCGGCTCAGCGCCCCGCCGGCGCCGCGTCGTAGGCGTCCTGAAGGGCCTGGATGTCGAGCCGCTTCATCTGGAGCATCGCCTCCTGCACGCGCCCGGCCTTCTCGCGGTCGGGGTCGCCCATCAGCCGCATCAGCGCGGTCGGGACGATCTGCCATGACAGACCGAACGCATCCACGAGCCAGCCGCACGGGCCCTGCTCGCCGCCACCCTCGATGAGCTGCTCCGAGTAGCGGTCGACCTCCTCCTGGGTCTCGACGCTGACCGAGAGCGAGAACGCCTCGGTGAGCTGGTGGGCCGGTCCACCGTTCATCAGGGTCAGGGTCAGGCCCTGCAGCCGGATCGAGGCGAGGAACAGGGAGCCGTCCGGCATCCGGTTCTCCTCGAGCACCTCGGCGTCCTCGAAGACCTTGAGGTAGCGCTGGATCGCGTCGTCCGCGTTGTCGACGTACCAGAGGAAGGGGGTGATGGTGACGCTCATGTCAATCTCCTTGTTGGTTGGTGGGGCTGTTGCGGTACTTCGCTGGGGTGTCGAGCAGGGCGTCGAGCTTGTGGAAGGACTGGCTCCAGCCGACGGCGATCATCTCCGCGCATCTCTCGGGCAGCGGTCCCTGGCGCAGCTGCAGACGGGTGCCCGCCCTTCCGGCACGAACTCGATCGAGAGGCCCATCCGCGTGCCGTCCTCGAGGCCGGGAAAGCCCTGGGCGATCTCGTAGCCGACGATCAGCCGGTTCTCGACCACCTCGGTGAAGCTCACCTCGACGGGGGCCCGCCACTCCGGGTCGTCCTTGCCGACCATGGTCATCCGCCAGTGCCCTCCCGGTGCGTACGTCGACATCGACGGTGCTCGACCGGAACGGTGAACATCAGCGGCCCGAACCACTGGGACAGCTGCTCACGATCGGTGAAGGCCCGGAAGACCAGCTCGGGTGGTGCGTCGAAGTAGCGCGAGAGGCTCACCTCGTGCGGGGTGGTCTCAGTCATCGGTGTCTCCCTGGTCGGGTCGGTCGTTGGGTTCGTCGGTGTCGAGCCGCGCCTGCAGCTGCGGCCAGATGGACCGCGAGCCGGTCGAATCGCTCGTCCCAGAGGTGGCTCAGGTGCTCCATCCAGGTCGTCGCCTCCTTGAGCGGCGCCGCGCGCAGGCTGCTCGTGCGCCACTGCGCCTGCCGGCCCCGGGCGATCAGCCCCGCGCCCTCCAGGACCTTGAGATGGCGCGAGATGGCCGGGAGGCTGATCGGGAACGGCTCGGCGAGCTCGGTCACGGTGGCGTCACCGTCTCCGAGCCGGGTGAGGATCTCGCGCCGGGTCGGGTCGGCGAGGGCCGAGAAGACCTTGCTGAGCTGATCGGTGGGCATGTGTTTAACGTAGAGGTTATTTAACGAATCTGTCAAGCACGTGACCTGGCTGTGACCTAGGGTGCGACCACGACGGAGCCGCGCAACGACTGGACGTGAGGTGAGCGATGACCGTGATCGTGGAGCGCGACGGGCTGGTGACGACCGTGACCATCGACCGTCCCGAGGCGCGCAATGCCGTGGACGGACCGACGGCCGCGGCCCTGGCAGACTGCCTTCCGCGCCTTCGAGGGCGACAGCGGGGCCGCGGTCGCCGTGCTCACCGGATCCGGGGGGAACTTCTGCGCCGGCGCCGATCTCAAGGCCGTCGGCACGGAGCGGGGCAACCGGGTCGCACCCGAGGGGGACGGGCCGATGGGCCCCACCCGGATGCGTCTGACGAAGCCCGTGATCGCGGCCATCGAGGGCTACGCCGTGGCGGGCGGTCTCGAGCTCGCGCTCTGGGCCGACCTGCGGGTGGCGGCCCGGGACGCCCAGCTCGGCGTGTTCTGCCGGCGCTGGGGAGTGCCTCTCATCGACGGGGGCACGGTGCGGCTGCCGCGGCTTGATCGGGGAGTCCCGGGCCCTGGACCTGATCCTGACGGGGCGGGCGGTCTCCGCGGTCGAGGCCGAGGCGATCGGCCTGGTCAATCGGGTCAGCGAGCCCGGCGGCGCCCTGGTGCTGGCCCGGGAACTGGCCGCGGAGCTCGCGGCCCTGCCGCAGACCTGCCTGCGGGAGGACCGGCTCAGCGTGCTGGAGCAGTGGGGACACGACGAGCAGGCAGCGATGGCCGTCGAGCTCGAGCACGGGCAGGTCTCGCTCGGCGCCGACGCGCTGGGAGGTGCTCGTCGGTTCGCCGAGGGGGCCGGGCGCCACGGCGCCCCGGGGGCTGGGACCTGAGCGTCCGACGACGGGCCGGGCGATCGGCCCTGAAAGCATGCAGGACTCCCCGCGCACGGCGGGGAGTCCTGTCAGGCGGTATGAAGTGGTCGCTCTCGAGGAGCGATCGCGGATCAGTCGCGGGCGCTGCGCTGAGCGGGAATGACGTCGCCCAGCAGCTCCTTGACCTCAGACTCGCGGTAGCGGCGGTGGCCACCGAGAGTGCGGATAGCGGACAGCTTGCCGGCCTTGGCCCAGCGCGTGACCGTCTTCGGGTCCACGCGGAACATGGCGGCCACCTCAGCGGGCGTGAGGAGGGATTCTGTTTCGGTCGGTCGCGTTACCACGGCGCTCCCCTTTGTTGCGGTCTCTCTGAGCTCCTTGCTCTTCTGGAAGTGTGCCACCGTGGGCGGGGGTCCGAAACCGGAAATGTCCGGATTCTTGAAAACGGCAGGAATTCGGTCGATGTAGTCTAGACCAGTCAAGGTCCACCTCTTGTCAAGACGTTGAAACCGTGCATTCACCCCAAGTGCGACATTTGCTCAGAAAGGCCACCATCGTAGTCCAGTTCGAGCCTGAGGCGCTCTTCCAGTCCGGAGACGACCACGAGCAGGTCGTGCACTGTCACGACCGGCGCACCGGCCTGCGGGCCGTGATCGCGATCCACTCCACCGCGCGCGGTCCCGCCCTCGGCGGGACCCGTTTCCACACCTATCCCGACCCGGCCGCCGCGCTGCGTGACGTGCTCAACCTGTCCCGCGGCATGTCCTACAAGGCGGCGGTCGCGGGGCTCGACCTCGGTGGCGGCAAGGCGGTGATCATCGGCGACCCGCTCACGGAGAAGACCCCGGACCTGCTGCGCGCCTACGGCCGGTTCGTGCAGTCGCTCAACGGTCGCTACTACACCGCGTGCGACGTGGGCACCTACTCCGAGGACATGGACGTGATCGCGGAGGAGAGCCGCTTCGTGACCGGACGCACGGTGGGCCAGGGTGGGGCCGGCGACTCGTCGGTGCTCACGGCGTACGGCGTGTTCCAGGGCATGCGTGCGGCCGCGGAGTCGACGTGGGGCGAGCCCACCCTGAGCGGTCGCACGGTGGGGATCGCCGGGGTCGGGAAGGTCGGTCGCCATCTCGTGGAGCACCTGCTCGACGACGGGGCCGACGTCGTGGTCACCGACCCCGACACCAGCTCCCTGACCCGGGTGCTGGACGCCCATCCCGAGGTGCGCAGCGTGCCCGACACGGCGACGCTGGTCTCCTCACCGATGGACGTCTACGCACCCTGTGCCCTCGGCGACGCCCTGACCGACGACGTGGTGGCCGCCCTGCGAGCCCGCGTCGTCTGCGGTGCCGCGAACAACCAGCTGGCGCACCCGGGTGTGGAGAAGCGGCTGGCCGAGCGCGGGATCCTCTACGCGCCGGACTACGTCGTCAACGCCGGCGGCCTGATCCAGGTGGCCGACGAGCTGCACGGCTTCGACTTCGAACGAGCCCGCGCGCGGGCCAGCCTGATCTTCGAGACCACCCGTGAGGTGTTCGCACTGGCCGCCTCCGACGGTGTCCCCCCGGCCGTCGCCGCGGACCGCATCGCCGAGCAGCGGATGTCGGACACCCCGGATCGGGGTATCTGGCTGCCCTGAGTCGAGCCCTGACAAGGGCTGCAGGTCAGCCGTCCGCGCGGTGCTGCGGCTCAGTCGCGTGAGGTGGAGTCGGAGTAGTCCGACCACTTGTCGTACTCGTCGGAGTCCTCGGCAGGCTCTGCCCGGTCGACCCTGGTCGACTCATCTCCGTGAAGTTCCTGGGCAAGCGATGCGAAGTCCGTCTCGTGAGTGCGGTACTTCAGATCGCGAGCAACCTTGGTCTGCTTCGCCTTTGCACGGCCGCGCCCCATGGGTGGCCCCCTCGCACGTATGGCCGGCGCCGCTGAGGGCTGCCGGTCTGAGTTGTCTGTTCGTGCGACAACCCTAACCGGCCGGTGGTGATTCCCGCACGTCGGCCCGCAGACTGAGCCACCTGATTTCTAGCCGTCCCGGTGGTCGCCGTGCAGGGTGACTCGTCCACCGGTCTGATCTCCGGCCGCACGCACGCTCCCGGCGACCCAGGCCTCGATGCCGTGGCCGGCCAGCAGCGCGACGGCGCGGTCTGCGTCCGCGGCTGCGGTCAGCGAGACCATGCCGACGCCGCAGTTGAGAGTGCGCTCGAGGTCCTCGCGACCCACGTTGCCCGTCTCCGCGACCAGCCGGAACACCGGAGGCAGCGACCAGGTGGTGCGGTCGAGGGCGACCTCGAGCTCGACGGGCAGCACCCGTTCGAGGTTGGCGGCCAGGCCGCCGCCTGTGATGTGCGACATGGCGTGGGTCTCGGTGTTGCGCGCGAGGTCGAGGCAGGCCTTGGCGTAGATCCGTGTCGGCTCGAGGAGCTCCTCCCCGAGCGTGCGGCCGAAGTCGTCGACGTGCTCGTCGAGGCTGCGCTTCCCCTCGTCGAGCAGGACGTGCCGCACCAGGGAGTAGCCGTTGGCGTGCAGCCCGCTGGAGGCCATCGCGATCACCACGTCGTCGGGTCGGACACGGCCCGGGCCGAGGAGCTGGCTGGCCTCCACCACCCCGGTGGTCGAGCCGGCGACGTCGTACTCGTCGGGGCCGAGCAGGCCGGGGTGCTCGGCGGTCTCACCGCCGACCAGGGCGCAGCCCGAGGCGACACAGGCCTCGGCGATGCCCTTGACGATGGCCGCGATCCGCTCGGGTACGACGCGGCCGGTGGCGATGTAGTCGGTGAGGAACAACGGCTCCGCGCCGCAGACCACGAGGTCGTCGACGAGCATCCCGACGAGGTCGAAGCCGATCGTGTCGTGCTTGTCGAGCGCCTGGGCGATCGCGACCTTGGTGCCGACGCCGTCGGCCGAGCTGGCCAGCAGGGGCTGGTCCATCGCCTTGAGGGCGCTGGCGTCGAAGAGACCCGCGAAGCCGCCGATGCCGCCGATCATCTCCGGGCGGCGGGCCTTCTCGACCCACACCTTCATCAGCTCGACGGCCTTGTCCCCGGCCTCGATGGAGACTCCGGCCTCCTCGTAGGTGGCTCCGGAGTTCGAGGGGCTCATGGCCGGCCCAGGGCGTCGGGGGCGCCGCCGCCGGCGAGCGAGGTCACCAGGCCGTCGGCGTCGAGCAGAGGCGCGATCTCGAGGAGGTGCTTGCCGAGGAACTCCGGCTCGGGAAGCTTGACGGGGTAGACGCCGTCGAAGCAGGCACGGCACAGGTTGTCCTCGGGCACCGTGGTGGCCTCGATGAGCTGTTCGAGCGAGATGTAGCCGAGGGAGTCCGCGTCGATCGACGAGCAGATCTCCTCGGTCCCGAGCCCGTTGGCGATCAGCTCGGCACGGGTGGCGAAGTCGATGCCGTAGAAGCAGGGCCACTTGACCGGCGGGCTGGCGATGCGCACGTGCACCTCGCGCGCTCCGGCCTCGCGGAGCATCCGGACCAGGGCACGCTGGGTGTTGCCGCGCACGATCGAGTCGTCGACCACGACCAGTCGCTTGCCCTCGATGACGTCGCGCAGCGGGTTGAGCTTGAGCCGGATGCCGAGCTGGCGGATCGTCTGGCTGGGCTGGATGAACGTGCGCCCGACGTAGGAGTTCTTCACCAGACCCATGCCGTAGGGGATGCCACTGGCCTCGGCGTACCCGATGGCAGCGGGGGTGCCCGACTCCGGGACCGGGATGACGAGGTCGGCGTCCGCCGGGAAGTCCTTGGCCAGCCGGCGACCGATCTCGACGCGGACGCTGTGGATCCGCTGGCCCGAGATGCGGGTGTCGGGGCGGGCGAGGTAGACGAACTCGAACAGGCAGCCCTTGGGGGCCGCCGGGGCGAAGCGGCGGGTGCGCAGGCCCTGCTCGTCGACGGCGACCATCTCGCCGGGCTCGATCTCGCGGACGTAGGAGGCACCGACGATGTCGAGGGCCGCGGTCTCGCTGGCCACGACCCAGCCGCGCTCCAGCCGACCCAGCACGAGCGGGCGGATGCCCTGCGGGTCGCGTGCGGCGTAGAGCGTGTTCTCGTCCATCCAGACGAAGGAGTAGGCGCCCTGGAGCTTGGGCAGCAGCTCGACGGCACGCTCCTCGAGCGAGCTGTCCGGGTGGACGGCCAGGAGTGCGGTCACGAGCGACGTGTCGTTGGTGCTGGTCTCCATCTTGCGGGCGCCGAAGTCGAGCTCGTTGTCGACGGGGAGCTCCGCGACCATCCGCTGCAGCTCGCGGGTGTTGGTCAGGTTGCCGTTGTGCCCCAGCGCGATGGCGCCGTCGGCCGTCGGCCGGAAGGTCGGCTGGGCGTTGTGCCAGGTGCTGGCGCCGGTGGTCGAGTAGCGCGAGTGGCCGACCGCGAGGTGGCCCTTGAGCGCCTCGAGCGTGGACTCGTCGAAGACCTGGGAGACCAGCCCCATGTCCTTGTAGACCAGGATCTGGCGGCCGTTGCTGACCGCGATCCCGGCGGACTCCTGGCCGCGGTGCTGCAGGGCGTAGAGACCGAAGTAGGTGAGCTTGGCGACATCCTCACCGGGGGCCCAGACCCCGAAGACGCCGCATGCGTCCTGGGGTCCGCGGTCTTGGGGGTCGAGATCGTGCGTCAGGCGGCCGTCTCCGCGACGGCGAGCCCCTGTTGCTGGCCACGGGCCCCACTGTAACGGCGACCCGGGCAGATCCCGTCGCGGGACCGAGCCGCGTCTCGCCGTCGTGTCTACTCGCGACCGACGAGGTACGACAGCACGCCGAACGCGAGGGCCAGGGACACGATCGCGCCGCCGCCCGTGGGAGAGAAGAGCACCGGGGCCGTGGTCACCAGCAGGATGTCGAAGCCGCGCACGATGCTGCCGTAGAGGTTGGTCGGGACGCCCCCGGCCGGAGTGGACACGAGCGGCCTGGCGTAGTCCGGGGGGCGCCCGGTCACCCAGCGGACGGCCGCGGCCAGGGCGCAGAATCCCACGGTGAGGCCGAGCTCGACGGAACGCGCCCAGGTGGTGCCGACTGCCTCGTGCAGTGCCGGAGTCGTGGCGAGGCCGAAGAGGAGCAGGGCCGTCGCCGGGACGACCAGCATGCTCCTCCGGGCCGAGGCAGCGGTGAACGGCATGGCGCGCACCAGGCTCGGCGTACGGGTGACGACGCGGAGCCCGGTCAGCAGCGGCAGGCCGGCCACGAAGCCCGCGAAGGCGCTGACCAGGAGCAGCACCCGGCCGGTGCCGGCGGCCTCGGCGGCGTACGGCAGCACCACCGCGCCGGCGAGGAGCACCAGGGTCTGCGGGCTCCGGCGCAACCGGCTCAGGTCGCACCACACCAGCGCGGCCTGCCCCGCCGGCCCACCGCGTCGTGAGCGGACGGCGTCGTGCGCGTTCCAGCGGTGTGCCAGCAGCACGTCGTAGACCAGCGCCAGGTCCAGGGTGGCCATGGCGCCGGAGAGCCCGGGCGCCAGGGAGCCACCCGGAGCGACGTCGTGCCGGCCCAGCCGACCGACCCGCGCGACCGTCAGCCAGGTCAGGCCGAGGGCACCGAGCGCGATCGCCGCCGACCCCAGCCACCATCCGGTCGACCGCCCGGTCGGGGGTGTCGAGACCGGCCCGTCGCCCAGGGCAACGAGGAGCAGGCCTGCCCAGACGAGCAGCCCGAGCAGCCAGGTGAGGACACGAGCCGCCAGGCCACGGCCGGCCTGGGACAGCGCCGCCACGCAGACGCCGGCCAGACCCAGGGAGGCGGTGGCCACCGCGAACGCGACCAGGGCAGGGATGCCGAACCCGGCCAGCGTGCTCGTCCCCGCCGCGAGCAGGCCCGTGACGAAGAGCGCGATCGCGCCGGTCCACAGCAGTCGCGGCCGGAGCAGGGCGGCACGGTCCACCGGAGCGCTGAGCAGCCAGGACCCGACGGCTGGCGAGACGAAGACCGGACCGAACAGCCGGGCCACGGCGAGCACGACGGCGAGCAGGCTGATCCCGGCCAGCCACGGGAAGACCGTGCGTGCCTCCTGGCAGCCGCCCACGGTGCAGAGGTCGTCCGAGACGAGGCGCAGGTTGACGATGACGCTGACCACCATCGACCCGAGCATCAGCGTGGCGAAGACGGCGACGTAGGCGTCACCGATCGCCTCGAAGATCGTCGTGTCGATCCGGCCCCGGCGCCAGTGGCGGATGTCCCCCTTGAGGTCACGCACCTCACCCGTGAGGCTCATCGGCTGCTCATTCCCGGGCCCCCACCTCGACGACCCGGTCGGCGACGGCCTCGACCAGGTGCGGATCGTGGCTGGCCATCAGGACGGCCAGGCCCTCGGCCTTCTCCCGCACCAACCGCTCCGCGAGCCACTCCAGGCCCGCCGTGTCGAGGCGTTGCTCCGGCTCGTCGAGGATCAGCAGGCGCCGCGGCCGGACGAAGGCGCTGGCCAGGGCGAGTCGTCGCTTCTGGCCCGACGACAGCGTCCCGGGCAGCTGGCCCGACTGGGGTGTCAGACCCACCTCGCTCAGGACGTCGTTGACCAGCGACTCGGCGTCGGGCACGCGGTGGGCCTTGGCGAACAGGTCCAGGTGCTCGACCACGCTGAGGTCCGGGAAGAAGTCCATGTCGTCCATCACGACCGCGAGCATCGACCGCACGCTCGGGGACCGCTCGTCCATGGGCTTGCCGTCCAGCTCGATGGTGCCGGACGTCGGCTTGTCGGCACCGCTGACGCAGCGGAGCACCGTGGACTTGCCGGCCCCGTTGCGGCCGACCAGCGCCACAGCAGTTCCCGCGGCGACGTCGAGGTCGAGTCCGGTGACGACGTCGACCTCGCCGAAGCGTCGCACCAGCCCCCGCACCTGGAGCAGGGCCGGCTCCGGCGGTTTCTGCTTCGGCTGCTTCTTCTTCTGCTGCTTCGACGCCACGCCCGACAGCGTCGCAGACCGGTCCCGACGTGAGCGGGCCGACCGGGCTACATCTTCGTGGAGCCGGCCTTGATCGCCTCGCGGATGCGGGTGTAGGTGCCGCAGCGGCACACGTTGCGGATCTCGTCGAGGTCCGCATCGGTGATCTCGTGACCCTGCGCGCGGGCCTGCTTGACCTTGGCGACGGCGGCCATGATCTGACCGGGCTGGCAGTAGCCGCACTGCGCGACGTCGTACTCCAGCCAGGCCTCCTGCATGGGGTGCAGGTCGCCCGGCACGGTGTCGGCCAGGCCCTCGATGGTGGTCACCTCGTCGGTGGGCTCCACGTCGGCCACGCGGACCGAGCACGGGTTGAACGCCTTGCCGTTCAGGTGCGAGGTGCAGGCCTTGCAGACGTTGATGCCGCAGCCGTACTTCGGGCCGGTGAGCCCGACGACGTCGCGGATCACCCAGAGCAGGCGGACGTCGTCGGCGACGTCGACGGTGGTGGACTTCCCGTTGAGGATGAAGGTGTGCATGCTCATGCGTGTCCTCGCTTCGCTCCGGGCACGCACGAGGCTCGTGGTCGGCTGTATTGGATTGTTCGCTCGCTTCGCTCGTTCACGTCTGGCTCCTCAGAAGGTGTGGCTGCGGCCGTCGGTGGGCGACTGCGGCACCGGCGGCACGAAGGTCTTCACCTCGAACGGGATCGGGTCGTCGTGGTTGATCGGGAACTTGGTCGGCAGCTTGCCGGTGGCCCGGGCGAACGCGCACGCGACGGCCGAGACCGTCGCCGCGACGCCGGCTTCCCCGGCCCCGCCCGGCTGTTCGGAACCGGAGTCGACGATGACGACCTCGAACTCCGGAGGGATGTTCCACTGGCGGGTGTAGAAGTAGTTGTCCCAGCTGGCCTCGAGGAAGTGACCGTCCTTCAGGTGCAGGCTGCTGGTCAGGGCCAGCGCCAGGCCGTCGCTGAACCCGCCCATCATCTGGGCCTTCAGGCCGGTGGGGTTCACCACGAGGCCGGCGTCCACGGCGAAGACCGCCTTGGTGACGCGGGGTCCGGTGACGGCATCGCGGATCTTGCGGTTCACGGTCTCCGGACGGCAGTCGAGCTCCACCAGGCAGGCGGTGGTGCCCTTGTACTCCTTGTGGATGGAGATGCCCTGGGCGGTGCCGGGCTGCATCGTCCGTCCCCACTTCCCGACCTCGGCCACCTTCCGGAGCACGGCCTTGGTGCGCTCGTCGCGCAGGAACTCGAGCCGGAACGTGTAGGGGTCCTTCTTCATCGCGCGGGCGAGCTGGTCGACCATCAGCTCACTGGCGCAGCGCACGTCGGGTGAGTAGATGTTGCGCATGCTTCCGGTGTTGAACCGGGTGTCGGTCTCGTTCAGCAGCTGGGTGACCGCGCCGAAGTTGTAGCCGAGCTCCTGGGTGAGCACGAAGATCGACTCGGCGAAGCCCAGGTTGCCCAGACCCGCAGGCAGCTCGGCGGACGTCGAGGTGAGCATCTCCCCGAGACCGTGGCTGAAGTCCGTCTCGATGCTCGTGTGCCGCTGCTCGAAGCTGAGCACCTGGCCCGCGAGGTGGGTCGCCCGGATCCGCGACGTGCACATCGGGTGCACCCGTCCCTGCCGGGGCTCGTCCGCGCGGTGCCACATCAAGCGCACCGGCTTCTTCATCGCCTTGGAGATCTTGGCGGCCTCGATGGCGTGGTCGCCGAAGAGCTTGTGACCGAACGAGCCACCACCGGTGATCACGTTGACCTTGATCTTCGACTGCGGGCAGTCCGGTCGCCTTGGCGATGTCCTCCTGCGCGACGATCGGCGACTTCAGACCGGCCCACACCTCGGCCCGGTCGGCGCGCACGTCGGCGATCGCGGCGTACGGCTCGAGGGCGGCGCTGCTGCGGAACATGAAGGCGACGTCGAGCTCGACGGTCTTGGCGAGCACGGGGACCTTGGGTACGGCGAGCGGAAGCTCGGCCTTGCGCAGGCTGGCGAGCACCGTCGCGTCGGACTCGCCCTCGACCGGTCCCTTGTTCCAGACCACGTCGAGCGCCCGGATCGCGTCGATGCACTGGCCGAACGTCTTCGCACGCACGGCCACGCCGGTGTCGATCTGGGCGACGTCGGTGACGCCGGGCATCGCCGTGACCTCGGCCGCGTTGCGGACCGACTGCGGTGACCCGTTCAGCGTCGGCGGGCGGCAGACCATGGTCGGCAGCGCGTCGGGGACCTCGAGGTCCATCGAGAACTTCTTCTTGCCCGTGACGATGTCGCGGGCGTCGACCCGGTTGACCGGCTTGCCGATCTTCTCGAAGCTGGCCCGTCCCTTGAGCTTGACCTGCACCTCGCGTGTCGTCGGGCTGGCCGCCTTCTCGGCGAGCTCGCCGTAGGTGACCGAGCCGCCGCCCGGGCCGGTGATCACGCCTTCCTTGGACGTCAGCAGCGCGACTGCGGATCCGAGCTCGATGGCCGCGGCGTCGAGCAGGGCGCCCTTGGCGATCGCGGCGGCGACCCGGACCGGGGTGAAGGTCGAGACCGTGGTGTTGGACCCGCCGGTGAGCTGGTTGAAGACCAGCTCGGGACGCGAGGGTGCGAGCGAGACGTGCACCTTCTCCACCGGCAGGTCGAGCTCCTCGGCGATGATGATCGCCGTCGAGGTGGTGATGCCCTGACCCACCTCCATCCGCGGGATGGCGAAGGACGCGGTGCCGTCCTTGTTGATCGTGATCGTGATCAGCTGCGAGGTGGGCCGGGCCGCGTCGGTCTGCAGGTCCTCGAGGTCGTAGGCCTCGGAGATCTGCGACGGGGACGGGACGGCGGCGGCCGCCGGGGACGCACCGAGGCTCAGGTCGGCGGCGACCACGAGCGTCGAGGACGCCATCACGTAGCCGAGGAAGCCGCGACGGCTGACCCCCGGGCGTTCGGCGGTGGCGTCCAGGGTCGACTGTGAGGGGGTCACGCAGCTTCCTCTCGCTCGGCTGCGGCCCGGGAGGCTCCCAGGCCTCCCTCCCCCGTGACGCCGACACCCGCTCCCGAGGGTGGTGACGATCACTGGTCTGGACCGTACCCGCCGAGAGCGGGATCACACACGCGCAGAGCGCCCGTTTTGGACTATTTCGGCCACAGGTCCGCACACGCGGTCAGCGCGCGCCGGAGCGTGTCCGGGTCTGCGGCCACCACCAGGCCGGCCGAGCTCGACCGCGCGGAGTAGGCCGTGCCGTCCTTGTGGGCGGAAGCACCCCCGGCCTCCGCGACCATCAGGGTGCCGGGCAGGTGGTCCCACGGGTTGGTGTGGCCGTAGAGCAGGTAGTCGGCAGCACCTTCGATCAGCTTCGGGTAGTCGACGCCGCAGCACACCCACGAGCCGATCAGCCTGGGCAGGCCATCGGGTTGCCGGCCGCGTCGGGACCAGATCGAGGTCGCTCCCTGGGGATGCTCACCGGCGGGGTCGCGACGCAGCAGCTCGCCGTTGCGTCGTACGCCGCGACCGAGCTCGGCCACCCAGGCCTGCTGGTGCTCGGGCTGCCAGATCCAGCCCCGCGTGGTCACCCCGTCCACGACCTCGGCCAGCATCACCGCGTGGTCGGGCGAGCCGTTGACGAAGTTCTTGGTCCCGTCGACGGGGTCGACGGTGAAGGCGTGGTCGGCCGAGCGGAACTGCTCCATCAGCTCGGGCTGTCCGGCGTAGGCCTCCTCGCCGAGCACCACCGCGTCGGGATAGGCCTCCAGGAGCGCACGCGTCAACAGCTCCTCGGCCTCGCGGTCGGCCACGGTGACGAGGTCGCCGGGGCGCTTCTCGTCGATCTGGGACTCGGTGAGCGACCTGAAGCGGGGCGAGATCACCTCGGCCGCGACGGCCTGGATCAGCTCGAGGACCGCGTCGGTGGACAGCACCGGGTCAGCCGGCGAGGTTGACGAGGAGCAGGGTCTCGGCCAGGCAGACGCGTTCGAACTCGGCGAGGTGCAGGCCCTCGTTCGCTCCGTGGGCGCGGGTGTCGGGGTCCTCGACCCCGGTCACCAGGACGCTCGCCTCGGGGAAGCTCTCCAGGAACTCCGCGATGAACGGGATCGAGCCGCCGACTCCCATGTCCACCGGTTGTACGCCGTCCCACGCGTCCGTGAACGCCTTCCGGGCAGCGTCGTAGGCCGGGCCGGCCGCATCGATCTGGGTGGCCTCCCCGGTGTCGACCACGGTGACGGTCAGCTGCGCGCCCCAGGGCACGTGGGCCTCGAGGTGCGTGCGCAGGCACTCCAGGGCACTGGCGGTCGTGTCGCCCGGTGCGATCCGCAGCGAGATCTTCGCGCGGGCGCTGGCGGTCAGGGTGTTGCTCGCACCGTCGACCTTGGGAGCGTCGAGACCGGTGATCGTCAGCGAGGGCTTCGTCCACAGCCGCTCGACCGCCGACCCCGACCCGATCAGCTCCACTCCCTCGGCGATGCCCGACTCCGCACGCAGGCGTTCCAGGGGGTAGTCGACGTCGGCCGCAGGACCTGCGTGCAGACCGGCGACGGCGACGTTCCCCTCGTCGTCGTGCAGCGTGGCGATGAGTCGGGTGAGCGCCATCAGCGCGTCGGGGACGACGCCGCCCCACATCCCGGAGTGGACCGCGTGCGTCAGGGTGCGCACCTCGACGTCGACCCGGACCAGCCCGCGCAGGCTCGTCGTCAGCGCCGGCACCCCGATGTCCCAGTTGCCGCTGTCGGCGATCACGATCACGTCCGACCTCAGGAACTCGGCATGCTGCGCGAGCAGGTCGGGGAGGGTGTCGGACCCGACCTCCTCCTCGCCCTCGATGAACATGGTGACGCCCACGTCGAGGTCATCGCCCAGGGCGCGGACCGCGGCCAGGTGCGCCGCGATGCCGGCCTTGTCGTCGGCAGCACCACGCGCATAGAGGCGACCGTCGCGCTCGGTCGGCTCGAAGGGCGGGGAGTCCCACTCGGCGTGGTCGTTCTCCGGCTGCACGTCGTGGTGCGCGTAGAGGAGGACCGTCGGCTTGCCGGCAGGGGCCGGCTTGCGCGCGAGGACGGCCGGCGCTCCCCCGTCGTCCCGGGTGCTCACGACCTGCACGTCCTCGAAGTGCTCTGCCCGGAAGAGCTCGGCGACCGCCTCGGCACTGCGCTGCACCTCCGCGGCCCGCTCCGGATCGGCGCTGACCGACTCGATCCGCACCAGGTCCTCGAGGTCCTGCCTGATCCGCGGCAGCTCGGCACTGACCCGGGACCGCAGCTCGTCGATGTCCATGGCTCCAACCTAGTGTCGCGTGGGGTCACCCGGAGTGAGGGGCAGGTACGGCGCGAGGTCGGCACGTTCGCCCGACGCGCGCACGAGCCCGGTCTCCATCGCCTCGGCCCAGCTGGTCGCACCGGTGGCGAGGGCGATCCAGGTGGCCGCGTCGAGCTCGATCACCGCGGGCGGCGTACCCCGGGTGTGGCGGACGCCGGGCACGACCTGCGCCGCGGCGTACGGCGGCACGCGCACCTCGACGGACCTCCCGGGTGCGCGCTCGCTCAGCAGGGCCAGGAAGTGCTTGGTCAGCAGCTTCAGGTCGGCGCGGGTGTGCTCGTCGCGGGACAGCGCCTCCGCCACCGCAGCGGGGTCCTGGGGCTGGAGACGGGGCACGGCTCAGGCGAGCGCGGCGGGGAGGGTGGTCGTCCAGGCAGTGCGCAGCTCGCCGAGGCCGAGCTCGAACTGGCCGGTCACCACCAGCGCGTCGCCACGGGTCTCACCGAGCGAGGTGACGGGGACGCCGTGCTCCGCGGCGAGCTCGAAGAGTCGTTCCTCGTCCTCGGGGTGGACGCTGACCACCACCCGGCCGGCCGACTCGCTGAACAGTGCGACGAACGGGTCGTCCTCGAGCTCGACCCGGACACCGACACCCGCGTGCAGGCAGGACTCCGCGAGCGTCTGCGCCAGGCCGCCGTCGGAGACGTCGTGGGCCGAGGACAGCACCCCGGTCGCCTCGACGAGGAGCTCGCTCAGCGCACGCTCGGCGGCGAGGTCGACCTTGGGCGGGAGGCCGCCGAGGTGCCCGTGCTCGACGTGGGCCCACTCCGAGCCGGAGAGCTCCTCGCGGGTCTCCCCGAGCAGCAGCACCCGGTGGCCGGTGGCCGGGAACCCCGTGGGGGTGCGCGTGGTGACGTCCTGGATCACCCCGAGCACGGCGACGACCGGCGTCGGCAGGATCGCGGTCTCGCCCGTCTGGTTGTAGAGGCTGACGTTGCCGCCGGTGACCGGGATGCCGAGCTCGAGGCAGGCGTCCTTCAGGCCACGACAGGCCTCGGCGAACTGCCACATCACGGCGGGGTCCTCGGGCGACCCGAAGTTGAGGCAGTCGCTGATCGCCATCGGCGTCGCCCCACCCGTCGAGACGTTGCGGTAGGACTCGGCGAGGGCGAGCTGCGCCCCGGCGTACGGGTCGAGGCGGGCGAACCGGCCGTTGCAGTCGGTGGCGACCGCGACCCCGAGGTTGGTCTCGTCGTCCACGCGGATCATCCCGCTGTCGCTCGGCTGGGCGAGGACGGTGTTGCCCTGCACGTAGCGGTCGTACTGGTCGGTGATCCAGGACTTGTCGCACAGGTTGGGGCTGGCGACCAGGCGCAGGAGGGTGGCCCGCAGCTCCTCGCCCGTGGTGGGCCGCGACAGCTTCTCCGCGGCGTCGGCCTGGAGCACGTCCTGGGAGTCGGGCCGCGCGAACGGTCGGTGGTACGTCGGGCCGTCGTGCGCCACCGAGCGCGGGGGTACGTCGACGACGCGCTCGCCGTGCCAGTCGATCTGGAGGTGGTCGCCGTCGGTGACCTCGCCGATGACCGTGGCGTCGACGTCCCACTTCTCGCAGATCGCGAGGAACGCCTCGACGTCGGCGGGCTCGACGACCGCCATCATCCGTTCCTGGGACTCGCTCATCAGGATCTCCTCGGGGGCGAGCGAGGAGTCACGCAGCGGCACCAGGTCGAGCTCGACGTGCATGCCACCGTCGCCCGCGCTGGCCAGCTCGCTGGTGGCGCAGGAGAGCCCGGCGCCGCCGAGGTCCTGGATGCCGGCGACCACGCCGGCGGCGAACAGCTCGAGGGTGCACTCGATCAGCAGCTTCTCCTGGAAGGGGTCGCCCACCTGCACGCTCGGGCGCTTCGCCGGCCCCGTCGACTCGAAGGTCTCCGACGCCAGGACGCTGACGCCGCCGATGCCGTCACCACCGGTCTTGGCGCCGTAGAGGATCACCTGGTTGCCGACGCCGCTGGCCTTGGCGAGGTGCAGGTCCTCGTGCCGCAGCACACCGATGCAGAGCGCGTTGACGAGCGGGTTGCCGAGGTAGGTCTCGTCGAAGACCGCCTCACCGCCGATGTTGGGCAGGCCGAGGCAGTTGCCGTAGCCACCGACCCCGGCGACGATCCCGGGGAGCACACGATGGGTGTCCGCAGCGTCGAGCGGGCCGAACCGGAGCGGGTCCATCACCGCGACGGGCCGGGCACCCATGGCGAGGATGTCGCGGACGATGCCGCCGACGCCGGTGGCCGCGCCCTGGTAGGGCTCGACGTACGACGGGTGGTTGTGGCTCTCCACCTTGAACGTCACCGCGTAGCCCTGGCCGATGTCGATCACGCCGGCGTTCTCGCCGATGCCGGCGAGCATCTTGCCGACGCGCGTCTCCTGGGGGATCTCGGAGAACTGCGTCGAGGTGCACCTTGGAGGACTTGTAGGAGCAGTGCTCGCTCCACATGACGGAGTACATCGCCAGCTCGGAGCTGGTCGGTCGGCGGCCGAGGATCTCGCGGATGCGGGCGTACTCGTCGGCCTTGAGCCCCAGCTCCGCCCACGGCTGCTCGCGGTGGGGGTCGGCGGCAGCGCCGGCGACGGTGTCGAGCGCGGGCAGCTGGGCGACGGTCGTCTCGGGCACGCGCCCAATCTACCGGCGGCCGGGTCGCTGCCCCGACGCGGTCAGGCGAGCATGCCGTCGGCGACGACCTCGAGCAGCGGGCGCACGGCGGCCTCGTCGAGCTCGCCCTGGTCGGCGACCGAGGCCACTGCTCCGACGAGCCGGCACATCTGGACCGCGTCCATGCCGGGACGGAGCGCGTGCTCGTCGTCGAGCCGGGTGACCACGCGTGCGGCTGCGTTGGACAGCGTCTGGCACTTGGTGACGATCGGGGATGCGGGATCGCCCATCGCGGAGGTGATCTTGGCCGGGCCGCCCTTGTGCAGGCTGATCAGCGCGGCGTACGACTCGAACCAGGCGAGCAGCACGTCACGCGGCGATCCCTCGTGCGCGAGGGCCTTCTCTGCGGCCTCGTCGACCCGGTCGACCCAGCTCTGCATGATCGCGTCGAGGAGGGCGTCGCGGGTCGGGAAGTGCCGGTAGAGCGTGCCCGGACCGACGCCGGCGCGCTTGGCGACCTCGTCGAGCGAGGCGTCGTACCCCTGCTCACGAAAGACCTCGCGCGCGACCTCGACGATGCGGTCGTAGTTGCGCTTCGCGTCGGCGCGCACAGATTCCTCCTTGCTAAACGGAGACAGTCTCCGTATGGTTGTGAACACAACCGGAGTCCATCTCCACATAGTCTACGTCGTCCTTCCGGGCGAGAACAGGACTGCACCTCATGTCTTCTGTCACCACCCAGAACCACTCCCCGGCGAGCCCGCCGAGCGCGAGCCCGTCTCCCCTCCCTCCCTACTCCCCCCGTCGCTCCCAGCGTCACGCACAGCACGTCGACCTGCCGACCGACCTGCCGCCCGACGCCGGTCGCGCCGCGGCCGGGATCGCGATCGTCCTGGTCGCGCAGCTGATGCTGGTCCTCGACGCGAGCGTCGTGAACGTCGGGCTTCCCCGGATCGACGCCGACCTCTCGTTCGGGCCCGCCGGCCTGTCGTGGGTGCTGAACGCCTACACCCTCGCCTTCGGCGGCCTGCTGCTGCTCGGTGGCCGGCTCGGCGACGTGCTCGGCCGACGGCGCATGTTCGAGATCGGCATCGCCGTCTTCACCCTGGCCTCGGTCGCCGGCGGTCTCGCCCAGAGCCCCGGCTGGCTGGTCGCCAGCCGCGCCGTCCAGGGCGCCGGCGCCGCGATGGCCGCGCCGGGCGTACTGGCCCTGCTCACCACGAGCGCTCCCGACGAGGCTGCGCGCAACCGCGCGCTCGCGCTGTTCGGAGCCGTCACCTCGGGCGGTCTGTCCATCGGCCTGATCCTCGGCGGCATCGTGACCGACCTCGGCTCCTGGCGCTGGACGTTGTTCATCAACGTCCCGATCGGGCTGGCGCTGCTCGCCCTGACCCGCAGGTACCTCTCCGAGACGGCCCGGCGCCCCGGCCGCTTCGACGTCGTCGGCGCCGTGACCGCGACCCTGGGTGCTGTCTCGATCGTCTGGGCGCTGATCGGCGCACCCGACCACGGCTGGTGGTCGGTCCAGACGGTCGGCGGCTTCGTCGTCGGTGCCGCGCTGCTCACCGTGCTCTTCTTCACCGAGCGTCGGGTCGCGCACCCGATGCTGCAGCCGGCCCTGCTGCGCAACCGCCAGCGCGTCAGCGCTCTCGCCGTGATGATGCTCGTCGTCGGCGCCCAGTTCTCGATGTTCTTCCTGGTCGTGCAGTACACCCAGAGGGTGCTGGGCTTCGGCCCGCTGCTGTCGGGGATGGCGTTCCTGCCGCTGACGCTGGGCATCTTCGCGATGTCGCGGGTGAGCCCTCGGCTGCTCCAGAGGTTCGGCGCCAGGACCCTGGTGGTCACCGGCACCACGGGGATGGCGATCAGCTTCGTCTGGCTCGCGCTCGTCGGGGCCACCGACGGAACCGGCTCCTACGCGAGCACGATCCTCGGGCCGATGCTGCTCAACGGCTTCGCGGCCGGTCTGGTCTTCATGCCGGTGACCTCGACCGTCCTGCGGGACGTGGAGCCCGAGCACGCCGGGTCGGCCTCGGGGCTGCTCCAGACCGCCCAGCAGCTCGGTGGAGCGGTCGGCCTGGCCGTGATCGCTTCGGTGTACGCCGCCGGGGCCGTGCCGGGTGAGTTCATGCCGGGTCTGACCGGCGCCTTCCTCACCTCGAGCACGATGGCCGTGATCGCCCTGCTCGTCGCCCTGGTCGCCCTGCGGCCCAGGACCGGTGCTCGCGCCGTGAGCTGAGCGCCCGCGATTCCCGATAGTCCGAGACGTTCGACATCCGACACGCCGTGCTCGAGATGTCGAACGTCTCGGACTATCCAATTCTCGGCCATTGAATTACATATTTGTAATTCAAGAATAGCGGTGTTACTGGTGTGACTAACGGGGTTAGGGTGACGCAGTTTCCCGACATTCCTGGAGATATAGATGCTTCCCCGAATCACGTTCCGGAGCCCGCGCACCCGGACCCGTTCCTGGCTGGCGGCATCGCTCACGGCAGCGCTCGTGGCCACCCTCGCGACGATCCTCCCGAGCACTCCGGCGTACGCCGCCAACCCGGTCACCCCGGGCAACTTCCGGGGGCTGGGCTTCGACCAGTGCGAGGCGCCGAGCCAGTCGGCGATGAGCACCTGGATCAAGAAGTCGCCCTTCCGCGCAGCAGGGATCTACATCTCCGGGAACTCCCGCGCGTGCCGCAGGCAGAGCAACCTCAGCGCCACCTGGGTGCGCAACCAGCTCGCGGCGGGATGGCACCTGATGCCGATCACGCTCGGGCCCCAGGCGAACTGCTCCACGCGCTACCCGCGCTACGGCAAGAGCATCGACCCGGTGATCAGCGCGAGCACGGCCACGACCTACTACGCCGCTCGCTCCCAGGGACGACTCGAGGCCGGGCGAGCCGTGGCTGCCGCGCGCAACCTCGGCATCGTGCGGGGCAGCACGCTGTTCTACGACCTCGAGGCGTTCAACACGCGGCACAGCACGGCGTGCACGTGGTCGGCGCTCTACTTCCTGCACATGTGGACGACCACGCTGCACTCCTACGGGTATGCGTCGGGCTACTACTCCAGCGCCGCCTCGGGCGTCCGGATGCTCGACGACGCGCGGGTCCGCACCGGCAACCGGATCGCGATGCCCGACCAGGTCTGGATCGCGGACTGGGACGGCAAGGCGAGCACCTACTCCTCGCACAT
This sequence comes from uncultured Actinomycetota bacterium, assembly GCA_963842565.1. GTDB lineage: Bacteria > Actinomycetota > Actinomycetes > Propionibacteriales > Nocardioidaceae > Marmoricola. The sequence continues at coordinate 196,782 of CAWJGX010000005.1, read as the reverse complement.
CCGCAGCGACGGGTGGCAGCCCTACGGGCGCGCCAAGCAGTACCGCGGCGGGCACACCGAGAGCTGGGGAGGCGTCCGGATCAACATCGACCGCAACTACCTGAACCTCCGCACCCCCAGGCTCCCCGGCTCGAGTGCCCCGACGCCGGCCCCGACCCCACCGACGACGTCCACCGGCCCGCGCTACACCGGCAGCTCGCTCGCCGACGCCCGGTGCAGTCCGGGGTCCATCAACCGCACGGCCTACCGCCCGACGAGCGCCGCACGCGGCAGCTTCGTGATCCCGTTGCAGTGCCTGCTCAAGCAGCAGCGCCTCTACCGCTACGAGGTCACCGGGAAGTGGAACTCCCAGACCACCGCCGCCCTGCAGGCCTTCCAGGCACGGGTCGGCCATCCCCGCCGCGACATCGTCACCCTCAACGACTGGGTCAGCCTGGTCGTGGCGGGCAACGGCGGCACCGTGGTGCGGCCCGGGTCGAAGGGCGCCGACGTGACACGGGTGCAGCGCGCACTCAACGCCGCAGGCTCGCCGTACCTGACCGTCACGGGGAGCTACAACACCGCGACGGCGAACGCCATCGGCGCCTACCAGCGCAAGCTCGGCATCAGCGCCACGAAGGTGGTGGCGACGCAGACCTGGGCGGCGCTGCGGGCCGGCCGGCGCTGAGGGTCGCTGCGATCGCTCCCGGGCTCAGGCGTGCTGCAGCGCCGAGACCACGCTGGTGAAGAAGCCGAGACCGTCCGTCCCCGGACCGCACAGGTCCTCGACGGCGTGCTCGGGGTGCGGCATCAGACCGACGACGTTGCCGGCCTCGTTGGTGATCCCGGCGATCGCGCGCTGCGAGCCGTTGGGGTTCTCGAGGTAGCGCGCGACGACGCGCCCCTCCCCCTCGAGCTGGTCGAGCGTGTGCTGGTCGGCGACGTAGGAGCCCTCACCGTTCTTGAGCACGATCGTCACCTCCTGCCCCGCGTCGTACGCCGAGGTCCAGGCGGTGGTGTTGTTCTCGATGCGCAGCGGCTGGTCGAGACAGCCGAACTTGCGGTGGTCGTTGCGGATCAGCGCGCCGGGGAGCAGGTGGGACTCGCACAGGATCTGGAACCCGTTGCAGATGCCCAGGACCGGCATCCCGCCCCGGGCAGCGTCGACCACCTCGGTCATCACCGGCGCGAAGCGGGCGATCGCACCGCAGCGCAGGTAGTCGCCGTAGGAGAAGCCTCCCGGGAGCACGACTGCGTCGACGCCCTGCAGGTCGTGGTCGCCGTGCCACAGCGCCACCGCCTCGGCGCCCCCCAGGCGTACGGCGCGGCGCGCGTCGACGTCGTCGAGCGAGCCGGGGAAGGTGACGACGCCGATCCGCATGCTCACGAGAGCACTCGCACGGCGAAGTCCTCGATGACCGGGTTGGAGAGCAGCGTCTCGGCCATCTGGCGCACCTCCTCGAGGCGCTCCTCGGTGGCCTCCCCCTCGAGCTCGAGCTCGAACCGCTTGCCCTGGCGCACCTCGCTGACCCCGGCGAACCCGAGGCGCGGCAACGCGCCCTGGACGGCCTTGCCCTGCGGGTCGAGGATCTCGGGCTTGGGCATCACGTCGACGACCACACGGACCATGGAGGAGCCCCTCTCACATCGGGAAGCGGGCACGGCCGAGTCTATCGACGCACGACTGGGACCGCGGCCCGGCCCGGCCGCTGGGGACACGGGGCCGGACCGCGGGGCACAGGAAGCTCAGGGTGCGGTCGGCGGCTGACCCTGCTGGCCCTGACCCTGACCGGGTTGGCCCTGACCAGGTTGACCCTGCTGCTGCTCCGGGCTGGCCCATCTGACCGTGCTGACCGAACCGTCCGCCCGGGCCACCGGCCCGGTCACCGTCGTCGGCCGACGCCGAGCTGAGCACGCCGGCGAGGAGCCCGCCGGCCACCATCCCGGCCACTCCGGCGCCCACGGCGATGGCAGCCGTACGCCGCCGACCGGGCTGGGTCCACGACCGGGACCCGGTCTCGGCGGCTGCCCCTCCCTCGGGCTCGGACCCGGGATCGGACCCGGGCCCAGAAGCGGGCCCGGAAGCGGGCTCCGTCCGGGACGCGGTCGGGATCGGCACCGTGTGGTGCGGGTCCGCCGGGCTGGGGGCGTCGTGTGACATGGGCAGGCATCCTCCGTGTTCGCGCCGGCGTCGGTGCCGGCCGAGGCCCACGATGAGTGCCGCTGCTGGACCCCGGGTGTGTGGAACCTGTCGGGAGGCTGGGAGAAACGGCGCTGGAGAACTGCGCGTGGAACAGGGCGCTCAGCGGCGGGGCCGGACCACCACGATGGCCAGGGCGACGCCGAAGCCGGCGAGGGCCGGCCCGACCACGGTCCAGATCTGCACGCCGGTCATCGGGCTGCCCTCGAGGTACCCGAGTCCTTGCAGGGTCCAGACCCCGCCCACCACGATCATCACGACCGCGAGCACGAGGGCCACGACCCGGCCCATCAGCTGGTCCGCCCGGCCAGGATGCGGCCGGCCTTGCGGAGGTCCGAGCGCACCGCCACCAGGCCGGCGGCGGTGGCGGCCCAGCCCACCGGTCGCAACAGCCCGGGACCACGCACCTCGAAGGCGGCCTCGACCCGGCAACCGGCACCGCGCGGGACGAAACGCAACGTCAGATCGGCCTCGATCGCCTTCCAGCGCCCGGTCTCGGCCCACAGCACGTCGGGCTCCAGCTCGGTGATCACCATCTCCGGCGACATCCCCACGGCCGTGTGGTCGAGCCAGCGCAGGCCCACTGCCGGCACGGCGCCGGGTCCGGCGTCGAGCAGCTCCACACCCTTCAGCGAGGACTGCCACTCAGGTCGATGGACCGGGTCGGCGAGATAGGCGAACGCGACGGGCGCCGGGACGGCGTACTCCAGCGTGGTGCGGAGCATCAGAAGCGCTCACCCGTCAGCAGCTCGAACGCCTCGACGTAGCGACTGCGGGTCCGGTCGACCACCTCGGCGGGAAGGGCGGGCGGGAGCTGTCCCGACGCGCGGTCCCACCCGCTCGCCTCGGAGAGCAGCCAGTTGCGGACGATCTGCTTGTCGAAGGACGCCTGGGTGCGACCGGGCTCCCAGTCGGCGGCGGGCCAGTAGCGGCTCGAGTCCGGGGTGAGCACCTCGTCGGCGAGCACGACCTGGCCAGGACCGTGGTCCGCGGAACCGAGCCGGGTGCCGAACTCGAACTTGGTGTCAGCCAGGATCAGGCCTCGGTCGCGTGCGATCTGCTCGGCCCGCGCGTAGACGGCCAGGGTGAGCTCACGAAGCTCGGCGGCGGCGTCGGCACCGATGTCGCTGACCACGACCTCGTAGGAGACGTTCTCGTCATGGTCCCCCAGCGCCGCCTTGGTCGCCGGCGTGAAGATCGCGGTCGGCAGTCGACTGCCCTCCACCAGACCCTTCGGCAGGCGTACGCCGCACACCTCGCCGCTCGCCTGGTAGTCCAGCAGTCCCGACCCACTGAGGTAGCCACGGGCGACGCACTCGACGGGGTACATCGCCAGCTCCTCGCAGACCACCGCCCTGCCCTTGACCGACTCGGGCACGTCGGTCGACAGCACGTGGTGGGGCACCAGGTCGGCCAGCTGGGCGAACCACCACAGCGACATCCGGGTGAGGATCTCGCCCTTGTCCGGGATGGTGCTGTCCAGCACGTAGTCGTAGGCCGAGATCCGGTCGCTGGCCACCATCAACAGGTGCCCGTCCGCGAGACGGTAGAGGTCACGCACCTTGCCGGAGTGGAGGTGGGTCGCACCCTCGATCACGGGTGCCGGAGGGATGTTGTGCACGGCGACACCCTACGCACGTCGATTCCGGGCGCTGGTCCCGGAATTGGCCGAAGGGGTGTGCCGGCAGTGCCGGCACACCCCTTCGGGGAGGGCTTCGAGGAGATCGAAGTCAGAGAATGGCCTTGAGGATGGCCTTGTTCGGTGCCTTGGGGGCGGCGTCGGCCGCTCCGCCCGCAGCCGGGACCGCAGAAACGGCCAGTGCCACGGTGATCGCCAGGAGTGCGCCTCGGACGCCACGGCTCTTGAAGTTCATGTTGTTCCCTCCGTCTCGCGGACCCCGCCGGTCCGCTTCTATGAGGGAGACACTACTGCAGCATGTCCGATTTGTAACTAAATTTCGGATCACGCGCCACATTTCTTTTCACTGGTGTCTTTCACCACCCGAATCACCAGCCACGTGACGCGGTGCTGCACCTGCTCAGAGGATGTCGCCGGGGGTGTACGCCGCGGCCTCCGGATCGGTGGCCAGGGCGCTCTCGACCCGGCGTACGACGGCGGCGACCTGGCTGCGCGCCGCACCGGTGAACTCGATCGGGTCGGCCACCAGCGAGTCGATCTGGTCGCGGTCCAGGCCCAGCCTCGGGTCCTGCGCGAGCCGCTCGTAGAGGTCGTTGGCGGGCAGTCCCTGGCGCATCTCGAGGGCCACGGCGACGGCGTGCTCCTTGATCGCCTCGTGCGCCTGCTCGCGGCCGACGCCGTTGCGCACGGCGGTCATCAGCACCTTGGTCGTGGTCAGGAACGGCAGGTAGCGATCGAGCTCCCGCTGCACCACGGCCGGGAACACCCCGAACTCGTCGAGCACCGTGAGGAAGGTCTGGAACAGGCCGTCGGCCGCGAAGAAGGCGTCGGGCAGCGCCACCCGTCGTACGACGGAGCAGGAGACGTCTCCCTCGTTCCACTGGTCACCCGCCAGCTCGCCGACCATCGAGAGCTGACCGCGCAGCACGACCGCGAGCCCGTTGACCCGCTCGCACGAGCGGGTGTTCATCTTGTGCGGCATCGCCGAGGACCCGACCTGGCCCTCCTTGAACCCCTCCGTGACCAGCTCGATGCCGGCCATCAGCCGGATCGTGGTGGCCAGGTTGGAGGGCCCGGCGCTCAGCTGGACCAGCGCGGAGACGACGTCGAAGTCCAGCGAGCGCGGGTAGACCTGGCCCACGCTGGTGAGCACCTGGTCGAAGCCGAGGTGCAGCGCGACCCGCTGCTCGAGCTCGGCCAGCCGTCTCGCTCGAGCCGCCGAGCAGGTCCAGCATGTCCTGCGAGGTGCCCACCGGGCCCTTGATCCCCCGCAGCGGGTAGCGGGCCAGCAGGTCATCGCAGCCTGGCCAGCCCGACGAGCAGCTCGTCGGCGACCGTCGCGAAGCGTTTGCCCATCGTCGTGGCCTGGGCGGCGACGTTGTGGGAGCGCCCGGTCATCACCAGCGACTCGTGCTCGGCGGCCAGGCGAGCCAGCCGGGCCAGCGTGGCGAGGACCCGCCCGCGGACGAGGTCGAGCGACGAGCGGATCTGCAGCTGCTCGACGTTCTCGGTGAGGTCGCGCGAGGTCATCCCCTTGTGGATGTGCTCGTGCCCGGCCAACGCGCAGAACTCCTCGATCCGAGCCTTCACGTCGTGCCGGGTCACCCGCTCGCGGGCGGCGATGCTCGCCAGGTCGACCTTCTCGACGACGGCCTCGTAGTCCTCGATCACGCCGTCGGGCACGTCGACGCCGAGGTCCTTCTGCGCGGTCAGGACGGCGATCCACAGCCGCCGCTCGAGGACGATCTTGTGCTCGGGCGACCAGATCTCGGCAAGGTCCGCGCCGGCGTACCTGGTCGCGAGCACGTTGGGAACAGTCATCGGGAGACCTCCGCCTCGTTGGTCGAGACGGGAGTGCCCGCTGCGATGTCGGTGCGCCACTGGGCGCCGGGGAAGCTGATCGAGGAGATGCCCTCGTAGGCCTTGGCTCGGGCGTCGGCCACGTCGCCGCCCACCGCCGTCACGGCGAGCACCCGACCGCCTGCGGTGACCAGGTCACCGTCGCGCCTGGCCGTGCCCGCATGGATCACGTCGACGTCGCGCTCCTCCGCCAGGGTCTCGGTGCCCACGATGACGTCACCCTTGCTGGAACCCTCGGGGTAGCCCGCGCTGGCCATCACCACCGCGACGGCCGCACCGCTCCTCCACCGCGGGGCCTCGACCTCGTGGAGACGGCCGACGGCCGCGGCCTCGAGGAGCTCGGCCAGCGACGAGTCCAGCAGCGCGAGCAGCGGCTGGGTCTCCGGGTCGCCGAACCGCGCGTTGAACTCGACCACCCGCACGCCCTGGGAGGTGAGCGCCAGGCCGGCGTAGAGCAGGCCGGCGAAGGGCGTGTCCCTGGCCGCCATCTCCTCGACCGTCGGACGCAGGACGCTGTCGAGCACCTCGTCGACCAGGCCTTCCGGTGCCCACGAGAGCGGGGTGTAGGCGCCCATGCCGCCGGTGTTGGGCCCCTCGTCCGCGTCGAAGATCCGCTTGAAGTCCTGCGCCGGCAGCAGCGGGTAGACCGTGTAGCCGTCGGTGATCGCGAAGAGGGACACCTCCGGACCGTCGAGGTACTCCTCGACGACGACGCGGCTGCACTGCGCAGCGTGCGCGACGGCCGCGTCGCGGTCCTCGGTGACCACGACCCCCTTGCCCGCGGCGAGGCCGTCGTCCTTGACGACGTACGGCGGACCGAACTCGTCGAGGGCCCGGGCGACCGTCGCTGCCGACTCGCAGACCCGAGCGTCCGCGGTGGGAACGCCGGCGGCGGCCATCACCTCCTTGGCGAACGCCTTGGACCCCTCGAGAGCGGCCGCTTCCCGGGAGGGCCCGAAGCAGCTGATGCCGCGCTCGCGCACGGTGTCGGCCACACCGGCGACCAGAGGCGCTTCCGGCCCGATGACCACCAGGTCGACCCCGAGCGCCTGGGCCAGGTCGGCGACCGCGACGCCGTCGAGCGGGTCGAGGTCGTGCAGCGTCGCGACCTCGCCGATGCCGGGGTTGCCGGGTGCGGCATGGACCTCCGTGACCGACGGATCGCGCGAGAGGGCCAGCGCGAGCGCGTGCTCGCGACCGCCGGTACCGATGACGAGGGTCTTCACGTTCGCCGATCCTATCGGCGACAGGTCGCTCAGCCGACCGGTGGCCGCACCCTCGCCTCGTACGCCTCACGAGCGGCGGGATCCGCGTCGGAGAACACCGTGTCCGCCTTGAACGCGGTGGCCATCAGCTCCTGCACCCGGCGCGGCAGCACGTTCGTCGCCCGGCTCATCGACTGCACCCACTGCGGCACCCACAGCTCGGCACGCGGGACGCCGGATCGCCGAGGCGATCACCTCCGCGACCTCGAGCGGCGTCACGGTCTTGACACCGCGGGTGGAGGGCAAGCCGCTGGCGAGCTCGGTCGAGACGATGCTCGGCAGGATCATGCTGACGTCGATGCCCAGCGGCGCGAGCTCGGCTCGGGTGGCCTCGCTGAACCCGACGGCCGCGAACTTCGAGGCGGAGTAGGTGGCGCCGTCGGCGACCGCGATGCGCCCGGCGGCCGAGGCGACGTTGACGATGTGCCCGTGCCCCCGCTCGGCCATCCCCGGAGCGATCGCCTTGGTGCCGTTGATCAGGCCGTGCACGTTGACGTCGATGACCGACCTCGTCACGGCCTCGGGCTCCTTGAGCACCGAACCCAGCGGCATGATGCCGGCGTTGTTCACGAGCACGTCGACGGGTCCCACCTCGCCGACCTCCGCCAGGAAGGTGCGCCACGACTCCGCGCTGGTCACGTCGAGTCGTGCACCCACGGCGCCGCGACCGATCCGCTCCGCCACCTGCTGCACCAGGACCTCGTCGAGGTCACCGAGCGCCACCGTGGCTCCCATCCCGGCGAGCAGCTCGGCCGTCGCCTGGCCGATGCCCCGGGCCGCCCCGGTGATCACGATGGAGAGTCCGGAGATGTCGCGCTTCGTCATCGCGTGAGGGTCCTTTCGAGGGGCCTGAGGTCGACCGGCTGGCCGTCCTTGGGGAAGGGCAGCGAGTGGTAGTTCAGCCGGTCGCGGTAGCCCGGGTCCACGGTCCAGTCGAACCGGCGCAGCAGCTGGTGCACGATCAGCTTCACCTCGGCGCCGGCGAACGCCATCCCGAGGCACTTGTGCACCCCGCCTCCGAACGGCTCCCAGGCATAGCGGTGCACCTTGTCCTCCCTGCGGTGCGGCGCGAAGCGCTCGGGGTCGAACCGCTCGGGATCGGGCCAGTACTCCTCCATGTGGTGGCCCGAGGTGCAGCATCACCGCCACCGGCTGGTCGGCCGGGATGCGTACGCCGAGGATCTCGGTCTCCTTGACCGAGCGACGGGACAGCACCGGCACCGGTGGGACCAGCCGCAGGCACTCCTTCATCACCAGGTCGAAGGACGCCAGCTCGTCGAGCTGGTCGAGGGTCGGCGAGTCCGGCAGGTGGGCCGCCTCCTCGCGCAACCGGTCGCGCCACTCGGGGTGGGCGCCGAGCTGCCGCATCATCGTGGTCACGGTGATCGTGGAGGTGTCGTGGGCCGCCATCAGCAGGAAGATCATGTGGTTGACCACGTCGCGGTCGCTGAGGCCCGAGCCGTCCTCGTCGCGCAGCGCGCACAGCACCGAGAACAGGTCCTCCCCTCCGCTGGCCCGCTTGCTCTCGAGGTGCCGGCCGAAGAACTCCTCCAGCAGCAGCCGACCCTTCATCGCGCGCCCCCAGCGCGTCCCCGGCAACGGCTTGCGGATGATCCCGGCCGCCGCCTGGACGCAGGCCACGAAGGCGTCGTTGACCCGGTCGATCTCGCCCGGTCGGGCGAGGTCGGCGCCGCCCATGAAGACCTGCGTGGCGAGGTCGAGGGTGAGGGACTTCAGGGCCGGGTAGACGCGGAAGTCCGCACCCGGCTGCCAGGCGTCGAGGCCGGTCGCCACGGCCGGGCCCAGGGCGGCGGTGTATCCCGCGAGCCGCGGGCGGGTGAAGGCGTCCTGCATCAGCCGCCGGTGCCGGTGGTGCTCCTCGAAGTCGAGCAGCATCAGCCCCCGCTCGAAGAAGGGGCCGACGATCTCGCCCCACCCGAGACCGTTGGACAGCGCCTTGTCGGCGTTGCGCAGGCCGGCTCCGCAGGCGTCCGGTCCGAGCAGGATCGTCACCTTCTCGCCGACGAAGGTCGTCTCCGAGACCGGTCCGCAGGCGTCGTACTGCCGGCGCATCATCTGGAGCGGGTCGTGGATGTAGGAGAAGGTGGCTCCCACGAGGGGCCAGCTGCGACGGGTCGGAGCAGGGCGCACCACGGCCGACATGTCGCCTCCTCATCTGACAGGAACGTCTGTCAGTTTGTGTGAACCAGTCGCGGGCGTCAAGATGCTGACCGTGAGCGCACCGGTGCGGAGCTATGGCGGCAAGTCTGCCGAGGAGCGCGCCGAGGACCGCAGGCTCCGGCTGGTCGAGGCCACGATCACCGTCCTGGCCGAGCAGGGTGGCGCGACCACGATGACCGCGATCTGCGCCGAGGCGGGCCTGACCGAGCGGTACTTCTACGAGAGCTTCGCCCATCGCGACGACGCCCTGCTGGCCGCGCTCGACGCGGTCTGCGAGGAGATCGCCGCCCGCGCCCTGGCCACGCTCGAGGAGAGCTCCGGCACGCCCGAGGAGCGCGTGCAGGCGATGATGACCTGGTTCGTGGACTGGGTGGGACGCGAGCGCGACCGCGGCCTGGTCGCCGTCGTCCAGGCGAGCGCCACCCCCCGTCTGCGCGCGCGCCGCCACGAGCTCCTCGGCACCTTCGCCGACCTCGTCGCCCTGGAGTCGACCCGGCTGTACGGCGAGCACGCCTGGCCACCCGACCGGGCGCGACTGCAGGGTCTCGTCTACATCGCCGGCTTCGCCGAGCTGCTCGCCGCCTGGCTGCTCGACGAGCTCGACCTGACCGCGGACGAGCTCGCCACGACCGCCACCGACCTGTTCCTCGCCCTGAGCCGTCGCCGCTGACCCTGGCGGCCCGGGACGTCATACGAATCGGTTGCTCCGGCGACCACTCCGCATGACGTCCCGCGGGACGTCATGCGGCTCGGCGGCCAAGGGCACCAGTTCGGATGACGCAGCCGCACGCTTCAGCTGACGACGACCGTCTGCTCGCGACCGGGGCCGACGCCGACCGCCCAGAAGGGCACGCCCGACATCTCCTCGAGGGCACGCACGTAACGCTGCGCGTTCTTCGGCAGGTCGCCGAACGACCGGCACTCGGAGATGTCGTCGGCCCAGCCGTCGAGGAACTCGTAGATCGGCTTGGCGCGGTGGAACTCCGTCTGCGTCATCGGCATCTCGTCGTGGCGGACCCCGTCGACGTCGTACGCCACGCAGACCGGCACGCGCTCCCAGCTGGAGAGCACGTCCAGCTTGGTCATGAACATCTCGGTGAGCCCGTTGACCCTCGTCGCATACCTGGCGACGACGGCGTCGTACCAGCCGCAGCGGCGGTCGCGACCCGTGGAGACGCCGACCTCGCCGCCGACCTTCCACAGCTTCTCGCCGTCCTCGTCGAAGAGCTCGGTGGGGAACGGGCCCGATCCGACCCGGGTCGTGTAGGCCTTGATCACTCCGATGACCCGGTCGATGCGGGTCGGTCCGACGCCGGCGCCGGTGCACACCCCACCCGCCACGGGACTGCTGCTGGTGACGAACGGGTAGGTGCCGTGGTCGACGTCGAGCATCGTCGCCTGGGCGCCCTCGAAGAGCACCGTCTGGTCGTCGTCGAGCGCCTGGTTGAGCATCAGCGAGGTGTCGGCGACGAGCGGGCGGAGCCGGTCGGCGTAGGAGAGCAGGTCCTCGGCGACCTCGTCGACGGTGATCGCGCGCCGGTTGTAGACCTTCGTCAGGAGGTGGTTCTTCACCTCCAGGGCCGCCTCGACCTTCTCGCGCAGGATCTCCTCGTCGAAGACGTCAGCGATCCGGATGCCGACCCGGTTGATCTTGTCGGCGTACGCCGGGCCGATGCCGCGGCCCGTCGTACCGATCTTGTTCTTGCCGAGGAACCGCTCGGTGACCTTGTCCACGGTCGAGTGGTAGGAAGCGATCACGTGCGCGTTGGCGCTGACGACCAGGCGACCCATCTCGACGTCGCGGGCGGTCAGCGCGTCGAGCTCGCGGAACAGCGCCTCGGGAGAGACCACCACGCCGTTGCCGATCACCGAGGTGCAGCCCGGGGTCAGGATGCCGCTGGGCAGCAGGTGGGTGGCGAACTTCTCCCCGCCCACCACGATCGTGTGCCCCGCGTTGTGACCGCCACTCGTGCGGACGCAGAAGTCGATCGAGTCCTCGGTGGTGAGCTGGTCGGTCGCCTTGCCCTTGCCCTCGTCGCCCCACTGGGCACCGAGTACGACGATTCCTGGCACGAGAACAACCTTCCGTCTGCGGTGCGGAACGACACGACATGCGAAGAGCCCGGGTGCAACAGCACCCCGGCTCTTGCGACCACACGATACCTTGGTCCGGCTCGGTCATCCATCGTGCGTGCTGTCCCCGTCCGCTCTATGGTGGCGGCGTGGAACCGCTGCTGCTCATCACCAACGTCGACGCCGGGGGCGGTCGCGACGAGGGGCTCGAGGTCGCCCTGGGTGTGCTGCGGGAGGACGCCGACGTCGAGGTCGCCCACACCAGCAACCCCGGTGAGCTCGACGGCGTGCTGCACCGCGCGGGTTGCCGGCAGATCGTCGTGGCCGGTGGCGACGGCAGCCTGCACGCCGTGGTCAAGGCCCTCTACCGACGCCACGAGCTGGCGAAGCGCACCCTCGGCCTGATCCCACTCGGCACCGGCAACGACTTCGCCCGGACCCTGGGCATCCCGCTCGACCCGGGCGAGGCGGCCGCGGCCCTGATGACCGGCGAGTCGCGTCCGATGGACCTGATCCTCGACGAGCTCGGCGGCGTGGTCGTCAACAGCGTGCACGCGGGTGCGAGCGCGCAGGCCAGCCGTCGCGGTGCACGCTGGAAGGACCGGCTGGGTCCCTACGGGTTCGGCATCCTCGGCTACCCGATCGGCGCCGCGATGGCCGCCGTCCGGCCGCCGTTCGTGCGGCTGCGGATCGAGGCCGACGGCGAGGTGATCTCCGACATGGACCAGCACATCCTGATGATCGCCGTCGGCAACGGCACCAGTGTCGGCGGCGGCACCGAGCTGACCCCCGACGCCGACCCCGAGGACGGCAAGCTCGACGTGATGGTCTCGTTCGCGACCGGCCCGCTGGAGCGCCTCGCCTACGTCTGGCAGCTGCGGTCGGCCGAGCACGAGAAGCGCGACGACGTGATCTCGATCCGCGCCCACCAGGTGACCGTGTCCGGAGAGGACTTCTTCCTCGCCGCCGACGGCGAGATCAGCGGGCCCGAGCGACGCCGTTCCTGGCACCTCGAGCAGGCTGCCTACTCGATGATCGTGCCCACCGCCTGAGGATCAGTCCGGCAGCGCTTCCGTCCCGCCCGTCTGCTCCCGCACGACCTTGTCCTTCTCCACCCGCGGGTCGCCCGCGTCGGCGAAGTAGTCACCGACCGCAGTCTCGTCGGCACCGTTCGTCACCTTCATCGCGTTGAGCACCAGCGAGAGCACGACCGCGACGACGAGGTTGAGGGCGAAGGCCGTCATCGCGATGTAGCCCATCTGGTCGAGCCCGGGGATCAGCGCGAGCGAGCCGCCGAAGTGCTGGTTGGTCACCGGGTTGATGACCTGGTAGGCCTTCACGGTGCCGTAGGTCATCCCGACGGCCCAGCCGGCCAGCAGCGCCCACTTGTGGAACCAGCGCGTGTAGAGGCTGAACACGACGGTGGGGAAGGTCTGCAGGATCCAGATGCCGCCGAGCAGCTGGAAGTTGATGGCGTTCTGCTTGTCCAGGGTGAGCACGAAGACCAGCGCGAAACCCTTCACGACCAGCGACATCAGCTTGGAGACCTTGGCCTCCTGCGCATGGGTCGCGGCGGGGTTGATCCACTCCTTGTAGATGTTGCGGGTGAACGTGTTCGAGGCCGCGATCGACATGATCGCCGCCGGCACGAGGGCGCCGATCGCCACGGCGGCGAAGGCGACCCCGGCGAACCAGCTCGAGAAGGAGTCCTCGAACAGCTGCGGGATCACCAGCTGCGGGTTCGGCTTGCCGTCGGCACCCACTGGATTCGTGCCCGCGGCGATCGCCACCCAGCCGAGCAGGGCCAGCAGGCCCAGCACGAAGGAGTACGCCGGCAGGATCGAGGCGTTGCGGCGGATCGTCGTACGACTGTTGGAGGAGAGGGTCGCGGTGACGGAGTGGGGATACATGAACAACGCCATCGCGGAGCCCAGGGCCAGCGTGGCGTAGGCCCACATCTGGCCGGTGCCGGGGATGAACGACCCCATCGGCTTGCCGGTCGCCTCGTTGGTGGCCGTCATCTTCTCCTTGGCGGCGCCGAAGATGCCGGACCAGCCACCGTCGATCGTGGTGGGCAGGTAGATCACCGCCACGATGATGACCAGGTAGATCAGCGCGTCCTTGACGAAGGCGATCACCGCCGGGGCACGCAGGCCGGAGGTGTAGGTGTACGCCGCCAGCAGCACGAACGCGATCAGCAGGGGCAGGTCCTTGGCCAGCCAGCTGCCGCTGCCACCGAGCCCGACGACCTCGAGCACGGCCTGGATGCCGACCAGCTGGAGGGCGATGTAGGGCATCGTCGCGACGAAGCCGGTGACCGCGACCGCGAGGGACAGCACGCGGGAGTCGTAGCGACCGCGCACGAAGTCGGCCGTCGTGACGTAGCCGTGGCGGTGGCTGACCGACCACAGCCGTGCCATGAAGATGAAGATGATCGGGTACAGGATGATCGTGTAGGGCACCGCGAAGAAGCCCGCGACGGCGCCGGTCGCGAACATCGCCGCCGGCACCGCGATGAAGGTGTACGCCGTGTAGAGGTCGCCGCCCAGCAGGAACCAGGTCACCCAGGTGCCGAAGCCGCGACCGCCGAGGCCCCACTCGTCCAGGGACTCGAGACTGTCGCCGCGGCGGAACCGGCTGGCCATGAAGCCGAGCACCGTCACCACGGCGAACAGGACGATCAGCACGATCAGCGCGACCCAGTCGATGCCGGTGTCCGCGGCCAGGGGGATGGCGAGGGGGATCATCGCTGGTCCTCACGATCGCCGTTGCGCGAGGGCCTGGCCGCCAGGACGAGCCGGTGCGCGGCGTACGTGCAGGCGGCGCAGATGAACACCCAGAGGAACTGGTACCAGAAGAAGAACGGGAAGCCCCACAGCCGCGGGGTCTCCCGGGCATAGCTGGAGACCCAGAGGAGGGCGACGATGGGGATCGCCAGCAGGATCCCCGCCACCACGATCAGTGTCTTGTTCGTCGGGGGAACGCCGTCATCGACCCCGCCCGAGCGGTTCAGATGTGCCATGGCGGGACTCTAGCGCCGATGTGACCTGGGTCTCACCCCCTGACCGGCCCTTGTCCTAGAGGAGCGCTGCGTGCGCCTCGGGGCTGGAGTCGAGCAGGAACTGGTCGCAGCGGGCGCGCTCGCCGTCCTCGCCGATGCGGGCCGCGGCCTCGGTCAGCGCTGCCAGCGAACGGAGGAAACCGCGGTTGGGCTCGTGCTCCCACGGCACCGGGCCGTGGCCCTTCCACCCGTTGCGACGCAGGGAGTCGAGGCTGCGGTGGTAGCCGACGCGTGCGTAGGCATAGGCGGTCACGTCGTCGACGGAGTCGTCCGCGAGAGCGATCTCGGCGAGGGTGGCCCAGGCGAGTGGAGACTCGGGGTGCTCGCGGACCACCTCGGCAGGCGAGACCCCGGCGTCGAGGTCGGCCGCGGCGGGGTCGGCGGGCAGCAGCGTGGGGGGCGGACCGGCGATCAGGTCGCGTCCGGAGAGGGAGTCACTCATGCGCCCGATGGTGCCACGGCGCACGCCGTCCCGCGATCCCGTTCCGCAAGCCGGATGCAAACGTCTCGGACATCGGAGCGGGAAGGAATGTCCGCGCCCGGGTGTTGGATGTCGACATGGCCCAGTCACCACCCCTCACCCCGGCGAACAGCGCCACCGACGCCCCCGCCGACGTCAATCCCTGGCCGGCCCTGTTCGCGCTGTGCCTCGGCTTCTTCATGATCCTGGTCGACTCCACGATCGTGTCGGTCGCGACGCCGGCGATCATCGGCGACCTGAGGGCCGACGTGAACGAGGTCGTCTGGGTGACCAGCGCCTACCTGCTCGCGTACGCCGTCCCGGTGCTGATCACCGGCCGGCTCGGAGACCGGTTCGGACCCAAGAACCTCTACCTGCTGGGCCTGACGGTGTTCACGCTCTCCTCGCTGTGGTGCGGCCTGACCGGCACCATCGAGGGCCTGATCGTCGCCCGCGTCTTCCAGGGTCTCGGCGCAGCCATGATCACGCCGCAGACGATGGCGATCATCACCCGCATCTTCCCCTCCGAGCGACGGGGTCAGGCGATGGCGCTGTGGGGCGCGACGGCTGGCGTCGCGACCCTGGTCGGCCCGATCCTGGGCGGCGTCCTGGTCGACGCGCTCGGCTGGGAGTGGATCTTCTTCATCAACATCCCGGTCGGGATCATCGGCTTCGTGCTGGCCTGGCGCCTCGTGCCGAGCCTGCCGACCCACTCCCACAAGTTCGACTGGCTCGGCGTCGCCCTCTCCGGGACCGGCATGTTCCTGCTGGTCTTCGGGATCCAGGAGGGTCACCAGTACGACTGGGGCACCATCACCGGCATCATCACGGTGCCCGCACTGATCATCAGCGGCATCGTCGTCTTCGCGCTCTTCATCGGCTGGCAGGCCATCAACAAGAACGAGCCCCTGGTGCCGCTCCAGCTCTTCCGCGACCGCAACTTCAGCCTGGCCAACGTGGCGATCTCGGTGATGGGCTTCGCGATCACCGCGCTGGCCTTCCCGTTGATGCTCTACGCCCAGCTGGTGCGGGGACTCTCCCCCACCCAGGCCGCCCTGCTGCTGGTGCCGATGGCGATCATGTCGATCGTGCTGGCGCCCTGGGTCGGCAAGCTCACCGACTCGGTGCACCCTCGCGTGATCACCGGCTTCGGCTTCGCCTCGGCGGTCGTCTCCGTCTTCTGGCTGAGCCACGAGATGACGCCCGACTCGACGGTGCTGGAGATCCTCCTGCCGCTGGCCCTGCTCGGCATCGGCAACGCCTTCATCTGGGCACCGAACTCGGCCACCGCGACGCGCAACCTGCCCATGTCGCAGGCAGGCGCCGGTGCGGGGATCTACAACGCCACCCGACAGGTCGGCGCCGTCCTCGGCTCGGCCGCCATTGCGGTGCTGATGGACTCCCGCCTGGCTGCCCAGGGGTTGAACTTCTCACCGAGCGAGGCCGGTGGCGGCAACCTTCCGCAGCAGGTCTTCTCGCCGTTCGCGGACGCGATGTCCCAGGCGATGCTGCTCCCCGCGGCCGTCCTGGTGATCGGCCTGGTCGCCGCCCTCTCCTTCGCCCGGCCGAAGCACCTCGTGCGGCCGGTCGGAGCGCACACCGCGGGCGTCCCGGCCACCGCGGCAAGCCAGCTGTAACGCGATCTCAGCCGATCGAGTGGCCGGTGCTGCGCAGGTTCTCGCAGGCCTCCTGGACCCGGGCGGCCATCCCGGCCTCGCCGGCCTTGCCCCAGGCGCGGGGGTCGTAGGTCTTCTTGTTGCCGACCTCGCCGTCGATCTTGAGCACGCCGTCGTAGTTGGCGAACATGTGGCCGGCGACCGGGCGGGTGAAGGCGTACTGCGTGTCGGTGTCGACGTTCATCTTGATCACGCCGAAGTCGACGGCCGCGGCGATCTCCTCGGCGGTCGAGCCGGAGCCGCCGTGGAACACCAGGTCGAAGGGCAGCGCGCCCTGCTCGAGGCCGAGCTTGTCCACCACGGCGTCCTGCGCCTTCTTCAGGATCTCCGGACGCAGCTTGACGTTGCCGGGCTTGTAGACACCGTGCACGTTGCCGAAGGTCAGCGCGGTCAGGTAGCGACCGTTCTCACCGGTGCCGAGCGCCGCGACCGTGGCCAGCGCGTCCTCGGTGGTGCTGTAGAGCTGCTCGCCGCCACCGCCCTCGACGCCGTCCTCCTCGCCGCCCACGACACCGATCTCGACCTCGAGCACGATCCGCGCCTCGGCGGCCTTGGCGAGCAGCTCCTGCGCGATCTCCAGGTTCTCCTCGAGGGGTACGGCGGAGCCGTCCCACATGTGCGACTGGAACAGCGGGTCCTGGCCGTTCTTCACCCGCTCGCGCGAGATCTCGAGCAGGGGACGCACGAAGCCGTCCAGCTTGTCCTTGGGGCAGTGGTCGGTGTGCAGCGCGATGTTGACGGGGTACTTCTTGGCCACCTCGAGCGCGTACGCCGCGAAGGCCACCGAGCCCGTGACCATGTCCTTGACCGTCGGTCCGGAGAGGTACTCCGCCCCGCCGGTGGAGACCTGGATGATGCCGTCGCTGCCCGCTTCGGAGAAGCCGGCGAGGGCCGCGTTGAGGGTCTGCGAGGACGACACGTTGATGGCCGGGAACGCGAACGACTTCGACTTCGCGGCGTCCAGCATCTCGGCGTACTTCTCGGGGGTGGCGATGGGCATCTCTCGGCTCCTCAAAAGTCCCGACGGGGTGCGCGACAACTACGGCTCAACCCTAGTGCCCCCACCGTTGGACAAGCATCCGTGCGGTCGGGGCAATCGTGGGAGGATCCTTCTGCCCGTCCCCGGCCGACCGCGCCGCCGCTCCACCAGCTCCGGAGATCCATGACCGCGCCTCGCCTCCGCCACCTCCCCTCAGGGATCGTCGCGGCGCTGGCAGTCCTGGTGCTGCTCACCGGGTGCGGCGGGACCGAGGGGGACACCACCGGTGGCAGCAAGGCTGCCGGGACCCCGACCGGCTCGACGACGTCGAGGAGCACCAAGGCCGCCCTCGACCCCGGCTTCCAGGCCCCGCGCATCGGCACCTGCACCCGGATGACCTACGCCCAGTCCCGGGCATCGGTCGCTGCGCCGGGCCAGGCGCGCTGCCGTGGCCGGCACACGACGGTCGTCTCCCGGATCGTGTTCCTGCCCGAGGCGGTCAGCGCCGCCACCCCGGTCGCCCGACGCGACGCCCTCGGTCAGCGCTACTGCGCCCCCGCCTACCGCCAGCTCGTCGGCGGCACCCTGGCCGACCGGGCCACCTCGCTGCTGACCTGGACGCTGTTCACCCCGAGCGAGAACCAGCTGGCCCGCGGCGCCCGCTGGCTGCGCTGCGAGGTGCTGGCGCGCAGCGGGAACCAGCTCGTCCCGCTTGACCCTGGGGCGCCCGCTCCTGGGGAAGGGGGTGCCCGAGAACCTGCGCATCTGCCAGACCACGCTCGGAGCCGACGTCTCCTGCGCCCGGCCGCACGCCTTCCGCGTCGAGGCCGTCTTCCGTGCGGTCGGTGAGGCCTACCCGGACGCAGGCACCTTCACCCCGACCGCGCGGGACCGGTGCCAGCAGCTCGTGGGCTCCTACGGCGGCTTCTGGCAACCCCCGAGTCGGGCCGGATGGGACACCGGCGACCGGTTCATCCGGTGCCTGGTCCGCCAGAGCTGAACCAGGGCTGAACCAGCGCTGCACCGCGCTGGGAACCGGACCGGCTGGCCACGTCAGCGCTCGCCACGAGACGATGACGACATGGCGCAGAGCACGACAGTCGACGTCACCGCTCCGATCGAACGGGTCTGGGACGTCGTCACCGACATCGACCGCTGGCCGGAGTGGACCACCTCGGTGAACCGCGCGCACCGGTGCGATGAGGGTCCGTTGCGACCGGGTTCGCAGGCCGAGCTGGCGCAGCCGAAGCTGCCCGAGGCCACCTGGACGGTCACCGAGGTGGAGCCCGGCCGCTCGTTCACCTGGGAGCAGCGCGGGCCGGGCGTGCGCACCACGGCGCGGCACGCGCTCGAGCCGATCGAGGGTGGCGGCACGCGGGTGCGGCTGTCGGTCGAGCAGTCGGGATGGATGGCCTGGGCGATCGACCTGTTCTACGGCCGGCTGACGCAGCGCTACATCGAGACCGAGGCCGCCGGGCTCAAGGAGCGGGCGGAGCAGGGCTGACCCTCATCCCCGCCAGGCGGCGCCGAGGTCGGCGTACTTCACCACCCAGCTGTGCATGGCGATCGCGGCGGCCGCCGAGGCGTTGATGGAGCGTGTCGAGCCGAACTGCGCGATCGAGAAGGTGCCGTCGCACGCCTCTCGCGCCTGCTCCGAGAGTCCCGGGCCCTCCTGCCCGAACAGGAAGCACACCGACCGGGGCATCTCCCAGGTCTCCACGTGCTCGGCCCCCGGCAGGTTGTCGATGCCCATCAGCGTCACCTGCTGCTCGTGCAGGTGGGCGGCGAGGTCCTCGACCGTGGGGTGGTGTCGCACGTGCTGGTAGCGGTCGGTGACCATCGCGCCGCGACGGTTCCATCGTCGCTTCCCGACGATGTGCACCTCGCGGGCGAGGAAGGCGTTGGCGGTGCGCACGATCGTGCCGATGTTGAAGTCGTGCTGCCAGTTCTCGATCGCGACGTGGAAGTCGTGGCGCCGGGTGTCGAGGTCCTCCACGATCGCCTCGAGCCGCCAGTAGCGGTAGCGGTCGACGACGTTGCGTCGGTCGCCCTCGGCGAGCAGCTGCGCGTCGTACTGCGGGCCCTCCGGAAGCGTTCCCGGCCACGGTCCGACGCCGACCTCCTCCGGCCCGTGCGGCATCGGGTCGTACGGCGCCCGCGCCTCACGCGGCTCGTCTGGTGCCTCACCGTCAGTCACAGGCGCAAGAGTAGGTGCGGACAGGTTCTGGTCAGGTCGACCCGGATACGCTCGCCGGGTGACTGGCCTGTACCCGCTGTTGTTCGGGATCAAGTGGATGGACCCCAACTGGTTGCTCGACCAGTTCGGCTCCGCGTTCTTCTGGGTCTGTCTCGTCATCATCGTCATCGAGTGCGGGCTGTTCTTCCCGTTCCTGCCCGGCGACACCCTGCTGTTCGCCATCGGCCTGTTCGTCTCCACCCGCGACAACATCGTGCCCGGACCTGCCTCCACCGACCTGCTGGTCGCGCTCGTCCTGCTCAGCCTCGCCGCGTTCGCGGGCAACGTCCTCGGCTACGAGATAGGCCGCTTCATCGGGCCACCGCTCTACGAGCGCGACGGCAAGATCCTCAAGCGCAAGTACTTCGACCAGACCGACGCCTTCTTCGACAAGCACGGCAACAAGGCACTGGTGATCGGCCGGTTCGTGCCCTTCGTGCGCACCTACATCACCGTCGTGGCCGGTGTGACCCGGATGGAGCGGCACCGCTTCTTCCTGTGGAGCGGCGTGGGCGCCGTCGCGTGGGTCGTCAGCATCACCCTCGCCGGCTACTTCCTCGGTCGCAACTTCCCCAGCCTGGGCGAGAACATCGACAAGGCGATCATCGCCATCCTGGCCTTCTCGGTGATCCCGATCGCCTACGAGTGGTGGAAGCACCGTCGGCAACGGGCCAGCGCCTGAAGGTTCTCCTGGTGGCCCAGGAGCACCGCACTCAGCCGCGCGCAGCGTCGAGCTCGGCCTTGGTCAGCACCGGACGCACCTCGAGGCCCACGTCGTCGAGAGGGTTCTGACCCTCCGGGCTGCGGTCGATCGCGCACACCACCGTCTCCACGACCGCTCCCGCCTCGCGCAGCGCCCGGGTCGCGTCGCGTACGGCGCCTCCGGTCGTGATGACGTCCTCGACGAGGGTGACGCGGCGTCCGGACACGTCCTGCCCCTCGGCCAGCTTGCAGGTGCCGTACTCCTTGGCCTGCTTGCGCACGAACAACGCGGGCAGGCCCGTGCGTGCGCTGAGCACGGTCGCGATCGGCACTCCGCCGAGCTCGAGACCGCCGAGCAGCTCCGTGCCCTCGGGCACGAGGTCGACCATCTGGGCGACCACCCGCGCCAGCAGGGCGGGGTCGGCCTCGAAGAGGTACTTGTCGAAGTACTCCGAGGCCACCTGGCCCGACCGGAGCGTGAACTCGCCGGTCAGCCGGCAGCAGGTGTCGACGTCACGGGCGAGAGTGGGATCGGAGCCGGTCGCAGCCATGCAGCGGAGGTTACCGGTCCTTGGGAACGGCCTTGACGAGGTGGCCGAACGCGATGCTCCGGCCGTCGGTGTGGAAGATCTCCGAGCAGGTGGTCAGGGTGATCAGTCGCTGACCACGACGCTGTGCGGGCTGTACGCCGCCCGGCTCGGGGTTCTTCGGCAGCGGGCCGATCACCCAGCCGGCCGTGAAGGGGACGGTCAGGTGGTTGGGGTTGGTGTCGAGGCGGTAGGTGTAGGTGGCGCCGGCGGTCTCCACGATCACGGAGTCGCCCGGACGCAGCTCAGGCATCCGGCGCAGCGGCTCACCGTGGGTGACCCGGTGGCCGGCCAGGGCGTAGTTGCCCACCTGGCCGGGATGGGCGCTGTTCGGGAAGTGCCCGAACCCGCGCGCGAGGACGTCGTCGGAGATCCCCTCCAGCACGGGGACGACGTACCCCTTGCCGAACGCGGGGATCCGGATCAGCGCGGACGCCTCGCCCTTCGGCACGTACTTCGGCTGGAGCCGGACGCCTCCGGCCTCCCACTGCGTCTGCAGCGTGCGGGTGACCTTCTGCTGCTGGCGGTGGGACTGCCAGTTGGTGCCCCAGAACTGCCAGCCGACGTAGCCGAGCAGGACGACACCGGCGAGCATCATCGCGACACCGGTCCAGAACGCCAGCCGTCCACCGCGACCCCGGCGCGGTCGGTCGTCGTCGGTCCCCCCGGTCGCTGCCATGCGGCCATTGTGTCGGAGCGGTCCACAAGGCGTCACGACAACGCGTTAGGTTCGGGGCGTGAGTGGAGCGCGGACAGGACGACGGACCCGCTCGGCAGCCCGGCTGCGTGGGGTGGGCAGCACGATCTTCGCGGAGATGTCGGCTCTCGCGGTGCGCACCGGGTCGGTGAACCTCGGGCAGGGGTTCCCGGACCTGAGCGGGCCAGGGTCGGTGGTCGAGGCGGCGTACGACGCGATGCGGGCCGGGACCAACCAGTACCCGCCCGGTCACGGGGCCCCCGCGCTGGTCGACGCGGTGGTCCGCCACCAGCAGCGCCACTACGGCCTCGACGTGTCCCCCGACCAGGTGGTGGTGACCACCGGCGCGACGGAGGCGATCGCCGGCGCGATCCTCGGGCTGGTCGATCCCGGCGACGAGGTGGTGGTCTTCGAGCCGTACTACGACAGCTACCGCGCGATGATCCAGTTCGCGGGCGGCGTACGCCGACCGGTGACCCTGCGGGCTCCCGACTACCGGCTCGACGTACGCGAGCTGGAGCAGGCGGTCACCGACCGCACCAAGCTGATCCTGCTGAACACGCCGCACAACCCCACCGGGCACGTCTTCGACGAGACCGAGCTGGCCGCCGTCGCCGAGGTCGCGACGCGTCACGACCTCGTCGTGGTCACCGACGAGGTCTACGAGCACCTGACCTTCGACGGCCGCGCACACGTGCCGATCGCCACCCTGCCCGGCATGTTCGACCGCACGGTCACCATCTCGAGCTCGGGGAAGACGTTCTCCTTCACCGGGTGGAAGATCGGCTGGGCGACCGGGCCGGCCGACCTGGTGGCTGCGGTCGAGGGAGCCAAGAACTGGCTGTCCTACTCCTCGGGAGCACCCTTCCAGCCCGCGATCGCCCAGGCGCTCGACCACGAGGACGCCTTCCACGAGCGGCTCCGCGACGACCTGTCGCTCCGGCGCGACCACATCTGCGCGGCCTTCGAGGACCTCGGGATGGAGGTGCACGTGCCCCAGGGCACCTACTTCGTGACGACCGACGTCTCGGACTTCGGGTATGCCGACGGTCTCGCCTTCTGCGCCGGCCTCGCCGAGAGGGCCAAGGTGGTGGCGATCCCGTCCCAGGTCTTCTACGAGGACGGCTCGGACGAGGGCCGGCACCTGGTCCGGTGGGCGTTCTGCAAGGAGCGCGAGCTGATCGACGAGGGCATCCGGCGCCTTCGCGCGACCGACCTGCACGCCTGAGCCCCGGCTGCGCGGGATCCCCGGCTCACCGGGGAAACCTGCACCGCCTCACCACACCGGGGGCTTGCCCTCCGGGCGCTGCGGGGGCGGGGTGTCCTGGGGGTTGGAGGCGGGGGGCGGCCAGGCGCCGGGGCTGGGCGGGCCGGGGGGAGGCGGGGGTCCGCCCGTCGGAGCGGCGAACCAGGCACGCGAGCCGCCGCTGAACAGCGCCCCGATGGTCGCGGCGCAGGCGATCTGGTGCGCGATGCCGACCGGGAAGGCGAAGGTGGACGCGACCAGGGCGGCGCCCGCGCTGGCGACCAGCAGGTAGCGCGCCCAGTTGTGGCGGCGCCAGGTGAAGAAGGCGAGGACGCAGGCACCCAGCGACCAGCCGAGGAACATCAGGCAGCCCACCCAGAGCACGGGCAGCAACATGTCCTGCTGCAGGTTGCTCTGCTCCCAGGCCGGGGACTTCTCGACCAGGTCCACGATCTGGCCCCGGGCCACGACCAGGACGACGAGCAGCACGGCGTACATCAGTGCCACCGCGCCCGCGAACACCCAGGTGAGGAAGCACGCGACCTTCACGGGCACGGGCACCGGACCGGCGGGCGTCACGGTGGCGGCCCAGGGTTGCGGCGCGCTCGTCGCCGCCCACGCGGGTGCGCCAGGCTGCCCGGAACGCGGGTCCACCGGCGTCTCCCCGAAGCCGCGCGTCGCCGGGGGCTGGCTGGGCGACGGGTAGGCGCGGGTCGAGATCTCGGGGGCGGCGGGTGCAGGTGGGTCGGCAGGCTTGGCCACCGGAGGGGTCGGCGGCGTCGGGGTCTTCTCGCGCTCGAGCGGCTGACGCACCGGCCGCCCGGAGAACCAGTCCCGGGCCGGGCCGCTCCACAGCACGGCCGTCGACGCCGCGACGAGCGCCCCGACCAGGCCGCCGGTGAGCGGCGCGGTCAGCAGGATCGGTACGGCGACGATGGTCAACGCGAGCCGGGCCCCCCGACTGCGCTGCTGCAGGGCGAAGAACCCGAGCACGGCTGCCGCGGCGGCGCACACGGCGGCGACGGTGAGGCCGGCCCGCATGACGACGATGGCCTGACCCACGCTGAGGTCGAACCCCGCGCCACTCGTGGACAGCACCTTGGCGACCTCGTCCCGCGTGTCCACGGAGTTGAGGTTGGTGACGGTGTCGAAGACCGAGACCAGCAGGAGCAGCGAACCACCCACCACGAAGCACCCCGCCATGGTCAGCTGGCGCGGGCGTGCCGAGGTGTTGGTGTCGCTCATGGGGTCATTCAACCAAGACCCCCGCAATCGCTCAGCCGACGGTGAGGGTCAGCTGCTGCTCTCCGTCGACGTGGTCGACCAGAACCTGCTGCCCGTCGGTCACCTCGCCGCCGATCAACATCCGCGAGAGCGGGTCGCCGATCGCGGTCTGCACGAGCCGGCGCAGCGGCCGCGCGCCGTACGCCGGGTCGTAGCCGTGGTCGGTCAGCCACTGCCGGGCCGAGTCGGTCACCGACACCGTGATCCGGCGCGGGGCGAGCCGCCGGTCGAAGGCCGCGAGCTGCAGGTCGACGATGTGGGCGAGCTCGTCCTTGCCGAGCGCGTCGAACATCACGACCTCGTCGAGACGGTTCAGGAACTCCGGCTTGAAGGACTGGCGGACCACCGCCATCACCGACTCGTGCTTCTTCTCCTCGTCCAGCGTCGGGTCGACCAGGAACATCGAGCCGAGGTTGCTGGTCAGGATCAGCAGCGTGTTGCGGAAGTCGACCGTGCGTCCCTGGCCGTCCGTGAGCCGTCCGTCGTCGAGCACCTGGAGCAGGATGTCGAAGACCTCGGGGTGCGCCTTCTCCACCTCGTCCAGGAGTACGACGGAGTAGGGCCGCCGTCGGACGGCCTCGGTGAGCTGACCGCCCTCGTCGTACCCCACGTAGCCCGGAGGGGCACCGACCAGCCGAGAGACCGAGTGCTTCTCGCCGTACTCGCTCATGTCGATGCGCACGATCGCGCGCTCGTCGTCGAAGAGGAAGTCGGCCAGCGACTTGGCCAGCTCGGTCTTGCCGACGCCTGTCGGCCCGAGGAACAGGAAAGACCCGGTGGGGCGGTCGGGGTCGGCGATGCCGGCCCGGCTCCGGCGCACAGCATCGGACACGGCCGCGACAGCGGCACTCTGGCCGACCAGCCGGCGGCCGAGGATCTCCTCCATGCGCAGCAGCTTGGCGGTCTCGCCCTCGAGCAGACGGCCCGTGGGAATGCCGGTCCAGGCCTCCACCACGTCGGCGATCTCCTGGGGACCGACCTCCTCGTTGACCATCGGGTCCTCGACCGACCCTGCACTCTCCTGGGCCGACTCGGCCGTGGCGATCTGCGACTCGAGCGTGGGGATGCGGCCGTAGAGGATCTCGGAGGCGGCGCCGAGGTCACCGGAACGCTGGAGTCGCTCGGCCTCCACGCGCAGCTCGTCGATCTCCTTGCGGAGCGCACCGGTTCCCTCGAGGGCGGCCTTCTCCCGCTCCCAGCGGACCTCGAGGCCGCGCAGCTCCTCCTCCTTGTCGGCGAGGTCGGCGCGCAGGCGCTCCAAGCGGTCCCGGGAAGCGTCGTCGGTCTCGCGCTCGAGCGCGAGCTGCTCCATCTTCAACCGGTCCACGGCGCGTCGGAGCTGGTCGATCTCGACCGGCGAGCTCTCGATCTCCATCCGCAACCGGGAGGCGGACTCGTCGACCAGGTCGATCGCCTTGTCCGGCAGCTGCCGGCCGGGGATGTAGCGGTCGGAGAGCATCGCCGCAGCGACCAGGGCAGCGTCGGTGATCTTGACCCCGTGGTGCGCCTCGTACTTCTCCTGCAGCCCGCGCAGGATCGCCACGGTGTCCTCGACACTCGGCTCACCGACGAAGACCTGCTGGAACCGCCGCTCGAGGGCGGGGTCCTTCTCGATCCGCTCGCGGTACTCGTCGAGCGTCGTGGCGCCGATGAGGTGCAGCTCGCCGCGCGCGAGCATCGGCTTGAGCATGTTGCCGGCGTCCATCGCGGAGTCGCCACCGGCTCCGGCGCCCACCACCGTGTGCAGCTCGTCGATGAAGGTGATCACGCGGCCCTCGGAGCCCTTGATCTCCTCCAGGACCGCCTTGAGGCGCTCCTCGAACTCGCCGCGGTACTTGGCACCGGCCACCATCGCCGCGAGGTCGAGGCTGAGCACGCGGCGGCCCTTGAGGGAGTCGGGCACGTCCCCGGCGACCACGCGCTGCGCGAGCCCCTCGACGACGGCGGTCTTGCCGACGCCCGGCTCGCCGATCAGCACGGGGTTGTTCTTGGTACGCCGCGACAGCACCTGCACCACCCGGCGGATCTCGGCGTCGCGGCCGATGACCGGGTCGAGCGTGCCCTCCTCGGCGCGCGCCGTGAGGTCGACGGCGTACTTCTCCAGCGCCTCGTACGTCGCCTCCGCCTCCTGGCTGGTGACCCTGCGGTTGCCACGCACGGCCGTGATCGCCTCGCGAAGCGGATCCTCGGTCACCCCGTGCTCGGCGAGCAGCGACCGGACGGAGGTGTCGACGATGGTGAGCGCGAGCAGCAGGTGCTCGGTGGCGACGTAGTCGTCGCCCATCTCGCTGATCAGCTCGAGCGCCTTGGCGAGCACCCGGGTGAGCGCAGCCGAGGCGCCCGGGGTGGACACGGTGGAGCCGGCCGCCTTGGGCAGGCTCGTCAACGCGTGGCCGAGGGCCCGGTCGACGTCGGTCACGTCCGCACCCGCGCGTGACAGCAGGGACGCGGTGATGCCCTTCTCCTGCCGCAACAAGGCCACGGCCAGGTGTGTCGGCTCGACAGTCGGGTTGCCCGCGTTGGTGGCGAGGGTGCTGGCGGCGTTGATCACCTCGACGCTGCGCGAGGTGAGCCTGGATGCGTCCACGGTCGGATCTCCTTGAGCTGGTGATGGTCGGTGCTACGGGTGCAACGGTCTCAAAGTTGAGTCCATTCCCCTCAACTCTGGCGAAATCTCAGGTCTTCGATCCTGCTGGACAGCCTCGGCCGTTCGGCCGAACCTCGCCCCGGTGACCCCCCGCGGCCCCTATGCTGAGTCGCGCACTTCAGGAGGATGACAGTGACGCTGATGACGGCCGGCGGGTCCCTCGGTGTGCTCGCCCACGCCATCCACTACGGCATCATCATCCTCGGCCTGGTCGGCGTCGTCTTCCTGCTGCTGCCACAGCGCCTGCACCGGTCCCGGAAGGCGCACACACGTGCGCCGCGCGACGCACACGAGCGACGTGTCCGGGAGCTGCGGGCCTCGCTCGCCGACGGTGCCACCCTGACGATCGAGCGCCCTCCTGGGTCACCCGCGCAGGTGCCACCGGTCCGACGCCGTGCCTCACGCACCCTGCTCCCGCTCGCGGTGGTCAGCAGCGCCGCCGCTGCCGGGGTGCATGCCGCCATGGGACCCTCCCACTTCTCGGAGGGCTTCCTGCTCGGCCTGTTCTTCGCGGTCTCCGCGATGGCGCAGCTCGCGTGGGCCGGCCTGGCACTCACCTCCGGCGGCGCCCTCCTCCTGCGCCTCGGTGTGCTGCTGAACCTCGGCTGCGTGGCCCTGTGGGCGGTCACCCGCACCCTCGGCCTGCCGTTCGGCCTGATCCCCGGACCCGAGGCGGTGGGTGGCTGGGACGTGGCCACCGTCGTCTGGGAGCTGGTCGTGGCGGCCTGCTGCCTGGCAGCCCTGCGGCGTACGCCGGACGTCCGGGCCGCCTCCTGGGAGGCCTGGACCTGGGCACCTCGCGTGTGGCTGGTCGTCTCCGTCGCTCGTTCTCGCCGTGTTGTCCTACACCGCGGGTGGGTCATGAACCGCACCCGGTACCCCCGAGAGGAACCCCGCCCATGAGCTGGCAAGTCGGCCTGGTCTGCAACGCCGTCATCTCCGTCGCCTACTTCCTGATCGTGCTCGCGATCGTCGTACCCCTCGTGAAGAGCCACCAGCTCCGGTCCAACCCGCTCGGTGCCGCCACAGCGGCCATCTTCTTCACCTGCGCGGTGCACCACGGTGCGCACACCCTGCACATGCTGATGCCCTACTTCGGGGTCGACGAGGTGCAGGGGATGGCCATGCGTCAGGCCTGGGGCTGGCCGCTGGCGCTCTGGGACCTCGTCGGCGCGGCCGTCGGCGTCTACTACCTGACCCTGCGACGCAACTACTCCTCGTTGATGCAGGGAGCCAAGCTGTTCGAGGACCTCCGCCAGCGCGAGCAGCAGGCGCTCGAGATCAACGACAACGTGCTCCAGGGACTCGTCGTGGCCAAGATGGCACTCGACCTCGACCAGCCCGAGAAGGCGAACAACGCGCTCACCACCGCCATCGATTCGGCGAGCAGGATGATCACCGAGCTGCTCGGCAACGACCACTTCTCGGTCGAGCTGCTGCGCAGCGCGCCGGCCCTGGCCGACGCGACGACGGGCAACGACTCCGATCCGCCCGTGCCCTCGGGGCATCCCGAGTGAGCACGTCGCCGGGCGCTGATCCGGTCCGCGTGGTCCTGGTCGACGACACCGCCGACCTGCGGGACCTGCTGCGCTTCGCCCTGAAGCGTCACGGCTTCGAGGTGGTCGCGGAGGCGGGTGACGGACGCGAGGGCATCGAGGTGGTCACCAGGCTGCGCCCTGACCTGATCCTGCTCGACATGGCGATGCCGGTGATGGACGGGCTCGAGGCACTCCCACACATGCGCGCGGCGTGCCCAGCCTCCAAGATCGTGGTGCTCTCCGGCTTCGGCGCCGCCGAGATGACTCGCCGCGCGGTCGCGGCCGGAGCCGACGGCTACCTGCAGAAGGGCGCACCGATCTCCCGGATCATCCAGTACGTCCGCGAGATCACGAGCCTGCCCGCGGAGACTCCGGAGGCAAGCGCCGGCGCACCCCTGGTGGCGGTCCCCGACCTGCCCCCTGCACGGGCCACGGCACCGGTTCCCGGCCCCGACCACGCCGACGGCGGTTCCGACGGCAGCCTCGAGGCCGAGAACGAGGTGCTGCGTCGCGCGATCGCCACCACCGCGCACGAGATCCGCAACCCGGTCACCGTGCTGATGGGCATCGTCGAGTCGATCCAGGCCTCCGCGGAGTCCCTCGACACCGAACGCCTGGGCCGGTTGTTGTCGACGCTCGACCGGCAGACCCGACGGCTCGACCAGATCACCGCTGATCTCCTGGTCTCGGCCCAGGCGCGACACGGCACGGTGGGATCCCGGCCGCAGCTGGTCCACCCCGGGCCGGTCATCGAGGGAGTCCTGGCACACCGTGATCGCGTGCGCGTCGACATCGAGGACGGCCGGCCCGTCCTGGTCGACCCCTACCGTCTGGAGCAGATGCTCGAGAACCTGGTGAGCAACGCCGAGAAGTACGGCGCACCCCCTCTCGCGGTGCGGGTCCGCGGCCTCGGGGACCGGGTCTGCATCGACGTCGAGGACAGCGGAGCCGGCGTCCCGCTGGACTT
The DNA here is from genome assembly GCA_963842565.1 of uncultured Actinomycetota bacterium. Classification (GTDB taxonomy): domain Bacteria; phylum Actinomycetota; class Actinomycetes; order Propionibacteriales; family Nocardioidaceae; genus Marmoricola. The sequence goes on along the minus strand of CAWJGX010000005.1, from coordinate 167,505 downwards.
CCGCGAGCGGCTCTTCGACGAGTTCTCGCGCGCCGGGGACGCCGAGGTGCCCGGCACCGGGCTCGGCCTGTTCGTGGTCCGCAGCCTCGCCGAGGCTCAGGGCGGCACCGCGACCTACGTGCCCGGGCCCTTCGGCGGCTCGGTGTTCACCCTCAGCCTGCCCACGGACTGACCGACGCCGTGACCGGCGAGGTGCCCACCTGGAAGGGCAGGAGGTGGCCGGGCCTACTCCTCCGGGATCTGGTGCTCGGGCAGGGCCTGCGCTTCCTCGCTGTCGACCAGGCAGGTCTTGCAGAAGCCGGTGCCGAACGGCGTGAGGTGGATGCTGCGGCGTACGACCTTGGGGAACCGCACCGAGTGCATCGCCTCCAGGACGTCCGGCTGGGCCTCGACCACCTGGTACTCCATCGGGTCCTCGAGCTGCTCCCGCGAGAACCAGATCAGGCCGAGCCGGAACAGGTTGTTGAGGTAGGCCGGGACCTCCTCGAGGTAGCGACAGCCGGCCCGCGCGCCGATCATCGACATCCCGGGCGCGACCAGCGCCGAGCTGACCAGGCCGACAGGACCGCCCGTGCGGACGTCGACCGAGGGCTGCGGGCCGCCACGCAGCAGGAGCAGGAGGATCCGGGCCTCGTCCGGCGCGAGCTCCTCCAGGATCCTGCCGTACGCCGGGTGCGTCTCCTCGTCGCTCCACACGTCACGCGAACGCTCGAGCAGCGCCTCCCCCCGCTCACGCAGGGACTGCTCCGGCTCGTCCGGCACCCGCGGCGTGGCATCCGTCAGCACCACCGAGGACAGCGACACGGTCGCGTCGAGCAGCGCCTTCGGCAGGGGCACACCGGCCGACACGGCCCGGGCCACGTCGCTCACGGTCCGCGTCGCCTCCGCGACGTCCTCGGCCACCACCTGGACGAGCTCGCCCGCGGCCTCGCGGTCGGTCAGGGTGCGCACGAACAGCCTGCCGGACCGGAGCCCGGCCCCGACCGCCCAGGCGGCCGAGCGCAGCCCGGCGTTGGCGGTGATCCGGACCATGCCCGGGATCGCCTCGGTGGCCTCTTCCCAGACGGCCGGCGTCGACCGGTCCGGGCCGGGGGTGGTGCGCTCGCTCATCAGGTTCCTCCCACACCGAACAGGGCGAGGTGGAGCAGTCCCCCACCGAAGCCCATGATCGCCCCGTGTGCGTAGAGCATCCACTCATCCTCCTTGATCGCGGAGCGCATCATCTCCACGAAGTCCCGAGGTGGGAGCTCCTTGGTCCGGTCGGCGATGAGGGTGTAGATCTTCTCCGCCTGCCGTTGGCTGAACTCGGGGTCCCGGAACGGCTCGATCGTGCGGTCCACCGCCTCGAGGGCGACGGCGTCCCGGATGTTGTCGAAGCGGCGGCTCCCGACAGCGACCCGCACCGCGCCGCGCACAGGCCCGGCGGCGTTGTCGATCGCGGGACGCATCGCCTCGGCCAGCATCTGCCGGGTGCGGTCACCGCGAGGACCGTCGAGCAGGAAGTCGCCGATGTTCTCCAGGGTGATCACGTCGTCGGCGATGATCCGCGCGTAGACCTCGGCCGCCTCGTTCTGCCGGCGCAGGAACAGGCCGTGCACCTTGATCCCCAGCACCCGGTGCGGCTCCGGCGGTTCGAAGATCAGCCACATGCCCAGGGCGTTGGTCGTCCAGCCGACGATCACGCCGAGCACGGGCAGCAGCCACCACTGCCCGAACCAGTGGTCGACGATCGCCACCGGGATGCCGAGCGCGAACCCGAACACGAACCCGAACGCCACCATCAGGTTCAGCTCGCGCTGCCCGAAGTCGCGGAAGATGCGTACGACGAGCGCGGGATTCTTCTGGAAGTGGTTGATCACCATGATCTTCGGGTCGAGCAGCTGGTCGATGTGCTCGCCGATCTCGTCGGTCACCGTGCCGACGACGCCCGGGAGCTGGGACTGGACCCGCGAGATCACCACCTGCCTGGCCCGCGGCGGCAGGTCCCGCCACAACGACGGGTGCTCGCGCTGCATGATGCTCTCGATCATCTGCGGGAGCTCGGGCTCGAAGACCTGGACGATGTGCTCGGCGATCTGGTCCGGCTCGAGCTGCTGGTAGAACTCCTTCGGCGTACCCAGCTTGGCGATCGCCTTGTCCACGGCGATGCTGCCCATCTTGGCGGCGCGCGCGGGCACGATCCCCTGCCAGCCGATGCCGCCCTGCAGGATCCCGGGCACCTCCTGGACCTTGCGCGGCAGGACACGCGAGAGCTGGCGCATGCCGGGCACGGTGATGCCGTGGAAGCGCACCGGCGAGAAGAGCATGATCAGGCCGGTCCAGTTGATCAGCCAGCCGACGACACCGGTGAAGATCGGGATGGAGAGCAGGTGCCACCAGCTGTCGACGTGCTGGAAGAACCAGTCGATCTCCAGCAGCACCGCAACACCGCCTCTCCCGCGGATGGACCGTCGCTGACACTAACGGCTGAGACAGGTGCGGGTCACTGAGACGTGCGAACACGGACGTCCGCGCTGGTCCCAGCGGTCAGCGGAACCCGTCGAAGGGGGTGATCGTCCCGTCCTGGCGGATCGCCGGGAGGTTGGGGCGACGGGCCTTGAGCGAGGTGAGGGTCGCCTCCAGCGCCGCGTGCAGCTCGGCCACCTGGCCGCGCAGCTCCGCGTTGCGGGCTCGCAGGGCGGCGACCTGGTGCTCGAGCTCGAGGATCCGGCGTACTCCCTCGAGGCCGATCCCCGAGGAGGTCAGCTCGGCGACCTCCCGCAGCAGCTCGATGTCACGCAGTGAGTAGCGTCGGCCGCCACCACCGGTGCGGCCCGGTGAGACCAGCCCCACGCGGTCGTACTGCCGCAAGGTCTGCGGGTGGAGGCCGGTCAGCTCGGCGGCGACGCTGATCACGTAGACCGGGACCGTCGGACCGGGCACCCGGCCGCCGCGACCCTGCCCACGCGTGGCCATCACGCGCCGCCCTGGAACAGGCCGGCTCGCGGATCGTCACCGGCTCGGGCCTCGCGAAAGGCGGTGACCGCGGCGCGGGCGGCGTCGTCGAGGGTGTCGGGCACCTGGACCACGACGGTGACGAGCAGGTCGCCCTTCGAACCGTCCTTGCGCGGTGCGCCGCGGCCGCGCACCCGGAGGACCCGTCCGTTCGGGGTGCCGGGCGCGATGCGCAGGGTGACGGGGGCGCCGTCGAGGGTGGGCACCTTGATCTCGGCGCCGAGCGCGGCCTCGTCGAAGGTGACCGGGGCCTCGAGGGTGAGGTTGTCGGCCTTGCGACCGAAGAGCTGGTGCGGCTTGACGTGCACGGTGACGAGGAGGTCACCGTTCGGACCACCGTTCTCGCCCGCTGCACCCTTGCCCTTGAGCCGGATGCGCTGGCCGTCCTTGACGCCGGCCGGGATCCGGGCCGAGACGGTGCGGTCGGAGAACCCGCGACCGGACCCGTGACACGTGGGGCAGGGCTCGTCGTACACCAGCTGCCGGCCGTGGCACTCGGGACAGGTCTCGTTCATCGAGAATCCGCCGCCGACCGAGTTGACCACCATGCCGGCGCCGTCGCACGTGCCGCAGATGTGCGGCCGGGTGCCGGGCTTGCCGCCGGTGCCGGAGCACGTCGGGCAGGGCGCGTCCGAGCGCAGCCGCATGCTGATCGTGGTGCCGTCGACCGCGCTCCGGAAGTCCAGGCTGGTCTCCGTCTCGACGTCGGCGCCCTTGGCGGGACGGGGCGCACGGCTGCGGTTGCCGAACCCGGTGCTGCGGCCGCCACCCTGGTTGAACAGGTCGCCGAACAGGTCGGAGACGTCGAAGCCCCCGGATCCTCCCGAGGTCTGCCCACCGAAGCCGCCCGGGAAGCCGCCGAAGCCACCGCCCGCGCCTGCTCCGGCGAACATGGTGCGCATCTCGTCGTACTGCTTGCGCTTCTCGGCGTCACCGACGACGTCGTAGGCCTCGGCCACCTGCTTGAAGCGGTCCTCCGCGGCCTGGTCACCGGGACGGGAGTCGGGGTGGTTCTCGCGTGCCAGCTTCCGGTAGGCCTTCTTGATGGCCGCCGGCTCGGCGTCCTTGGCCACACCGAGGACCTTGTAGAAGTCCTTGTTGGCCCAGTCAGCGTTGTTCGCCATCACTCACCCCTCCTCTCTCGTCATCCGGTGGTCGAGGAGGGCCTCCAGGCCCGTCTCGAAACCACGTCTTGCGTTGCTCAGCTCTCAGGATCCAGCACGGTGACCTTCGCCGCACGTACGACGCGGTCACCGATCCGGTATCCCGCGTGCGCCACCACGTCCACGGTGGTGGTCGTGACGTCCGGGCTGTGCCCGTGCATCAGCGCCTCGTGGACGTTGGGGTCGAACTCGTCGCCCTTGGCGCCGAACTTGGTCAGCCCCAGGGCGGTGACGGTGCGCTCCAGCGAGTCGGCCACCGCCTTGAACCCGCCCTCGACCTCACCGTGCTCGCGGGCCCGGTCGATGTCGTCGAGGACCGGCAGCATCCCGGTCAGCACCGAGAAGACGGCGTTCTGCTTGACCAGCTCGCGGTCCCGGTCGACGCGCCTCTTGTAGTTGAGGAACTCCGCCTGGAGCCGCTGCAGGTCGAGCGTGCGCTCGGCGAGCTCGGTCTGGGCCAGCACCAGCTCGTCGCTCGCGGCCTGCGCAGGGTCCCCCTCGACCTCGGTCTCGTTGGCCATCTCCGCAGCCTCGTCGCCGAAGCTGTGTGCCGGGGTGTGGTCCTCGGGAGGACCCCCCGGGCGGGGAGCCCCAGTCTCCTGGGACTCCCCTCCTGCGGTGGGGTCGGCCGGGGCCACGTCCTCGTGACCCTCGGGCTGCTCGTCGGGCGTGGAGGTCACTTGGACTCCCCGTTCTCGCCTTCCGTGCCGGCCTCGTCCTCGTCCACGATCTCGGCGTCGACCACGTCGTCGTCGGCCTCGTCCGTGGGCGCGGCACCCTCGGCGCCCTCGGCTCCTGCGGCTGCCTCCGCCTCGCTGGCGGCGTACATCGCTGCACCCATCTTCTGGCTGGACTCGCCCAGCTTGCTGATGGCCGCGGTGAAGGTGTCCTTGTCGGTGTTCTCGTCCTCGAGCAGCTTCTTGAGCTCGTCGACGTCGGCCTGGACCTCGATCTTGACGTCCTCGGGCAGCTTCTCGTCGTTCTCGGAGAGGAACTTCTCGGTCGAGTAGACGAGCGAGTCGGCCTGGTTGCGGGACTCGACGGCCTCGCGACGCTGGGCGTCCTCCTCGGCGTACTGCTCGGCGTCCTTGACCATCCGGTCGATGTCGTCCTTGGACAGCGCGCTGCCACCGGAGATCGTCATCGACTGCTCCTTGCCGGTGCCCTGGTCCTTGGCGGACACGTGCACGATGCCGTTGGCGTCGATGTCGAAGGTGACCTCGATCTTCGGGACACCACGCGGCGCCGGCGGCAGACCGGTCAGCTCGAAGTTGCCGAGCGGCTGGTTCTGCGCCCACATCTGGCGCTCGCCCTGGGCGACCTTGATCTCCACCGACGGCTGGTTGTCGTCAGCGGTGGTGAAGATCTCCGAACGCTTGGTCGGGATCGTGGTGTTGCGCTCGATCAGGTTGGTCATCACGCCGCCCTTGGTCTCGATGCCCAGGCTCAGCGGGGTCACGTCGAGGAGCAGGACGTCCTTGACCTCGCCCTTGAGGACACCCGCCTGCAGCGCGGCACCGATGGCCACGACCTCGTCCGGGTTGACGCCCTTGTTGGGCTCCTTGCCGCCGAGGAGCTGCTTGACCAGGTCGCTGACCGCCGGCATCCGGGTGGAGCCGCCGACGAGGACCACGTGGTCGATCGCCGAGACGGCGACGCCGCCGTCCTTGAGGACCGACTGGAACGGTGCCTTGGTGCGGTCGAGCAGGTCGGCCGTCAGCTTCTGGAACTCGCTGCGGGTGAGCTTCTCCTCGAAGTGCAGCGGGCCGGACTCGCCGTGGGTGATGTAGGGCAGGTGCACGGTGGTCTCGCTGGAGGAGGACAGCTCGATCTTCGCCTTCTCGGCAGCCTCGTTGAGGCGCTGCAGCGCGATCTTGTCCTTGCTCAGGTCGACACCGTTGTTGCCCTGGAACTTCTTGACCATCCAGTCGACGACCTTGGAGTCCCAGTCGTCACCACCGAGGTGGTTGTCACCGCTCGTGGCCTTGACCTCGACGACGCCCTCACCGATCTCGAGCAGGGACACGTCGAAGGTGCCGCCACCGAGGTCGAAGACGAGGATGGTCTGGTCGGACTCACCCTTGTCGAGTCCGTAGGCCAGCGCGGCCGCGGTCGGCTCGTTGACGATGCGGCTCACGGTGAGGCCCGCGATCTCGCCGGCCTCCTTGGTGGCCTGGCGCTGCGCGTCGGAGAAGTACGCCGGCACGGTGATCACCGCGTCGGTGACGGTCTCGCCGAGGTAGGCCTCGGCGTCGCGCTTGAGCTTCTGCAGCACGAACGCGCTGATCTGCTGCGGGGTGAAGTCCTTGTCGTCGATCTTCACGTTCCAGTCGGTGCCCATGTGGCGCTTGACCGAGCGGATCGTGCGGTCGACGTTGGTGACGGCCTGGCGCTTGGCGACCTCGCCCACCAGCACCTCGCCGGACTTGGCGAACGCGACGACGGACGGGGTCGTCCGGGCGCCTTCCGCGTTGGCGATGACGGTGGGCTCGCCACCCTCGAGGACGGCAACGACGGAGTTCGTCGTGCCGAGGTCGATACCGACTGCTCGTGCCATGGTTGTTACCTCCGGTTTAGTGCTGGGAATGTCTGTGGTGGAGCTGCGATGCCGGGGTTGTCGTCGTGAGTCCCCCGTGCCGCGGCAATCTTGCGTCGCCGCGGAGAGTGTGGCAAACAACTTGAGTCAGATCAACTCAACTTCGTTCACACCTCACAACGAAGGTCCGGGTCGGGTCATTCCCGTCAGGGACGCATAAATTTCCGGTGGATCCACTGGCTCCCCTGGACGTCCGGTTGACCGGCTGGCCCCATCGTCCGGCACCCGCGCACCACGCAGGATTGGGCCATGCACACGGACACGCCTGCGATGATCGGAACGACGTCGTGAGCGCCCTGAGCCACCGGGGCGACGAGGGGGTGGGTGCACGCATGGCGGCCGCGCCGAGCTTCCTGCAGCGCCTGGGCCGGGACAGCGCCTACGTGCTGACCGCGTTCCCGCTGGCCCTCCCTGCCTTCGTGCTGGTGGTGGTGCTCGTGGTGGTGGGCGCCGGGCTCACGATCATCCTGGTCGGCCTGCCGATCCTGATCCTGGGCATCCTGACCGCACGCGGCTTCGCCTACCTGGAACGCCAGCGCCTGGGACGGTTGACCGGCGAGACCCGGGCCCATCCCGAGTACCTCACCGCCGACCCCAGCGACGGGATCCTGCGCCGGCTGACGGCTCCCGCTCGCGACCGGCAGTCCTGGCTGGACGTCGTCTGGGTCCTGGTCGCGCTGATCACCGGCACGATCTCGTGGGCGATCGGCATCGCCTGGTGGGCTGCCGCGATCGGCGGGCCGACGTACGCCATCTGGGGCCGGACCATCCCGCGCGGCACCGACCCGGTCACGCTGGCCTCGCTCCTCGGCTTCGGTGACACCTGGGGCGCCGACGTCCTGGTGATCTGCACCATCGGGCTGGTGGCCCTGTTCACCCTGCCGATCGTCATGCGCGCGGCGGCGCTGTTGCACTCGACGCTGGGACAGGACCTGCTCTGCGGGCGCGCCGAGCTCCAGCAGGAGGTACGCCGCTCGGAAGCCGGTCGCGCCGCCGGACGGGCAGCGGAGGCCGAGTCGCTGCGTCGGCTCGAGCGGGACATCCACGACGGTCCGCAGCAGCGGCTGGTGCGACTCTCGATGGACCTCGGTCGTGCCCGCACCCAGCTGGAGAGGGACCCCGAGCTGGCGCGGGCGACGCTGGACGGCGCGCTCACGCAGGCACGCGAGACCGTGGACGAGCTGCGCTCCCTGTCCCGTGGCATCGCTCCTCCGGTGCTCGTCGACCGCGGGCTCGAGGCCGCCCTGCGCGAGGCCGTGGCCCGGTCGGTCGTCCCGACCACGCTGACCTACGACGCCCCCAAGGGCCTCCCGCAGCACGTCGAGACCGCGGTGTACTTCGTGGTGGCCGAGTGCCTGACGAACGTCGCCAAGCACAGTGGCGCCCGTTCCGCGCGGGTCTCGTTGCAGGTGAGCCACGACCGCGCCGTGGTCCTGGTCGAGGACGACGGTCGCGGCGGAGCCGCACCGACACCCGACGGAGGGCTGGCCGGGCTCGCCCAGCGGGCCCGCGCCGCGGACGGGACCTTCGAGCTGAGCTCGCCGCCCGGGGGCCCGACGGTCGCACGCACGGAGCTGCCGTGCGGATAGTCATCGCCGACGACTCGGTGCTCCTGCGCGAGGGGATGCAGCTCCTGCTCGCGGAGGCCGGTCACGACGTCGTGGCTGCCGTGGGCGACGGGCCGTCCCTGGTGGAGGCGGCTCTCGACGAGCGTCCGGACCTGTGCCTGGTCGACGTACGGATGCCCCCGTCGCACACCGACGAGGGACTGCGCGCCGTCGTCGAGGTGCGACGTGCCTGGCCGGAGGCGCGGGTGATCGTGCTGTCCCAGTACGTCGAGCTCTCCTACGCCGAGGACCTCCTCGCGGACGGCGGCGGTGGCATCGGCTATCTGCTCAAGGACCGGGTCAGCGACATCGAGGACTTCGTGGAGTCGGTCGAGCGAGTCGCAGGTGGGGGCACCGTGATCGACCCGATCGTCGTCTCCCAGCTGATCGCCCGGCGTCGCGACCCGCTCGCCGCGCTGACGCCGCGCGAGCAGGAGGTGCTGTCGTTGATGGCGGAGGGGCACTCGAACGCCGGCATCGCGCGGTCGATGACGATCACCGAGGGAGCCGTCGAGAAGTACTCGGCCCGGGTCTTCGCCAAGCTGGGGCTGCTCGCCGACGAGAGCGGACACCGCCGGGTGCTGGCCGTGCTCACCTGGCTGCAACGCGGCTGACACACAACGGTTACCGGCCCGCGTGGGCAGGGGACTGGTCAGGCCGTCACGCAGGTAGCAGGCTGTTCCCATGCCGACCCCCACCACCGTCGTCCTGTTCGGTGCCACCGGTGACCTGGCCCAGCGCAAGCTGCTGCCCGGGTTGCTGCACCTCTTCCAGTCGGGCCTGCTCACCGACATCCAGGTCGTCGGGACCTCCCTCGACGACCACGACCGGGACTCGTTCGTCGAGTTCACCGCCAAGGCCGTCGCGGAGCACGGCGGCGAGGGACCCGAGCCCGAGGGCTGGGACGAGTTCAGCAAGCGGCTGCGTTGGGCGCCCGGTGCCGGTGGCGCCGAGACGCTGCGCGAGACCGTGGCAGAGGCTGAGAAGGAGTTCGGTGACGAGGAGCCGCGTCGTCTGCACTACCTCAGCGTCCCGCCGAAGGCAGCGCTGGCCGTCGTGCACCTGCTCAAGGACGCCCAGCTCGTGGAGCGCGCCCGGATCATCATGGAGAAGCCGTTCGGCACCGACCTGGCCTCGGCGAAGAAGCTGAACAACGAGCTGCACGAGGTCTTCGACGAGGAGCAGATCTTCCGGATCGACCACTTCCTGGGCAAGGAGGCGGCGCAGAACATCCTCGCGTTCCGCTTCGCCAACGGGCTCTTCGAGCCGATCTGGCACCGCAACCACATCGACCACGTCCAGATCGACGTGCCCGAGGAGCTCGGGCTGGCGCAGCGTGCCGACTTCTACGAGTCCACGGGCGCCTACCGCGACATGGTGGTCACCCACCTGTTCCAGGTGCTGGCGTTCACCGCCATGGAACCGCCGACCGCCCTCGAACCGCGAGCCATCGGCGAGGAGAAGAACAAGGTCTTCCGGTCGATGCTGCCGATCGAGCCCTCGGACGTCGTCCGGGGTCAGTACGCCGGCTACCGCGACATCGAGGGGGTCGCCCAGGACTCCGAGACCGAGACCTTCATCGCCTTGAAGTGCTACGTCGACAACTGGCGATGGGCCGGCGTGCCGTTCTACCTGCGCACCGGCAAGCGGATGGCCGAGGGGGCCCGGATCATCTCGATAGCGTTCCGCGAGCCGCCGCGCTCGATGTTCCCGCCGGGTTCGGGGGTCGGCGACAACGGTCCCGACCACCTGACCTTCGACCTCGCCGACCAGTCCCGGATGTCGCTGTCGTTCTACGGCAAGCGGCCCGGCCCGGGCATGCGGCTGCAGAAGCTGTCGATGCAGTTCGCCATGCACGAGACGGACTGGGCGGGAGCCGTACTCGAGGCCTACGAGCGGCTCATCTACGACGCCGCCCGCGGCGACCGCACCCTGTTCACGACCGCGGAGGGCATCGAGCGGCTCTGGGAGCTCTCCACGCCGTTGCTGGACAACCCACCCGTCGTACGGCCCTACCCGCAGGGGTCGTGGGGGCCCAACCGGGTGCACCAGCTGATCGCTCCGCGCGGCTGGCGGCTGCCGTTCGAGCGCGGCTGGCGCGACCCCAACGTCATCGGCTCCTGACCACCGACGTGAGCACCAGGAAGCCGGGCGACCTCGCCGCGACGTGGTGGGGCCACGCCTCGGTGACGGTCGAGATCGGTGCTGTCCGGGTGGTGACCGACCCGGTGCTGACCCGGACGCTGAAGCACCTGCGTCGCGCCAGCGCACCACCACCCGTCGACGCCACTCGCGCCGACGTCGTGCTCATCTCGCACCTGCACCACGACCACCTGCACCTCCCCTCGCTGCGCCGGATCGACCCGGAGATCCCGCTCGTCGTGCCGAAGGGCACCGCCCAGGCGGTCCGCAGCCTGCGGCGACGGAACCTGGTCGAGGTCGAGCCCGGCGAGGCGTACGACGTGGCGGGGCTCGCGATCCAGGTGCTCCCGGCCCGGCACGACGGGCGACGGGACCCGACGTCCCGACGAGCCGCCCCGGCGCTGGCATTCCGCTTCTCGGCGGCGGACCGCACCTGCTGGTACTCCGGCGACACCGGGGTCGAGCCGGCTGTCGAGGCGGTGGACCCGGTCGACCTCGCGGTCGTGGCGATCGGCGGCTGGGGCCCGAGCCTGGGCGACGAGCACCTGTCGCCGGCCCAGGCGGCCGCCACGGTCGGCCGGATCGGCGCGACCTGGGCTCTCGCCGTGCACTACGGAACCTTCTGGCCGGTCGGCCTCAAGCGGGCGCACCCGCGCAGCTACCGCCGCTTCTTCGAGAACCCCCCGCACCGGTTCGTCGAGGCCGTGCAGCACGAGGGACTCTCCTTCGAGCCGCTCACCCCGGGATTCGGCGAGCGCCTCGAGCTGGGTGGCTAGGGGTGCAGGGATACCCGGTTAGCCGGGTACTCATGGTCTTTTCGGGCATTGCAACACCCGAAAAGACCATGGAGATGCCCATGAAGTCGAGGCTGCCCCTACCCCGGCCCCTCGACGGACAGCAGCAGCTTGCGCAGCAGGCCCACCAGCTGCTCGCGCTCGGTCGCGTCGAGGGCCGCGAGCAGCCGGTCCTCGTTGGCCCAGTGGTCGACCACGATGGCGTCGGTCAGCTCCTTGCCACGGGGCGTGAGCTCGATCTCGCGTCCACGGCCGTCGGCGTCGCTCACCGAGCGCTTGACCAGGCCCTTCTGCTCGAGCCGGTCGACCCGCTTCGTGACGGCGCCCGAGGTCACCATCGTGGTGGCCGACAGGTCACCGGGGCTGAGCCGGTACGGCGCACCCGACCGACGCAACGAGGCCAGTACGTCGAAGTCGCCGTTGCCGAGTCCCGCGGACGCGAAGACGGTGCGCAGCTCGCCCTCGAGCAGGTCGGCGAGCCGGTGCAGGCGTCCGATGACCGCCATCGGTCCGGTGTCGAGCTCGGGCCGCTCCCGGGACCACTGGGCCACGATGCGGTCGACGGCGTCCTTCTCGCTGGTCATGAGTTGATATTACCTTCCACGGAAACTAAACTGTCTTCCGTGGAAACCAATCGCCTGTCGACCATCCTGGTCACCGCCGTCGCGCCGGTCGCCTGGGGCTCGACGTACATCGTCACCGAGAGCGTGCTCCCGCCCGGCCGCCCCCTCTTCGCCGCCGCGGTGCGGGCCCTCCCCGTCGGCCTGCTGCTGCTCGCATGGCGTCACCGGCTGCCGCAGGGCGAGTGGTGGTGGAAGGCGGTCGTGCTGGGGCTGTGCAACATCGCCGCCTTCTTCCCGCTGATCTTCCTCGCGGCCTACCACCTCCCCGGTGGCCTCGCGGCCACCCTGCAGGCGACCTCTCCCCTCGCGGTGATGGCCATCGCGTGGGCGGTCATCGGTGAGAGGGCCGGGCTGGTGCGGATCGGGGCCGCGCTGGTGGGCCTGGTCGGCGTGGCCCTCCTGGTCCTGCGCAGTCCCGGCACGGTCGACGCCCTCGGACTCGTCGGCGCGTTCGGCTCGGTCCTGGTCAGTGGGCTCGGGTTCGTGCTGATCAAGCGCTGGGAGGCGCCGGTCGACATGCTCACCCTGGTCTCCTGGCAGCTCGTGGTCGGCGGTCTGGTGCTGGTGCCCGTCGCGCTCCTGGTCGAGGGGGCTCCCCCGGCGCTGGACCTGCCCGCCGTGCTCGGCTTCGTGTGGATCGCGGGCATCGGCACCGGGCTCGCCTACGTCTGCTGGTTCCGCGGCCTGAGGCTGATGTCGGCGGGAGCGGTCTCGCTGATCGGGCTGGTCAACCCTGTCGTCGGGACGCTGCTCGGGATCGCGTTCGCGCACGAGGTGTTCGGCACCACCCAGGCGCTCGGGATGGTGCTCGTGCTGGGCGGCGTGCTCCTCGGGCAGTGGCGCAGCACTCCGCGGGTCGTCGTACGGCAGGAGCCTGCGATGTCGACCGAACGCGAGAAGATTGCCGCCTGAGAGGAATACTTCTGCGCTCCCAGGTGTACGCAACAGGTATGGCTACTTCTGTTCCGACCCTGTCCCTGAACGACGGCAACACCATCCCGCAGCTCGGCTTCGGGGTGTTCCAGGTGCCCCCGGAGGACACCGCCCGGCTCACCGGCCAGGCCTTCGAGGCCGGCTACCGACACATCGACACCGCCGAGATGTACGGCAACGAGAAGGGTGTCGGTCAGGCGATCCGCGACTCCGGGATCCCGCGTGACGACCTGTTCATCACGAGCAAGCTCAACAACGGCTTCCACGAGCCCGACACGGCCCGCAAGGCGTTCGACCAGACCCTGGCCGACCTCGGCCTCGACCAGGTCGACCTGTTCCTGATCCACTGGCCGCTCCCCACGAAGTACGACGGTGACTTCGTCTCCACGTGGAAGACCCTCGTCGAGTTCAAGGAGCAGGGACGCGCGCGCTCCATCGGTGTCTCCAACTTCCAGCCGGCTCACCTGGCTCGCCTGGCCGAGGAGACCGACGTGGTCCCGGCCGTCAACCAGATCGAGGTGCACCCCTACTTCACCAACGAGGCCGCCCGCTCGGCCGGTCACGACGCAGGCATCCTCACCGAGGCCTGGTCCCCGATCGCCCAGGGCGGTGTCCTCGACGACGAGGTGATCACCAAGATCGCCGCCGAGGTGGGCCGTACGCCGGCCCAGGTGACCCTGCGCTGGCACGTGCAGCGTGGCGACATCGTCTTCCCGAAGTCCTCGTCACCCGAGCGGATGGCGGAGAACTTCGCGCTCTTCGACTTCGAGCTCGACGACGCGGCGATGCAGCAGATCACGGCGCTCGACCGCGGCGAGGACGGCCGCACCGGTCCGAACCCGGACGAGTTCGACTTCATCCCCGACTGAGCGAGCGCCGAGCGGAACCAGGGAGGGCAGCCGTCAGTCGACCGTCACCAGGATGACGTTGCTGCCCTTCTTGGCCTTCGGGTCGTAGACCCGGAACCGGTTCTCCCCGGAACGCCCGGTCATGATGTAGGTCGTGTAGGTGCCCACCTTCACCGTCGCGGTGACCCCGAAGTTGCTCCACTTGCCCGTGTCGAAGCGCTGCACCTGCAGCTCCGTGTTGTCGGCACCCTTGTAGCTGCCGGTGAAGTTGACCCGCTCCATCGGGCGGGCCATCAGCGGGGAGACGCGCAGCTCGATGTCGCCCGTCGCGCCGTCCGGGGACGCGCTCGGGCTCGTCGACGGGTCCGGGGTCTCGGTCTTCTCGCCCGGCACGGGCAGCGCCGTGGTCGGCAGCGGCTTGGTCTGGTCGGACGACGAGCCGCTGAGCGGCCCCGGCGACTCACTCTCGTCGAGTCCGAGCGCGCGCACCATCACCGTCGTACCGAGGGCGATCAGCACCGCGATCCCGGCCACCACCGCGAGAGCCTTGAGCAGCGCGTTGCGCACCTGGTCGGAGCGCTCGTCGGAGTCGTCGTCCATCTGGGCCCCTGTGGCAGTCGTCGGTTGGCGCTGTCAGGGACGAATCTACCTAGTCGTGGGGGGTTCCCGGGGTCCAGTCCACGAAAGCCACGCCATCGAACGGCAGCCTCGGGGTCGACGCGGCCCGCGAGTCCGACCGGTGGTTCTCGGGGCTGGGCCGCGAACGGACCCGGTGAGCGGCTCCTCCGTGCCACGATGTGCGTCGGTGGCGGGGCCGGCCTGCAGGAAGAGTGTGAGATGACCGGGATCGAGGACGTCGCGCGTGAGGCTGGGGTCTCGACGGCGACAGTCTCGCGCGCTCTGCGCGGGCTGCCGCGGGTCTCCGAGGCCACGCGTCAGCGGGTGCTGGCTGCCGCCGCGCGGATGGAGTACGTCGCCTCGCCGCACGCGGCGAGCCTCGCCGGGGGCCAGACTCGCGCCATCGGTGTCGTCGTACCCAACGTGACCCGGTGGTTCTTCGGCTCCGTCGTCCACGGCGCGGAGGAGCTGCTGCGCCAGGAGGGGTACGACCTGCTGCTCTACAACATCACCGGCGACCCCACGGCGCGCAGCCGGCTGTTCGCCACGCACCTGCTCAGCAAGCGCGTGGACGCGGTGATGGTCCTCGCACTGCAACCGACACCGGCAGAGGTCGCCTCGCTCGACCGCATCGGTACACCGACCGTCGTGGTCGGCGGCGCGGTGCCGGGGTGGTCGGACGTGCGGATCGACGACGTGGAGGCGGCCGCCAAGGCGACCCAGCACCTCCTCGACCTCGGACACGAGCGGATCGCCTACCTCGGCGGTGTCCCCGACCCCGAGCACGAGGGCCTGACGTTCTCAGCTCCGACCGACCGCCTGGCCGGCTACCGGCAGACCATGGCAGCGGCCGGCCTGGCGATCGACCCCGCGTGGGAGGTCACCGGCGACTTCTCGGCGCAGGGAGGCCTCTCCGCCGGCCGGCAGCTCCTGACCGCAGGCCAGCGGCCGACGGCCGTCTTCGCCGGCTCGGACGAGATGGCCTTCGGCGCCGCGCAGGCATTCCGCGAGGCCGGACTCCGCGTGCCGGAGGACATCTCCCTGGTCGGCATCGACGACCACGAGCTCGCCGAGTTCTTCGACCTCACCACCGTCGCCCAACCCGCCCACGAGATGGGTCGCCTCGGCGCCCGACTCCTGCTCGACGGACTCGGCGGCGCCACCTCCGACCCCGTCGACACCATCGTCCCCACCCGGCTGATCCCCCGGCGGAGCACCGCCCGGCTGGGGTGAGGGTGTGCAGGAGTACCCGGTTAGCCGGGTACTCCTGGTTCGTTCGGGCGTTGCAACGCCCGAACGGATCATGGAGTGCCCGAAGAGTGGCCGCGCTGTTGTCCACAACCGGCGGCGGTGAGGACTTCTCCACAGGCGAGGCGTCGAGTGGGTGCAGGGGTCGGCACCAGCGGTGACCGTTCGTGCATGGATGTCCTTCGAAAGATCTGTCACAGGTCTGTTGTGTTTCTTCGACGCGAGGCCATCGCGCTCGGGTACGACGATCGTGCGCTCGCCCGCTCGGTGCGTAGTGAGGCGATCCACCGCGTCCGTCGCGGCTCCTACGTCTTTCGCGACCAATGGGACTCGCTCGACGGTCCCGGCCGACATCTCGTGCTCACTGCTGCGGCCCTCAGGACGGCTGAGGCGGAGATGGTGCTCTCCCACGTGACCGCGGCGGTCGCTCACGACGTGCCGATCTGGGACCTGCCGCTCGACGAGGTTCACCTCACCCGGACTGACGGTCGCGCGGGTCGACGTGCGGCAGGCATCGTTCAGCACTCCGGAGCGCTCCCCCGGGATCACGTCGTTCTCGTGCATGGCGTTCCGGTCACGTCACCAGCACGCACTGCATTCGACGTGGCCGCGACGACCGATGTGGAGCACAGCCTGTGCGTGGTCAACGACCTGTTGCACCGCAAGCTCGTCACCCGAGCACAGCTGAACGCCATCAGCACCCAGATGGCCCGCGTTCCCGGGTCACTCGGCGTCGATCTCACGTTCCGGCTTGCCGACGGACGCTGCGAGTCGGTCGGGGAGTCGCGTTCGCTCTACATGTTCTGGATGCATTCGCTTCCGGCTCCTGAGCTCCAGTACGAGATCTATGACGAGCACGGCCAACTGGTCGCTGTGGTCGACTTCGCCTGGCCGGAGCTCGGCTTGTTCGTCGAGTTCGACGGGCGGATCAAGTACGAGCGGCTACGACGCGAAGGCGAGTCGGTCACGGACGTCGTACTGCGCGAGAAGAAACGCGAAGCGTTGATCTGCCGGCTCACCGGCTGGCGCTGCCACCGGATCGTGTGGGCCGACCTCTACCGCCCCGTGGAGACCTGCGCGATCATCCGCAGCATGATGTCCCCCACGGCCGTCTGACGCCGAACTCCACGGGCACTGCATGGTCACTTCGGGTGTTGCAACGACCGAACTCACCATGAGTACCCGGCTAACCGGGTACTCCGGCGCCAACGCCCACCTCCCCCGGCTCCACCGGGAAGTGGCAGGCGACCTTGTGGCCGACGGGGGTCTGGGCGGGGCCGGAGGTGATCTGGAGCAGGGGGGGTTCCTCGGTGCGGCAGATCTCCTGGGCCTTCCAGCAGCGGGTGTGGAAGTGGCAGCCGGGGGGCGGGTTGATCGGGCTGGGGACGTCGCCCTCCAGCCGGATCCGCTCACGGTTCTGACGGCGCTTCGTGTCCGGGACCGGGACGGCCGAGAGCATCGCCACGGTGTAGGGGTGGCGCGGTCGCTCGTAGAGGTCGTCGCGCTCACCGATCTCCACGATCTTGCCGAGGTACATCACCGCGACCCGGTCCGAGACGTGGCGTACGACGGAGAGGTCGTGCGCGATCATCACGTAGGTCAGGTCCAGCTCCTCCTGGAGGTCCTCGAGCAGGTTGACCACCTGGGCCTGGATGGAGACGTCGAGGGCGGAGACCGGCTCGTCGGCGATGATCAGCTTCGGCTTGAGCGCGAGGGTGCGCGCGATCCCGATCCGTTGCCGCTGGCCACCGGAGAACTCGTGCGGGTAGCGGTTGTAGTGCTCGGGGCTCAGCCCGACCAGCTCGAGCACCTCCTGGACCGCCTTCTTGCGCCCGCCCTCGGGGTCGACTCCCTGGAGCTTGAACGGCGCTCCGACGATCTTGCCGACCGTGTGCCGCGGGTTCAGCGACGAGTACGGGTCCTGGAAGATCATCTGGATGTCACGCCGGAGCGGTCGCATCCTGGTGTCGGACAGGTGCGTGATGTCGTGCCCCTCGAAGGTCACCTTCCCCCCGGTGGGCTCGAGCAGCCTGGTCACCAGGCGGGCCGTGGTGCTCTTGCCGCAGCCGGACTCGCCGACGATCGAGAACGTCTCCCCGCGGCGTACGTCGAAGTCGACACCGTCGACCGCCTGCACCGCAGACGTGCTCTTCCGCAGGAAGCCGCCGCTGATCGGGAAGTGCTTGACCAGCCCCTCCACCACGAGGAGCGGCTCACGAGCAGCCGGCGTGTCCTGCACCTCGGCGTCGGCGGGCCCGGTGGTCTCGAGGGCCTCAGGGGTCTCGGGGTTCGTCACGACAGCCTCGGGGAGAGTTCCTGCGTCCAGATCTCCTGGCGCTCGGTGGTCGGGATGTGGCAGGCGACGGAGTGGCCCTCGCCGTTGTCGTCGAGGTCGGGTCGCTCCACCATGCAGGCGGAGCCGACGCGCTCCTGGAAGTCACACCTCGGGTTGAAGGGACATCCCGGCGGCACCTTGATCAGGCTGGGCGGGGTGCCCTTGATCGGCAGCAGGCGGTCGGTCGGCGGCTTGTCGAACCGAGGCATCGATCCCAGCAGGCCCCACGTGTAGGGGTGCTCCGGCGACTGGAAGAGGTCTTCGGCGGTGCCACGCTCGACGGCGCGGCCGGCGTACATCACCAGGATGTCGTCGGCCAGCTCGGCCACCACGCCGAGGTCGTGGGTGATGATCATGACCGCAGAGTCGAACTCCTTCTGCAGGTCACGGATCAGGTCGAGGATCTGCGCCTGCACGGTGACGTCCAGGGCAGTGGTGGGTTCGTCGGCGATGAGCAGGGCCGGATCGCAGGAGAGCGCCATCGCGATCATCGCGCGCTGGCGCATGCCGCCGGAGAACTGGTGGGGATACGCGTCCACCCGCTGGTTGGGCTCGGGGATGCCGACCCGGTCCAGCATCTCGATGGCGTGCGCCCGCGCCACCTTCTTCGAGACGTTGTTGTGCACCCGGTAGGCCTCGACGATCTGGTCGCCGATCTTGTAGAAGGGGTGCATCGAGGAGAGCGGGTCCTGGAAGATCATCGCCATCTTCTGACCGCGCAGGTGGCGTACGTCGTCCTGGTTGGCACCGACGAGCTCTTCACCGTCGAGCCTGATCGATCCGGAGATGGCCGCGTTCGACGCCGTGTGCAGACCCATGATCGACATGCTGGTCACCGACTTGCCGGACCCGGACTCACCGACGATACCGAGGGTCTTTCCGCGCTCGAGGTGGAAGGAGAGTCCGTCCACCGACTTCACGACACCGTCCTCGGTGGTGAAGTGCACCCGCAGGTCGTCGACGTCCAGGTAGGGGCCGTCCTCGCGCTCGGGGCTCCGGGGTGACTGTGCGACGTGGGTCATCCTGTTCGCACTCTCGGGTCGAGGACGGCGTAGAGAAGGTCGACGACCAGGTTGCAGAGGGCGACGAACACCGCGGTGATGAGCACCACGGCGAGCACCTGGGGCAGGTCGTTGGTCTTGGTTCCCTGGAGGGCGAGCTGTCCCAGGCCGGGCAGGTCGAAGACGGTCTCGGTGAGTACGGCGCCACCGATGAGCAGCCCGAAGTCGAGGCCGAAGATCGTCACGAGCGGCGTCAGCGCCGATCTGAGCCCGTGCTTGGCCACGACCGTCCGTTCGGGGAGTCCCTTGGCCCGGGCCGTGCGGATGTAGTCCTCCCCCATGGTCTCGAGCATGCCGGCGCGCGTGAGCCGCGCGTACTGCGCCGAGAACAGCAGGGCGAGCGTGATCCAGGGCAGCAGCAGGGCGTGCGCCCACGCCGCCGGGTTCTCGGTCAGGGGGGTGTAGGACCCTCCGGGAGGCGTCCAGCCGAGCCGGTAGCTGAAGAACGCCAGGGAGATCAGCCCCGTCCAGAAGATCGGCATCGAGACGCCCGCGAGGGCCAGCGTCATCGCGAACCGGTCGAACAGTGAGCCGCGCTTGAGCGCCGAGATGACGCCGATGAGGACGCCCATCGTCACCCAGATGATCGCCGCACCGACGGCGAGGGACAAGGTGACGGGGAAGCGCTGCATGATCTCCGGCAGCACCGGCTGGCCGGAGCGGAAGGAGTACCCCAGGCACGGCGCGGGGCAGTAGTCGACGCTCGTCCCGGTGTCGACGTGGCGACCCACGACCAGCCCACGAAGCCAGTCCCAGTACTGCACCGGGACCGGGTCGTAGAAGCCCAGCGCCTCCGCAGCGGCGTGGAGCTGCTTCGGGTCCGGGGAGCGACCCACGTACCTCGCCGCCATGCCCTCGGGGGTCGCGCCGGCCAGACGCGGCATCAGGTAGAAGATCGCGAACGTGATCATGCTGATCACGAGCACGACCCCGACTGCGGCGATCAGTCTTCGGATGATGTAGCTGGCCAAGATCTCGGCTGGGCGGTCGGTCCCCCTGGCGCTCTCCGGGGGACCGACCGCCTGCCTTCACCTACCTTCGGTGTGGTTGCGGCACGTTGGGCGAAACGCGGTTACTGCTTCTTGCCCATCGCGGTGTAGTCGTACTGACCGAACGCGTCGTTGACGAACGTGTTGGTCACGTCCTTGCCGCGGAGGAGCACCGCCTTGGCGTAGACGCCCGGGTAGAAGGACGCGCTCTCCATGACCAGCTTGTCGATCGCCGTGGAGATCGCGGCCCTCTTGGCGTCGTCCTGCTCCAGAGCCAGCTGGTCGATCAGCTTGTCGACTGCAGGGAGACGCACCGCGAAGTTGGGTGCGCCGCCCTCGGGGTTGATCGTCCGGCTGTCGACGAGCTGGGCGAGGTAGCCGTAGCCCGTGTTCCAGTCAGCACCCCAGCTGTAGGTGCACAGCCCCATCTTGTTCGCGACCAGGTACGACGGCTTGCCGCACTGCTCGGAGGTGTAGGTGTCGTCCGGCAGCGGCTTCAGGGTGAGCTTGATCCCCACCTTGCCCAGCGACTCCTGGAACGCCTCGGCGGTGGCCTTCTCCTTGGGTCGAGCGGAGCGGTAGCCCATGTTCAGCGCGAAGCCGTCCGGCTGGCCGCACGACTTCAGTGCCTCCTTGGCCTTGCCGACCTGGCCCTTCGGGTGGCTCTTCTGGCCGTAGATGTCGAAGTCGGAGTAACCCGGGACCGGAGGCGGCAGCACGGTGCTCGCGAGCTCGCCACCGGAGTACTTGCCCCCGTAGGCGTTCTGGTACGACGCCGGGCTCATCGCGTACATGATCGCCTTGCGGCAGTCGACGTTGTCCAGAGGCTTCACGGTCCCGATGATCTGCGTGAACTGCTCACGCGCGGCGACCGGGTTGTCGGCGCGGGCCTGCAGGTCCTTCTGCTGCAGCACCTTCGGCAGCGCGGCCGGCTGGACGCCCGTGCCCGTGATGTCGACGTCCTGGTCACCGGAGATGATCTGGTTGTCCAGGTCGTCCGGCTGGAGGCCGAGCTTCACGTCGATCTGGTCCGGCAGTGCCTTGCGGTTGCTGTCCGTCGACGCGTCCCAGTTGGGGTTGCGCACCAGGGTGCCGCCCTTGCTGATGTCGACGTTGTCCTGCCACATGTACGGACCCGTGGAGATCGGGTGGGTCGTGTACTTCTTGCCCGTGTCCTTCGCGGCCGGCACCGGTGCGGTCGTCGGCAGCTGGGCCAGGTAGTCGAACTCCGCGAAGGGCTTCTTCAGGTGGAAGACGATCGTGGAGTCGTCCGGCGTCTCGATGGCAGAGGAGATGTCGGCGTTCTTCGGGCTCTTGAACGGGCCCTGGTAGTCCTTCGGCCAGTCGAGCAGGTCCGCGAAGTAGCTCGGACCCTGCTTGAGCACCGCCCGGTCGACGTTGCGCGAGACCGCGTAGGCGACGTCCTTGGAGGTGACCGGCGACCCGTCCTCGAACTTGATCCCCTTCTGGAGCGTGTAGGTCCAGGTCTTGCCGCCCTCGGAGGACTTGCCCAGGTCGGTCGCCAGGTCCGGCACCACCTGCAGCCCCTTCTTGCCGGGCGCCGGCTTGAACATCACGAGCGTGCGCGCGTAGTTGCGCAGCAGGTTCCACGAGTACCCGTAGTAGGTGTCACCCGGGTCGAAGCTGTCACCCCAGCTCCCGGCGAGGGCCATCTTCAGGGTGCCGCCCTTGGCGTCGGAGGGGTCGACCACGGAGTCGACACCCTTGTTGCTGAGCTTGGGCGCGGTGTCGTTGCCCCCATCGTCGTTGTTGCTGGCACCGCAGGCACTGAGCCCGAGCACCCCGGCGGCGATCACCGCCACCAGCACCCTCTTCCGAGTCGTGCGCATGTTGACTACCTTTCTCGTGGACCGTCCTGGGCTACCCAGGCAGACTGGTTTTCCGGCGACTCACCGGCTCCTGGGATCGAACGCGTCGCGCAGCCCGTCCCCGAAGAGGTTGAAGGCCATCACCGTGGCGAAGATCGCCAGGCCGGGCCAGAACATGAAGTGCGGAACCGTGTAGAAGACGACCGCGTCGGAGAGCATCCCGCCCCAGGTCGCGGTGGGCGGCGGGATGCCGACCCCGAGGAACGACAGGGCCGCCTCGAAGAGGATGTTCGTCGGGATGATCAGCGTCGAGTACACGAGGATCGGCGCCATCAGGTTGGGCAGCACCTCGGTGCGCAGGATGTAGGGCCACTTCGCACCCAGGCTGCGCGCCGCCTCGACGTACTCGCGTTCGCGCAGGGAGAGCGTCTGGCCGCGCACGATGCGTCCGATGTAGGGCCAGTTGAAGAAGCCGATCACGAAGATCAGCAGCCCCAACCGGAGCGGTACGCCGGAGAGCCCGAACGCCTCGTCCGGAAAGACCCCGGCCAGCGCGAGGGCGAAGATCAGGATCGGGAAGGCCAGGAACATGTCCATCAACCGGCTCAGGAAGGCGTCGACCCAGCCTCCGAAGAAACCGGCGATGATGCCGAGGGTGGTGCCGATGAGCACCGAGACCAAGGTGGCGAGGATCGCGACCAGCAGCGAGATCCGCGCGCCGTAGAGCACCCGGCTGAAGATGTCACGCCCGTGCACCGTCTCCAGACCCATCGGGTGCTGCCAGCTCATTCCCCCGAGCGGGCCGATGGGGATGCCGCCGATGTTCATGTTGAGGAGGTCTTCGTGCCATCTGTTGGGTGGACCACCGGTGATCTTGACGATCAGCGGGGCCAGGAACGCGACGACGATCAGGAAGATGATGAAGTAAGCCGCCGGCCAGCGCCACCTTGTCGCGCTTGAGCCGGCCCCAGGCGATCTGGCTGAGGGAGCGGCCCTCGATGTCCGTCTCTCCCGCAAGAAGCACTGCTGGGTCGTCGATCGGGGAGATGGGTTCTTCCAGCGCGCTGCTCAGGACAACCTCCCCGGGTCTCAGGTCAGGACGTGTTCCGGTCGCTCGGTGAAGTGACCGGACCCTAACTTCGTCCTGCGGCCATCCGGCGTCAAGCGGCCCGGCGCCCCGTTGCCGAATCGTGACGCAGGGTGCCGGGCGCCCGGCCTACCTGGGATCGAGGACCACGACGGGAATCTCGCGGTCGGTCCACGACTGGTAGGAGTCGTAGTCGCTGTAGAGCTCGACCAGCCTCGGCCACAGCCGCGCGCGCTCCGCCGCGTCCGCGGTGTGGGCCCGCATCGCCAGCCGGTCACCGCGGATCTGGACGGTCACCTGCGGGTCGGCCTCGATGTTGCGGTACCAGAGCGGGTGGTGCGGCCGCCCGGCCTGCGACGCGACGACGACCACGCTCTCACCGTCCCGCAGGTAGACGAGCGGGCTCGTGCGCAGCTTCCCTGTCTTGCGCCCGCGGTGCTCCATCAGGCAGATCGGCACCGGGTCCTTCCAGCCGGCCCCGACGCGCCAGGTGCCGCCGATCCGGCCCCTCGTGAGCTTGTAGACCCGGACGTTGACCGCCGACATCAGCTTGATCACCTTGCGGGCGAACTCCCCGTCGAGACCCTCGGGCTTGGTGTCCACGACTCAGATCCCGCGCTTGAAGACGACCTGCTCGACCAGCGAGCGTGAGCGCCAGCCGTCCGGCGTACGCACGAGGCTGTGGTGGTAGATGCCGCCGAACTCCACGACCAGATCGGGCTTGTCCTGCTGCGGCAGCACCATCGGGTTGTAGAAGTACGCCGCCACCGTTGCCTCGTCCCCGTCGACCTGGCTGTCCACCTGGCCGAGCTGGTGCAGCCGGTCCGGGAAGATCGGCAGCATCTCGGCGAGCCAGGGCTTCACCTCGGCGTACGACGCCGCGATGCCGCCGCTCGCCGTGTAGTCGATCTGCGCGTCGGGGGTGAAGACGTCGTCGAGGCGGTCCCACTCCCCGGTGTCGATCGCCCGGGTGTAGCGGGTCAGCAGTGCCTCGATCTCGAGGCGGTCGGAGATCTGTGCAAGGTCCACCCCGCCACTCTGGCAGAAAACTATAACGTGTTCTAGTCTTCCGGAATGCGTTTCACCTATGCCGAAGCGATGACCGACGCCCGCTACTACGCACCCCTGGCCCAGGCGGCGGAGGCAGCCGGCTACACCTCGATGACGGTCGCCGACTCGCTGATCTACCCGGAGGAGTCGGACTCGACGTACCCCTACACCGACACGGGCGACCGCGAGTTCCTGGCGGACAAGGCGTTCATCGAGACGATGATCCTGGTCACCCACCTGGCCGCGGTCACGAGCACGCTGCGGTTCACGCCGTTCGTGCTCAAGCTGCCGGTGCGGCCGCCGGTGCTGGTGGCCAAGCAGGTCAGCTCCGTCGCCTACCTCAGCGACAACCGGCTCGGCCTGGGCGTGGGGCTCTCGCCGTGGCCCGAGGACTTCGTCGCGCTGGGGGTGCCGTGGGAGAAGCGCGGCAAGCGGATGGACGAGTGCATGGACATCCTGCGTGGGCTGACGAGCGGGGAGTTCTTCGGCTACGACGGGGAGTTCTACTCGTTCCCGCCCCTCAAGCAGACGCCGGCTCCGACCGAGAAGGTGCCGCTGCTGGTCGGCGGCCACGCGGACGCGGCCCTGCGGCGCGCCGTACTCAAGGGGGACGGGTGGATGCACGCCGGCGGTGACCCGGAGGAGCTGGACCGGATGCTCGTGCGGCTGGCCGAGATCAGGAAGGCCGAGGGCGACACGCGTGACGACTTCGAGGTGCACGTGATCTCCTACGACGCCTACGACCTCGACGGGATCAAGCGTCTCGAGGACAAGGGCGTGACCGACTGCATCGTCGGCTTCCGGGTCCCCTACATCAAGGGACCGGACACCGAGCCGCTCGAGACGAAGATCGAGCACCTCGAGAAGTACGCCCACTCGATCATCAGCAAGGTGAGCCTGTGAGCCCGTCAGGACACCAGGACGTGACGGCGAGCTTCCGGGAGGCGATCGCCGAGGCGGAGAAGCTGATCGCGAACCCGCCGTTCGAGGTCTCGCCCCAGGACCTGGCCGAGGGCTTCGACTACCTCGCGGGCAGCATCCGGTCCTCGCTGCAGATGGCGTTCGACTACGACCTCGAGCACCCGGTGCTGATCAACCCGACGCACCAGTACGCACGCCAGGGCCTCGACAACCCCGACGCCGTCTACTTCAACGCCTACCTCGACGGCGGCGCGTCGTACGTCGTGTCGGGGGTGCGCGGCAGCACGGCCGACCTGTCCTTCCAGGTCATGGACGGGACCTACTCCGCCGACGGCGCCCCCTCGACCGTGGCCGCGTTCGACGACCGTGAGCTCGACATCGCCGAGGACGGCAGCTTCGAGTGGCGCTTCGGTCCGGAGCTGGGGCTGAAGAAGGGCTCGACGCTGATCGTGCGCGAGGTCTACGACGACTGGAACGCCGAGGACCGCGGGCAGCTGCGCATCCAGCGGCTCGACACCGCGGGGCAGCCGCGGGCGGCGCTCACGCAGGAGCGCGTCGCGAAGAGGTACGGCGTGGCCGCGAAGATGCTCGTCGGGCGGATCAACACCTGGTTCGCGTTCCCGGAGTGGTTCACCTACAAGGAGCCGGTGAACACCCTCACCGTGCCGAAGTCCACGCCGGGTGGGCTGGCTTCGCAGTTCTCCTCGATCGGCCACTACTCGCTGGGCGAGGACGAGGCGATGATCGTCACCGTCCCGGTCTCCGAGTGCGCCTACCAGGCCATCCAGATCGGCTCGCGGTGGTACATCTCCACCGACTACGAGCACCACCAGACCTCGCTGACGCGGGCGCAGTCCCACGCCGATGCCGACGGGAAGCTGCGCTACGTGGTGAGCGAGCGCAACCCCGGGATCGCCAACTGGCTGGAGACCTGTGGCCACCCGCAGGGCGTGATGATGCTGCGCTGGCAGCGACTCTCGCGCTCGCTGGGCGCGGCAGACGGTCCGACGGTCGAGGTGGTGCCGTTCGACTCGCTGCCTTCCCGGTTGCCGCACTTCGAGGACAACCAGATCTCCGCCGCCGACCACACCACCCGCATCGCCGACCGCCAGGTCGGCATCGCCAGAAGGATGATCTCGTGAGCCTCATTCGAAGGAGACCGCTCGTGACCGCTGGCACCGCAGCTTCTGCAGGACAAGGTGATCGTGCTGTCCGGGGTCGGGCCCGGACTGGGTCGCTCGCTCGGCGAGGAGGCGGCCAGGATGGGCGCCGACCTGGTCCTCGCGTCGCGGACCCAGAAGCGGCTCGACAAGATGGCCGAGGTGGTCCGGTCGCACGGACGCCGGGCGCTCGTCGTACCCACCGACATCAACGACGAGGAGGGCTGCCAGAACCTCGTGGACTCGGCTCTCGCCGAGTTCGGTCGCGTGGACTGCCTGATCAACAACGCCTTCGCCATCCCGCCGATGGAACCGCTGACCACGATCAAGCACGACGCGCTGCGCAGCTCGCTGGAGACCAACGCGTTCGCGCCGCTGCGCCTCTCGACCCTGTTCGCCGACGCGCTCGAGAAGTCGCAGGGGTCGATCATCATGGTCAACTCGGCGGTGCTGCGGCAGTCGCAGCCGGAGTTCGCCGGCTACAAGCTGACCAAGGGCACGTTGGTGCACCTGGCGTCCTCGCTGGCCACCGAGCTCGGCCCGCGCGGCATCCGCGTCAACTCGGTCGCGCCGAGCTGGATCTACGAGGACGTCAACAAGGCCTACTTCGACTGGATGGCCGAGGAGCGCGGCGTCACGCACGACGACATCTACCGCGAGACGGCCGACCTGACCGACCTCAAGCGGCTCGCCACTCCCGAGGAGGTCGCGCAGGCGACCCTCTTCCTCGCCTCCGACCTGGCCTCCGCGGTCAGCGGGATCATGCTCGACGTCTGCTGTGGTGAGTTCCATGGCTACTAGGACGAGGGAGGACCTGGGGTCCTTCGACGACATCAAGGCGGCCGCCGTACGCACCACCGGGCTCGAGGACTTCGGCGGCAGCGAGCACGAGGAAGGTCTCCGGCTGCTCTGCGAGGACCTCGTCGCGCACGGCGGGCTGACACCCGAGGGCAACTACATGCAGCGCACGTTCATCAAGAGCGCGCTGGTCGGCCGGCTGCTGGCGGAGAACGGCTTCAAGGAGCACCCGTCGTACGCCGAGGTGCCGGTGCAGCGACCGATCTTCGTCTGCGGCCTCCCCCGCACCGGCACCACCGCCCTGCACCGGCTGCTCAACGCCGACCCCGCGCACCAGGGGCTCGAGCTGTGGCTGACCGAGGTGCCGCAGCCGCGGCCGCCGCGCGAGACCTGGGCCGACAACCCGATCTACGCCGCCCTCAACGGTGCCTTCTCCGAGCACCACATCGAGAACCCCGAGTTCATGGGGATCCACTTCATGGATGCCTCGAGCGTGGAGGAGTGCTGGCGGATCCTGCGCCAGTCCGGCAAGTCGATCGGCTACGAGTCGCTCGCCTACGTCCCGGAGTACTCCGCCTGGCTGGAGAAGCAGGACTGGACCGACGCCTACCAGCGGCACAAGGCCAACCTGCAGCTGATCGGGCTCAACGACCCGGAGAAGCAGTGGGTGCTGAAGAACCCGTCCCACCTCGTCGGGCTGGACGCGATCATGGCGGTCTACCCCGACGCGCTGATCGTGCAGACCCATCGCGAGCCGCTCGTCGCGATCGCCTCGGCGTGCTCGCTGTCCGCGGAGGCGACCAAGGGCTGGTCCACGACGTTCGTCGGCGAGACCATCGGGCGCACGCAGCTCGACATGCTGAGCAAGGCGGTCGCCCGGTTCGAGCGTGAGCGAGCGGCGTACCCGAAGGAGCAGTTCGTCGACGTCGACTACCGCGAGTTCGTCGCCGACCCGGTCGCGACGACCCGGAGCATCTACGACTCGTTCGGCCTCGAGTGGACCCCCGCCGTCGACGAGGCGGTCACGGCTCTGGACACCGAGTCACGCCAGGGCGGTCGCCGGCCGAAGCACACCTACGACCTCGCCGACTACGGCCTCACCGAGGACGAGGTGCGGGCGGCGTTCTGACCCGGGGGGCGGATAGTCCGTGACGATTCCGTTGTCCGGGAGGGGAATTTCCAACGGGAACGTCACGGACTATCCGGAGTTGTCAGAAGGGGTACGTCGGGGGCTCGGCGCGGGCGGTGATCCAGCGGGTCTCGGTGAAGGCCTCGATGTTGGCCGGGGCGCCCCCGAAGCGGGAGCCGGTGCCGGAGGCGGCGACACCGCCGAACGGCGCGTTGGCCTCGTCGTTCACGGTCTGGTCGTTGATGTGCACGATCCCGGTCGGGATCCGGTCGGCCAGGGCCAGGCCGCGCATCACGTCGCGGGTGATGATGCCGAGCGCGAGCCCGTACTCGCTCGCCGTCGCCAGAGCGACCGCCTCGTCGTCGCTCGAGACCCGGGTCACCGGTGCGACCGGTCCGAAGATCTCGTCGGTGAACGCAGCGTGGTCAGGTTTCACCTCGGAGAGCACGGTCGGCCGGTAGAACAGCCCGTCGTACGACGCCCCGGCGGCCGCCTTGGCGCCGGCGTCGGTGCTCGCCGTGACCAGGCCGTGGATCTTGTCCCGCTGACCCTCGTCGATCACCGGACCGAGGGCGACCTGATCGGTCGCCGGGTTGCCGACCGGGAGCTGGTTCGCCTTCTCGGCGAGGGCCGCGACGAAGTCGTCGTACACCCGCTCGTGGACGAGGTGCCGCCCTGTCGTCATGCAGATCTGGCCCTGGTGGAAGAACGAACCCCACGCCGCCAGGTTGACCGCCTGCTCGACGTCGGCGTCGTCGAGGACGAGCATCGCGGAGTTGCCACCCAGCTCGAGGTGGGCACGCGTGAGGTGGCGTCCGGCAGCCTCCCCCACCGCGCGGCCGGCCTGGGTGGAGCCGGTGAACGAGATCACCCGCACGTGCGGGTCGGCGATCATCGCCTGCCCGACGTCGGCGCCGCCCGGCACCAGCTGGAGCACGCCGGGCGGCAGGCCGGCCTCCTCGAAGACCCGCACGATGTTGACCCCGCCGGTCACCACGGTCCGCGGGTCGGGCTTGAGCAGCACCGCGTTGCCGAGGGCCAGCGCCGGGGCGACCGACCGGATGCTCAGGATCAGCGGCACGTTGAACGGGGAGATGACCCCGACCACGCCGACCGGGACACGCTTGGCCATCGAGAGACGCGGCTGCTCGCTGGGGAGGATCTCGCCGAGCGAGGCTCCCGGGAGGCCCGCCGAGGCGTAGCACTCCTCGGCCGCCACGTGCAGCGCGAACCCGGCCATGCCCGGGACGGCGCCGACCTCGCGGACGTTCCAGCCGGAGAGCTCCTCGGCGTGCTCGCCGAACAGGTCCCCGGCGCGGCGCAGCACGGCGGCCCGGGCCGGGTGCGGCAACGCCGCCCACTCCTGCTGGGCCTTCGACGCGGAGGCCGCGGCGGCCGTGACGTCGTCGGGACCGGCGCGGCCGGTGCGGCCGAGCTCCTCGCCGGTGGCCGGTTCGACGATCGCGGCGTCACCGGCCGACCCGGCACGCCAGGTCCCGTCCACGAAGATGTTCCCGGCCCAGTCGGCCCCGTCCAGCAGTGTCGTCGCGTTTTCAACCATGTCTCGCACACTACGACCCCGGCCGGATAGTCCCAGGCAAACGGACCCTTCTCGAGAGGCCTCCGAACCGGGTCCGAATGCATCGGGACTATCCGGAATTTCCGCCGGTGTCCCTCACGTGCACCATCCCGGCGAGCGTCGCGACGTACGCCGAACCGTCGGGCGCGAGGGTGATCGCGGCGTAGTGGTTGTTCATCAGGGTGCCGAGGCCGGTGCGCACGCTGAAGGCGGTGCGGCCGGTGCGTACGTCGATCGCGGTGAGGTACCACGCCGCGACGCCCCACAGTGTCGGCTTCTTCGTGTAGGCGTAGACCAACCCGTTGGCCAGTGACGCCTTCGGCACCGAGGTCGGCGCGATCTCGTCACTGGTCCACGCGACCGAGCACCGCCCGCCGGAGAGATCGACACGGGCGAGGCCGGGGGTGGTGGCGCGCCCGAGGAGGGTGCTCGCCGGCCCGGCGTAGCCGTAGTTGTTCTCGGCGATCACCCCGTCGCCCACCGAGACCAGCGAGTTCTCGGTGGCGCTCTGCCCCCTGGCGAAGACCGGCGCCTGGCACACCAGCCGGCCCGTCGTGGTGTCGTAGAACGCCACGTGCATCCGCGGGTCGGCGTTGTCGGTGATCGCCACCCGGCCGCCGGGCAGGACGGTCGGCGTGGTCCCGCTGCCCCGGCTCAGCTGCCCGGGCTTGGTCCGGCTCCCGCGGTCGTACGTCGCGCGCCACGCGACCACCGGACTGCCGGTGGAGTCGGCCCGCATCTTGTAGAGCGCACGCACCGTGACGACGTACACCCCGCTCTCGTCGACCGCCAGCGAGTTGGCCACCTCCTCGCCCAGGTCGCGGACGGCCACGCGTCCGGTGTCCGGGTCGACGGTGCCGACGCGTCCGTCCTGCGTGACGAACCAGATGCGCCCCGCCCAGTCCGGCATCAGCGCGACCAGGCAGTCGTCACGCGGGACCTCGTCGGCCACGGTGAAGCTGCGCTCGACCCGCAGCCGCGGCCGACCCGTCGCGTCGGAGGTCGAGACCTCCAGGACGCGCCGGTCCGTGGTCGCGACCACGGCGCGGTCCTCGCGGTCGAGGTAGAAGTACGCGCCCGCGCACAGGTTCTCCCAGGGCTTCTTGCCCTTCACCTCCGGGCGGTCGGGCAGCCGCATGGTGGCGAGCGGGCGCATGCTCTCCGGGTCGAGGACGTGCAGCACGGGCCCCTGCAGGTCGCCGCAGAGCGCGACGAGCCGCTCCTGGGCGTCGAAGGCCAGGGTGGCGCACTCCTCGAGCCCGTACCACGCGGTGTCGACCCGCGGACTCCGGCCGAGCGGGCCGGGGCCGCGGTAGGCGTCGGTGGCCCAACCGTCGTCGTGCATCGAGCTGCGACCGTTGGGCGCGAGGCCGGGATGCTGCGGGATGTCCATCGCCACCGGCTTCGGCGTCGCCGGACTGCCCACGTACGACGGGGTCACCAGCGCGCCCGGACCGGGCGGGATCGGCAGCCGGCCGTCGGGGATGACCAGCACGGCTCCGACGACGGCGGCGACCACGACCAGCACCACAGCGGTCGCCCACCACGGATGACGAGGACGCGCTGCCCGGCGCACGGCCGGGACGAGGAGGGCCAGAGCAGGACAGGGACGACCAGCAGCGACCACGGTCCGACGGCGAGGAACAGCGCGACGAACAGCAGCCAGAAGAAGATCCAGCCGAAGGTTCGTCGCACGGCCGGAGTCTAGGAGGGTCTGCTCGCGGGAGGCGCGGAGCGCCTTGACTCCCCAGGTGCCGAGCACGGCGGCGATCACGAGGTTGACCACGATCAGGACGCCGTGGGCGACGAAGTAGCCCGTCGGCCGGTCCTCCTCGGTCTGCACGAGCGCCTTGGTGAACTGCGCGTAGGTGACGACGTTCCAGACGGCGACAGCGACCAGGACCAGGGCGTGCTTGCGTTCGAGCTTCACCCGGTCACCCTAGGCGGGTCTCCAAGTCTCCCAGTCGCTGCACGACGTCGGCCACGTCGAGCTCCTGCTCGGAGGCCAGGCACTCGTGCGCGACCTGGACCACGGCCTCGACCAGCTCGACGAGCCGCGCACCGCTGGCCTCGACGGAGACCAGCATGCGCTCCTGGTCGTCGTTGAGCTCGCCGGCGTCGCCGCTGAGCAACATCTCGGTGTAGCCCACGACGGTGGTCAGGGGCGTCCTGAGCTCGTGGTCGATCAGGGGGAGCAGCTCTTCGCGAGCGGTCGCCTTGCGGGACCGGAGCAGCGCCTCCTCCCGGGCCACCCGCCTGCGCTTGAGGGCGCGACGCCGTGACGCGACCCGCGGCACGAGGGCGTGGCAGTCCGTGGGACGGCCTGCCCGGACCAGGGCCGGTGCGGTCTGGCCGGAAGCGGCCACCGTCAGGCCGGCGGCCAGCAGGCCCACCGGGAGGACGGCATGGCTGGTCACGGGCATGGCAGGCCACCGGGCATGAGGAGTTCGAGCATGACTCCACTCTCACCGGCCACCGGCCCCGATGTCAGGGCTGCATGTGTCGTCCTCGTCTAGTGCGAAGGGGTCACACCGGGTGCACCGGCGCCGGCGTCGTACGGCAGCCAGACCCGCACGACCGTTCCCGGGTCGGCGTGCTCGATCCGGCACCAGCCTCCGGACACGGCGGCCCGGTCGTACATGTTCACCAACCCCCGGTGCCCCCGGGGCGAGGTCTCGGCATCGAACCCGCGGCCGTCGTCGTGCACGACGATCTCCACGCCCTCAGAGCCGGGGCGGACGGTCACCACGACCTCGGTGGCCCGGGCGTGCTTGCGGGCGTTGATCAGGGCTTCCTTCACGATCCGCAGTGCCTGCCTGCGGTCGCTCGGCTGCAGCCCGCGCCGGCGGTCAGCCCGTGCGGAGTCGACGACGACGGCCCAGCGCAGCGTGGAGTGCTCGAAGATGTGCTGGGCGGCGTCCTCCACCAGCTCCGCGAGAGAGGCGTCGAGGTCACCCGTCTCGAGCTCGAACAGCAGCTCGCGCAGCCCGTGCGTCACCGAGTCGAGCGTCTGGTGCAGCTGGTCGAACTCCGGGGCGACGACCGGGACGGACTCCGGCGCCAGCTCGGCCACGCGGCGCTCCAACAGTCCCAGTCGCAGGACTGCCGCGGCCAGCGCCTGCACGGACTCGTCGTGCACGTCCGCCGCGATCCGTGCCCGTTCCGCCTCCTGCGCGTCGATCAGCCGACGGGACAACAGACTGCGTTGCCGAGCGACGTCCTGGAGGGTGGCGGCGCGGTCGAGGACGTCCAGCGCGTAGGAGATGTTCTCGGCCGCTCCCGTGAGCAGTCCCCGCACCTGCTCGTCGAAGGCCTCGGGTCGCCTGGCGTAGACCGTCAACGCGCCGACGACGTCCCCGCGCCGACGCAGCGGCAGTGCGGCCGTGGCCGCGATGCCTCGGACGAGCTCGGCCGGTGTCGCCTGCGAGGTGTACTGCGCGGTGCCCTGCTCCAGCATTCGCGACGTGACGTCGCCGTCCGCTCCCGGTCCCGCTGATCACCCCGAGCTGGTCGACGTAGTCGTCGAGGCCGCCGGCACTCGCCACCCGGACGACGCCGCCGTCGGGGGTGACCGTGGCGATCCACGCTCCGAGGTAGCCGGCCTGATCGACGGCAACGCGACAGGTCTCCGCGAACAGCTCCAGGTCGTCGGTCGCCCGGACGATCGCCTCGTTCATCTCCGCGAGGCTGCGGTAGGCCCGGGTCAGCGCCTGTACCCGTTCCTCGTCGTCGTGCCGGGAGGCGAGGTCGGTCACCGCGTGGACGGCCGCGTCCTCACCCTCCTGGCCCCTTTCGTCGCTCATCTCCCCACCCGACATGCCGTCAGGCGCGCCTCTCGGCGTCGTACCGTTCATCCTCGCCCCCTCCGAGTGCGGAGTCGGGGCCACCTTCGCGGTGCGCCGAAGCCGCGTCAAGGGGGGCGGTTGGCCGGTACGTTGGTAGCGGTCCGCGCCGCCGACGGATGCAGACCCCGACAGGCAGGGAACCTCGTGGACCAAGCGCACTCGGCAACCGAGCAGGAGCAGGCGACCGTACGCATCCTGATCATCGACGACCACGAGATCCTCGCCGCGAGCCTGGCCCACGTCCTCGACGCCGAGCCCGACCTGGAGACGGTGGGCATCGCGGGGTCCCTCGAGCGCGGACGCGTCCTGGTGACGGAGACCGAGCCGGACGTGCTGCTGCTCGACCACCGGTTGCCCGACGGTGACGGCGTGGAGGCCATCGAAGGGCTCCTCGCCGACCACCCCGAGGTCCAGGTCGTCGTGCTCACGGCGAGCGGCGGCGACAACGTGCTGGTGAGCGCCATCGAGAAAGGTGCCGCCGGCTTCGTCTCGAAGACCAGTGGCGTGGCCGACGTGACCTCGGCCGTGCGTGCCGCGGCGGCTGGCGAGGCCGTGATCTCGCCCGAGATGCTCGCTCGCCTGCTCCCCCGCCTCCGTCGAGGTCAGTCCCAGGGCCGGCACTCGCTCACCACACGGGAGCGCGAGGTGCTCGACCTGGTCGCCGAGGGCCTGACCAACGCCGCCATCGCCGACCGACTCGTCGTCAGCGTGCACACCGTGCGGAACCACATCGCCAACCTCTCGACCAAGCTCGACGCGCACTCGAAGCTCGAGGCGCTCTCGATCGCCCTGCGCGAGGGGCTGCTGTCCGAGTCGTAGTGCATCCGCACCAGGCAGGACGGCCCTCGTGCATCAGGGATGCGCACGCTCTGTAGGCCAGACTCGCTACGACCGGCGGGGGTCTGCCCTGTCGGTCAGTCGAGCCTGGTGAAGCGCGGCGACTTCCCCCAGTCGTCGCGCACCAGGCTCGGCGTCCTACCCGGCATACCGGGCAGGGTTGTCGGGCTGTCCTGCAGTCAGCGCCGGGTGACGACGATGCGGGCCCCGTGGCGCGGGACGCTGGTGATGTTGCGGACCTTGGGCACCTCGGTGGTGCCGGCGGGCAGGGCGACGTCGTAGGTCGACAGCACCTCGCGGAGGACGGCCACGCCCTCCATCAGGGAGAAGCCGGCGCCGATGCAGCGACGTACGCCGCCACCGAACGGGATCCAGGTGTTGGTGGCCACCTCGCCGTCGAGGAACCTCTCCGGACGGAAGGTGGTGTGATCCGGGTGGCTGGCCTCCGACTCGTGGGCGAGGATGATCGAGGCCGCGACGTTGGCGCCCTTCGGCAGGTCGATGCCTCCGACCGTGGCCGGCGCCATCAGGTGGCGCACCACCATCGGGATCACCGGGTGCACGCGCATGGACTCCTTGAGCACCGCCTCGAGGTAGTCGTCGTCACCGGACGTCGCGGCATCCCTGGCCTTCGCCTCCTGCTGGGGGTTCTTGCCGAGCTCGTGCAGCGACCAGGCCAGCGCCGTCGCGGTGGTCTCGTGGCCGGCGAGCAGGAGCGTGACGAGCTGGTCGCGGAGCTCCTCGTCGGTCAGGCCGGCATCGTCCTCGTCGCGCACCTGCAGCAGCCGGGAGAGTACGTCGGTGCGCTCGGCCAGGTCGGCAGCCGAGCGCCGCGCCGCGATCACCCCGAAGATCACCCGGTCCAGCTCGATCTGGTTCTCGACCGTGCGCCGCCAGGGACCGAGCTTCTGCAGCCGGGGGAAGCCCCAGCCGAGGAACACGAGCGGGGGGATGTTGACGGTCCGGTTGACCAGCGGGCGCAGCTCGGCGAGTCGGGCCTCGTCGGTCACCCCGAACACGACCTGGAGGATGATCTCGAGCGTCAGCGCGTTCATCCGCTCCAGCGACTCGAACGGCACGTCCGGCTGCCAGCTGCCGACCTCGGTCTTGGCGAGTCCGGCGACCAGGTCCTCGTAGCCGCGCAGGGCGTGCCCGTTGAACGCCGGCATCAGCAACCGGCGGGCGCGCTTGTGCTGAGCCGAGTCGACCAGCAGCAGCGAGTGCTCCCCCATCACCGGACCGAGGATCGCGTTGCCCTTGCCGGCGTGGAAGACCTCGGGATCACCCGCGAAGATCTCCTTGACGTGCTCGGGGCGGTTGAACACGACGAGGTGTCGGCCCTCGGGCATGATCCGGATCGAGAACACGTCGCCGTAGCGCCGGTGCAGCGCCGGGATGAACTGGTGACGGAACCGCAGCAGCCCGATGCTCTGCACGATCCCCGGAAGCCTGGGTCCGCGCGGCAGGTCGGCCGTGGTGACCGCGGGGGCGCCCGCTGTCGGCACCGGCCGCATCCGCTCGAAGCGTCGTCGGGTCAGGTGCGCAGTCGACATACGGCGAGTATGCCAAGCGACCCGGCGCCGGGCGAGGGCCTGTCCAGCGCCCCGGTCGGGTCAGCCGCCGAGCAGCTGCCCGGCCTTGATCAGGGTCTGCCACAACCCGTAGGCCAGGGGGACGGCCACGATCAGCCACGCCAGGACGACGAGCAGCAGCGGGGTCGGCTGGTCGGCCGCCGCTGCCTGGTGGGTGTTCTCGGTGCTCATGCTCGGCTCCCGCTCGTCAGTTCGGAGGTCTCTCGGTCAGTGCTGCTCTCGCGGACCGCCCCGACGTCGAAGTGCTTCTCGTCGACCGGCCTGATCAGGAGGTTGGCGACGAACCCGACGGCGAGCACGACGCACATCGTGATCAGCGCCGGGTAGTAGTCGCTCGCCACGAGGTCTCCGGGTTCACCGGCGGCGTCGAGGAACTTGTTCACGATGAGCGGGCCGGCCACGCCGGCCGCCGCCCAGGCGGTCAGCAGGCGGCCGTGGACGGCGCCGACCTCGAGGGTCCCGAACAGGTCCTTGAGGTACGCCGGAACGGTCGCGAACCCACCGCCGTAGAAGGAGATGATGCCCAGCGCGAGGACCACGAAGATGGCCACGGACTGCGAGCCGAAGCTGGCCAGCAGCGCGTAGAGGATCAGCCCCACCCCGAGGTACATCATGTAGATCGGCTTGCGTCCGACCCGGTCCGAGAGGCTGGACCAGACGAACCGCCCGAGCATGTTGGCCAGGCTGAGCATGCCGACGAAGCCGGCCGCCTCGGCCGCGGAGACCGACGACTCGCCGTTCCCGCCCCGGAAGAAGTCCTGGATCATCGGGGCGGCCTGCTCGAGGATGCCGATGCCGGCCGTCACGTTGCAGAACAGGACGATCCACAGGAAGGCGAACTGCGGGGTCCGGATCGCTCCCCTGGCCCGCACCAGGGCACCGTTCCTGCCGGGCTGCTGCACGGCCATCTCGCCCTCGGCGTAGCCGGGAGGGACCCGCACCAGCGCTGCCCCGATCATCATGAAGACGAGGTAGATGATCCCGAGGGTCACGAAGGTGCTGGTCAACGCCTGGCTGTCAGCCGTGGCCGTGGTGTCGGTGGAGCTGAAGCCGGGGTCGAAGACGCTCATCAGCTTGGTCGAGAGCGGTGAGGCGATCAGCGCGCCGCCACCGAAGCCCATGATCGCCATCCCGGTCGCGAGGCCCGGCCGGTCCGGGAACCACTTGATCAGCGTCGAGACGGGCGAGATGTAGCCGATGCCCAGACCGATGCCGCCGATCACGCCGTACCCGAGGTAGAGCACGGGCAGGCTGTCCATCGCGATGCCGGCCGCGCCGATCAGGAACCCGCCACCCCAGCAGAGGGCGGCGGTGAACATCGCCATGCGCGGGCCGACCCGCTCCACCCAGGTGCCGAGCACCGCTGCGGACAGACCCAGCATCACGATCGCGATCGAGAAGATCCACGCGATCGCGGTCTGGGACGTGTGGAAGTCGGCCACCAGCGAGGTCTTGAAGACCGAGAAGGCGTAGACCTGTCCGATCGACAGGTGCACGCACAGGGCTGCGGGTGGGATCAGCCACTTGCTGTAGCCAGGTCGTGCGACCGTGCTGCTCTTGTCCAAGAACGACATGCTGCTGCCTCCCGAGGCGGCGGGTGTGGTCTGGGTCACCTACCCGGGTCGTCGGTGGTGGAAACCTGCACGACCGCCCGCGCCCGGGCGGATCACTCGAGCAGGCCGGCCTGCCGGGCGAGCGCGGCCGCCTCGGTGCGGCTGGAGGCGCCCAGCTTGGCCATCACGTTGGAGACGTGCACGCTCACGGTCTTGGCGGAGATGAACAGCTGCTGGCCGATCTCGCCGTTGCTGCGCCCGGTCGCCACGAGGGCCAGGATCTCGCGCTCGCGCGGGGTGAGCTTCCCGTCGTGCACGCTCGCCACCCGGAAGCTGCCGAGCTCGTCGAGGAGCGGTCCGGCGCCCAGCCTCGCCGCGAGCTCACGGGCACGGTCGGCCTGCTGCATGCCCTCGTCCGGCTCACCGGAGGCACGGAGCACCACCGCCAGCCTGGTCCGTGCCCGGGCCTCCTCGAGCGGGTGCCCCAGCTCGGCGAACAGCTCCGCGGTCTCGACCCAGCGGCTGACGAGGTC
Organism: uncultured Actinomycetota bacterium; assembly: GCA_963842565.1. GTDB lineage: Bacteria > Actinomycetota > Actinomycetes > Propionibacteriales > Nocardioidaceae > Marmoricola. The sequence continues at coordinate 129,641 of CAWJGX010000005.1, read as the reverse complement.
GGCCAGCGCGACCTCGCCACCCAGCAGCCACTCGAACCGGAGCTCCTCGGCGTGCAGCCGCGCCGCCCAGGCCCTGCCCTCGATCTGGAACGGTCGCTCGTCCTCCGAGCGGCTGTCCAGGACCCGCTCCCCCTCGGCAGCGATCCGCGCTGCGGTGGCCCGGGCCTCGTCACGAGCGGCGGTCGCGGTCCGCGGAGCCTCGTCCGCGAGAGCAGCGAGCGCCAGGGTCGCGAGCCGGAGCCGGGCGCCGAACTCGGGGCTCCACAGCGGGACCAGCACTCCGCAGATGTCGTCGTAGAGCGCGACGGCCGCACCCGCGCCGTCACGGATCGACAGCAGCTCGATGGCCGCACCACCACCGACGATGGCGATCATCCCCTCGCGGTGCCAGCGCTCGCGCAGCGCAGGCAGCCGGGACAGGGCACCGACGTCACCGCGACCGGCCGCCACGGCGACGACCACCGACTCGAGCATCGCTCGCGGTGTGGGCGGCGGGTCCTCGCCGGTGTGGTCGGCGATCGAGAGTGCCTCGTCCCAGTGCCCGCGCATCAGGGCCATCACGGCGGCCTGCATCCGCCCGCTGATCCCGTACATCGTCCAGGGTCGGCCGATCTCGCGGGCCAGCCGGGCTGCACTGGAGTACGACGCCTGGGCCTCGGCCAGCGCGCCGTAGTCGTACTCGATCCCACCGGTGCGGGCGTAGCCGCGCAGCTCGCTCATCACGTCGCCGCGGACCTGGGCGTCCGCGATGATCCGCTTGAGCTCGGTCCGGCTGGCCTCGCCCAGGTCGAGGTGCTGGTTCAGCACGGTCAGGGTCATCCCCACGTCGGCCGCGAGCCGCGGGAGCCCGAGCTCGTCCGCCAGCTCGAGGGCCTCGTCGGCCGAGCGCCGGGCCCCTTCGACGTCGTCCTGCCAGGCCTGCAGGTGTGCGTGCACCCCGAGGATCCGGGCGCGCAGCCGCGTGGGTTCCGGGCCGACCAGCTCGAGCGCCGTGGCCGTGGCCTGCTCCGGTTCGGAGTCCGCCTCGGTCGAGATCATCGCCTCGGCGCGCGCGAGGAGCAACCGGGCCCGGGAGAGTGGCGAGACGTCCGGGGCCAGCGAGTCGAGGTGCGCGTCCACCAGGGACAGCGCCATCTCCGGACGACCGGAGCCGCACAGCGCCTCCACGGTCCGCGCGACCAGCTCGGCCTGCTCCGGTGGGTCGTCGAGATGACCGGCCGCCCGGTCGTAGATCTCCAGCGCCTTGGTGAAGTGCCGGGCAGCCTCGTCGGGGCCACCCGTGGCGAGGGCCTGCTCCCCGGCGTCCACGCTGGCCTGCAGTGCGGTGGGGAGATCGTGGGAGGCGAGCGCGTGCCGGGCGAGGTCGGCTGCTCCTCGTGGACCGCGGAGCTCGCGCACCGCCTCGGCGTACGCCGTGTGCAGGCGCATCCGCTCGCCGGGCAGGAGGTCGTCGTACACCGCCTCACCGAGCAGGGCGTGGCGGAAGGCGTACTCGGCCTCGTTCACCCGCACCAGGACGTTGGCGTCGAGCGCCGCGCGCAGGTCGGCGTCGAGCTGGTCCTCGCTGCCGGGGGCGACGCGGGCGAGAAGGTCGTGCGGCACCCGCTGGCCGGCGGCGGAGGCCACCCGCACCAGGGCGCGGCTCGACTCGTCGAGGCGGTCGAGCCTGACCAGGAGCAGGTCGGCCAGGTCCTCGGGCAGGCTCCAGCCGCCGCCGAGGAAGGCACCGACCAGCTCCTCGACGTAGAACGCGTTGCCCTGCGAGCGCTGGACGATCCGCTCCACGTCGTCGTCGTAGGCCTCGTCGAAGCTGCCGATCAGCTGCCCCACCATGCCGCGAACCGCCCCGGCGGGGAGCGGGTCGAGCTGGATCCGCTCGACCCCGGACAGCCGCACCCACTCCGCGACGCGTCGGCGCAGGGGGTGTCGCCGGTGCATCTCGTCGGAGCGGTAGGTGACCAGGAACAGGCAGCGGCCCTGCAGCCGCCGCGTGAGCAGGAAGCTGATCAGGTCACAGGTGCTGGCGTCGGCCCAGTGCGCGTCCTCGACCACCAGCACGACCGGACCCTGGGTGGCCACCTCCTCGAGCAGGGCCAGGACGGCCTCGAAGACCTCGACCCGGTCGAGGCCCTCGGAGGGTTCGTCGGTGGGCGAGGGGTGGCTCAGCCGGTCGAGCGCGGAGCGCAAGGTGGACAGCGGTCCCTCGACCTCGGCGGAGACCTGTCCCAGCATCTCCGCGAACGGGAGGTAGGGCATCGAGCTCTCGCCGAAGTCCAGGCAGTGCCCGACGAGGTGGTGCCAGCCCCGATCGGCGAGTGCGTCCAGGGCCTCGGTCACCAGGCGGGTCTTGCCGACCCCGGCGTCGCCGGAGAGCAGCACCATCCGGGTGTCGGCGCCGGCATCGCTCAGCAGGGCGTCGAGCTCTGCCTCACGCCCGACGATGCTCTCGGTCCCGCTCCGGTCCATCCGCACATCGGTCATCATCGCGCACGGCGGGTACCCCTGCGCCACCAGCGGCGGTCGCCGCCCTGGGCATCCCGGGCTGCGCGGACGGCGAGTGCATCCGCCTTCCGGTTGTGCATCTCCTGCAACATGTACTGCTCTGCGAGTGCGTCGTACATCTGGCTCATCTCCTGTGCTCGGTCGATGACCTGAGCACATCCCTAAGGCAGCCACCGGGACATCGGCAGTTGCCTTAGGCAGGCGCAGTGCTGCCTCAGATCTGGCGGAGCGAGACCACCTCGTGCGCCGGCAGCGGGTTGAGCCGCTCGACTCCACAGGTCAGACGTCCCTCGCCACGCGTCTCCCGGCGCACGGTCACGGCCCAGTCGCTGTCCCGGCACCGGAACACGCTGGTCGACCCCTGCCGACGGACCAGCCGCACCGCGTCGAGGCGGTCCTCCTCGAGGTGGCGGCGCAGCGCGATCTCGGCGTACTGCACGTGCATCGGGTACGACGCGCGGCCGCGCAGCCGGTCGATGTCGACCCGCCCGGCCTCGTGCAGCGTCGCCACCTGGCTGGCCGTCCCGGGATCCATCCGTCCGTAGTAGAGCCCTTCGGGCAGCGCCAGGACGTTGGCCGCGAACCGGTCGCCACCGACGTGCGAGACCTCCCAGGTCTGGGCAGGGTGTGACGCCGTCAGCGCGGCGGCGACGGGTCTGCCCCGCTCGGCGCAGCAGGCGTCGTGGCGGCCATGGGTGCACACGCCGAACAGCGGGCCCTCGAACACGTCCCAGTCAGGCACCTCTCCGCGCGCGATCGCGTCCACGTCGACGTCGAGCAGCTCGGCGTGGTCGCGCACCGTGCGCCTGAGCAGCAGCTGCCGGGCAGGGAAGCAGACGAACACCTCGAAGTCGGGCTCCCGGTGAGCCTTGAGGTGCCGCCTGGCCAGCATCACCTTGATGTTCTTGTGTCGGCCGAGGTGCGTCCGGACCGCCTCCGGCAGCCGGCTCTCGCGCAGCACGGAGCTCCCCCAGGGCCCGTGGTGCTCGACCAGCAGGAACGCGGTCAGGTGCGTGGCGGTCCCGGCGAGCTCGTCCAGGCGAGCCTCCGCGGCGGCCGAGCACCGGAAGTCACGGGCGCCGGTGGCAGTCAGCGGACGACCTCGAGGAGTCCCTCGCGGACCAGGCGACGCGCGAGCACCAGGCACGAGGCGGTGTCCAGCCCGAGGTCGGCAGGGGTGAGCTCGTCGAGGGAGCGAGCCCGCTCGACCGCGTCCGTCACCCGCGCCGGCATCGTCAGCCGACGGTCGCCGAGCAGCACGTGCAGCCGGTCGCCGTCCGGTCGCAGGACGCACGGCTTGCCGGGCCTCCGGCGCAGCCGGGTCTCGGCGGTGATCTCGTCGAGCTGCATGCGGTCGACGAGGCTGCCACGGAGCTGGGGGTTGCGCTTCTCGAGGAAGCTGCGGGTCTGCGTGTCCGCGAGGTCGGCAACGTCGACCTCGGTCAACGCGTCTGCGAGCCGGCGCAGCCGGTCCGCCAGCCCCTCGGCCAGCAGACCGGGTGTCTCGAGGTAGCCGGCGGGGAGATGGGCGTCGGCATCGACCTCACCCATCGTCCTGCTCACGGCCCGGTCGAGCAGGGTGCGCCAGGTGAGCTGGTTGATGCCGATCGTGACGTGCAGCGACACGGTGTCCTGCGCGCGTGCGGCATGCGGCGTGCCGGTGGGGAGGTACATGCTGAGTCCCGGCTCGAGCAGCACCTCACGGACCTCGCCCGCCACGTCACCCGGTGCCGGGTGCACCTCCCACTGCTTCGAGCCGTGGGTCTGGAAGACGAACACGTCGTGGCTGTCGCTGTGCACCGCGAAGCCCTGCGAGCCGGGGGGCGTCAGGTAGGCGTTGGCCTGGCACGGGTGGCCCAGCGCGAGCTCCAGCTCGGCGACGAGGGTCATCAGGGGCGGCCAGTAGCGGTGCAGCCCCTGGAGCACGACGGTCGCGCCACCCTCGAACAGGTCGATCACCTTGCGCGGGTCCACCAGCCCGGTCAACGGCTGGCCGGCCAGGCTGGCGCCGCTGCGGGTGTAGCGCGAGGCCGGCAGCACCGACCCGTCCTGGGCCACCCGCACCGCCGGGGTGCGGATCGCCGTCGAGGTCAGCAGCTGGTCGACGTCGTCGAACGAGAGCAGCCCGACCAGCGCGGCGGGGTCACCCTGGTGGAGGTGAACGTGGGACGCCCAGACCTTCTCGACGAAGTCCTGGGCGTCCCCGCTCAGCAGCTGGAGGGCTTCCACTCAGCCGTCCGTGGCGTCGCCGTCGGTGCTGTCGGTGGAGTCACCGTCGCTGGCGTCACCGTCGGAGCCGTCCGTGCCGTCACCGTCCGTGCCGTCGGCGTCGCCGCCGTCGGTGCCGTCCGCGTCGCCGCCATCGGTGCCGTCGGCGTCGCCGTCCGAGGCGTCGGTCGAGTCGCCGTCGGTGCCGTCGCCGTCGCTTCCGTCGGTGCCGTCCGCGTCGCCGCCGTCGGTGCCGTCCGCGTCGCCCGCGGGCCCGGTGGCGCCGCCACCGGTGGTGGTCTCAATCTCGTCGTCGCCGAGTGGCTCGTCCGTGGGAGTGGTCATGCGGTTCCTCCTCTGTGATCGTGCGACGCGCCGTCGCGCCGTACACGTCTGGTGCCCGATCCTGCCCAATCGAATCGGGCTGCACCAGAGGGGGTGCCGGGGTGCGCCTTGCGCCGCCACGATCGCGTCACCCATCTTGGCGCCGTCCTTGGGGAGGACGTAGCCGTAGGGGGCCGCGTCGTAGATGTCGCCGGCCGGCTCGAGCTTGCCCTTCGACTGCTCGACGGCGTAGGCGACGATGGGCGAGTCCGCCAGCATGGCGTCGGCCTTGTTCGAGACGACGGAGGCGGTGGCCGCGTCCTGGCCCTCGTAGACGAGGACCTTCACCGGCTTGCCGGCCTTCTTGCAGGCGGCCTCCTTGGGTGGGAGGTCCTCCTCCTGCTGCACGGTGCCCTTCTGCACCGCCACGGTGAGGCCGCACGGCTTGTCCGGGTCGACGTTCTTCGGGTTGCCCTTGGCGGTCGCCCACTGCGTGCCGGCGTTGAAGTAGCTGACCATGGTCGCCTGCTTCTCCCGATCGGCGTTCACGGTGAAGCTGGAGACGCCGACGTCGTACTTCGAACCCTGGACACCGGTGATGATCGAGTCGAACTTGGCAGGCACGAACTCGGCCTTGAGGCCGAGCTTGCTGGCCACGGCGGTGAACAGGTCGATGTCGAAGCCCTGGATGGTCTTCCCGTCGCCGGCCAGGAACTCGTTGGGCGCGTAGGTGGCGTCGGTGCCGACCGTCAGCGTTCCCTTGTCGGCGATCGCCTTGGGCACCATGGCAGCGGCGGCCTTGTCGACGGTGGTGTCGGCCTTGCTCGCGCTGGACTTGCTGCCGTTGTCCAGGGAGTCGGAGCCGCAGCCGCTGAGGGCCAGGGCCCCCACGACGAGGACGGCGGAGAAAATTCTGGTGGAGCGCATGTGGGTCCCTCCCGAAATCTTGCTGCTGTGGGGTGACGGGCCTCGCTGGGCGGAGGACGGTCGTGTGGGCATTGTCCCACCCGTCTCATCGGCCGGACATGGCCGGAGGGGACCGGGACCGGTTCGTGACCGCACCGAAACGAGCCCGACGCACGCGCCTACGCCAGCACCTCGGCCACGAGCGGCACTCCGGGCCGGTAGGCGAGGTGCAGGTGGGACGGCGCCTCCAGCACGGTGAGGTGGGCGCGTTTCCCGGGAGCCAGCGATCCCGACGTCGTCGCGACCCAGCGCCCGCGCGCCGCCCGCCGTGGCCGACCACAGCGCCTCGGCCGGGGTCATCCGCATCTCGCGCACGGCGAGCGCCACGCACAGCGGCATCGACGACGTGTAGCAGGAGCCGGGGTTGCAGTCGGAGGCCAACGCGACCGTCACGCCGGCGTCGATCAGCCCACGGGCGTCCGGGTACGGCGAACGGGTGCTGAACTCGACGCCCGGAAGCAGGGTCGCGATGGTGCCGCTCTCCTCGAGCGCGGCCACGTCGGCGGTGTCCAGGTACGTGCAGTGGTCGACCGCGGTCAGCCCGAGCTCGCAGGCGAGCTGTACTCCGGGACCCTGGCCGAGCTGGTTGGCGTGCAGGCGTCCCTTCAACCCGCGCGCGGCACCGGCCCGGAGGATCGTCCGTGCCTGGTCTGCGTCGAAGGCACCCCGCTCGCAGAAGACGTCGATCCAGCGCGCGTGCGGCGCCGCGGCGTCCAGCATCGGGCCGGTCACGAGCTCGACGTAGCCGGCCGGGTTCTCGGCGTACTCCGGCGGCACGACGTGGGCACCGAGGAAGGTGGTCTCGTCGGTGAACTGTCGGGCGACGGCGAGGCTGCGCGCCTCGTCGAGCACGCTGAGCCCGTAGCCGCTCTTGATCTCGACGGTCGTGGTGCCCTGCCGCTTCATCTCCGCGACGTGACGCGCGACGTTGGCGGTCAGCTGCTCGTCGGTCGCCGCGCGGGTGGCGGCGACGGTGGTGCGGATGCCGCCTCCGGTGTAGCTCTCGCCGGCCATCCGGGCGGCGAACTCCGCAGACCGGTCGCCGGCGAAGACGAGGTGCGAGTGGGAGTCGACGAACCCGGGGAGCACCGCTCGGCCACCGAGGTCGCGCACGGCGTCGGCATCCGGAGCGGACACGCGCGGCCCGACCCAGGCGACCCGGTGGCCCTCGATCACCACGGCGGCGTCCTCGACCACGCCGAGCGGCGTGCCGTCGTGCGTCGGGGTCGTTCGTGACCAGCTCGGTGATGCCGGTGAGCAGCAGGCTGGTCACCGGTCCCCCTCGGGTCGTGTGTCTGAGGACGCGCCAGGGCGCGTCGCGGGGCACACGACCTGGGCGTCGGCGGAGGTGGCGGCGAAGACCAGCGTCTCGGGCGTCGCGCCGGCCCCTCGGGTGCGGACGCTGTCGAGGTCGACCGCCACCAGGTCGGCCCGCTGTCCCTCGGCGATCCGGCCGGCGTCGCCGAAGCCGAGCGAGCGGTGCCCGTCGTACGTCGCCGCGGCGAGCAGCTCGAGGGCGGACCAGTGTCCGCGCTGCTGGGACGCGAGCCGTTCGTGCATCTCCACCGCACGCATCTCCTCGAACAGGTCGATCACCGCATGACTGTCAGAGCCCAGCGTCAACGTCGCTCCCGCGTCGTGCAACCGCCGGGCCGGGCCGATCCCGTCGGCGAGGTCGCGCTCGGTCGTGGGGCAGAAGCAGACGTTGGTGTGGCTCTCGCCGAGCAACCTGATGTCGTCGTCGGTGAGGTGGGTGGCGTGCACCGCAGTCGTGAGCGGACCCAGCGCACCTGCCTCCGCGAGCAGCTGCGTGGGAGTCAGGCCCGTGGCCGCGAGGCACGCTTCGTTCTCGGCCACCTGCTCGGAGAGGTGGACGTGCAGCGGCAGCCCCTCGGCGGCCTCCACGACCACCTTCAGCTGGTCGCGCGGGACGGCGCGCACCGAGTGGATGGCCGCACCCACCCGCGGGTCGTCGAACGCGGCGAGCCGCTCCGCCCAGGCGTGGGCGTCCCCGTCGGAGTAGCGCACCTGCACGCCCTCGGGCTCGCGCCCGAAGCCGGCCGCGAGATAGCAGGTGTCGAGCAGCCGGATCCGGATCCCGGCCTCGTCGGCCGCTGCGAGGAGCGCCTTGCCCATCTCGTTGGGATCGTCGTACGGCGTCCCGTCCGGCTGGTGGTGCAGGTAGTGGAACTCGCCGACCGCCGTGATCCCGGTGTCGCGCATCTCGGCATAGGTCTCGCGGGCCAGCTCGAAGTAGGAGTCCGGGGTGAGCTCCGCCGCGACGGCGTACATCTGCTCGCGCCAGGTCCAGAACGACCCCCGCTCCGTCTGTGTCCGCCCCCGCAGCGCCCGGTGGAACGCGTGCGAGTGGCAGTTCGCGAGGCCTGGGAGGGTGAGGCCGGGGGTGGTGTCGGGAGTGGTGTCGGGATACCCGGTTAACCGGGTATCCATGGCTGGTTCGGTCGTTGCAACACCCGAAGACGCCATGGATTGCCCGTGAAGTCGCACGGAGTTGATGGTTCCGTCCCCCACCTCGAGGAGTACGTCGTCCGCGACGCCGTCATCGAGCAGGGCGTGCTCCAGCCGGATGGTGCTCACGTGACCAGCACCTCCAGGGCGTCGGCCAGTGCCTCGGCGCCGGCGAGGCAGTCGGCCGTCTCGGCGTACTCGGCCGGCGAGTGGGAGATGCCGGTGGGGTTGCGGACGAACATCATCGCCGTCGGCACACCCGCCGCCGCGAGGATGCCGGCGTCGTGACCGGCCATCGTCGGGATCACCGGGACCTCGCCCCAGCGGTCGGCGAGCCCGGCACGCAGTCGCCCGGTGAGGGCGGGGTCGAAGGAGACCGCTCCGGAGACCGACTCGGGCGTCACCTCGAGCCGGGTGCCGTCGAGGCCCGCGCGCTCGGTGCCGAGGCGTGCGATCTCGGCGACGAGCTCGGTGAGCGACTCGTCGCTGTCGCAGCGGGCGTCGAGCCACGCGGTCACGCGCGACGGGATCGCGTTGGTGCCGTTGGGCGCGACGTCGATGCGGCCGAAGGTGGCGCGCTGGTCGGTGAGCCTCGCCTCCTTGCCCGCGGCCAGCGCCGTCATCGCGTAGCTGAGCATCGGGTCGTGCCGGTCCTCCATCCGCGTCGTCCCCGCATGGTTGGCCTCGCCGGTGAAGTCGAAGCGGTAGCGCCCGTGCGGCCAGATCCCGGTCGCCAGACCCACCGGCGCGTCCCGGTCGACGAGGTCGCGCCCCTGCTCGACGTGCAGCTCGAGGAAGCAGCCGATGCGGTCCAGCCACGAGGCCCGGCCGAGCTCCGGCCACAGCCCGGCGGAGGCCATCGCGTCGAGCAGGGGTACGCCGTCGCGGTCCCGCAGCTCCTTCGCCTGGTCCGGGGAGGTGATCCCGGTGGCGAGCCGCGAGCCCAGGCACGCCAGGCCGAAGCGCGAGCCCTCCTCCTCGGCGAAGGCGCCCACGACGACTGGCCGGTTCGGGGTGACTCCTCGCTCCCGGAGCAGGTCGATCGCCGCGAGCGAGCTGACCACGCCCAGCGGTCCGTCGTACGCCCCGCCGTCGAGGACCGAGTCGAGGTGGGAGCCGACGAGGACGGATAGTCCGAGACGTTCGGCAGGCTCGTTCGGCGTGTCGACCTGCGAAACGTCTCGGACTATCCAGGTCGCCAGGAGGTTCCCGTTCCCGTCCGGCTCGACCTCGAGATCTCGGACGCGGCACTCCTCCAGGAACCAGTCGCGGAGCTCCGACTCGACGGTGGTGAACGGCTGGCGGAAGTAGCCGCCGCTCGCGGAGGAACGACCCAGGGGCGCCAGGTCGCGCCACATCCCCTCGAAGTCGGTGGCGGGCTCAGGCATGTCGTTGCCGATAATGAGCAGCCATGGAGTTCCAGGACGTCGTACGCCGGCGCAAGATGGTCCGCAGCTACACATCCGACCCGGTCGACCCGGCCGTCGTCGAGCGCGCGCTGCACAACGCGACCCGGGCCCCGAGCGCCGGCTTCAGCCAGGGCTGGGCCTTCCTGGTCCTCGACACCCCCGAGGACGTACGCCGCTACTGGGCCGCCACCGCCGACGACCTCGACCACCCCGACGAGTGGCTCGACGGCATGATGCGTGCTCCCGTCGTGGTGCTGCCGTGCTCGAACAAGTCCGCCTACCTCGGCCGCTACGCCGAGGCCGACAAGGGCTGGACCGACCGCGACGAGCAACGCTGGCCGGTGCCGTTCTGGCACATGGACGCCGCGATGGCCTCGCTGCTGATCCTGCAGACCGCGGTGGACGAAGGCCTCGGCTCCTGCTTCTTCGGGATCCCACCGACCAGGCTGACCGACGTCCGCGAGGCCTTCGCCATCCCGGAGGTGTTCAAGCCGGTCGGAGCCATCACGATCGGCCACGCCGCCGCGAGTCCGGGTGCTGCCGGGTCGCCCACCCGTCGACCACGGAAGGCGGAGGCCGAGGTCGTGCACCGCGGCACCTGGGGCGGCTGAGGCGGACGATCGGCGGACGGGCATGTCCCCAGTCCACCGAATCGACCGCTGCCGCGCCAGCACCGGACCGTGCCACACGTCTCGAATCCGAGACATGGCCGAATCGCGAAGCGTTTCAAAACCTCGCCCTTCGGGCACTGATGCCCTGACGCAGGGCACACCCGGCGTCATAACGAAGGGAGACGGGACATGATCGTCCTGGGACTTATCTTGCTGATCATCGGCCTGGTGGCCAGCATTCCGATCCTCACCACGATCGGAGCCATCCTGCTCATCGTCGGGTTGATCCTGAACCTCGTGCCGATCGGCGGTACCCGCCGCCGCGTGTACTAGTAGGCGCGTCCGGCCGACGAGCCGGGCGCACTGAGCACGAACGAAGGACTCCGGACCCCTGTGGGCCGGGGTCCTTCGGTCGTCTCGGCCCGGGGCGGGTGCCCGGCGCGGCCGCCGAGGTCTAGCGTGCTGCCCGTGGCCGAGGTGAACGACGACGACATCGAGCGGTTCCGTGCACTGATCCGGGTCCCGACCGTCTCGTACGCCGACGAGGCCGCCATCGAGGCCGACCCCTTCGTGGAGTTCGTCGATCTCCTCGCCGCGTCGTTCCCGCTCCTGCACGAGCACCTGACCTGCACCCGCATCCTCGAGCACTCGCTGCTCTTCCACTGGGAGGGCCGGTCCGCCGCGGATCCGGTCGTGCTGATGGCCCACATCGACGTGGTGCCGATCGACGAGTCGGCCCCGTGGCAGCACCCACCCTTCGGCGCCGAGATCCACGACGGCGCCATCTGGGGTCGGGGCACCCTCGACGACAAGGGATCGCTCGTCGGGATCTGCACGGCCGTCGAGCGCCTGCTCGCCGACGGGTTCGTCCCGCCGCGCGACGTGTGGCTCTCCTTCGGGGCGCGCGAGGAGGTGTCCGGACCCGACGCACCCGCGGCCGTCGAGGAGCTCCGTTCGCGCGGGGTCTCGCCCTGGTTCGTGCTCGACGAGGGCGGGGCGATCGCACACCAGGCCTTCCCCGGTGTGCAGCCGCCGCTGGGGGTGGTCGGTGTCTCGGAGAAGGGCACGACCACCATCGAGCTCCGTGCCGAGGGCCGTGGCGGGCACTCGTCGACACCGGCTCCGGGCGGGCCGACCGCGAGGATCGCGCGCGCCGTCGTACGCCTGGAGAAGCGGCAGTTCTCCGCCTCGCTGCCCGAGCCGACGATCGAGATGTTCGCCCGGATGGCACCGCACGTCCCCGCGCCGTTGCGGCCGCTGTTCGCCAACGCCCGACGGGTCCAGCCGCTCCTCAAGCGAGCGCTCCTGGCGGCCGGCGCCGAGCCCGCGGCCCTGGTGCGTACGACGATGGCTGTCACCACCCTGTCCGGCTCGCCCGCGCACAACGTCATCGCCTCGAGCGCCACGGCCGCGGTCAACCTGCGCATCCTCGTCGGTGACACCGTCGCCTCGGCGACCGAGCACGTGCGCAAGGCGATCGCGGACGACTCGATCCGGCTCGAGGTGCTCGACGCGAACGAGCCGAGCCCGGTCTCCCCCACGAGAGACGCCGCCTTCGAGCTGCTGACCTCGACGATCGGTGAGCTCTTCGCGGACGCGGTGCCGACGCCCTACGTGATGATGGCCGCCACCGACTCCCGCTACTTCACGGCGATCTGCCCACGGGTCTACCGGTTCACGCCGTTCCGGATGACCAAGGCGCAGCGCGAGAGCATCCACAGCTACGACGAGCACATCGGCGTGGACGACTGGCTCGACGGCGTGCGGTGGTACACCCGCCTGATCGAGAGGCTGCCGGAATGAGCGCTGCCCGAACGAGAGGCCCCGCATGAGGGACATCGCATGACCACCACCACCGAACCCGTTCCGGGTCGACACCCGGGCGTGGTGCCGGGCCTGGCCACGATCGTCGGGTTCCTGGTCTGCGTCGAGATCGCCAGCGGCATCCTGCAGGGCTTCTACACGCCGATCTTCAGCGACATCGCGGACCACCTCTCGATCCAGGACGCGGACGTCAACTGGTTCGAGGCAGCACAGCTGGTGGTCTCCGCCCTGGTGGTCCCCGTGCTCGCCCGGCTCGGCGACCTGATCGGCCACAAGCAGGTGCTGCTGATCTCCACGGCCGTGACCGCTCTCGCCTCGTGGGCCCTGGCCTTCGCACCCACCTTCACGTTGTTCCTGATCGCGTGGGCCATCCAGGGCTTCTACGTCGTCTGGCTGCCCCTCGAGGTCAGCATCGTGCACCGCCGCTCGGCGGGCTCCGGGGCTCAGGGACGCCTGACCCGCCGCGCGGCGGCACTGCTGGTCGCCGCCCTGGAGCTCGGTGTGATCGCCGGTGCCGTCACCAGCGGCGCCCTCGTCGAGTCCATCGGCATGACCGCACTGCTCTGCCTGCCGGCCGTCGCCGTGACGCTGTGCTTCGTGGTGATCTGGTTCGGCGTCGCGAGCACGCCGCCGGTGGCGTCCGGACGCCTGGACCTGAAGGGGTTCGCGCTGGTCTCCCTGTCGATCGGGCTGGTGATGGGCGGCCTGATCCTCGTCCGGCTGCAGGGCCCCGGCTCCGTGGTGCCGTGGGCGGTGCTCGTCCTCGGCTTCCTCTCGCTGTGGCCGTTCGCGCGGTTCGAGCTCGGCGTCGCGGAGCCGCTGATCGACGTCCGCCTGCTGGCGACGAGTGCCCAGTGGCCGGTGCAGCTGACCGCGTTCCTGTTCGGCATGTCGGTGCTCGGCGCCCAGATCCCGCTGTCCACGTTCGCCCGCACGGACCCCGCGGAGACCGGCTACGGGCTCGGCGCCTCGGCGGGCTTCGTGTCCACGCTGATCGCCGTCTACGTGATCTCGCTCGTCATCGGTGCGCTCTCACTGCCGTTCGTCAGTCGGCTGATCGGCACCCGCGGGGCGATGCTCGCGGCCTGTCTGCTCGTCGCGCTCGGCTACGGCCTGTTCATCCCGCTCCACGACTCGACCGGGCAGACCCTCGCCAACATGGCCATCGCCGGCATCGGGTCGGGGGCGCTCGTGGCCGCGCTCCCCGCTGCGGCCGCCGCCGCGGCGCCGGAGGACCGCACCGGCTTCGTCACCGGCATGACCAACACCACCAAGACGATCGGTGGTGCCATCGCGTCGAGCATCTTCGCGATCGCGCTCGCCTCGACCGGCTCGATCGCGGACGCAGAAGCGGGCCATGCCCCGCTGTCGGGCTACATCACCGTGTGGGCGGTCTGCTCGCTGACGGCCCTGATCGCGGCGGCCAGCCTGTTCGTCGTACCCAAGGGTGCGTTCGCGGACTGACCCTTGCCGGTCCCTTCACCCGAGGGCGGGAAAGGTCGATCATGACCTCATGGACCTCCGGCACGTCGATCAGAGCGGCATCCGGGTTCTGGGGCCAGACGACGGCCTCGGCTCCCCGGCGAGTGGCTTCTCCTGGGTGGACATCCCCGAGTGGAGCGACGAGGCAGAGGACTACCTGCGAAGTCTGGGCTGCCACGAGATGGTGCTCGACGCGTGCCGGTCACGCAACCACGTGCCGACGGCGCACGCGTACGCCGACCACGTGTTCGTCACCACCCAGTCACCGCTGCTCGGCGACGCCGGGCACGTGCACCTGCTCGAGCTCGACCAGATCATCGGGCGCGACTTCCTGGTGACGGTGCACGGACCGCTGAACCCCGTGGTCGACCTCAGGAGGCCCTCGTCGAGACCGAGGCGGTCCTGCGGCGGATCCAGTCCGGGAGGTTCCGTCCGTCGACGCCGCACGAGCTGTCCTTCGCCGTGACGTCGGCGGTGGCGCGCCGTCAGCGCCAGATGATCACCCAGGTCGCGGAGAAGCTGCCCGGGCTGGAGCGGCACGTGATGGACTCCCGGCTCAAGGACCCCGAGGAGCTGCTCGAGCGGATGTTCCTGATCCGCCACGAGCTGATCACCACCCGCACGATGGCCGCGCAGTGCAGTGACGTCTGGGCCCGGCTGGCCGGCCTGGCGCGGTTGCCGGACGAGGAGGCGCGGGGCTACATGAACGACCTGGCCGACCAGTTCCAGCGGATCCGGTCCATCGCCGACGGCGAGTCGCACTTCCTGTTCGGCGTGATCGAGCTCTACCAGACCAAGGTCAACACCAAGATGACGATGGCCATGGAGCGACTGGCGGTGATCGCCGCGGTCACGCTGCCGATCACCGCGATCGCGTCGATCGAGGGGATGAACATGATCGTGTCGCTCCGGGAGAACCGGGTGGAGCTCGGGATCGTCCTGCTGATCATGGCCGTGATGAGCTTCCTGCTGCTGCGCTGGGCGCGTCGGCAGGGCTGGTGGTGAGGCCTGCTCAGAACGCCTTGTTCGCAGCCAGGTCCCAGCCCATCGACACGGCCGTGTCCGCCGATCCGTCGGCCTTCTGGGGTGTGTAGGTGTAGCGGAACTTCTCGAAGTGCAGCGTGACGTTCTCCGTCAGCCGGTCCTCGCCGCCCGAGCCGCTGACGCTGACCGAGCTGACGAGCACGTCGCTGAGCTCCACGACGAGGTAGTCGATCGGCCGGTCACCGGCCCTGCGCACCGTGAGCCTCGCGGTCCTGAAGTGCTTGCCGTTGGCGCCCGCCAGCAGCAGCGCAGGCGAGCTCTTGTCGGTGTGCTTGGTGATGCTCAGGTCCTGCACGCTGACCTTGCCGGCGCCACCGCCTCCCCCGGCATGCGGGGGGCTGCTGTTGGACTCACCGAAGGACCAGGCCAGCACGTCGATCTCCCCGGCGTGCTGCTTGTCCTGCGACTCCCCCACCAGGTCGTCGATCTTCAGGAACATGTCCATGGCCATCACCGTCCTTCACGACTGACTTCGCAAGTTACTCGCGGCGGGCCCTACGGTCGACCCGCGTGCGGCGCGGGCGCCCGGTGGGTGAGCACCTGGCCCGTCCGCTCGCCGGCGCCGATCCCGCTGGTGCCACCCCATGCGGCTGCCACCACGAACAGCGTGCGGCCGTCGGATCCCCCGAGCATGCAGGCGAAACAGCCGCGGTCGACCTCGACGACCTCGAGCACCTCGCCGCCCTCGGCGACGCGGACGCAGCGGCGGTGGGGCACGTCGGCGTACCAGACCGCGCCCTCGGCATCCACGCAGATCCCGTCCGGGGCGGCGTCGCCCAGGTCAGCCCACACGCGCCGACCTGACAGCGAGCCGTCGGGGCCGATCTCGAACGCAGTCAGGCAGTGCCCGTAGGACTCGGCGACGATCAGCGTGCTGCCGTCGTCGGTGACCGCCATCCCGTTGGGGAACCAGACCTCGCGGGCCACCTCGGTCGACGACCCGTCCGGCCGGACCACCCACACCGTGCCGGAACGAGGCTCCTCACCGGACATCAGGTCGAACCCGACCTCGTTGACGAAGGTGTTGCCGCGCGCGTCGACCACGATCTCGTTCCAGCCCTGGCCGCTCGCGCCGTACGCCGTCAGCGCACCGTCCGCATCGGCGGTCACCACGCCCTCGGACGAGGTCAGCACCGTCCGCCCGTCGGGCAACCAGTCGACCGAGAAGGGCAGTCCACTCATCGCGAGCTCGACGCGGCGCGACCCCGACTCGTCGAAGGAGAGCACCTCGCCGGCCACCCAGTCGCACACCCACAGCCGGTCCTCGTGCCAGCGCGGTGACTCACCGAGGCCCAGCCCCGTCGCGAAGATCTCCATGACCTCACCCTCCTCCCATCGGTTGACCCGGGACAGGCAGCAAAGTCATCGCCGGCTCTTTCTCCGGTTTGTATTCTGGATGAGGTGAGCAGCAGGCCTGAGAGCGAGCAGGAGAGCGACCCCCGCACCGGGAACGCGGCCGCGGCCGCCCGGATCCAGCACCAGGCCCGCTGGGTGGACCTCCAGATCCAGCGCGCGATGGAGCGTGGCGAGTTCGACAACCTGCCGGGTCAGGGCAAGCCGCTCGGCGACCTCGGCTCACCGGACGACCGCGACTGGTGGTTGAAGAAGCTGATCGAGCGGGAGCAGATCACCGGCGTCCTCCCTGCCGCCCTGCAGCTGCGCAAGGACGACGCAGAGCTCGACTCGCGCCTGGACCGCGAGGGCTCGGAGAAGCAGGTGCGCGAGCAGGTCGAGGAGTTCAACCGTCGGGTGGTCGAGGCCCGGCGACAGCTGCAGGGCGGCCCCCCGGTGGTCACGCCGACCCGCGACGTGGACACCGAGGTCGCGCGCTGGCGTGAGCGCCGGGCGGTCCGGAGCAGGAAGAAGGCGGACGCTGTCGCGGCCGAGCCGAGACGACGCAGGTTCCGCCGGCGCTGAGGTCGCCCGCAACTACGGATCTTCGGCGTCTCGGAATTGGTGACCTCGGGCACGTCTGGCCCTAGGCTGGTCCCGAGGTGAGGCAATGGTCTCGGGGTGGGGCTCATCCGCGCGGCCGCGGGATGAGCGGCGGTTCGACCCATGACCCGGTTTGCCCTCGTCACGGTCGCCGGGGCGTCCCTGCTGGTCGGGGTGGTGGGGGCGACGGTGACCCGACCCGAGGACGGTCATCCGGCGCCGCCGGCGACGGTGGTGGCAGCACCCCCACCGGTCCCGCAGACCATCCACGCCGCGACGTTGCTGCGCATGAGGCCGAGGTGCACAGCGGAGGCGCACCCCTTCGACTCGGTCGCGATCTCGGTGGCAGGCGTGATCCGGCGGGCTCCGGTCATGACGCCACCGCGGGACGCCCTCGGGATCCCCGGCACACCGCCGCTGAACAACCAGGGCAAGAACGTCTTCGCCTGGGACCGCGCGCAGGGCACACGTCCCGGGGACGCACGCGGCAACGTCCTGCTGAACGCTCACACCTGGCCCCACGGCCGGGCGCTCGGCAACAAGCTCCTCGCGGGACTGCATCCAGGAGGCCGGATCGTCGCGCACGGCGTCGACAAGACCTTTCTCTGCTACCGCGTCACCAAGCGCGTCGTCGTACCTGCGGACAAGCCGTACTGGGACTACTACGCACGCCGGGGCAGGCCCCAGCTGGCCATCGTCGTGTGCTCCGGGCCCCGCCTGGGTCCCAGGAACTGGGCGACCCGGACGGTCTGGTTCGCCTCACCACACGTCTGAGGCAGCGCTGGCACGATTGCGTCTCGCGCCATCCGGCTGACGCCTACCCTGACCACTACTGTTCCGGTGGAGGTGCGACGACATGAAGCGACTGGGCTTGATCGCGGGTGTGGTCGTGCTGCTGGCCGTGGCCGGACTCGCCTGGTACGCGGCCCGCGACGTCGCGGGTTCGAAGCAGCCGAGCGCCTCGTCGCCCTCGGCCCTGCCGACCAGGGCAGCAGAGCCCACGCCGACGCCCGCTCCCAGCGCGGCGCCGTGCTCCCGGGCGAAGCCCTTCACGCCGCAGACACTCACCGTCCGTGGCGTGACCGACCGCCGACCCGTGGTCAGCATTCCGCGCGACGCGAACGGCGTGCCCGGCGTGCCACCGCTCAGCGACGCGGGCAAGAGGGAGTTCGCCTTCGACCCCGACCAGGACGTCTGGCCCGGCGACCGTCACGGCAACGTCCTGCTCAACGCCCACACCTGGCCCGACGGCTCCGGACTCGGCAACCAGCTGCTCGCAGGGGCGCATCGAGGGACCAGGATCGTCGTCGCGGGCGGAGGACACCGGCTCTGCTACCGCGTGACGCGTCGGGTCGAGGTGGACGCGACGAAGCCGCAGCCGGCCTACTTCGCCAAGGACGGGCGTCCGCAGCTGGCGATCGTCGTGTGCTCGGGCGAGCGTCTCGGTCCGGGAGAGTGGACGAAGCGCACGATCTGGTACGCGTCGCCCGGCGCCTGAAGCTTCGGGTCTCCAGCCTCCTCGTCGACGCTTCGGGCACTCGGACATGGGGACGCGTACGCCGCGCTCCTCGGCGACCTCGACGGCCCGCTCGTAGCCGGCGTCCACGTGGCGGATCACGCCCATGCCAGGGTCGTTGGTGAGCACGCGCTCGATCTTCTGCGCGGCCAGCTCGGTGCCGTCCGCGACGCAGACCTGACCGGCGTGGATGGACCGACCCATGCCGACCCCACCGCCGTGGTGGATCGAGACCCAGCTCGCGCCCGACGCCGTGTTGACGAGCGCGTTCAGCAGCGCCCAGTCGGCGATCGCGTCGGAACCGTCCAGCATCGCCTCGGTCTCGCGATAGGGCGACGCGACCGAGCCGGCGTCGAGGTGGTCGCGGCCGATCACGACCGGCGCCTTGAGCTCACCGGAGGCCACCATCTCGTTGAACTTCAGGCCGGCGAGGTGGCGCTCGCCGTACCCCAGCCAGCAGATGCGTGCCGGCAGGCCCTGGAACGCGACCCGCTCACCGGCCATCGTGATCCACTTGTGCAGGCGCTCGTTGTCGGGGAACAGCTCGAGGATCGCCCGGTCGGTGGCGGCGATGTCGGCCGGGTCGCCGGACAGCGCGGCCCAGCGGAACGGCCCCTTGCCCTCGCAGAACAGCGGGCGGATGTAGGCCGGGACGAAGCCCGGGAACTCGAAGGCCCGGTCGTAGCCACCCTTGCGCGCTTCGTCACGGATCGAGTTGCCGTAGTCGAAGACCTCGGCGCCCTTGTCCTGGAACTCCACCATCGCCCGCACGTGGGCGGCCATCGAGGCCTGCGCGTCCTTGGTGAAACCCTCCGGGTCGCGCTTGGCGTCCTGGTGCCAGTCCGCGAAGGAGACGCCGACCGGAAGGTAGGACAGCGGGTCGTGGGCGGAGGTCTGGTCGGTGACGATGTCGATGGGCGCGTCCTGCTCGAGCAGGGCCGGGAACATCTCCGCCGCGTTGCCCAGCACCCCGATGGACAAGGGCTTCCTCGCGTCGCGGGCCTCGATCGCGAGCTCGACGGCGTGCTCGAGCGAGTCGGCCTGCACGTCGAGGTAGCGGTGCTCGATGCGCCGCTTGATCCGGCTGTCGTCGACATCGATGCAGATCGCGACGCCGTCGTTCATCGTCACGGCCAGCGGCTGGGCACCACCCATGCCGCCGAGCCCGGCGGTGAGCGTGATGGTGCCGGCGAGAGTGCCGCCGAACCGCTTGTCCGCGACGGCGGCGAAGGTCTCGAAGGTGCCCTGCAGGATCCCCTGGGTGCCGATGTAGATCCACGAGCCGGCGGTCATCTGGCCGTACATCGTCAGGCCGAGGTCCTCGAGCCGCCGGAACTCCTCCCAGTTGGCCCAGTCGCCGACCAGGTTGGAGTTGGCGATCAGCACGCGCGGCGCCCACTCGTGGGTCCGGAAGACACCGACCGGCTTGCCGCTCTGCACGAGCATCGTCTCGTCGTCGGCGAGGGTGGTCAGGGTGCGCACGAGCGCGTCGTACGCCTCCCAGCTGCGTGCGGCCTTGCCGGTCCCGCCGTACACCACCAGCTCGGCGGGGTTCTCGGCGTTCTCCGGGTCGAGGTTGTTCATCAGCATCCGCAGCGGCGCCTCGGTCTGCCACGAGCGCGCGGTCAGCTCGGTGCCGTGGGCGGCGTGGATGGGCAGGCGTGGGTTCTCGTCGTTCACTTCAGGTCTCCGATCACTTCTTCGACGGCTTGGAGTACGGCGCCCGACCGGACCAGCTCGACGGTGGTCTCGATCTCGGGCGAGAGATGACGGTCGGGGCCGGGGCCCTGGACCCCGGAGGAACGCAGCAGGCCGATCACCGCACCGGTGGCCGGGGACGGTTCCAGCGGACGACGGAGGTCGAGCGCGCGCGCGGCGGTGAGCACCTCGATCGCGATCACCCGGGTCAGCCCGTCGACCGAGCGGCGCAGCTTGCGTGCGGCCGACCAGCCCATCGAGACGTGGTCCTCCTGCATCGCGCTGGACGGGATCGAGTCGACGCTCGCCGGGTTGGCCAGCCGCTTCAGCTCCGAGACGATCGCGGCCTGCGTGTACTGCGCGATCATGTGGCCGCTGTCCACGCCGGGGTCGTCGGCCAGGAACGGTGGCAGCCCGTGGTTGCGCGCCTTGTCCAGGAACCGGTCCGTACGCCGCTCGCTGATCGAGGCGACGTCGGCGGCGACGATGGCCGCGAAGTCGAGGACGTAGGCGACCGGGGCGCCGTGGAAGTTGCCGTTCGACTCGACGCGACCGTCCAGCACCACGGGGTTGTCGACCGCGCTCGCCAGCTCCCGGCCGGCGACCGTGGCGCAGTGGTCGAGGGTGTCCCGGGCAGCGCCGTGCACCTGCGGCGAGCACCGGAGCGAGTAGGCGTCCTGGACGCGGTTGCAGTCCGGGCCGCGGTGGGAGGCGACGACACCCGAGTCCTTCAGGATCGCGACCAGGTTGGCGGCCGAGTCGGCCTGGCCGGGGTGCGGCCGGATCGCCTGGAGGTCGGCGGCGAAGACCCGGTCGGTGGCGAGCTGGCCCTCCACGGACATGGCCGCCGCGATGTCCGCCGTACGCATCAGCACCGTCAGGTCGGTCAGCGCCATCACGAGCATCCCGAGCATCCCGTCGGTGCCGTTGATCAGCGCGAGACCCTCCTTGGCGACCAGCTCGACCGGCTCGAGCCCGGCCGCGGCGAGCGCCTCGGCGGCAGGCATCAGCGTGCCCGAGGCGTCGCGCACGGTGCCCTCACCGATCAGTGCCAGCGCACAGTGCGAGAGCGGTGCGAGGTCACCCGAGCAGCCGAGCGAGCCGTACTCGTGCACGACCGGGGTGATGCCGGCGTTGAGCATCCCGGCCATCGTCTCGGCCACCACCGGTCGTACGCCGGTCCGGCCGGTCGCCAGCGTGGAGAGGCGCAGCAGCATCAACCCGCGCACCACCTCGCGCTCGACCTCGGGGCCGGAGCCGGCAGCGTGCGACCGCACCAGCGACCGCTGCAGCTGGGTGCGCATCTCGGTGGGGATGTGGCGGGTCGCCAGCGCACCGAAGCCGGTGGAGATCCCGTAGGCAGGGGTCGGAGCGGCCGCGAGCTCGTCGACGACGGCGCGGGCCTGCTCGATGGCGTGCAGCGCCTCGTCCGTCAGCTGCACCGGGGCGCCGCCCCGGGCGACGGCGACCACCTCGTCGAAGGAGAGTGCGCCCACACTCACTGAAACCGCGGTGGCTGTCTGCGAGGTCATGCGACGATTCAACGTCCAGCCACGACGAACGGCCAGACCGACGGCGGCCCGTTCGTCTCGGATCCGAGACAGAGGGGGTTGTGTGCGCATCAGCCGGGCTCTGGCCGCACCGCTGGCGTGTCTCGTCGTCCTCGCGGTCGCCGGCTGCGAGGCCCCGCTGAAGCCGAAGTCGAAACAGGCCGAGAGCGCGCCCACCGCGTCGCCCTCACCCTCGGCCTCGCCGAGCGCCACCACGCCGACGAAGCCCACCGCCACAGCGCCCGCCCGCACCACGCCGACGCTGAAGGTCCCCCGGCTGAAGAGCCCGCCGGTGCCGCGCGGGCCGATCCTCGGCGGGGACGTCAGCTGGCCGCAGTGCCCGAAGGGGATGGGCATTCCCCAGAAGCAGGGCCAGGGCTCCCCGATGCCGGTCGACGCCGCCCGCTTCGTGGTCCTCGGCCTGACCAACGGCCCCGGGTTCCACCCCAACCCGTGCCTGGCCAGCCAGGTCGCGTGGGTGAAGAGCCGCAAGCTGATGGCGGCGGCGTACTCCGTGATCAGCACGCCCCAGCAGGGCGACCTCGCGACCCACGGCACCAAGGGTCCGTACGACGGCGGCACGAAGCTCGGTGCGCTGAGCAACGTCGGCTACCAGCAGGCGAAGTTCAACCTGGCGACCATGCAACGGGCCGGGCTGCAGTCACCGATCATCTGGCTCGACGTGGAACCGGTCCCCGAGTTCGACTGGGGCACCGACACGGCCGCCAACGCAGCGGTGGTGAGCGGTGCCGCCCGCGCGCTACACCGACTCCGGCTTCACGGTGGGCGCCTACTCCACCCAGGCGCTGTGGCAGCACGTCGTGGGAGGCCTGCGCCTGAACGTGCCCGAGTGGCGGGCGGCAGGCCAGACCTCGCGCGCCGAGGCCTTGCGGCGGTGCGGGCCGGAGCGGATGTTCCAGGGCGGACGGGGCGTCCTGGGCCAGTGGGTGGAGGCAGGCAGGGACATGAACATCACCTGCCCGGGCACCAACGCCCAGCTGCCGCGGTTCTTCCACCAGTACTGATCTTCAGTACTGAAAGGCCCTCAGCCCAGGCGGTTGCCGTAGTTCGGCAGCTTGAACGCACGCTCGTAGTTCTTCCCGACGAAGTCGGTGCTCCGGTTCCCGACGTTGGCGATGATCGTGTAGCCCTTGGCGACGAACTCCTGGCGGCAGCGCTGCTTGCTGGTCGTCAAGGCCTCGCCCGTCCGCCGGCCGCAGATGCCGCCGACCGGGTAGCCGGCCTTGCGCAGCTCGCGGACGGCTCCGGCCAGGCCCTTCTGGTTGCGACCGGTGTTGAAGACCACCCGCACGTGCTTGCTGGCCGCGTACTTCGCGAAGCGCAGGGTGACCGGCACGGCCTTGCCGCGCGCGTAGTAGGTCGCCAGCGAGGTGTTGTCGATGTCGAGGTTGACGGTCAGGCCCTTGTCGCCGTCGGCGACGCGCTCGTTGATCCAGGCTCGCGAGCCGTACATCGCGGTCCGGGTGTCGGAGAGCCACGTGGCCCGGCTGGGCATGGCCGCCTGGGACGGCGCCACCATGACGGACAGGACCAGGACCGCGCTGAGCGCAGCCACGGTGAGGACTCGGCGAAGCATCAGGCTGCCTCTCGTCGGGGGAAGGGGCGCCTGCGACGCCCGACCGTCCGTGCCATGTTCCCCCATGAACCGGGCGAAAGACTAGGTTTTCGCTCATGACCCAGGTCCCGGCAGCGACGCGCGCGCTGAAGGTGCTGCGTTTCCTGGCCGCACAACCGGACCCGGTGCCGCTCGAACGACTGGCCGCCGCGGTGGACCTGCCGCGCTCGACGGCCTACCACCTGGTCAACGCCATGATCGAGCAGGGATTCGTGACCCACGTCGCCGAGGAGAGCCGGTACTGCCTCGGGGTGGCCGCCTTCGAGGTGGGCATCGGCTACGCACGGCAGGCGCCGCTGCAGCGGATCGCGCACCGTCCACTGGCCGCGCTGGTGGACCGGACCGGTCAGTCGGCGCACCTCGCGGTGCCCCACGGCAGGGACGTCCTCTACGTGCTCGAGGAACGCGCTCCCGGCCGGGCGCCGCTGGTCACCGAGGTCGGCGTACGGCTGCCGGCGCACCTGACCGCGAGCGGCCGCGCGATCCTCGCCGCCCTCCCCGAGGGACAGGTGCGTGCGCTCTACCCCGACCAGAGCGCCTTCGTCGACCGCCACGGGCGCGGGCCGCGCGCACTGAGTGCGCTGCGGGGCGTTCTCCGCGAGACCCGGCGCCGAGGGTATGCCTCCGAGGACGGGGAGGTGACCCCCGGATTCGCCTCGGTCGCCGTGGCCGTCCTCGACCACAACGGCACTCCCCTGGGCGGGGTCGCCATCACCTACGAGACCCGGGAACAGGTCGACGTGCCACGGCTCGTCGCGGCCGTGTCCGCCACCGCACGCTCCGTCACCCGACGTATCGGAGGCCCGTTAGCGTGAGGCGGTGACTGTCCTGGACGCCTCCTCGATCAGTACGACGCGGCGCTGGTCCATGCTCGCGGCGAGTGTGGCCGCGCAGGCAGGGGCCTCGGTGGCCATCAACGGCCCGGCGTTCCTGATCCCGTCCCTGCAGGAGGACCGTGGACTGTCCCTGACCCAGGCAGGCACCCTCGCTGCGATGCCGATCGCCGGGGTGATGGTCACCCTGTTCCTGTGGGGGCTGGCGGTCGACCGCGTCGGCGAGCGCACCGTGCTGCTGGCCGGCCTCGGCGGCACCGTCATCCTCGGCGCCGCCGCGACGCAGGTGCAGGACACCGTCCTGCTCGGCGCCACCCTGTTCGTCGTCGGCATGTTCGCTGCCTGCACCGGCTCGGCCAGCGGGCGCATCGTCGTCGGCTGGTTCCCGCCCCGGCGTCGCGGCCTGGCGATGGGGATCCGCCAGATGGCGCAGCCGCTCGGTGTCGCCATCGCCGCCGCGACGATCGCGGTCGTCGCCGAGCGCGTCGACGTGAGCGCAGCGCTGTGGGTCCCGGTCGTCGCGACCGCGCTGGCCTTCGTCGCTGTGCTGCTCATCGTGCTCGACCCTCCGCGTCCCACGGCGACGGCGGCGCTGACCCGGAACCCCTACCGGGCCGACAGCTTCCTGGCCCGGATCCACGGGGTCTCGGTGCTCCTGGTCGTGCCGCAGTTCCTGGTGTGGACCTACTCGCTGACCTGGCTGGTGCAGGAGCGCGGCTGGTCCGCCGCCGCGGCGGGCGCGCCTGGTGGCGTCCACCCACGTGCTCGGCGCCCTGGGCCGGATCGCCGTCGGCCAGCTCTCCGACGTGGTCGGCTCGCGGGTGCGCCCGCTGCGGTGGGTGGCACTCGCGGCTGCCGTGACGATGGGCCTGCTGGCGCTGACCGAGCAGCTCCCCGTCGCGGTCGTGCTGCTGGTGGTCGCCTCGACGGTGACCGTGGCCGACAACGGGCTGGCGTTCACGAGCGTGGCCGAACGGGCCGGCTCCTACTGGTCGGGCCGGGCACTCGGCCTGCAGAACACGGCGCAGTACCTCACGGCGGCCCTGGTGGCTCCGGTCGCGGGACTGAGCATCACGCACTGGGGCTACGCCGCGACGTACGCCGTCTCGGCGCTGTGCCCGGTGGTCGCCTGCACGGTCGTCCCGCGCCAGGACCAGACCAGCGCCGAGTGAGACCGGGTCGTCCGCGGGCACGGGCGTGACCGAGACGGGTCCTCGCTCGTTGCCGGTCCGACCCGTCGTGCCCGGGAAGGACACTCATGCGCCGCTTCACCACCCGCTCGCCTCACGGAGGCTCACCCGCGGCCCGTCGTCTCGTGGTGGCCGTCGGCCTGTCCGCAGGAGCGGTGCTCACCGCGATCGTCGTACCCTCCGGCGCGCTCGCGGGCCTCACCGGCCAGGGCGAGCCGGACGCGTACAAGAAGGCCTACGCCGCCAACGCGAAGAACACGCAGGCCGCGGCCCAGGGCTCCGACACGATCTACCTCCCCGACGGCTCGCACGTCCACCCTGGCGGCCTGGCTGACGGCCACAACCACAACGACCCGGCGACCAAGAACTCCGTCTCGCGCAGCGCCACGGTGACCGACGCCCAGACGGCCGACCCGACCACGCCCGACCAGGCACAGCGGTCGGTCGAGGCCGCGGCAGCCCAGCGCGCGCAGAGCGAACCGAAGCTGTCCAGCGTGCCGGTCAGCCCGGCCCACGCGACCTCGCCGACCGACCGCTACAACATGTTCAACGCCTGCTACGGGCTGCAGTCCACGCGCACCGGTCGCTGGCTGAGCGGCGACGTCACGCCGGCCTTCGCGGCGAGCGCAGAGACGGCCGGGGCACCGCTCTACTTCAAGCCCACGGAGCTCGGGCGCTACCTGCTCTACAGCAAGGCCCGGACCTACCTGGACGGCTCGGCCGGGGCCGCGCGCTACGCCCCCGGCCCGAGCGCGACTGCGAACTGGGTGGTCACGACACCGCGCAACGGCGAGTTCCTCTTCCAGATCCCCGGCAAGGGGTTCCTCACGGACACGGCCTCGGCGGCCACCCTGACGAGCACCGGCACACCGCTGCGGCTACGGCTTCGCAGCGGCTGCGCCGACTTCCCCGAGGTCAGCACCAACGTCAGCGGCAACCCGTTCTCGGGGGTCAGCAAGATCCAGGAGACCCGTGGCTTCATCGACGCCCACACCCACGGGATGGCCTTCGAGTTCCTCGGCGGCGACGTGCACTGCGGTCGTCCCTGGTCGCCGTACGGCGTCGAGGTGGCGCTGCGCGACTGCCCCGACCACGAGCTGACCGGCGGCAAGGGCGCCGTCATGGAGGCGTTCCTGTCCGGCCGGGCCACGCACGACCCGGTCGGCTGGCCGACGTTCAAGGACTGGCCGGCACCGGAGTCGCTCACCCACGAGGGCACCTACTACAAGTGGATGGAGCGCTCCTGGCGGGCCGGCCAGCGGATCCTGGTCAACCTGCTGGTGGAGAACAACAAGCTCTGCGAGATCTACCCGCTCAAGCGCAACTCCTGCGACGACATGGACTCCATCCGCCTGCAGGCCAACGACATGCGAGCCCTGGAGCGGTACGTCGACGCGCAGAACGGCGGTCCGGGCAAGGGGTGGTACCGCATCGTCACCACCCCCGAGCAGGCACGGAGCGTCATCAACGAGGGCAAGCTCGCCGTGGTGATGGGCATCGAGACCTCCGTGCCGTTCGGCTGCACCCAGAAGCTCGGCGTCCCTGACCTGAAGTGCACGCCGGCCAGCATCGACAAGCAGCTCGACGAGGTCCGGGCGATGGGCGTCAGCCAGATGGAGCTGGTCAACAAGTTCGACAACGCCCTGTCGGGAGTCGCGGGTGACACCGGCGCCACCGGCGTCCTCGTCAACGCGGCCAACCTGCTCGAGACGGGCTCGGCGTGGCGGATGCAGACCTGCCAGCCGAACGATCCGGAGATCCACGACCGCGACCAGGACGCCTCGGCCCCGCTCGACACCAGCAGCCTGCCCCAGGACGCCCTGTTCGGCGCCGTGGCCAAGGTCTCCGGGGTCACCCTGCCCTCGCTGCCGGTCTACCCGGCCAAGCACCACTGCAACTCGCTCGGGCTCACCGATCTCGGTGCGCACACCATCAAGGGCCTCGCCCAGCGCCACATGCTCTTCGACCCCGACCACATGAGCGTGAAGGCCCGCAAGGCCTCCCTCGACCTCGTCGACTCGATGAAGTACAGCGGCGTGCTGTCCAGCCACTCCTGGTCGACCCCCGACGCCTACCCCCGGATCTACGACGAGCAGGGCTTCATCACGCCGTACGCCGGGGACAGCGCAGGCTTCGTGGAGAAGTGGAAGCGCCACCTGACGTGGACCAACCCGAAGACCTACTGGGGCTTCGGCTTCGGTGCCGACATCAACGGCCTCGGCGCCCAGGGCGACCCGCGACCCGACGCCGCGACCAACCACCCGGTGACGTACCCGTTCACCACCCTCGGCGGCGTCAAGGTCGAGAAGCAGGTCAGCGGCCAGCGCACCTACGACATCAACAAGGACGGCGTGGCCCACTACGGGCTCTACCCGGACTGGATCCAGGACCTGAAGATGCAGGCGGGCGACGACATCGTCAAGGACATGTCCCGCGGGCCCGAGGCCTACCTGCAGATGTGGGAGCGGGCCTACGGCGTCGCACCGAACGCCTGCACCAACACCTCGTCCCGGCTCTCGCCGGCGACCATCGGCTCCCGCGTGCGCGCCGGGATGTCCGCCTGGGCGACGCTGAACGCCGTGGGTCAGCCCGACCGTCGGCTGGGGAGCACCTTCAGCTACTGCTCGACCGCCGGGAAGGTGTCGGTGCAGTTCGACGGCGCCGGGAAGGTGACGCGAGTCGTCGGGCCCTGACCGACGCGTGGTTACCCGCAGGTAGCCTTTCTCACACTGATTCCGACTGCCAGGGCCAAGCAGATGCCCGTAGTCTGCCCGCGGAGGCGGCTCGTGGCGCGCCTCCGGCGCTCCGCCCGACAGAATGTGAGTGACACGTGCTTCTGGTGCTGATCTTGGGCCTCCTGATGAACGCGATCGCGCTGCCGCTGGCGGCCATGCGCGTCACCTTCCTCTCCCGCGCCATCGGCCACGGCCAGCCCGCGCCGGACCGCATCAAGGGCGTCACCGGACGTCTCGGTGCCGCCACCAAGCGCCAGGTCGTGGAGGTCTTCGGCCAGCGGAAGATGCTCAGGTGGAGCGTGCCCGGCACGGCGCACTTCTTCGTGATGTGGGCCTTCTTCATCCTGGCCACGGTCTACCTCGAGGCCTACGGCTCCCTGCTGAAGCTGCTCTTCACCGGAGGCGAGGGACCGCTGGACTGGGCGATCCCGATCGTCGGCCACTGGGCGATCCTCGGCTTCCTGCAGGACTTCATCGCCGTGATGGCGCTGTTCGGCCTGGTCACCTTCTACGTCATCCGGCTGCGCAACGCCCCCAAGGACCTGGGCCGCAGGTCCCGCTTCTTCGGGTCGCACCTCGGTCCGGCGTACTTCACGCTGTTCATGATCTTCAACGTCATCTGGACGATGTTCCTGTTCCGCGGGGCGTCCTCGGCGCTGGGCAACCTGCCCTACGACAACGGCGCGTTCGTCTCGATCGGCATCGGCAACCTCCTCGACGGCCTGTCCCACAGCACCCTCGAGGTGCTCGAGGGCGTCGGCCTGCTGCTGCACATCGGCGTGATGCTCGCCTTCTTGATCTTCGTGCTGAACTCCAAGCACCTGCACATCTTCCTGGCTCCGCTCAACGTGCTCTTCGGGCGTGACCCGGTCGCTCTGGGCGCTGCGAAGCCGATGATGAACGCCGGCAAGCCGCTGACCCTGGACGACCTGGAGGAGCTCGACGAGGACGCCAAGCTGGGCGTCGGTGCCGCCGAGGACTTCAGCTGGAAGGGCATCCTCGACATGGCGACCTGCACCGAGTGCGGTCGGTGCCAGGACCAGTGCCCCGCGTGGAACACCGAGAAGCCGCTCTCCCCCAAGCTGATGATGATGGCGCTGCGCGACCACACGCTGTCGAAGACGCCGTACCTGCTGGCCGACGAGGGCAAGCGCGAGACGATGCTCGAGGGCGACGAGGCGCTGGCCAAGGAGGTCCAGCGCCCGCTCATCGGTGACACCGGTGACGACTGGTTCTACATGCCCGAGGACGGCAGCGGGGTGATCGACCCCGACGTGCTGTGGTCCTGCGTGACCTGCGGAGCGTGCGTGCAGCAGTGCCCCGTCGACATCGAGCACGTCGACCACATCGTCGACATGCGCCGCTACCAGGTGCTGGTCGAGTCGAACTTCCCGGCCGAGCTCAACGGGCTGTTCAAGGGCCTCGAGAACAAGGGCAACCCGTGGAACATGTCGTCCACGGCCCGGCTGGACTGGGCGAAGGACCTGCCCTTCGACGTCAAGGTCGTCGGCGAGGACGTCGAGTCCCTCGACGAGGTCGAGTGGCTGTTCTGGGTCGGCTGCGCCGGCGCCTACGAGGACCGCGCCAAGAAGACCACGCGTGCGGTGGCCGAGCTGCTCGACATGGCCGGCGTCAGCTTCGCCGTGCTCGGCAACGGCGAGACCTGCACCGGCGACTCCGCCCGCCGCGCGGGCAACGAGTTCGTGTTCCAGAGCCTGGCTGCCGAGAACATCGCGACCTTCAAGGAGACGAAGGTCAAGAAGGTCGTCTCCACCTGTGCGCACTGCTTCAACACCTTGAAGAACGAGTACAGCCAGCTCGGCATCACGCTCGAGGTCGTGCACCACACCCAGCTGCTGAACCGGCTCGTGCGCGAGAAGAAGCTGACCCCGATCCGCACCCCGGAGACCTCCTGGGACGGCCCGCACCGACGGCCGATCACGTACCACGACCCGTGCTACCTGGGTCGGCACAACCAGGTCTACGAGGCTCCGCGCGAGCTGCTCAACGTGCTGCCCGACACCAAGTTCGTCGAGATGCCGCGCAACTCCGAGCGCTCCTTCTGCTGCGGCGCCGGAGGCGCCCGCATGTGGATGGAAGAGACCATCGGCACCCGGATCAACGAGACCCGCACGAAGGAAGCCGTCGCCACCGGTGCCGAGCAGATCGCCGTCGGCTGCCCGTTCTGCCGCGTGATGCTCTCCGACGGGCTCACCTCCGCCCAGAGCAACGGCGAGGCGCGCGAGGAGGTCGAGGTCCTCGACGTCGCGCAGATGCTGCTCGCCTCGATCAAGGGTGAGTCGAAGCCCGCTGCCAAGCGGGCCGCAGCCGCCTCCAGCGAGGCCAAGGCGAGCTCGGACACAGGTGGGGGCGGAGGAACAGCCACCGCGACGATCGAGCGCGACTCCACCGACGAGGCCACCAAGGCCGAGCCCGAGGCCGGCGACACGACCCAGACCGAGGACACGGTCACCGAGACCGAGGACGTCGGCCCGGCCGCGAAGGCCTCCGCTGCCGGCTCGCTCTTCGACCTCGGCGGTGACGACTCTTCGGACGAGCCGGAGAAGCCCGAGGCGTCCCAGCCCGAGACGAAGCCCGAAGCCGAGCCCGAGCCGGCGAAGGCCGCGGCCGCCGGTGGGGGTTCGCTGTTCGACCTCGGTGGTGACGACGACTCCTCCTCGGAGCCCGAGGCCAGGCTTCCGTGGCCTCCGATGCCGAGGCCGAGACGGAGTCCAAGGCCGAGCCTGCTGCCAAGGCCGAGAGCAGCGACACCGACTTCGGCGGTTCGCTGTTCGACCTGGGCGGTGACGACGACTCCTCGTCGGAGCCCGAGTCCAAGGTTTCCGAGCCCGAGCCCGAGCCCTCCGAGCCCGAGGCGAAGGCCGGCGAGGACGCCGCCGGAGACTCGACCACCGACGAGGACGTGGACCGCAGCGAGGACGACGCCGACACCGACGTCGAACCCGCGACGGCGCCGGCCGCAACCGCAGCATCCGGCACCGCCTCGACCCCGGGCACCGAGATCCCCGAGGGCGGCTCGCTCTTCGACATCGAGGCACCCGCCGAGGAAGCGGTCACCAAGGCCGCCCCAGCGGCGGAGACCACGACCGAGGAGCCGGAGAAGTCCGAGGAGTCGGAGGAGTCGGAGGACAAGGCCGGCGAGGACGCCGCCGGAGACTCCACCACCGACGAGGACGTGGACCGCAGCGCCGACGACGCCGACACCGACGTCGAACCCGACAAGGACACAGCTCCTGCCGAGCAGGAGAGAAGGCCCGCCGCCGCACCAGCGTCGTCCGGCACCGCCTCCACCCCCGGCACCGAGATCCCCGAAGGCGGCTCGCTCTTCGACATCGAGGCACCCGCCGAGGAAGCGGTCACCAAGGCCGCCCCAGCGGCGGAGACCACGACCGGAGAAGCCGAGGAGTCGGAGGACAAGGCCGGCGAGGACGCCGCCGGAGACTCCACCACCGACGAGGACGTGGACCGCAGCGCCGACGACGCCGACACCGACGTCGAACCGGCGGAGGACGACGCTGACGAGGAAGCCGAGCCGTCCGACGACGAGCCGATCACGTCGCTGAGCGACATCAAGGCGAAGTACGCCGAGGGCGGCTCAGCCGACTCCGAGGACTCGTCCACCGATGCGGGTGACAGCGCCGACGAGTCGGCGGATGACGCTGACGACTCGGACGACGAGCCCGAGTCGACCGACGAGGCCGAGGACGAGCAGGACGAGAAGCCGAAGCCGGCCTCCTCCGGCGAGGCCCACCAGCCGAAGACCGACGCCGAGATCAAGGAGGGCGGCTCGCTCTTCGACCTCTGAGCGATCACCGGAACACAGCATCAACGGAGGATCCCCGGCACCTGGTGCCGGGGATCCTCCGTTGTCGCCGTGCAATCGGGACAGGCGCGGGCTTGTCCCGCCCACCCCCGGGACTGAAGCAGTTCGCCCATCAGCATCGCCAGCCGGCACGGGTTGGCGACCAGCCCCCACCCGAGTCGGACCGTCAGCTGCTCCTCCGCCGCCGCACCGAGGTCCCGCTCCAGGTCGGCCCACTGGTCCAGGGCGAACTCGTGTCCGAGTCGCCCGTCGAGCTCGACCGCCACGCGTTGCGCGACGTAGTGCACGTCGCGAAAACCCGCCCGGGCACCCTGCGGGAACGACGCCTGCCGTTGAGCACGCGGAAGACCGTGCGGTCGCTCGACTCGGGTCAGGTAGCGGTGCTCGAGAACCGAGTACGCCCCCGTCGCCACGTCATCGAGGACCGCGAAGAGAAACGCCCTACCTCGCAGCCGTGGGTAGCCGGCCAACGTGTCGCGCAGTCTGGCCGGAGTCGTCAGCCGCTGCTGGCAGAGATCGGCGAGCACGGCGACAGCCGCTGCCTCCCCGCTGGTCGCCCACAGCCGTGAGGACGTGTCCAACGCAGCATCCTCGAGCCGAAGGCGCGGTGGGGTGCGGTTCCAGATCGCTCTCGCCTCGAGGTCGGCGACGCGGAGGATGCTCACACCGGCGGGCGGCTGCACCCTCCTGGTCGAGTCGATCGCGACCCTGACGCCGGGCGACGTGACGGCTCGCGCACCGTGAGCGGCGAGCGCCGACTCCCCGGCCAGCACGGCCGGCCAGGCGTAGAGCACCGCCGCCATCCGCAGCTGCCCGTCCGTCGGCGTGCCGGTGTGGTCGACGTAGACGCCGGGGTGGACGGCCCTCCACTCGTTGCGCCGGATCATCCGCTCGATCAGGTTGTCGTCGCCTTCGAGGCGGAGCACCTGACGCCTCGAGACGACACCTCCCTGCTCAACGATTGTCCGCGACAGACCCATGTCGCGACGGTCGCCCAGTGAACGCCCACGTGCGAGTGCGGACGCATCGACCTGTGCAGTCGGCGGTCGCGTCGACGGGTTGTGGACCGGAAAGGGCGTGACGCCGGTCACCTTCTGTAACTCGTTCCAGTTCCCGTCGTTTCTCCCGACAGACCCAGGGGAGGATCCAGATGTCGTCGCACTCGTTTGCCCGTCTGCTCGTCGCACCGGCCGTTGCCGGTGCCCTGATCGCGGGGCCGCTGGCCCTGGCGACGCCGGCCGAGGCCGCCACCGCACCCACGGCGGCCGCCGCCCAGACCTGGCAGCCGCGGCCCGCGCAGTACACGCAGACCTCCGTCACCAAGGACCTCGCCATCCCCATGTCGGACGGGGTGAAGCTGCGCGGGGACCTGACCCTGCCGGCCAACGCGGACGGCACTCCCATCGGCGCCAAGGTGCCGGTCATCGTCACGATCACCGCCTACAACAAGACGGTGATCGCGGGCGGGTTCGGCGGGACGCTCGCCGGCGCGGACCCGGCGTACCTCGTCAAGCGTGGCTACGCCCAGCTCACCGTCGACGCCCGCGGCACCGGTTCGTCGGAGGGTCAGTGGAACGCGTTCGACAAGCGCGAGGACCTCGACGCGTCCGAGGTGATGACCTGGGCGCACACGCAGCCGTGGAGCAACGGGAACACCGCGATGACCGGCGCCTCCTACATGGGCATCAGCCAGATCTTCGCGGCCGCCGGCAAGCCCGCGGGGCTCAAGGCGATCTTCCCGCAGGTGCCCGCCGCGGACGTCTACCGGGACGTGGTCGCCTCGGGCGGTCAGATCGACTCGGGCTTCATGCCGTTGTGGCTCGGGCTGGTCACGGCCACCGGGCTGATCCCTCCTGCCGTCGCCGGCACCGACCCGCAGTCGGGCATCGGCGCCCTCGCCTCGCACATCGGCGCGGTCGGCACCTTCACCGGTCCGACCCTGGTCAAGGCGCTGGCCGGCGAGGAGACGGCGTACGACGGGGACTTCTACAAGGAGCGCTCACCGATCAACGTGATCGACAAGGTCGACGTGCCGACGTTCCTGGTCAGCGGCGAGTTCGACCTGTTCCAGCGCGGCACCCCGTTGCTGTTCGAGCGCCTGCAGAAGCGAGGCGTGCCCACCAAGATGATCATCGGTCCCTGGGACCACCTGAAGGGCTCGTCGGGCGCGGAGGTCGGCAACGCCGGCTACGGCCCGCTCAACGAGCTGCAGCTGCGCTGGTTCGACCACTACGTCAAGGGCGTGCGCGACACCACCCTCGACTCCGACATCGCCCCGGTGACCTACTACGAGCAGGGCACCGGTGCCTGGCGCAAGACCAGCCGCTGGGTCGGCAGCGACCGCACCGCCGCGACGTACAAGCTCTCCGGCAGCGCGAGCAACGGCACACCCGGCGCCCTGACGACGGGTACGGCGAGCACCGGCACCGCGCAGGTGCTCCCGATCCCCGTGGCCGGCCTGTGCACCCGCTCCACGAACCAGTGGACGGCCGGCATCATGGGCCAGAACCCGCTGCCGAACCCGTGCCTGGACGACAACCGGGTCAACGACCTCGCCGGTGTCACCTTCGACTCCGCTCCCGTGGCCGCAGCGGTGCGCTTCCAGGGCCCGATCAACGCGCGGCTCTACGTCTCCAGCATCGGTGGCAACGGGATGCTCTCGGTCGCCGTGGAGGACGTCGCTCCCGACGGCAAGGTCACCCGGCTGACCGGCGGCTGGCAGGTCATCTCGCACCGCGCGCTCGACACCACCAGGTCCCGCTACCTCGACGGGAAGCTGATCCAGGCCTTCCACCCGTTCACCAGGGCCGCCGAGAAGCCGCTCGCCACGGGAGCCGTGGAACCCGTCGACGTCGAGGTCTTCCCGACCGGAGCCTCGATCGAGAAGGGCCACCGGCTGCGGATCGCCGTCCAGGCCTTCGACACCCCCCACCTGACGCCGACCCTGCCCCAGCTCCCCGGGTCGCTGACCGGGATGACGATCCACAACTCCGCGGCGTACCCGTCGGTGCTGACGATCCCGGCGGTCCGCTGAGCCGAGCCGGTCGGCCCGCCTAGCCCTTCATCGAGACGCCCTCGCCCAGTAGCCCATGAAGGCGACCTGGGCGCGCTCGACACCGAGCTCGGAGACCAGGCTGCGGCGGACACCGCGCCGACGAGACCGGCGCCCGCCAGGGTCGTGCGGCCGCCGTTGAGGGAGCGCGCGATCGGTCCGGCGAGGAACGCGACGAAGGCGATCGGCCCCGCGGCGGCCACTCCCAGCGCCACGAGCAGGACCCCCACCAGCAGCAGCGCCTCCGAGCGTCGCGGCGAGACCCCGAGCCCGGCAGCGGTGTCGTCGCCGAGCTCGGCCACCCGGGCAGACCGCGCGAGCCAGACGAGCAACGGGACCATCACGAGCAGCAGCACCGACAGGATCCGGACCGTCGCCCAGTCGACCCGGCTGAGGCTGCCGGTGAGCCACTGCAGCACCAGCTGCACGTCCCACTCGTCGGCCCGGGTGAAGAGGTACTGCACGATCGAGAGCAGGGCGGCGCTCACGCCCACGCCGACCAGGACGAGGCGGTTCCCGGCGGACGGCCCGACCAGCCACCGCACCAGGAAGGAGATGGAGAGAGCACCGAGGATGGCGGCGGCGGAGACCCAGCCACCGCGCTGGCCCAGCGTCACGATGGCGAACACCGCCGCGGCGCTCGCGCCGATGCTGACGCCCACGATGTCGGGGCTGGCCAGTGGGTTGCGCAGGATCGTCTGGAAGATCGCCCCGCCCACGCCGAACGCCGCCCCGACGAGGATCCCGAGCACCGCGCGGGGCAGCTTGCTCTCCATCAGGATGTAGCTCGCCCCGGGGATGTCGGTGCCGGTCACGATCCGGAAGAAGTCCGGCAGCGTGATGATGAAGTCGCCGAGCAGCACGCGGGCCGCGAACACCAGCGTGAGCAGGACCGTCAGTCCGGCGAGCACCAGGGTCGTACGGCGCGCCGGCCCGCGGCGGGCGCGGCGTACGGCGTCGACAGCCTCGGCGCGGGCCTGGGCCTCGCGGGCAGGGGATGGTGGTCGCCGCGGCCAGGTCGCGCACGATGCTCACAGCGCCCC
The DNA here is from genome assembly GCA_963842565.1 of uncultured Actinomycetota bacterium. Classification (GTDB taxonomy): domain Bacteria; phylum Actinomycetota; class Actinomycetes; order Propionibacteriales; family Nocardioidaceae; genus Marmoricola. The sequence goes on along the minus strand of CAWJGX010000005.1, from coordinate 93,770 downwards.
CATCCGGCCTTTTCGCACCAGGTGCAGGAAGAACGGCACCCCCACCAGCGCGGTCATCACCCCGACCTGGACCTCGCCCGGCGGCAGCACGACGCGCCCGACCACGTCGGCGGCGACGACCAGCACGGCGCCGTACCCCAGGCTGAGCGGCAGCACCCGGCGGTAGTCGGGCCCCACCACGGCCCGCACCGCGTGCGGGACGATCAGGCCGACGAACGCCACCGGACCCGCCAGCGCGGTCGCGCCGCCGGCCAGCAGCACCACGGCCACGCCGATCACGAGCCGGTCCAGCCCGACCCGGCGACCGAGCCCGCGCGCCAGGTCGTCACCGAGTGCGAGCGCGTTCAGGCGGCGCACCGAGCCCAGGCCGAGGACCGCGCCGAGGACGAGGAACGGGAGGCCGATCAGGAGTACGTCGCCGGCCCGGCCGCCGATCGTCCCGACCTGCCAGAGCCGGAACGACTCGATCGTCTTGCGGTCGCTGAGCAGCACACCCTGCGTCCAGCTGCTCAGCGCTGCCGTCACCGCGGCCCCGGCGATGGCCACCTTGATCGGCGTGGTCCCGTCGCGCCCGACCGAGGCGACACCGTGGACGAGGACCATGGCGATGGCCGCTCCGGCGAAGGCGAACCACACGTAGCCGCGGAGGTCGGAGACGCCGAAGGCGGAGATCGCGAGGACCATCGCGAACGCCGCACCTGCGTTGATGCCGAGGATGCCGGGATCCGCCAGCGGGTTGCGGGTGAGGCCCTGCATCAGGGCACCGACGAGGCCCAGGGCGGCGCCGACCGCGAGCCCCAGCACGGTCCGGTCGATCCGCGCTGCAGCGATGCCGTGGAGCGGGTCGTCGGCGTCCAGCACGACGCTCGGCGGGATCGAGCGCGACCCGATCAGCACGGACGCGACCGACACCGCGACGAGGGCCCCGACCAGGACCAGCACGACGAGACCCGGTCCGCGCCGGCCCGCCGTGGCGGGCGGGTCGGCCCGGACGCTGGGTGCCGGGAGCGTGCTCACTCCTGCGTCACGAGCCCTGGACGGCCGCGGACACCTTGGGCACGAACTTGTCGATGATGACCGGGACCGACAGCGGGGTCGGGTTGGTCACGGCCAGGGCGACCGCCTTGTTCGCCTCCGCGTAGGCACGGCCGTCCTCGATCGCCGGGATCTTCCCGAGCAGCTGGTTGTCGGTGAAGGTCTTCATGTCGCTCGGGTTCTCCGACCAGGTCAGGAACACGTCGGAGCCGAGGTCCGAGGCACGCTCGGCGGAGACGGTCCCGTAGAACTCGCCGGGCTTGATCGCGCCGGCGACCGCGGGAGCGTCCTTCAGGCCGAGGTCGTGCATGAAGGAGACCCGTGGGTCCTGCGGGGCGTAGATCCCGATCGTGGAGAGGTCCGTCGTGGTGAGGTAGCCGAAGATCAGCGACTTCCCGGCGAGGTCGGGGTGGTCCTCCTTGGCGGCGTCGATCTTCGCCTGCGTCTCGTCGGCGACCTGCTTCGCCTCGTCGCTGCGACCCAGGCCTTGCCGACGGTCTCGAGCGTGGTCTGCCACGGGGTCACCCAGGGCGCCTCGGGGTAGGCGACGACCGGCGCGATCTTGCTGAGCTTCTCGTACTCCTGCTTGGTGATGCCCGAGTTCGTCGCCAGGATCACGTCGGGCGACAGCTTGGCGATGTCGTCGATCGGCGCGCCGTCGGCGTCGTCGTACCGCACCGGGGCCTTGCCGCCCGTCTTCTCCACCGCTGCGTCGAACCAGTCGGAGGACCCGGCCGCGTTGCCGCCCCAGGTCAGCTTGGTCGCGCCCACCGGTACGACGCCCAGCGCGACGGCGTTGTCCTGGTCGCTCCAGCCCAGGGTGGCCACCCGCTTGGGCTCCTTCTCGATGGTGGTCTCACCGAAGGCGTGCTTGATGGTCACGGGGAACGCGCCGGCATCGGCCGACGTGGCCGACGAGCCTTCGTCGTCCTTGCTGTCGGTGGACCCGGTCGTGCAGCCGGTCAGGGCCAGTGCGCCCAGGGTGAGTGCCAGCGCAGCCGTGCGCAGTCGCTTCATCGCAGATCCTTGAGTTAGGGGAGCCTTAGTTAGGAAAGGCTAACCTGCTCAAGGGGTCTCGTGGCAAGAGGGCTCCCGCGCGTGGACAGCCACCACGCCGAGGAGGGGTCAGATCCGGGTGCGCTGGAAGTTCGCGTAGGAGCGCGAGGGCGTGGGGCCGCGCTGGCCCTGGTAGCGCGAGCCGTACTTCGCCGAGCCGTAGGGGTGCTCGGCCGGCGAGGAGAGCCGGAAGAAGCAGAGCTGGCCGATCTTCATGCCCGGGTAGAGCTTGATCGGCAACGTGGCGACGTTGGCCAGCTCGAGGGTGACGTGCCCGCTGAACCCGGGGTCGACGAAGCCCGCCGTGGCGTGCGTCAGCAGGCCGAGACGGCCGAGCGACGACTTGCCCTCCACCCGGGCGGCCAGGTCGTCGGGCAGGGTCACCACCTCGAAGGTGGAGCCGAGCACGAACTCGCCGGGGTGCAGGATGAACGGCTCGTCGCCGGCGGGCTCCACCTCGCGAGTCAGGTCCGACTGGTCCGCGGCCGGGTCGATGTGGGGGTAGCGGTGGTTCTCGAAGACCCGGAAGAAGCGGTCCAGCCGGAAGTCGATGCTCGAGGGCTGGATCATCGCCTCGTCGTAGGGCTCGATGACGATCCGCTTCGCCTCGATCTCGGACAGGATGTCGCGGTCGGAGAGGAGCACGCCGACAACCTACCCCGCAGCACGGGCGCCGAGGTCCGGGTCCCACAATGGCGACCATGAACTTCACGCGGTACGTCGCGATCGGCGACTCCTTCACCGAGGGCGTCGGCGACCCGGACGAGTCCCGCCCCAACGGCTGGCGCGGCTGGGCCGACCGGGTGGCCGAGGTGCTGGCCGAGCGGGATCCGGCTTTTCGCTACGCCAACCTGGCCATCCGCGGCCGCAAGCTGCGCGGCGTACTCGACGAGCAGCTGGAGCCGGCGCTGGCCCTCGCGCCCGACCTGGTGACGTCGTACGCCGGCGCCAACGACATCCTCCGACCGCGCGTGGACATCGACGCCAACTCCGCGGCGTACGACGAAGCGGTCGGCCGCCTCGCCGCGACCGGCGCGACCGTGGTGCTGTTCACCGCGTTCGACCCCGGCGGCTCGGCGATCTACCGACCGCTCCGGGGCCGGTTCGCGCTCTACACCGAGGCCGTCCGCGAGATCGCGGAGCGGCACGGGACCCGCCTCGTCGACTTCTGGCGGATGCGCGAGTACCGCGACTTCGGCTACTGGGACACCGACCGGATGCACCTCGGCCCTGCCGGCCACCAGCGGATGGCGATGGCCGTCCTGGACGCGCTCGAGGTGCCGCACTCCCTCGAGGCGCTGCCGCCGACGGTGCGCCCCGAGCTGACCGGGCGCGAGATGCGCGCGAAGAACGTGGAGTGGGTCCGCACGCACGCCGGCCCCTGGGTCCACCGCCGCGTCACCGGCCGCTCGTCGGGCGACGGGATCTCCCCGAAGCGGCCGGGGCTGACCCCGATCTGACGGCTGCCGGGTTTCGGGTAACCTCTCCTGCGTCGGTCGGCCATCGGGCCGGACGGCATGCGGATGTAGCTCAGTTGGTAGAGCGCGACCTTCCCAAGGTCGATGTCGCGAGTTCGAATCTCGTCATCCGCTCCATGTTCACAGGGTTCCCCGATGCTGCGCTCGACTTCTACGACGACCTGGAGCTCGACAACACCAAGTCGTTCTGGGAGGCGCACAAGCACGTCTACGACTCGGCTGTGCGCGAGCCGATGCTGGCACTGACCGCTGCGCTGGCCGACGAGTTCGGGACCGCGAAGGTGTTCCGCCCCTACCGGGACGTGCGCTTCGCCAAGGACAAGACCCCCTACAAGAACCACCAGGGCGCGATCGTGCAGGTCGGCGCGGCCACCGGCTACTACGTCCAGGTGGGCTCACCGGGTGTCCGGGTGAGTGGCGGCTACTACCACGCGGACGGCCCCGACCTGGCCCGGATCCGCACCGCCATCGACGCCGAGCACTCCGGTGAGGAGCTCGAGCGGATCGTCGGCCGGTTGAAGAAGAAGGGCTTCGAGGTCCGCGGCGACCAGCTCAAGACCTCGCCCCGCGGCTACCCGGCGGACCATCCCCGGATCGAGCTGCTGCGCTACAAGTCGATGTCGATGACCAAGGGCTACGGCTTCGAGAACCTCGACACCCCCGACCTGCTCGACCGCGTCCGCAAGGACTGGCGAGCCCTGCGCCCCCTCGTCGAGTGGGTCCGGGAGCGCGTCGACGTCCTCGGCTGAGCCCTGCTCGGGCGGTGCGGAAAGCTGCACACGCGCGGACACAAGTCGATTCAGCCGACTCGGCTCACGCTCAGCGGACGTCTCCGCGCCGTACTTGTGTCCGCGCGTCGCCGCGCTACTCGGGCTTGCGCAGGGTCGCCATCGTCCGCTCGACCTCCCAGTGCGCGGACATCGAGACCATCTTTCCCTCGTCGTTGACGCGGTAGACGGCGATCAGGTCGGTGTCGGCGAGCGAGCCGTCCTCGAGCACGGTCGAGAAGGTGCCGATGTTGGCGCAGGCGTTGCCGTTGGCGAAGGAGTCGCGGATGGTGAAGTGGAACTCCTTGACCGGCGCGATCGCCATGTCCCAGAACGCCGAGACCCCCTCGAGGCCGTGGTGGCCCTTCCCCTCGGGGTCGAAGAACGACGGCCCGACGGGATCCTCGATCACGGCGTCCTCGGCCCACAGGGTGAGCCACTCGTCCTTCTGCTTGCGCGACACCAGGTCGTAGGAGCGCTGGGAGAGGCGGCGTACGGGGTGGTCACCGTCCGGTGCTTCCCAGGTGACGAACTCAGACTCGATCATCCACAAACTGTAACGTGTTTCAGTTTTGCCGAACAGCCGCCAGCCGGATAGTCCGAGACGTTTCCGTTGAAGTGTGTCCGTTTTGTGAACGAGAACGTCTCGGACTATCCGGAATTGCGGCCACCCTTCTGGGCACGCGTCTTCCACTTGCGGCGCTTGCGGTCGAGGCGGTCACGGTCGGACTCGAGCTCGGTGACCCGGGTGCGCAGTCGCGCGTTCTCGGCCAGTGCATCGGCCAGGGCGTCGACGGCCACCCCCAGCTGGTCACGAGGTCCGGGCAGGTCGGTCGCGTCGCCCGTCTCGGTCAACATCGCCAGGCTGCCGCGTACGTCGTGGCCCAGCGAGGACAGGGTCGACTCCCAGCGCTCGACCAGGGGATCCAGCGCGGTCGTGCGGACCACGGGCATCGCGGCTCGCTCGTGGTCGGGCGAGGTCAGCAGGTGGAGCGACCCACCGCCCAGAGGTCCCTCGAGCTGGCGGTTCACCTTGCGCAGCACGGCGACGCCTGCCGGGTCGGCGTACGGCGGGATCACGGGAGGCAGCTCGGACTCGACCCCGGCGACGGCCAGGAGCTCGGTCCAGTGCGATCCGGCGTCTGCCTGCGCCACCACGTGCAGCCGATCGGCGTGGAAGGTCCAGCCCCAGCGGGCCAGGATCGAGGCGAGCTCGTGGCCGGCCCAGAACTGGTCGGCCTGACGGTGCTCGCGGGGCTCGGCGAGCACCCGGCCGACGTACTTGTCCCATCCGGTCGTCCGCCCGGTGCGCAGCTCGGCGAGCCAGGCGCCGTAGAGCTGCTGGGAGAACGAGTCGAGCGTGACCACCAGGTGCACCTCGAGGCCGATCAGCGGGTCGAGGGCGAGCCGGATCTGGTCCTTGTCGGCGGCGCAGAGGTCCGGCGTGGACAGCAGGGACACACCCTTGTGCGACCAGACCCGGTCGCAGATCCGGGCCCACTGACCCTCCACCTCGGCGCGGGAGAGGCCGGCTCCGCGGTGGTTGCGGAGCAGCTCGTGGGTGGCCAGCCGGGCCTCGTCGGTCGAGGCGGCCACCGAGACTCCGGCGCTCTCGAGCGACTCCCGGTGAGCCTGCAGGTTGGCCCCGACGACCGGGCGCGGCGCCTGGGCGAGTCCGATGTGCCAGATGAGCTTTCTTCGTGCCATGCACCCAGCGTCCGGCACGTCCACCACGGGGAGGTGAACGCGAGATGACCAACGGGTTCAGCCGGTCAGTGCGGCTGCCAGGCGTCCTCGTCCTTGGTGAGCGCCTCGACGGCGTCGGGCAGCGTACGCGCGGCCAGCGCCTCGATCGTGACGGTCTCGAAGACCTCGCGCAGGGCTGTGCGGGCCGCGATCCAGACGTGCTGCAGGATGTCTGCCGACTCGTTGTAGGACACGGCCTCGGGGCGCAGCCCGTAGACGCTGACCAGCGGACCGTCGACGGCGCGGATGACGTCGGCGACACTCACGTCACCCGGGCGGGCGGCCAACCGCCAGCCGCCGGACTGGCCGCGCTGGCTGACCACGATGCCGGCCCGGCGCATGTCCGCGAGGATCGCCTGCAGGAAGCCGTGCGGGATCTCCTGCAGCCTGCCGAGCTCCTCGGCGCTCACCGGCCGACCGTCGTCACGGTTGGCGATCTCGATGAGGGCCCGGAGGGCATAGTCGGCCTTGGCGGAGACGCGCATGCGGTAAGTCTGTCAGATCGCTCGTATTAACCGACCTGATCGACTCCCGTCGTGGTGTCTCCCGCACCTGAGCCTCGAGCGACCTGAACCCGGTTTCCCCCACCACTAGGGGCCTTTGGCGTTCGTCACACATTCGCCTGAATGCTTGCGCGGCGGCCCGCGCCGGTCGATACTGGTTGTTACTGGTCGGTAGCAAGTCGCTGCCGTCGCGCCCGACGTGGAGAAAAGGTGGGGCAGTGAGCCACTACAAGAGCAACATGCGCGACATCGAGTTCAACCTCTTCGAGGTGCTCAAGCGTGACGAGGTCCTCGGCACCGGACCCTTCGCGGACATCGACACCGACACCGCCCGGTCCATCCTCGGTGAGGTCGACCGGATGGCTCGTGGCGAGCTCGGCGACTCCTTCACCGACTCCGACCGCAACCCCCCGGTCTTCGACCCCGAGACCCACACCGCGCCCGTCCCGGCATCGTTCAAGAAGAGCTACGAGGCCTGGATGGCTGCCGAGTACTGGCGCCTCGGCACGATGGCCGAGCTCGGCGGCACCCTGGCCCCCTCCAGCCTCAACTGGGCGATGGGCGAGCTGGTGCTGGGTGCCAACCCCGCCATCTGGATGTACGGCGCAGGCCCGATGTTCGCCGGCGTCGTCTACCGCAACGGCAACGAGCGCGACAAGAAGATCGCCCAGCTGATGGTCGACAAGAAGTGGGTCACCACGATGGTGCTGACCGAGCCCGACGCCGGCTCCGACGTGGGCGCCGGCCGCACCAAGGCCACCGCGAACGAGGACGGCACCTGGAACATCGAGGGCGTCAAGCGGTTCATCACCTCCGCCGAGAGCGACCTGAGCGACAACGTGATCCACATGGTGCTCGCGCGCCCCGTGGGCGTCGAGGGTGCCGGCGGCCCCGGCACCAAGGGACTGAGCCTGTTCATCGTGCCGAAGTTCCACTTCGACGTGGAGACCGGCGAGCTCGGCGAGCGCAACGGTGCCTACGTCACCAACGTGGAGCACAAGATGGGCATCAAGGTCTCCAACACCTGTGAGGTCACGTTCGGCGACCCGGGTGTCGGCGGCGGCGAGCCGGCGGTCGGCTACCTGCTCGGCGAGGTCCACGACGGCATCGCCCAGATGTTCCAGGTCATCGAGAACGCCCGGATGATGGTCGGCAGCAAGGCGATCGCCACCCTGTCCGCCGGCTACCTCACCGCGCTCGACTACGCGAAGACCCGCGTCCAGGGTTCCGACCTCTCGAAGGCGGCCGACAAGACGGCCCCGCGCGTCACGATCACCCACCACCCCGACGTACGCCGCTCCCTGATGGTGCAGAAGTCGTTCGCCGAGGCGATGCGCTCGCTGGTCCTCTACACCGCGTCCTGGCAGGACCGGGTCCAGGTGGCCGAGCACAACGGTGAGACCGACGAGCTGGCCATGCGGGTCAACGACCTGCTGCTGCCGATCGTGAAGGGCTACGGCTCGGAGCGCTCGTGGGTGCTGCTCGGCACCGAGTCGCTGCAGACGCTGGGTGGCTCCGGGTTCCTCACCGAGTACCCGATCGAGCAGTACGTCCGCGACGCCAAGATCGACACGCTCTACGAGGGCACCACGGCGATCCAGGGACAGGACTTCTTCTTCCGCAAGATCGTCAAGGACCAGGCCAAGGCGCTGGGCCACATCGCGGCCGAGATCGACGGCTTCGTGAAGAGCGAGGCGGGCAACGGTCGGCTCAAGGTGGAGCGCGACCTCCTCGCCAAGGGCCTCGAGGACGGTCAGGCGCTGGTCGGCCTGATGATCAACACCCTGATGAGCGCCGACGAGTCGGCCGAGGGCGGCGACATCCGGAACATCTACAAGGTCGGGCTGAACACCTCGCGCCTGCTGATGGTCCTGGGCGACATCGTCTGCGCCTGGCTGCTGCTCAAGGGCGCCGAGGTGGCGCTGGAGAAGCTGGGCGGCGAGGTCTCCGAGTCCGACAAGGCGTTCTACGAGGGCAAGGTCGCGGCCGCGCAGTTCTTCGCGCACCACAACCTGCCCAAGCTCAGCGCCGAGCTGGCGATCGCCGAGGCGACCGACCTGTCGCTGATGGACCTCGACGAGGCGTCCTTCTAGGACCAAGGCTCCGAATTCCGCATAAGTCGGGCCCGGGTGGGGAACACTCAGCTGAGCCCGGGGGTACCGCCCCTGGGCCCGACCGAATGGAGAACGTCATGGGAATCGGACTCGGAGTCATCCTCCTGCTGATCGGCCTCGTCCTCGCCCTGGACGTCGTCAACCTGCCCGCCAGCATCGATGACGTGGTCGCCACCAACACCCTGGGCTGGATCCTGATCATCCTGGGGGCGCTGGCCATCGTGCTCGCCCTGGTGATGAACTCCCAGCGCAGGCGCGCCACCACCGTGGTCGAAGAGCGTCGCGTCGACCCGCCTCGCTGAGGCACTCGCAGCATCTACCGCGGCCCGTCTCGCCCCGTTGACCAACCGTCAGTGGGAGCGGACGGGCCGCCGTACGCTGTCCGCCATGTCACCCCACGACCGTGATCACCAAGCCGACCAGCTCGCCCGGCTGGTCGAGACCTGGCACGGCGCGTGCGCCGACTTCGTCACCCTCGCCCGCTCACTGCCGCGTGAGCAGTGGGACCTGCCGACCGACCTCGAGGGCTGGACGGTCAAGGACAACGTGGCGCACACCGCGCACCTCGAGGCCGTCCTCGCAGGTGCCCCCGAGGAGACCGTCGAGGTCGCTGCGGCACCGCACCTGAAGGGCTTCGTGAACTACTACACCGAGCAGGGCGTCCTGGCCCGGCGCGACCGCGACATGGCCGAGCTCGTGGACGAGATCGAGCGGTCGGTCGCCCTCCGCTACGCCGAGCTGCGGGCGGCTCCGCCGACCGACGGCCTCGCCGCGCCTCCGCGAACCCCGGGCGGCGCGGGCTGGAACTTCCAGACGCTGCTGGGCAACCGGCCCGTCGACGTGTGGATGCACGAGCAGGACGTGCGCCGCGCGGTCGACCGCCCCGGTGGCTACGACTCCCCTGCTGCCGCGCACACGCTCAGGGCCCTGGGCCGGGCACTGCCGATGGTGGTCGGCAAGCGCGTCGCACCGCCACCGGGGACGACCATCCGGGTGGAGGTCCCGGATGCCGGGCTCTGCTGGACCGTGCAGGTCGGCGACGACGGGCGAGCGGCGGCGGTGGCCGACGCCGCAGCAGCGCCGACGACGAGCGTGAGCCTGAGCCCGGAGGACTTCGTCGTGCTCGCGGGTGGCCGGCGCGGGCCTGAGGCGACCCACCCCCTCATCGAGGGCGACCACGAGACCGCGCAGCGTCTCCTCGGCGTGATGGCGGTGACTCCATGAGCTGGAGCCCGGCCGACATCCCCGACCAGACCGGCAAGCGCGCACTGGTCACCGGGGTGACCAGTGGCATCGGCGAGCACACGGTGATCGAGCTCGCTCGTCACGGCGCGGAGGTGATCCTCGGCGCCCGCAACCCGGCCAAGCTCGAGGCCACCATCGCCAAGGTGGCCGAGGCCGTTCCCGGCGCGGCGCTGCACCCGCTCACCATCGACGTCTCCGACCTTGCTTCCGTACGCCGCGCCGCCAGCCAGGTCGACGGACCGCTGGACCTGCTCGTCAACAACGCCGGGGTGATGGCCACCCCGCACCAGCGCACGGCCGACGGTCTCGAGCTGCAGATGGCCACCAACCACTTCGGCCCGTTCGCGTTGACCGGCCTGCTGTTCGACCAGCTCGCAGCCTCCGGCAACGGCCGGGTCGTCGCGATCAGCTCGCAGGGCAGCCGGATGGCGCGGCGCGCGCCCCTGGAGGACCCCCACGACCAGTCCGGGCGCTACGGCCGCTGGCGTGCCTACTTCGAGTCCAAGCTCGCCGACCTGCTGTTCATCCTCGAGCTCGACCGGCGGGCGCGCGAGCAGAAGGTTCCGGTGCAGGGGCTGGCGGCCCACCCGGGCTACTCGGCCACCGGCCTGATGGGCACCGGACGCAACACCGGCAACACCGGCGAGAAGATGCGCTGGACCGCCAACATCATGCAGGCGGTCTTCGCCGCGGTCGGACAGCCTCCCGAGATGGGTGCGTGGCCGACGTTGATGGCAGCGACGGCCGACCTGCCCGGGTCGACGTACGTCGGACCGAGCGGACCGCTCCAGATGAAGGGCCCGCCCCGCATCGTCGCCGCCCGGCAGCTCGCCCACGACCGGGAGGCGCAGCGCGAGCTGTGGGAGCTCAGCGAGAGGACCACCGGGGTCAGGTTCCTCGACGGAGCGAAGCGGTGAGCCAGGGTCCGGTCCTGCGGCCGATCACGGCCGCCGACCACGCCGAGGTGCTCGCCCTGAACGAGCAGAACGTGGAGCTGCTGGCCCCGCTCGACGAGGAACGGCTGGTGCAGCTGCAGTCGTGGGCGGACACGGCCGCGGTCATCGACGTGGACGGCGCCTTCGCCGGGTTCGTGCTCACCTTCGTTGCCGGCTCGGCGTACGACGGGGAGAACTTCGGCTGGTTCTCCGACCGGTTCGGCGACTTCTGCTACCTCGACCGCATCGTGATCCACGACGACTTCCGCCGCCGCGGCCTCGGCTCCCAGGTGTACGACGAGCTCGAGTCGTCGTGCGGCCGACCGTTGTTCGCCCTCGAGGTCAACCTGGATCCGCCCAACGTGGGCTCGCTCGCCTTCCACCGCGCACGCGACTTCGCCGAGGTGGGGCAGCGAGTCTCCGGCGGTCACCTGGTCTCGCTCTTCCTCAAGACGCTCCCCACCGCCGACTGAGGGCCTAGCCGTCCCTGGTGGCGCTGACGCAGCAGCGCCCGGGCGCCGGATCGAGACCGACCCGGACCCCGGTGCAGGCCAGGCCCGCCGCCATCCCTGCGACGAAGTCGACGTTGAGCCCGCAGACCAGCTCGGTGTGCTCCTTGGCCAGCTTGTCGAACGGACAGTTCTCCAGCAGCAGCCGGTCGTCCTGGATCCTCGGCTCGTAGCCCTGCGGGCGCAGCTGCTCCGCGAGCCGCTTCAACGAGTCGGGTTCCGTGGTGCTCGCCTCCACCCCGAGCGCCCGGCCGGTCTGCTCGGCCTCCCGGGTCAGCACCTCACCGACAGCGGCGCACTCCCGGACGGCGGCCTCGACCGAGCGCGCCAGGATCTGGCTGAGGAGGTCGTAGTGCCGTGGCGGGATCGAGAGGGTCACCTCGCGCTCCGACCGGCGGTAGAGCTTGGCCGGACGACCGGCACCGGGTCCCGTCCGGCCGGTCAGCCGGCGGAACTCCACCTCGAGCAGCCCCTCCTCGACCAGCCGGTCGAGGTGGAACTTCGCGGTGTGCGCGGCCACCCCGACACCCTCCGCGGCCTCCTCCCTGCCCACCGGGCCGGGAGCGTCGGCGACGAAGCGGTACAACCGCCGACGGGTCGGGTCCGCGAGGACGGCGAGGCTGGAGGCGGCCTCGTCGATCGCATCAGCAGGTTCGGGTGCGGACATTTCTAAAGGATAGATCACTTGACGAAAGAGATCGCGGAAAACTAAAGTCCGATGACATCTCCTTTAGAAGAGGTCCGGCCATGCCCACTCACTCCACCCGGCGTCCCCGATGAGCGCGCCGATCGTCGTCGTCGGTGGCGGCCTGACCGCGGCCCGGGCGGTGATGGAGCTGCGCGACGCCGGCCATGACGGAGAGGTCGTCGTCCTCGCCGAGGAGCACGAGGTGCCCTACGAGCGGCCACCGCTGTCCAAGGGTTTCCTCCAGGGTCGAGGAGAGCCGCGACTCGACGTACGTCCAGCCGCGGGAGTGGTACGCCGAGCACGGCATCGACCTGCGACTCGGAGAGCGGGTCGAGGAGATCGACCTCGACGCGCTGACCGTGCGCTCGAGTGGGGGCAGCACCTCCTTCGACCGGCTGCTGATCGCCACCGGCGCCCGGCCACGCAGGCTCGACCTGCCCACGGTCGACGGGATCGCGGTGACCTATCTGCGCACCCTGGACGACTCGGCTGCGCTTGCAGGAGCGCCTGGGCCCGCTGCACCACCTCCTGGTGCTCGGCGGCGGCTGGATCGGGATGGAGGCAGCTGCCTCTGCGCTCACGCTCGGCACCACGGTCACGGTCGTGGAGCCTGCCGAGCAACCGCTGCTCAACGCGCTGGGGCCCGAGGTCGCCCAGCGGTTCGCGGACGTGCACCGCGCCCGCGGAGTCGACCTGCGGCTGCAGACCGGGCTGGACCGGCTCGAGGGCGGTGCGGCCGTGCTCAGCGACGGATCCCGCATCCATGCGGACACCGTGCTCGTGGGGGTCGGCGCGGTCCCCAACGACGAGCTGGCCCGGGAGGCGGGGCTCGCCGTGGACAACGGCATCCTCGTCGACGCCGGGCTGCGCACGAGCCACCCTGCGGTCTTCGCCGCGGGCGACGTCGCCAACGCCGAGCATCCCGTGCTCGGACAGCGGTTGAGGGTGGAGCACTGGCAGAACGCGATCAGCCAGGGCCGGGCTGCGGCGCACGCGCTCCTCGGCGAAGCCGTCTCCTACGAGGACCTGCCCTACTTCTTCAGCGACCAGTACGACCTCGGCATGGAGTTCTTCGGCCATCCCGCGGGTGCCGACGAGACCCGGATCGAGGAGGGCAAGGCCGGCGCCTTCACCTGCTGGTGGCGTCGCGACGGCCGGCTCGTCGCGGCGATGCACGTCAACGAGTGGGACCGCAGCGACGAGCTCCGGGAGAGGGTCGCGTCCGGGACCTGAGTCGGCGGTCAGTTGACCACGCGGAGCACGACCCGGTCCTTGGAGTAGCGCACTCCCGCGGCGAAGTGCCGGTGGTAGAACGCCGTCAGCTGGGCCAGGGCGCCCGGTGCCAGCTTGATGCAGCCGGCTGACTTGTAGTCGTTGAAGCGGGGGTACTCCCAGCGGCAGACCTGGTCTCCACGACGGTCGGCGCACTGGCGGTTGCCTGCACCCTGCTCGGTGTGGATGAAGAGGTCGGAGCGCCCGTTGCCGCTCGCGCAACGCTTGTCGTCGAGGCGGAAGGCGCGGCCCTTGATCAGGTTGCCCCCGTAGTTGTCGTACTGCCGCAGCGCGTAGGTGCCGTTCGGCAGCCAGCCCTGGTTGTTCACGCACGAGTTGCGACCTGCCCGGCCGAGCATCCCCGAACCCGAGCGCCAGTAGTGCTTCTCCACCGTCTTCCACGTGCCGTCGGACTGCCGCTGGAGGAGCTGCCAGGTCAGCCGCGAGTTCGCCGGGTTCTGCCAGTTCTTGTCGAAGGTCAGGACACCCCTCCACGGCGAGGTCGCCGACTCCGCGGGGGCAGCGAGGAGCAGGGAGGCCGCCAGCAGGACCAGGGCGACGAGCACGGAGGGCAGGCGAATCACCCGGCCGACCCTATGCGCGTCGGGCACCCGGTGGTTGCCCTTCCGCCGAACAGCCTGCAGGTTGGACAGATGCGACTACTCGTTCTCGGCGGCACCCTGTTCCTGTCACGGGCGATCGCGGCCGACGCCGTGGCGCGCGGTCACGACGTCACCTGCGCGGCGCGAGGTGAGTCCGGCTCGGTCCCCGACGGTGCCCGTCACGTCGTCCTCGACCGGGCGGCGCCCGACTGGTCCGCCCTCGACGGCGAGTGGGACGCCGTGGTGGACGTGGCCCGGACGCCGTCCTGGGTGGCCGACGCCCTGGACCACCTCGCCGACCGCATTCCGCACTGGACGTTCATCTCCTCGATCAGTGTGTACGCCGACCACGGCACGCCGGGTGGCACGCCCGAGACGCTGCCGCTGCTCCCCGCGATCACCGAGGACGTCGAGCAGGACAGCGGGGAGACGTACGGCGCCAGCAAGGTCGGCTGCGAGCAGGACGTCCAGGCACGAGCCCGGCAGGCACTGGTGATCCGGCCCGGCCTGATCATCGGGCCCGGCGATCCCAGCGGCAGGTTCACCTACTGGGCCGAGCGGCTCGCCGAGGGTGGCGACGTGCTCGCTCCCGAGTCGCCCGACCGCGACACCCAGGCGATCGACGTACGCGACCTCGCGGCGTGGGTGGTGACGTGTGCGGAGCAGGGCCGCACCGGGGTGTACGACGCCACCGGGCCCGTCGTACGACTCGGCGACCTCGTCGACAAGGTCATCGAGGCCGTGGGCGGCAGCGCCACCCAGGTCTGGGCGCCCGCCGACTTCCTGCTCGAGCGCGACGTGAACTACTGGGCCGGTCCGCGCTCGCTTCCGCTCTGGCTGCCGGAGGACGCCCGTGGGATGACCTGCCACGACGTGAGCGCGTCCTTCGAAGCAGGGTTGACGATCCGGCCCATCGCCGAGACGGCGCTCGACACCCTGGCCTGGGTGCGGGAGACGCCGGACGCACCGCGCACGGGGCTCACCCGCGCCGAGGAGCAGGACCTCCTGGACGACTGGCATAGCATCCGCGCGTGACCGATGAGCGACCCCGACTGTCCGCCCGAGCGCTGATCGACCTCGTCCTCGACGACGGCTCCTGGACCTGCTGGGACACCCCGCCGGACCGTCGCGGCGTCAGCGAGGAGTACGCCGACAGCCTGGCCCGGGCCGAGGAGAAGTCCGGAGCCGACGAGTCCGTGCTCTCGGGCGAGGGCACGCTGCGCGGCCGCCGGGTCGCCGTGGTGGCCGGCGAGTTCGCGTTCCTGGCGGGGAGCATCGGCCGGGCGGCCGCCGACCGCCTGGTCGCTGCGGTCGAACGCGCCACTGCCGAGGGCATCCCTCTCCTGGCCGCGCCGGCCAGCGGAGGGACGCGCATGCAGGAAGGCACCCCCGCCTTCGTGCAGATGGTCCGCATCTCGGCGGCCGTGGCCACGCACAAGTCGGCCGGACTGCCCTACCTCGTCTACCTGCGCCATCCGACGACCGGCGGGGTGATGGCGTCCTGGGGGTCGCTCGGGCACATCACCGTCGCCGAGCCGGAGGCGCTGGTCGGCTTCCTCGGGCCGCGCGTCTTCGAGGCGCTGTACGGCGAGCCCTTCCCCGAGGGCGTGCAGACCGCGGAGAACCTCTTCGCCCACGGGATCGTCGATGCGGTCGTGCCGCCCGACGAGATCGGCGACGTCCTCGACCGGGCGCTGAAGATGCTGAGCCCGGGCAGGGTGGAGCCGGTGGACGACCCCGTCGACGAGGACGTCCCCGACGTGGACGCGTGGGACGCGATCACCCGGTCGCGGCGTACGGACCGGCCCGGCGTGCGCCGGCTGCTGAGGTACGCCGCCACCGACGTCATCCCGCTCAACGGCACCGGGCAGGGCGAGTCCGACCCCGGGCTGCTGATCGCGCTGGCCCGGTTCGGCGACTCCAGCTGCGTGTTCCTCGGCCAGGACCGTCGCGGCCAGACGACCGCCCACCCGCTCGGCCCCGGCGCGCTGCGCGAGGCGCGTCGCGGGATGCGGCTGGCCGTCGAGCTCGGCCTGCCGCTGATGACCGTGATCGACACCCCGGGAGCCGCCCTCTCCGCCGAGGCCGAGCAGGGCGGTCTGGCGGGAGAGATCGCCAGGTGCCTGGCCGACCTCGCCACCCTCGAGGCGCCCACCCTGTGCCTGATGCTCGGCGAGGGCAACGGCGGCGGCGCCCTGGCCCTGCTGCCCGCCGACCGGGTGATCGCGGCCCAGCACGCCTGGCTCTCCCCGCTCCCGCCCGAGGGCGCGAGCGCGATCGTGCACCGCGACACCGACCACGCCCCCGAGATGGCCAGGGCGCAACAGGTCCGCGCCAGCGACCTGCGCGACCGCGGCGTCGTCGACCGGATCGTCGCCGAGCACCCCGACGCCGCCGACGAGCCCGAGGAGTTCTGTCGCCGTGTCGGTGAGGTGCTCCGCTTCGAGCTGGCCTGGCTGAGCCGGCAGGACGCCCGGCACCTGCGCCTGTCGAGGGCCCAGCGCTTCGCCGCGGTTTCACTAGGTCCCTAGTGAAACTTGCGAATCCCCGCGAAACTTCGCGAGGGAAGTAACGGTTTCACTAGGTCCCTAGTGAAACCGCCGACCACCTCCAACCACAGAAGGGTGACCCCGTGAAGACGTACGTCGTCAGCGGCTCGGCGTCGGGGATCGGGGCTGCGCTCACGGCACGACTGCGGGCGGACGGGCACACCGTGATCGGGGTCGACCTGCACGACGCGGAGGTGACCGGCGACCTCGCGACCGAGTCCGGCCGTACGGCGGCTGTGCGGGCCGTCGGCGAGCTCACGGACCGGGTGGACGGGGTCGTCCCGTGCGCCGGCGTGGCCGGGCTGACCGACACCGACTCCCGGCTCGTGGTCTCGCTGAACTTCTTCGGGGCGATCGCCCTGGTGACCGGGCTGAAGCCGCTGATGGGCGAGGGGTCGAGCGTCGTCCTGGTCAGCTCCAACTCGGTGACCGCCCAGCCCGGCTGGAGCGCCGAGGTGGCGGGGGCGTGCCTGGCCGACGACGAGGAGCGGGCCCGTCGGCTGGCCGGACCGCTGGACGCCGTGCACATCTACCCCGCGACCAAGGCAGCGCTCGCCTACTGGGCCAGACGCGAAGGCATCAAGCCCGAGTGGGCCGGTGCGGGGATCAGGGTGAACGCGATGGCACCGGGACTGATCGCCACCCCGATGACCGACCGACTCCGTGAGGATCCCAAGCTCGGCGTGTTCGCGGACGCCTACCCGACCGCCCTGAACCGACCGGGGCGCCCCGAGGAGATCGCGGCGCTCGCCGCCTTCCTGCTCTCCGAGGACGCGAGCCTGCTGGTCGGGTCGGTCGTCTTCGCCGACGGCGGCACCGACGCCCTGCTCCACCCGATGAAGCCCGTCGGCATGGACGTGCCCAGGATCGTGGTCGGCGCGATGGACGCGATGACCAGCGCTGTGACGAAGATCAAGTCGATCCGCAAGCGGTAACCCGCGCGACGCGGGGTCGTTGATGCGGCATGCGCAGAAGTCGAGTGATCCTGTCTACATTGGCCGCCGGGGTGGCCCTGCTGATCCCCGCGGCGGCCTCCGCAGCCCCCGAGATCCAGACACTGCCCATCCCTCCGCTGCCCACCGACCTGCTCAGCGAGTCCTTCACCGGTACGCCGGCGACGAAGCAGCCGATCAGCCACCCGGCGATCCCGGCCCATCCCTACCTCGGGGCGACCGGCACCAACTCGATGCACAACGACGCCTACGCCTCGGACGCCTACCGCGTGAGCGGTCCGCTCGGCCGCAAGCTGCAGGTGCGGTCGGCGAGCTACGGCGTCTCCGAGTGCGCCACCATCGGCTTCGACTCCAGGCACCGCATCGTCGGCCTGTGCGGCGGTCTCGAGGGCTTCACGATGCGCCTGATCGACCCGACGACCCTCGAGCAGATCGCCTCCCTGGCGATGCCCGCCCGGGACCTCACCTCGGGCGCCAACCCGTTCAGCGACCTGTGCGGTGGCACCTACTTCTTCCTCGACAAGCACGACCGCGCCACCGTGCTGACCACCGGCAACAAGATCTGGCAGGTGACCGTCGGCGCGAACAGCCTGACCCACACCCGCACCTTCTCCCCCTCGATCCCCGAGGGCGACTGCATGATCGCGACGATGCCCGACTGGAAGGGCCGGATCTTCTTCGCCACCAAGGGCGGCCGGGTCGGCACGGTCGACGCGTCGACCGGCGCCTCCAGGATCCGCACGTTCCCGGGCCAGGCGATCTTCAACTCGATGGCCGCGGACGAGACCGGTGCCGTCTACGTGGTCACCGACCACCGGCTGCTGACCCTCGTGGCCGACCGCGCCGGCGTACCCCAGGTGCGGTGGTCCGCGGCGTACGACCGCGGGTCGCGGCAGAAGCCGGGCCAGCTCTCCCAGGGTTCCGGGACCACGCCCACGCTGGTCGGCAAGGACCTGCTCGCGATCACCGACAACGCCGACCCGCGGATGAACGTGCTCGTCTACGACCGTCAGACGCACCGGCAGATCTGCAAGACCCCGGTCTTCGCCAGCGGCGCGTCCGCGACCGAGAACAGCCTGGTCGCGGCGGGGCGCTCGTTCATCGTGGAGAACAACTACGGCTACGAGGGCGTCCAGTCGACCGTCGGCGGCCGCAGCACGACACCGGGCGTCGCCCGCGTCGTCGTCGAGAAGGGTCGCTGCCGCGTCGCCTGGACGAGCAAGGTCACGGCACCCACCTCGGTGCCCAAGGTCTCCCTCGGCAACGGCCTGCTCTACGTCTACTCGAAGCCGGCCTCCACGGCCGTCGACGACAGCTGGTACTTCACCGCCATCGACGTGCGCACCGGCCGCACCCGCTGGACCCAGCGCACGGGCAACGGCATCCAGTGGAACAACCACTACGCCTCGATCTACCTCGGCCCGGACGGTGCGGCGTACATGCCGGTGCTCTCCGGCCTGGTCCGGTTCAAGGACGGCTGAGCCTGGACTCAGAAGAGGCGTACGACGATCCAGTCGGCGGCGCCGAGCAGCACCAGGAAGCGGACGTAGCGACCCACCAGGCAGGTGCTGACGAACAGCCAGATGTTGACGCGCAGCTGACCCGCGAGCACCGCCATCACGTAGAGCGGCGGGAAGCCGACCGACGCCGAGGCGAAGAGCAGCGCCGCCGTCCCGCCGGGGTGGTCGGCGATCCACAGCCGCCAACGCTCGTAGGACGCCTTCCACTTCGGGGTGGCCATCTTCCTGCGGATCCACGGCAGGTCCATCGCCCACTCGGCTGCGTAGTAGAGCACCACCTTGCCGGCCGTCTGCCCGATCGCCGCTGCGGCGGCGACCTCCCACACGCCGACGTGGCGGATGGCGGCCCCGACCGCCGCGAGGTAGGCCTCGATGTTGACGAACGGCAGCAGGGCGGACCCGAAGGCCACGACCAGCGTGGTCAGGACCAGCTTCACGGCCGGGTGAGGTTCGCCGTGGCCACCGCGGCCTCGATGTCCTCGGGCAGCGCGTGCGGGACCGGCATCCCGATCCGGACCAGGCGGGCCAGCGACCAGCTCTTGGCGACCAGCAACGCGAGGGCGATCCCGAGCCCGAGCCACATCCACCCCGTGACCAGGAGCAGGATCGCGAACAGGCCGGAGTTGACGGCCTTGGCGGGGTGCGACCAGTTGCGCAGCCACAGCTTCCGGTCGATGACGTAGAAGTAGTTGGGGCTGGTGATCGGCCAGGCCAGGAAGCCGAGGGACAGGAAGCAGTCGACCACCATGAACATGGCGAGGTAGACGAAGATCGCGGGTGCGAGGTGCGGCTCCAGCCAGGCCAGGCCGACGTAGAAGGCCGCCGCGCAGAGGCGGTCGCTCAGGATGTCGATCACGGCACCGGTGCGCGTCTCGCAGTCGCGGAGCCTGGCCACCCAGCCGTCGAGGGAGTCACCCACCCAGTGCACGACCAGGGCCACGACGAGCAGGGTCTTGCTCCCCTGGCTCGCGGCGATCGCCGCCAGGGTCACCGAGGCCACCGTGCGGACCAGCGTGACGAACGTGGCGGGTGTGTCCAGCCGTTCCCGCGCTGGATCCGCGAGGATGCGCCCTGGTGGGGTCATGCCGAAACGCTAGCGGTGAACAACGCTCATCAGCATCAGGTATCCCACCGAGCCGTCCCCGAGTCTGCCCTCAGAAGAGCAGGGCCGAAGCAGGGTCCTCCATGATGGCGGCGACGTCGGCGAGGAAACGCGATCCCTTCTCACCGTCGACGTGCCGGTGGTCGAAGGAGAGTGCGAGCTGGGTCACCTGGCGGATGGCGATCTCGTCAACGCCGTTCTCCGAGACGACCCAGGGCTGCTTGCGCACCGCTCCGAAGCAGAGGATCGCCGACTCGCCCGGGTTGATGATCGGCGTACCGGCGTCGATCCCGAAGACACCGACGTTGGTGATCGTGAAGGTGCCCCCGCTCATCTCGGCGGGCTGCGTCTTGCCGTCGCGCGCCGTCGCCGTGAGCTGGTTGAGGGCACCGGCCAGGTCGAGCAGCGAGAGCCGCTCGGCGTCCTTCAGGTTGGGTACGACGAGCCCGCGCGGCGTCGCGGCGGCGATCCCGAGGTTGACGTAGCTCTTGAAGACGATCTCCTGGGCCCGCTCGTCCCAGAACGAGTTGATCTCCGGCGTACGGCGCATCGCGAGCATGCACGCCCGGGCCAGCACCAGCAGCGGCGAGACCTTGACGTCGCGGAACTCGCGGCGGGCCTTGAGCCGGTCCACGAACTCCATCGTCCGGGTGACGTCGACGGTGACCCACTCGGTCACGTGCGGGGCGGTGAAGGCCGAGTCGACCATCGCCTGCCCCATCATCTTCCGGACGCCCTTGATCGGCTCCCGGCGCTCGCGGTCCGCAGCGTCATACGAGCTGGTCGCCGGGGCAGCCGCTTCGTATGACGTCCGCGTGGACCCCGCCGCCGCGGACAGGTCGTCACGGGTGATCGAGCCCTGCGGACCGGTGCCGGTCACCTGGGAGAGGTCGACGCCGAGGTCCTTGGCCAGCTTGCGGACCGGGGGCTTCGCGAGGGCACGGGTCGCACTGGTCACGAGGGGCTCGGGGGCCTGGGCCGGCACGGCCGGCTCGTCGGCCTCCGCGACCGCGTCCGACTGTGCCCCGCCCGGCGCGAACGCACCCTGGAGCTGCAGCTGGCTGGCCGCCCCGGCCTCGGTGCTCGGCGAGGCCGAGCCCTTGCGCGCACGACGGAGCGGCCCGCGGTCGGCCTTGTTGCGGCCGACGAGGCTCTCGCCCTCGCCACCGCCGCTCGCGGCCGGGTTGGAGAGGTCGATCTCGCCGATGTCCCTGGCGGCAGGTGGCTCCGCGGCCGGCGCAGGTGCCTCACCGGCAACCCCGATCGAGATGATCGGCGTACCGACCGCGACGGTCTCGCCCTCGGACACGAGCAGCCCGGTCACGGTGCCGGCGTACGGCGAGGGCAGCTCGACCAGCGACTTGGCGGTCTCGATCTCCACGACGATGTCGTTGATCTCGATCGTGTCGCCCTCCTTGACCCGCCAGGAGACGATCTCGGCCTCGGTCAGGCCCTCGCCCACGTCGGGCAGCAGGTAGTCAGCCATCTGGTCACCACCCCATCGATCGGTCGACGGCGTCCAGCAGCCGGTCGAGGTCGGGGAGGAAGTCCTCCTCGATCCGGGAGGCGGGGTAGGGGGTGTCGAACCCGCCGACCCGCAGCACCGGCGCCTCGAGGGAGTAGAAGCACTCCTCCTGGATCCGCGCGGCGACCTCCGAGCCCATGCCGAGGTTGACGTGCGCCTCGTGGGTGACGACGGCGTGGCCGGTGCGGCGTACGGACTCGAAGACCGGGTCCATGTCGAGCGGGCTCAACGTGCGGAGGTCGATCACCTCGAGCGAGCGCCCTTCGGTGGACGCGGCCTCGGCGGCTGCCATCGCGGTCTTCACCATCGGTCCGTAGGCCAGCACCGTCGCGTCGGTGCCCCGGCGGACGACCCTGCTCGAGAACAGCGGGTCGGGCGTCACCGAGTCGTCGAGGTCGGCCTTGTCGGCGTGGTACTGCCGCTTGGGCTCCAGGAAGATCACCGGGTCGTTGCTGGCGATCGCCTGCTGGATCATCCAGTAGCCGTCGACCGGGTTGGAACAGGCGACCACCTTGAGCCCGGGCGTGTGCGCGAACTGCGCCTCCGGGCTCTCGGAGTGGTGCTCGACGGCACCGATGCCGCCACCGAAGGGGATCCGGATGACCATCGGCATCGGCGAGCGGCCCTTGGAGCGATAGCTCATCTTCGCGACCTGCGCGACGATCTGGTCGTACGCCGGGTAGACGAAGCCGTCGAACTGGATCTCCACGACCGGCCGGTAGCCGCGGAGCGCGAGGCCGACCGCCGTGCCGACGATGCCGGACTCGGCCAGCGGGGAGTCGATCACCCGGTCCTCGCCGAAGTCCTTCTGCAGGCCGTCGGTGATCCGGAAGACGCCGCCGAGCTTGCCGACGTCCTCGCCCATGATCAGGACCTTGGGGTCGTCCTCCATCGCCTTGCGCAGACCCATGTTGAGGCCCTTGGCGAGGGTGATCCGCTGCGTCGCGTTGCTCATGCGCTCGTCTCCTCGAACGTCTCGAGGTACGCCGCGTAGCCCTCGCGCTGCCGGCGCAGCTCGTCGGTCTCCTCCGCGTAGACGTGGTTGAACATGTCCATCGGCTTGGGATCGGCCAGCGCCTTGCAGCCCTCGCGCAGGTGGTGCCCGAGCTCCTTGGCCTCCTCGGCCACCGTCTCGACGAAGCCGTCCTCGACCAGCCCGTTGCGGCGCAAGTAGACCTCGAGGCGGGCGATCGGGTCCTTCAGCTTCCAGTGCTCGACGTCGTCGGAGAGCCGGTAGCGGGTCGGGTCGTCGGTGGTGGTGTGCGCCCCCATCCGGTAGGTGTACGCCTCCACCAGGGTGGGGCCGCTGCCCTCGCGGGCTCGCTGCAGGGCGGCCTGCGTCACGGCGTACGTCGCGAGGACGTCGTTGCCGTCGACGCGGACGCCGGGGAACCCGAACCCGAGCGCGCGCTGGTAGAGCGGGATCCGGGACTGGCGCTCGATCGGCTCGGAGATCGCCCACTGGTTGTTCTGGCAGAAGAACACGACCGGGGCGTTGTAGGAAGCGGCGAAGATGAACGCCTCGTTGACGTCTCCCTGGCTGCTCGCGCCGTCGCCGAAGTGCGCGATCACCGCCGCGTCGCGATCCGGGTCGCCGGTGCCGACGGCCCCGTCGCGCTGGATGCCCATGGCGTAGCCGGTGGCGTGCAGCGCCTGCGCGCCGATGACGATCGTGTAGAGGCCGAAGTTGAAGTCCTTGGGGTCCCAGGCGCCGTGGTCGACACCGCGGAACAGGCCGAGGAGGTCGAGCGGGTCGACGCCGCGGCAGTAGGCGACACCGTGCTCGCGGTAGGTCGGGAAGACGTAGTCCTGCGGACGCAGCGCGCGGCCGGCCCCGATCTGCGCGGCCTCCTGGCCGAGCAGCTGGGCCCAGATGCCGAGCTCGCCGTGGCGCTGGAGCGCGGTGGCCTCGGTGTCGATGCGCCGGGTGAGCACCATGTCGCGGTAGAAACCGCGCAGCTCCTCGGCGCTGAAGTCACGGTCGAACTGCCCGTGGTGGACGCGCTCGCCCTCGGGAGTGAGCAGCTGGACGAGGTCGGGGCCTCCGTCTGCTTGCGAGGGGCCGAAGACCTCGACGAGGTCGGGACCGAAATCGGGCATCGAAGACTCCCTGTGTCCGGGCGAGTGCGGGGTCTCCGCGTTCGCGTGGCAAATCAGTGGGCCGTACGTCGCAGGGGTGGCGCGACCGGGCGACCCGGGTGGGTGAGACCGCCCGTGACCCTGCTGTGACCTGGACCACACGGCGTACGGAAAAGGTAGCGGACGGGGGCGTGTGCGCCCAATCTCGGGGCTGCCGGAGTACCCGGTTAACCGGGTACTCATGGTCTCTTCGGGCGTTGCAACGCCCCAACAAGCCATGGATCCCCGGTTAACCGGGTACTCCTGCATCGCCCGGTCCCTCACTCGCGCGTCGGCGCCACCGGCTCGAACTCCTCGGGGGCTCGGGTCCGGGTGGCGGCACCGACGGCCACGACCGTGACCACCAGGCCGACCAGCTCGCGCAGGTTCAGGGTCTCGCCGAGGATCAGCCAGGCGAGTACGGCGGTCACGGGCGGCATCAGGAAGAACACGCTCGCCGCCGCGCCTGCGCCCCGGGCGCGCACCAGCGTCCCGAGCAGCAGCAGGCCGATGATCGAGTTGACCACGGCCAGGAACACGATCGCCGTCACAGCCGCGGCCGGATCCTTCACGACGTCCACGCCCTCGACGAGAAGACCCAGCACGAGCAGGGGCGGAGCCGCGGCACCGAACTGGATCGTGGCCGACCACAGCGGGTCCGGGGCGTGGCCGATCCAGCGCTGGCCGAGCGTGCCGAAGCTGAGCCCGAGGACGCTGATGACGGCGCACGTCAGCCCGACCACGCCGCCCGCCTGGTCGACCTCGGGGCCCAGCACCAGCACCACGCCGGCCACGCCACCGACGAACCCGAGGACCTGCACCCGCGAGAGACGCTCGCCGAGGAACACCGCCGCCAGGAGGGCCGTGAGCACCGGGCTCAACGAGTGCAGCAGCGAGGCCAGGGTCGCGCCGAGACCGGCGTCGAACGCGAGGTACATGGCGGCGAACTGGACCCCGTTGAGCACGAAGCCCACCAGGGCGATCTTCCAGAAGTCGGACCGGGTGACCTGCAGAGGACCTCGGAAGACCCGCGCCAGTGCCCACGCGAGCAGGGCCGCGAGCACGAACCGGCAGGCCACCAGCATCAGCGGCGACATCGCTTCGACGCCGTACGGGCCGGCGATGTAGCCGGACGACCAGATCAGCACGAATCCCGCCGCCGGGGCGAACGGGAGGTGCCGGGTCGTGGGGTTCGCTGCCACAGGCTGCCCCCCGATCCGGTCCCGACTGTGCTGCCCCCGGCACGCTAACCGGCTACGGGTCACCTGCTTGACTCGGGGCATGAGCGACTCCCCCGTGCCCACCGGTCCCCGGATCATCTCCGAGTCGATCGTCATCGACGCCTCCGCCGAGACCGTCTTCGCGATCCTCGCCGACCCCAGGCAGCAGTCCCGGATCGACGGTTCGGGTTCCGTCCGCGGCCTGCTGAAGGGCCCCGACCGGCTCAGCAAGGGCGCCACGTTCGGCGTGGACATGAAGCTGTTCGGCGTGCCCTACAAGATGCGCAACACGGTCGTCGAGTTCGAGGAAGGTCGTCGGATCGCCTGGCGCCACTTCGGCGGGCACCGCTGGCGCTACGTCCTCGAGCCCGTCGACGGCCGCACGCGGGTGACCGAGTCCTTCGACTACAGCATGTACGCCGCGCCGCAGCGCCTGCTCATCGAGGGCCTGCGCTTCCCCTCCCGCAACCGCGCCGGCATCGCCGGGACGCTGGCCAACCTCAAGCAGGCCGCGGAGGCCGACGCCAGCAAGCAGCGCAGCGAGGTCGAGCAGGCCTGACGGTCAGCGGTCCGGGTCCTGCTCGTCGGGCGGGTCCTCGCGCCGTACGTGCTTGCCCGTGGCCGGGTCGATCGCCTCCCGGCCGGGAGGAAGGTTGGACAGGTCGGGGGCGATGATCGTCCGCTCGTGGCTGTCCGGCAGTCGTGCGCCGACCGGCCTGTCGCCGCCGCCGACCAGGACGAGGTCGCCCGAGTCGCGCTTGGGCAGCGTCTCGCCACGGAAGTACGCCGGCGCGATCGCCTGGTAGACGAACATCAGCACGAGGCCGAGAACGAGCGACCCCACTCCGATCAGGAACACCCCGCCGATGTCACCCACGCTGGTGTAGCCGTAGTCGGGGTCGGCATAGGTGTGGGCGGCGATCACGAAGAACGCCACGAGGAGCAGCCCTCCGAGCAGCGGCAGCAGGCCCTGCATCAGGATGTCGCGCGGCTTGGACCACATCGTCTTGCGGTAGAACCAGACGCACGCGAAGCCGGTCAGCCCGTAGTAGAAGGCGATCATCAGGCCCACCGCGGCGATCGTGTCGGCCAGGATGTTCTCGCTGAGCAGGGTCAGGCCCACGTAGAAGATGATCGAGACCACGCCCATCCAGATGGTCGAGTCCGTGGGCGTGAGGTACTTCGGATGGATCCGCGCGAACCGCGACGGGATCGCCTTGAACGCCGCCATCGACAGGCTGGTGCGCGCGGTCGGCAGGATCGTCGTCTGGGTCGAGGCCGAGGCCGAGGTGAGCACGCAGATCGCGAGCAGGTGCACCATGATCCAGCCGACCGTGCCACCGCCGAAGACCTCGTGGCCCATCGCGGCGAAGACGTCGTCGGCGTTGTCCACGTTCCCGAGACCGATCCCGCTGTCGGAGACACCCGCGAAGGCGATGGTGGCCACCGAGACCAGGGCGTAGATCAGCAGCAGCAGCACCGTCGAGATGACGGCGGCGCGGCCGGGCGTCTTGGCCGGGTCGTCGGACTCCTCGTTGGTGGCGACCGCGGTGTCCCAGCCCCAGTAGATGAACACCGCGATCAGGGTCGCGGACACGATCGCCGTACCGGTGATCCCGCTCGGGGAGAGCCAGTCGAGCGACGGCTTGATGCCGGCGGGAGCGTTGCCGGTGTACACCTTCGCCAGCGCGAAGAGCGCGAAGGCGACCAGGGTGACGATCTCGATGCCGAGCAGGGCGTACTGCAGCCTGACCGACACCTCGATCCCGCGGTAGCAGATGTAGGTCATCACCGCGATCCAGATGATCCCCGCGACCGTGCTCCAGAACGTGCTGCCTGCGAGGGTGTCGAACCCGAACAGCGCGAAGGAGTAGGAGCCGGCGATCTGGGCGAGGTTCGCCATCACGATCACGTCGGCGGCGATGATCCCCCAGCCGCCCAGCCACCCCGTGCGGGTGCCGAACGCACGGGCCGCCCAGGTGAACGTCGTCCCGCAGTCCGGCTCGGCCTTGTTCAGCTCGGAGTAGGCGACCGCGATGAAGTACATCGGGATGAACGCCAGCACCATGATCAGCGGCGCCTTGACGCCCACGATCCCGGAGCCGTTGGGGACGATCACGACGTAGCCGAGGCTGGCGGCGAGGCTGTACGCCGGCGCCGTGGAGGCGATCCCGACCACGATGCTGCCGAGCAGCCCGATCGCCCCGGGCCGAAGCCCCTTGCTCTCCCGTTCGTGCTCCTGCGTCGCCGACATGCGTTCCTCCGGTCGCCAAGCCCGAGATGGTGGTCGTTTCACACTAGACCGCGACGCAGTCAGGAACCTGTCTCGTCTCGCAACCGCGGCGGCGTGAATCCTTCGGGCTTGCAGGCCGGTCTTGTCGGCGTAGAACGCCCGGATGCGGTCCATGTCGGCACCCACGTCGCCGGTGGGCGAGAACGTCGGGCCCCAGCCGACCGTGCGCGACGGGCCGTCGAGGAACGCCAGGGTGATCGGCAGGCCGGTCTGCTGCGCGATCCGGTAGAAGCCCGACTTCCAGTACTCCCCTCGGCTGCGCGTGCCCTCCGCCGCGATGCCCAGCACGAACGGCTCGTCCCCCGCTGCCTCCGCCATCAGCTGCTTGATCGTGTCGCCGGGCGAGGCCCGGTCGATGGAGATCGCCCCCGTCGCGCGCAGGATCGGGGCCAGCGGACCGACGAAGAACTCCTTCTTCACCAGCAGCTTGATCTGGATGTTGTTGTCCCACGCCAGCAACATCGTCAGCACCCAGTCCCAGTTGGACGTGTGCGGCGCCCCGACCAGCACGGCCCGCTGCGGCACCGTCCCGACCGTGCGCCATCGCGCCAGCCGCAGCAGGAGACGCGCCAGGTTGCGTCGTACGAGGAAGGGTCGGCTCACCGCGAGAAGGTACCGCCTGCGGCTACGGCGCGGTGACGAGGCGCTGCATCAGCACGATCAGCCGCTCGGTGCTCGACTTCGACAGGTCACCCAGCAGCGACCTGGTGTGGAGGTCGGCGATGCGGGAGGCCTCGGCCAGGACCTCGGGGACCTCGGGCAGCAGGTGCAGGACCTGGGTACGCCGGTCGGTGGCGAGCCGGCGCCGCTCGAGGAGTCCGCGGCTCTCGAGGTCGTCGACGATCTGCACCATGCTGGCGCCACTGACACCCATGTGGCGGGCGAGCTCCGCCTGGGAGATGGGCCCGGTCGCCTGCAGTGCCGTGAGCGTGCCGAAGTCGCGCGGCTCGATGCGCAGCGGGTCGAGCAGCCACCGCGAACTCGCGGTGCATGCGGTGGTGGATGCGCGTGACCAGGAAGCCGATGCTCTCGCGCAGCGGCTCGGGTGCGTCCGGCGAGAGATCGACCTCGGCCACCCGCAGGAGCAGGCCACGCAGCTCCTCGCGCTCCTCCAGGGTGAACCCGGCCGTGATGGAGTCCTCCAGGTCCTCGGCGTGCCGACGCCAGCGGCGGGCGGCGGCGGCGCCCTCCGGTGTGCGGGTCAGGGCGTAGGACCGCCGGTCGTGGGGGTTGCGGACCCGCTTCACGAGGCCCTGGGCGGACAGGTCGGCCGCGACCCGGACCATCGTCGTCCGGCTGATGCTGATGGTCTCCGCCAGCGCCTGCTGCGACCGGGTGACGCCACCGGAGAGGGCCAGCAGGGCGGCGTACGCGTGGATGTCGACGCCGGCAGGCAGCACCTCTGCCGCCAGGGCTCCGGAGACCCGTGCCTGGGCGCGCCAGAACAGGTGCCCGGGCAGGACAGCGAGCTCGGGCAGCAGCTCGCGGCTGTCGGTCGCCTCGCTCACTGTTCCTCCCAGAATCGTTAGCCACTTGACGATCTCGCGGTCAGGGGTATCGTACAGAAGGTAATCGTTAACCTGTTGATGATTTCGCCGGTGACGACATCCCAGTGCCGAACGAAGGACTTCTCATGGCCCACGCCGCCGCCGCACCGGGCAGCCCGCCCGCCGCCGCAGGACGCGACCCGAAGTGGTGGACGCTCACCGCCGTGTGCACCGGCGTGTTCATGCTGCTGCTCGACATCACGATCGTGAACGTCGCCCTCCCCGACATCCAGACCGAGCTGGACGCGTCGCTCTCCGACCTGCAGTGGGTGATCGACGCCTACGCGCTCAGCCTGGCCGCCCTGCTGCTCACCGCGGGATCGCTCGCGGACCTCTACGGCCGCAGGCGCGTCTTCATCATCGGCACCTTCGTCTTCACGCTCGGCTCGATCGCGTGCGGCTCCGCGCAGGACATCTTCTTCCTGACCATCTCCCGGGCCTTCCAGGGCATCGGCGGCGCGGCGATGTTCGCCACGGCGCTGGCGCTGCTGGCCAGCGCCTTCAGCGGCAAGGACCGCGGCACTGCGTTCGGTGTCTTCGGTGCCACCACGGGCGTCGCGGTCGCGATCGGCCCGGTGCTCGGCGGGGTGCTCACCAGCGGCCTGTCCTGGCGCTGGATCTTCTTCGTCAACATCCCGATCTGCGTGGTGGCGATCGCCGTCTCGTTCCTCAAGGTGCAGGAGTCGCGCGACCCGCGCGCGGGCCGGCCGGACTGGTTCGGCTTCGTGTCGTTCTCGCTGGCCCTCGGCGCGCTGGTCTACGGCCTGATCGAGGCCGGCCAGAGGAGCTGGAGCGACCAGGTCGTCGTGACCTCACTGGTCGCGTCCGCGGTCCTGATGGTGGTCTTCCTGGTCAGCCAGCTGGTGCAGGACCACCCGATGTTCGACCTCGGGCTGCTGCGCAAGCCGACCTTCACGGGCGGCCTGATCGCTGCGTTCGGCGTCTCGGCCTCGGTGTTCTCGCTGCTGACGTTCCTGGTGATCTACGTGCAGAACGTCCTCGACTACTCCGCGGTCGAGACGGGCGTCCGGTTCCTGTACCTGTCCGGCGCCTCGTTCTTCGCCGCGGCCATCGCCGGCCGGCTGACCGAGAAGGTGCCGGTGAAGTGGCTGATCGCGCCGGGCTTCCTGATCCTCGGCGTCGGGCTGCTGCTGCTCACCGGCATCCAGGTCGACTCCTCCTGGACCCACCTGATCCCCGGCCTGATCGTCGCGGGCGTCGGGATCGGGCTGATCAACCCGCCGTTGGCATCGACGGCCGTGGGCGTGGTCCCGGTCGAGCGCGCGGGGATGGCGAGCGGCGTGAACTCCACCTTCCGGCAGGTCGGCATCGCCACCGGCATCGCCGCTCTCGGCTCGATCTTCAGCCACCAGGTGGCCGACGCCGTACGACCCCACCTGGCCGGCAAGGTCCCCTCGGCCGCGCTCGAGCCGCTCACCGGCGCCTTGTCCGGGGGCCAGGTGCACGCCGCCGCGGAGGGCGCCCAGCAGGCTGCCTCCGCGTCCGGGGGTCAGAGCGCGGGCCAGCAGGCCTTCGACCTGGTCAACAACGCGGGCACGTCCGCGGTGGTCGACTCGCTCAACCACATCACCCTGATCGCGGCGGTGATCGCGTTCACGGCCGCGGTGCTCTGCCTGGTGCTGATCCGGCAGAAGGACTTCGTCGTCCGCGGCGGTCCGCCGCCGGCCGCGACCGGGGACGCGGAGGAGCCCGAGAGCGAGCCGTCCGGGCACGGTGGCGCACACGCCGCGCGGGTGCCGGCCGGCGAGCCCTCGGACTGAGCCGGACTGACTCAGGCCAGCGACTCGCGTCCGTGCGGGGTCTGCCACACCGACGGGTCCGGGCCCTGGGGCACGATCCCGGACGGGTTCAGCTCCTCGTGCACGACGTAGTAGTGCTGCTTGATCTGGCCGAAGTCGATCGTCTCGCCGAACCCGCGGCTCTGGAACAGGTCGCGGGCGTAGCCCCACAGGTTCGGCATCTCGGTGAGCTTGACCCGGTTGCACTTGAAGTGGCCGTGGTAGACCGCGTCGAAGCGCGCCAGCGTCGTGAACAGCCGTACGTCGGCCTCGGTGATCGCCGAACCCATCAGGTAGCGACGCTCGCCCAGTCGGTCCTCGAGCCAGTCCATCGTCGACCAGAGACGGTCGTAGGCCTCGTCGTACGCCTCTTGCGTCCCGGCGAACCCGCAGCGGTAGACGCCGTTGTTGACCTCGGTGAAGACCCGCTCCATCACCTCGTCCATCTCGTCGCGGACGTCGTCGGGCCACAGGTCCGGGGCGTCCGGGCGGTGGAAGTCCCGCCACTCGAAGAAGAGGTCGTGGGTGATCCACGGGAAGTCGTTGGTGACGACCTGGCCGGTCGGCACGTCGACCATCGCGGGCACCGTGATGCCGCGCGAGTAGTCGGGGTCGCGCTTGAAGTAGGCGTCCTGCAGGCGCTCGATGCCGAGCACCGGGTCGACGCCACCGGGGTCGAGGTCGAAGGTCCAGCTGCGGGCGTCGTGCGTCGGCCCGCACAGACCCATCGAGATGACGTCCTCGAGCCCGAGCAACGAGCGCACGATGATCGCGCGGTTGGCCCACGGACAGGCGCGGGCGGCCACGAGCCGGTAGCGGTCCCGCTCGACCGGCCACGTCTCGCTCGAGCGGATGATCCGGTCCGGGATGTAGTTCATGTCGCGGTCGAAGGCCTGGCCGTCCTCCACGAAGCTCGGATCGTTGTCTCCCATGTCGCGGAGATTGCCCGATGCTGACCGTTTTCAATCACCGAGTCGTCGTGCGGACGGCGGCGACCCGCAGGAACACGTCGTTGCCGGCGGGCTCCCCGATGCTCACCCGCACACCCTCAGCGGCGAACGGACGCACCGTGATCCCGGCGTCCTCGGCCGCCGCGACGAACGCGGGCGTCCGCTCCCCCAACGGCAACCACAGGAAGTTGCCCTGCGCGTCCGGGAACTCCCACCCCTGGCCGGCCAGGGCGGCGACCACGCGGTCACGCTCCGCGACGATCGCGTCCACGCGTTCGAGCAGCTCGGCCTCGGCCGCGAGGCTGGCCACCGCCGCGGCCTGGGCGACGCTCGAGACCCCGAACGGCAGCGCACAGGCGCGCACGGCAGCCGCCACCTCCTCGTGCGCCACGAGGTAGCCGACCCGGAAGCCCGCCAGCCCGTAGGCCTTGGCGAAGGTGCGCATCACGGCGACGTTGGCGTGCGCGGCCTGCAGCGCCAGCCCGTCGACCGGGTCGTCCGAGCGGACGAACTCGCGATAGGCCTCGTCGACGACCACGAGCACGTGGTCGGGCACGCCCGCGAGGAAGTCCCTCAGCTCGGTGTCGCTCACCGAGGGCCCGGTCGGGTTGTTCGGCGTGCACACGATCACCACGCGGGTCCGGGCGGTCACTGCGGCCGCCATGGCCGTGAGGTCGTGGCGGCCATCCGCGCCCACGGGCACCTGCACCGAGACCGCGCCTGCTGCCGAGACGGCGATCGGGTAGGCCTCGAAGGACCGCCAGGCGTAGACGACCTCGTCGCCGGTCTCGCAGAACGCCTGCAGCAGGTGGTAGAGCACGGCGACCGATCCGGTGCCGGCGGCCAGCCGCTCCAGGGGTACGCCGAGTCGCTCGGCCAGCGCCGCGTAGAGGGCGGTGTTGCCCATGTCGGGGTAGCGGTTCATCCGCGCGACCGCCTCGTGGGCGGCCTCCACCACCCCGGGCAGGGGCGGGTAGGGGTTCTCGTTGGAGGAGAGCTTGAAGACCTGCTGACCGGGACGGGGCGTGGGCGGCTTGCCGGCGACGTACGCGGGGATCGAGGCGACGGACTCGCGGGGCCGGGGCGGGGTCTGGTTGCTCACCGAGTCAACGTACGTCGTGCTGAGGCGTGGTTTCGAGACGGGCCTGGCGGCCCTCCTCAACCACCGATGGTTGAAGGAGCGAGCGCCAGCGAGCGTCTCGAAACCATTCAGGGCAGGGTGACCCGGCCGCCGGGGACGGAGGCGAGGTCACGGCCGAGCCGCACGTCGAGCGGGTTGGTCAGGCACCGGATCGCGCCGCCGCCCTTGAGGAACTCGCCGACGTCGACGACCACGACCTCGAAGCCCCACTCCTCGAGCTGGGTCCGCACGCGGTCGGGGCAGGCCGGCATCACGACGGTCCGGCCGAGCACGATCGAGTTGGCGCAGAAGGTCATCGCCTCGTCCTCGCTCAGCACGAGCGCCTCGGGCACGAGGTCGAGCAGCGCGGCCGCGGACGCCTCGTCGTAGGCAGCCGGGCAGACCATGGCGCGGGTCTCGTCGAGGGGGCAGAAGCCGAGGTCCATGTGGTACATCCCCGGGTGCGTGATCCGGAAGCCGCGCACGCCGATCCCGAGCTCGGTGGCCAGGTGCTTGAGGGCCAGCTCCTCGGTGCGCGGGCCGTAGCCCACGATCAGCTCGCCGCGCCACGCGAACGCGTCGCCGGCCTCGAAGTGGGCACCGACGCCGCCCTGGCCGATCACCTGCCGGGTGCTCCCCCGCTCCGTGAACCAGTCGGCGGCAGCGGGAGTCTCCATCCGCCGCTCGTCGTAGCGCATGTGCGAGAGCACCACGTGACCCTGGTTCGGGGCACCGTCGGGGCGTTCGAGGGCCAGTCCGAGGTTCATCGCGTAGACCATGTCGGGCGCGGCGGGCAGCTGCTGGAGGACCTCGACGCTGCCGCCGGCTGCCTCGATCGCCGCGATGATCGCCAGCCACTGCTGCCGGGTGCGGGCCGGGTCGGGCTGGTCGTCGAGGTGCATGAAGGGGTTGATGGAGTAGTCGACGCGGAAGTGGTCGGGCTCGACCATCAGGTAGCGGTGACCCCACGGGAGCCGGCTGTCGGTGCGAACGGTGCTCATCTGCCCTCCTCGGCGTGCCTGCGTGTGCTCCGGTTCTAGTCAGGAGTCGTCACGACGGTGTTTCGTACGTGTGCGGATCAGGTAACGATTGCCGGATTGTCAGACAATCTTGGTCGTCGTCCCAGTGTGCGGCAGGGACGTGCCCTTCGCAAGAAATTGTCGGACAATCAAGGTGTCATGAACGACACACCCGTCTCGGACCCCGCTGGCAACCCCTTCGGCACCCTCAGCCTCGAACCCGTCACCACGGTCGACCGGGTGGCCGAGGAGCTGCGGCGATCGCTGTTCGAGGGCGAGCTCGGGCCCGGTACGCCGCTGCGCGAGATGGCGCTCGCCGACGCCCTCAACGTCTCCCGGTCCACCGTGCGCGAGGCGCTCGGCTACCTGGTCGCGGAGGGTCTCGCCGACCGGGTGCCCAACCGGGGCACCCAGGTGCGGCGGCTCGACCCGGTCCAGGTGCGCGACGTGTGCCGTGCCCGGGCCGTGATCGAGACGGCGGGGGTGCGCAACTGGACCGAGGCGGCCGAGCTCCGACCGTGACGAGGTACGCCGCGCGCTCGCGGCGTACTCCGACCTGCGCCACAGCGACTGCACCACGGCGGAGTTCACCGCCGCCCACCTCGCCATCCACCGCGCCCTGGCCGGGCTGACCGGCTCGGCGCGCCTCGTCTCGTTCGTCGAGGTGCTGCACGCCGAGGTCCGGCTGGCCCTGGCCCAGGTCGACCGGGCCCGCGGCAACGCGGCCGAGCAGGTGCACTCCCACAGCCACCTCCTCGACCTGATGGAGGGCGGCGACCTGGAGGCCGCCGCGAAGGAGCTCGCCGAGCACCTCGCGGAGGCGGAGGACTCGATGGTCGAGGAGGTCGGCCGCCGGGAGGCGTGAGCTCGGACGTCCAGGCCCTCCCTACGCTGACGCCATGAGATTCCTGTTCCGGCTGGTGGTGAACGTCCTGGCCCTCGGCCTGGCCGTCTGGCTCTTCGACGGCATCACCCTCACCGGTGACGACGACACCGACCGCTTCCTGCAGCTGCTCGTGGTGGGCGTGATCTTCGGCCTGGTCACCTCGTTCATCCGGCCGATCGTCAACATCGTGTCGATCCCGCTGATCGTGCTCACGCTCGGGTTGATGCTGCTCGTGGTCAACGCCCTGATGCTGATGCTGACCAGCTGGATCGCCGGCAAGCTCGACCTCGGGTTCGACGTCGACGGCTTCTGGGTCGCGCTGGGCGGATCGATCGTCATCTCCCTCGCGTCGGCGATCCTCGAGGCCCTCCTGCCGAAGCCGCAGAACGCGTAGATTGACCGCCAGTCACACCCGGGCGCGCGAGGGGAATCGACCATGACCGATGCACAACAGCCGGCACCGCTGCAGCCGCCTGCGGCCGCCGAGTCGTCCCTGACGCTGACCGCACCGCCACCACCGACCCCCGTGGCGACCACGGCGGCCCCGCAGATGGCACCGGCGGTCGAGGCTGCCGCGCTGCCCGGCCTGGACGCGAAGGTCGACAGCTACCTCAGCTCGCTGATGAACGCTGCGCCCCGCTCGCCGGAGTTCTCCTCGAAGGCGACCGACGTGCGCACGATGGGCGACAGCGACATCCGCCAAGCCGCCGAGACCTCCAACCGGTTGCTGAAGTCGCCCGTCAAGGCACTGCAGGAGGGCGGCCTGGCCGAGGGGTCCAAGGTGGGCTCCACCCTCCTCGAGCTGCGCCGTACGGTCGAGGACCTCGACCCCAAGGAGGCGACGGGCCCCAAGAAGCTGCTCGGGATGATCCCCTTCGGGGACCGGGTCACCGACTACTTCCGCAAGTACCAGTCCGCCGAGAAGCACCTCGACGGCATCCTGCACGCGTTGCGCGAGGGGCAGGACGAGCTCGGCAAGGACAACGCCGCGCTCAACCTGGAGAAGCAGCTGCTCTGGGACGCGATGGCCCGCCTCAACCAGTACGTCTACGTCGCCGAGCGGCTCGACGCGCGCCTCGCTGCCGCCATCGCCGACCTCGAGGCCACGGACCCGGAGCGCGCCAAGGCGCTGCGCGACGACGTGCTGTTCTACGTCCGGCAGAAGCACCAGGACCTGTTGACCCAGCTGGCCGTCTCCATCCAGAACTACCTGGCCATCGACATCGTGATCAAGAACAACGTCGAGCTGATCAAGGGCGTCGACCGGGCCTCCACCACCACGATCTCCGCGCTGCGCACCGCGGTCATCGTCGCGCAGGCGCTGGGCAACCAGAAGCTCGTCCTCGACCAGATCACGGCCCTGAACACCACGACGTCGGGGATGATCGAGCGCACCAGCGAGATGCTCCGCGACAACTCCGTCCGCATCCAGGAGCAGGCGGCCGCCGCCACCGTGGGGCTGCCCCAGCTGCAGGCCGCCTTCGCGAACATCTACGCCACCATGGACGCGATCGACGACTTCAAGGTCCAGGCCCTCGACACGATGGCCGCGACGATCGGGACCCTCGAGACCGAGGTCACCAAGTCCCGTGACTACCTCGACCGCGTCGCCCAGCAGGACCAGGGCGTCGCGCACGGATCGCTCGACCTCGGTGATTCGGCCGGAGCCGGGCTCTGACGAGGAGCGAGAGGAGATAGTGGGGCCATGTCGCGCGGGTTCTTCGATCGCCTCCTCGGACGCGGCAGCGACGAGGAACGCAGTGCGTACGTCGCGCCGACGGTCCCGACGAGCGACGACCTGCTCGCCGCCCTGTCCCGGGTCGAGGGGATGGTCGCCGCCGGTGCCGTCCCGGCGCCCGTCGCCTCGCGCGTGCGACGCGTCGACCGCGTCGTCCGGGACACGATCCCCCGACTGGCCACGCTCGGCGCGGGCAGCCCGCAGGCCTACTCGGTGATGGCGACCGCGACCGACTACCTGCCCGAGGCCGTCGGTGGCTACCTCCGGCTGCCGCGGGACTTCGCCGACAACCGCCCGGTCGACCGGGGCAAGTCGTCGCTGATGGTCCTGATCGACCAGCTGGACCTGCTCGCCTCGACGATGGACAAGGTCTTCGACGCCGTGTGCCGGGCCGACGCCGCCGCGCTGGTCGCCCACGGCCGGTTCCTCCAGGAGAAGTTCGGGACCGCCTCGACGGGCGGGAGCCTCGACGTGGGAACCGCTCCCCTCCCGCCGATGCCTGCCACGCCCGACGCGACCGACGACAACGGCCACCTGCGT
Source organism: uncultured Actinomycetota bacterium (assembly GCA_963842565.1). GTDB lineage: Bacteria > Actinomycetota > Actinomycetes > Propionibacteriales > Nocardioidaceae > Marmoricola. The sequence continues at coordinate 56,941 of CAWJGX010000005.1, read as the reverse complement.
CTGCAGCCGCCCGGCCGGGAGACCTGATGGCGGGCCCGGCCGCCGGCACCCTCACGCTCGGCGAGGCGCTCGACGCGCTCGTGGAGCTGGCGACGGCTGCCGGTGCCGACGCCGGGTCCGCGCGCACCGAGGGCCTGGCCCTCGCCGCCGCGGTGGCCGAGTCCGCGCCGGGGGCCGCCCGCGACTGGGCGGAAGCGGCGGGCCGGGGCAGCACCCAGGACTTCTTCGACGCCGCCAGCCGCGGACGTCGGTGGCGGGACGCCCCCACGGCGATCCTCAGCTCGCTGGCCGCGCAGGGCTCACCGCACGCCTCGGCGTACGCCGCCTCGCTCGCCGAGGTCGCCTCCGCGGCCTGCCTGCTCGGCGAGCCGACCATGCGGGTGATCGGCAACGCCTCGGTCGCCGCGGCCGCGCAGCTCGCCGCCGTTGCCCCCCGGGCGGTGCCAGCGCCACCCACGGAGGTCCCGGTCAGCGGCGCGGGACCAGCCGGGGCCGGAGTGCCCGTCGCCGCACCCGGACCGACCGCCGCGGAAGAGGCTGCACCGGAAGAGCCCGCCCGGAGCGCCGACGAGCTGCTGGCCGAGCTGGACGGACTGATCGGGCTGGGGCGGGTCAAGCGAGAGATCCACCGCCAGGTCGCGCTGCTGCGGATGGAGAAGCTGCGTGGCGCGGCGGGCCTGAAGAGTCCCACGATCACCCGCCACCTCGTCTTCACCGGCAACCCGGGGACCGGCAAGACGACCGTCGCGAGGCTCGTGAGCGGCATCTACCGCGCCCTCGGGCTGCTCTCGAAGGGTCAGCTCGTCGAGGTCGACCGCTCCGAGCTGGTCGCCGGCTACCTCGGCCAGACGGCGACGAAGACAGCCGACGCCGTCGCCTCCGCCGCCGGTGGGGTGCTGTTCATCGACGAGGCCTACAGCCTGACCGGTCTCGGCCCCCAGGGTGACCAGTACGGCCAGGAGGCCGTGGACACCCTGGTCAAGGAGATGGAGGACCGCCGCGACGACCTCGTGGTCATCGTCGCCGGCTACCCGGCACCGATGGCGGCGTTCATCGCCGCGAACCCCGGCCTGGCCAGCCGCTTCCGGACGACGATCGAGTTCGCCGACTACACCGACGACGAGCTCGTCGCGATCCTGACCCAGCTCGCGGCGGGTGCCGACTACGAACTGGTCCCCGAGGCGGTAGAACGGTTCCGCGAGACGCTCGGCCGCACCCCACGGGGGGACAGCTTCGGCAACGGACGGTTCGCCCGCAACGCCCTGGAGGCCGCCATCGGACACCACGCCTGGCGACTGCGCGAGATCGAGGCGCCCACGGTCGACGAGCTGCGGCAGCTGGTGGCCACAGACTTCGACGGGGACGTCGACAGGGACGTCGACGAGGCGCCCGAGGACGGGGCCGGACAGCCGGAGACCCAGCCCGAGGCCCTCGCCGATTCCGGGGGCGCGTCATGACCACCGCCCGGACGGCCGGTCCTCCGGCAGCCGCGCCCGCGCCCACCCCTGCCCCAGCGCCGGACCCGGACCAGGCACCCACCGCCGCGTCCTCCGGGCTGAGGGGTCGCCTGTCGGGCTGGTCGGCGTCCGCGCGTTCTGGCATGGAGGGCACGCCCGGGAGGCTGACCGGGCTCGCCGTCCTCACGGTCCTCGCCGCGCTGCTGTTCGGCCTCGCGGCGGCGTACGCCTTCCGGTCCGCGGACGGCGCCCTCACGCGGGCCGGGGCCAACACCGACCAGCTGGTTCGCGTCCAGGCGATCCAGACCAAGCTGATCCAGGCCGACGCCGACGCCACCAACGCGTTCCTGGTCGGCGGCCTCGAGCCTGCGGAGCAGCGGGACGACTACAACGAGGCCGTCACCTCGGCGTCGAAGCTGATCGCCGAGGCGGCACGGAAGCAGCCCGCCGACGGCCCGGCGCTGAGCGCGCTCAACGAGGCACTCCTCAACTACACGACCGGGATCGAGCAGGCCAGGGGCAACAACCGTCAGGCCCTTCCGGTGGGTGCGCAGTACCTGAAGAACGCGAGCGCCGACCTGCGCGCCGACGCGCTCCCGCTGCTCACGAACCTGGTGGTCGCCAACAACCAGCGCGTCTCCGACGAGTTCGGCAACGTCGACACCGCCATCCTGTGGCTCGTGCTGTCGGGCCTGCTGGCCCTGCTCGTGCTCGCGTTCGGGCTGATCTGGCTCGCCCGGCGCACCCGGCGCTACGTGAACGTGCCGATGGCCGTCTCGGCGGCGATCGTGCTCGTGACGCTCGTCCTCGGTGCCGTGGGACTCGCCAGCATCGCCAGCACGGTCGACGACGTCCGCGACGGCGTGTACGCCGCCACGCTCTCCACCGCCGAGGCGCGGATCGCCGGGTTCGACGCCAAGTCCAACGAGAGCCTCACCCTCGTGGCGCGCGGATCCGGGGCCGCCTTCGAGGACGCCTGGAAGAAGTCCGACACCGCCGTGCGCGGCGCCCTGTCCGAGCTCGACGCCAACGCGGCCTCGGCCGACCTCGAGACCCTCCCCTGGGACCCGTACGCGGAGGTGCACCAACAGATCAGGAAGCTCGACGACTCCGGCAACTGGGACGGCGCCGTCGCGCTCGCGACGGGGACCGGGGCCAAGTCCGGCAACGCCACGTTCAGCAGCTTCGACACGAGCTCCGACCAGCAGCTCTCCTCACTCAGCAAGAAGACCGCCTCCCAGCTCGACGACGCCGGCGGCTGGTTGACGCTCGCCTCGATCCTCGCGCTCCTGGCCGGGATCGTCGCCGCGGTGTCTGCGTGGTGGGGCGTCGCGCTCCGGCTGGAGGAGTACCGATGAATCGGCGCCACCTGACCGGCCCGGTCATCCTCTGCGCGCTGGGCCTCGGCGTCCTGCTGGGCGCGTGCACGTCCGCGGGCGACTACGCGACCACCCCGTTGCCCACGCCGAGCCCCACGGCGGCACCGTCCACGAGCGCGGCACCCGTCCCGGCGCCCGCTCCCGCCGGCTCCGACGTGGCCACGACGAACTGCCTGCAGACCTACGCACCCGGCGACACCCTCCCGGCTCCGGGTGACATGCCCGCCGGCTCCACCATGGCCAGGATCCAGAAGCGCGGACGGCTGATCGCCGGCGTCTCCGCCGACACCCTCCTGCTCGGCGCCCGCAACCCGATCTCCGGGAAGATCGAGGGCTTCGACATCGACATGCTGCACGAGATCTCGCAGGCGATCTTCGGTGACCCCAACCGGATCGAGCTGCGCGTGATCACCGCCGCGCAGCGGCTCCCGGCCCTGCAGGACAAGAGCGTGGACATCGTCGCGCGCAACATGACGATCACCTGCGACCGCTGGAAGGACATCGCCTTCTCCAGCGAGTACTACCGCTCCGGCCAGAAGGTGCTCGTCCGGCTGGGAGAGACGACCACCGACGGCAAGAAGATCAACGGGATCGAGGACCTGAAGGGCAAGAAGGTCTGCGCCCCCAACGGCTCCACCAGCATGGACAAGCTGCGCACGTTCAAGGGTCTCGAGCCGGTCGGCTCCGACACCCACACCGGCTGCCTGGTGCTGTTCCAGGAAGGTCGCGTCGACGCCATCACCGGCGACGACACGGTGCTCGCCGGCCTGGCCGCACAGGACCCCTACGCCCAGGTCGTCCAGGCGCCGGCCTTCACCGCGGAGCCCTACGGGCTGGGTGTGAACAAGTCCGACGTGGACTTCGTCCGCTTCGTGAACGCCGTGGTCGCGAAGAGCAAGAGCGACGGCGCCTGGCAGCGCAGCTACCAGACGTGGCTCGCCGACGCGCTGGGCAAGGCGCCGCCACCCCCGAAGCCTGTCTACGGGCGGACCCGATGATCGCGGCACCGGCGGGGACCACCGCACCCACGGCTCCGGGCCGGCTGGGACAGGCGCTGGCGACGACGGACGCCGTGCGCTACCTCGAGGCACTCGGGACCTGGCGCGACACGCGCAAGCGGGAGCTCGACCTGCTCGACGAGGCCGCCCTCGGGGCACCGAACCAGGCCGACTTCACCAACGACATGCTGCTCTCGATGGCCCTCTGGAAGGCCGTCTCCGACCGCTACGACCTGCTGGTGGCGACCTGGGACTCGGGTCGGGTCGGCAGCACCGAGCTCGAACGTCTCTCCACGCTGGTGTGGGGCCGGCTGGACGCCGGCCGGCAGGTGTCGGCGCAGATCTCGGGCAGGTGCCGACGGGCGCGCTCGCGGTGTCGCTGCCCGAGGCCTGTCGGCTCTCCGACGCGCTGGCTTCGTCGCTGCGTGCGCGGCTGGGTGTCGACCCCTCGGAGGCCGACACCAACGCACGCCTGCGCCAGGTCCGCACTGCCGTGGAGCGCGTCCGCGACATCGTCGACCGGGAGCCGGCGTCGACGCACGAAGCCGCGCGCGCCCAGCTGGACAAGCTCGACGCCCGCGTCACCGACGTGACGGCCAGAGCTCGCCGGGGCGCCAGTGTCGGCGGCCTGATCGGCCCGCTCGAGAACGACGTCGCCCACGCCGAGCGCGACCTCATCGTGGGCGCGGCCAACCGTCGTGCCGACGCGCACGACGAGGCGCGCGCCCGTGCCCTGCGCACCGAGCTCGAGGCCCGCGGCGCGGCGCTGCGCGACCTGGCCGCGCGGTGCGTCGCCGAGGTCACGCCGGCCCCCCGCTTCGCCGTACCCGACGTCGCGGCGCTCGGCCCCGTCCCCCACGAGCCGAAGGCGGTGGACGCCTACCTGGTCCGGCTGGACGCCGTCGGCCGCGCGCTCGGCATGGCGCAGGAGGCCTACGCGAACGCCCTCGCCGAGCGCGACGAGCTGCGCGGGCGCCTGGAGGCGTACGCCGCCAAGGCCGCCGCCAGCCGGCTGACGGCGGGCGCCACGGACGACCTGGCCCAGCTGCAGAGCCGCGCCACGGAGGTCCTCGACGGACAACCTGCCGACCTCGCCCGGGCAGGCGCCCTGCTCGCCGCCTACCAGGCCTACCTCGCCACCGGAGGCGCCCGATGACGACCGCGGCCTGCACGCAGCCGGGTTGCACCGGCTCGATCCTGGACGGCTACTGCGACGTCTGCGGGTCGCCCGCCGCCCCGTCCGTCGGCGCCGCCACCTCGGTGACCGGCAGCTCCATCGGCGCCCGGGCGGGTGCCTGCACCCAGCCCGGCTGCACCGGCTCCATCGTCGACGGCTACTGCGACGTCTGCGGATCACCCGGAGCAGACGCCTCCCCGGCGGCAGCGGCCGGATCGGTCCGGACCGCGTCCACCAACCTCCCGGCCGGCGTGGCCCAGACGGCGACGACGTCCTCGCGCGCCTCCAACCGGCTGGCCTCGACGGCGCTCGGCTCGGCGCGCGCCGCGGCCGGCGGCACCAAGATCACCCGCCGCGTCGGCACCTCCTCGACCAGGTTGCGCGGTGCGCGGCTCGGGGCCGGCCTGACCTCGATCCCGCCGGTCCCGGCGGTGGATGCGTCCCGGGCGATCATGAAGAACCCGATGGTCCCCGAGGAGCGCCGCTACTGCCCCGTCTGCGAGTCGCCGGTCGGCCGTTCGCGTGACGGCCAGCCCGGCCGCACCGAGGGCTTCTGCCCGAAGTGCCGCAGCCCGTTCTCGTTCACGCCGAAGCTCGTGGCCGGCGACCTCGTGGGCGGCCAGTACGAGGTCGCCGGAGCACTCGCCCACGGTGGCCTCGGCTGGATCTACGTCGCGCGCGACCACAACGTCTCCGACCGCTGGGTGGTCCTCAAGGGGCTGCTGAACTCCGGAGACCCGGACGCCCTCGCGGCCGCGATCGCCGAGCGGCAGTTCCTCGCGCAGGTCGAGCACCCGCTCATCGTCGAGATCTACAACTTCGTGACCCACGAGGGCGCCGGCTACATCGTGATGGAGTACGTCGGCGGCACGTCCCTCAAGCAGCTGCTCAAGGAGCGGATGCAGGCAGCCGGCGGGGTCTACGACCCGCTCCCCGTCGACCAGGCGATCGCCTTCGTCATCGAGATCCTGCCGGCCTTCCAGTACCTCCACGACCTCAACCTGATCTTCTGCGACTTCAAGCCGGACAACATCATCCAGGTCGGGGACGCGGTCAAGCTGATCGACCTCGGCGGCGTACGCCGCCTCGACGACCTCGACTCGGCGATCTACGGCACCACCGGCTACCAGGCCCCCGAGGTCCCGGTCGTCGGTCCGTCGGTCGCCTCGGACATCTACACGATCGGGCGCACGCTGACCGTGCTCGCGATGGAGTTCCGGGGCTACCAGAGCACCTACATCGCCTCGCTCCCGCCGGTCGACCAGACGCCTCTCTTCCAGGAGCACGACTCGCTCTACCGGCTGCTGCTGAAGGCGTGCGCTCCCGATCCGGCCGACCGGTTCGTCTCCGCCGACGAGCTCCGGGTGCAGCTGCTCGGCGTGCTCCGCGAGGTGGTGGCGCGGGGTCGCGAGGGTGCGGCCGAGCACTCGATGTCCTCGCTGCTGTTCGGGTCGCCCAGCGTCTCCGACGACCGGCTCGACTGGCAGGACCTGCCCGAGCTCCGGGTCGACGAGAGCGACACCCAGGCCCCCTGGTTGCGCACGCTCAGCATCGACGACCCCCGACAACGGCTCGAGGCCCTGGCAGCCGCGCCCGAGGTCAGCCCCGAGGTGCTCCTGGCCCGGTCGCGCGCCGCGCTCGAGGCGGGCGACCTCGACCGGGCCGACGGCGCCGCGCAGGAGCTGCTCGTCGACGACCCCTGGGAGTGGCGCGCTGCCTGGATGACCGGGCTCGTCGCCCTGGCCCGCGGCCGGACCGGTGAGGCACAGAGCGCGTTCAACGCCGTCTACGGCCAGGTCCCGGGCGAGCTCGCGCCGAAGCTGGCCCTGGCGTTCGCCTGCGAGACCGGGGGCGAGATCGACGTGGCCGAGTCGCTGTACGTCGCCTGCGCCCGCACCGATGCCACCTACATCGCCCCCGCCGCCTTCGGCCTGGCCCGGATCCGCTCGGGCCGCGGGGACGTCGAGGGCGCTGTCCGCGCGCTCGACCTGGTTCCCGTGACCAGCCGTGCGTTCACCCCGGCCCGGCGGCGCCGGGCAGGCCTCCTCGCCGAGTCGGGTGGCGGCCTGCCGTCCCTGTCGGCCGCGATGGCGAGCATCGACAACCTGACGATCGACCCGGTCGACCGGTCCCGCTTCCGGGTGGACGTGCTGGCCTCGGCGCTCGACATCGTGGAGTCGAAGGGACCCGACCCCACGGTCTCCATCTCGGGTCGCCCCGCCTCCGAGCCGGACCTGCGGGACGGCCTGGAGTCGGCCTACCGGGACCTCGCGCGCTTCGCGTCGACGCGCGAGGAGCGGGTCGCGCTGGTCGACCGCGCGAACGCCGTACGTCGGTGGACCCTGCGATGACCGGGACCACGGGCGAGAGCGCGGCCGAGCTCACGAGCGCCGTGACGTGTCCGGCGTGCTCGGCCCCCGTCGGGGCCGGTGAGCGCTACTGCGAGGCGTGCGGAGCCGAGCTGTCTCCCACCGAGGCGGCGGCCGAACCCGCAGCTGAACCCGCGGCCGAAGCCGCGACCCGAACGACCGACGAAGCACCCGCCGCCACCCTGCCCGAACGGTCGGGCCCGCCGGCCTGCCACGAGTGCGGTGGCGTGATCGCCGACGACGGCTACTGCACCCAGTGCGGGGCGAAGGCCCGCAGCCCGCGCGACCACTTCACCGAGCAGCCGTCGAGCTGGGTGGCCGGCTCGTGTGACCGGGGAGTGCGCCACCACCGCAACGAGGACGCCGTCGCGCTGGACGCCCGTGCCGAGCCCGGCAGCCATGCCGTCCTGGTGGTCTGCGACGGGGTGTCGAACTCGGTCGACTCCGACATCGCCAGCCTGGCGGCCGCTCGGGCGGCTCGTGACGTCCTCGCGCGTGCGACGTCGGGCGGGATCGGGACCGCCGCAGCGCGGGTCGCCGCCGCCGCGAAGGCACTCGAGACGGCCGCGGACGCGGCCAACGACGCCGTCGTGGCGAGCACCGTCGCCGGTCCGGCCGCCAACCCGGGCAACCCGGCCTCGTGCACCTTCGTCGCCGCGGTGGTGGACGCCACCCTGCTCGTCGTCGGCTGGGTCGGCGACAGCCGCGCGTACTGGATCCCCGAGACCGGGGAGCCGCAGCTGCTCACCGTCGACGACTCCTACGCCGCCGAGCAGATCGCGAACGGCGTCGCCCGTGCCGAGGCCGAGACGGGACCGCAGGCACACGCGATCACGCGGTGGCTCGGGTCGGACTCCTCCGACCACGTGCCGCACACGGCCTCGCTGGACCTCCTCACGCCCGGATGGGTGCTGGCCTGCTCGGACGGCCTGTGGAACTACTGCTCCGAGCCCGCCGACCTGAAGGCGCTGGTGCAGAAGCTCGCACCGACTCCCCCCGAACCGCTGACGCTCGCCGACGCTCTCGTCGACTGGGCCAACGCGCAGGGCGGCATCGACAACATCACGGTGGCGCTCGCCCGGATCGACCCACCCACCCAGGAAGGGAACCCCGATGGCCACGTTCACAGCTGAGGTCTTCCAGAACGAGTTCCTCCCCGACGGAGGCAGCGACGTGCACGCGATCGTCACGGTCACCTGCGCCGGCGCCGGCGAGGCCGGCAAGACCGGCGCCGGGGACGCCGGCGAGGTCGTGGTCGTGGACACCTCCGGGTCGATGGGGCAGACCAAGATCCGCGCCGTGCAGCAGGCCGCCGCGGCCGCGCTGGACCAGGTGCACGACGGCGTCTGGTTCGCCGTCATCGCCGGGAACCACGTGGCGCGGATGGCCTACCCGTCCAGCGGCCCGCGCGCCATGGTGCGGATGGACGACCAGGCACGGGCAGCAGCCAAGGCCGCGATCGGCGGCTTCGTGCCCGACGGCGGGACGGCCATGGGCACCTGGCTGCGCCTGGCCACCCAGGTGTTCGCCGACATCCCGGGACTGGCGCAGAAGCACGCGATCCTGCTGACCGACGGCATCAACCAGCACGAGACACCCCGAGCAGCTGACCGCCGCGATCGAGGGCGCCCGCGGCCAGTTCCAGTGCGACTGCCGAGGCGTCGGCGCGGACTGGCAGGTCGCGGAGGTACGCCGGATCGCGACCGCCCTGCTCGGCAGCGTCGACCTGATCGCCGCGCCGGAGAACATGGCCGCGGACTTCGAGCAGATCATGCGCGAGTCGATGGGTCGCGGGGTCGCCGAGGCCTGGCTCCGGGTGTGGGCGCCGCAGGGTGCCCAGGTGCTGTTCGTGCGCCAGGTCTCCCCCACGGTCGACGACCTCACCGGCCGGCGCACCGAGGTCAACGCACTGACCTCGGCCTACCCGACCGGGTCGTGGGGCGACGAGGCCCGTGACTACCACGTGGCCGTCCGGCTGGCGGCCAAGGCCGTCGGCCAGGAACAGCTCGCGGCGCGGGTGCAGCTCGCCGTCGGCACGGAGGTCGTCGCGCAGGGACTGGTCAAGGCGATGTGGTCCGGCGACGACACCCTGACCACGCGGATCGACCCGGCCGTCGCCCACTACACCGGGCAGGCCGAGCTCGCCGAGGCGATCCAGGACGGGCTCGCCGCCAAGGCGGCCGGTGACACGGCGACCGCGACGACCAAGCTCGGTCGTGCGGTCCAGCTCGCCGCGGAGACGGGCAACGACGAGGCCACCACCCGGCTCAGGAAGATCGTCGACGTGGACGACGGCGGCACCGTGCGGCTTCGCCGAGCAGTCGACAAGCTGGACGAGATGGCCCTCGACACCGCCTCCACCAAGACCACCCGGGTGAAGAAATGACCACGGTCACCTGCCCCAACGGTCATCAGTCGACCTCGAGCGACTACTGCGACACGTGTGGCGTGCCGATCTCCGGTGAGGCTCCCGACATCGGCCCAGGTGGCGCCGTGCCCGCACCCGCCGGCAACGAGGCCGGGCCGGCGACCGTCATCGCCCAGCCGCAGACGTGCCCCAACTGCTCGGCCGAGAACAGCGCCACCGCCTTGTTCTGCGAGGCGTGCGGCTACGACTTCACGACCGGCACGATGCCCCGCCCCCCGGACCCGGTCCAGGTCTCCGGCGGAGAGACGGGCGAGGCTCCTGCGCCGCCTGCCACCGCCGGGGCGGGCTCGCTCGCGACACCGACCGTGACCGACTGGGTCGTGGAGCTGTGGGTGGATCCCGACTGGTACGCCGAGCAGGGCAGCGACGACCCGTGCCCGTCGCCGGGCCTGCCGGTCGTCGTACCGCTGAGGCTGCAGAGCGTGCTCGTCGGCCGTCCCTCGGTCAGCCGCAACATCCACCCGGACGTCGACTGCTCCAGCGACAGCGGGGTGAGCCGACGCCAGGCCCAGCTGACCAGCGACGGCCAGCGCTGGTGGGTCGAGGACCTGCAGTCCTCCAACGGCACCTACGTCGGCCCGGCGAGCGGTCCGCTGCCCACGGCCCCGATCCCGCCCGGGCAGCGGCACGAGCTCGACGAGGACGACCGGGTCTACATCGGCACCTGGACCCGGCTCGTCGTACGACGCGCGACACCGGAGGAGCGGGGGGAACAGCCCTCGTGAGCCTGCCTGCACCGTCCGGCTCGCCGTACCGCATCGGCTTCGTCTGCCTGGGCAACATCTGCCGCTCCCCGATGGCCGACGTCGTGCTCTCGCACCTCGTCGACGACGCGGGTCTCGCGGCGCGGGTGTCGGTGGCCAGCTGCGGCACCGGCGACTGGCACCTCGGGCAGCCGATGGACACCCGTGCCGCGACCGAGCTGCTGTCGGAGGGGTACGACGCGTCGGCCCACCGGGCGAAGCAGTTCGACCCCGGCTGGCTCGACCTCGACCTGCTGCTGGCCATGGACCGCAAGAACCTCGCCGACATCTCGAACGGCCAGGGCGCCGGCGACCGGGTCCGGTTGTTCCGGTCCTTCGACCCGCTGGCCGACCCGGAGAATCCGGACGACCTCGACGTGCCCGATCCCTACTACGGCAACGACGACGGTTTCGCCGAGGTCCTCGCCATCATCGAGCGCACCTGCCGCCACCTCCTCACCCAGCTCGAGGCGCTCGACCTCTGAGAAAACCCGCTGTACGCGGGGTTATGACGCTGAACAAGGCTCGTACGGCGTGCTCAGCGGCCGTAACACCGCGTTACAGCGGGTGCCGGGCCGGGCGAGCGATGAGTTCTCGGGGCTCGACGTGTCCGTACAGGTGTCTAGAGTTGTGACCCGAAGGAGCAGACATGACGCAGCAGAGGCAGCTCGACGCTCAGCAGGCCCCCGACGCGGAGGACTTCCCCGGCGTGGCCGATCAATACCGTCGCGAGCTCACCGCGCACTGCTACCGGATGACCGGCTCGGTGTACGACGCCGAGGACATGGTCCAGGAGACCTACCTCCGCGCCTGGAAGGCGTACGACGACTTCGAGGGCCGCTCGTCGGTGCGCACCTGGCTCTACCGGATCGCGACCAACGTCTGCCTGACCAACCTGGAGAACAAGGGCCGTCGACCGCTGCCCACCGGGCTGGGCATGCCAGGAGCACAGGCACGCGACGAGCTCGTCGAGGCCACCGAGGTGCCGTGGCTCCAGCCGGTGCCCGACGTGATGGTCGACGTCGCCAACATCGACCCGGCCCTGGTCGTCGGCAACCGCGACGCCATCCGGCTCGCCTTCGTCGCCGCCCTGCAGCACCTCCCACCACGCCAGCGCGCGGTGCTGGTCCTGCGCGACGTGCTGCGCTGGTCGGCCAAGGAGACCGCGGCAGCACTCGAGACCAGCGTCGCCGCCGTCAACAGCGCGCTGCAGCGCGCCCACGCCCAGCTGGCCGAGAAGCAGCTGACCCAGGGCACCGTCGAGGACGACCTGACTCCCGAGCACGAGGTGATGCTGGAGCGCTACGTGCAGGCGTTCTGGGCCAAGGACGTCAACGCCCTGGTCACGATGCTCGCGCACGACGCCGTGTGGGAGATGCCTCCCTTCACCGCGTGGTACACCGGCGCCCAGAACATCGCCGACCTGATCGAGCACAACTGCCCCGGCGGCTCCCACGACATGCCGATGATCCGCACCTCGGCCAACGGCCAGCCGGCGTTCGGGCTCTACATGCGCCAGCCGGAGGGGCACTTCGAGCCCTTCCAGCTGCAGGTGCTGCAGCTGCTCGACGGCAGGGTCACCCACGTGGTGGCGTTCTTCGAGCACGAGCTGTTCGAGACCTTCGGGCTCCCGACCAGCCTGCCCGCGTCGTACGCCCACACGGCCTAGCAGGCGTCATGTCCACCGCCTCGCCGCCGAGATCGGTGGCGCTCCTCGACAGCGCCGTGACCTGGACGCACAGCTGCCTGCAGCAGGCACGCACCACGTCCCTGACCGTCCCCACCCCGTGCTCCCGGTGGGACCTCGGTCAGCTCCTGCTGCACATGGAGGACTCCCTGATCGCCATCGGCGAGGCGGCCGAGCTCGGCAGCGTCGAGATCGCGGAGGCACCCGAGCACGCAGACCCGCACGAGGTCATCGACCGCATCATCCAGCGCGCGTGCACCACCCAGGCCGCGTGGCGACGGCGGCTCACCTCGGCGCCGATCCGGGTCGGCGACCTCGACCTGGGCCGCGACACCCTCGCCCTCGTCGGGGCGCTCGAGATCGCGGTGCACGGCTGGGACGTGGCCCAGGCGACCGGCGACGGCCGCCCGCTGCCGGAGGACCTCGCCGTGCGGCTGTACGACGTGGCGCTGGCCGTGACCGACCCGGACGAACGTGGTCCGCGCTTCGGGCCACCCGTGCCCGTGGCGCGCCACGCTTCCACCGGCACCCACCTGCTCGGCCTGCTCGGGAGACGGGTGGTCCGTTGAGCGACACGCCCTAGCGCCCCGGGCACCAGCACGGCACAGTGGAGCGATGGCGCGGATGCGTGGGATCGCCACTCGGGTGGAAGAGCTGCTCGGACAGGCCGTGGTGGCGACCACCGCGGTCGCCGGCGGCGACATCTGCACGTCCACCCGGGTGCGCCTGAGCAGCGGCAGCTCGGTGCTCGTGAAGACGCGGGCCAACGCCCCTGCGGACTTCTTCGCAGCCGAAGGACAAGGCCTGCGCTGGCTCGCCGAGCCGGGCGTGATCGGTGTGCCCGAGGTGCTCGCGGTCGAAGAGGACTGCCTGGTGATGGACTGGATCGAGCCCGCCCGGCCGACTCCGGAGAGTGCGGCCGAGCTCGGGCGTTCGCTCGCCCGGCTGCACGCCAGCGGTGCCGACGAGTTCGGGGCCGCGCACGACGGGTACATCGGCTCACTCCCGCTGCCCAACAAGACCGCGTCGACGTGGCCGGAGTTCTACGCCGTCCGGCGGATCCTGCCCTACCTCAAGCTCGCCTCCGACCGCGGTCACGTCGGGCGGGCCGACGTGCTCGCGATCGAGGGCCTGATCGGACGGATCACCGACCTGGCCGGCCCCGAGGAACCCCCGGCCCGGATCCACGGAGACCTGTGGTCCGGCAACGTGGTGTGGTCACCGTCAGGCGCGCACCTGATCGACCCGGCCGCCCACGGGGGACACCGCGAGACCGACCTCGGCATGCTCGCCCTGTTCGGCCTGCCGCACCTGCAGCGTCTGGTGGACGCCTACCAGGAGGAGGCGCCACTCGCCGACGGCTGGGAGCAGCGGCAGCCGTTGCACCAGCTGTTCCCGCTCCTCGTGCACGCCGCGCTGTTCGGGGGCCACTACGGCGAGCGCGCCGGCGAGGCCGCTTCCCGGCTGTGATCCCCTGACGAAACACTGAGCACGTTCCGCGTCGTCTCAGGGAGGTTTCAGGGGCGGATGGCACGCTAGTGCCGTGATGCTCCCGTGAACGCCGCCGAGGCCACCCCCCGGCAGCACGTGCTCGTGGTCGAGGACGACCGTGCCGTGCGTGAGTCCCTGAGGCGTTCCCTGGAGTTCAACGGCTACCAGGTCTCGACCGCGTCCGACGGCGCCGAGGCGCTGGCCGGCATCAGCGGGATCAACCCGGACGCCGTCGTGATGGACGTGATGATGCCTCGCCTCGACGGGCTCGAGACGACGAAGGCCCTGCGCAAGGTCGGCAACGCCGTCCCGATCCTGGTCCTCACCGCGCGCGACGCGGTCGGCGACCGGGTGGAGGGCCTCGACGCGGGCGCGGACGACTACCTCACCAAGCCGTTCGCGCTCGAGGAGCTGCTCGCCCGGCTGCGCGCCCTGCTGCGCCGGGTGGCACCCGAGGTCGGCGACCCCGACGAGCACCTCGCCTTCGCCGACCTGAGCATGGACCTCGCCTCGCGGGAGGTCCGACGCGGCGAGCGGTCGATGGAGCTGACCCGCACCGAGTTCACCCTGCTCGAGCTCTTCCTGCGCCGGCCCCGTCGCGTGCTGGAGCGGTCCTTCATCCTCGAGGAGGTCTGGGGCTTCGACTTCCCCACGACCGCCAACAGCCTCGAGGTGTACGTCGGCTACCTGCGCCGCAAGACCGAGGCCGAGGGCGAGACCCGGCTGATCCACACGGTGCGCGGGGTCGGCTACGTCCTGCGCGAGACGACCTGATGGGTCGCTGGGTCCCCCACACGTTCCACTACCGGCGGTCCCTGGCCAGTCGAGTCACCTGGCTGACGACGATCGCCGTGGCCCTGACCGTGACCGGCGTGGCGTTCGCGGCGTACGCCACCGTCCGGATGCAGAGCCTGCACAGCCTCGACGACTCGCTGCACTCGCGCGCCGCGCAGGCGGCGCACGCCGACACCCTCGACGCGCTCTCGCGCGAGGAGATCCCGCCGTGGGCCCTGGGTGCCGCGGACGTGAAGATCGTCTTCCTCGACGCGGTCAACGGCACCGCGCGGCCGGAGAACGCCTCCAGCGCGGCCAACCAGATCAGCCGGTCCGAGATGCGGGTGGCCCTGGGACGGCAGTCCTGGTCGGCGCGCACGGTGCTGATCGACGGCGAGCGCTACCGGATGGTCGCCGTACCTGCCCAGACCGGCGAGGCCCTCATCCTGGCCCAGTCGCTCGAGCCCACCGACCGGATGCTGGACCGCCTCGGCCTGGTGATGCTCCTCTTCGGTCTCGCCGGGTCGATCGCCGCCGGTCTCGCCGGCTGGGCGGTGGCCCGCAACGGCCTGCGTCCCGTACGCCGCCTGACCATCGCGGTCGAGGAGATCGCGCGCACCGAGCAGCTCGACCCGATCCCGGTCGAAGGGCGCGACGAGGTGGCCCGCCTCGCGATGGCCTTCAACTCGATGCTGACCGCCCTGTCCGCCTCCCAGGCCCGGCAACGCCAGCTGGTGGCCGACGCCGGTCACGAGCTGCGGACGCCGCTGACCTCGCTGCGCACCAACCTCGACCTGCTGGCCCAGGCGGACAGCTCGACCAGGCTCTCGGCGGAGTCGCGGCAGGAGCTCCTGGCAGACGTGCGGGGCCAGATCCAGGAGATGACGACCCTGATCGGTGACCTCGTCGAGCTGGCCCGCGAGGACCCGAGCATCCCCGCCGTCGAGCCGGTCGAGCTGGCGGCAGTGGTCAGCCAGGCGGTCACGCGCGTGCGCCGACGTACGACGACCGTCGACTTCGTCGTGCACACCGAGCCGTGGTGGGTCACCGGTGACGCCGCCGCACTCGAGCGGGCGATCACCAACCTGCTGGACAACGCGACGAAGTGGAGCCCGCCCGGAGGGCAGGTGTCGGTCGGCCTCAGCCAGGGTGTGGTGACCGTGCGCGACCAGGGGCAGGGCATCGCCGACGACGACCTGCCGCACGTCTTCGACCGCTTCTACCGCTCCACCGAGTCGCGCGGACAACCCGGCTCCGGGCTGGGGCTGTCCATCGTCAAGGCGGTCGCCGACCGCCACGGTGGCGCCGTGCGCGCCGGGAACTCACCGGACGGTGGCGCCGAGTTCTGGTTCGAGCTGCCGGGGTCGATGGCGCCTCCCGAGGTTTTGGCCCGGTCGTAGCCAGTTCAAAGGCGCCTCTCAGAAACACTCGCAAGACTGGGCGCATGGACGAGCAGAACCGATACCCCCACACGCCCGCGGGCGACACCCCCGAGAACTCCGGTCAGAACCCGGGCCAGTACCCCGAGCAGAGCACGGAGCAGACCGCCGAGCAGAGCGTCGGCCAGTACGACGAGCACACCCGGCCGATCCCGCCGTACCAGCAGAACCCGGGCTACTCGCAGAGCTACCCCCCGGCGTACCCCCAGAGCTATGCGCAGGCCTACCCGCAGCCGGCGCCGACCCAGCCGCGCAAGGGTGGACTGACCGCTCTCGTCCTGGTCGGCGCCCTCGTCCTCGGTGGCGTCGCGGGCGTCGGTGGCGCCGCGGCGTTCCACGCCTTCTCCGACGACTCGTCGAGCACGTCGGACGGCACGTCCGGGAAGTTCGAGGCCACCAAGACCTCCACGCTCAAGGACGGCACCGTCGAGAAGGTCGCGGGCACCGTGCTGCCCTCCGTCGTCAAGGTGAACGTCTCCGGCCAGTCCGAGGCGGGCTCCGGCTCGGGCATCGTGCTCAGCAAGGACGGCGAGATCCTCACCAACAACCACGTGGTCGCCGTGGCCGGTGACAACGGCTCGATCACCGTGAACTTCAACGACGGCACCACCAAGAAGGCCAAGGTCGTCGGCACCGACCCGCTCACCGACATCGCGGTGATCAAGGCCGAGGGTGTCTCCGACCTCACGCCGGCCGCGATCGGCAAGTCCAGCGCCCTCAAGGTCGGCCAGACCGTCGTCGCCGTCGGCTCGCCGTACGGCCTGAACTCGACGGTGACCTCCGGCATCGTCAGCGCCCTGAACCGCCCCGTGTCGGTCGCCACCGAGGAGCAGCAGGCGCCGCAGCAGGAGAACCCGTTCGGCGGCCTCGAGGGTCAGCAGTCGCAGCCGCAGCAGCAGGGCCAGAGCCTGAGCACGACGTACCCGGCGATCCAGACCGACGCGGCGATCAACCCCGGCAACTCCGGCGGTGCCCTGGTCGACATGTCGGGTCGCGTGGTCGGGATCAACTCCTCGATCCGCACGGCCAGCGACTCGTCCTCCAGCGCCGGTGGCTCGATCGGCCTCGGCTTCGCGATCCCGATCGACGAGGTGCTGCCGATCGTCAACCAGATCACCGACCACCAGAAGCCGACCCACGCCCGGCTCGGCGTCTCCGTCTCCGACGTGAGCGGCAAGTCGCTGAACCAGGGCGCCCAGCTGCAGTCGATCGAGGACGGCGGCGCCGGTGCCAAGGCAGGGCTGAAGAAGGGTGACGTGATCACCAAGGTCAACGACGACCTGATCGACGGCTCGGAGTCGCTCGTCGCGACCGTCCGTGGGCACCGCCCCGGCGAGAAGGTCACGATCACCTACCTCCGTGACGGCAAGACCAGCACCACCACGGCGGACCTGGGTTCCGACGAGGGCACGCAGACCTCCTGAGACCCGATCGCGGACGGCTCCACCGCCAGGAGCCGTCCGCGACTCGCTCCCCGGCTCCGACGGTGCTGGGGCAGACCAGCTTCTGGCCGTCGGTGACAGCCAGCAGGCAGCGGCGTAACGTCTCGAACGGCTTTGCTCCGACGCGAAGCGGTCTCTCGGGAGAGAGGACGCGATGTTCATCCAGGTAATCCAGGGCCGGTGCCACGACGCCGACCGCATGCGCGCACTCGGAGACGAGTGGGCCGACACGCTCGGCCGCACTGCCGAGGGATGGCTCGGCGGCACCTACGGCCTGACCGACGACGACCAGTTCGTCGCGGTCGTGAGGTTCGAGTCGAAGGAGCTGGCGAACCGCAACGCCGAACGCCCCGAACAGGGCGAGTGGTGGCAGAAGATGGCGGCCTGCTTCGACGGTGACGTCACCTTCCACGACTGCGACGACGCGATGATGTTCCTCGGCGGGGGCTCCGACGACGCCGGCTTCGTCCAGGTGATCCAGGGCCGGCTCAGCGATCCGGAGCGGTTCCGCACGTTCATGTCGCAGCCGATGGACGCGCTCAAGGACGCGCGGCCGGAGATCCTCGGCGGCACGATCGGCATCGACGCCGACGGCACGTTCACCGAGACGGTCGCCTTCCGCAGCGAGGCGGAAGCCCGCGAGAACGAGCAGAACGCGATGCCCGATGACATGCGGGTGGCGTTCGAGGCCGAGATGGCTCAGGTGCAGGACATGGCCTACCTCGACCTGCACCACCCGTGGTTCACGAGCGCGGGGACGGGCCTAGACGACGGGGGACGAGGGGGGTCGAGGGGGGTCCGGAGGGGGCGGGCGGAGACGCTGTGTCTTCCACAGCGTCTCCGCCCACTCGTCGTGCACGTCGGACCGGACGGTGATCCCGCCGCCGGTCCCCAGCCACCAGGGCCCGCCGGGTCCGGCGAAGAGCGATCGGATCACCACGCCGAGGTCGGCCCGGCCGTCCGCGCAGATCCAGCCGAACGCACCGGCGTAGAGGCCACGGGGGCTTCCCTCGAGCTGGTCGATGATCTGCATCGTCCGCAGCTTGGGCGCCCCGGTCATCGAGCCGGCCGGGAACAGCGCTCGCAGCGCGCCGAGGGTGCTGATCTCCGCGCGCAGCCGGCCGCGCACCGTCGAGACCAGCTGGTGCACGCCGGGATAGGACTCGACGGCCATCAGGCTCGGGACGCTCACGGTGCCCACCTCGCACACCATCGAGAGGTCGTTGCGGAGCAGGTCGACGATCATCAGGTTCTCGGCGCGGAACCTCGGGTCGGTCGCGAGCTCGCGACGCAACCGCTCGTCGTCCTCGGGTGTCGCGCCACGCGGGGTGGTGCCCTTGATCGGCTTGGTCTCCAGCCAGCGCTGCCGGTCGACGGTCGCGTAGCGCTCGGGCGAGCTGCTCAGGAGATGGGTACCTCGATGGCTGAGCAGTCCGGCGTACGGCGCGGGGTTGCTGGCACGCAACCGGAGGTACGCCGCCAGCGGGTCACCGATCGCGCCCGCCTCCTCGCGGTAGGTGAGGTTGACCTCGTAGGAGTTGCCGGCACGGAGCTGCTCCTGGACGCCGTCGAACGCCTCGGCGTACCACCCCGGCACCTCGGTCGTGTGCCCCTCGACGCGCCTGGGCGCGTGCTCAGGCACACGACTGTGGTCGAAGAACTCCACGCCCCGCGAGCGCATCCAGATCGCGTCCGGTCCGGTGGCTGACGGACGCGCCGGAAGATCCGTGCGCGAGGCGTAGCCGAAGCAGCCGACCCAGTGCACGTCCGGGTCACCGTCGTCGCGGCTGATCTCCTCCTCCAGCACCGCGAAGACGTCGTCGCCCACCACGTCGGACCGACCACCCCGGTGTCGGGTCACCTCCCGACGCGCGGCGTCGAGGCTGAGGGAGACGTCGTCCTCGTCGAGCACCCCGACCAGCGACCGGCGTCCCGACCAGTCCCGAGAGCCACCGCCGTCGAGCCAGAAAACCCTGTCGCTGCGGGCGAAACCCGCACGCACGGCCTCGAGCACCGGCTCGTTCACGAGAGGAAGTTCCGCACGATCTCGACCCCGTGGCGGGACAGGATCGACTCGGGGTGGAACTGCACGCCCTCCAACGCGAGCTCGCGGTGCCGCACCGCCATCACCACGCCCTCCGACTCGGCCGTCACCTCGAGGACGTCGGGCACCTCGGTCGCGGCCAGCGAGTGGTAGCGCACCGCCTCGAACGGCGACGGCACGCCCGCGAGGACGCCCACTCCGGTGTGGTGCACCGATGCGACCTCGCCGTGTGCGGGCTCGATGCGCGCCACCGTCCCGCCGTACGCCGTGACCAGGGCCTGCATCCCGAGGCAGACACCCAGCACCGGCACCCCGAGGGCGAACACGTCCGGCCCGAGGGCGAAGTCGGAAGGCTCCGCGGGGTGACCGGGTCCGGGCGAGAGCACGACGTGCGTGGCGGAGCGCGCGAGGTCGAGCACCCCAGGAGCGTCGTGCTCGACCACCTCGGGGAGGGTGCCGGTGACGGAGGCGACGAGGTGCACGAGGTTCCAGGTGTAGGAGTCGTAGTGGTCGACCACGAGCACCCGCAGGTGATCTGGAGCCGCTCGATGCGCTCGCTCCGCGACCACCGGGAGGCTCACCCCAACAGCTCCAGCAGCAGGCCGCGCAGCAGCGCGAAGCCGTTCTCGGTGAGGATCGACTCGGCGTGGAACTGCACGCCGCGGAAGGTCGGTCCTGCCACGAGGTGCACGTCGCCGGTCGCCGGGTCGGACTCCAGGAGGAGGTCGCCCGGGGGACCGTCCTCCGGGACCCTGGCGACGAAGGTGTTGTAGAAACCGACGCGCTCCTCGCGCCCGGCGATGCCCACCGCCGACTGGGTGCCCTGGAAGACGATGTCCTTGTAGGCAAGGGGAATCCCGAGGGTGTCGCACAGCACCTGGTGCCCGAGGCAGACCGCGAGGAAGGGCTTGCCGGAGGCGAGCAGGCTGTCGATCGCCAACCGGTAGGCCGCGATCTTCGGGTGCTCGTGCTCGCGGGGGTCGCCGGGGCCGGGTCCGACCACGACCAGGTCGACGTCGTCGAAGACGCCCTCGGCGCCGTGCTCGAGAAGCGTCTCGTGGCGGATCACCCGCGAACCCATGCCGAGCACCGAGAACACGTGCGCCAGCATGTTCACGAAGTCGTCCTCGCCGTGCAGGATCGCGATCGTCTTCCCCGCGAGGCTCGGGGCCGGCGGCGCCCCGGCCTGGTCGGTGAGCCAGAACTTCGCCAGCCGCTGGTTGCGGGAGTTCAGGGCGATCAGCACGTCCTCGTCCTGGGTGAGGTCGGCGATGTCCGAGGGTGCACCGGTCGCTCCCGGGACCAGCCCGAACGCCGAGAGGATCCCCCCGGCCTTGGCCAGCGTCTCGGCCACCTCGTGCTCGGGGTTGGAGTCGCGCACCAGCGTGGCACCCGCCGTCACCTTCATCGCCCCGTTCGGGCTGACGTCGGCGGTGCGGATCACGATCGGCGAGTCAGCGGTGGGGGCGCCGTCGGCGTCCCGGCCGATCAGCGCGAGCGCCCCGGCGTAGTACCCCCGCCCCTCGGACTCGTAGGCGTGGATCAGCCGGCACGCGTTCTCCACCGGCGCCCCGGTGACGGTGGCGGCGAACATCGTGTCCCGCAGCACGTCGCGTACGTCGGAGCGGGTGCGCCCGGCCAGGAGGTACTCGGTGTGCACGAGGTGAGTCATCGGCTTGAGGAAGGGTCCGAGCACCTGGCCACCCTCGTGGCAGATGTCGCACATCATCTTCAGCTCCTCGTCGACGACCATGAAGAGCTCGAAGATCTCCTTCTCGTCGGCCAGGAACTCCAGCAGCCGGTCCTTGAGCTCGGCAATTCCGGTGGTCGAGCTGTCGACCCCGCGGAGCCGGAAGGTGCCGGAGATGGGGTTCATCCGCACGTCGCCACCGTGCACGCTGACGTGGCGCTCCGGGGAGGCGCCGATCAGGAACCGGTCGCCGGTCCAGAAGCAGTAGGTCCAGTAGGCACCGCGCTCGCTGGTGAGCAGTCGCCTGAGCACGGTCAGTGCCCGCGCCTGGTTCCAGTCGCGCAGCTGCGCGCGGTAGTGCCGGCCGACGACGAGGTTCGCTCCCTCGCCGTTGCCGATCTCGTCGCTGATGATCCGCTCCACGACCCGCGCGTAGTCCTCGTCGCTGGTCTCGAACCCGCCGGCGTCCTCGAAGGTGATCTCCTCGTCGGGCAGTGCGGCGACCAGCTCCTCGAGCGGCACCTCGCGCTCGGTCTCGATGTCCACGACAGCCAGCGGGGTGCCGTCGTCGTGGGCCAGGAACCCCCGCTCGGTGACCTGCCGGAACGGTACGGCGACCAGCCGGTCGAAGCGCCGGCCGTCCTCGGGAACTCCCTCCTCGAGCGGGATGTCCGCGAGCTTCTGCAGCCGGGACAGGGATCCGCCCACGAGCGTGACCGTCGCGCTCTCCCGCAGCCGGACCACCGCCCACGCCTCGTGCCCCGTCAGCTCCTCGAGCGCTGCACTGGCGGAGGTCTCGGCGGGCTGGTCGGGCATGCCGCGAACGCTACTAGGTGGCCGACCGGGCACTCGCGGCACGCTTCAGATCGCCGACCGGGCATGCTGCGCACTCATGCCTCGTCCTCGGCACGCCGTACGAGGGCGACCGCCGACCACGCCATCTGGTCGACCGCCTCCTCGGTGGTGAGTCCGGCGACATCGGTCAGCCACACGAGCGCCTCGACCCCGCTGACGGCTCGGACAGCGACGGCCAGGCGGCGTACGCCGTCCTCGCCGAGGCGTTCGGTCAGCGGCTCCAGGGCCTCGCAGAACCATCCGATCGCCCGGCCCTGGCGCAGGGGCAGCTCGTCCGCCGTCGTCTGCACGCCCAGGGAGAGGCGGAGCATGGTGCGCTGCTGGGGCTCGGTGTCCACCACCATGGCCATGAACCCGCGGACGGCGGCCTCCAGGCGCACCTCGGGGTCGGGGCCCACGTCGGCGGGAAGCATCGAGGTCGCGACGATCTCGGGGTGCGCTGCGAGCAGGAGGGCCTGCTGGGTCGGGAAGTAGCGGTAGGCCGTGGTGCGCGAGATCGCGGCGGCCTCGGCGGCCTCCGCGACCGTGGGCGGTCGCCCACCGGTGGCCACCAGCTCGCGGGCGGCGGCCACCAGGGCCGCGCGCGTGCGGTGCTTCTGCCGGGAGCGCCCGGTCTGCTCGTACGCCGTTGACATCGAGTTCACGCTACCGTAGTTTCATCATGGGACTTGAGTCCCATATACGATCCGGAGGCACGTCCGATGACCCTCACCACGCCGCTCGTCCGGAACGCCGAGGACGCCGAACGCCGCTGGTTCTACGGTGGCGGGCTGCACTCCTGGCTGGTCCGCGAGAGCGAGGTCGGCGACGGCTTCCTGCTCTTCGAGGACACCGTCGAGCCCGGCAAGCGCACGCCCCTGCACGTGCACCCGGAGGCCGAGGAGACGTTCTACCTCCTGGCCGGCTCGATCCTGCTCCACGTCGACGGCCACGAGCACGACCTGCGGACCGGCGGGGTCGCCGTGGTCCCCCGTGAGGTGCCCCATGCCTTCCTGGCCGGGTCCGACGGTGCGCGCATGCTCTGCCTGCACACCCCGGGCGGTGGCGAGGACTTCTACCGGACCGCCAGTGAGCCCGCTTCCCCGGGCGAGCCGGCACTCCCCCTCGACCTCGACCGCATCCGGCAGGCTGCCGAGGCGACCGGCAGCATGCGGATCGTCGGACCGCCGCCCTTCTGACGACGGGAGGCCCGCCGGACCGCGTTCACACATTGCCCGGTCAGCCCGCTGACGCGTGCCCGGAGTGCCCGGTCGGCGACTACTGGGTGAGGGTGACCATCCGCTGCGTGGCGCGGGTGTAGACGACGTAGAGGGTGGCGCGGCCGGTGGGGGCCTCGTCCTCGATCTCCTGCGGCGCGACGACGACGATGCCGTCGAACTCGAGGCCCTTCGTGTCCAGCCCGGTGAGTACGACGAGCCGCGAGTCGGGCGTGCCGAACTCGGAGGCCACCTCGGGCCACGAGGAGACCCAGCGGGTCACCTCGCCGAGGCGCGCGTTGGGCACGACCACCCCGACCGTCCCCTCCAGCGACCCGGCGAGGTCGGTCAGGTGCGTGCGCACCGCCGACTCCAGGTCATCCACGCGCAGCTCGGCGGGCACGACCCCGGTCGAGCGCACCGCGTCGGGAAGGTCGGCGTCCAGACCCACGCGGGCGGCGTACTCGGCAGCGAAGTCGTAGATCTCCGAGGAGTTGCGGTAGTTCGTCGACAGGTGGAAGTCGTGGCGCGGCTTGTCGCCGAGCGCGGCCTCGCGGGCGGCGGCCGACTCGGCCGGCACCGGCCACGACGACTGGGCCGGGTCGCCGACCACGGTCCACGTGGCCCCGCGGCCGCGACGGCCGACCATGCGCCACTGCATCGGGGTGAGGTCCTGGGCCTCGTCGACGAGCACGTGCGCGAACCCGTCGTCCTCGACCCGGTTGGTCGGCGGCGTCCAGCCCCGCGGTCCGGCGTACTCCCGGTCGGAGGCGGTGAACACCTCGTGCAGCGAGGCGTCCTCGGCGGCGAGGTACTCGTCGTCGACCGAGCCGGTGTTCACGATCGGCGGGTCACCGAGCAGGTAACGCAGCTCGTCGAGCAGCGGGATGTCGTCGACCGACAGCGTGTCTCCCCACGACTTCGACAGGACGCGCACCGCCTCGTCGTCGAGCACGCCCTCGGCCACGCGTGCGAGCAGGTCCGGGTCGTGCAGCCAGCCCAGCACGGTCGCCGCGTCGAGCACCGGCCACCAGGCGGCGGCGAACTCGAGGAACAGGTCGTCGGTCCGGAGCTCGGCCGAGAAGTCCTCCTTGGTGCGATCACGGCCGCGTTCGCTGCGGACCTGCCGCCACATGGCGTCGATCAGGGTCGAGGCGACGCGTGTCGTCGACTGGTTGCGGCGACTTCCGGAGAGCAGCTGGCGACGCAGCGAACCCAGCTCGCGCGCGTCGAGGGTGATCACGTCGTCGCGGTAGAAGACCCGGAACTCACGCGGCGCGTCCGGCACGGCCTGGCGCGCCGTACGACGGAGCAGCTCGGCCATCGCCGCCGACCCCTTGATCTCCGCGGCAGCCGGCTCGTCGCGGCGGGTCGCCCGGACCCCGTCGACGACCTCACCGAGCGATCGCAGCGCCACGGCGGTCTCGCCCAGCGACGGCAGCACCCGCTCGATGTAGCGCATGAACACGCCCGACGGGCCGACCACGAGGACGCCGCCGGACTCGTAGCGACGCCGGTCGCCGTAGAGGAGGTACGCCGCGCGGTGCAGCGCCACGACCGTCTTGCCGGTGCCCGGGCCGCCGCTGATCGACACGACGCCCTTGTTGGGAGCGCGGATCGCCTTGTCCTGCTCGGCCTGGATGGTCGCCACGATCGAGTGCATGGAGCGATCGCGGGCCCGGGTGAGCTGGGCCAGCAGGGCACCCTCGCCGATGATCTCGAGCTCGGTCTCGGCCTCCGCATCGAGCAGGTCGTCCTCGACACCGAGCACGTGCACGCCCTTGCTGCGCAGGATCCGGCGCCGGATCACGCCCTGCGGATCGGCCTGCGTGGCCTGGTAGAAGACGGCGGCTGCGGGCGCACGCCAGTCGATGAGCAGCACGTCGTAGTTCTCGTCGCGCAACCCGATGCGCCCGATGTAGCGGGGCTGGTCGCTCACCTCGTGGCGCAGGTCGAGCCGGCCGAAGACGAGTCCCTCGTGGGCGGCGTCGAGGGTGGCCATCCGCCGCGCAGCCTGGAAGACCATCGCGTCACGCTCGACCAGGCCGCCCTCGTTGCCGATGCGACCACGCTCGAGCCCTTCGCGCGCCAGCTCCTGGGCCGACAGCGCCGCCTTGTCGAGCTGTGCGTAGACGGTGTCGACGTACTCCTGCTCGCGCGCGACCTCGCGCGCGGCCACGTCATTGTTCAACGCCGTTGTCCTCCGTCGAAACGATCCTGCAGGGCGGGCTGTGCTGTCTTGGCGAACCATCAAGTCTACCGGGCCATTCCGGTGGTGACTCGCAGACCTCGACACCGGGAGCCCGAGGGACGTTCGGGGCACAGCGCTCAGGCGAGGTCGTGCACGAACTCCCCGAGCTGGGTCAGGTTGCGGCACTCGACCATCGGGATCAGCCGGCCGTAGTCGCGGGCTGCCGAGTCGCCGGTGTTCCAGTTGCGGGTGTGCTCGGGGTTGAGCCACCAGCTGTGCCGGCTCGCGTGGACGAGGTCCTTCACGACCGGCAGGGCGAGGTCGGAGTGGTTCGAGCGGGCGTCGCCGAGCACCAGCAGGTTGGTCTTGGGGGTGAGCGCGTCGGCGTACCCGTCGGCGAAGCGGGTGAACGCCCGGCCGTAGTTGGTCCGCCCCCACAGGCTCGCGTGCCGCGCGCTCGCGGCGAGGTCGGCCATCGTCTGCGCCGGGTCGCGGCTGGTGTCGAAGCGGTCGGTCACCTCGTGGATCTCGTCCACGAAGGTGAACGCGCGGACCCGGTTGAACTGCTCGCGCAGCGCGAACACGAGCATCAGCGTGAAGCTCGCGAAGTTGGCGACCGAGCCGCTCACGTCGCACAGCACGACCAGGTCGGTGCGTCCCGGTCGCTTGGGCTTGTGCCGGGTCTCCATCGGCACCCCGCCGCTCGACATCGACGCCCGGACGGTCCGCCGGAAGTCCAGCGGCCCGCGGGTGCGGGCATGGTGCTCCCGGCTGAGCCGGGTGGCGAGACGCCGGGCGAGCGGCTGGATCTCCCGCCGCATCAGCTCGAGGTCGGCCTTGCGGGCCGACGTGAAGTCGACCTGCTCGATCGCGGGGCGAACGGTGTGCCGCGCCACGTGCTGGGGGCCGCGGACCTCGGCCGCGCGGCGGCGTACCTCTGCGTCGACGAGCTGCTCGAACGCCTGCACCTGGGCCTCGACGAGGCGACGCATCGCAGGATCGTCGTCGGTCTCCTGGCCCAGCCCGGCCAGCGCCTTGGCGACCAGCTCCTCGGGCGAGACCCGGTTGACCACGTTGTACGACGACCACCGCTGCTCCCCCGGGCCGCGACCCCGGATCAGCCCGAACCGCTGCACCGCCTCCCGGGCCAGCATCGCCAGCGCGTCCGGGTCGCCCATCGCGAGCGCGGTGGTGAGCGCCTCGCGGAAGTCGGCGAGCGCCTGGGGGCCGTCGGCAAGTTCGGGTAGTCCGAGACGTTCTCGTTGTTGTTCGTCCGAATTTTCAACGGAATCGTCTCGGACTATCCCGTCGGAGGGATCGTGCCCGTCACCGATCAGCGCCGGGAAGTAGAGGTCGAAGACCTGGTCGAAGGCGGGGCGGTGGCTCTGGCGCTTGACCAGCGTGGCGGCGTACGACGCGCGCAGGGTCTCCCGCTCGCCGATGCCCAGAGCCTCGATCGCCCCGACGGCGTCGAGTCCCTCCGCCAGCGACACGGGGAGCCCGGTGCTGCGCAGCGCCTCGACGAACTCGATGTGCCGATCGAGGAGGGTCATCGGCTACTTCGCCCGCAGCCTGAGCTCGCGCACGGCCCGGTCGTGGTCGCTGGCGTGCTTCAGCACCACGCCCAGGGTCCGGTCGATCGCGGCGGCGTCGAGCGTCCCGGTGCCGAGCGCGACGAGGGTGCGTGCCCAGTCGATCGTCTCGGCGATCGAGGGCGCCTTGCGCAGCTCGAGCCCGCGCAGCCTGGCCACCACCTCGACGATCTGGCCGGCGAGCTCCTCCTCGACCTCGGGCACCTGCGAGACCACGATCTCCCGCTCGCGCTCGGCGTCGGGATAGTCGATGTGCAGGAACAGGCACCGGCGCTTGATCGCCTCGGACAGCTCACGCGTCGCGTTGGAGGTGAGTACGACGAGCGGCCGGCGTACCGCCGAGATCGTGCCCATCTCGGGGATCGTGACCTGGAAGTCGCTCAGGATCTCCAGGAGCAGGCCCTCGACCTCGACGTCGGTCTTGTCGACCTCGTCGATGAGCAGCACCGTCGGCTCCTCGCGGCGGATCGCCGTCAGCAAGGGCCGGGTCAGCAGGAACTCGTCGGTGAAAATGTCGTCGTGGGTCTCGTCCCACGCCTGGTCGCCGGCAGCCTGGATGCGCAGCAGCTGCTTCTTGTAGTTCCACTCGTAGAGCGCGCGGGCCTCGTCGAGACCCTCGTAGCACTGCAGCCGCACCAGGTCGGCACCCGTGGCGCGCGCGATCGCCTTGGCCAGCTCGGTCTTGCCCACCCCGGCCGGCCCCTCGACCAGCAGCGGCTTCTCCAGCACGCCCGCGAGATAGCTCGTCGTGGAGGTGGCCGTGTCGGAGAGGTACCCGACGTCGGCCAGGCGTTTGTCGGCATCGGCCGGGGACTCGAACCACGTGGGCGTCTGGGTCACCCGTTCATTGTGCCTGTCACCCGGCGAGGTGGAGGGCGCCTGTGACCGACGACGCACGACAGCGCCGGTCGACCCGGCGCGGGAGACGGTGCGCGTGGACTGCTGCCGCGACCTGGGTGGGTACGACGAGTCCCGGGTCCTGCGCCAGGATGCGCTGCTCCATGGCCCGGATGCAGGGGGAGGGATCCACGCCGAGATCCTCGGCCAGGCTCGTGCGCAGCCTGGCCAGCGTCGCGAGGGCGTCGGCCTGGCGGGCGCAGGCGTACTGGGCTCGCGCCAGCAGTGCCCACAGTCCCTCGCGGTAGGGGTGCGATCCGACGATCGGTCCGAGCAGTCGGACGGCCGGAGCGGGATGACCGAGCGCGATCAGGGCTTCGGCACGCGTCTCGTGCACCGTGACGAGCAGCTCCTCGAGACGGACCGCCTCGGCGCGCACCGAGTCGACGTGGCACGCGACGTACGGATCCCCCTGCCACAGGTCACTCGCCTGGGTGGCGAGCACCAGCCGCTCGACAGGCGTGGGTGCCGCCAACGACCGCTCCACCAGCTCCTCGAAGAGCCACACGTCGACGTCGTCCCGGCTCACCGCCAGGGCGTAGCCCGCCGCCGTGCGCTCGATCGGGCGGGGGCCGGAGCGCTCCGGGTCGAGCCAGGCGCGCAGCCTGGAGACGGTGACCTGGACCGAGGCCGGACCCGAGGCCAGGGCCTCGGTACCCCAGAGCTCGAGGAGGATCCGGTCGGCGCTGACGGGACGGCCCTGGGCGACGATCAGCAGCGCGAGCAGGTCGCTCTCGCGACGGCGGGTCAACGTGCGGACCTCGTCGCCGAGCTGTGCCGTCATCTGCCCGAAGGCCTGGTAGCTCGTGGTCATCGCCAGCTCCTCGTCGGACTCGTCGTCAGGGGCGGACCGTGGAAGGCACCGGGCCCACGAGGTACTCGGTCGTCAGGAACGCGCGCCGCAGGTCGGGCGGCAGGCCCTCGTAGGGCGAGGTCTGCGACCGGTGGAGTGCGATCGCCGCTTCCCGCGCCGCCAGGTGCTCCGCGCTGTCGAACCGGACGGAGACGTCCTCGTCGGGCGTGCCCAGCTCGCCGAGCGCCAGATAGCTCGATCCCGGGTCCTGCTCCGTCATCCAGTCGACCCACTGACGCATCAAGGTGCGGGACAGGCAGCTCAGGTAGACCGGCAGGTCGAGCTCGTGCCCGAGCTGCACGGTCACGTCGCGGATGCGGGCGTGGTCCCGGTGGCCGTCGCTGCTGTCGAGCGTGACGAGGACGTCGGGGGCGAAGGACGACACGGCGCGGCGTACGGCCTCGGCGACGTCGTCCGCATCGGCGCCCACGAGGGTGGACGGCGCGGCGTCGCCGGCCATCCCCGAGTCCGCGAAGTCCAGGACGTCGACCTGACTGACGCCCAGCACGTCGGCGGCCGCGCGCAGCTCGAGCTCACGCTGCTCGGCGATCCCGCCGGGCGGGAGCGCCATCTCCTCGGGCCACTCCCCCGCTTCGCCGCGCGTGCCGCAGCACACGGCAGTGACCGCGCCGGCCGCAGCGGCGTGGAGCAGCAGCGATCCACAACCGAAGGTCTCGTCGTCGGGGTGGGCGACCACCACCTGGAGTCGCAGCCCCGCGTGGGTGCTCGACCGCAGGGGGAACAGGTCGTTCAGCTGCGGAGTAGATACTGTCATGGGCAGTATTTGATACTGCCCGCTGCAGTATGTCAAGATGCGCCATGCCCTCTTTTCCCACGACGACCTCCTATGCCGTCCTGGGCCTGCTCTCGGTGCGCTCCTGGACCACCTACGAGCTGGCCAAGCAGGTGCAGCGCAGCCTCAACTGGTTCTGGCCACGGGCCGAGCGCAAGCTGTACGACGAGCCGAAGCAGCTCGCCGAGCACGGGTACGCCGTGGCCACCGAGCGGTTCACCGGGAAGCGCCGCAGCCGGGAGTACACCATCACCGACGAGGGCCGCGCGGCTCTGGCCGGCTGGCTGGAGCAGCCGGCCGCACCCCGGACCGCCGAGTTCGAGGGCATGGTGAAGGTGTTCTTCGCCGACGGCGGCGACCTGCCGTCCCTGCGCGCCACGCTGGCCCAGATCGTCACCGAGGCCGAGGAGCGAGCGAGCGCCCTGGGCGCCTTTGCCGCAGCGCCGCTCACGTTCCCGGAGCGGGCACACATCAGCGCCCTCACGCTGACCCTCGGCCTCGAGCAGGAGCTCGCGATCCTGCGCTGGGGGCGCTGGGCCGTGGGCGAGGTCGACTCGTGGACCGACACCCGTGGACCCGGCGACTGGGACGCGAGCGAGGTGCTGCACTCGCTGGCGCGGCGAGCGCTCGACGAGGTGGCCGGTTCCCCAGGTCAGGAAAGGGGAGCTGCCTCTTCACGCACGGAGCACCCTGTGCGGAGTGGCAGTTCGGGTTCTTGACCTGGGAAACCGGCTCCCCTCAGTCGATCGGGCGAAGCTCGTCTGCGTAAGAGAGCGACACCCGACGAAGCACGCCGGCGTCGTTGACGGCGTACTGACCCATCCGCCACAGCGGGGGGCTGTAGGTGTGCACGCTGATCGACCCGTGCACGGCGCCGTTGAGCCGGTGGATGTGGTCCGGGCCGAAGGAGAACACCCGGCCGGCCGGGACCTGCGTCTCGCGGGCACCGTGCGTGATCGTGAGGTTGTTCTCGACCAGCTCACCGGCCACCACGGCCACCGCGCCCGAGGACACGTCGTGGTCGTGCCACCCGGTGTCGTTCTCCGGGGTCCAGCACAACAGCCACACGTCGACGTGGGCGTCGCGGTGCAGCGAGACGTAGACGCGGTCGTCACCGTCGAAGGCGACGTGGTGCGCCCAGGACTCCGGCTGGTGGGCGATCCCGGCAGCCAGCGCCTCGAGCTCGGTGTGCGTGAGATCGCGGTCGGGCAGCCGCCGGAGCAGCTGCGCGACGGTCACGTTGTCCGGGTACGCCGCCAGCGGTGCGGCCTGCTCGGCAGGGACACCGGCCCCACCGAGAGCGGCCTCCTCGGCCAGGGCGGTCAGCTCGCTACTGCCCATTCCAGCTCACCCCCCTGCTCGACGGTGCCGCCGAGAAGGCGACCCGGGTTGGCGACCCGCACCGCATGCGTGGCGGCGTCACCGAGGAACTCGCTCAGCGGATCGCCGTACGGGCGGTCGCTCCCGAGCACGAGTGCGTCGATGCCCAGGACGCGTACGACGGCCTCCAGGGCACGCTCACCCGTGCCGGAGGTGTCGACGAACAGGTCGGGGTCGACCGTCGTACGCCCCCCTCCGCGCAGCGAGTGCCGCTCGGTCTGCACGGGCGCCAGGCCGGCCCCCGCACCGAAGAGCACCTTCAGTCGCGGGAACAAGGAGCGTCCGTCGAGCGCGTGCCAGCCCCACCACGCGGCCTGCAGCTGCGCGGTGTAGCCGACGACGGGTGCCCACCAGGACGGCAACCGACCCGCCAGCACGGTCGCCGGTTCGGGTCCGGGGTGCACGAAGACCGGCTTGCCGGCCAGCTCCGCGGCCAGCAGCAGGTGCGCCGAGCGCTCCCAGGCGAACGGGGTGAGCAGGTCGGTCGCCGGCAGCTGCACCCCGACGAAGCGGTCCTCGGCCAGCAAGCGTCCGAGACCGGCCACGTCGGCGCCCTCGGAGGGCACCGAGGCCCAGGCGCGGAAGTGGTCCGGGAGCTCCCGGACGCCGCGGTGCCAGGCGTCGATCAACGGCTGCGCCTCCGGGCGGCTCAGCCGCTCGATCCCGAGGGGTGCGGAGAGGCTGAGGCAGGCCGTGGTCACCCCCGTCTCTCGGTCCGCCGCGACACGGGTCGCGACGTCATGTGCGGTGGGGTCCACGTCGTAGGGCGGTTCACCGTCGGTGAACAGCGTCCAGCCACGCAGGTACGGCGCGTGCGAACGGGCGCGCAGCCGGTCGACCAGCTCGTCGGGCCACAGGTGTTGGTGGACGTCGATGGCGCCGGCGGTTTCGTGGGGTCCAGGCATCTGACTCAGCCTCCTTTCTCTGTAGTAAGTAGAGTGACTTTATCGTATTTGTCGAGGAAAGCCAGCACCTCGGCATGTCCCACGGCCGATCCTCGGAGACGCGCGGACATAAGTCTCCGACTGACAGCCGTTTCACGCTCGAGCCGGCGAGCCGATCACGACTTGTGTCCGCGCGTCTCCGAGAATCCGCCGCGGTCGCACCAGGCCTAGGCCGTCGTCCCCGGAGCCAGCCGGCCGCCGGCGGGGACGACCGACGCGACTCGGCTCTCCCGCCCGACGATCGGGATGGCGTCCGGATCGCTGAGGTCCACCTCGGACGTGCCGACGAGCGCACCGTCGAGCAGCTCACAGTCAGCGTCGATGATCGACCGCACGACCTTGGCCCCCGCGCGGATCACGGTGTCGGGGAAGACCACGCTCTGGTCGACCACGGCGCCGGCCTCCACGACGACCCCGGGCCCGATGACACTGCGGCTCACCTCGCCCGCGACCACGCATCCCGAGCTGAGCAGCGACTCACTGATCCGGGCGCCGTCGAGGACCCGGGCCGGCTCCCGCTGGGGCTGCTGGGTGCTCAACGGCCAGTCGCTGTGGAACAGGCCGGCGTCGCCCTCGAGGAGCTCGAGGTGCGCGTTCAGGTAGTGGTGCGGCTGGCCCAGGTCGCGCCAGTAGCCCTCGAGCCGGTGCGAGTAGGCCTTGCCACGGTCGACCAGCCGTGGGACCAGCAGGTCGCCGAAGTCACCGAGGCCCGAGTCGCCCTCGTCGTCGTCTCCCTCGTCCGGCTCGTCGGACAGCTCGTGGTGCAGCTCCTCGAGCACCTGCACGAGGACCGACGGGTCGTAGACGATGACCTCGGTCGCGACCGTGGTGCTCGCCGGGTCGTCGGGCTTGTAGGCGAAGGCGGTCACCCGGCCCAGGCGGTTGGTCTCGACGACGGCGTGGTCACCGGCGTCCTCGCCGTACGTGCCCTCGAGGTCGGTGACCACCATGGTCACCTCGGCGCCCTTCTCGCGATGGGTGGCGATCACGTCGCGGTAGTCCAGCCGGTAGACGTGGTCGGCACTCATCACCACGACCAGCTCGGGATCGGCCCGACGGATCTGGTCGCGCAGCCGGTAGAGCTCATCGGCGTTGCCCTTGGCGAAGCCCTCCTCGTCCATCGACCCCGACCCCTGCTGAGGCACCAGCAGGCGAAGGCCACCGCGCGTGCGGTCGAGGTCCCACGGTCGGCCGTTGTGCGCCTGCTCCTCGAGGGCCGAGGCCTGGTACTGCACGGAGAGCCACACGTCACTGATCCCGGAGTTGACCAGGTTGGACAGCGAGAAGTCGAGCAGCTGGTAGCTGCCGGCGAACGGCAGGGCGGGCTTGGCGCGCTCGAGGGTCAGGACGTCCATCCGGCCGCCTGCTCCCCCAGCCTGGATGATGGCGAGGATCCCGGTTGTCGGCATGTGGTCATCGTGGCACCCCGCCGGGCACGGGTTGGTTCACCAGCCCCAGGTGCCGGCGCCGCCCTTGAAGGGGCCGACCACGTCGTCGGTCACCCAGC
The DNA here is from genome assembly GCA_963842565.1 of uncultured Actinomycetota bacterium. Lineage (GTDB taxonomy): Bacteria > Actinomycetota > Actinomycetes > Propionibacteriales > Nocardioidaceae > Marmoricola. The sequence goes on along the minus strand of CAWJGX010000005.1, from coordinate 23,615 downwards.
CGCCGTAGAAGCCACCCTCCTGGGGCCGCACCCGCTCCCCGTCGACCAGGCACTCGAGCTTCGCCGGGGAGAACGCGAGGTAGCCGCGGATCTGCTCGAAGCCCGGAGTCGGGTCCTCGTAGGACCAGGCCGCCGCCTCGACACCCTTGACGTCCCAGTACGTCGCGGCGCCCTTCCACTCGCACATCGTGGACCGTGTTCGCGAGAGCGTGACCGCTCCCTCGACGAGGTCCGCCGGTGCGACGTACCAGGTCGGGGGGTGGCTTGTCTCGAGCACGCGGAAGGCACCACGCGACTCCGCCACCGGCTCGCCGGCGGACCTGACCACCACCAGGCGGTCGGACGGCACGAGGGCCGGAGGTCGGGGGTAGTCCCACACCGACTCCTGGCCGGGTCCGGGCTTCTCAGGCGGCGTCATCTCGTCAGTGTGGCTCGCCCACCCACGGGCGCGGTCAGCTGTCGTCGCCGGCGAGCGGCTGGAACCCGCGCAGCCGGAGGCTGTTGCCGACCACGAAGACGGAGCTGAGGGCCATCGCGGCGCCGGCCAGCATCGGGTTGAGCAGCCCGGCCGCGGCCAGGGGGATCGCGGCGACGTTGTAGCCGAAGGCCCAGAACAGGTTGCCCTTGATCGTGCCGAGGGTTCGCCGCGAGAGGCGGATGGCGTCGGCGGCGACGCGCAGGTCTCCGCGGACGAGCGTCAGGTCGCTGGCCTCGATCGCGACGTCGGTGCCGGTGCCCATCGCCAGGCCGAGATCTGCCTGGGCGAGCGCGGCGGCGTCGTTGACGCCGTCCCCGACCATGGCGACGACACGTCCTTCGCCCTGCAGGCGCTTCACCGTCTCGACCTTGTCGGCGGGCAGCACCCCGGCGTACACGTCGTCGGGGTCGATGCCGACCTCGGTGGCCACCGTCCGTGCGACCGTCTCGTGGTCACCGGTGAGCAGCACCGGCCGCAGCCCGAGGTCACGCAGCCGGCGGACGGCTTCCGCGGAGGTCGCCTTGACCGCGTCGGCCACGACGAGGACCCCTCGGGCCTTTCCGTCCCAGCCGACCGCGACCGCCGTGCCACCCGCTGCCTGCGCCCGGTCGGCCGCCTCCTGGAGGTCGACGGACAGGTGCTGGGACCAGTCGGCGAGGAGCGCCGGGCGGCCGACCAGTACGGCGTGCCCGGCCACGATGCCCTGCACCCCGAGGCCTTCGAGGTTCGCGAAGTCGTCGACGCTCGCGAAGGCCCCCACCCGGTCGCGGGCACCGCTCGCGACCGCCTGCGCGATCGGGTGCTCGGAGGCATCCTCGAGAGCACCCGCCAGCCCCAGGACCTCGTCGCCGTCCTCACCCTGCTCGGCGACGACGTCGGTCAACGTCATCTGGCCGGTGGTGACGGTGCCGGTCTTGTCGAGGACGACCGTGTCGACGCGACGGGTCTGCTCCAGGACCTCGGGGCCCTTGATCAGGATGCCGAGCTGGGCGCCCCGACCGGTGCCGACCATGAGTGCGGTCGGCGTGGCCAGTCCCAGCGCGCAGGGGCAGGCGATGATCAGCACCGCTACAGCAGCGGTGAACGCGGCCGCCAGCCCCTCGCCGGTGCCGATCCAGAAGCCGAGGGTGGCGACCGAGATGGCGATCACGACCGGGACGAAGACCCCGGAGATGCGGTCCGCCAGTCGCTGGACCTCGGCCTTGCCGTTCTGGGCGTCCTCGACCAGGCGGGCCATCTGGGCGAGCTGGGTGTCCCCACCCACGCGGGTCGCGCGGACCACCAGGCGGCCACCGGCGTTGACGGTGGCACCCACCACGTCGTCGCCGACGCCGACCTCGACGGGCACGGACTCGCCGGTCAGCATCGAGGCGTCGACCGCCGAGGCACCGTCCTCGACGACGCCGTCGGTGGCGAGCTTCTCCCCCGGTCGGACCACGAAGCGGTCCCCGACGACGAGGTCCTCGGCAGGGATCCGCGACTCGACACCGTCACGCAGCACGGCGACGTCGCGGGCGCCGAGCTCGAACAGGGCCCTCAGCGCGGCGCCTGCCTGCCGCTTCGACCGCGCCTCGAACCAGCGGCCCGCGAGGATGAACGTGGTCACCCCGGCGGCGGCCTCGAGGTAGATGTTGCCCGCACCGTCGGTCCGCTGGATGGTCAGCTCGAAGGGGTGCGTCATCCCCGGCTCGCCAGCCGTGCCGAAGAACAGCGCGTAGAGCGACCAGCCGAAGGCCGCGAGCGTGCCCAGCGAGATCAGCGTGTCCATCGTGGTGGTCCCGTGCCGGAGGTTCGCCCAGGCCGCCCGGTGGAACGGCAGCGCTCCCCACACCACGACCGGCGCGGCCAGGGTGAGCGAGAGCCACTGCCAGTTGGTGAACTGCAGCGCGGGGATCATCGCCATCGCGACGACCGGCACCGTGAGCACCGTCGAGACGACGAGGCGGGTGCGCAGCGACCGGGCCGGGTCGGCCGGCTTCTCGTCAGCGTCCGGTGTGGCCGGGGCGGGGAGCGCAGCGCCGTACCCGGCTGCCTCGACGGCCCTGATCAGGTCGTCGGTGCCGACGCCGTCCTCGATGGTGACCTTCGCCTTCTCCGTCGCGTAGTTGACGGTGGCGACCGCGCCCGGGACCTTGTTCAGCTTGCGCTCGATGCGGTTGGCGCACGAGGCGCAGGTCATCCCGGTGAGCTCGAGCTCGACGCTGGTCATGGCGTGCCCGCCTTCGCGCCGGTCGCGTCCAGCGCGAACTGCGCGGTCCGGACGACACCGTCGTGCTTGAAGTCGAGGTAGAGGTGGTAGGCGCCGGCACTGGGCACCTCGGCGCCGAACTCGATGTCCGGCCCGGGCGTGGTCTTCCCGTCACCCGGCTCACCGCCCGGGTGGACGTGCAGGTAGGCGAGGTCACCCTCCCGCAGGGCGACGAGGTGTCCGTAGGCCTCGAGGTAGGGCTGCAGGTCGGTGACCGGCCGGCCGTCCTTCGACACCGACAGCGTGAGCATCGAGTGCTCACCGGCAACCAGGTCACCGGCGAGGGTCACGGTGTAGCCGTCGACGGTGGCGGTCCTGGTGGTCGGCGTTTCCGCGCTGGGCGGGGTCGTGCCGGGCACGGCCAGGTCGGACCCGAGCGTGACGGCCTCCCGACCGGTCGGCTTGAAGTCGGCGAAGACGCGCCAGGCGCCCGGGGTCAGGTCGACCGGGGCGTGCCAGGTGCCCTTCCGGTCGAGGGTCGGGTGCACGTGCTGGAACCCGCTGAAGTCGCGGCGTACGACGATGAGGTGCAGGTCCATCCCGTGCTCCTCGTCGTACGCCGTGACCGGCTTGCCGTCCGGGCCCGTGATGGTGAAGGAGACCGGTCGCGCCGAACCGGGCTGGACCTCGGTGTCGGCGAGCTCCAGGGTGTAGCCGTTCTGCGCAACCATCAGGCCGCCCGGGACCTCGGCCCGGTCGACGGCCGCGGTCACGTGGCTGTGGCCCGACTCGTGCGCCTCGCTGTGCGCCGCTGCCGGCTCGCCGACGGGACCGACCTGGGTCCCGACGACCCAGGCGAGGCCGAAGACCACCGCGAGCATCGCGACGAAGGCGCCGATCCTGGCCGGGACGCTCATGCCAGCTGGTAGCCGGCCTCTTCGACGGCCGCCTTCACGTCGGCCTCGGAGAGGGGCTGGTCGCTGGTGACGCTGACCGAGCCGGTGGCCAGGTCGACGCGCACGTCGGTGACGCCCGCGATCTCCTGCACCTCCTCGGTCACCGAGGCCACGCAGTGTGCGCAGGTCATCCCGATGACGCTGCCGGTCATGGTGAAGGGCGCGGCGCTCATGAGCGCACCAGCCGGGCCACGGCCTCGGACGCCTCACGCAGCTTGGCCTCCGCCTCCGGCCCGCCGGACTGAGCCGCGTCGAGCACGCAGTGCGACATGTGCTCGTCGAGCAGCCCGAGCGCGACGGCCTGCAGCGCCTTGGTGACGGCAGAGACCTGGGTCAGGATGTCGATGCAGTACTTCTCCTCGTCGACCATCCGCGCGATCCCGCGCACCTGCCCCTCGATCCGCTTCATCCGCCGGGCGTAGTCGTCCTTGTTGCTCATGTAGCCGGGAGTCGTCTGCGTGTGATCCATGCCGACACCATACCCCCCTAGGGTATCAACCACCAAACATGACAGGAAAGCGAAGAGCTCCCGGACCTCGGTGAACAGGTCCGGGAGCTCGCGATGTACGAGACATCACCACGCGGTGGCGGAGGGATTTGAACCCTCGGTGGGCTTGCACCCACAAACGCTTTCGAGGCGTTCTCCTTAGGCCGCTCGGACACGCCACCGCCGGGAAGGCTACCGGACGGTGACGCTGCGGCAGAAATCAGGAGAGCCCCAGCAGATGGAGCTCCAGGGACGTGCGCAACCAGGTGCGGTACGCCGCCCGCGACCAGCCGCGCTGCTGCACGAGGAGGTCCCAGTGCACCGGCTGGATGTAGAACCAGAGCAGGTCCGCGGCACCGTCCCGGGACAACCCTTCACGAAGGGCCCCGCGACCGTCCAGGTCGGCCGCGAACATTCCCATGCCGCGCAGCCGCTGCGTCTCCAGCGTCTCGAGCAGCTCACGAGCCTGCTCATCGACGTCGGCAGCCGACCGGAGCGCGTCGTGGATGGGAGCGACGCGGGTCATCGACTCGTCCAGGCCGGCGACGTACTTCTCGATCACCACCGAGGCGTCGGGCTCTGCCTGAAGCTCGAGGATCTCCGGGCGATCGACCTTCGCCACGGGTTCGTCGTCGCCGGCGATCGCCCAGTCGTAGGCCAGCTTCATCAGCTCCACCTTGCCGCCCACCGAGGTGAAGACCGTCTTGCGCGAGACGCCGGCCTCCGCGGCGATCGCGGCGATCGTCGTGGCGGCGTAGCCCCGCTCGGCGAACAGCCGTGAGGCGGCCGTGACCACCTGGCGCCGGGTCGCCCGGGCCTGGTCGGCGCGCAGGTCAGAGCGGTAGACCCTCTTGCCACTGTTCATCATTGAGGTTACCTTCGATGTAACGAATACTTCTCGGGTCACCACAATATCGACCACGGACGGAAGCACCGCCATGACCCACCGCATCGTCATCATCGGATCCGGACCCAGCGGGATGACCGCGGCCCTCCTGCTTGCCCGCCAGGGCCACGCGGTCACCCTCGTCGACCGCGATCCGGGGCCGAGCGCGGGCAGGCCCTGGGACCGCGTCGGCGTGATGCAGTTCCAGCTCCCGCACAGCTTCCGCTCCCCCGGTCGGCGGTTCCTCGCCCAGCGCCTGCCTGACGTGCACGACGCCCTCGTCGACGCAGGAGGGATCCTCGACGCCGCCCCGGGGATGCCACCGGAAGCCGCGGGGATGCACATCCGTCGGTCCGTGCTCGAGCGCGCCATCTGGGAGCTCACCTCGCGCGAGCCCGGCGTCCACCGGATGGTCGGTCACGTGGACGAGGTGCTGGTCGAGGGAGGCCGCGCCTCCAGCGTGGTCGTCGACGGCGTACCCGTCCCGGCAGATCTGGTGGTCGACGCGAGCGGCCGGGCCGGCGGGCTGACAGACGCCCACCGCCCTGCCCGCGAAGGCGGCACCTGCGGAATGGCGTACGCCGCCCGCCAGTTCCAGCTCCTCCCGGGAGCACAGCCGGGCCCGACCAACGGCGGGCCTGGCGTGATGACCCAGCACGGCGGCTTCATGCAGCTCATCTTCGTCCACGACAGCGGCACCTTCACCGTGCTCATCGTCCGCGCCGCCCGGGACCGCGAGCTGGCCGAGCTGCGCCACGAGGCGGCGTACGACGCGGCTCTGGCCGTGCTGCCCGAGGCGTCGACCTGGACCGACGCCGCCCGGGCACACCCGATCGACCACGTCCGTGCGGGTGCCGGGCTGAACAACCACTACCAGGGGCAGCCGACCCACGTGCGTGGGTTGCTCGCCATCGGTGACGCCGTGTGCACCACCAACCCGGCGGGGGCACGCGGCCTCTCCTTCGGCCTGCAGATGGCCGGTGCCTTGAGCGACGTCATCGAGAGCCGACACGAGGGCGAGTGGGCGACGTCGCTCGAGGAGTGGTGCGACGACGCCATCCGGCCATGGTTCGACGAGCACCTCATCGCCGACGCGTGGCAGCTCGACCAGTGGAGCGGCGTGCCGACGGACCCCGAGGGTCCGGTCCCCTGGCCCGTGCTGCTTGCCGCCACGCGGGAGCACCCCGAGTGGATGGCGGTCGTGGGTCCGTTCCTGGGGATGGCGACCGGACCTGCCACGCTCGACGGGCTGCGCGAGGAGGCGCGCACGATGCTGCGTCAGGGCTGGCAACCTCGCCTTGGCCCCGGTGTCGACCGGGACGACCTGGTGGCCGCCATCGCTGCGGCGCGGGTGCCTGCCTAGCGCTGGCCGCGGAAGAACTCGTCGAGCAGGGCGGTGCTCTCGTCCGCGAGCACACCGGGAACCACTTCCGGGCGGTGGTTCAGCCTGCGGTCGCGCACGACGTCCCACAGGGAACCCACGGCGCCGGCCTTCTCGTCGTACGCCCCGAAGACGATGCGGTCGACCCGGGCGAGCACCGCCGCTCCCGCGCACATCGTGCAGGGCTCGAGGGTGACGACCAGCGTGCAGCCGCTGAGACGCCACTCACCGACGGAGACCGCTGCTGCGCGCAGGGCGACCACCTCGGCGTGGCCGGTGGGGTCGCCGTCGCGCTCGCGGACGTTGTGGCCCACACCGACCACGTCGCCGGACGCGTCGACGACGACGGCTCCGATCGGCACGTCGCCGGCCTCGGCCGCCTGCCGCGCCTCGACCAGGGCCGCCCGCATCGGCGGCTCCCAGGCAGAAGGACTCACTCGGCCAGGCCGGCGAGGTGGTCGAACTTGGGTCCGAAGCCGACGTTGTCGGCGACGTCGCTGAGGATCTCCTCGGGGTAGAGGTCGAAGTCGTCCAGCAGCGCACCCATGTCCTTGGCGGACATCCCCATGTCGGCGAAGATCGCGAGGTCTCCCGCCGGTGCCTGCTCGTCCTCGTCGTCGACGTGCACCCCGATGTGGTCCACCGCCGAGCGGGCCAGCGCCCAGTCGGTCGCGGCCGTGGCGTCCGAGAGCAGCACCCGCACGAGGGAGGCCTGGGCGCGCACCATCAGCACGAAGTCCTCGGCCACCGAGATCAGGGCCAGGGCGCCGTTCTCGCCGGGATAGCGGCGCAGCTCACGGGCGATCGCGTCGACGGAGTCGAGGGAACGGTCGGGGAGCTCGCCGACGTTCCAGTCACCCTCGTCGCGGTAGGCGACGACGGCCAGGTCGATCTCGCCGACCTCGGCGTCAGTGACCTCTGTCATCGCGCTGCCCTCCTCGCCCCACCAGTGATGGTGGCAGAACAAGGCGTCGAGAACCACCGGGATCTCTGCCACTAACGTGTACGCCATGCGCCTGCTCGTGGTCGACCATCCGCTCGTGTCACACAAGCTCACCACGCTGCGCGACCAGGACACCGCCTCACCGGAGTTCCGCCGGCTCACCGAGGAGCTGGTCACGCTCCTGGCCTACGAGGCGACCCGCGACGTCCGGGTCGAGAAGATCGGCATCACCACGCCCGTCGCTCCGACCGAGGGCATCAGGCTGAGCCGGCCGCGACCCCTCGTCGTACCCATCCTGCGGGCGGGGCTCGGCATGCTCGAGGGGATGATGCGGCTGATGCCCACGGCCGAGGTCGGCTTCCTCGGGATGGTGCGCAACGAGGAGACCCTCGAGGCCTCGACGTACGCCGAGCGGCTGCCCGTCGACCTCTCGGGGAGGCAGTGCTACGTCCTGGACCCGATGCTGGCCACCGGCGGCACCCTCGCCGCGGCGATCCGCTTCCTGATCGACCGCGGCGCCGACCACATCACCTGCGTCTGCCTGCTCGTCGCACCCGAGGGCGTGCAGAACCTCGAGGCGGGCCTGGAGGGAATCGACGTCCCGGTCACCGTGGTCACGGCGGCCCTGGACAGCCACCTCAACGAGAAGGGCTACATCGTCCCGGGCCTCGGCGACGCCGGCGACCGCCTCTACGGCCTCGCCCAGTAGGGGTCGAGTGCTGAGCTGGCCGCCCTGGCGACCACTCAGGCACTCAACGTGCCGACACCAAGGGCACGGAGGTCGGCAGCCACGGAATGAGGGTCGTCCCGCAGCTCCCTGGCTCCACAGCGGAGGATGATCCGCTGCCGCGTGGTGAGCTTCCGCTGTCTTTCATGTCGTCGTCGTAGTGCTCCACCTCGGCGTGGCGCGGCAAGCACGCCTTGGGCGGTCCGGGCGCTGCGCTCGTAGGCCGCGAAGAGCAGAACGGCAGGCTCGACCCGACACACAGGCAGAGTTCCCGCACCGCGCACGCGGGTGGCGCGCAGGTCGGCGAGCGGACGCCTGGTCCGGAAGAAGTGGACGCCCGGCACATCCTCGAACGACCAGTCGTCGGGGACCAGGACGGTCACGTCTTCGCGGTTCCAGTTCCGCAACCCGTAGAGCGTGGCAGCGCTCAACCCACCGACCACCGCACCGTTGCCGGCGTGAAGAACCCCCAGCCACATTCGTTGGCGCTCGGTGAGTTCACCCGTCGTCGTGCTCAGGACGTGCTCGCTCCGACGGACCCAACGTTCTGAGGCAAGGAAGTTGCGCATCGCTGATCGCGTCACTCCCACGTTCCCGAGCTGGCGCACTGCCAGCATCTCGTTCTGTGCGAAGGCAAGATCCCGCCACGTGCGACTCGACATGGCACGCGATTGTGAGCATCCGGAGGCCTCAGCGCGAACGACGATCCACAGCCACCGGGTCGAGTGCTCACGCGGTCGCTCCAGCGACCACCTGAGCACTCGACCCGAAGGGTCAGAGGGCCTTGACGGCGTTGAGCAGCTTGCCCATCGAGTCCTTCGCGTCGCCGAAGAGCAGGGTGGTGTTCTCCTCGAAGAGCAGCTCGTTCTCGATGCCGGCGAAGCCGGGGCGCATCGAGCGCTTCATGAAGATCACCTGCTTCGCCTCGTCGGCGTTCAGGATCGGCATGCCGTAGATCGGGGCGCCGGGGGTGGTCTTGGCGGCCGGGTTGACGACGTCGTTGGCGCCGACCACGAGGACGACGTCGGCGTCCTTGAAGTCGCCGTTGATGTCGTCCATCTCCTTGAGCTGCTCGTAGGGCACCTGGGCCTCCGCGAGCAGCACGTTCATGTGCCCGGGCATCCGGCCGGCGACCGGGTGGATCGCGTAGTCGACCTGGGTCCCTCGCTCGCTGAGCACGTCGACGAGCTCACGCAGCGAGTGCTGGGCCTGGGCGACGGCCAGCCCGTAGCCCGGGACGATGATCACGCGGTCGGCGTACCCGAGCATGATCGCGACGTCCTCCGGGTTCGCCGACTTCACCGGCCGGTCGGACGCCACGCCCGCCCCGAGCGTCGAGCCGCCCTTGAGGGCACCGAACAGGATGTTGGTGACCGAGCGGCCCATGGCCTTGGCCATCAGCAGCGTCAGGAACGTACCGGAGGCACCGACGAGCGTGCCCGCGACGAGCAGCACCACGTTGGACAGCACGTAGCCGCCGGCAGCGACCGTCAGGCCGGTGAACGCGTTGAGCAGCGAGATCACGATCGGTACGTCGGCACCACCGACGGGGAGCACCAGCAGCAGGCCGAAGGCCAGGCCGACCAGCCCGAGCACGATGCCGACCCACATGGACGGGGACAGGACCAGCTGGGTGGAAAGGCCGACGCCACCGAGGATCGCGGCCCCGAACGCCAGGGCGAGGCCCGGGAAGACCACCGGCGCCGAGGTCATCAGCTCCTGCAGCTTGGCGAAGGTGACGATCGAGCCGGCGAAGGAGACCGACCCCACGAAGATGGTGAACGCCGTGGCGGCCAGGTCGAACCACGGCGCGTTGCCACCGAGCTCGACGACCCCGTGCAGCTCGAGCAGCGCGACCAGGGCCGCGGCACCGCCGCCGACGCCGTTGAACAGCGCCACCATCTGGGGCATCTGCGTCATCTGGACCCGCTGGGCGCCGAAGACACCCCCGGCGGTCCCGATCACGATCGCGCCCAGGATCAGGGGGATGTGGTCGAGGTCGAGGTAGAAGAACGGTACGGCGCACGCCACGACCGCGGCGACCGCACCGATCAGGTTGCCGGTGCGCGCGGTCTTCGGACCGGAGAGACCCTTGAGGGCGAGGATGAAGCAGACGGCGCAGGCGAGGTAGACCAGCTGGACCCAGGTGGGAGTCACTTGGCCGCCTCCTTCACAGGCTTCTTGCGGCGTGTGAACATCTGCAGCATCCGGTCGGTCACGACGAACCCGCCGACCATGTTCACGGCCGCGAGCACGATCGCGACCAGACCCACGGCGAGCGCCACCCCGTTGTCGGTCGCGCCCGTGACGATGATCGCGCCGAGCAGGATGATGCCGTGGATCGCGTTGGCGCCCGACATCAAGGGGGTGTGCAGCGTCGAGGAGACCTTGGAGATCACCTCGACACCGACGAAGACGGACAGGATGAAGATCGTCAGCCAGACGACTGCCTCGTTCACTTCTCTGACTCCTGGTCGAAGGGGAGATCGAGCTGTTCGTCTCCGGTGGTCTGACCGGTTTCGACGAGCGGTGGCTCGGGATCGGGTTCGGCCGGCCCCTCGATCGCCTCCCGCGTCGGCTCGTGGACGATCCGGCCACCGTGGGTGACTGCGGCCCCGGAGACGACCTCGTCCTCGAAGTCGGGGGCGAACTCACCTTCGCTGGTCATCAGCGTCAGCAGGTTGACGATGTTCTGGGCGTAGAGCTTCGAGGCCGGGCCGGGCATCTGCGACGGCACGTTGTCGCCACCCCAGACCTGCGCGTGCCCGATCCGGACGATCTCGCCGGCCACCGAGCCCTCCACGTTGCCACCGCTCTCGGCGGCGAGGTCGACGACCACGGAGCCGGGCTTCATCTGCTCGACCATGGCCGCGGTCACCAGCATCGGCGCCGTCCGGCCGGGCACGGCGGCGGTGGTGATCAGCGCGTCCGCGTTGGCGATGTACGGCGCGAGCAGCTCGCGCTGCCGGTCTGCCCGGTCCTCGGTCATCTCCCGGGCGTAGCCACCCGAGCCCTCGAGCGTCTCGAGCTCGAGGTCGATCGACTTCGCGCCCATGGAGCGGATCTCCTCGGCAGCGGCGGCGCGCACGTCGTACGCCTGCACCACCGCGCCGAGCCGCTTGGCGGTCGCGATCGCCTGGAGTCCGGCCACCCCGGCGCCGAGCACGACGACCTGGGCCGGCTGGACGGTGCCGGCAGCCGTCATGTTCAGCGGGAAGAACCGTCGCAGCAGCCCGGCGGCCACGATCGCGCAGCGGTAGCCGGACACGAGCGCCTGCGACGACAGCGCGTCCATCGACTGGGCTCGCGAGATGCGCGGCACCAGCTCCATCGCGAAGGCCGTGATGTTGAGGTCGCGCAGGTCCGCGACGAGCTCGTGCGAGGAGTTCACCGGGAGGAACGACATCGTCGCGGCGCCGTCACGGAGCCGGCGGGCCCGGTCGCTGCTGAGCGCGTTCACCCCGACGACGACGTCGGCCTCCGTGAGGGCGTCGTCGGTGACCGTCGCGCCCGCCTCGAGGTAGAGCTCGTCGTCGAAGTCGGCCCGGATGCCCGCGTCCGGCTCGACGAGCACCTCGTAGCCGAGGTCGGTCAGCTTGCCGACGAGCTCGGGGACCATCGCCACCCGGGACTCGCCGTGACGGGTCTCCCTTGCCACTGCGATCTTCACGAGGTGAACCTAACGGAAGCAGCGGGCGCGACCGGGAAATGAGATCCGAGTCTCACGTGGACCTGGGCCAAAGCGGACGGCCCGGCCTCGGACACCCCGGATCCGGCCGGTCTCGGTCAGCCGACTCCGACGCCGATGAGCGAGCCGATCCCGTAGGTGACACCCATCGCCAGCAGCCCGCCGACGATGTTGCGGAGGACCGCCGGCCGGACCGGCGCCTCCCCGACCCGTGCGCTGAGGAAGCCGGTGAGGCCCAGCGCCGCGGTGACCGCGGCGATCGTGACCACGGCGCGGAAGCCGTGGGGGAACACCAGGATCGTCAGCAGCGGCAGCAGGGCGCCGACGGTGAAGGACAGCATCGACGCCACGGCCGCCTGCCAGGGGCTGGTCAGCTCGTCGGGATCGATGCCGAGCTCGATGTCGAGGTGCGCCCGGAGCGCGTCCTTCTCGGTGAGCTCGAGGGCCACCTGGCGGGCGAGGTCCTCGGACAGCCCGCGGGCACGGTAGAGCTCGGCGAGCTCGGCGAGCTCCTCGTCCGGCTCGGTGGCGAGCTCCCGGGTCTCCTTGTGGATGAGCGCCCGCTCGGTGTCGCGCTGGCTGCTGACGGAGACGTACTCGCCGGAGGCCATGCTGAGCGCGCCCCCGACGAGGGCCGCCACGCCACCGAGGAAGATCAGCTGCCGGTCGGCGGTCGCCCCGGCGAAGCCCATCACGATCGCCGCCACGGAGACGATGCCGTCGTTCGCGCCCAGGACCGCGGCGCGCAGCCGGTTGAGCAGCCCGTTCAGCGAGTCGGAGTGCGGCTCATCAGCGTGCTGGCTCATCTCGGGGAACTCCCCGGGCGAGCGTTCGGCGGTGGGTGAGGACATGGCCTCATCGTCCCGTCCGGGATCGGCCGTCGCAACGAAGGACAGGCTGCACTCATCGTCGGAGCACCTCCTCCACCCATGCGGGCACGTTCTCGGTGGCCGGGCCGCGGCGTACGTCCTTGAAGTCGCTGACCCGGTCGGGTGCCAGGTTCAGCTCGAGCGTGTCGGCTCCCGCACCGGTGGCGTAGTGGACGAAGGCGGCAGCGGGGTAGACGAGTCCGGAGGTGCCGATGGCCACGAACAGGTCACAGTCGAACAGGGCTCGCTGGACCGCGTCCATGCCGTAGGGCACCTCGCCGAACCAGACCACGTCGGGTCGCAAGGTCTCCGCCCCGCACGTGGGGCAGGGTGGCTGGTCGCCCAGGGCGCCCGTCCACTCGTGGCGCTCGTCGCACGTCGTGCACCAGGCCGCCCGCAGTCGCCCGTGCAGGTGGTGCACCCGCTCGGATCCACCGCGCTCGTGCAGGTCGTCGATGTTCTGGGTCACCAGGTAGAGGTCCTCGCCGAGGTGCTGCTCGAGCCGGGCCAGCGCGACATGGGCCGGGTTGGGCTGCACCCGGGCCAGCGCTGCGCGGCGCTCGTCGTAGAACCGCTGCACCAGGTCGGGGTCGTCCTCGAACGCCTCGGGCGTCGCGACGACCATCGGGTCGTGGCCCTCCCAGAGCCCGTCGGCGTCGCGGAACGTGGGCAGCCCGCTCTCCGCCGAGATGCCGGCACCGGTGAGGATGACGACCTTCACACGCGCAGGCTAGCGGTACTCCGGGTTCTCGAAGTCGAACCGTGCTCCGCCGTCCCACTCCGAACGCTGGTTGCCGTGCGCCGGGATCCCGCCCGCATCCTTGAGCAGCTTCGCGAGGTGCATCAGGTTCCACGTCATGAACGTGGTGTTGCGGTTGGTGAAGTCGTTCTCGGGTCCGCCGCTGCCCTCGTCGAGGTACGACGGGCCAGGACCTGCCTCGCCGATCCAGCCGGCGTCGGCCTGCGGCGGGATCGTGTAGCCCAGGTGTTGGAGCGAGTAGAGGACGTTCATCGCGCAGTGCTTGATGCCGTCCTCGTTGCCGGTGATCAGGCAGCCCCCGACCCGTCCGTAGTAGGCGTACTGCCCCGCGTCGTTGAGGAGGCTCGACCCGCCGTACAGCCGCTCGATGACCTTCTTCATGACGCTGCTGTTGTCACCGAGCCAGATCGGCCCGGCCAGCACGAGGATGTCGGACTCCATCACGTCGCGATGGATGTCGGGCCAGGCGTCGGCGGCCCATCCGTGCTCGGTCATGTCGACGTACACGCCCGTGGCGATGTCGCAATCGACAGCCCGGACGACCTCCACTCCCACACCGTGCTTCATCATGATCGCGGCGCTGACGTCGACGAGCCCCTCGGTGTGGCTCAGCTCGGGCGAACGCTTGAGGGTGCAGTTGATGAACAGGGCCCGGAGGCCGGTGAAGTCGGGGGTGTCCATGAGCCGACCATCCTCCGCGACAGGTGCACCGACAAGACCGGTCCAGCCCGCTCGTCGGGGGACCACGGGTCGCTTCCGGACTAGACAGGAATGACCGCAAGGCTACCTATGGGTTTACTGTCCCTTATGCCCATTCTCGTGGTGATTTGACGGGTCGGTGCCTATCTGTTCGTCGATGTCCGACTAGTCAGGAGTGCGCAGCGCGTCTCCGGACAAGCTCGCGCTGGTCTCGCGCGTGCAGCTGTGGGACCTGACCGGAACGCCGGTCCCGAACCAGCGGCAGGTCAGCGTCCTGAGCTGGAGCCATCAACGATGAACGAGATGACACCCGTTCTCGTCGCCGGGATGTGTGCGGTGCTCGGCCTGGCGATCGGGTCGTTCCTCAACGTGGTGGCCCACCGGCTGCCGCGCGGGGAGTCCGTGGTGAGCCCGCCGTCGGCCCGCCCGCAATGCGGGGAGCCGATCCGGGCACGGCACAACGTGCCGTGCTGGGCTGGCTGCTCCTGCGGGGGCGGTGCTACGACTGCGGCTCCGGGATCAGCGCGCGGTATCCCCTCGTGGAGGCCGGCACCGGCGTGCTGTTCGCGCTCGCCGGATGGCAGTTCGCGGACCGCCCGGCGCTGCTCGCGGCGTACCTGGCCTTCGCCGCAGTCGCTGTCGCCCTCACCTTGATCGACCTCGACGTCCGCCGACTGCCGAACGCCATCGTCCTGCCCGCCTACCCCGTCCTGGCGGTTCTGCTCGCCCTCGATGCCGACGGGAAGGACCTGCTGCGAGCCGGTCTCGGAGCGGCGCTGCTGTTCGCATTCTTCTTCCTCCTCGCGATGGCCGCGCCGGGCTCGATGGGCTTCGGTGACGTCGAGCTCGCCGGCGTCGTCGGCGGGATGACCGCCTACCTCTCCCGGGGCACCGCACTGACCGGCGCCTTCGGCGCCTTCGTCCTGGGCGCGCTGGCCGGTGTGCTCCTGGTGGTCGGGAAGCGAGCGGGGCGCCGGACCGCGGTGCCGTTCGGACCGTTCATGCTGGTCGCCGCGTGGGGATCCATCCTCGGCGCGAGCGGGCTCGGGGACCTCTACCTGGCGAGGATCGGTGCCTAGCAGCAGAACCGTTCCGACCCGCAGGAGCACGGCAGCTCGAGTAGTACCAGGGGAAGCACGGCACGCTCAGCGGCTCTCGGTGGTCATCGTTGGCATTGTGCGGCTGACCTGCGCAAACGCGTTTGTTGACGTTGGTAGCGAGCGGTCGCCGGTGACTCTCCTGCCACGCATTTGCCACGCACGAAACCATCACCGGGCCGCCTCCGGAGGGTCTTCCGCCTCGCCGAGCACGGCCTCCCAGTCCTGGCCTTGATGAAAGATGCCAAGGATGTTGACCACGAGCTCACCCGACGACTCATCCACCTGATAAGCAACGAACGTTCGCTTCTTGTCAGTACTGGTCCGCATACCCGGTCGCACGTCATCGCGCATTGTGCCGGCAAGCGGGAACAACAGGATGCCGCCGATGTGATCGAGAATCACCAACACGAAGCGCTGAGCGATCTCGGCCGACGCCGCCCTGGTGATCCAGACGTCAAGTTCGTTGAGCTGCTTTTCGGCTTCGGGGGTGTCGTTGATCCGACCCGTCATGAACGGGCGGCCCACTTAGCCTCGAACCGGGCCTGACATCCTCAGTCGGGATCGCTCGCGACGGATCGGCCCTCAACGCGTCGGAGGCGGCAACGGCCTCAGAGCGCAGCCATTCCTCAGCGGCCCCATCCAAGGTCTCATCCGGCTCAACCGACTCGAGGAGCCGTTGTGCCACGTCCTTGCGCACCGCAGGAGGCAGGTTCATCCCCGCCTCGTAGAACTCCGATGCGCTCAGCCCCCCGCGGCCATCCCCGCGAGGCGCCCTTCAAGCCTACGTTCGCGCCCTTGTCCGCGGGCACGCTCACGTGCTCCCGGACCAGCTCATGGAGCCCCGAAGATCGTCCAACGCCAAGACCGCGACCAGCCCAGCGCACGACACGAGGTTCGGGTCATCGAACACCGCAGAGGTCGCTCGAGGCGTGAGGCCGAGTTGCACCTACGAGATGCCCTTCGTGCTGGCCCGAAATTGGATCCTCGAGAAGTTCAATTCTTCCGACACGTAAGGGCATTCTCGCCTCCGACTCACACTTCAGGCGTTCCCCATCGGTGGATCGAGGCTTAGAGGCGGACAGCCGGTCGTCCGACCACCGTGCACGAGACTCGTGTCCGGCACGGCCGTGCTGCCCGGACCGCGGCCGGCATCGCTCCGTTGTACCGATGACCCCCGGACATCATCCGAAGAGAGTGGCGCCCAGGGGGCGTCGGTGATCGAAGCCCGGAAGCACCGAGAAGTTGCCTGACGCGGTCGTCGTGGCGAAGCGCATCAACTCGTCGACCTCGTCCAGCCGCTGCTGGGTGCGGACGAAGGTGGCGAGATCGCGCTGGAAGCAGACGAAGAGCAGGCCCTGATCGGCCGTGCTGTTCTGGGGCCACAGCTGCGGCGCAGCATCAGGTGGCTGCCGGTGAACGACGGATGCGCGGCGCGGGCGTGCGCGTGCTCCGGGACGACGTACTCACCGTCGGCGGTCTTCGCCTCCAGGTCGACCTGGGCGAACGGTCCACCGCCGGACAGCGGCGCGCCATCGGCGAGTCGTCGGCCGATGATGCGCTCTTGACGGCGTATCGGTAGTGACCGGAAGTGTTCGACCTCCAGCTCAGCCGGCGTACGACGCAGACGGTGCCACCGGCGGCCGGGCCGTCGCGGATCCAGACGTTCTTCTTCAGCTCGGCCCCTGTGCGGGGGATCACGACTCCGTCGAGGAAGCCGAACGGGTTGCGGGCGCGGCCATCGCCGGCGCTGGTACGGAACCCGCGCTGCCCCACCGCTCGTGCGCACTCATCGTGGAGACCAGGCGATCGCGGACCCGCTCGATGCGGTCAGCGTCGGATCCGTGGATCGCGAGCAGGAGGTCGCCGCCGGTGTAGAGGGCGACGAGGCGGTCGTCTCCGGCGAAGGTGGGCAGCGGGTCCCGGCCGGGCCGTGCATCGTCGGCCAGCCGGGCCAGTCGAGGGCCGATCCCGACGGTGACGGTGAGGTCTCCGTGGCGATCAGAGGTGTTGGCGCCGATCATGCGACCGAGCCGGGCGAGGACGTCGGCGGCCTCGCCACGGGTCCTGGCCGAGACGTCGAGCACCGACAGCAGTGCGAACCCTTGGGGGTCGGCCGGTCGATCGACGCCGGCCTGATGTGCGCCGTACGCCGCGCGCGCCGGCGCTGGCGGCCGGGACCGACCCGTTCCCCTGGGTAGTCCGGCCGACCGCGTACACACCCGCGGCGCCGGCCGCCAGGCCGGCAGCGGACGTCAGTACCTTTCTGCGGTCGAGGTTCATCGGCGTCGCCCCGGCAGCCGCGGGAGCGACACCCCAGCCGCGTCCCCGAAGTCGACGTCGGCCCAGTCCGCGCCGGTTCGGATCTGGGCGCGGTGCACGAGTCCGGTCGCGTCGATCCACAGCCGAAGGCCGGAGGCGTCGGCACGGACCGGGCCCGTGGCGCGCGTGTTGGACGGCGGTGCGGCGTACTCGGTGACCTCTCGGTCACCGAGCTTCTCCCGACCCAACCACAGCGCGCCGCCCTGCTGGAGCAGGAGCGGGTTTTCCGGGCGGTCCTGGGCGAGGCCGGCGACGACGCCCAGCACGGTGTCCAGGACCGAGCGGGTGGGGTCGATGGCACGGGTCTCCCAGCGTCCACCTGGTATCGGGAGCGGGGGCTGGGTGGTGGCCGTCGCGGTAGCCGGGCGCACACCGACCTGGTGGAGGTTCCACCGCAGCAGCTGGGGCGCGAAGCCGAGGCCGGTCGCCAGCGCGTAGCCGGTGTGCGTCGTCAGTCGATCCAGCCGTCGAGCCGGACGTTCTGCGTGTTGGCGGCCACCTGCGTGTGGAGTGATCGGCTACCGGCGTCGTAGTTGCGGAACAGTGTGGTTGCCAGCACTTGCGCCTCTTCGGCGCTCACTGGCCGGGGTGAGGCTGATGCGGGGCTTGATGGAGGGGAGGCGCCGCTGCCGCAGCCCGTGGCCGAGAGTGCCACGGCCGCGAGCCCAGCCAGCCACCGTCGCCCGGTCGTCCGCCGGGTCATCTGGTCCCGCTCAGCCCGGCGAGCAGCGAGGTGGGCGGAACACCGATCTGGGCGGTGTCCGGCATCGCAACGTTTCCGGGCAGCGGTTCGGGCCGGCTGTCCGCGTCGGGCATGCCGGGCTGATCGGGGGGCGGCGCCACGTCGAGGAAGCTGATCCCCGGCGGCGCCTTGGCGAGACGGGCAACGTCGGTGGCTGGTACGGCGGGCTGCCGCCGCGCCGACGTGCCGCAGGTGAGCGTCGCGGCAAGGGCGGCCGGAAGGTCGTGACCCGCCCCCGGACGCAGTTGCCGGTGGCCGGGGCACGCTCGGCGGAGATGTTCGCGACATCGACACCGTTGTCGGCGTAGACGTTGTCGGTCAGCCGGTTGCCGGTAGCCGGCAGGTCCTCGGTGTCGGCGATGAGCACGCCGGCGCGCGGGTTGCCCGCGATCCGATTGCGTGAGATCGCGTTGTCGACGCCGCCGGCAATGCCCAGGCCGGTGCCGAAGCCACCGTCGGCCTGCGCCGGGGAGTCCCCGGAGCCGCTGTCGCCGATCAGGTTGCCCACGACCTGGTTGCCACGCTGGGGGCGGAAGGCCTCCTGGTAGTTCGACAGCAGTGTCATGCCGACCCGGTTGCCGGTGAACCGGTTGCGTCACCACCAGTGGCCCGGAGGCGTTGGCGTTCTCGAAGCCGACCGCGTTGCGCTCAGCAACGTTGCCCTCCACGAGCACATCGCAAATGTGGCACTGGCCGACGTAGAAGCCACTGTCCGCGGAGCCCGAGGCGTAGGAGTCGGTGATCACACCGTGCTGGGCGTCGAAGGCGTAGATGCCGTAGAGCCCGTTGTCGTGGGCCGTCACGTGGTCGACCGCGAACCGCTGCACGGGCGGGAACTGGCAGGCTCGAACTCGTCGTAGTCGTCGCCGTTGTTGGCGCTCGGGCCTTTCTTGTCATGGACCCCGGTGATGAGCACGCCGTAGAACGTGTGGTTGCGGACGGTGAGGTTCTGCACCCGAACGCCGTCGGCGATGCCGACCACCCCGTACGGACGCAGGCCCTCGCCGTCGATGACGATCCGGTCCCGGTCGGCGCCGCGCACCGTCACGTCCTTGGTCGAGACCACGACGCTCTCGCGGTACACGCCGGCATCGACGAGCACCATGCCGCCGTCCACGACCTTGTCGAGCGCCGCCTGGATCGAGGGGGCATCCTGCGGCACACGGACGAGTTCGGAGTCGGAGCCGCCGCCCGACGGGGACGAGTCAGGCGAGCAGGCCGTGGCGGCGAGACAAAAAGCACCAACCAGGCCCAGCGTCATCGCCCGGCCGAGCCTCCATGCGGCCAGAGTACCGGCGCAATTTCCCGATCCGGGTCAAGTCCCGTCAGCGAAGTTCGCGCAGCAGATCCGTCGACGCCCGGGCCAGCTGCTCCTCGACCGTCCGGGTAGGGATGCTGGGCTTGACGGTCGTCGTCGTGCCTGCTTCGAATCGGTTTGGAGATCGCTCAAGGATCACGCGGTGGCCGTCGTCTACTTCGACGACACGGCTCCCGCGGAGCCGCATACCACTCTGGACGCAACTGGGTCGGTGCGCCCCACGTGTACCACTGGCCTCAAGTCTGGCCGTGTGTGATAGTGAACGTCGGCGGTCCGCCGGGTTTGTGCCATTCCGGCCCTCCGTTCGGGAGGCACGTACCAGGGAGTCGGCATGGGGTACTGGAGCAGGCGAGGGAACCGGGCGGCGCGGGTGCCTGGCGTGTGCGACCGCGGTCGCCGTCACGGTGGTCGGCATCGGGCAGCCGCCGCCGTCGTATGCCGCGGCCGGCACGGTGACCGGATCTGTCTTCCGGGACTTCGACGGCGACGGCACGCGCGACTCGGGCAACACGGCCGCCGGGGTCCAGACCGACTCCGGCTTCGCCGGTGTGACGGTCACCGCCGACGGCCCACACAACGAGGTCGTCGGGACCGCCGCCACCGCGGCCAACGGCAGCTACAAGATCAACACCGCCTCGGTCCCTGACGGGACGCCTCTGCGCATCGAGTTCACCGACGCCAACGGCGGCACCACGCCCAGCTCCCGGGCGACTATCAGTCCTCCTTCCACGGGGCGGGCAACGGCACGAGTGTGCAGTTCGCCGCGGCCGGGGCCGACAACGTCGACTTCGGGGTGCTCGAGCCCGAGGACTTCGCCGACAACAACGCCCCGATCGTCACCGCCATCCAGTACGCCGGCCTCCGCACGGCGGCAGGCTCCACCAATCTGCCGGCGGTGGTGGCGAACCCCTGGGTGGTGCCTGCGAACGACCCGACCCCGCCGGCGAACACCACTTACCCGGGCCGTGTCGATCTGGCCTCATACGGTGCTGTCGGCTCCGTGTGGGGCACCGCGTTCAACCGCCCTCAGAACGCCGCCTACGCAGCCGCGACCTACAAGCGCGTCTCCGACATGGGGCCGTTGGGGCTCGGCGGGATCTACCGGATCCCCAATGTCGTCAACCAGACCACCGGCGCACTGAACCCTTCCCCGGTCCCGTTGAGCAGTGGCTGGACGTGGACGACTCGATCCCGGGGTCGACGTCGGCACATCTCCACCAACCGCCTGCTCGGAGCGCCGAACGCCCTGGTGCGCGACCCCGACGCCTACACCAAAGCCGGCAAGGTCGGCATCGGGGGGATCGCGGTCAGCGAGGACGGCTCGACGCTGTTCTTCGTCAACCTCCTCGACAAGACCCTCTACGCAGTCAACCTCCCCGCCGATGGCAGCAAGCCGACCAGCGCCACCCCGATCCCGCTCGACCTCGGAGCCGGCCAGCGACCCTGGGCCGTGGCGGTGCACCGCGACCGGGTCTACGTCGGCTACGTCGACACCGGTGGTGACGGCGCCACCCCCGGGCTCGCGGCCACCGGGAACTTCTACGTCGTCTCCCAGCCAGTTGCCGGCGGCGCTGGCGGCCGGCTGGGCTACCGCGCCCCTGAGCTACACCAAGGGCAACAACATCACCGTGGGGTACACCATCGCGAACGGCGACGCATTCCCTCCGACCCCCCTCGGGAATCCGCCGGCCCAGGTCACGCGTTGGAACTCCTGGACCGACAGCTGGTACTGGGGGACCAACGAGTCCGTCGGCTTCAACACCAGTTATGGATGGACCCACATCTACCCGCAGGCCATCCTGGGCAGCCTGGCCTTTGACGCCGAGGGGTTCCTGGTGCTCGGGTTCGTCGACCGGACCGCCGTGCAAGCCGGCAATCGGCAGTGGGGGGCCTTCCCGCCACCGGGATGTGCGGCACCGTGTACGGCCGACAGACGCTTCTTCGAGACAGTCTCCAGCGGAGACACCCTGGTCGCTGCACCGGCCGGGGCGGACGGTGGGTTCACGCTGGAGAACAATGGCACTGTGGGCGGCCGGACCACTGCCGGCACGACCGCTGCCCAGGGTCCAGGCGGCCGCGAGTTCATCAACGACCGACAGAACCTTGGGACAGGATCCGAACCACTACGAGAACACCCTCGGTGGCGTCGCCACCTATCCCGGCGTACCCCAGGTGGCCTCCACCGCCATGGACCCACTCGGCGCCATCCGACTGGCCGGACTGGAGTGGTTCTCGCTGGCCAACGGCGCAGCCCAGCGTGGGTACAACCACACCGACGACCCGCTCACGGGCGCCCCCACCCACGCCGACGGCCCGAAGGAACCCACTGCCGCGTACTTCCAGAAGGGCGGCGGACTCGGTGCCGTGTCCATCCTCACCCGCGAGGCACCGGTCGAGATCGGCAACCGGGTCTGGCTGGACGCCGACTTCAACGGACGCCAAGACTCCGACGAACCCGCCATCCAGGGGGCACCGGTCCAGCTCTTCGCCCGCGGCCAGGACGGCGCGCCCGTCGGCGCACCGCTCGCATCGACCACGACCGACGCCGCCGGCGAGTACTACTTCCGCAGTGACGAGATCCGCGGGCCTCGACCCGGCCGCCGCCGAGGATGACACAACCCGTACGTGGTGGTCTTCGGCCACGGCACCGGCGCGGTCACCCTGACCGGGCCGCATGCGGACCACGCAGGCTTCGCCGGTATCACCTGGGCAGACCTCGACTTCACCACGCAGACCTCGGCTCCCCTCCAACGCGACTCCAACCCCGCCCCGCCACCGGGCGCGCACCGGTCGACGTGGGCTCCCCGGGCCGCAACGACCACACCATCGACGCCGGGTTCCACACCACCGGGGCGTTCCAGATCAAGAAGCTCACCGAGGGCGGCACGCCCGCCCCGGGCCAGACCTTCACCTTCGACGTCACGGCGGCGACCAACTTCCGCGGGGACGACGTGCTCGACACCATCAACCCGAAGACCTTCACGATCCGCGCCGGCGAGATAGCACCCGCGGTCCCGCAGCAACTCCCGGTTGGCACCAAGATCACCATCCAGGAGCGCGGTGGCGATCCGAGCTACGAGCCGGGCGCGACGCAGGTGATCACCGTCAATGATGGAAATCCGCTGCGGTTCACGGTGACCAACCAGGTGCCGAAGCCGAGCACGCCCAAGATCCGCACCGTCGCCTCAGCCGTTCGCGTGGAACCCGGCAAGCCGTTCCGCGACAAGATCCACGTCAGCGGACTGGCCGCGCGGCCACGTGGCCACCGCCGTCGCGCGGCTGTACGGGCCGTTCGAATCCCGCGCTGGACGCCGCCTGCAACGCGGCCCATCTGGTTCGGTCGCAGACGCTGCACGTCCGCAACGGCTCGACCTGCACCCACGAGGTCGCGGTCAACGCACCCGGCGTCTACACGTGGAAGGTCACCATCAACGCCGACGCAGCGACCGTCAGCGACCCATCCGTGCGGTCAGGTGGCCGAGACCACCACGGTCGCGAAACGGGACTATGTCGCCCCGGTCATCGATCGCCGGATTCTCCGGCACCATCACCTCCCCCAACTTCGCCCGCCGCGCGCCCGCCGTCACCATCCGGATGCCAGCCATCGGCCTCCGCGCGCCCGTCATCCCCGAGCGCGTCATCGACGGAAACATGACCCTGCCCGCCAACGTCGGCGATGTCGGATGGCTACGGAAGTCCGCCGGCATCGGCGACAAGATCGGCACCGCCGTCATCGCCGGACATGTCTCAGACCGGCACGACAACCCCGGTGCCATGTTCCACCTGAGGCGGGCCCACGCTGGCCAGCAGATCACGGTCACGCGGGGCGGGACGTCGTACCGGTTCAAGGTCGTCAGCAAGGCAACCTTCGACCGCCGCCACAGCTCCCGCACCGATACTTCGTCACAACCGGGGGGCACCGCCTGGTCCTCATCAGCTGCACCGACAGGGTCGTCTACCACAACGGGCACTTCCACTACACCCGCTACATCGTGGTCGTCGCCAACGAAATCCTCCACCACAGGTGACCTCGGCGGGAGGTGCGCCGTGAGCACGAGTGATCGGATCGCACAT
>CAWJGX010000004.1:0-212320 GCA_963842565.1 uncultured Actinomycetota bacterium | reverse complement strand
CCCGCCTTCCGCCGGATGTGGCGGGTCTCCAGCGTGATCTGGGGCGTCGGCCTGCTGCTGGACGCGGGCGTGCGCGTGTGGATGTCCTACCGACTCCCCCCGGACACGGTCCCCGCCCTGGCCCAGGTGCTCTACGGCGTCACGACCGTCGTGCTCATCGTGATCTCCAACGTCTGGTACTTCGCCTGCGGCATCCACCGCCGGTCCTCCGCCGCTCTACCTCGGCAGCCCGGGCGGCCCTCCCCTGCCCGAACAGGCCGGCCAGAGGGTCGCGTCCTGAGCCGGACACCCGCTGCTGCGCCACACGCGCGCGGTGCGACGGGCCGGCGGGGCGACGGGGGCCGCGCCTCGAGCTCGCATCAAGGCGGCGCGTGGCGCGAGACGGCGATGCGCTGGGGAACGCGCTGACAGTCCGAGCGACACGCGTCCGGTCAGCGAGTCGAGGGGTGGGCAGCCGGCGGCCCCGACGGGCCGGCGCACCGCCCCACGGCGCGCAGCCGCGAACCTCCGGCTCAGGACCCCCAGGATCCCTAGAGCTCGTCGCGCCCGTCGTTGTCCTTGTTGCGCAGGCCGATCTTGTTGCCGAGCCAGACGAGCGGGTCGTACTTGCGGTCGACCACGCGCTCCTTCATCGGGATGATCGCGTTGTCGGTGATCTTGATGCCCTCGGGGCAGACCTCGGTGCAGCACTTGGTGATGTTGCACATCCCGATCCCGGCCGCGCCCTGGGCGAGCTGACGCCGGTCATGGGTGTCGAGCGGGTGCATGTCGAGCTCGGCGTAGCGCAGGAAGAAGCGCGGGCCGGCGAACGCAGGCTTGTTCTCCTCGTGGTCGCGTACGACGTGGCAGGTGTTCTGGCACAGGAAGCACTCGATGCACTTGCGGAACTCCTGGCCCCGCTCGACGTCGATCTGGGCCATCCGGCGCTTGCCGTCCGCGTCGCGCGGCGGTGGCGCGAACGACGGCAGCTCCTTGGCCTTCTCGTAGTTGTAGGACACGTCGGTGACCAGGTCGCGGATCACCGGGAAGGACCGCATCGGGGTCACGGTGATGACGTCGGTCTCCTCGAAGTCCGAGAGACGCGTCATGCAGAGCAGACGTGGCTTGCCGTTGATCTCCGCGCTGCACGAGCCGCACTTGCCGGCCTTGCAGTTCCACCGGATCGCGAGGTCACCGGCCTGGGTGGCCTGCACGCGGTGCAGGGCGTCCAGCACCACTTCGCCCTCGGAGACCTCCACGGTGTAGTCGCCGAGCTCGCCACCGTCGACGTCTCCGCGCCAGATGCGCATCTTCAGGTCGTAACCCATGACTACTTCCCGTCCCCTGCTGTGTTCTTGTCAGCGTCTTCTGCGGGCGCCGTGGGCGCCGGGTCGAAGAACGTCTTCAGATCGTCGGGCATGACCGGCAGCGGCTGGTGGGTCAGGTCGACCCCGGTGCCGGCGGCATCGAGACGGAGGACGAGGTTCTTGGACCCCCACTCCTCGTTCGGCCCGGGGAAGTCGTCACGGGTGTGCCCGCCGCGCGACTCCTGCCGCTCGAGGGCCGCCTTGGCGATGCACTCCGAGACGAGCAGCATGTTGCGCAGGTCGAGCGCGAGGTGCCAGCCGGGGTTGTACTGCCGGTGCCCCTCGACGAGCAGGTGCTGCGAGCGGGCCTTGAGCTTCTCGATCTCCTCCAGCGAACGCGCGAGCTCGTCGGCCGTGCGGATGATCCCGACCAGGTCGTTCATCGTCTGCTGCAGGTCCTGCTGGATCGTGTACGGGTTCTCCGTGTTGGCCGACTCGTCGGTCTCCGCGTCACCGACACCCGAGGTCGTCGACGGGTCGAAGGGACTGAGCGCGTCGACCTCGGCGGCCTTCACCGCCTCCGCGTCGACCGTCGGGCGCACGCCCAGCCCTGCGGCGTACGACGCTGCGGCCTCGCCGGCCCGACGGCCGAACACCAGCAGGTCCGAGAGCGAGTTGCCCCCGAGCCGGTTGGAGCCGTGCATCCCGCCGGAGCACTCCCCCACGGAGTAGAGGCCGGTGACACCGCTGAGCTCGGTGTCGGGCTCCACCTCGACACCACCCATCACGTAGTGACAGGTCGGCCCGATCTCCATCGGTTCGGCGGTGATGTCGACGTCGGCGAGCTCCTTGAACTGGTGGTACATCGAGGGCAGCCGGCGGCGGATGAACTCCGCGTCACGCCGCGACGCGATGTCGAGGAAGATGCCGCCGTGCGGTGATCCGCGGCCGGCCTTGATCTCGGAGTTGATCGCCCGGGCGACCTCGTCGCGCGGGAGCAGCTCGGGTGGACGACGGTTGTTCTTCTTGTCGTCGTACCACCGGTCGGCCTCCTCGACGGAGTCGGCGGTCTCGCTCTTGAAGAACTCCGGGATGTAGTCGAACATGAACCGCTCGCCCTCGGAGTTCTTCAGGATGCCGCCGTCACCGCGCACCGACTCGGTGACCAGCAGCCCCTTCACCGACGGCGGCCACACCATGCCGGTCGGGTGGAACTGGACGAACTCCATGTTGATCAGCGAGGCACCCGCGCGCAGCGCCAGGGCGTGGCCGTCGCCGGTGTACTCCCACGAGTTCGAGGTGACCTTGAAGGACTTGCCGATGCCGCCCGTCGCGAGGATCACCGACGGCGCCTCGAAGGTGACGAACCGACCGGTCTCGCGCCAGTAGCCGAAGGCCCCGGAGATCACGTCAACCCCGGAATCAGACGGAGCCTTGAGCAGCTCGGTGACCGTGAACTCCATGAACACGTCGATGCCCAGCGCCACCGCCCGCTGCTGGAGGGTGCGGATCATCTCCAGGCCGGTGCGGTCGCCGACGTGGGCGAGGCGGGCGTACTTGTGGCCGCCGAAGTCACGCTGCGAGATCAGCCCGTCCTCGGTGCGGTCGAACAGGGCTCCCCAGTCCTCGAGCTCCTGCACGCGCTCGGGCGCCTCCTGGGCGTGCAGCTGGGCCATCCGCCAGTTGTTCAGCATCTTCCCGCCACGCATGGTGTCGCGGAAGTGCACCTCCCAGTTGTCCTCGGGCCAGCGGTTGCCCATGGCCGCGGCGATGCCGCCCTCGGCCATCACGGTGTGCGCCTTGCCGAGCAGGGACTTGCAGACGATGGCCACCCGGGCGCCGGCCTCGTGGGCCGCGATGGCGGCACGCAGGCCCGAGCCGCCGGCACCGATCACCACCACGTCGTAGGTGTGCCGCTCGCTCCCGCCGGCCGCACTTCCCGACATCTCGTTGCCGGTCATCGGATGACGATCACTCATTTAGAAGAACCTCGGGTCGGAGAAGGTGCCGGTCGCGAGCAGCAGCACGTAGAGGTCGGCGATCGCCACCGAGAACAGCGACAGCCAGGCGTACGCCGCGTGCCGGGCGTTGAGCTTGGAGACCCAGGTCCACATCTTGTAGCGGACGGGGTGCTTGCTGAAGTGCCGCAGGCGGCCGCCCATCACGTGGCGGCACGAGTGGCAGGACAGCGTGTAGAGCCAGATCAGCACGATGTTGGCCAGGAAGATCAGCGTGCCGAGCCCCATGTGCCCCCACTCGCCGTCGGCGTTGCGGAAGGTGAGCAGGGTGTCGTAGCTCAGGATCACGGCGACCACGACGGCGGCGTACCAGAAGTAGCGGTGGATGTTGTTCAGGATCAGCGGCAGCCGGGTCTCGCCGCTGTAGGCCTGGTGCGGCTCCGCCACGGCGCACGCCGGCGGGCTCAGCCAGAACGACCGGTAGTAGGCCTTGCGGTAGTAGTAACAGGTCAGGCGGAAGCCCAACGGGAAGATCAGCACGATCAGCGCGGCCGACAGGGGCCACCACTCGAACGGCTGCCCGAAGTCCGAAGCACCCTCGACGCAGTCGCCGAGGCAGGGCGAGTAGAACGGCGAGAGGTACGGCGCCGCGTAGTAGTGGGATCCCTGGAAGGCCCGGATCGTCGCGTAGACGATGAAGGACATGAACACGATGAACACGGTCAGCGGGTAGAGCCACCACCGGTCCCCACGAAGCGTCTTCTCGTCGATGCTCGCCCGGGTGGGTCCCCGGACTCCCGTGGGCACTTCTGCGTCTGTCGACGCCATTGCCACCTCCGCGGCTGGTGAATCGTCCTCGTGACGGGGACCACTCTCGCCCGAAGGGCCCTCAAAGCGAAAGGGGCGCGCAGGGGATATGTCACATCCCCGGGGGCACCGGGCGGCCATCGGGAGCGATACGGTGAACTTTGTGGCAACTGCGACTCTCGTCAAGAACAGCAGATCGACTCACTCGACCATTGCGCTGAAGCTCCTGATGGCCGTGAGCGGCATCGTCTTCATCGGCTTCGTGCTGCTGCACATGTACGGGAACCTGAAGGCGTTCGCCGGTCACGACGCCTACAACGAGTACGCCGAGCACCTGCGCACCATCGGCGAACCCATGCTTCCGCGCGGTGGCCTGCTCTGGATCATCCGGGCGGTGCTGATCGTGTCCCTCCTGGCGCACGTCTACAGCGCCGTCACGCTCTGGCGCCGGGCGCGCAAGGCGCGCACGCACAAGTACGTGATGAAGAAGAACAAGCACTCGACGTACGCCTCGCACCTGATGCGCTGGGGCGGACTGACCCTGTTGCTCTTCATCATCTGGCACCTGCTCAACTTCACCATCGGCAAGGTCAACATCAGCGGTGGCCCGACGAACGATCCCTACGACCTGCTCGTCGACACGTTCGACGATCTGGTGGATGACGCTGATCTACCTCGTCGCGATGGCCATGCTGGGCGCCCACCTGCACCACGGCATCTGGAGCTCCATGCAGACCCTGGGCTTCACCAACAGCCTCCGGCAGCGCAACCTGGCCAAGCGCGTCGGCTTCGTGCTCGCGGTGATCATCGCCGGCGGATTCTCACTCGTGCCGATCTTCGTCCTGGCCGGCGTCATCACCAAGACCTCCTGAGTTAGGGGCCGCACTCCATGACTGACATGCCCGACACCACCCTCACCTCGGACCCGAGCCACCACGCGGACTCCGAGCAGGAGACCGACGACGCCGTGGGCTACTACACCCCGGGCGAGCCGATCCAGGACACGAAGGCGCCCCAGGGCCCGATCGACGAGCGCTGGGACACCCGGCAGTTCGAGGCCCGGATCGCCAACCCGGCCAACCGCCGGCGCCTGTCGGTGATCGTGGTCGGCACCGGCCTCGCCGGGGCCTCCGCCGCCGCGACGCTCGGCGAGGCCGGCTACGTCGTGAAGTCCTTCTGCTACCAGGACTCCCCGCGACGGGCGCACTCGATCGCCGCGCAGGGCGGCATCAACGCCGCCAAGAACTACAAGGGCGACGGCGACTCGGTCTACCGGCTCTTCTACGACACCATCAAGGGCGGCGACTACCGCTCGCGGGAGTCCAACGTCTACCGGCTGGCCCAGGTGAGCCGGAACATCATCGACCAGTGCGTCGCCCAGGGCGTGCCCTTCGCGCGCGAGTACGGCGGCCTGCTCGACAACCGCTCCTTCGGCGGCGTGCAGGTCTCGCGCACCTTCTACGCGCGCGGCCAGACCGGCCAGCAGCTGCTGATCGGCGCCTACCAGGCTCTCGAGCGCCAGGTCGCCGCCGGCACCGTGAAGACCTACACCCGTCACGAGATGGTCGAGCTGATCGTGGTCGACGGCCGCGCCCGCGGCATCATCGTGCGCGACATGGTCACCGGTGAGCTGGAGACCTACTTCGCCGACGTGGTCGTGCTGGCCAGCGGTGGCTACGGCAACGTCTTCTTCCTGTCCACCAACGCGATGGGCTGCAACGTCACCGCGACCTGGCGGGCGCACCGCAAGGGCGCCTACATGGCCAACCCGTGCTACACGCAGATCCACCCGACCTGCATCCCGGTCTCGGGGGCCCACCAGTCCAAGCTCACCTTGATGAGCGAGTCGCTGCGCAACGACGGCCGGATCTGGGTGCCCAAGGACGCCAAGGACGCGGAGACCAACCCGAACGACATCGCCGAGGAGGACCGCGACTACTACCTCGAGCGCATCTATCCCTCCTTCGGCAACCTGGTCCCCCGCGACATCGCCTCTCGCCAGGCCAAGAACATGTGCGACGAGGGACGTGGCGTCGGACCCGAGGTCGAGGGCGTACGCCGCGGCGTCTACCTCGACTTCTCCGAGGCCATCGAGCGACTCGGCCGCCAGGCGATCGAGGACAAGTACGGCAACCTCTTCGACATGTACGCCCAGATCACCGGCGAGGACCCCTACGAGGTCCCGATGCGGATCTACCCGGCCGTGCACTACGTGATGGGTGGCCTGTGGGTCGACTACGACCTGCAGTCCTCGATCCCGGGCCTGTTCGTCACCGGCGAGGCCAACTTCTCCGACCACGGCGCCAACCGGCTCGGTGCGTCGGCCCTGATGCAGGGGCTGGCCGACGGCTACTTCGTGCTCTCGAACACCATCCGCGACTACCTCGCCGACGGACCGTTCGACAAGATCGCCGACGACGACCCCGCCGTGGTCGAGGCCCAGACCTCGGTGCAGCAGCGGATCGACCACTTCATGAACAACAAGGGCACCCGCAGCGTCGACTCCTACCACCGCGAGCTCGGCAACATCATGTGGGAGTACTGCGGGATGGAGCGCACCGAGGACGGGCTGAAGAAGGCGATCGACCTGATCCGTGGCCTGCGCGACGACTTCTGGCGCAACGTGAAGGTGCTCGGCACCGCCGACAGCCTGAACCAGTCACTGGAGCGCGCCGGTCGGGTGGCCGACTTCTTCGAGCTCGGCGAGCTGATGTGCATCGACGCCCTGAACCGCCGGGAGTCGTGCGGCGGCCACTTCCGGGCCGAGTCGCAGACCGAGGACGGCGAGGCCCTGCGCCACGACGACCAGTACGCCTACGTGGCTGCGTGGGAGTGGGCCGGTCAGGACGAGAAGCCCATCCTGCACAAGGAAAACCTGACGTACGAGTTCGTCGAGATGAAGGCCCGGAGCTACAAGTGAATCTGACCCTGAAGATCTGGCGCCAGGCCAACACGGCCACCGAAGGCGCCATGCACACCTACGAGGTCGACGAGATCTCCGAGGACATGTCGTTCCTCGAGATGCTCGACGTGCTCAACGAGCAGCTGCAGGCGGCCGACGAGGAGCCGATCGCGTTCGACTCCGACTGTCGCGAGGGCATCTGCGGCATGTGCGGCCTGATGATCAACGGTGAGGCCCACGGCCCGGTGGTGACCACCACGTGCCAGCTGCACATGCGCTCCTTCAGCGACGGCGAGACCATCACCATCGAGCCGTGGCGCTCGGACGCCTTCCCGGTGATCAAGGACCTGTGCGTCGACCGCGGCGCGTTCGACCGGATCATCCAGCAGGGCGGCTACATCTCGGTCAACACCGGGGCCGCCCCCGACGCGCACGCCACCCCGGTGGCCAAGGAGAACGCCGACCGCGCCTTCGACGTGGCCACCTGCATCGGCTGCGGCGCCTGCGTGGCAGCCTGCCCCAACGGCTCCGCCTCGCTGTTCCTCGGCGCCAAGATCACCCACCTCGGCGAGCTCCCGCAGGGGCAGGCGGAGCGCGACTCCCGCGTGGTCAACATGGTCGGCCAGCACGACTTCGAGGGCTTCGGCGGCTGCACCAACATCGGGGAATGCACGGCGGCGTGCCCCAAGGAGATCCCGCTCGACGTCATTTCCCAGCTGAACAAGGACCTGAGAGTGGCGATGCGCAAGGGGCATTGACGCTCCCGATATCCGGATTGTCCGGATAGTGGGCGATATGCGCCCGATTGGGTTAAACCGGAGCGAAACGGACATTTGTTATATACCGTTTTGTCCATGGAGCCCACACCCCCCGTACGGGCGCTTGCAACCGGCGCCGCACTACTCGTCATGCTCGGTGGGGGCGCTGCCCCCGTCATCGGCAGTGCCACTGCCGCCGAGCCCGCCCACTACCCGGCCCCCCACAGCCAGGTCCTGGCAGCCCACCCAGCCTCCGCTCGCCTGGCCTCCAGCGCCCGCTCGTCGCTGTGGTCCCACCGGGTCAACACCTACAGCCGCGCGGCGGTGAACTCGGCGTACGTGAAGAACTACGCGGCGGGGTTGAACCTCGGCACCGGCTTCACCGGCAGCGAGAGTCGCTGCGTCGTCGGCAGCACCTCCGCCTCGTCGCGAGTGGCCACGCTGCGGGCGATCAACTTCGTCCGCTCCATGAGCGGTCTCGCTCCCGTCAGCCTGAACTCGACGCTCAACGCCCGCTCGCAGCGCACGGCGCTGATGATGTCGGCCCAGAAGGCTCTGAGCCACACCCCCTCTCGCCGGTGGCGCTGCTACTCGGCCGTGGGCGCCGCCAACGCCAGCAAGTCGAACCTCGCCCTGGCCTACCCGAACCTCACCTCGGCCGGCCTGGTCAGCCAGTACATGAAGGACAGCGGAGCCGGGAACATCGCCGTCGGCCACCGCCGCTGGCTGCTGAACCCCTTCGCCACGGCGATGGGCTCGGGCTCGACGAGGACCGCCAACGCCGTGACCGTGATCGGGCCGAAGTCGATGTCACGACCGAACCCCCGCTGGGTCTCGTGGCCCACCGGCGGCTACTTCCCCAACACGCTCGAGCCCAGCGGCCGCTGGTCCCTCTCGGCCGGCAACAGGTACACGGACTTCCGCTACGCGACCGTCCGCGTCTCCCGCAACGGCAAGCCCGTCGCGGTGCGCAAGTACCGCGTGGAGAACGGCTACGCCCAGCCGACGCTGGTCTGGCAGATGCCTGCCACCTCGGTCCGCTCCGGCACCATCAGCGTCAGCGTCCGCGGCATCCGGATCGCCGGGTCGCACCGGGTCTACTCCCGCGCCTACACCGTGCGGATGTTCACGCCGTCGCGCTGAGAAACCCTCGGCAGCACTGAGCTCCACGCCGCGCCTGACCCCGGGTCAACCACCCAGGGGGAAGGCGCGGTTCGGCGTCCAGCCGGTCTCGGCCTCGTGGAGGTACATCCACATCTCGCGCACGTCGAACGCGGCGTCGTAGCGCTCGAGCTCGACGAACGCCTGCTCCAGCCGCGCCTCGGAGAGGTGGTGGGCCACCGTGACGTGAGGGTGGTACGGAAAGCTCCGCTCGATGGCCAGCGGGCCGCGGCCCACCTCGGCCGCCAGCTGCTCGCACTGGCTGATCCCCTCCACCACGCCGATGAAGACCACCGGCGAGACCGGTCGAAAGGTGCCGGTGCCGCGCAGGTGCACCCGGAACGGCGTCATCCCCGCGGCGATCGCGTCGAGGTGCTCGATGATGCCGGTCAGGTCCGCGTCGTCCACCTGGTGCGGGGGCAGCAGCGTGATGTGCGTCGGGATGTGTCGGGCCGCGGCGTCGCCGACGTCGATGCGGTACGTCTGGAGCTCGCTCCCCCAGGGCTCCGGAACAGGCAGCGAGACTCCGATCATGGGCACCCGTGCACCCTAGATGACCAGGTCCGTGGGCGCCGGAGCGGCCTTTGTACAGTGAGCGCTCGTCAGGAGGACCACATGAACGACTCATTCCGCGCCGCGGCAGAGCGCAGCGCGGCCATCGAGGCCCGGATCGCCACGGACCCCGGCTCGTTGCGGATGCTCACCGGTGACCGGCCGACCGGCGCCCTGCACATCGGCCACTACTTCGGCTCGATCCAGAACCGGCTGAAGCTGCAGTCCGAGGGCGTCGAGATCATCCAGCTGATCGCCGACTACCAGGTGATCACCGATCGCGAGGTGGGCGGCGACATCCGTGGCAACGTGCACCAGCTGCTCCTCGACTACCTCGCCTCGGGCCTCGACCCGGAACGCGCCACGATCTTCACGCACAGCGCGGTCCCGGCGCTCAACCAGCTGCTCCTGCCGTTCCTGAGCCTGGTCAGCGTCGCGGAGCTGCAGCGCAACCCGACCGTCAAGGAAGAGGCGGCGACCGCCGGCATCACCTCGATCAACGGCCTGATGCTCACCTACCCCGTCCACCAGGCGGCCGACATCTTGTTCTGCAAGGCCAACGTCGTGCCCGTCGGCAAGGACCAGCTGCCCCACATCGAGCAGACGCGCGTCGTCGCACGGCGCTTCAACGAGCGGTACGGCGCGACCTTCCCGGAGCCCGGCGCCCTGCTCTCCGAGGTGACCAACCTGCTCGGCACCGACGGCACCAAGATGAGCAAGTCCAAGGGCAACGTCATCGAGCTCCGGATGAGCGCCGACGAGACCGCCAAGAAGATCAAGGGTGCGAAGACCGACAGCGACCGTCACATCACCTACGACCCCGACGGTCGGCCCGAGGTGGCCAACCTGCTCAAGCTGGCCGCGATGTGCGAGGACGGCGATCCGGCCACGATCGCCGACGAGATCGGTGACGGTGGCGGCGGCGCGTTGAAGGGCCGGGTGACCGAGGCCGTGAACACCTACTTCGCTCCCCTGCGCGCCCGTCGGACCGAGCTGGCCGCTGACGCGTCGATCGTCGACGAGATCCTGGTCGGCGGAAACCAGCGCGCCAACGAGATCGCCGACACCACGCTCGCCGAGGTGCGCGAGAAGATGGGCATGAGCTACCCGTGACCGCCCGTGTCCCGGAGCTGACCGACGGGACCGTCACCCTCCGCGCACCGCGGGACTCCGACGTCGAGGGTTCCTACGAGCAGTGCCAGGACCCGGTCAGCCAGGCGTGGACGAGCATCCCGGTCCCCTACACCCGGGCGGACGCGGAGACCTACGTGCGGCACATCATCCCGGGGGGCTGGGAGACCGACCGGGAGTGGACCTTCGTCGTGGAGTCGGCCGACGACTCCGCGGAGCCCCGGTTCTCCGGCGTCATCTCGCTGC
This sequence comes from uncultured Actinomycetota bacterium, assembly GCA_963842565.1. GTDB lineage: Bacteria > Actinomycetota > Actinomycetes > Propionibacteriales > Nocardioidaceae > Marmoricola. The sequence goes on along the minus strand of CAWJGX010000004.1, from coordinate 201,519 downwards.
GCAACGAGGGCCAGGGTCGTGCGGAGATCGCCTACGGCTCGCACCCGTGGGTCCGTGGCCGCGGCGTGATGGAACCGGCGCTGCGGCTGCTGCTCGACTGGGGCTTCGCGCACCGCGACCTCAGGACCGTGCTCTGGCTGGCCCGACGCGGCAACTGGCCCTCACGGCGACTGGCCTGGCGGCTCGGGTTCGCCGTCGCCGGCACGCTGCCCGACTGGCTCGAGCAGCGAGGCGAGCTGAGCGACGCCTGGATCGGCACGCTGCGCCGCGGTGAGCAGCAGTCACCGCGGTCGCCGTGGATCGAGACACCCACGATCCACGGCTCGGGCGTGGTCCTGCGTGGCCTGACGGAGGCCGACCTCCCCCGCGTCGTCGAGGCACGGAGCGACCCGGTCACGCAGACCTGGCTGCAGGGCTCGCGCGAGAGCGCCCCGCACTCGCTGGCGAGCCACGCGCGGTTCCTGGACGACCGGTGGGAGGAAGCGGCCACCGGGACGGGGGCCCACTGGGCCATGGCGGATCCGGTCACCGACTCCTACCTCGGGCAGATCTCGCTGTCCGGCGTACACCACCGGCGGGAGGCGGAGCTCGGCTACTGGACCCACCCGGACGCTCGAGGACGCGGCGTGACGACCGAGGCGTGCCGGCTGCTGGTGCGGCACTGCTTCGTGCCCGTCGAGGACGGCGGGCTTGGGGCTGCACCGGCTGACCGCGGACGCAGCCGCCGGCAACCTCGCCTCGCAGCACGTCCTCGAACGGGCGGGCTTCGAGCGCACCGGCCTCGCCCGCCAGGACACCCTGCTCCCCGACGGCACCTGGGCCGACTCCGTCACCTACGACCAGCTCGCGCCCTGAGCGCGCTGCCGGGTCAGCGGGTGGTTCAGCGGGTGCGGCGGTGCAGCGTCGCGGAGGCGATCAGCACCAGCAGGCCCAGGAAGGACAGGCCGGCCCCGACCCAGCTGGTGGCGGTGTAGCTGAAGCCGGCTGCCACCACGACGCCACCGAGCCAGGCGCCGAGGGCGTTGGCGATGTTGAGCGAGGCGTGGTTCATCGCGGCGCCGATGGTCTGGGCCTCACCCGCGACCTGCATCAGCCGCATCTGGAGGTTCACCACCAGCAGGGAGCTGACGACGCTGAGCACGAAGATGGTGACCAGGCCGGGAACGAGCCACTGGGCCGTGACCGTGAAGGTCACCAGCGTCAGGCCCATCAGCACCGAGCCGAGCAGCATCGTGCGGAACACGGACCAGTCGGCGAGGCGACCTGCGAGCGGCGTACCGACGACCATGCCGGTGCCGAACGCCAGCAGGTACAGCGGCACGAACGACTCGCTCAGACCGGCGACGTCGGTGACGGTGGGCGCGATGTAGCTGTACATCGCGAACATGCCGCCGAAGCCGATCGCGCCCGCGAGCAGGGTGAGCAGCACCTGGGGGCTCTTGAAGGCGCGCAGCTCCTTGCGGCCGGTGGCCGCGGGGTTGCCGGGCAGGCGCGGCACCATCCAGAGCACCAGGGCGACGGTGACCGCTGCCAGCACGGACACGAGCCAGTACGCCGAGCGCCAGCCGAAGTGCTGACCGAGCCAGGTGGCGGCAGGGACGCCGAGCACGTTGGCGAAGCCCAGGCCGAGCATCACCCGGCTGACCGCCCGGCCGCGCCGCTCCGCGACGACCAGGTCAGCGGCGACGAGCGAGGCGACGCCGAAGTAGGCGCCGTGCGGCAGCCCGGCGAAGAACCGGGAGAACGTCAGCGAGGTGTAGTTCAACGCGAGCGCGCTCGCCGCGTTGCCGGCCAGGAAGACGAGCATCAGCCCCACGAGCAGCTCGCGCCGCGGCAGCTTCGCCCCGAACACGGCGATCAGCGGAGCGCCCACCACCACCCCGATGGCGTACGCCGAGATCACGTGCCCGGCGGTCGGGATCGAGACGCCGACGCCCTTCGCCAGCTGCGGCAGCAGACCCATCGAGACGAACTCCGTGGTGCCGATCGCGAACCCGCCCATGGCCAGCGCGAACAGCGCCATCCCGACGTTGCGGGTGGCGTGCACAGGCGGCGTGGGCGCAAGGGTGCGCGTCTCGGTGGTCGTGCTCACCCTTCCCGCAACACGAGAGCGCCGTCAGGATTCCCCGGCGGCGCTCACGTGGGTGTGTCTTCGGTCTCAGCAGGAACGGGTAGTCCAGGTCATTCGGCCGGTCCGCGGCTCCGGACCGGTTCTGATCTGGACTACCCGACTCTTCGATCAGAGCGAGGCGAGCACGTCGTTGAAGGTCTTCGACGGGCGCATCACCTCGGACGCCTTGGCGTCGTCGGGGCGGTAGTAGCCGCCGATGTCGGCCGGGGAGCCCTGGACGTCGAGCAGCTCCTGGGTGATGGCGTCCTCGTTGCTGCGCAGCTGCTCGGCGACCTCGGCGAAGGCCGAGGCCAGCTCGCTGTCGTCGGTCTGCTTGGCCAGCTCCTCGGCCCAGAACAGCGCGAGGTAGAAGTGGCTGCCGCGGTTGTCGATGGTGCCGAGCTTGCGCTGCGGGGACTTGTTCTCGTTGAGCAGCGTGCCGGTGGCCCGCTCCAGCGCGAGGCCGAGCACCTTGGCCTTCTCGTTGTCGGTGACCTCGGCGTACTTCTCGAAGCTCTCGGCCAGCGCGAGGAACTCACCCAGGCTGTCCCAGCGCAGGTAGTTCTCCTTGACCAGCTGCTGCACGTGCTTGGGCGCCGAACCACCGGCGCCGGTCTCGAAGAGGCCACCGCCGTTGATCAGGGGTACGACGGAGAGCATCTTCGCCGACGTGCCGAGCTCGAGGATCGGGAACAGGTCGGTCAGGTAGTCACGGAGCACGTTGCCGGTCACCGAGATGGTGTCCTCGCCCTTGCGGATCCGGTCGATCGAGACCTTGATCGCGTCCTCGGGCTTCAGGATCTGGATGTCCAGGCCCTCGGTGTCACCGACGATGTCGGCCTGCGGGAGGTACTCGTTGACCTTCGCGATCAGGTTGGCGTCGTGCGCGCGGGTCTCGTCGAGCCAGAAGATCGTCGGCGCACCCGTCGCCCGCGCCCGGGTCACGGCGAGCTTGACCCAGTCGCGGATCGGGACGTCCTTGGCCTGGCAGGCGCGCCAGATGTCGCCCGGGTTGACCTGGTGCTGGATCAGCACGTTGTCGTCCTGGTCGACGACGCGGACGGTGCCGGCCGTGGGGATCTCGAAGGTCTTGTCGTGGCTGCCGTACTCCTCCGCGGCGCGGGCCATCAGGCCGACGTTGGCGACCGAGCCCATCGTCGAGGGGTCGTAGGCGCCGTTGGCCCGGCAGTCGTCGAGGACGACCTGGTAGATCCCGGCGTACGACGAGTCGGGGATCACCGCGAGCGTGTCGGCCTCCTCGCCCTTCGGGTCCCACATGTGGCCGGAGGTGCGGATCATCGCCGGCATGCTCGCGTCCACGATCACGTCGCTGGGCACGTGCAGGTTGGTGATGCCCTTGCGGTCGTCGACCATGGCCAGCTCGGGGCCCTCCTCGAGCCCCTGCTTGACGGCGTCGGCGATCGCCTGGCCCTTCTCGCCGCCGAGCTTCTCGGCGCCGGACAGGATGCTGGCGAGCCCGTTGCTCGGGTCCAGCCCCGCCTCGAGGAGCACCTCGCCCTGCTCGGCGAAGAGCTTGGGGAAGAACGCCTGCACCGCGTGACCGAAGATGATCGGGTCCGAGACCTTCATCATCGTGGCCTTCAGGTGGATCGAGAACAGCACGTCGTCGGCCTTGGCGCGCTGGATCTGCTCGCCGAGGAACGCCTGCAGGGCCGCGGTGTTCATGAAGGTCGCGTCGACCACCTCGCCGGCCTCGACGGGCACCGACTCCTTGAGCACCTCGGTGCCGTCGTCAGTGACGAGCTCGATCCGCAGCGAGCCCTCCTTCTCGATGACGACGGACTTCTCGTTGGCGCGGAAGTCGTTGCCGTCCATGTGCGCGACGTTGGTCTTCGAGTCCGAGCTCCACTCCCCCATCGAGTGCGGGTGCTGGCGCGCGTAGTTCTTCACGGACTCAGGCGCCCGGCGGTCGGAGTTGCCCTCGCGCAGCACCGGGTTCACGGCGCTGCCCTTGACCTTGTCGTAGCGGGCGCGGGTGTCCTTCGTCCGATCGTCGCTCTGCGGGTTGTCCGGGTAGTCCGGGAGCTCGAAGCCCTGCTCCTGCAGCTCGGCGATCGCGGCCTTCAGCTGCGGGATCGAGGCGCTGATGTTGGGCAGCTTGATGATGTTGGCCTCGGGCGTCTTGGCGAGGTCACCGAGCTCGGCGAGGGCGTCCGGCACCTGCTGGTCCTCGGGCAGCCGGTCGGCGAAGCTGGCCAGGATCCGCCCGGCGAGGGAGATGTCGCGCGTCTCGACCTCGGCGCCGGCCTTGCCGGCGTACGCCTCGATGATCGGGAGGAACGAGTACGTCGCCAGCAGCGGCGCCTCGTCGGTGTGGGTGTAGATGATCTTCGACTCGGACACGAAAGCTCCTGGGCGTTCTATCGGGATTTATCTTCACGTCAAGATATCGCACCGGTGCGGCCGATGCCTCATCAGCCAGCCTCTCAGCGCCTGCTGCCCCGCACAACCGCGACGAACACCGCCTCGACGTATCTGCAACCGCAGCGAGCGCCTCCCTGGGAGAGAACCCCCGACACGAAGGCGATGACATGCACACCATGACCCAAGACCTGGCCCGGCTGCTCGTTGAAGAGCGCATGCGTGTGGCGGACGAGCGTCAGACCTGGCGCGAGGCGGCCAGGATCCGCCGTGCCCAGGCCGCCCAGCAGGAAACCGGCCAGGAGAACGGCCAGCCCACCCGGGTGCCGCAGCAGCGTCGCCGGACCGGGCTGCTGGCCCGCTTCGTCCCGGGGCACGGGGCGGACGTTTCCACTCGCTGAGAGCGCTGCTAGCGTCGAGACGTCCTTCTCGTCGCACCCAGGAGTACTCGTGAGCACACCTCCCCTCAAGGTCGCCGTCACCGGCGCCGCCGGCCAGATCGGCTACAGCCTGCTGTTCCGTCTCGCGAGCGGAGGACTCTTCGGGCCCGACCAGCCCATCGAGCTGCGCCTGCTCGAGATCGAGCCGGCCCTCAAGACGCTCGAGGGCGTCGTGATGGAGCTCGACGACTGCGCGTTCCCGACCCTCGCGGGTGTGCAGATCGGCGCCGACGCCAACAAGGTCTTCGAGGGCGTCAACCTCGCCCTGCTCGTCGGCGCCCGCCCGCGCGGTCCCGGCATGGAGCGCGGTGACCTCCTCGAGGCCAACGGCGCGATCTTCACCGCGCAGGGCAAGGCCCTCAACGAGGTGGCGGCCGACGACGTACGCATCGGCGTGACCGGCAACCCGGCCAACACCAACGCCCTGATCGCGATGACCAACGCCCCCGACATCCCGAAGGAGCGCTTCTCCGCGCTCACCCGCCTGGACCACAACCGGGCGATCTCGCAGCTCGCCGCGAAGACCGGCGCGTCGGTGACCGACATCAAGAAGATGACGATCTGGGGCAACCACTCGGCGACCCAGTACCCCGACATCTTCCACGCCGAGATCGCCGGCAAGAACGCCGCCGAGACCGTGGACGACCAGGGCTGGCTGGAGAACGACTTCATCCCGACCGTCGCCAAGCGTGGCGCCGCGATCATCGAGGCCCGTGGCTCGTCCTCGGCCGCCTCGGCCGCCTCGGCCACCATCGACGCCGCGCACGACTGGCTCTCCGGCTCCGCCGACGGCGACTGGGTCTCGATGGCGGTCGTCTCGGACGGCTCGTACGACGTCCCCGAGGGCCTGATCTCCTCCTTCCCCGTCACCACGAGCAACGGTGACTGGGAGATCGTCCAGGGCCTGGAGATCAACGACTTCTCCCGCGGCAAGATCGACGCCTCCACCAAGGAGCTCGCCGAGGAGCGGGACGCGGTCAAGGGGCTCGGCCTGATCTGAGGGCCGCAGTTTCACTAGGTACCTAGTGAAACCGTCACTTCCCCACCGTTGCAACGCGGGGGAAGTGACAGTTTCTGTGGGGCAGTGGACGGGAGGAGCGTGATGACGGCAGCAGCTCGTACGCCGATCGTGCTCGACGTGGACACCGGGGTCGACGACGCCTGTGCCCTGCTGCTCGCCGCCCTGCACCCCGGGCTCGACCTCCGGGCGGTCACCTGTGTCGGGGGGAACGCGCCGCTGGCCGACGTCGTGCGCAACACCCTGAGCGTGCTCGACACCTGCGGACGCGAGGACGTGCCCGTGGCGGCCGGTGCCGCCGTACCCCTGCTCGAGCCACCCGGCGACGCGCGGCACGTGCACGGCAACGACGGCATGGGCGACCTCGACTGGCCGCGCTCGTCACGCGAGGTGGACGGTCGCCACGCCGTGGAGCTGCTCCGCGACGTGCTCCTCGAGGCCGCGGCGAAGGAGGATCCCGTCACGCTGGTGCCGCTCGCGCCGATGACCAACATCGCCCTCCTGCTGCGCACCCACCCGGAGGTCGCGAGCGGGATCCGGCGGATCGTGTTCATGGGCGGCGCCGCCCACGTCGGCAACGCCACCGCCTCGGCCGAGTTCAACGTCTTCCACGACCCCGAGGCCGCGGCGATCACCCTCGACGCCTGCACCGACCTGGGCATCGAGCTGGTGATGTACGGGCTCGACGTGTTCTACGACCCGCGGGTCACCCGTCAGCAGGCCAAGGAGCTGGCCGCCGGGGACGAGCACGGACCGGCGGGACTGGCCGGACGGCTGATCGCGTTCCAGTGCGACCGGTTCGGCGACGACTCGGCCTCGCTCGGCGACGCCGGGGCGGTGTGCGCGGTCCTCGAGCCGGAGCACCTGACCACCCAGCGGCTGCCCGTGCGGGTCGAGCTCGCCGGCACCTGGTCGCGCGGACGCACGATCGTGGACCGCCGCGACTGGGACGGCAACCTCGCCCACGACCCGCACGGCCAGGCTCCCGCCTCGATCGACGTGGCCCTCGCGGTGGACGGCGACCGCTACTCCCGGCTCTGGCTGGACACGCTGGCGGGTCCCGCATGAGACACGCGTCCTGATGGGCCGCGTGGTCGTGCTCGGGTCGCTCAACCTCGACCTCGTCACCCAGGTCGAGCGGCATCCCGAGCCCGGCGAGACCGTCCTCGGCGAGGGTCTGGCACGGCTCGCCGGCGGCAAGGGAGCCAACCAGGCCATGGCGGCTGCAGCGGCCGGAGCGGACGTCGCGATGGTGGGTGCCGTCGGCGACGACGACGCGGGACGCGCGTACCTCCAGCGGCTGCAGGGCGCCGGCGTCGACACGAGCGCGATCGCCGTCCTCGACGACGAGCCGACGGGCACGGCCCTGATCGTCGTCGGCGACGGGGCCGAGAACAGCATCGTGGTGGTGCCGGGCGCCAACGGCCGCGTGGCGGACGCCGCGCTGGCGGCCGTCGAGGAGATGACGCCCGACGACGTGCTCCTCGTCCAGCTGGAGATCCCCCTCGACACCGTTTCCGCGGCCTGCGAACGAGCAGCGGCGCGAGACGTCCGCGTCGTGCTCAACATCGCGCCGTACGCCGACCTGCCGGCCGCGGTGATCCAGGTGGCCGACCCCCTGGTCGCCAACGAGCACGAGGCGCAGCTCCTGGGACACACCGGGGCGACACCGCGATCGCGGCTGGTGACCCTCGGCGCGCACGGCGCGGTCTGGGACGACCTGGGGCTCCCGGCCGTCGAGGTGCCGGACGACGAGGTGCTGGACACCACGGGCGCCGGCGACGCCTTCTGCGGTGCCCTCGCTGCCGCCCTGGCCCGCGGGGAGGGCCGGGAGTCGGCCCTGCGCGCGGCCCTCGCGGCCGGCGCGGACGCCGTACGCCACCTGGGTGCGCAGCCCGACCCGAGACTCGGCTGAGCCGGCTCAGCCCTTCTCGGAGTCAGCCTCGATGACGACCAGCTGGTAGTCCTTGTCGAGACGGACGTCCACGGTGCTGCCATCCGTACGGGTGACCTCGACCTCCCAGACGGCACCGTTCTCGGAGTCACGTTCGACCGAGTTGGCCTTCCCGCCGTGGGTGTGTTCGAGGGCGGCCCGGGTCGCCTGGTCGGCCTGGCTGCCCGTGACCGTGTTCTCCCCGTCGTCGTTGCCTGCCACGGCGACACCGGCGCCGGCCCCGACGGCAACGACGCCGATCACTGCGGCGGCCGCGATGCGTTGTGTGCGGTTCATGTCGCTCTCCTCGGTCGGTGCGGGATGTCCTGGTGCGCTGCCTCCACCATGGACCACGGATGCTGAAGCCAACCTGAAGCAGCCACCGTCAGCGGAACTTCAGCGCGCCTTCAGGATCGACGTGCCACCGTGGCCCATGCGGATCCTGGTGGTGGACGACGACGCGCGGCTCGCCCGCGCCGTACGACGGGGTCTGGAGGCGGAGGGGCACGCGGTGGACACCGCCGAGGACGCCGCCCAGGGCGAGTGGCTGGCCACCGAGAACGAGTACGACGCGATGGTGCTCGACGTGATGCTGCCCGGCGGCAGCGGGACGGACCTGTGTCGGAGGCTCCGGGCGGCGGGCATCTGGGTGCCGATCCTGATCCTCACCGCCAAGAACGCGGCGGACGACGAGGTGCGGGCGCTGGACAGCGGCGCCGACGACTTCCTCTCCAAGCCGTTCGCGTTCGGGGTGCTCCTCGCGCGGATCCGTGCGCTGGCGCGTCGACCCGGTGACCGCCGCGCCGCCGTGCTCCGCGTGGGCGACCTTTCCCTGGATCCCGCTCGGCACCGGGTCCATCGCGGCGACGAGGAGGTGCACCTGACGCCACGACAGTTCGCACTGCTGGAGTTCATGATGAGCCGCAGCGGAGAGGTCGTCTCGAAGCGAGTGATCATCGAGCACGTCTGGGACTTCGCCTTCGACGGCGACCCCAACATCGTCGAGGTCTACGTCGCCAACCTCCGCAAGCGCATCGACCAGCCGTTCGGCCGGGCGAGCCTGCAGACGGTCCGCGGTGCGGGATATCGGCTCGACGCCGACGAGCCGAGCCCGTGAACGGACTCCGGGGACTCACCACCGTCCGTGCCCGCACCACCATGGCGGCGACGGTCGTGGTGGCGCTGGCCCTGCTCGCGGGATCGGTGCTGCTCGTCCGGACGCTCGACCACTCCCTGGCGACCGCGGCCGACCAACGCGCCAAGTCGCGCCTCGCCGAGCTTCTCGACCAGGCCCGGCTCGGCACCCTCCCCACGGTGGTCGACGGGATCGGCGACGACTCCCTCGCCCAGGTCGTCGACGGGGACGGACGGGTGGTCGCCGCATCGGCGAACATCGCCGGCCGGCGTGCGATCGCGGTCCCACGCGAGATCGGCGAGCGTCCCGAGCCGCGCACGATGCGGGGGCTGCCGGACGACAACGAGACCGAGGACTACCGGATCTGGTCCGCTCGCACCGACACCGCCGACGGCGAGGTCGCGGTTCTCGTCGGCCCGAGCCTCGAGGCCAGCCAGGAGGCAGGACATCAGCTGGTCACCAGCCTGGTCTTCGGATTGCCCCTGCTCGTCGCCCTGCTGGCGCTGGCCATCTGGCTGACCGTCGGGCGTGCGTTGCGCCCGGTCGAGAACGTACGCCGGGAGGTGGCCGGGCTGGACGCGCGCTCCCTGGGTGCACGCGTCCAGGTGCCGCCCACCCACGACGAGGTGGCCCGCCTGGCCGTCACGATGAACGACCTGCTGGCACGCCTCGAGTCCGCAGAGCAACGTCAACGCGAGTTCGTCGGCAACGCCTCGCACGACCTGCAGTCGCCGCTCAGCGTCTTCCGCACCGAGCTCGAGGTCGCGCTCGCCCGTGCAGACCTCGAGGAGTGGCAGCACACCGGACGACACCTGCTCACCGAGAACGCCCACATGGAGGCGCTCGTCGGCGACCTGCTCTTCCTCGCCCAGGCCGACGAGAGTCAACCGGCAGCGAGGTCCGCCCTCGACCTCGAGGACCTCGTCGCCGAGGAGGTGGCCAGGATCGCGGCGGGCGGCCGGATCCGGGTCGACCTGCAGACGGATCCCGTGCCGGTCCACGGCAACCGCCAGCAGCTTGCGCGCATGGTGCGCAACCTGCTCCTCAACGCCGTCGAGTTCGCCGAGCAGCGGGTGGCGGTCGAGCTGCGCGAGGAGGACGGCACGGCGGTGCTGGTGGTCTCCGACGACGGACCGGGGGTGCCTGAGCACGATCGCGAGGAGGTCTTCCACCGCTTCTTCACCCGTGACCAGGCCCGCGACCGGCGCAGTGGCGGCACCGGGCTGGGCCTGGCCATCGCCCGCTCGGTCGCGGAGACGCACGGTGGCACGCTCGTCCTCGACGGGACCGGACCCACCTCGCGGTTCGTGGTGCGGCTTCCGACGCTCTAGGAGCTCAGGCCGCCTGGTTGGGGATCACGTTGGCCAGCACGATCAGGGCCGTGCCCACCCCACCCAGCATCAGTACGTCGACCCAGCGGCTGCGACGCACGCGCAGCATGCCGGCGTCCCGGTCGCGCAGGACCGCGCGCACCACGGCACCGAGCAGCAGGCCCGCGCCCATCAGCGTGACGCCCCGTCGCCAGGGACCGAACGCGACGATCAGGAGGCCGACCGCGTTGATCGCGACCACGATCAGGTAGACCAGCCCGCCCAGCGTGGACGGGATCCGACGAGGCTCCGGCCTGGGTGCGTCTGGCTCGGCGGGAAGGGTCACGAGGCGGCCGAGTCCTCCGCGATCGCGACCACGTTGGACAGCAGCATCGCCCGGGTCATCGGGCCGACCCCGCCGGGGTTGGGCGAGACCCACGCGGCCACGTCGTACACCGACTGCGCCACGTCGCCCGCGAGCTTCCCGTCGACCCGCGAGACCCCGACGTCGAGCACCGCCGCGCCCGGCTTGACCATCTCGCCGGTGATGATGCCGGGCACCCCCGCCGCGGCGACGACGATGTCGGCCTGGCGCACGTGGGCGGCGAGGTCGCGGGTGCCGGTGTGGCACAGCGTCACGGTGGCGTTCTCCGAGCGGCGAGTGAGCACGAGGCCGAGCGGTCGGCCGACGGTCACGCCACGACCGACGACGACGACGTCGGCGCCGTTGATCTCCACGCCGTGGCGGCGCAGCAGCTCGACGATGCCGTACGGCGTGCACGGCAGCGGCGCCGGCTTGCCCAGCACCAGCCAGCCCAGGTTGGTCGGGTGCAGGCCGTCGGCGTCCTTCGCGGGGTCGATCTCGCCGAGCACGGCGTTCTCGTCGACACCCTTCGGCAGCGGCAGCTGCACGATGTAGCCGGTGCAGGCCGGGTCCTCGTTCAGCCGGCGTACGGCGGCCAGGATCTCCTCCTGGGTGGCCGTGCCCGGCAGGTCCTCGCGGATGGACTCGATGCCGACCTCGGCACAGTCCTTGTGCTTGCCGTTGACGTACCAGGTCGACCCCGGGTCGTCGCCGACGAGGATCGTGCCCAGCCCGGGCGTGATCCCCTGCTCGCGCAGCTTGGCGACGCGCTCGGTCAGCTCGCCCTTGATCGCCTTCGCCGTCGCCGACCCGTCCAGCTTCTGTGCCGTCATGCTGCTCCCTTGTCCTTGCTGTGGTGCTTCGCGCGTCGAGCCGTCAGGCTCAATGCGCGAAGTGCCTCGTGCCTGTGAAGTACATCGTCGTCCCGGCCTTCTTGCAGGCCTCGATGGTCAGCTCGTCGCGGACCGAGCCTCCCGGCTGGACGATCGCGCTGACCCCGGCGTCGAGCAGGATCTGCGGGCCGTCCTCGAAGGGGAAGAACGCGTCCGAGGCGGCGACCGAGCCGGCGGCGCGGTCACCCGCCCGGTCGACGGCGAGCTTGCAGGAGTCGACGCGGTTGACCTGGCCCATGCCGATGCCGACCGAGGCGCCGCCCTTGGCGAGCAGGATCGCGTTGGACTTGGCCGCCCGGCACGCCTTCCAGGCGAACGCGAGGTCGGCCAGCACCTCCGGCGAGGCCGCCTCACCGGTGGCGAGGGTCCACGAGGCCGGGTCGTCGCCGTCGGCGTCGATGGCGTCACGCTGCTGCATCAGCAGGCCTCCGGAGATCGGACGGATCTCGACGCCGCCGCGCCGGAGCGGCTCGCACTCGAGCAGGCGCACGTTCTTCTTGCCCTGCAGGACCTCGACCGCGCCGTCCTCGTAGGCCGGCGCCACCACCACCTCGGTGAACACCTCGGCCACCTGCCTGGCCATCTCCACGCTCACCGGCCGGTTGACGGCGATCACGCCGCCGAACGCCGAGACCGGGTCGCACTCGTGCGCCCGGCGGTGCGCCTCGGCCACGTCGGCACCGACGGCGATCCCGCACGGGTTGGCGTGCTTGATGATCGCCACCGCCGGCTCGTCGAAGTCGTACGCCGCCCGCCGGGCCGCGTCGGCGTCGACGTAGTTGTTGTAGGACATCTCCTTGCCGTGCAGCTGGCGAGCCTGCGCGAGGCCGGGAGCGAACTCGTTGAGGTAGAGCGCCGCCGACTGGTGCGGGTTCTCGCCGTAGCGCAGGACGGACGCGCGGTCCCAGGTGCCGCCGACCCAGGCCGGGAAGCCGGCCCCGCCGGAGGTGTCGGTGAGCACGCTCCCCATCCAGCTGGCGACGGCCACGTCGTACGTCGCGGTGTGCACGAACGCCTCCGCCGCCAGCATCTTGCGCTGCTCGAGGGTGAAGCCACCCTCGGCCAGCGCAGCGAGCACGTCGCCGTAGCGCTCCGGCGAGGTCACGATCGCCACCGACGGGTGGTTCTTCGCCGCGGCGCGCACCATCGAGGGGCCACCGATGTCGATCTGCTCGACGCAGTCGTCGGGCGAGGCGCCCGAGGCGACGGTCTGGGTGAACGGGTAGAGGTTGGAGACCACCAGGTCGAAGGGTGCGATGCCGAGCTCGGAGAGCTGGGCGACGTGGTCCGGGAGGCGGCGGTCGGCGAGGATGCCGGCGTGCACCTTCGGGTGCAGGGTCTTGACCCGGCCGTCGAGGCACTCCGGGAAGCCGGTGAGGTCCTCCACCTTGGTGACGGGCAGGCCCAGGTCGGCGATCAGCCGCGCGGAGCCGCCGGTGGAGACGAGCTCCACCCCGGCCTCCGACAACCCGCGGACGAGGTCCTCGAGACCGGCCTTGTCGTAGACGGAGACCAGGGCCCGCCTGAGCGGGATGCGGTCCGTCGTGGGCTGGTCGGAGTGGGGACTCGTGGTCTCGCTCATGCGCCGATGCGCACCTTCCTGTCGGTGATGGTGAAGCCTTCTCGGGCGATCCGGCCCACGGTCTCGACGAGCATGGTCCGCTCGGCGACCTTGATCCGTTCGTGCAGCGACGCGACGTCGTCGTCGTCCTCGACCGGCACCACCGTCTGGGCGATGATCGGTCCGGTGTCGACGCCAGCGTCCACGACGAACAGGGTCGCACCCGTGACCTTGACCCCGTACGAGAGCGCGTCCGCCGGCCCCGACGTACCGGGGAACGACGGGCACAGGGCGGGATGGGTGTTGACCACGCGGCCCGCGAAGCGGCCGAGGAACTCGGGTCCGACCAGCTTCATGAAGCCCGCCAGCACGACCAGGTCGGGCTCGAACGCCGCGACCGTCTCGGTCAGGGTCAGGTCCCACTCCCCGCGGGTGGTGGAGTCGGGCACCTTGCGGACGAAGGTCGGGATGCCGGCCTTCTCGGCTCGGCTGAGCCCCTCGATGTCCTCCCGGTCAGCGCCCACGGCCACGACCGAGGCGCCGTACGCCGGGTCCCGCGTCGCGTCGAGCAGCGCCTGGAGGTTGGTGCCGGCGCCGGAGACGAGGACGACGAGTCGGGCAGGGGGCACCGGGACAGGTTACCGAGCGCCGGGTCAGTCGTCTGCAGGGGCGGTGCGGGCGGCCCGACGTCGCTGCCACCAGGCCGTCGCCACCCCGGCCACCAGCCCACCGAGGCTCATCGCCGCGACCGCGGAGACGAGCACCTCTCCCACCGGAGCGCCGATGTCCGCCATCCGGCCGGTGCCCATCGGGCCGCCCGCCAGGGTGATCGCCAGCGTGGTCAGCAGGGCCGCGACGAACCCGCTGCCGAACCCGCGCAGCGCTGCCGAGTCGTACGCCGTGACGCGGTAGGACCGCTGTGCGAGCACCGCGCCGACGGCTCCGACGACCACGGGCACCGCCAGGAAGCCCATCGCCCACTGCGGGGTGGCTCCGGCGTCGGGCAGTGCCGCGAGCACGGGGAACGCCGGCACCGGCCCGAGCGCGACGGCGCTGGGCGAGACGATGGTGCCGGTGCCCACGGCGAAGCCCGGGCCGAGCAGGTAGGCGCTGCCGAGGAGCACCGCGTTGGGTGCGACGGAGACGGTCGCGAGCGCGTAGACGACGTAGTCACCCCGCGACAGGTGCAGGCCGGACATCATCGTCGCCGCGTCGTTGAGCCCGAGCGCCAGCATCACGGCGACGAGCACCGCCGAGGCGGCCACGAGGAGCAGGAACGCCGCGCTCGCGCCGTACGCGATCGACCGGATCCAGCCGGGCACGCGGTCGACCCAGCCCGACAGCCGGCCGGTGCCGACGCCGAGCCCGAGGGTGCCTGCGACCCCGGAGACGAGCAGCGACCCGAGCACGGCACGGCCCAGACCCGGGCTCGCGGACTCCTGCCCGACCAGCACGCAGGTGACGACGGCGATGACGAGGTAGATCCCGGAGAAGACGGTGGCGGCCAGGGCGACGGTGCGGTCGTCGTCGACGGGGGCCGAGGTGGCGCCGGCCCACCGGGCCCAGCGGTAGACGACGAGGCCGATCAGGGCGGTGAGGGCGAGCGGGATGATGCCGAGCGGTGCGCCGGACACCGTCAGCCTCGAACCGTGCCCCACCAGCCAGACGTCGGCCCCGACGCCCAGAGCATCGGTGGTCTCGCCATGGGCACCGGCGTCAGCCAGGAACCAGCCGATCACGGAGACGACCATCGCGGCGCCCATGCAGGTCGCCACCGACGCGAGGCTGGCCAGCGCGGCGGACACGGTGAGCGGCCGGGCCTCCGGTTCACCGTCCCCGGTGGGACCGCCGAACCAGCGTGCGAACGGTCGGCCGGTCGCAGGTCGGCTCGAGCGGGTGTCCTCGGGGCGGCTCAGCAGATCAGTCATTGCCGAACCATCTTGACCCAGCACAGCGGATAGTCCTGTGAGGCACGCGGGTATCGTCGGCCTGTCATGCCCAATCCCGAAGACTTCGACGACTTCTACCTGTCCACGCGCCGCCGGCTGGTCCTGCAGGCCTATGCGCTGACCGGAGACCTCTCCGCCGGTCGACAGGCAGTGCGCGAGGCATTCGTCGCCGCCCGCCACCACTGGCGCAAGGTCGGCCGGCTGCCCGACCCCGAGGAGTGGGTCCGCCAGCGCGCCTGGGCGATGGCGCAGCGCCGGCACGTGGCCAGGCTCTGGCACCGCGAGAAGGGCATCACGGCCGAGCAGAAGAGCGTCCTCGACACCCTGCACCGGCTGCCCGACCAGCAGCGCAAGGTGCTGCTGCTGACCCATCTGGCAGCCCTGTCCAACGCCGAGATCGGGCGCGAGCTCGGTGAACGACCCAGCCGCGTGGACGAGCGCCTGGCCCGGGCGACGACGTCCTTCTGCGAGGGCACCGGCACCGAGCCGGCGGACCTGCAACGTGCCCTGGAGTCGCTCGCCCCGATCGCCGAGGCGACCGCCCTGCCGGCGCCCGCGGTGATCGCACGCAACGGTCGCAGACGACACCGGCTGCACCTCGTCACCGGGACCGCCGCGCTGCTCGCCCTGGTCGTGGCCGGTGGCCTGTTCGTGGTGACCGAGGGCGCGAACGACTCGGCGGGCGCCCAGCCCGCAGGCCGTGGCCAGGCCGGTGAAGGAGTCGATGCTGACGAGTCCCGCGCAGGTGCAGGACCTCGCTCCCGGCTCCGTCTGGCGTCTGGCGCGGCACCTCGGACAACACCCAGGGCACCGGGATCAACACCGTCTGCCAGGCGACGCGGTTCGCCGACCCGCGGGGCCGTGGCACCTTCGTGCGCAAGTACGTCTCCACCGGCACTCCTCGACGGACCTACCTCGAGACGATCGAGATCTCCCGGTCGGACGAGGCTGCGCAGGCGGCGTACCGCACGACGTTGGGCTGGTTCGCCGGCTGCAGCCAGGCCCGGCTCCAGCTGCTCGGTGCCTACCGCGTGCAGGGGCTCGCGGACCAGGCGATGGTCCTCAAGCTGCGCATCCCGAACAAGGTGCGCCGTACCTACGTCGTCGGCCTCGCCCGCACCGGAGCGCTCACCGTCTCGACCGTCTCGGAGACGTTGGGCGGCAGCCCGGTGGCGATCGACCGCACCGTCACGGCGCTCACCTCGGCCGTGAGCAACGTGTGCCACACGGACGCCGCGGGCACCTGCCCCACGACCGTCACCGCCTCTCCCGTGCTCCCACCGCCGTCCGGGGAGACGCCAGGGACGCTCGCGGCAGCCGACCTCCCCGTCGTCGGCTCGATCAACCGACCCTGGGTGGGCACCAAGCCGGTCCCGGCGCGGCCCAACGTGGCCGCCACGACCTGCGACAAGGCCAACTTCGTCCGGAGCGGAGCGCCGAGCGTCGGTGACCCGCACGTTCCTGATCCCGCAGGCACGGCTGCCTCGTCGCTTCGGCATCACCGAGACCTACGGCGCCTTCCGCACCCCCGCGCAGGCGCACGCGTTCGTACGCCGGGTCTCCGCCGCGATGGCGGCGTGCGAGAAGAAGGACCTCGGCGCCGAGGTGAGCAGCACGGTCGTCCAGCCGCGCGGCTACCGCGGCTCGGAGTACGCCCTCTGGCGGCTGGACAGCGAGATCGACAACCGCTCGAAGGTCGGCTTCTGGATGGGCATCGCCCGGGTGGGCCGCTACGTTGCCCAGGTGAACTTCACGCCGGCCGGGACCAACGACGTCGACGAGGACACCTTCCAGGCGCTGATCAACCGGGCCCGCGACCGCCTCTTCGAGCTGTCATGAGCGGCTTCGAGCTGCCCCCCGGGCTGGTCTACCTCAACGGCAACTCGCTCGGCGCGCCGCCGGCCGGGGTGGCCGACCGGTTGCACGACGTCGTGATCCGGGAGTGGGGCGAGGGCCTGGTCCGCTCCTGGAACGACGCGCGCTGGATGGAGCTGAGCCACCGGGTCGCGGCCCGGATCGCCCCGCTCATCGGGACCCGGCCCGACGACGTGCACCTCGGCGACAGCACCAGCGTGAGCCTGTTCAAGACCTTCGTGGCCGCGGCCCGGCTCCGTCCCGAGCGCCGGGTGCTGGTCGTCGAGCCCACCACCTTCCCCACCGACGGGTACGTCGCGGCCGGCGTCGCCGAGCTGATGGGCCTCGAGCTGCGCTGGTGCGACCCCGCCGACCCGCTCGCGGCGGTGGACGACGACGTCGCGCTGCTCGCCCTGACGCACGTCGACTTCCGGACCGGGGCGATGTTCGACATGCCGGCGATCACGGCCGCTGCCCAGGCGCGCGGGGCGCTGGTGCAGTGGGACCTGTGCCACTCCACCGGCGCGGTCCCGGTCGACCTCACGGCCGCCGGTGCCGACCTGGCCGTGGGCTGCACCTACAAGTACCTCAACGGCGGGCCCGGCTCCCCCGCGTTCCTGTGGGTCGCGCCGGAGCACCAGGCCGCCGCGCGCCAGCCGATCACCGGGTGGATGGGGCACGCGGCCCCGTTCGCGATGGCGCGCGACTACACGCCGAAGGAAGGCGTCGGCAGCTTCGCGTCCGGCACGCCGCCCGTCCTCGCCCTCTCGGCGCTCGAAGCGTCGCTCGAGGCCTTCGACGGCGTCTCGCTCTCCTCGCTGCGAGCCCGGTCCCTGGAGCTGACCGACCTGTTCATCGCCCTCGTCGACGAGCGGCTGCCCGGGGTGTTCGAGATCGTCACCCCCCGCGAGCACGCCCGGCGCGGCAGCCAGGTCTCGCTGCGCCACGACGCGGCGTACGGCGTGGTCCAGGCGCTGATCGCCCGCGACGTCATCGGCGACTTCCGCGACCCCGACATCGCCCGCTTCGGCTTCGCCCCGCTCTACAACACCCTCGACGACGTCCGCACCGCCGTCGAGCGCCTCGAGCTCGTGATGCAGCGAGAGGAGTACGCCGACCCGGCGTACTCCTCCCGCAATGCTGTGACCTGAGGTCGCGGAGTTTCACCCGGTTAACCTGGTGAAACTGTCACTTCCCCCGCGTTGCAACGGTGGGGAAGCGACGGTTTCCCTGGTTACCTAGTGAAACCGCGCCGCCCAGCTCAGAGCGCCTTCAGGATCTCCCGCATCAGCTCGGCGGTCTCCGACGGCGTCTTGCCGACCTTGACCCCGGCCGCCTCGAGGGCTTCCTTCTTCGCCTGGGCGGTGCCCGAGGAGCCGGAGACGATGGCGCCGGCGTGGCCCATCGTCTTGCCCTCGGGGGCCGTGAAGCCGGCGACGTAGCCGACGACCGGCTTGGTCACGTGCTCCTTGATGTAGTCGGCCGCACGCTCCTCCGCGTCGCCGCCGATCTCGCCGATCATCACGATCGCCTTGGTGTCGGGGTCCTTCTCGAAGGCCTCGAGGGCGTCGATGTGCGAGGTGCCGATGACGGGGTCACCACCGATGCCGATGGCCGTGGTGAAGCCGTAGTCCTTCAGCTCGAACATCATCTGGTAGGTCAGCGTGCCCGACTTCGAGACCAGCCCGATCGGGCCCTTGCCCGCGATGGTGTGCGGGGTGATGCCGGCCAGCGACTCCTCCGGGGTGATGATGCCCGGGCAGTTCGGGCCGATCATCCGGGTGCCGGCGTGGTTGGCGGAGCTCTCGAGATAGGCCCAGACCTCGGCGCTGTCCTGCACCGGCACGCCCTCGGTGATCACCACGAGCAGGCCGATGCCCGCGTCGATGGCCTCGATGCAGGCGTCCTTGGTGAAGGCCGGCGGCACGAAGACGACCGACACGTCAGCGCCGGTCTCCTTCATCGCCTCCTCGACGCTGCCGAAGACGGGGAGGTCCTGGCCGCCGAGCTCGACCGACGTGCCGGCCTTGCGGGCGTTGACGCCGCCGACGATGTTGGAGCCGGCCTGGACCATGAGGGTGGTGTGCTTGGAGCCCATGCCACCGGTCATGCCCTGGACGATGATCCTGGAGTCCTTGTTGAGGTAGATCGACATCTTCTTCTCTCCGTCTCAGGCGTTGGCCAGCTCGGCGGCCTTGTCGGCCGCGCCGTCCATGGTGTCCACCAGCGTCACGAGGGGGTGGTTGGCCTCGTCGAGGATCCGGCGGCCCTCCTCCACGTTGTTGCCGTCGAGGCGTACGACGAGCGGCTTGGTCGCCTCGTCGCCGAGGATGTCGAGGGCGCCGACGATGCCGTTGGCCACCTCGTCACAGGCGGTGATGCCGCCGAAGACGTTGACGAAGACCGACTTGACCTGGTCGTCGTTGAGGATCACGTCGAGGCCGTTGGCCATCACCTCGGCGTTGGCACCGCCGCCGATGTCGAGGAAGTTGGCGGGGGTGACCCCACCGTGCGCCTCGCCGGCGTACGCGACGACGTCGAGGGTCGACATGACCAGCCCGGCGCCGTTGCCGATGATGCCGACGGAGCCGTCGAGCTTGACGTAGTTGAGGCCCTTGGCCTTGGCCTTCGCCTCGAGCGGGTCGGCCGCGTCCTTGTCCTCGAACTGGGCGTGGTCCTCGTGACGGAACTCGGCGTTGTCGTCGAGGGAGACCTTGCCGTCGAGCGCCTCGAGCTTGTCACCGGCCAGCCGCGCGAGCGGGTTGACCTCGACGAGCGTGGCGTCCTCCTCGACGAAGACCTTCCAGAGCGCCTGCACGAGCTGCACGGCCTGGTCGGTCAGCACCTCGGGGAACGCCGCCTCGGCCACGATCTCGCGGGCCTTCGCCTCGTCGACGCCGGACCCGGCGTCGATGGCGATCTTCTTCACCGCGTCGGGGTTGGTCTTGGCGACCTCCTCGATCTCCACGCCACCCTCGACGGAGGCGATGCAGAGGTAGGAGCGGTTGGAGCGGTCGAGCAGGAAGGAGAAGTAGTACTCCTCCTCGATCGACTCGGCCGGCACGACCAGGACCCGGTTGACGGTGAGGCCCTTGATCTCCATCCCGAGGATGTTGCTCGCGTGCTCCTCGGCCTCCTCGGGCGTCTTCGCGAGCTTGACGCCGCCCGCCTTCCCGCGTCCGCCGGCCTTGACCTGCGCCTTGACGACGACCACGCCGCCGATCTCCTCGGCTGCGGCCTTGGCCTCAGCGGCTGTCTCGACGGTCTTGCCGAGTGTCACCGGCACGTCGTGCTTGGCGAAGAGTTCCTTCGCTTGGTACTCCATCAGGTCCACGGGTCAACCGCTCCTCGGCGTTGGTCGGGTCGGGCGCGCAGGACCCACGAGTGACCAGCCACGAGTGACCTGCCACGAATGACGAGGGGTCCGCTCCGCCCGACCTTAGACCTGAATGACTCCGTCCGGCCACGTAGGGTGCGCGCTGTGCAACGCACAGAGACGCAGGTCACATCTCCAGGTGCCGTCCCGGTCACCCTGGCCGTCACCGAGCGCGGTCCGCGTTCGGCGGACACCCATGTGCTGCTGCTCCACGGCTACCCCGACGACCAGAGCATGTGGGACCAGGTGGTCGAGGCGCTGCCCGACGACTGGCACGTGGTGACGTACGACGCTCGCGGGACCGGGCGGTCGTCCCGGCCGACGCACCGGCACGACTACCTGTCCGAGTACCTGGTCGAGGACCTCGTCTGCGTCCTCGACGCCACCCTCCCCGAGGGCGAGAGGGTGCACGTCGTCGCGCACGACTGGGGTTCCGTCGTGGCGTGGGAGGCGGTCGCCGCGGCCACCTGGGACCCGCGCCTGGAGCGGATCGCGACGTACACCTCCATCAGCGGACCGCCGATGGACCACCTCGCCACGCTGACCTCCACCTGGGGCGGCCGCCTGCGGATGATCCCCCAGTTCGTGCACAGCATCTACGCGATGATCTTCCTGCTGCCGGTCTTCCCCGAGTTCGCTGCCCGCCACGCCCAGGGGCTGCTCCGCTGGCTCTTCGGCGCCCTGGACCCGAGTGCGCACCTGCTGCCCTGGGGGCGCGAGGTGCGGCAGAACGCGGTGCCGGCGGTCAACCTCTACCGCGCCAACCGGTCGCGCCTCGAGTACTCGCTCCCGTGGCGTACCTCGACGCCGGTCCTGCTCGTCGTACCGCTGCGCGACGGCTTCATCCTCCGGCGCTCGCTGACGCACCTGGACGCACGCTGCCGCGACCTGACCACGGTCGAGGTCGACTGCGGCCACTGGGTCCCGCGTGCGCGCCCGGAGGAGCTCGCCGGGCTGGTCACGGAGTTCGTCCGCGGACACCCCGCCTGACCCCTGGCCCTGACCCCTCGCGTGACCACCGCGTGACCATCGCCACCGCTGCGTCGTTGTAGCGGCATGCCCCAGCCCACAGCACGGCCCACTGCACGGCCCATCACCGTCGCCCTGGCGACCGCTGCCCTCGCCACCACCGGCATCGCGCTGACCGGCGGCCCCAGCACCGCGGCCACGGCCGACACCACTCCCGGCTACAGCGTCACCGCGCTGACGGTTCCCGTGAAGGTGGGCCCGAACAACGACCAGGCGTGCACCATCGACGCCGACCTCTACCTCCCGGACGGCGCCAGCGCGAGCAACAAGGTGCCGGCCGTGCTGAGCACCCACGGCTTCGGCGGCGACAAGGCCGACGACAACCAGACGGCGATCGGCAAGGGCTTCGTGGGCCAGGGGTACGCCGTCCTGAGCTACTCCGGCCTCGGCTTCGGCAAGACCACCTGCAAGATCACCCTCGACGACCCTGACTACGACGGCAAGGCCGGCAAGCAGATGGTCGACGTGCTCGCCGGCACCCGGGCGTACACCCCCGCGGGCTCGAGCACCCCGCAGTACCTCCGCTCGATCGCGACCCAGAAGACGGGCGACCCCCGCGTGGGCATGATCGGCGGCTCCTACGGCGGCCAGATCCAGTACGCCGTGGCCAAGCAGGACCCCCGCGTCGACGCGATCATCCCGATCATCACGTGGAACGACCTGAGCTACTCGCTGGCCCCGGGCAACGTGGCCAAGAAGGAGTGGATCGACCTCTTCTCCGCGGCCGGTGTCGCCTCCGGTGCCGAGAACGCACCTGCCGACCCGGACACCCTGGTCGGCTGCCCCAACTTCACCGACCAGGCCTGCGTCGGGATCACCAACCTGAACACCGTGGGCTACCCCGACGCCGGCACCGTGGCGCTGGCCAAGCACGCGTCGGTGTCCAGCTACGTCAAGCAGGTCAAGGCACCGACCCTGCTCGTGCAGGGGCAGAAGGACACGCTGTTCAACCTCAACGAGGCCGCCGCGACCTACGACGCCCTCAAGGCCCAGGGCACGCCGGTGAAGATGGTCTGGCAGTCGTGGGGTCACTCCGGGTCCACCCCGGTCCCCGGCGAGCTGGACTTCGGCGCCAAGTCCCTGCGCGACTCGTATCTCGGCAACCGCTTCCTGGACTGGATGAACCACTACGTCCGCGGCACGAGCACCGCCTCGACCGGTCCGCAGTTCTCCTACTTCCGCGACTGGGTGCCCTACGACACCGACCCGTCCAGGGCCGGCACGGACATCGCGAAGGCCTACGCCACGCGCAGCACCTTCTCCCAGCAGCCCACGAACACGCTCTACTTCACCGGCAACGACGCCCTCACGGCGACGAAGTCCGCGGTCAAGGCCGGCTCCGCCTCCTACGCCAACGCCGGCCCGGCGCCCACGTCGTACTCCGAGACCTCGGGCCTCGAGGGCGACACCGTGAACAACCCGCCGAGCGATGCGTCCGGCACCTTCGCGGCGTTCACCTCACCGGTCCTGAAGGCACCGGCCGAGGTGGTCGGCTCGCCGGTCGTGAACCTGCACCTGTCCGCGCCGACCGCCGCGGCCACCCAGGCCGGCGGTCCCTCGGGTCAGCTCGTCCTGTTCGCCAAGGTGTACGACGTCGCCCCGGACGGCACCAAGGTCCTCAAGAACCGGCTGATCTCACCGCTGCGCGTCACCGACGTGACGAAGCCCGTGACGCTGCACCTGCCCGGCATCGTGCACCGCTTCGCCACGGGGCACCGCATCCAGGTGGCCGTCGCGGCGAGCGACTTCGCCTACGCGGGCAACACCGCCCCGCAGCCGGTGACGATCACCACCAACCCGCTGGCGCCGAGCACGCTGGCGCTCCCGCTCACCAGCTCGCTCGCCTTCTGACCCAGCACGATGGTCGGTCGGACCCGGCTACCCCTCGGGGAAGCGCTCGCGCACCCAGCCGGTGATCTCGCCGGTGGTCGCGCCGGGGGTGAAGATCTTGGCGACCCCGAGCTCCTGGAGCGGGGCGACGTCCTCCTCGGGCACGATGCCGCCACCGAAGACGACGATGTCGCTCGCGTCGCGCTCCTCGAGCAGGGCGATCAGCTTGCGGAAGAGGGTCATGTGCGCCCCGGAGAGGACCGAGAGACCGATCAGGTCGGCGTCCTCCTGGATCGCGGTCTCCACGATCTGCTCGGGCGTCTGGTGCAGGCCTGTGTAGATGACCTCGTGTCCCGCGTCCCGCAGGGCCCGGGCGACGACCTTGGCGCCCCGGTCGTGGCCGTCGAGTCCGGGCTTGGCCACCACGATGCGCAACATGGCTGCAGGTTAGCCCGTGTGCCCTGCACTGTCGGACGTGACCGTCACCACAGGTCACATGGCGTCACCCGCGTCACTCCCGCTCGTTTCCTCCACAAGATGGCTGGTTCCGATTTGCGCTTCAACCACCTTTCGTTATGGTGGCAAGTCGGCTCACCCGACAAATGGGCAGGAATTACACGTGAGTAACCATCGAGCGGAGCACCGCGGCAGGCATCGTCCTGCCGATCGGCGACCCTCGACGACCGCCACTGCCCACCGCGCCGAGAAGACCTCGCGCCGCTCGTTCGTCCAGGCCGTCCGCGGCCTCCCGGCCATCCCCACGATCGTCGGGATCGCAGCGCTGGGCATCGCCGGCGCCGGTGCCGTCACCGTCGGGGACGACCACAGCCAGGACAACCCGTTCGCGCTCACCGCGCAGGCCGGCTCCCTCCAGGCGGGCACCGACGCCATCGGTTTCGCCGGCGCGACCCCCCGGGCCAGGGCGATCAGCCGTGACTCCGAGCGCCAGGCCATGCAGGACGCCGCCGACGCCCGCCTCGAGCAGGTGGCCGAGGAGCAGGCCGCCGAGCGCAACGCCGCGCTGAAGTCCCTCGGCCGGGCTGCGGAGGCCCGCGCCGGTGAGATCGCCAAGAACCAGTGGAAGATCCCGACCACCGGCTACCACCTCACCGCACGCTTCGGGATGGCCGGCGGTCTCTGGTCCAGCAACCACACGGGTCTCGACTTCGCCGCCCCGACCGGCACCCCGATCACGGCCGTCGCCAACGGCGTGATCACCAAGACCGGCTCCGCCGGCGCCTACGGCAACCAGACCATCGAGACCCTCGATGACGGCACCGAGATCTGGTACTGCCACCAGTCCGAGATCGGTGTCCGCGTCGGTCAGGTCGTCACCGGTGGCCAGCAGATCGGTCTGGTCGGCGCCACCGGCAACACCACGGGTCCCCACCTCCACCTCGAGGTGCGCCCCGGCGGCGGCGACCCGGTCGACCCCGAGACCGCGCTGGCCTACCACGGCGTCAAGCCCTAGAAGGCTGCTGAGTCACAGCTTCTCGACCGGCGCGTAGCGCAGCAGCAGCCGCTTGACGCCCTCGTCGCCGAAGTCGATCGAGGCGACGGAGTTGTCGCCGGCCCCCTCCAGCGCCACGACCGTGCCGAGCCCGAAGCTGTCGTGCTGGACCCGGTCGCCCGGGTCGAGGGACGGGATCTCCCGGCCGGCCTTGGCCTTCTTGGCGGCGTCCGAGCGCGCGGTCGCCGTGCCGAAGCGTCGCTGCGGCGCTCGACCGGCCGGCATCCCGAACTGGGGTCGGTTCCACGAGCTCATCGCGGCCTCGGTGCGGCGCCAGTCGACCAGGTCGACCGGGAGCTCGTCGAGGAAGCGCGAGGCCGGGTTGTGCGAGGGCGCACCCCACGCGGAACGTACGACGGCCCGCGACACGTAGAGCCGTTCGCGGGCGCGGGTGAGCCCGACGTAGGCCAGCCGGCGCTCCTCCTCGAGCTCCACCTTGTCGCCGAGCGAGCGCAGGTGCGGGAAGACGCCGTCCTCCAGCCCGGTGAGGAACACCACCGGGAACTCCAGGCCCTTCGCCGTGTGCAAAGTCATCAGCGTGACCACACCGGGCGAGCCGCCCTCTTCCTCGGGGGCATCAGGGATCTGGTCGGAGTCGGCGACCAGCGCGACCCGCTCCAGGAAGTCGGTGAGCCCGGGCGGAGCGGCCGCGCCTGCGTCGACCTCCGCGGGGTCTGCCGAGGGCCCGACCTGCGGGTCGTCGGAGAACTCCCGCGCCACCGCCACGAGCTCGGCGAGGTTCTCCACGCGCGTCTCGTCCTGGGGGTCCTCGGAGTCCTCGAGCTCCTTGAGGTAGCCGGTGCGGGTGAGCGCCTGCTCGAGCACCACGTCGACCCGCTCCCCCGCCTCGACCATCGACTGGAGCTGCTCGATCAGGTCGACGAAGCCCTTGATCGCGTTCAGCGACCGGCTCGCGAGACCAGGGGCGTCCTCGGCGCGCTGCAGCGCCTCCCAGAAGATGATCCGGTCGCGCTGGGCCAACCCCTCGATGCAGGCCTCGGCGCGCTCACCGATCCCCCGCTTGGGGGTGTTCAGGATCCGGCGCAGCGAGACGGAGTCGGCCGGGTTGACCAGCACCCGCAGGTAGGCGAGGGCGTCGCGGACCTCGCGACGCTCGTAGAAGCGCACCCCGCCGACGACCCGGTAGGGCATCCCGACGCGGATGAAGATCTCCTCGAACACACGCGACTGGGCGTTGGTCCGGTAGAACACCGCGACGTCGCCCGCCCTCGCCTTGCCCGCGTCGGTGAGCTTGTCGATCTCCTCGGCGATGAAGCGCGCCTCGTCGTGCTCGTCGTCGCCGACGTAGCCGACGATGCCGTCGCCCTGCCCCGCGTCGGTCCACAGGTTCTTCGGCTTGCGGCTCTCGTTGCGGCTGATCACCGCGTTGGCGGCGGTGAGGATGGTCTGCGTGGAGCGGTAGTTCTGCTCGAGCATGATCGTGCGCGCGTTGGGGAAGTCCTGCTCGAAGTCCATGATGTTGCGGATGTTGGCGCCGCGGAACGCATAGATCGACTGGTCGGCGTCACCGACGACCATCAGCTCGGCCGGCTCGACGGAGTCCTCGGGGACCTCCGTCACCGGTTGCTCGAGGCTGTCGGCGCACAGCTCGTGGATCAGGGCGTACTGCGCGTGGTTGGTGTCCTGGTACTCGTCGACGAGCACGTGCCGGAACCGGCGACGCCAGTTCTCCCGCACCGCCGGGAAGGCCCGGAACAGGTGCACGGTCATCATCAGCAGGTCGTCGAAGTCGAGGGCGTTGGCCTGGCGGAGGCGGCGCTGGTACTCGCCGTACGCCGCGGCGTAGGTCTCCTCCTGGCCGTTGGCCGCCTCCTTCGCCGCGTCCTCGTGGTCCTGCAGCTCGTTCTTCGCGTTGCTGACCCAGTTGAGGATGGCGCGCGGCGGGTAGCGCTTCACGTCGAGGTCGAGGTCGCGGCAGACCAGCGTCATCAGCCGCTTGGAGTCGGCCGCGTCGTAGATCGAGAAGCTGGACTTGAAGCCGAACTTGTCTATTTCCTTGCGCAGGATCCGCACGCAGGCGGAGTGGAAGGTGCTGACCCACATGATCCTGGCGCGGCCGCCGACCAGCTCCTCGACGCGCTCGCGCATCTCGGCAGCGGCCTTGTTGGTGAACGTGATGGCCAGCACGGAGCCGGGGTGGGCACCCCGCTCGGAGATCAGCCACGCGATCCGCCGGGTGAGCACCCGGGTCTTGCCCGATCCCGCGCCGGCGACGACGAGCAGCGGGCTCCCCTCGTGGACGACGGCCTCGCGCTGCGGGTCGTTGAGCCCCTCGAGCAGCTGCTCACGGGTCGGCCGACGGCGCCTGCGGGGGCTTTCCGTGCCCTGCCCTGCGTCGGTCTCGGGAGTCTCGGCAGCGGGCAGGCCGGGGAGGGGGAACTGCGTGGTCATTTGCCCCCCACACTACGTGCGCGCCCGGACAGGTCAGGTGACCTGTCCGGGCGCGTTCGCGGTGCTCAGGTGTGCTCGGTCAGCGCACCGCTCCGAAGGCGTTGACGATGCCCTCGCCGTAGAACCCGTTGCGGTCCGCACTGCCGACGCAGAGCGCGTTGTAGCTCGTGTCGCGCCCCTCGTTGGTGTAGGTCTGCAGCCGGGGCTTCGGGCAGGTGTGGTTGGTGGCGGAACGCTCCAGCAGCCGCTGCACCTTGTCCGGTGCCAGCCCGAAGCCGGACCGACCCTCGGCCTTGCCGTGCGCACCGACCGCCAGGGCCGCGACGCCGGTGGCGTGCGGGCTGGCCATCGAGGTGCCCTGCAGCCACGCGTAGTACCCGCACGCGCTGGTGCCCGGAGCCGGTGTGGCCTGGCACTGCTTGATCACACCCGCTGTCGTGCCGGCGGGGGTGACGTTGCCGGCCGCGTCCACGAAGGGCTGGTCGTTCGCATCCGTCTCCTCCTGGAGCGACTTCAACGGGTACGTCGAGAGGATCTCGTTCTGGTAGGTGCGGAACGACGACGTGCCGAACCCGTCGCGGAACCAGCCACCGGGAGCCGACAGCTCCACCTCGCCGGAACGCGGCTCGGTCGTGTAGTTGGAGAAGTCGGACTTCTTGCCGGACGGGCCGAGTGAGTTGACACCCAGGACGTGCGGCCCCTCGGCCGGGAGGTCGACACACGTGTCGTTGTCGATCGTGCGGTCGAACGCAGCATCAGCCGGGTAGTCCGGGCTGGTCGAGTCCACACCCGGGTTGGCCATGTCGGTGTTCTCGTTGCCGGTCGCCGAGACCAGCGTGACGCCCTTGCGGTGCGCGTAGTTGAGCGCCCGGTTGACGGTGGCGATGATGACGTCCTGGTCGTTGGCCTGGGTGGCACTGTCCTCCGGGGCGCCGCCCTTGCAGTTGTAGAGCCACGGGTCGACGTAGAAGGACATGTTCACCACGTCCAGCCCGGCGTCACCCGCGTAGGTCAACGCCTTCATCGTCGGGGCGAGGAAGAAGTAGCCGCTGTCCTGGCCGGCCTTGACCTCGACGATCGTGGCCTTCGGCGCCACGCCGCTCAGCCCGAAGCCGTTCATGGACGCCGCGACGATGCCGGCGACGTGCGTGCCGTGACCGCCGTCGTCGGTGCCGACCGGGTCCGTGCAGCTCGCGACCTCGCACGGCCCGTCGATGTCGGGCATGTCCTTCGCGAAGTTGCGGGATGCCTGGTAGTCGAAGTTCGGGTGGATGTCCGGGTGGTCCGCCTGGACCCCGGTGTCGATGATCCCGACCTTGACCTTGCGGTTGCCCAGCGTGCGGGTGTGGGCCTGGTCGGCCTTGATCATCCGCATGCCCCACAGGTTGCCGTCCAGCGGGTCGGCGCTGGGTCCCTTGACCTTGGCGGCGTTCTTCCGCGTGGTCGAGGCACGTCCGGCCTTGGCTGCCGTGACGTGCTCCTGCTCCACCTTGTCCACGTGGTTCGCCGGCGCCTTGCCGATCACCGCGTCTGCCGCCACGCCCTGGACGCCTGAGACTGCGCCGGCGTTCTTGCGGAAGTTCGCGTCATCGGTGCTCACGACGACCGCGCCGATCGCCTTGTCGACCGAGGTGACCTTCGCGCCCTGGGTCCGGAGCCTGGCGGCGACCGCCTCGGTGTCGGCGGCTGACTTCGCCAGCACGACGTAGCTCTCGTCCTGCCCCGTGTGCGCCGCCTTGGCGCTCGAGCTGCTCGCTCCGGCGGGTGCCGCTGCCAGTCCCGCGGCCGCCAAGGCGGCCGCACCACACACTGCTACTACTGCACGACTGTGTCGCATGCATGTTCCTTCCCGAGATGGCCGAGGGTCTCCCAGCCCCCAGCGAACCTAGGTGAGGACTCGGACGCAGCGGAAGGGGTCGTCACCAGGTCGTGACCTTCGACGACGTGCCCCGTGGGTCAGGCCGAGGCCTTCCACCACGGCTCGGTCGGCAGCTCGCCGGCGGTCTCGAAGCGCCCGCCGGGGGCGGGCAGCGCCAGCCGCACGCCGTGCTGATCGGCCTCGCGCACGACCCACTCGACCGGGTCGGCCCACTCGTGGAAGGCCAGGTCGAACGTCGCCCAGTGGATCGGCAGCAGCACGCCCCCACCGACCTCGCGGTGCACCCGCACGGCCTCCTCCGGATCGAGGTGTACGTCGGGCCAGCGGGTGTCGTAGGCACCGATCGGCAGCACCGTGAGCTCGAACGGGCCGTAGCGCTCGCCGATCCCCTGGAAGGCCGGCGTGTAGCCCGAGTCGCCACCGAAGAACAACCGGCGACGCTCCCCCGCGACCACCCAGCTCGACCAGAGCGTGGTGTTGCTGCCCAGGCTGCGCCCGGAGAAGTGCCGAGCCTCGGTGCAGGTGAAGGTGAGCCCGCCGAGCTGGTGCGACTGGTCCCAGTCGAGCTCGACGATGCGGTGCTGCGGCACGCCCCACCGGAGCAGGTGCTGGCTGATCCCGAGCGGGACGACGAAGACCGCGTCCTGCGCACGCACCAGATGGTCGATCGTCGCGGTGTCGAGGTGGTCGTAGTGGTCGTGCGAGATCAGCACCGCGCTCAGCGCGGGCAGGTCCTCCAGCGGCATCGGGACCGGGTGGTTGCGCCGCGGACCGACGCTGGCCGACGGCGAGACCCGGTCGCTCCACACCGGGTCGGTGAGCACCCAGTGCCCCTCGATCTCGAGGAGCACGGTGGCGTGGCCGAGCCAGGTGGCGGCGAGCTCACCCGCCTGGGCGGGAAGCTCCGGCGTGACCACCTCGACGGGTCGGCGCGGCTTGCCCTTGCGTCCCTTGGTGGCCATCTCCGCGGCCATCCCGGCCGTGGTCCCCGAAGGCACCTCGGTCGCCGGCAGCCGGTTGCGGAACAGACCGTCCCTGAACTGCGGCGAGCCGGAGTAGTCGAGCTTGCGCATGCCGGTGCCCAGGGCGCGTCGTACACCCCGGGGAGCCGTGAGCACACCGCGGAGGACACCACTGCCCGGAACACGAAAAGTCGTCACCGGCCAAGTGTCCACGTCGGCACAACCTCAGCGCAGCCGCACCACCAGCTCGCTGGTCCCGCGCTCGCTGCCGCCGTCGGCCACCACGGTCCGACCGCGGGCGGTGTCCACGAGGCGGTAGCCGTGCGCCTTCCCGTCCAGCCGCACCGACTGCACGCGGGCTCCTGCGGGCAGCACGGCACCGATGCGCAACCGCCAGCGGTCGCTCTGCCGGACCACGGTCCGCAGCACCGATCCAGCACGGCTCGCCCGCACGTCGACGCTCCCGGAGCCCAGCCGGACATGGGAGGCGGAGACGCTCGGCTGACCGTCCGGCACCTGGGGGACGACGGCGACCAGGCCGCGACCGAGGTCCGGGGAGATGCCCAGCTGGTAGTGGACGACCGGCCACAGGATCCCGTAGGCACCCCAGGCCTGGAGCACCATCGAGCGCTCGGTGAACAGCTTGGCCTGGTTGCTGCCGAAGTCCGGGGACGGGGCGATCTCCGGCATCGCACCCGGGAGCTCCCAGACCGAGGGGTCGAGCTGGGTGCGGGCACTGCCGGTCGTGTAGTGCTCCAGCTGCCCCGGGCCCATCCGACCGAGCGCCGCCTCCGCCGCGGCCATGATGGAGGTGTTCAGCGTGAACACGTTGCGCAAGGCCGGGACGCTGGAGACGGCCGTGTCGCACGCCGGCCCCTCGGTGTCGGTCGTCGGGGCGGTGCGGCCGGAGCCCGTGTGGAAGAGCCCGAACTCGCCGGTGTAGCAGCGTTGCTCGCGCCGCTCGACGAGGGCCCGCGCGTGTGCCTCCGATGCCAGGGGCCCGTCCGGCTGGCCCGGACGCTTCAGCTCGACCTCGGCGGGGGTCACCCCGATCCAGTGGCGCTGGAAGACCTGGACGTTGCCGGGATCCTGCAGCGAGTCGGCGTACTGCTGGGTGTCCGCACCGTTCCACCAGGCTGCCTCGAACCGCTTCTCGAGGTCTGTCGCCTTGTCGGTCGCCCACGTCCTGGTCGCGGTGTCGCCCTTGCTGGCTGCCAGGTCGGCGAGGTCGCGCAGGCCCCGGATCGTGTAGACGGTGTTGTCCAGCTTCTCGGTGCCCATGCCCGGCGTCTCCACGTTGCCGAGACCCTCCGGCCAGCCGTCGCCGTCGGCGTCGAGCTCGCGGTAGACGTAGCGCAGGTTGCGGACCGCGAAGGGATACATCTCGTCGCGGAAGGCGTCGTCACCGGTCCAGCGCCAGACCAGGGCCACGATCGAGGGGAACTTCGCCGTCTCGTCGGTGTTGCCCGCGTCGGAGTTCGCCCCGAAGTAGACCTGGCCGTCCGGGGTGACCTCGTGGACGACCTTGCCGCTCTGCCCGTTGGCGGCGACGCTGACGTCACGCAGCGCGCGCAGGTGGGCCTTGATGGTGGCGAACTGTCCGCTGCTGACCGCCGCGAAGCCGGTGTACTCCCCGTCCGTCGCGAACAGCCACGGGTAGTCCGGGAACCCTGCCCCGAACCAGCGTGCCTTCGCGACGGTGCCGATCGGTGCCGGGTAGTTCTTGCCCGCGTTGGTGATGCGGACCTTCAGGTCCCGGGACTCCTGCACGGACTCGGCGAGGTTCTGCTTGCTCCACTCCACGCTGCGCTGCAGCAACCGGTCCCCGGGCAGGTCCACCCGGGTGTTCCGGGCCAGACCGTTCCGGGCGTCGATCTTCGCGCGCAGGGACGCTGCCGGGTGTGCCAGCGCGTTGCGCTGGGCGGCCGCTGCCTGGTCGAGGCCCTGGTCGGAGCCGCCGACCGAGAACCAGACGGTGCGCCCGCCGCGCGGCACCCGCACGTCGTACTGCAGCTGTCCGCCGGTGCCCTTGCCGTACTCGGTGTCGTCGCAGCGGTCCGGCTGCTTCGGGGCGTTCGGCCCCGATGCCGGACAGATCACGTCACCCTGCGGACCGCGGTGCGCCGGCCCGAGGTCGGACCCCGACGGGGTGAGGCTGGAGCCCACCACGGCCGCGTAGTCGTGGGCCTCGGCGTTCGGGACCGGCGGGGTGCCCTGCTCGCGGAAGACGAGGTTCTTCCCCGAGACGCTGCCGGTGTCCGGAAGGTTGTACGTCGTCTGGCTGGGTGTCGACTCGCCCCAGGGATAGACCTTCATCAGCTCCGAGTGGGCATCGACGGCCAGACGGAGGGTGGTGGCCCGGGCGGAGTCCAGGCGCAGCCCGACCAGGCCGGCCCGCTGGCCGTCCGGTGCCAGGTCGGTGCGGGTGATCGCGACTCCCCCGTGGGTGCCGAGGTCCATCCGCTGGTAGCCCCAGCCGGACGTGTACTTGCCGGCGTGGAGCCAGGTGCCGTCGGCGCGGAACCAGAGTCCGTCGAGCAGCTTGATCGGCGGCGTCCAGAAGCCACCCATCTCGCCACGGGTGTGGAACCCCGTGGCCGGGTAGCTGCCGTCCTGGGCGCCCATCGACCAGAACCGGTCTCCCACGACCAGGCTGCGTCGGTCGGCCAGGTCGCGGGCCACCGACAGCTCGGGCGACCGCCCGGTGCTCGGGGTGGGATCCCCGCCTCCTGGTCGCCGGGCCCCTTCGGCCGCTCCGCTGGGGAGCGTGGCGAGGGCCAGGATGGTGAAGAGCGTCGTGACGAGAGACGCGGCGGTGAGGTGGTTGCGAGACATGGTGCTCTCCCTGCTCGGCGGTGACCCCGAAATGGCACCGGCCCTGTCATCCGACCTCCGATCAGCCGGATGCGCAAGCACGCACTCCTGAAAGCCGATCACCTGAGTGACCTGGATCTCGTGACCGGGATCTCGCGTCATTCACGCGTCACCGGGGCACAACACGGCCGTCACGTGCGTTGGGCACAGTGAGATTGGAACGATCCAATCAAGCCGACGTACCCGACTGAGGGAGCACCACCATGAGCACCATCCGACGTATCGCCAGCACGATGAACAGCTACACCCTGTGGGCGTTCAACCCCCAGGGCGCCTTGAACCCGCGCCTCCGACAGGACTGAACGCACGCTCGGCCTGGGCGGCCTGGTACATCCGGGCCGTCCAGGCGTCATGGGCCGCCCGGGCCGCCGCGGGGTCGCGACGCCGGATCCGGGTCCCGTGCATGATGCCCACCAGGCGGGGTCCGGCGAGCCGGTCCTCGATCCTGCGGGCGTTGCGCGTGAGCGGCCCCGTCAATGGCTGGGCGATGTACTCGCCCATGATCACGCCCGCCGCGAGCGCGATCGTGGTCGCGGCCGCCGCGCTCAGCTGCAGGATCCCTTGGGTGTCCCCCTCGGACATGTAGCTCAGCCCGCGGTAGATCAGCAGTCCCGGCAGCATCGGGACCAGCGCGGGCACCACGACGATCAGCGGCGGTACGCCGACCCGGCCGGCGATCGCGTAGCTGACCAGCCCGATCGTCACGGCCGCGCACGCCGCAGCCCACGGCATCGACGCCTGCGGGTCCTGCACCGCCAGGAAGACGAGGTGGCCGAGCAGGGTGCTCATCGCGATCGCCGGCAGGGCGCGCAGCGGCGCGTAGCAGGTGAACGCGAAGGCACACGCCGAGACCATCGCCCCGGCCAGGACCAACGGCACCAGCGGCGGGTCCGACAGTCCGGCACCGCCCGGGCGCACCCCCATCAGGCTCACACCCAGGGTCGGCGCGAGCGCGAGCCCCGCCGAGACACCGGCGATCAACCCCGCCGTGGCCAGCAGCGCCTCGAGGATCCGCGCTCCGGCGGTGATGTAGAAACCGCTCAGCGCGTCCTGGATCGCTCCCATGAAGCCGATGCCGGACAGCAGCAGCACGATGCTCGCCGTGATGACCAGCGAGGTGTCGACCCTCTGGTCGAACAGCTGGTCGACGGACGCGGTGCCGAGGGCCAGCAACGTCGCCAGCAGGCCGCCCGCGATCTGTTGGTAGAACATCGGCCAGCGCTGCTTGTTCAGGGTCCGCATCAGGACCGTGATCAGACATCCCGCGACGGTCGCGACCACGGTGACCAGCACCCCACCGCCGAGGATCAGCGCGATCCCGCCGCCGACCACACCCGAGCCCAGCACGGTGGCCCAGCGCGGCAGGTAGTGGTTGGTCGAGTTGATCCGGGCCACCCGCGCTCGCGCCTCGGTCACGTCGACCCGGTCCTGGAGCACGTCGTCGACGAGCTCCTGGGTCCTGGTCAGGTCGTCGTAGTCGAGGTCGCGCTGGGTGATGTTGCGGGTCAGCAGCACCGGCATCTCGTCGGGGTCTGCCTGGTAGCTCATCCGCAGCAGGGTGAAGGTCACGTCGACGTCGGCGTTGCGCAGCCCGAGGTGCGTGGTGACGCCCAGCATCGTGGCGGTGACGTCCGCAGCACCGGCCCCGGAGGACAGCAGGATCTCCCCGATCCGCAGGGCGAGATCGAGGACCTTGTAGGTCTCGCGGGCGTCAGTCACACCCCTCATTGTGAGCCCTCGGACAAGTGGTTTCGGACACCCTCGGCGCGCGTCGTGAGGGACGCCACAGCTACCCCCGCAGGTACCTCAGGAACAGGAACCCGTCACGCTCCAGGACCGTCTCGAGCCGCACGTCAGCGGCTCCGGCAACGCCGCCCCGAAGGTCAGGCGGGACTCCTCGCCGACGACCACCAGCGGCGAGATCGCCAGGCAGAGCTCGTCGACCAGATCGGCTGCGTAGAGGTCGCCGAGCGCCCGCGGGCCACCCTCGGTGAGCATCCGTGGCAGGCCCTGCTGCTCGAGCAGGTCGAGGGCCAGCGGGAGGTCCACGCTCCGGCTCCCGGCCAGCACGACGTCGGCCACCTGCTCGACTGCGCGCACCCGCTCCGGGTCGGCGAGCTCGGTGGTCACCACGATCGGTCGCTCGGGCGCCTCCGTGAACGCGGACGAGGCCAGGTCGAGGTCGAGGCTCCGGCTCAGCACCGCAAGTCGCGGGTGCGCCAGCTGGCCGGCCTCGCGGCGTACGTCGGCCAGCTCGGCCTGCGCACGCACCGGTCCGTATCCCTCCGCCCGGAGCGTGCCCGCCCCGACCACGAGCACGTCGGCCAGCGAGCGCAGCAGGAGCAGCAGCGCATGGTCGGCAGGACCGCTCAGGGACGCGACCCTGCCCTCGAGCACGGCTGCGCCGTCGACGCTGCTGACCATGTTCGCGCGCAGCCACCGGCCCTCCGGGTAGGCGTAGGCAGCCACGGCCTCCACCTCGTCCGGGGTGCCCGGGCTCAGCTGGTTCAGGGTGAGCACGCGACTGCTCCCATCAGGCCGAGTGGCCGGGATCGAGGTCGTCGACCTGCTCGAAGCCCAGGCCCTTGCCGGCCTCGTGCGACTCCACCTCGATCGGCTCGACGAGGAAGCCCACGTGGTCGCCCCAGTCGTCGCGTCGCAGCACCCGCCCGACGAGGACCCTCGGGCACTCGTCCAGGAGCGGCACCCCTCCCGGCCCGGGTCGCCACGAGCACTGCGCGAACTTGTCGACCTCGTCCCCGGTCTCGCCGCCGAACAGCTTGGCGATGTCGACCTCGTCCGAGTCCAGGCCGTGCACCGCGAGCAGCTCCGCGCCCTGCGCGACCCGGTAGGTGTGGTTCTTGTCCGAGAGGCAGACCAGGAACCGCGGCGGGTCGATGCTCGCCTGCGTGGTGAACCCGACCAGGCAACCCGCGCGTTCGCCCCTGTGCTGGCCATCCGTGGCGACGGTCGTGACGATGAACATCGGGTAGTCGAGACCCTCGACGAACTCGTCGTACTTCTCCGTCGACAGCGGGGCGAACTCCTCGGCAGGCACGCGCCGATCCTCGCAGCGCTGTCTCGCTCACGCCACACAATCGCCTGTGGACAACCGTCCGCGGCGCCGGTTTCCGGGGCAACGTGGCGCCATGGACCACGAGACCCGCACCGAGCTCGACCACCTCAAGATCTCGACGCAGCGCGACCTGCACCGGCTGTGGGAGCTGCTGATGCAGCCCCTCGGCTTCCGCTCCACCAGCGTCTGGGTGACCCTGATCGGCGCCGACGACCGCCCCGAGCGCTTCCTGATCGAGATCGCGGAGAGCGAGCTGCTGCCCGAGGCCGACCAGGTGCGCAGCCTGTTCGAGGCGCTGCAGCAGATCATCGCGGAGGAGGGCGAGGGGCTCAGCGTCGCCTTCCTGATCACCCGACCCGGCCGCGACGGCATCAGCAGGTTCGACCGTGAGCTGACCGGCCTGCTGACGAACGGAGCGCGCGCCGCGGGAGTCGGCTGCCACCCGGTGCACGTCGCCAACGACGTCGCCATCCGGGCCGTGGCGCCCGACGACCTCGCCGCCTGAGCGATCGCCGACGCGTGCGGCTGTCGGTGGGCGGAGGCACCATGGCCTCATGCCCGTCGACGCCGCCGAGCTGTTGGACTTCGCCACCTCCCTTCCGGAGGCGGGCGAGCGTGACTACAAGGACGACGCGACGATCTTCACCGTCCGCGGCCGCGGCATCGGCTACGTCTCCAGCGACGGCCGCGACCTGTTCGTGAAGTCCACGCTCGACGAGCGTGCCGTCCTGGTCGCCAGCCAGCCGGAGGTCTTCTCCGAGTGGTACACCTCGGGCCGCTTCGGCTGGGTCCGTGCCCGCCTCGACCTGATCGAGCTCGACGAGGCGCGCGAGCTGGTCCTCGAGGCCTGGCGACTGACTGCTCCGAAGCGCCTCGTGCAGCAGTACGACGAGGCTCAGGCGCGCTGACTCAGTCCGGAACCCGGCCGGTTGCCGCGACCAGCTCCCGCAGCCGCGCGGCCAGGGCAGCGTCGAAGACCCCCGCCGTCGCCTGCCAGTCCCAGTTGCCGGTGTCGGTGCCCGGGGTGTTCATCCGGCTCTCGCTGCCCAGCCCCAGCAGGTCCTGGGCGGGGACCACGGTCAGCCGCGCGGTCGAGGACAGGGCGAGCCTGATCAGCGCCCACGGCATCGGCTCGGCGGGGTCGACGAGGTGGGAGCGCACCCGCTCGCGGGCCGGCTCGTCGAGCTCCGACCACCAGC
Source organism: uncultured Actinomycetota bacterium (assembly GCA_963842565.1). Classification (GTDB taxonomy): domain Bacteria; phylum Actinomycetota; class Actinomycetes; order Propionibacteriales; family Nocardioidaceae; genus Marmoricola. Next base: position 164,423 of record CAWJGX010000004.1, on the reverse strand, counting down.
CCACCGTGGTGTCGTTGTCGTGGGTGCCGGTGTAGACGACGCTCTGCTCGCCGTGGTGCTCCGGCAGGTAGGGGTTGTCGCCGTCGCCGTTGAAGGCGAACTGCAGGACCTTCATGCCCGGCAGGCCGAACTCGCGACGCAGGGCGTCCACCTCGGGAGTGATCACGCCGAGGTCCTCGGCGACCAGCGTGCCCGGGCCGGCGGTCTCGATCAGCGCGCCGAGCACGTCCTGACCCGGGCTGGTCACCCAGTAGCCGTCCTTCGCGGTGGGTGCCTCGAGGGGCACGTGCCACGCCGCCTGGAACCCGCGGAAGTGGTCGATGCGCACGAGGTCGAACAGCTCCCGCTGCCGGGCGATCCGTCGCCGCCACCAGGCGAACCCCTCGGCCGCCATGGCGTCCCAGTCGTAGTGCGGGTTGTTCCAGCGCTGGCCGTCGGCGGCGAAGTAGTCGGGCGGCACGCCGGTCACGGTGATCGGACGGCCGCGCTCGTCGAGCTGGAACAGCTCCCGCGAGGCCCAGACGTCGGCACTGTCGTGGGAGACGAAGATCGGCAGGTCCCCGAAGAACAGCACACCGCGCTCCGCGGCGTACGACCTCAACGCCTGCCACTGGTCGGCGAAGACCCACTGCTCGACGCGCAGCTCCTGCAGCCGGTCTGCGTGGGGGGCGAGCACCTCCGCGACGCGAGCCGGGTCGCGGTCACGCAGCCCCGGCTCCCACTCCGGCCACGGGGCGTGGTCGAGCAGCTCGCGCAGGGTGACGAACTCGACGTACGGCTCCAGCCAGACGGCGTGCTCCGCGCTCCACGACTCGAAGTCGGACTTCGTCGCCCCCGACTCGATCGGAGCAGGCTCCGGGCTGATCAGGGCGGGGTTGCCGGCCATCGCCGAGACCGCGTTGTACGGCGAGCCCTCGACCTGCGTCGGCACGAGCGGCAGCACCTGCCAGACCGTGCAGCCGGCCGCGGCGAGGAAGTCGACGAAGCGGTAGGCCTCCGGGCCGAGGTCGCCCCGGCCGGGCAACGAGGTGAGGTGCAGGAGCACCCCGGCGCGGCGTACGTCGAGGGGGCGCTGGTGGTCAGCGTGGTCCTGCATCTGCCCTCCCTGCTCGGTCGGGAAAGCCTAGAGTGCACCCTCGTGAAGCTCGTCCTCGCCCTGTGGGGCCCCGACCACTCCGCCCTCCTCGCTGAGCCCCTCCGCGACTCCCTGCGGGCTACAGGCGCGACCCGCCTGCAGGTCAACCTCGACGACGAGCACGTGCCCGACGAGGTGCTCCGGCTGCAGACCTTCGAGGCACCCGTGACCGGCCTCGCCTCCGTGTGGACCGACGGCGCGCCGGAGCAGGTCATCGACGCCGTCGGCTCGTACGCCGACCGTGTCGTCGGCTGGGAGGTCGAGGAGCGAGTGCCGCTCGAGCCGCCAGCGGTGCCCGACGGCCAGCGGACCGACGGCCTCGCCCAGGTCGCGCTCCTCCGGGTCCCCGCCGGGTTGGCGTACGACGAGTGGCGCGCGCACTGGCAGGGCCCGCACACGCAGATCGCGATCGACACCCAGGCCACGTTCGGCTACGTCCAGAACCGGGTCATCCGACGCCTCAGCGAGGACACCCCGCACGTCGACGCCGTCGTCGAGGAGCTCTTCCCCAGCGCGGCGATGCACGACATCCACGCCTACTACGGCAGCGGCGGCGACCAGGCGGAGCTCGACCGCCGGATGACCCTGCTGATGGAGAGCGTCTCGACCATGGGCGCCGACCGGGACCTCGACCTCGTCGCGACCAGCCGCTACGTCTTCACGCTGTGACTCGTCGGTAACTCCCGCAGCGACCTTGCCGCTCGCGAGGACCTGTGCCTAGGGTGATGCGTCCCGGAGCACCGGGACCACCTTCGGTCAACGCCGAGTCCCACCTGGGCCGAAGGTCGACGACGAGTCCATCGGGTGGGAGCGGGGAACCCACATCTTCCCGGATCACCTGGTGATTCTTGGGGTGAGGCCACTCACGTGGCCGGGCACCTTCAGCCCGAACCCGACAGCTAACCTCGCAGGCGCACGGAGGAAATCCCCATGCGCACACGTAGGTTCGCTACGGCAATTCTGGTTGCCCTGATCAGCGCCGTCCTGCTCACCGCCACCCTCGCGGCTCCCGCCGACGCCGCCACCCGGAAGACCTGGAACCGGCTCGCCAAGTGCGAGTCCGGCGGCCGGTGGCACATCAACACCGGCAACGGCTACTACGGCGGGCTGCAGATCAGCCCCAGCACCTGGCGCGCCAACGGTGGCAAGCGCATGGCCCGGCTGCCGCACAAGGCCACCAAGACGGAGCAGATCCGCGTCGCCAAGCGGATCAAGAAGCACCAGGGCTGGGGTGCCTGGCCCTCCTGCTCGCGCAAGATCGGCGTGCGCTAGCCGCTAGCCGCGCGCGGCGCCGTACCCGAGGAGCGCGGCGAGCCCGAGCGCGCTCCTCGGTGAGTACGCCGCGCGCCACAGCCCGCCGTGGGCGGCCGCGAACGCCTCGTCCTGCCACGGGTTCTCGTGCCGCGGACCGCCACCGGTGTGCAGGTCGTGCACGAGCATGGCCGCCATCAGCACGTTGGAGGTGGCCGGCTCGAACACCTCGACCCCGAAGCGGTGCGCCCCGGCGTACGCCGCCGCCAGCGCGCGGTTCTTGACCACCGACCTGGTCCGGGTGGGCGGGGCGATGTTCATCGAGACCAGCGCGCCCTGGTCGCGCGCGACGGTGGCCCGCCAGCGCTGCAGCCGCTTGGCGAGGGCGTAGTTCGGGCCCTGCTGCGGCACCAGCGAGTCGTTGATCCCGGGGTCGGAACCCGCGACGTAGTTGCGGCGCAGCAGCCGGCCACCCGAGAACGTCCGCAGCGGACGACCGAGCATCTTGGACCGCCGCGAGCGCGACTCGTAGGCACGGGTGGACTGGCGCACGGCATCCCCGGGTACGGCGAACACGTCGGTCGGCGTGGCCAGGAAGCCGAGCGCCACGTCGTCACGACCCGCCTGGAGCCGTGTCGTGAGCTCGTCCACCGCGACCGAGACGCGCGTGTTGGTGGCGCCGTCGGCGTAGACGTAGTTGCCGATCACCAGCGGGCCGGGCTGCTCCTGCAGCCAGCGCTGGACGACGGGCACCTCGCCGAGCAGGTCGACCCCGGCCACCTGGTCGAGCTTGTCGCGGCTCGAGCCCTGCGGCGCCGGCACGACCAGGGTCCCCGCACCCTCGTGGCCGAGCTTCAGGACGCGTTCCCAGATCGCCGGGCGGGCGAGGTCGACCGCCGCGACCCGGGCGCCCCAGCGCATCAGCGACGGGAGCGGCCCCATCTCGGCGCCCGCGCCGAGGACGGCGACCGTGTGTCCTTCGAGCCGCAGCCAGTCCGGGTTGGCGAGCACCTCCTCGACCGCGGTCGCGACGGTCGGCTCGACCACCCCCGCGGCCACCCAGGCGTCGACGCGACGACGGATCTGGTCACCCCGCAGCCGGTCGCCGTGGTACGGCAGCACCAGCTCGTTGAGCGGCTCTCCCCGGCCCAGCACCTCGACGCCCTCGAGCTCCCGACCTGGACCCACCACGCCGTCCCACTCGCCGAGCGAGCACTCCTGCCCGTCCTCGTCCACGACCTTCATCCGCTCGTGCAGCGAGTCCAGGCCATGCCCGGCGATCGACACCGCGGCCTCCGGAGACTCCAGCCCCGCCTCGATCAACCGGCGGAAGTGCACGAGGTAGTCCGTGCGCCAGCCGGTCGCCCGCTCGGCCGCACCCGCGCCCGTGGGGTCGGTGCCCCGCAACGCGTCGGCCACCACGAGCCGACCGACGGTCGAGGTGCTCCGCCGCCCTTCCTCGTCGAGGGGAAAGACAAGTCCGCTCTGCTTCTCATCACTGGCCACGGCCCCATCGTGCCCCACCCTTGCCGCCGTCCCGCGACCTTCCTAGGCTGACCCGCGCGGGGGTCCAGCCCAGGAGGCGTCGATGGCAGCCGAGTTCTACGTGACGATCGAAGGCACCAAGCAGGGAGCGTTGACCGGCGAGTCGGTGCGGCCACGGCACGAGGGCGCGCTGGCCGGTCTCGCCTTCCACTACAGCGTCGCCCACCCGCGTGACGCCGGGAGCGGGATGGCCACCGGCCGACGGATCCACCAACCCATCTCGTTCGTGAAGGAATGGGGTGCCGCCTCACCCCAGATCTTCCAGGCCCTGGTCACCAACGAGACGATCAAGTCGGCAGTCTTCGAGTTCGTGCGCACTGCCGACACCGGTGAGGAGATCGTCTTCCACAGGATCAAGGTCAGCTCGGCCCGCGTCACCGAGATCGAGCAGTTCATCGACGACTCAGAGCTCGCTCCGACCGGGAAGGGACTCGAGAAGATCTCGCTGGTCTTCCAGCGCATCGAGATCGAGAACCTCGACGGCAAGACGTCGGCGATCGACGACTTCGGCAAGGTCTGAGACCGAGGGTTCACGAGTCGCAGCCGATCCCGTCACCATCCCGGTCAAGGTGTGACGCGTAGCCGGGCTTGCCGCGGCGTACCGGCGCGGCACCAGCGGCACGGACGGCATCGCAGTTCTCGTACTGCACCGATCCGAGACCTGAAGGGGTCGGCGCCGACGAGACGTGGGGCGCGTTGACGGCCACGGGAGACAACACGGGCGCGCCTGAATCCGGGGGCAACGGTTCGTCGGGGCAGACAGAGAGAACGCGTCCGATCGCAGCACGTTCGGCCTGGGTCACCGCGAGGCCGTACTTGGCCTTCACTCCGACCTGGCGTGCGACGTAGGCGCATCGGTAGGGCTTGTTGGACGGAAGCCACGTGGCGGCGTCGCCGGCACCCTTCTGACGGTTGGCTGACGCGTCGACGGCGAGCAGGTTCATCGGATCGTTGGCGAGAGCCGCTCGCTTGCGGATGTCCCACTGGGAGGCTCCGGTCACCCAGGAGTCCTCCAGCGCCACGACGTGATCGATGTCGACGACATCACCCGGTCCGCGGGTGAACTGCAGGTCTCGGGCCGTGTAGGGATCGTGGAGCACGCCGGACTCCACCAGACATCTGTTCGTCCCGGCGCGTACGACGGTCTGCGAGAGGTCGCGCCGCAGGGTGTCGTTGCGGGTGTCGCAACCGTTCCGGTCCGTGTCCAGCCAGGCCTGCCCGTACTGAGCCCTGTCATACCCCGTCTTGGCTGCCCTGCCTTTCACCGGTCAATGTCTCCAGTGCTGCGAGCGCTGAGCCGGCCACGACATCCGATCGAGGCGCGGAAGACGTGCGTTGTCCAGAAGGGGACGGCGACGCACTGGCCGTGGCCGTCGGGGAGGTCGTGCGTGGACTGCTGGCGGGCTCAGGGTACTGGGGCACACCCCACCATGAAAACCAGAGCCAGCACCGCGCCTGCAGACAGCAACGCTTGGCCTAGCCCGGTTCGGCGGAGCGCGTCGGGCATCGCCGAACCGCGGGTCACGAGTCGCAGCCGACCCCGTCACCATCTCGGTCCAGATGTGCGGCATAACCGGGCTCGCCCTGGGAGATAGGTGCGGCACCCGCTGCGCGGGCAGCGTCGCAGTTCTCGTAGTACACATCCCCACCCCCAGACGTGTCATCTGCTGGCGCGGTCACCGACTCGGTAGCTGCCTCGGCCTCGGCCTGGGACACCGCTGCCGCGACCGCGCGCCGCTGACGCGCCTGAGCCTGTGACCGCACCTGGGCCGTGGCCGCTCGTACTGCCGTTCGCTGCGCCGCGCGTGCCTTGCCCTGCACCTGCGCAGTTCGGCGCCTGCATCAGACATTCACTTCGAACGCGAGCCAGCTGACTGGTCAGCCGAGGTCCAGCGAGTGCGACCGGCCCGCCTTCGCGTCGAGGTAGGACCGGTTGACCGGCGAGAGGTGCACCCCGGTCGGCACGCGCGCGGCCACCGTGACACCGAGCCCGGCGAGCTGCTCGGCCTTGTCGGGGTTGTTGCTGAGCAGGTCCACCCGACGCTCGCCGAGGGCGGTCAGCATCTGGGCGGCGACGGTGTAGTCGCGCTCGTCCTCGCCGTACCCGAGCGCCACGTTGGCCTCGTAGGTGTCCATCCCACCGTCCTGGAGGACGTAGGCGTCGAGCTTGGCGTAGAGGCCGATGCCACGCCCCTCCTGCCGCAGGTAGAGCAGGTAGCCGCCGATCTCGCTGATCCGCTCGACCGCCTCACGCAGCTGCGGACCGCAGTCGCAGCGCTGGCTGCCGAACGCGTCGCCGGTGAGGCACTCGCTGTGCAGCCGGACCAGCGGTGGGTAGGACCGGGCCTCGGAGAGCTGGGCACAGCGCCGGTCGCCGAGCCCCAGCGCGAGGTGCTCCCGACCGTCGACCAGGCCGTCGAACGTGAACACCCGGGCCGTCGTCTCGAACCCGTCCGGCAGCTCGATCGGCAGGGTCAGCTGGGTACGGATCCGCGCCTCGGGCAGCTCCACCTTCGGGATGGTCATCGCGCCAGCTCCTTCATCTCGCAGGTCCTTCATCTCGCAGCCTTCATCGCGCCAGTGCTCTTGTCTCGGAGGGGAAGCGCGTCGACAGCGCGTAGCGCAGCAGCACGACGTCCCCGATGGGCCTGACCTCGGCCAGCGTCGCCCGGCGACCCGGATGGAACGGGAACCGTCCGGTGCCGACGAACCGGTTGGCGCGCGGGTTCCCGACGAAGAACGGCGCCACGACCAGCTGCAGCTCGTCGGCGAGGTCGGCGGTCAGGAACTGCGTGTGCACGCTGGCGCCGCCCTCCACCATCAGCCGTCGTACGCCGCGCCGGTGCAGGTCCTCGCTGAGCCAGCGCACGTCCACCCGTCGTCCACCGTCGACCACCGTGGCCACCTCGCCGAGCCGCCGGCGCGCCCGCCCGATCGACCCGCTCGCGCAGTAGACGAGCTTGTCGCCGTCCCCGGTCGTGAAGAAGGCGGCACCCGGATCCAGGTCGGCCCCCTTGGTGACCGTGACCTTGGTGGGAGTCGGCGGGAGGTCTCGCCCGATGCGTCGGCTCCGGAGCTCGGCCGAGCGGACCAGCAGCCGCGGGTTGTCGTGTCGCACGGTCCGCGCGCCGACCAGGACGGCGTCGCTCTCGGCGCGGACCGCGTCGACGCGGGCGAAGTCGTCGGCGTTGGACAGCTGGAGCCGCTCGTCGGTCCCGGCGTCGAGGTAGCCGTCGATCGAGAGCGCACAGCTGAGCAGCGTGTAGGGACGGTCAGCCACGGAGCACCTCCCGAACCGGCGCGGGGACGGGCACGGCGACGGCCGGCGCGGTGCGTCGGGCGCGGCCACCCTCGACCACCAGCACCACCAGGCCGGGCAGGCCCGCGACGAGCACCATCACGCCGTAGACGACGGCGATCGTGAGCCCCAGCTGCGCCCCGAGGCCGGCGGCCGCGAACGCCCAGGCCGCGACGCCCTCGCGCGGCCCCCAGCCGGCGACGTTGGCCGGGATCCCCATGGCCAGGAGGACGACCATCGCGAGCGGCACCAGCTGGGCGGTCGACGCATGGGCGCCGGCCGCACGGGCGGCCACCAGGAACGTCAGCACGTGACCGACCAGCGCGAGCGCGGAGACCACCAGGAGCGCGGGCCAGGTCCGGCGTGCCAGCAGCACCCGTAGGTCGGCGCCCAGCACGCCCGCGTGCCGACGGGCGAGGATCGCGACCACCAGTCCGACGACAACCAGGGCGACCAGCACCTCCGGCACGTGGGCACGCGCGGGCGAGGGCAGCAGGAGGAGCACCACGGCGGCCACGGCCAGCTGCACGACCTGCCCGACCCCCCGCTCCCAGGCCACCGACCGGAGCGAACCCGCGGTGTCGGCGACCTCACGGCCGTGGCGAAGGCCGCGGTGCACGTCGCCCAGCACGCCGCCCGGCAGGACGGTGTTCAGGAACTGGGAGCGGTAGTACGCCCCCGTCGCCGCAGGCAGGGACACGCCGACGTCGAGCGCTCGCGCCACCAGACGCCAGCGCCACGCGCAGCACAGCGTCGTCGGGACCGCGATCAAGGCGCCCAGCACGAGCGCCGTGGTGTCCACCGTGCGCACCCCGTGGAGGAACGGCCCGGTGCCCAGCCGCCACACCAGGACGAGCAGGATCGCTGCGCCGACAGCGAGGCGCAGGCGTGCCCACGTCGGCCGGCTCATGACCTCACCCCCGTCAGCACCCGCGCGACGCGGTCAGCAGTCACGTCCCAGCCGGTCAGCGACGCCCGTCGCTCCAGCGCGTTCTCGCGCAGGGTGAGGCGCAGCTCGGGGACCTCGAGCCAGCGTCGGAGGGCGTCGGCGAGGGCGCCGGCGTCGCCGGGTGGCACCAGCAGGCCCGGAAGGCGACCGTCCGGCCCCTCCCCCTGAGGACGTGCCGAGAGCCTCGGGCACACCACCGACCGCCGAGGCGATCACCGGGATGCCGCGGGCGAGCGCCTCGGTCAGCACCATCCCGTAGCTCTCGATCCTGGTCGGCAGCACGACCACGTCGGCGTCGGCGTACGACGTGGCCAGTCGCGGGCCCGCTCTGCGTCCCGGCGAACCACACCCGCCCACCGATCCCGAGCTCTTCGGCGAGCACGGCCAGCTCCGCGGCATACGCCTGGTCGACGTCCCGGCTGCCGACGCAGACCAGGTTCCACTCGAGGTCGGACACCTTGCCGAGGGCAGCCAGGAGCACGTCGTGCCCCTTGTCCCGGGTGAGCGCGGCGACGCACAGGAGCTGCCGGCCCTGCGGCGTACCCCGCACCGCCGCAGACCTGGCAGCTCCCGGCGACGCCACGTGGACTCGCTGAGGTGGGAGGGCGTAGAGCTCGAGCACCCGGTCGCGCGTCCAGCGGCTCGTCGTCACCACCGCCGCAGCAGCCGAGAGCACTCGGCCCTCGAGGGTCGTGGCCTCGGGGTCGTCGCGTCCGCCGAGCGGCAGGTGCACGAGTACGACGACCCGCAGGCGGCGACTCTCCGGCACGAGCACGTCCGGGACCGCCGACGCGATCAGCCCGTCGACCAGCACCACCGACCCCTCCGCCATCCCGGCCAGCACGAGGCGGAGCCGCTCGCGAGCCGCCGGACCGGCCTCCGGCCAGGAACCAGCCACCGGGTGCACGTCGACCACCCACCCCGCCGACGCGAGGCCGTCGATCAGCCGTCGGTCGTAGACGTTGCCCCCGCTCGGCCGTCCGGGGTCGTCGATCCCGTCGGGCACGACCACGTGCACGGCCTTCACAGGACCCGCTCATAGCTGGCCCACGCCACGTGGGACTCGTGCAGGGTGACCACCAGCGACTCGACGCCGCGCGCCGACTCACCCAGGGCACCGGCCTCGATCTCGTTCGCGAGCCGGTCGGCGACCAGCTGCGCCAGCACCTCCGTGGAGGTGTTCACGCCGGCCAGCGCGGGCTCGTCGTCGAGGTTGCGATAGCTGAGCGCGCCGAGCACACGCTTGAGCGCCTCGGTGGCGAGTCCGATGTCGGCCACGATCCCGTCCTCGTCGAGGGCGGCACGCCGGAAGGTCGCGTCCACGACGTACGTCGCTCCGTGCAGGCGCTGCGCGGGACCGAACGCCTCACCGCGCAGGCTGTGGGCGATCATCATGTGGTCGCGGACGGTCACGCTGAACATGCTGGCTCCCCGTCGTCGGCGAGGCCCTCGTAGGTGATGCCGTGGCACAGCGCGGCCAGCTCGCCGCTCACCAGTCGCGGCATCACGAGCGGGAGCTCCTCGAAGGCCGACTGCCCGGTCAGCAGGACGTCGTACGCCGGGTCGCGGAGCAGGTCCATCGCGACGGACAACCGCTCCGCCGGCGTACGCCGACCCCGCCGCGCCGGGGACACCATCCCGACCTGGCTCGACCGGATCGACAGCCGGCCCGAGTGAAAGGACCCGCCCAGGTCGAGGGTGACGGGGCTGTCGCCGTACCAGCTCAGGTCGACGACGGTCCCCTCCGGAGCGAGCAGGTCGAGGGAGAGCTGGAGGCCGGCCGAGCTGGCGCTGGTGTGCACGACCAGGTCGCGCCCGTCGTCCGCGTCTTCTGGTGCGGAGAAGTCCACCTCGAGGGTCTTGGCGATGTCGGCGCGCGTGGGGTCGACGTCGACGAGCGTGACGTGCACTCCCGGGAACTGCGCGAGCAGCCGGGCGACGCAGCAGCCGACCATGCCGGCGCCGACGACCGTGAGCCGGTCGCCGGGGAGCGGGCCGATGTCCCACACCGCGTTGACCGCGGTCTCGACGGTGCCCGCGAGCACGGCACGCTCGGGCGGCACCTCATCGGGGACCACGGTGACAGCGGCGGCCGGCACGACGTACGCAGTCTGATGGGGATACAGGCAGAAGACCGTGCGACCTCGCAGCGCCTGGGGACCCTGCTCGACCACGCCGACGTTGAGGTAGCCGTACTTCACCGGCCCGGGCAGCTCTCCGTCCTGGAACGGCGCCCGCATCTCGGCGTACTGGCTGGTCGGCACCCGGCCCGAGAAGACGAGCGCCTCGGTCCCTCGACTGACGGCCGAGCGCACCGTGCGGACGAGGACCTCGTCGGAGGAGCGTTCGGGCAGGGCGACCGTGCGGATCTCACCGATCCCTGGTGCGCGCAGCCAGAAGGCGCGCGCCTCACTCCGCTTGACGGTCATCCCGGACCCCTGCTGGTTGAGCTGCGTGTGGTGGTTGATCGAAAGCCCCGGTGAACCGGGGCGCCTCCTCCTGCGTCGTTGTCTGTAACCCCAACAACGGAGGTCAGGTGTCCGAGGTTCAACCGCAACCGATCAGAGCTGGGCTGGCCGGCGTCGGGCTGGTCGCTGCGCTGATGGGAACCCTCACCGCGACCGACGGACTCGGCCCGTGGGGCTGGGCCGTCGGGCTCACCTGTGGCCTGCTCGGCAACCTCTGGCTGGTGACGGCGATGGCTCGCAGCGGCCGAGGGCAGCTCGGACCGGCTGACGTCGTCACCCTGGCCCGCGCCACGCTCGCGTGCGGGGTGGCGGCCCTCGTCGCCGACGCGTTCACCCGGCCCACGCCGGTGACGACCCTGGTCCTGATCGCTTCCACCGCGCTCCTGCTCGACTGGGTCGACGGCCGGGTGGCCCGGCGTACGGGCACGGTCTCCGAGCTCGGCGCCCGCTTCGACCTGGAGGTCGACGCCTTTCTGATCCTGGTGCTGGCGGTCAACGCAGCGCGCGACTTCGGACCGTGGGTGCTGGTCATCGGGCTGGCCAGCTACGCCCTCCTCGGTGCCCGGCGCCTGCTCCCCTGGCTGGACCGTCCCGCTCCACCACGTCACTGGTGCAAGGTGGTCGCCGCGATCCAGGGCATCGTGCTGACGGTGGCGGCCGCCGGTGTCCTGCCGCACGCCGTGACGACCGCGCTCCTCGCCCTGGCACTCGTGTTGCTGGCCGAGTCGTTCGGCCGCGAGGTGATCTGGCTCTGGCGGACGAAGGACGCCGAGCAGGCCCTGCCCACGCCGACGTTGAGCCGCGCGGCATGAGACCCCAGCTCCGGACCTTCCTCGCCGCGACCATGACGGTGCTCGCCGTGCTGCTGGTGTGGGTCGCGCTGACCACCCCGAACCGGATCTTCGAGCTGCACCCTGCCGCGTTCCTGCGCCTCCCGGTCGAGGCCCTCGTCTACGTCGCGCTCGTGCTGGTCGTCCCCGCGCGCGCCCGGACACCGGTGGCCCTCGTCGCCGGGGTGGTCCTCGGCGTCCTGACCGTGCTCCGGGTCCTCGACATGGCGTTCTACGAGGCACTCAACCGGCCCTTCCACGTGGCCGTCGACTGGCGCTACGGCCGCTCGCTGGTGGAGCTGATGCGCGACTCGTTCGGGGAGACGGCCGGCACGGTGATGCTCGTGGTCGCGGCCGTCGTGCTGGTCGCGCTGCTGGTGCTGATCCCGCTCGCCCTGCTGCGCGTCACCCGGCTGCTGGCGCGGCATCGCCGGACCTCGCTGCGGACCGTCGCCGCGCTCGCCGCGGGGTGGGTGGTGCTCGCGATCGCCGGCCTGCAGGTGAGCGGGACCGCCGTCGCGTCTGACGGCTCGGCTCGCTACGCCTACGACCAGGTCACCGGGATCCCGGCAGCGATCCGCGACCAGCAGGACTTCGAGAAGGCGACCAGGTCCGACCCGCTGGACGACGAGCCGACGGCCGGCCTGCTGCGAGGTCTGGCCGGCAAGGACGTGCTGTTCGTGTTCGTGGAGAGCTACGGCCGGGTCGCCGTACAGGGCTCCTCGTTCTCCCCCGGGGTCGACCGGGTCCTCGACGCGGGCACCCGACGGCTGGAGTCGAAGGGGTTCGCTGCCAGGAGCGCGTTCCTCACCTCGCCGACCTTCGGGGCGATCAGCTGGCTCGCGCACTCCACGCTGGCCTCGGGGCTCTGGGTGAACAGCCAGCAGCGCTACGACGTGCTGGTGAAGAGCCAGCGGTCCACCCTGAGCCACGCCTTCAAGCGCGGCGGGTGGCGCACGGTCGGCGACGTGCCCGCCAACACGAGGGACTGGCCGCAGGCGAGCTTCTACGGCTACGACAAGCTCTACGACTCCCGCAACGTCGGGTACGCCGGCCCGCGGTTCGGCTACCCGACGATGCCCGACCAGTTCACCCTGGACGCGTTCCACCGGCTGGAGCTCGCGAAGACCGACCGGAAGCCCGTGATGGCGGAGATCGACCTGATCTCCAGCCATGCGCCCTGGTCGCGCACTCCGCGGATGATCCCCCAGAGCGCCGTCGGTGACGGCTCGGCCTTCGACGGGATGCCGCAGACCCTGCCCTCGGAGAAGGACATCTGGCCCTCGCCGACGCGCGTGCAGGCGGCGTACGGCAACTCCATCGAGTACTCCCTGAACGCGCTGGTCTCCTTCGTCCAGCACTACGGCACCGACAAGACCGTGCTCGTCGTGCTCGGCGACCACCAGCCGGCCACGATCGTCTCCGGCCAGGGCGCGGACCACGACGTCCCGATCAGCGTGATCGCCCACGACCCACGGGTGCTCGAGAGGATCGACGGCTGGGGCTGGCAACGCGGCCTGCACCCGTCGCCCGAGGCCCCGGTGTGGCGGATGGACAGCTTCCGCGGCCGGTTCCTCGACGCCTTTGCCCGATGATTGCCAGTGATCGACCAGTGATCGACCAGCGATCGACGAAACTGAACCACCGGGGCCCGCGCTCCGTCTCTTGGTGTGAAGGTCCCTGCTCAGACGGAAATGGCAGCGGAGGTGAGATGGCCGACAACGAGGTCGCCCTGATGCAGCAGCTGCACGCCGACCACGCGACGTCGCTGTGGAACTACAGCCTGCGCCTGACCGGCCACGACCGAGCCCGAGCGGAGGACGTCGTGCAGGAGACGCTGCTGCGCGCCTGGCGCAACCGGGTGGTGCTCGACAACCCGCCGCCGGCGGTCCGGGCCTGGTTGTTCACGGTGGCGCGCAACATCGTGATCGACGAGTGGCGCACGAAGCGGGCCCGCAGCGAGTTCCCCGTCGCTGACGTGCCCGACGACGGCGTGGACGACCACACCGACCAGCTGCTGCTCTCCTGGGTGGTCGCCGAGGCGCTCACCCGCCTCTCCTCCGAGCACCGCGCCGTGCTGCTGGAGTGCTACTACCGCGGCCGGCCTGTCTCCGAGGCGGCCAAGCGGCTCGGCGTACCCGTCGGCACCGTCAAGTCGCGCACCCACTACGCCCTCCGCGCCCTGCGGCTGGCCCTCGAGGAGCTGGGGGTGAGCGCATGAGCTGCGAGTACGCCGAGCAGGACGGCGCCTACGTCCTCGGCGCCCTCCCCGCCGGGGAGCGCCTCGCCTACGAGCAGCACCTCACCACCTGTGAGGAGTGCTCGCGTGCGGTTCGCCAGCTGGCCGGCCTGCCGGGGCTGCTCTCCCGCGTCGACACGACCGTGCTCGACGACGCCCCGGCCGACGAGCCGGTGCCGGACGCGCTGCTGACGAACCTCGTGCGCGAGGTACGCCGCTCCCGTCGCCGCCGGTTCCTGCTGGTCGGAGGTGCGGCCGCCGCGGCCGTGGTGGCCGTGCTCGCGCTCGCCCTCCCCCGCCTGCTCGGCGGCGACACGGCCACACCAGACCAGGCGCGGCCGCCTGCGGCGGTCCCGGCCGGGCAGGAGATGACCACGATCGGCGACGCGCCGGTGCACGCGAAGCTCGCCCTGGAGCAGGTCACCTGGGGCACCCGCCTCCAGCTCGCCTGCACCTACGCCCCGGAGACCGCGGGCTATGACGGGCCACCCCGGGTCACCTACACGATCGTCGTCCGGACGCGCGACGGCCACACGGAGCAGGTCGGCACCTGGCGCTCGCTCGAGGGCCGCACCATGCAGCTGACCGCCGCGACAGCGTCGAACCGCAAGGACATCACCGCCGTGGAGGTGCGCACCGCCGACGGCCGACCGGTCCTGGAGTCGACCAGCTGAGCAGCCTCGAGCCGTCGACGAGGTAGTCGGGCTTCTCGGGAACTATTTCGGTCCTCCGGTGCGACAGTGTGGTCATGACAGCCTTCGGGCGCCCGGGCAGTGACACCGGAGCGACGAGCGAACAGGACGACAGCGTCCTGGTCGCGAGGGTGGTCGGGGCCGACAGTGGAGCGTTGAAGGAGCTGTACGAACGACACGCTCCCTGGTTGCAGGCCCGGCTGATGCGCCGGTGCAACGACCGCGAGGTCGTGGCGGACGTCCTGCAGGACACGTTCGTCGCGCTGTGGAAGGACGCCCGCACGTTCCGCGGCGACGGGGAGGTCGCGGGCTGGTTGTGGGGCATCGCCTTCCGGAGGCTGGTCTCCCGGCTTCGGAAGCGCAAGGACGTCCTGCTGATGCCGGAGTGGGACTCGCCGGCACTGGGCCGGGTGCCGGCTGCGGAGGACGAGGTCCTGCTCGGTGTCGAGTACGGCGACCTCGCCGGTGCCCTGCGGAGCCTGTCCCCCGAGTTCCGCTCGGTCGTCCAGGCCGTCGTCCTGGACGGGCTGACGACCAAGGAGGCCGGGCGACTGCTCGGCGTACGCGAGAACACCGTCAAGACCCGGCTGCACCGGGCCAAGTCACAGCTGCGCGGCTCCCTGGCGGAGACCGCTCTCGACACGAGGTGGAGGTGAGGCACCGATGACCACCCAGACCTGGCACGTCGACCGCGACCTCCTGGCGGCGTACGTCGCCGGAGCGCTCGATCCCGTCGGCGGCGCCTCGGTGGAACAGCACATGGACCGCTGCGCCGAGTGCCGGGCGAACGTCCGTGCCCTGGCCGACGTACCCATGCTCGACCACGCCTGGGCCTCGACCCTCGAGAGCATCGAGAGCCAGGAGCTGCCGCTCCCCGCCCGTCTCGCGCGACGCCTCGGGGTCACCGAACCGACCTCGATCCTGCTCGGCGCGACGGCGTCCCTGCGGACCGCGTGGATCAGCAGCGCGTTCGTGGCGCTGGGGTTCGCGGTGCTGGCCGTGTACTGGTCGGGTGGCGGCGCCCTCGCGCCGTTCCTCCTCGTCGCCCCGCTCGTGCCCGTGCTCGGCGTCGCCGCCGCCTACGGACCGCACGAGGACCCGCTGGAGTCGCTGATCGTGACGGCGCCGTACGGTCGCACGCGACTGATCCTGCTGCGCACGCTCGGCGTGCTCGTCTCGGTGCTCCCGTTCGCGATCGTGGCCGGCTTCTTCGTCCCCGGACCGGTGTGGCTCGCCGTCGCCTGGCTCGGGCCGGCGCTCGCGCTCGTCCCCGTGATGATGGCGCTGTCCAGCTTCGTCGGACCTCGCGTCGGCGCCGCTGCCGTGACCATCGCGTGGAGCGGGGTGGTGCTGCTCTCCGTCCGTGTCGTGCCGCCCACGTGGCCGGTCGAGCTGCAGCAGCAGCTGGTGTACGCCGCCCTCGCCGGACTCTCCCTGGCCGTGCTGTTCGTCAGGTCTCGTCAGGACCGTCAGATCGGAGCCCTGCTGTGAACGCCATCGATCTCCGTGGGGTGACCAAGTCCTACGGCCGGACCCGTGCCCTGGCCGGCGTCGACCTCGCCTTCGACCACGGCGTCACCGGCCTGCTCGGACCCAACGGCGCCGGCAAGACGACGCTGCTGCGGATCGTCGCCACCTCGATCGCCGCCGACTCCGGCACGGTGCGCCTGCTCGGCCGCGACCCGCACGGCTCCCAGAGCGAGGTGACGGCCATCCGTCGCGAGCTGGGCTACCTGCCCCAGGAGCTCGGCTATCCCAGCGACATGACGGCCTTCGGCTTCGTGGAGTACGTCGCCGTGCTGAAGGAGTGGAACGACCGCCGGAAGCGGACCCGGGAGGTACGCCGCGTGCTCGACCTCGTCGGTCTCTCCGACCTGGCCGCCAAGAAGATCCCGAAGCTGTCGGGTGGGCAGAAGCGACGCGTCGGGCTGGCCCAGTCGCTGATCGGCGACCCACGGATCCTCGTGCTCGACGAACCCACCACCGGGCTCGACCCGGCCCAGCGGGCCGACCTCCGCCGGACCCTGTCGGCGACGGCCCGCCGGAGCGCCGTACTCCTCTCCACGCACCAGACCGAGGACGTCGCCGCTCTCTGCGAGCGCGTCATCGTGCTGGCCGACGGCGGTGTCCGGTTCGACGGAGCCGTCGACGACCTCGTCGCCACCGCCGGTGGCCAGGTGTGGCTCGCGGACGACCCCGGACCCGACTCCGTCGTCAGCTGGGGCACCGGGAACGGCCGGCACCACGTCGTCGGTGGTCCGCCGCCACCGGGCGCGGTCCCGACCGAGCCCACCCTCGAGGACGCCTACCTCCTGATGCTCGGCACCGACGCGATGTCGGCCCGCGCCGCGCCCGCCTCCGGTTGAGCTTCTCGACACCTCTCGCCCCACCACACCTTCAGGAGTCACCATGACTGACATCGCCCTGCCCACATCCACTCCCGCCAGCCTGCGCACCATGGCCGGCATCGAGGCCCGCCGCCTCGCGCGTCACCCTGCCTTCATCGTCGGAGTCGTGCTCGCGTTCGGCGTGCTGGTGCTGCTCTACGTCCTCAACGACGACCCCCACCTGGGCGACCTGTTGTCGATGCCGGTGATCCCGGCCTTCTTCATCGGTCTGCCCAGCCTGGTCGCCACGTCCCGGTTGACCCGCTCCACCGAGGCGACGGCCGAGGCCATCGGCACGGCGCCGGGCTCCGAGGCTCGTCGTACGGCCGCGCTCGCCCTGGCGTGCCTGGTGCCGTTCGCGGCCGGGGTGATCTGGATCGGGGTCGAGATCGCGATGGTGTCCGTCCACGGGGCGCACCCGTACGAGTGGTGGTTCGGCACCATGCCCGACTGGCAGGTGTGGACGATCCTGCTCGCGCTGGGTCCCGTGGCCTGCCTCGGTGGCGGACTGCTCGGCGTGCTCACCGGACGGTGGCTCCGCTTCCCCGGCGCCGCCGCGGTGATGGTGGTCGTCGTCGTGGCTGTCGACATGCTCGGGCAGGGGCCGATCGCCTACCACGCCAGCTCGGAGCTCCGGCTCTGGGTGCCGTGGGCGATGTTCCACTCCGGCACCGAGACCGACGGAACCGCGAGCCTGCTCGCCGGCAACTCCGGCTTCTACCTGCTCTACCTGCTCTGCCTCTGCGCCGCGGCCGCACTCTTCGCCATCTGGCACGACCGCACCGCCCGCACCGGCCGGCTGCGCGGTGCGATCGCCGGGGTCGTCATCATCGGGCTCGCTGCCCTCGCGCTGGCGATGACCACCGGCAACGACGACAACCTGCACTCGAAGCCGGTCCCGTACAAGGTGAGCGACTGATGCTCGTCGGCTGGTACCTGCGCCGCGCCATCCCCTGGATGGCGCTGCTCGGGTGCTGTGCCGGGGCCCTCCTCCTGGTCGCCGCTCTGGACCAGTGGCCAGGCGACCGCCATGGTCGCTGCTCCCCGGCCTGATCGCCGCCTGCGCCGCCGCCGCCGCGTTCTGCTTCGACGAGGTCTCCCTCCCCGTCGTCGAGGTCACCCCGCGCGGCGCCGGCTGGGGACGTACGGCGCGCATCGCGGTCGGCCTCCGTACCGCTGCTCGTGTGGACCGTCGCAGTGATCGTGCGCCCCGGGGACCTGCCGCTCTCCCGCGGTTCCTGGTGGCTGGTCGGGTTCGCCGCCATCAGCCTCACGGTCGGCCTCGCCGGACTCGCCTCGCGGCGCGCGATCGCCAGCCCTGGTGGGTCGTTGGCCTCCGCGGTGGTGCTCGTCGTGATCAGCCCCGTGGTGCATCTCGACCTTCCTCGGCTGGGACACCCTCTACCCGTTCGGCGACTTCCCCTCGGGCGTGCTCACCTTCTGGCTGGCCGTCGCCGGCGCGGGTGCGCTCGCGTGTGTTGCTGCCGTGCGTCGCGGGATCGGCGCCTAGCGCGTGCCGGGCCAGGCGCCGATGGGTAGATCCACCCATCGCCTGCCATCAGCAGATGGGCATCGCGCCCGACGCGACCGACCTCTTCGCGTTCCTAGGGTGACTCCACCGAGCCACCAGGAGGAGCCATGGAACACATCGAGACCGTCGTCATCGGAGCCGGGCAGGCCGGCCTGTCGACCGCGTACCACCTGAAGCAGCAGGGCCGCGACTGCGTCGTCCTGGACCGCAACCAGCGCATCGGGGACGGCTGGCGGCAGCAGTGGGACAGCCTGCGCCTCTACTCCCCCGCCAAGTACGACGGGCTGCCGGGGATGCCGTTCCCGGGCAAGCCGTCTGCGTTCCCCGGCAAGGACGAGCTGGCCGACTACCTCGAGTGCCTACGCGCAGCGTTTCGACATCCCAGTCCGGCTCGGCGTACGCGTCTCGCGGCTGTCTGCCAAAGACTCGGGTGACGGGTTCGTGGTCGACACGTCGACCGGCCGGATGTCCTGCGACAACGTCGTGGTGGCGACCGGCACGTTCGGACGTACGCCGTCGGTGCCCGACTTCGCGAAGGACCTCGACCCGTCGATCCTGCAGCTGCACTCCAGCGAGTACCGCCGTCCCGGCCAGCTCCGCGACGGCCCCGTCCTGGTGGTCGGGCGCGTCGCACTCCGGCTGCGACATCGCCTACGAGGCGGCCGCGACCCGGCCGACCACGCTCGTCGGCCGCGACTGTGGGGAGATCCCGGTCCCGCTCGAGTCGCGGCGGATGAAGATGATCTGGCCGGTGCTGATGTTCCTCTGGCGCCACGTGGTCACGCGGCGTACACCCATCGGCC
This sequence comes from uncultured Actinomycetota bacterium, assembly GCA_963842565.1. Lineage (GTDB taxonomy): Bacteria > Actinomycetota > Actinomycetes > Propionibacteriales > Nocardioidaceae > Marmoricola. The sequence continues at coordinate 145,295 of CAWJGX010000004.1, read as the reverse complement.
GCAAGGAGATGGGCCACCTCCGGTTCCACGGCGGACCGATGCTGCGCGTGCAGCGCTCGGACCTCGCCGAGCGCGGGGTCGTGCGCAACGAGTCCCGGGTCGAGGGCGTGCGAGACGGGCTCCCGGTGCTCGCCGACGGCACCGTCGTCGACGTCGCCAACGTCGTGTGGGCCACCGGATTCCGGCAGGACTTCGGCTGGATCGACCTGCCCGTGTTCGGCGAGGACGGCTGGCCGACGGAGTACCGCGGCGTCTGCGACGACGCCCCCGGCCTCTTCTTCTGCGGCCTGTCCTTCCAGTACGCCTTCTCGTCCATGCTGGTCGGCGGCTGCGGCCGCGACGCGGAGTACGTCGCCCGCCGGATCGCCGCGCGGACCCCTCGCCGCACCTCTCCCGGGGCCGATCGACGTGAGCGCCAGGCGGCCTGAGTCGAGCCCCGTCACCGGCACGCCCGCGCGAGTATCGTCCGAACCGGAGGTACCCGCGATGGGCGTGCTGGACGACTTGGCGCGAGCTCGGACGGACTACGAGCGCGGCGACTGGGCAGCCGCGCTCGACATCTGGTCCGGCGTCGACGAGGACGGACCTGGGCGTCGAGGACCTCCGCGGCGCCGCCCAGTCGGCGTACCTGCTCGGTCGTCGGGACGACGCGATCGATCGTTACCAGCGGGCGTTCCGGCTGTGCGAGGACGGCGGCGATGCTGCCGCGGGCGTCGCGTGCGCGTTCCAGCTGGCGATGATCTTCGGGAACAGCGGCGAGCTGGCGATGGCGGCCGGCTGGGCCACGCGTGCCGAGCGGATGCTGGGCCAGGTCGCGCCCGATGGGGTCGAAGCCGGCTACGTGATGTTCCTGCACGTCTTTCGCCACCTCGGAGAGGGCGACTTCGAATCCGCGGCCGAGAAGGCGAACGCCACCGCGGAGATCGGGCGTCGGCACGGCGAACGCGACCTGGTCGCGCTCGGTCTCGTGGTCGCGGGCAGGATGGCGATCTACTCCGGCCGGGCGGCCGAGGGGCTCACGCTGCTGGACGAGGCGATGGTCGCGGTCGCGGCGGGCGAGGTCTCCCCCGAGGTGTTCGGCGACGTCTACTGCATCGCCATCGAGGGCTGCCAGGAGATCGCTGCCTTCGACCGGGTCGCCGAGTGGTCCTCGGCCTTGTACCGGTGGTGCTCCTCGCATCCCGGTCTGGTCACGTACACCGGCCAGTGCTCGATCCACCGCGGCCAGGTGATGCGGCAGCGCGGCGCGTGGGCGGACGCGCTGGAGGAGTTCACCCGGGCCGCCGAGCGGTATCGCCTGGCCAACACCCTCGACGCCATCGGCCAGGCCGAGGGCGAGCGCGGCGACGTACTTCGTCTGCAGGGTGAGTACGTCGCGGCGGAGGCGGCCTACCAGCGCGCGGGCGAGCACGGCTTCGACCCTCAGCCCGGGCTGGCCCTGCTGTGGCTTGCGCGAGGGTCACGCGACGCCGCCGTGGCCGCAGCACGACGGCTGGTCGCGGAGACCGGCGACCCGGTCGGCAAGTGCCGTGTGCTCCCCGCAGCGGTCGATGTCCTGCTCGCCGCCGACGCGGTCGAGGAGGCCCGCACGGTCGCGGCAGAGCTGGACCGGGTGGCGACTGCTGCCGGCTCGGTCGCGATGCTGGCGTTCTCGGCGTACGCCTCGGGAGCGGTCGAGCTGGCCTCCGGTGACGCCTCCGGCTCGCTGCCGTACCTGCGCAAGTCGCGACAGCTGTGGGCTCGGGTCGAGTGTCCGTACGAGGTCGCGCGTGTCCGTCTCCTCACCGGCCGAGCCCTCACCGCCCTCGGCGACGAGGGCTCTGCCCGCCAGGAGCTCGAGGCCGCTCGCGACGCCTTCCTGGCGCTCGGCGCGACACCCATGGTCGACGAAGCCGCCGGCCTCATCGAACCCGCCCGACTCCCCGGTGGTCTCACCGCCCGCGAGGTCGAGGTCCTCCGACTCGTCGCCTCCGGACGCAGCAATCCGCAGATCGCCGCGGATCTCACCCTCAGCGAGAAGACCGTCGCCCGCCACCTCTCGAACATCTTCGCCAAGCTGGACGTCGGCTCCCGCACCGCTGCTGCGGCGTACGCCTATGAGCACGGGCTGGTGTGAGGGGCGACCTGACTAGCCGGCCCTCAACGTCACGAACCGACGAACACCGTTGGTATTCGAATGTCAACGGTATCCAACGGCACCCGGCCGTCCCTCGCCAGGACCGGCACGTCGATGCTCACGGTGTCGGGGTACTTCAGCCCGGTCCCGGTGTTCAGCACGACGACGCGCTCGTGCTCCTCGATCCAGCCGCTCTCCCTGAGCTCGCGGGCCGCCGCCATGCAGGCTGCACCCTCGGGGCAGATCCACGCGCCCTCGGCCTTGGCCAGGGCAGACAGCTCCTCGAGGATCACCTCGTCGCTCACCGCGATCGCCGTCCCCTCGGACTCGCGCACCGCCTGGAGCACCAGGAAGTCGCCGAGCGCCTTGGGCACGTTGATGCCGAAGGCGAGGGTGTGGGTGCCCTCGACCAGGGTGCTCTCGTCGAGGCCGGCGTCGAAGGCGTCCACGATCGGCTTGCACCCGGTCGACTGCACGGCCACCAGCCGCGGCAGCTTCTCGCCGATCCAGCCGAGCTCCTGCATCTCGAGCATCGCCTTGTGGATCCCGATCAGCCCGACGCCGCCGCCGGCCGGGTAGAGGATCACGTCGGGCACCTCCCAGTTCCCCTCATCGATCGGCGAGCTGCTCCGCGATCTCGTAGCCCATCGTCTTCTTGCCCTCGATGCGATAGGGCTCCTTGAGCGTGGACACCTCCTGGTAGCCCGGGCGCTCCTCGACGGCGGCCTTGACCAGGGCCCCGGCGTGGTTGATCAGCCCGTCGACGAGGTAGAGCTCGGCTCCGGACACGACACACTCGCGCCGGCAGATCTCCGGAGCGTCGACCGGCATCACGATCAGGCTGCCCATGCCTGCGCGGGCGGCGTACACCGACCAGGCCGCGCCCGCGTTGCCGTTCGTCGGCATCGCCACGGCGCGGACGCCGAGCTCCCGTGCCCGCGAGACGCCGACCGCGGCGCCGCGCGCCTTGAAGCTCCCGGTGGGGACGAGGCCCTCGTCCTTCATCAGCAGGCCGGGTACGCCGATGGCCGCGCCGTACGTCGGCAACGGGAGCAGCGGCGTCATCCCCTCACCGAGCGTGGTGACGTGCGCCGGATCGCGGACCGGCAGCACCTCGTGGTAGCGCCACAGGTCGTGCGGGCGCGCCGGCGATCTCCTCCCGCGTCACCTGCGAGCGCACCTGCTCGAGGTCGTAGCGCGCCAGCAGCGGCGCCCCCACCTTGCTGGTCCCCTGCACCTCGTCGGCGTCGTAGCGGTCCTGCGTGCGCGAGCACTCGAGGTGGGACAGGAACGAATAGCTCACGAAGGCTGGTTCACGAGGCTGGGGCACGATCCGGATGTAGGGCTTGGGCTCGTCCCAGCTGCCGAAGATCTCCTTGGCGGCGTCGTTGGACACCGAGCCGGCGATGACGACGTCGTCGCCCTGCTTCCACTGCGCCGGGGTGGCCACCTTGTGGTTGGCGGTGAGCTGCAGGGAGTCGATCACCCGGAGCACCTCGTCGAAGTTGCGCCCCGTGGTCATCGGGTAGACGAGGACCAGCTTGATCTTCTTGTCCGGCCCGACGATGAACACGCTGCGCACGGTCTGGTTGTCCGCCGGCGTGCGGTCGGCAGCGTCACCGCTCGACGTCGGCCGGCAGCATCCCGTAGGCCTTGGAGACCGCGAAGTCCTCGTCGCCGATGAGCGGGTAGTTGGGAGCCGTGCCCTGCGTCTCCTCGATGTCGTCGGCCCAGGCCGGGTGCTTGTCGACCGAGTCCACCGACAGACCGATGATCTTCACGCCGCGCTTGTCGAACTCGGGCTTGATCGAGGCCAGGTAACCGAGCTCGGTCGTGCAGACCGGGGTGAAGTTCTTCGGGTGCGAGAACAGCACGCCCCAGGAGTCGCCGAGCCACTCGTGGAAGTTGATCGTGCCTTCGGTCGTGTTGGCTTCGAAGTCAGGCGCGGTGTCGCCGATGGTCAGGGTCACGGGGATCTCCGTTCGATGGACTGATGAATCTCGAGCGTCCTGCTCCAGTTAGTCGTTCGCGACTCTAGGCGCGTCCCCGAACGTCGTCCAGACGCACCAGGTCAGCGATGGGCGAGGTAGCCCGCGGCGACTTCACGCAGCCGCGCGTGCATCCCGTCGTACGCCGCCGCGGCGGACGCCGTGGCGAGCAGCGTCTTGGGCAGCTTGGCCACCATCGTGTAGTTGGTGTCCACGACGTTGCCGACGGGTGCGAGCCCGGTCTGGCTCACCAGCTGGTAGGCGTCGAGCGCATCGAGTCCGAGCAGCTCCCCCGCCCAACCGACCAGGTCGTGCTGACTCATCCGGAAGGCGTCCTCGAGCGGACGGGTCGACCCGGTGGTGACCAGGAAGTCGTCGCTCTCGATGCGCGGGGACGCGGGCGCACCTCCCTTGATCAGGTCGACCACCACGACGGTCCTCATCGCGGCCTCCACCGCGGTGCCACACACCTCGCCCTCGCCCTGTCGGCAGTGACCGTCGCCGAGGGACAGCATCGCGCCGTCGACGTTGACACCGAAGTACGCCGTCACGCCTGTCCGCATCTCCGGAGTGTCCATGTTGCCGCCATGGGCAGCCGGGGTGATGGACATGATCACCTCACCCGCGGCCGGGGCCACCCCGACAGTGCCGTGGAACGGGTCCAGCGGCAGGTCCAGGGAGAGGTCGCTGTGATGGGGGTTGAACCGACAGGTGCCGGCCGCCACGTCGACGTCGTACACCCACACGCGCTCCTCCAGAGCCTCATGGAGCATCGCGGTCTGGTGCGTCGTGGTGAGCGCGCCGAAGTGCGGGAACGTGGAGGAGACCGCCCAGTCTCGAGCCGGCACGATCTCCACGAAGTGCACGGCCAGGGTGTCACCGGGCTCGGCACCCTCGACGGCGATGGGCCCCGTCACCGGGTTGAGGAACGGAAAGGTGCACACCTCGCTCGGCAGGTCGTCCCTGCTCCGCACGGCGCCGCCGAAGCAGTCCTCGGTGGAGAGCTCCACGATGGTGCCGGGTGCGACGGTCAACAGCGGCTCCCGGCCACCGAAGGCATAGGCGTACTGCTCGGGCGCGGGGTCCAGCTGGCGTACGTCGCTCACGACGCGCCCTCCTTCGTCGTGGGTGCGGAGTCCACCATGGTCAGCGAGGGACGTCGACCGGTCGCCAGCAGGAAGACGAGGATCACCACGCCGATGCCGAGCCAGACGAAGCCGAGCTCCTGGGCCGCGACCTTCGCGTTGATCACCACGTAGAAGAGGATCACGAAGCCGAGCGACGGCGCGATCAGGTGGGCCCACCAGTGGTGACTGCCGTGACGGACGACGTAGTGCCAGACCACCGAGACGTGCAGGACCAGGAACGCCGTGAGGGCACCGAAGTTCACCAGCGTCGACAGCAGCGTGATGCCGTCGTCGCGCGCCGCCATGTAGAGGCCCAGCACCAGGGAGACGACCGCGACCAGAAAGGTCGCGTTGGTCGGGACGCCCTTGGTCGGGTGCACCTTGGCGAGGAACGACGGCAGCTGCCGGTCGCGTGCCATCGCGTAGAGCAGCCGCGAGGTGGCCGCCTGCGCGACCAGCGAGTTCGCGAAGCCCCACGCGATCGCTGTCGCCAGGGCCGTGAGGTTGCCCAGCCACGCCCCGCCGCCGGCGACGTCGGCGGCGTCGTAGAACGCCGTGCCACCGGGATCGCCCTTGCTGATCAGAGCGGCGGGATGAGGCACCAGCAGTGAGGCGACCCAGGTCTGCACGATGAACAGGACCCCGGCGAGGAGCAGCGCGGCCACCATGGCGCGCCCGATCTGGTTGGCCGACTCCTTGTTCTCCTCCGCGAGCATCGAGATGCCGTCGAAGCCGAGGAAGGACAGCACGGCGATGGAGACAGCACCGAACACCAGGGACCAGGAGAAGGTGTCCGCGTTGTAGATCGGGCTGAAGTCGAAGCCATGGCCCTTGCCCTGGGCCAGCGCGACGATGCCGATCACGATGAAGATCGCCAGGACGATCAGCTCACCGATGAGCATGATCTTGTTGACCTTGGCCGTGAACTCGATGCCGGCGTAGTTGACTGCCGTGTTGAGCACGACGAACGCGACCAGCCACATCCACACGGGCACCGAGGAGATCAGCGAGTTCATCGCCACGCCCGCGATCAGGTAGAGCAGGCTCGGCACCAGCACGTAGTCGAGCAGGATCATCCAGCCCGAGAGGAAGCCGACGGGCGCGGCGATCCCCCGCCCGGCGTACGTGTAGACCGAGCCGGCCATCGGGAACGCTCGCGACATCTGCGAGTACGACAGCGCCGTGAACATCATCGCGACCATGCCGATGGCGTACGCCAGGGCGACCATGCCGCCGGATCCCTGGAAGACGCTGCCGAAGATGCCGAACGGCGCGATCGGCACCATGAAGACCAGGCCGTAGACCAACAGGTCGCCGAACGACAGGGACCGATGCAGCTCCTGCTGGTAGCCGTACTTCTCGATGTCGCCGGCGGTGACGGGAGGGAGCTCGGCCATGTGACGCCTCGATTCGTCGACAGTCGTACCCGAAAACACTAGGGCTGCGGGGGCCTCAGCGCACGCGGCGTACGACGGCCAGCACGATCGGTGCGATCAACGCGATGATCGCGATCGCCCAGAGCACGATGGACAGCGTCGTCGAGAACAGCCCGCTGATGCTGCCGCCCTCGAGCAGCACGGCGCGCACGGCCTGCTCCTCGAACAGCGGGCCGAGGATCAGGCCGACCACCGCTGGAGCGACCGGCACCTTGGCCAGTGCCATCAGCACGCCGAGCATCCCGATCACGTAGAGCACGATCAGGTCGGAGAAGCTGCCGCCGGTCGCGAAGGTGCCGAGCGTCGCGAACACCATGATCGCGGCGTAGATCCCGTAGGCCGGGATCTGCAGCAGCTTGGCCCACACCCGCGCCATCGGCAGGTTGAGCACGAGCAGCATCACGTTGCCGATGTAGAGGCTGGCCAGCAGCGCGTAGACCAGCGGCCCCGACTCGCTGAACAGCTGCGGCCCGGGCTGCAGGCCGTAGGACTGGAACGCCGTCAGGATCACCGCGGCCGTCGCGGAGGTGGGCAGGCCGATGGTCAGCAGCGGGACGAGTACGCCGGCCGCGGCGGCGTTGTTGGCCGCCTCCGGACCCGCCACGCCCTCGATCGCGCCGTGGCCGAACTCCTCGGGGTGCTTGGAGAGCCGACGCTCGGTCGCGTAGGAGAGGAACGTCGGGATCTCCGCGCCACCGGCCGGCAGCGCACCGATCGGGAAGCCGAAGGCGGTGCCCCGCAGCCACGCCGGCCAGGACCGCTTCCAGTCCTGCCGGGTCATCGTCGCGCGCCCCTTGAGCGGCGTGACCGTGCCACCGCCGCCGCCCTTGAGCGCGTGCGAGAACACCTCGCCGATCGCGAAGAGCGCGACCACGACGATGACCACGTCGACGCCGTCGAGCAGGGTCGGTACGCCGAAGGTCAGTCGCGACTGGCCGCTCTGGGTCTCGATGCCGACCAGGCCGATGGTCAGCCCGATCAGCAGGCTGGCCATCCCCTTGAGCGGTGAGGTCCCCAGCAAGGTGGCGACGGTGACGAACGCGATCGCCATCAACGCGGCGTAGTCGGCCGCCGTGAACTTCACCGCGACGTCGGCCAGCGGCTGCGCCAGGAAGGTCAGCAGGATCGTGGCGATCGTGCCCGCGACGAAGGAGCCGATCGCCGCGGTCGCGAGCGCGGACGCAGCTCTCCCCTTGCGCGCCATCTTGTTGCCCTCGAGGGCAGCCACCATCGACGCGCTCTCGCCCGGTGTGTTCAGCAGGATCGCGGTCGTCGACCCGCCGTACATGCCGCCGTAGTAGATGCCCGCGAACAGGATCAAGGCCCCGGTCGGCTCCAGGGTGAACGTGATCGGCAGCAGCAGCGCGACGGTCAGCGCGGGCCCGATGCCGGGGAGCACACCGACCAGGGTGCCGAGGGTGACCCCGATCAGGGCCAGGAACAGGTTGGTCGGGGTCAGCGCCTCGCTGAACCCCGTCATCAGCTGGGAGAAGGAGTCCATGTCAGAACCCCCAGACGCCGGCCGGCAAGGTGATCCCGATCAGCACGTCGAAGAGCAGGAACACGATCGAGGCGACGATGAACCCGTAGGCGAACGCCTTCGCCTTGTTCGGGGCGCCGAGCGAGATGGCGATGATCCCGAAGAGCAGCGTCGCGGAGACGACGTACCCGAGGAAGGGGTTCACCGCCGCGAACACGACCAGCGCCAGCAGCAGGAGGCCGAGTCGTTTCCAGTCCTGCGGGCTGGTCTGGTGCCCGGGCGTGTGCTCCGCCTTCGCGGCCGCGAGCTCGCTGCGGCCCCGGAGGATCAGCGACACCGACACGATCAGCATCAGCGACCCGATCACCCACGGCGCGGTGGCCGGGCCGACGGCGTTGCCGTTGTTGCTCAGGCTGGCCGCCTGGGTGAGCGTCGCGATCGCAACGACGATCAGGATCCCGCCGAGGACCAGCGTCGCCAGCGCGGTGGTCCGGTTGTCCTCGATGTCGAGCTCTTCGGCGCCCTCGTGACCGACGAGATCGCCCCGCACGTTGCCCGTCAGATGACGACGGTGCTGCTCCTCGGTCATCTCACTCCACCTTCCCGATCCCGAGCTCCTCGACCACCGCATCCACCCGCTTGATCTCGGAGGCGAGGAACGTGTCGAACTCCTCCCCCACCCGGACCACGGACTTCCACCCCTCACGCTTGAGGGTGTCCTCCCACGACTTGGTCTTCGTCATCCGCACGATGATGCTCTCGAGTCCGTGGCGCTGATCCTTGGTGATCCCGGGAGGCGCGACCACGCCGCGCCAGTTGGTCACCTCGACGGGGATGCCGCTCTCCTTCAGCGTCGGGGTCTCCTTCAGCTGCGCCACCCGCTGGCCGCTGGCAACGGCGATCGGCCGCAGCTTCCCGGCCTCGATCTGCGGGCGGAACTCCGAGACGCTGGAGACCCCCACGGTGTCCTTGCGCGAGAGCAGCGTCGCGATCGCCTCACCGCCGCCGGAGTGCGCGATGTAGTTGACGTCCGCGGGGTCGAGCTTCAGCTCCTGCGCGATCCGCCCGGCCAGGATCTGCTCGGCGCCACCGGCCGACCCACCCGCCCACGCGACCTTCTTGATGTCCTTCTTCATCGCCGCCTCGAGGTCGCCGACGTCCTTGATCGGCGAGTCCTTCGGTACGGCGATCAGCTGCTCCTCGTTGACCAGCTCCGCGATCGGCGTGACCTCCTCGAGGGTGTCCTTGGGTTCGTTGGCCGCGATCGCCCCGACCATCACCAGCCCGGTCACCATCAGCTGGTTGGACTGTCCCTCGTAGTTGACGAACTGGCTCAGCCCGATCGTCCCGCCCGCCCCGGTCACGTTGTAGACCTCGCTGCGTCCGACGATCGGCTCCAGCGCCGCCTGCATCGCCCGCGCCGTCGAGTCCCAGCCACCGCCGGGATCCGCCGGCGCCATGATCTTCAGCTGCTTGCCGCCGAGCGTGTCCTTCGCCGCGTCCGACGGCCCACCCCGGCTGATCGTGATCACGACCAGCACCACGGCCATCACGCCGGCCAGCGCGTACGGCAACCACGAGCCGATGCCGCGGCCAGCCGTCTCCTGAGTCTCCGAGCTCATCAGACCTCCCTGGCGTCCGTTGTATCGCCTCGGGTGGAGATCGCGCGAGCACCGGACCGCCTGCGCGGGGAACGGTCAGTTCTGGACGGCGAGCGGTCGTCCAGGGCTTCCGGCGACGGTCCGGCCCCTCGTGACGTCAGCACCTTCGCCGCGCAAAGCGCACGTCACCGTCGGGCAGTCGGCTGGTCGTCATAAGTGTGGTCATGGGCCCGATGGTGGTGCCAGGAGCAGAGCAGCACACCGTCGTCGAGATCAGTTCGACCGCCTCGTGACCAGGGCTTCCCGGCATGGTGCGCCTCGCACCAGGTCGCGGGGATCGTGCAGCCCTCCGCTCGGCACTCCCGGTCGCGGATGACCATGGCCTTGCGCTGCGCCGGCTTGAACAGTCGTGACGACCGGCCCAGGTCGAGGACCTCGGACCTCCCGCCCAGGACCGCCGGGCGGATGGCCGCCGTGCAGGCGAGCCGGCGTACCTCCCCGGCGCTGCGGTGGTCCGACCCGAGCTCACCGCTGCCGAGGCCATAGTCGGTCATGGGCCCGATGGTGGTGCCAGGAGCAGAGCAGCAGACCGTCGTCGAGATCGGTTCGACCTCCTCGTGACCAGGGCTTCCCGGCATGGTGCGCCTCGCACCAGGTCGCGGGGATCGTGCAGCCTTCCGCCCGGCACTCCCGGTCGCGGATGACCATGGCTTTGCGCTGCGCCGGCTTGAACAGTCGCGACGACCGGCCCAGGTCGAGCACCTCGGACTTCCCGCCCAGGACCGCCGGGAGGATGGCCGCCGTGCAGGCGAGGCGGCGTACCTCCCCGGCGCTGAGGTGGTCCGACGGCCCGAGCTCACCGCTGCCGAGACCGTCGCGCAACGTGTCGAGCGGCACCGTGACGATCACCGTGGTCGCGTCGCCGCCGTGCACCGGGAGGCGACGCGGGTCGCAGGCCTCCAGCAGCGCGCAGAACGCCTGCCCGCGGCGTACGTCGACGGGCACCCGGTCACCCTCCCCTGTGCCGTGGTGGCGCGGTGACGTGAAGGCTTCCAGGTAGGTGCGCAGCCGGGCGGCCACGGCGTCGGGCACGTTGATGGTGAACCGGGTGACGCCGTCGCCCAGTCGGACGCTCGACAGCGAGGTACGCCGCCACGCCAGCCGCTCCTCGGCGGCCAGCACCTCGGCCTCGTGCTGCTCGGAGACCTCGGGCGCGACGACGTCGAGCACCCGGCGTCCCAGCACGCGCAGCTCCCGCGGCCCGAAGTGAGCCGCCTCCGCGACCAAGTGGGCTTCGGCCTGCTCCAGCACCTCGGCCGTCACCAGGTCGTCGTGGCAGCTCATCGAGCGCGTGCGCGATCACGCGCGCCTGCGCCAGGTTGACGTCTCCCGCGCCCAGCGCGGCTCGCGACCTGGCACCAGCGGCCGATCCAGCGCCTCCGCAAGCACGAGATCGCGCCGGTTGGTGCCGCCGTCGGTGCGCGTCATGTGCGTGACCAGCGCGGCGACGTCACGCGCGCCCTCGTCCAGGGCAACGTCGTCGGAGGCCGCCATCAGCCGCAGCCGCAGCGCCGAGAGCTGCGCCTCGACGCGACTCAGCTGCAGCAACGCGGCCCGCTTGTCCTCGGGTCGCATGAACGTCGACCTCGACCCCGCAGGTCTCCTTGAGCGCCGTCTCCATCGCAGTCGGCACAGGCCAGCACGGGGTGGCGCGAGGGGTGATCGAACGTCGTACTCACCGTGCACCTCCACATCGAGCTGATGACCATCACTGACTGGTCTCACGCTTCGATGCAGCACGCCCGTGAGCAGGCGGACCCTCTTCCTACGAGTGTCCGGGCCGATCCCTCAGCATCACTATTGGATCGAACTTGTGTTCGATTGTACAGGCCATTGCGGTCGGTGTCAACGGCCGCCCGAAAGTCGCCTGGTACACGAACGCTTACTCACAGCTCGCTACGGCGGCGCGACCGGTGGCGCGCTGCTCAGTCCGCGAGGCGTCCCGGCGTCACCGTGACGGCGTACGGCGAGCTGGCGGTCCCAGCTGTCGCTCCCGGCAACGTGCGCCACCTCGACGTACTCGCCCTCCCGCAGCTCCCAGGCCCGGAGCCACAGCTCCTCCGGGTCGATCGCCCAGTAGGACGCCACCCCGGCGCGCTCGTAGCGCGCCCGCTTGAGATTGAGATCAAACAGCCGGGTGCTGGGCGAGAGGATCTCGACGGCGAGCAGTGGTCGGGCGAGGAGCTTGGCGCCGACCAGGTCCGCCCGGCGAGCGACGAGCACGTCCGGCTGCACGACCGTGTCATCGGCCAGGACGACATCGGCCGGCGCGGTCAGCACCCGCAGGTCAGGCGGACATGCCAGACGCAGCAGACCCATCAGCTCTGAGACGACGAGCTGATGTCGGAGGACCGGTGCGGGAGTCACGATCAGCGTCCCGTCGATGAGCTCACATCGGTGTCCATCGTCGAGCCGCGCGTCGCGATAGGCGTCGAGATCCCCCACCGTCATGGGCCCCCGCGGCAGCGTCGTCACGGTCTCCATGGTGCCTCACCCAGCCGCACGCGGGCCGCGTCCGCTGCGGCGGATCTCGGCAAGGTCATCTGCCCACTCGTCGATCGCACGCTCGTAGGGCAGACGCGGCAGCCCGCGGTAGTTGTCCAGGCCAGGGACCAGGGTCTTCTGGTGGACATTGCTGTCGTCCACACAGATCGCGAACATCTCGCGCGTGTCCCGCCGGTTGCCGACGATCAGCCCGTCGAGGCGATGGTCGAAGGTGAAGTCGTCGAACACCGAAAGGCCAGAAGATGCTGCATGCGCATCGGGCACGAGGAAATGATCGATCAGATAACGCAACCACCGGATCGGCTGGTAGAACTTCTCGCCGCCGTCGAAGGTCAGGCAGCACCCGTCCCAGCACACCTCCCACTGGCAGTACAGCTGTGGCTTGCCTTGACCCAGGCTGTTGTAGGCATCGCGGTCGACGCCGCGTCCGTCCTCGGCAAAGGGGTTGGCCGCCACGTCGTACGGGCCTCCTGGGCGATCCCAGTGCCGGCTGTGCCGGAACGCCGAGAGGTAAGCCGCTTCGTGCTCGTTCAGCGACGGCGTGATGTCGATGTGTCCAAGGAAGTCGGTCGTGTAGCCCATGACGATGACCTTCGAGCAGGAGGGGACACGAGACAACCTCAAACCGCTGGCCTGTGGATAGCGAGATGCGCGCGGCCGCTTTGCCTGTGCACACTCCCGCCATGACTCTCGAACACCTCCGGCTACGCAACACCCAGGAGCTCATGGAACAGGTGGCTGCGCGCACCACGCTCGACGAGGACTCGGTGACCTTCGTGCTCATCGACCGCCCGGCGACACGGCAGCGCATCCTGGCGGTACGCCGCCTCGAGGTGCCCGCTGCCCAGGAAGACTGGGACTCCTTGCGCGACCTGGTCCATGACGAGATGCAGCAACTGCCCGTGCCACGGCGTACCAAGGACGCCTGCTCGATCGTCGTCACGATCATCGGCCGACGCGGCTTCAACGTCTGGACGCGCACCGAGAAGACCTGGGCCATGGCCTGGCGCTACAGCAACCACTTCACCGACGCGTTCGACGAGGACATCATCGTCGTCACCGAGCACGGCTGGGCGTCGCTGCAGTCCCATGCCGGTGGCCATGATCCGCGGCTCGTCAACGCTGCCTGAGGCCGGCAGGGATCGCGTGGGCGCCGGCTGGGTCAGAGCAGGCCGCGCCGATCGAGCTCGGCGATGAAGCTGGGCCGTCGCCCATACCGCTGGCGGATCTCCGAGAGGTACGTCGCGAACTCCTCACCCTCCCCCGCACGCTCCATCAGGTCCCTGATCGTCCTCAGCTCCCGCGCGATGGGCCCGTACAGCCGCGTGTCGGCATGCGCGAAGTCGGGCTCGAGGCGAGCACGACGCAGCGAGGCCGCCCGACTGGGGTGATCAGTGGCGCTGGCGTTGGCAAGGGTCTGCCAGGCGTGCCCCGCGCCGAGCTCGTCGGCTATCTCCCAGGCACCTGCGACATCACGCTCGGCCAGCGCGATCTGGACCAGCAAGGCACCGTTCCCGTGCGGCTGGTGCGCCTTTGCCCGCAGCTCTCGTTTCGCCCACGCCTCCTCGACGTCGCGGCGACCCATCGGCGCCGCGAAATCCAACAGCTGCTGGTAGGGCCGCGAATCGGTCGCTCTCGCGACCTCGCGGCGGAGTACGTCGATCGCATCGTCCAATCGGTCCCGCTGCAAAAGGTCGCGTGCCGCGTCGTCGGGGGTGATCCAGAAGTTGTCGCTGCCATGCATGGACGAGATCCGCCCTTCTGCGACCGCGCGGTCGATCCACCCACTGGCCTCGGCGTCACGACCGGCCTCCCGCAGTCGGGTGACGATGGCGCCGTACTTCGCGTGCTCGTGATCGGGGCTGAGGATCGCGACAGCCTCGTCGACGTCGTCGTCGTGGTCGGCCAGCTCGAGCCTCATCCGGTCGACCTCGAGCCGCCCCCACTGGTCGGTGCCGGCGTACTGCTCGTGGAGCTTCGCGACCCCTCGCCGGTAGACCTGTAGTGCCTTGTCGTCGAACGCGCCCACGAAGTCAGCGAGCTCCAGCTGGGGCCATCCCGGTGACGTGTCGCGGAACTTCAGCAGCCACCTGGCCAGCGCGCTGGGTTTCGGATGCCCCGCCAGGCAGGCACGGGCATAGAGCTCTGCGGCTCGCTGACCCGCGTCCCCCAGCACACCCGCCGAGTCGTCACCATGCTCGATCACCCTGCGCATCCGCGTCGTGGCGTACAACAGCGCTGCCTGGGCGACCTGACCGTGGCCCGACTCCACCTGCCGTTCCAACTCGTCGAGAACCAGTTGAACGTCGCTCGCAACATCGAACGACTGCCGATAGTCGACGTACCCACGTGTGCGCAGGCCGCTCTTGACGACCTGCAGCAAGCGCGCCGACTCCGCCTCCGTCCTCTCCGGGTCCTCGTCGTCACGTGGTACGCCGACGCCCGCGGCACGCAGCTCCATCAGCCGGGCGACCTCCGGCGCCACGTCCTTGAGATCGCGGAGCAGCTGTCGCAGGGCAGCTGCGTCCAGCTGCTCCAGCCCGTCGCTCTCCCCTTCGTCCTCGGCACTCCGTGGCGATGACTGGTCAAGCACCGCAAGTCCAAGCGCCACGAGATGCTTGCAGAAGTAGCCCTTGGCGTGATGCGGGCACGTGCAGTGCCCACCGATCTCGGTCACGGACCACTCGAGGTCCACGAGGTACGACGCTGCGAGCCTGGATCGACGCGGAGGCCTTCCCGTCACCGACACGCAGCCCGTGCACGTAGCGCACGTAGTCTTCACCCCGCACGAAGCTCGTGCGACCGGCCTGGTGACGGAGCTTGCCCTCAGTCAGTCCTTCGTACGCCGACATGCCGCGATCGTCTCAGCAAGGCGCGTCACCCTCAGCCCCGAGCCGGGCCCGCGGCGTACGTCAGCACCTCGGCCATCGCAGACGTGTCCTCCGGGCCGGCCATCTCGACCTGGCTGAGCCAGACCACGACCGTGCCGGTCGACGGGATCACGTAGCCGGCGGTCCCGGTGCCACCGACCCAGCCGTAGCGCCCGGGGACGTTCCACGGATCGGTCCGTCGTACGTCGACCCCGCCGCCGAACCCCCAGCCCTGGCCGGCGAGGAACGGGTTGCCCGGCTCCCCCTCCGTGTAGCTGGTCATCATCATCGCGACCGACTCCGGCGACAGCACCCGGCGACCGCCGTACTCGCCCCCACCGAGGAGCATCCGCCCGAAGGCGCACCAGTCGTCAGCCGTGGACACCAGCCCACCCGCGCCCGACTCGAACGCCGGCGCAGAGGACCACTGCCCGTCAGGCGCGTCGACCAGCTCGAACCCGCCCTCCTGGCGTCGGTAGAACGACGTCATCCGTGCGGCGTCCTGTGCCCAGAACGCGGTGTCGCCCATCCCGAGCGGTTCGAAGATCGCCTCGGCGAGCAGCTCACCGAACGTGGTCCCCGCCGCCCGCGCGAGCAGCACGCCGAGGATGTCCGACCCGGTGTTGTAGGTCCAGCCCTGCCCCGGCTGGTGCAGCAGCGGGATCTCCCCCAGCCGCGCCATCCACTCGTCCGGCGCCGGCACCATCTGCGGCTGCGGCGGCCCCTGGCCCAGCCGCTCCATCAGCAGCTGGACGACCGGGACGTCGAAGTTCGCGGGAAAGCCGTGCCCCGCCTGGAACGTGAGCAGGTCCCGCACCGTGATCGCCCGGTCGGCAGGTACGACGTCCTCCACCGGTCCGTCCAGAGCCCGCAGCACCATCGGCTCCGCCAGCTCGGGGAGCCACTTCCCGACCGCGTCGTCGAGGCCCAGCACACCGCGCTCGACCAGCACCATCGTGGCCGCCGCCACGATCGGCTTGGTGATCGACGCGATCCGGAAGAGCGAGTCGCGCGTCATCGCCTCGCCGCCGACGGTCCGCTCGCCTACGCACGCGATCTCTGGCTCGCCACCACCACGCTGGACGAGTGCCACCGCGCCGGGCACCCGGCCCGCGGCGTACAGCTCCTCCAGCAGCTCCTGAAGACTCGTCATGGCTCGATCGTGGCACGCACCCACGACAGCGGCCCGAGGTCGGCGCGATGATCGAACCGTGACGCTGTCGGTCTGCCTGACCCTGGACGCGAACGCCGATCGGGCCGTTCGCGCGCTCTGGCAACGGCTCGAAGAGGCCGGGGTCGCGACCCTCCTCTCGCACACCCACGGCCGCCACGTCCCGCACCTCACCCTGGCCTCGCTCCGCGCGTGGGACCTCGAGACGGTGCAGCGAGAGCTGTCGGACCAGCGGGTGGAGCTTCCCGAGGACGCGTACTTCGATGCCCTCGGCATGTTCCGCCGCAGCAGGTGCTGGCTGCTACCGTCGCCGACCTCCGACCTCCTGCGACGGACAACGCGCAGTCGTCGATGCCGTACGCCGCAGTGGCGCCGACCTCCATCGGCACTACGAACCCGGCCACTGGGTACCTCACCTGACCCTCGCGCCGCGCCTGCACCTGAGTGACCTGCCGGTCGTCGCCGCCCGGGTCTACGACGTCCTGCCGATCACCGCGACCTTCTCCCCGATCACGCTGATCGACACGAGCACCGGCACGCGGCATCCCTTGGTGTAGCCGCCGCGCTCAGCTCTCCTGGCCCGTCCCCGGATCATGCGGACGCACGTGCGCGTCGGGGCCGGGGAACAGCAACCCCTCGTGCCCGTCGGGCCACCGCACCAGGTACGGCGGCGCCCCACTCTCGCCCTGCACCTCGATGATCTCTCCCTCGACGCGGTGCTGCTCCGCCGATCTGCTCTCCACCACCAGGTGGTCTCCGACGTTCGCCTTCATGGCTCCTCCTCGCCTGCTTCCACGATGCGCCCCCGACGCGCTGGGGACAACAGGTCCGGCCGATCGCGGTTCGACCGATCAGGGCAGCTCGCCCAGCCCGTGCGGTGCATGATGAAAGCGTGGTCCAGTGGTTGCGAGGCTTCGTCTCCCGGGAGCTGGCGCGGGTACGCCGCGACGGCCGGGCAGCCGTGCTGTGGTCGCTGCGGATCACGATCGCGGCCACCGCCAGCTATGTCGTGGCCTCCCTGATCTTCCCCGGCACCCAGCCGCTGCTCGCTCCGCTGACGGCGATGCTCGTGGTGCAGGTGACGCCGCTGTCCCTGCTCGCCAGCGGCCTCGATCGTGTCATCGCCGTGGTGGCCGGGGTGGTGCTGGCCACCGGGTTCGCGGCCGTCGTACCGCTGGAGTGGTGGAGCCTCGGCATCCTCATCCTGATCTCGATCACCATCGGTCAGTTCCTCCGGCTGCGCGCCAACCTGGTCGAGGTGGCGATCAGCGCCATGCTCGTGCTCGGCGTCGGCGCGATCGGCGCGGAGGCAGCGGCCGGGCAGCGGATCGCCGAGACCCTGGTCGGCGCGGCGGTGGGCATCATCGCCACCCTGCTCTTCCCGCCCAAGGTCGCCAGCGGCGACGCCGGCCGCGCCATCGACGGGCTCGCCAACGCCGTGAGCGAGCTGCTGGTCCGCGCGGCGAACGAGCTCGACGAGATGGCCGAGGCACACCGGGACCGCCTGCCCGGCGCTGCCCGCGAGTGGCTGGACGACGCGAGGCGCATCAACCACGGCATCCCCGAGGTCGGCGCCGCGCTGCTCAAGGCCGAGGAGGGCCGCCGCCTCAACCTGCGCGCCGCCGGGACGGCGCACGTCGAGCCGGGTCTCCGGCAGGGCCTGGAGGCGCTGGAGCACGCGGCGGTGGCGATCCGCGTCCTGATGCGCTCGGTGCACGACTGCGCCGACGACAGCTGGCTGTCCGAGGACTCCGCCCGGGCCGTACTGGACGACCTGGCCGCCACCTGCCGCGAGCTGGCGGCGGGCGTCGACGCCTTCGGGGAACTGGTCCGCAACGAGGCCGACGTACAGGCCGACCTCAGCCGGGCTGACGTCGCCCGTCTCCAGGAGGCCCAGGACGGGATGGTCCGTGCCCGCACCCGCATCGACACCGCCCTGGCCACGGAGCAGTCACCCGACGTGATCGAGCTCTACTCCGCCACCCGCGCCACGGTCCGCCGGCTCCAGCACGAGCTCGCCCTCGACGAGCGAGTACGTCGCCAGCTGCGCCTCGCTCCCCCAAGCCGCCGCGCGCACCGGCCCCCCTCCCTGCACGACCCCCTGCCATCCCCTCCCCCGGCCGGCCCTGACGCCGAGACCCAGGTGATCCCGCGGGTGCAGGACGAACCGTGACCGTCTCGGCGCCCGACTGCCTATGCGTCTAGCCAGGGACGTGCCAGCGCAGTCTCCGCGGAAGACCGGGTCCCACGCTCATGGTCACTTCTGCGACTGCCGCCCTCCTAGGGACCTCGAACAGAATCCGTCCCTTCACGTCGCGCGCGGGGCCGACAATCGTGGCGCTTGACAGCACTCCTGGGACGTCTCGCTGAAGGGCAGCTGGGTGGTATCGCAGACCGTTCGTTGTCGACGATCGCGAGTGAGGTGGCGGACAGATTCCAGGCTTGGTCGCCCTGGTTCTGCAGCCGGAGGTCAACGGCCACCAGGCGGTTGCCGGGCTGTGCTCGAAAGACGCGGGGACCTACCCGCGTCGGGCGCACGCGGAGCGCTGATATGGCGAGGGCGGGCCTTGCGTCGTTCCCATCGACCGTGATCGTGTGCCCGAGCTCAGCCTTGGTCCCGGTCGAGCGTCTCGAGCGCACCCTTCGTCGTGGAGCTCACCACCGCAACCACGAGCGACACCATGACCATCAGGGCGATGCCCACGAGGCCCAGGATGAGGAGCCTCCGAGCCAAGCGAGAACCACCCTTCTTCGCGTCCCGGCCCATCGCCGGGGTGGACCGGACGGGCACAGTGCGGTCAGGCCTGCGAATCGACCGAGCGCCCCTGGCTGGTTCGCTGGCAGAACTCAGGCGTGACGAGAGCTGTCCCGCGACACGTGCGACCGCTGACGGGTGCAGAACCTGCGGTCGCGACGTCAACATGTCGGCAAGGGTCGACGTCGAACAGACCATGACGTCTCGAGCCCAGCCGGCCACGGCCTCGTCCCGTACGAAGCACAGCACCCCTGTCGCCGGCAGGTTCCCCAGGATGCCGGTGATCGCCAGCGCGGCCTCGCCTGCGCCGACCACCGCCGACTCGCGTCGACGCCCGTTCTGGAGAAGTACGTCGTCACGCACCGCGATCGACCCGGCCCAGTTCTTGCTGTCGATGACGAACACACCACCCGGACCAACGGCAATGTGGTCGATGTTCGCTCGAGGTCGACCGGGCCAGCGGACGTCGTGGAACACGACCCAGCCCTGTGCTCGCAGCGCCTCCAGGTGAGTAGCCGTCTCGGCCTCTCCAGCCGCTCCCCGCTCCCACCGCTCGGCCGCCCGGATCAGGCGTTCGCCCCGTTCCCGCTGACGCCGGGCGTACGCCCCAGCCGACTCCCCCGCCATCTTCATTTCCTCCAGAAATGCGTGAATCAAGAGGTTAGGGCGTCTCTTTGAGACCCGCAGCAAAATGGCTACGCACTCCACCCGCCCCGTGGTGGAGTGCCCAAGGGCAGCCGTCTCCCATCGCGGGGCAGACCTCGCGCTGGAGTTGGAAGCAGTGCACTGAGACCCAAATCCCCCACTCACCTCAGGTCGCCATGACAAGCTGCCTCGAAAACCTCGGGGGTGGGCATGGAAGAGGGACTACACGAGTCACTGTTGACGACTGAGCTCGAGCACCAGCTGGCACGCGAACTCGTGATGTCGGGTGAGCTGGCCAAGATCGACGATGCCGATCAGGTCCACGCAATCACCCGCCATGTCGCGGAAGCGGTGCGTCGCAGGCTTGAGGCGATTCGCGATCCGGCCGACCGACTCGCGTTCACCAATGACCTCCTTGAGCATGTCGACGTTGCGACCCAGAGCCTGGTTGATCCCCTTAGAGAGCTCCAATCCCTGCGTTACCCACCGGGGCCAGGTGTCACAACGCGCTACGCGTCGACGGCCGCGGACGCCACTCAACGATGCAGCTCTTCTCACCAACGCTCACGGTGAACCGTCCCTGGCCAGCGAACTCCGCGCGGAGTTGGACTCGGCCGATTCTGTGGACCTCCTCTGCGCCTTCGTCATGTGGCGCGGGGTGCGGCTCCTCGAGCGCGAACTCTCGGCGATGAAGGACGCGGGGGTTCCTTTTCGAGTCGTCACCACGACCTACATCGGCGGCACCGAGCGCGAAGCCCTCGACCGGCTCGTCCGCGACTACGGCGCAGAGGTCAAGGTGCAGTACGACGCCGCGCGCACTCGCCTACACGCCAAGGCTTGGCTCTTTCACCGCAGCACCGGCTTCGACACGGCCTATGTCGGCTCCTCGAACCTCTCAACCAGTGCGTTGCTCGAAGGTGTCGAGTGGAACGTGCGACTGGCGAATTCCGCGACACCGTCGTTGATGCAGAAGTTCAAGGCGACCTTCGACTCCTACTGGAACAGCAGTGAGTTCGAAGACTACGACCCAGACCGCGACCGAGACCGGCTCGACGATGCCCTCAACGAGGCCTCTGGACGCCGACAGTCTGACCGAGTCACGATCTCGCTCTCGGGACTCCAGGTAAACGCATTTCCCTATCAGCAGGAGATGCTCGATGCGCTCATGGTCGAGCGCATCCTTCACGATCGGCATCGCAACCTTGTAGTCGCCGCAACGGGCACCGGTAAGACCGTGATAGCGGCTCTCGACTACCGAGCCATGTCTGAGCGGCAGGGAGGCGAACGGCCGACCTTGCTGTTTGTCGCTCATCGCAAGGAAATCCTCACGCAATCTCTGCGGACCTACCAGGAGGTGCTCGCCGATCCGAACTTCGGCGAGTTGTACGTCGGTAATGCCCGGCCAGAACGGTGGAAGCATGTCTTTGCGAGCGTTCAATCGCTTCACGCTTATGGCGTGGACAACATCCCTGCCGATGCCTTTGACGTCATCGTCATTGACGAGTTTCACCACGCCGAGGCGAAGACCTATCGGCGCATTATCGATCACTTCGCACCCAAGGAACTTCTCGGCCTGACCGCGACGCCCGAACGAGCAGACGGGATCGACGTACGTAGCTTCTTCGGCGGTCGCACGGCAGCGGAGCTCCGATTGTGGGACGCACTGGGCGCCGATCTCCTGTGTCCGTTTCACTACTTCGCGGTCGCTGACGGCACCGACCTGCGATCCATCCAGTGGTCGCGCGGCCGGTACGACGAGGCACAACTGTCCAATGTGTTCACAGGCAACGACGTGCGGGCAACGATCATCCTCCGCCAACTGCGCGACAAAGTGTCCGATGTTGGGTCGATGCGGGGACTGGGCTTCTGTGTGAGCGTTGCGCACGCCGAGTACATGGCACGCGTGTTCGTGGACGCGGGCATCCCGGCTCGCGCGGTTAGCGGTCAGACTCCCCCGCTCGAGCGATCACAGGCTCTTGATGATCTGCGGGCCCGCCGCGTCAACATCCTCTTCGCCGCCGACCTCTTCAACGAGGGGCTCGACATCCCCGACGTCGACACCGTTCTGTTTCTTCGCCCTACCGAGAGCGCGACCGTCTTCCTGCAGCAGCTCGGGAGGGGGTTGCGACGTACCCGGGACAAGGCTGTCCTGACGGTCCTGGACTTCATCGGCTACCACCGCAAGGAGTTTCAGTTCGCGACGCGATACCGAGCCTTGACTGGCGCCACCAGACGCGAGGTCGAGCGTCAAGTTGAGAAGGGCTTCCCCTTCCTGCCTTCGGGCTGCCAGATCGTGCTGGACAAGCAGTCCCAAGCGCTCGTGCTGGAGAACATTCGTTCTCAGATCGCCAATCGTTGGCAGCACATCGTTGCCGAGCTTCGTTCCTACGGCGATCAGGATCTGCCCACATTCCTAGACGAATCTGGTCTCGAACTCAGCGACATCCTGCGCCGCGGCAGCCACTCGTGGACGCGTCTTCGACGCGACGCCAGCCTGCCCACACTTCCTGGATCGGCGCTCGAAGAGAAGTTACTGAAGCGAGTTCGCGCGTTTGCGCACGTAGACGATTCGCTCCGTGCGCACGGATACGACCGCCTGTTGAGCGCTGACGCGCCGCGCTACGCGGCGCTCTCGCCTGCAGAACAGCGCCTGGCGCGCATGCTCTTCTTCACCCTGTGGCCTGACGCGGGTGGGCATACGTCGTACGACGAGGGGTTGGCCCGCCTCCGCGGCGAGCAGGCGACGCGGGCAGAGATCGCCAGCGTGCTCGACATCTCTTTCAACGCCTCACGACACGTCACCACAAGTCTCGCGGGCGCCCTCGCTGATGTGCCACTTCAGGTGCACGCTCGGTACCAGCGCGAGGAAATCCTCGCGGCCATCGACTACGCGGACCTTAAGCGTCGCCCCACCAGCGTGATGCAGGGAGTCGTTTACTCGGAGGCTCGGAACATCGACGCCTTCTTCATCACCTTGAAGAAGTCCGAGGCCGACTACTCACCCACCACCATGTACCAGGACTACCCCATCAGTCCGACGCTCTTTCACTGGGAATCCCAGTCAACGACGTCAGTTGCATCGCCCACCGGCCAGCGGTACCTGACGGGCTCGAGCACCGTATTGCTGTTCGTGCGACATGAGCAGAAGGACGAGTTCGGCACCTCGCCCTACCTGTTTCTTGGCCCCGCCGGGTACGTGAGCCACGAAGGAGATCGTCCGATCGCCATTACCTGGCGTCTGGAGACGGCCATGCCAACCGACTTCTTCAACCTTGTGTCAGCCATGGCGCAGTAACGCCGCCGAGTCACTTCGAGCCGATTAGACGCGCCTGTGGGCCGCCACCACGGTGACGGCCCACAAAGCAACTCCGGTCAGCTGCAGCCCGACGTACTCCCGCAGCCCTCGCACACGTAGCAGCTCCCCGCCGGGCGCATCTTCGTCCCGCAGGTCATGCAGAGCGGGGAGTCGACGGCGGTGCCGGTGATCTTCTCCAGGAGCTCGGCGGAGGTGTGGGCCTCGCCCTGGTGCACCTTGGCCGGGACCTCGCGGTCCTCGGTGCCGTGGGTGTCCTTGGTCTCGAGCTCGTCGGTGCGGTTGTCGACGTCGCCCTTGGTTTCGACAGGCTCAACCACCGATGCCCTCGGAGAGCTGCATGAGCTCCCCCGCCGAGCCCGTCTCCTCGAGCGGCTCGTAGCTGCCCGTCTCGAGGTGGCGCTGGCGCTCCTCGGCGGAGTAGATGCCGAGCATGCTGCGGTCCTCGAAGGACAGGTAGTCCAGGGCGAGCCGGCGGAAGACGTAGTCCATCAGGGACTGGCTCATCCGGATGTCCGGGTCGTCGGTCATGCCCGAGGGCTCGAAGCGCAGGTTGGTGAACTTCGAGACGTAGGTCTCGAGCGGGACGCCGTACTGCAGGCCGATGGAGACCGCGATCGAGAAGGCGTCCATCACGCCGGCCAGGGTCGAGCCCTGCTTGCCGAGCTTGAGGAAGACCTCGCCGAGCTCGCCGTCGTCGTGGGCACCGGAGGTCATGTAGCCCTCGGCGCCACCCACGGTGAAGCTCGTCGTCCGCGAGGCGCGGCTCTTGGGGAGGCGCTTGCGGAAGGGCTTGTGGACCTCGACGACCTTCTCGACGACCTCAGGCGTGGCCGACGACGTCGACATGGCCTGGTCCTTCTTCGAGGACTCGCTCTTGCCGTCGGACAGCGGCTGGCCGACCTTGCAGTTGTCGCGGTAGACGGCCGTCGCCTTGAGGCCGAGCTTCCAGGACTGCAGGTAGATGTCCTCGATCTCCTCGACCGTGGCGGACTCGGGCAGGTTGACCGTCTTGGAGATCGCGCCGGAGAGGAACGGCTGGGTGGCCGCCATCATCCGCACGTGGCCCATCGGCTTCAGCGCCCGGGCGCCCATCGCGGTGTCGAAGACCTCGTAGTGCTCCTGCTTGAGGCCGGGAGCGTCGATCACGTGGCCGTTCTCGGCGATGAACTCGACGATCGCCTCGATCGACTCGGGCTGGTAGCCCATCTTCTTCAGCGCCCGCGGGATCGTCTGGTTGACGATCTGCATCGAGCCGCCGCCGACGAGCTTCTTGAACTTGACCAGCGAGAAGTCCGGCTCGATGCCGGTGGTGTCGCAGTCCATCATGAAGCCGATGGTGCCGGTGGGCGCGAGCACGGAGGCCTGCGCGTTGCGGAAGCCGTTCTTCTCCCCCAGCTTCTGCACGTCGGCCCAGGCCTGCGTCGCCAGCTTGTGTACGCCGGCGTCGTGCACGCCGTGCGTCCGGACGACGTCGTTGGCCGCCTGGTGCTTGCGCATGACCCGCTTGTGGGCGTCCGCGTTGCGGGCGTACCCGGCGTACGGGCCCACCACCGCGGCGAGCTCGGCCGAGCGCTTGTAGGACTGACCGGTCATCAGCGAGGTGATCGTCGCGGCCATCGCGCGACCGCCGTCGGAGTCGTAGCCCAGGCCCATCGCCATCAGCAGCGCGCCGAGGTTGGCGTAGCCGATGCCGAGCTGGCGGTAGTTGCGGGTGGTCTCGCCGATCGGGTCGGTCGGGAAGTCCGCGAAGCAGATCGAGATGTCCATCGCGGTGATGATGAACTCCACGGCCTTGGCGAACAGCGGCGCGTCGAACGTGTCGTCGTCCTTGAGGAACTTCAGCAGGTTCAGCGACGCGAGGTTGCAGCTCGAGTTGTCGAGCGACATGTATTCCGAGCACGGGTTGGACGCGGTGATCCGGCCCGTCTCCGGGTTGGTGTGCCAGTCGTTGATCGTGTCGTCGTACTGCAGACCCGGGTCGGCGCAGGCCCACGCGGCCTCGCTGATCTTGGTGAACAGCTCGCGGGCGTCGACGGTCTCGATGACCTCACCGGTGCTGCGCGAGCGCAGCCCGAAGTCGGTGCCGTCCTCGACGGCGCGCATGAACTCATCGGAGACGCGGACCGAGTTGTTGGCGTTCTGGTACTGCACGCTCGTGATGTCGGTGCCGCCGAGGTCCATGTCGAAGCCGGCGTCGCGCAGGGCGCGGATCTTGTTCTCTTCCTTGGCCTTGGTCTCGACGAACTCGACGATGTCGGGGTGGTCGACGTCCAGGACGACCATCTTCGCCGCGCGACGCGTGGCGCCACCGGACTTGATGGTGCCCGCGGAGGCGTCGGCGCCGCGCATGAAGGAGACCGGGCCGCTCGCCGTACCGCCGCTGGAGAGCAGCTCCTTGGAGGAGCGGATGCGGGAGAGGTTGAGGCCGGCGCCGGAGCCGCCCTTGAAGATGAAGCCCTCTTCCTTGTACCAGTTCAGGATCGAGTCCATCGAGTCGTCGACGGAGAGGATGAAGCACGCCGAGACCTGCTGGGGAGAGGCGGTGCCGACGTTGAACCAGACCGGGGAGTTGAACGAGAAGTACTGGTGCACGAGCAGCCAGGTCAGCTCGTGCTCGAAGACCTCGGCGTCCTTCTCGGTGCCGAAGTAGCCGTGGTCGATGCCGGCCTTGGTGTAGGTCTTCACGACCCGGTCGACGAGCTGCTTGAGGCTCCACTCACGCGCGTCGGTGCCGACGGCGCCGCGGAAGTACTTCGTCGTGACGATCGTGGAGGCGTTGACGCTCCAGGTGTCGGGGAACTCCACACCGCGCTGCTCGAAGACGACCGCGCCGGTCTTCCAGTTCTGCTGGACGACGTCGCGACGCTCCCAGGTGAGCTCGTCGTAGGGGTGCACGCCCTCGGTCGAGAAGACGCGCTCGATCTTGAGCCCGCCCTTCTTGCGTGCCCCGCGGGTGCTGGTTCCGCTCACCGTTTCCGTCATGTTCCCTGCTCTCCCTGGTTGGTTCTTCTTCGTCCTGCTGCTCGTGCTTCTTCTGTTGCTGGTGCCCCGCGCGCGGCTTCCCCACCACGCACGGGGCGGTCTGTGGTCAGCCGGTCGGCTGAGGTGTTGGTGCTGGTCGTTCCATCCGGAGCATCGCGATCTCGGTCGCGAAGTCCTCGGCGGACTCGAAGGCCCGGTAGACGCTGGCGAAGCGGAGGTAGGCGACCTCGTCGAGCTCGCGGAGCGGGCCGAGGATGGCCAGGCCGATCTCGTTGGCCGGCACCTCCGCGAAGCCGACGCTGCGCAGGCTGTCCTCGACGCTCTGCCCCAGGCGAGCCAGGTCGTCCTCGGTGACGGGTCGGCCCTTGCAGGCCTTGCGTACGCCGGCGATCGCCTTCTCGCGGGTGAACGGCTCGGAGGTGCCGCTGCGCTTGATCACGCTGAGCTGCATCTGCTCGACCGTGGTGAACCGCTTCTCGCAGGACGGGCAGTGGCGGCGCCGGCGGATCGCGGAACCGTCTTCGGCCACCCGGGAGTCGAGGACCCGGGTGTCGGTGCTGCGGCAGAACGGACAGTGCATGACGTCGGGCTCCTCTCTGAGACTCGCGGCGCTCTAGGTGAAACCTGTGGGTCCGACTGTGGATTCCGGGTCTTCCCTGTGGGAAACCGCACCGATCCTGTGGGACTAGATGTGGATAACTACATCGGTGTAACTACTAGATGTAGTGCCAACATACGCCCGGGACCCGGGGGGCGCAACTGGTTCGAAGAACCGAATTCGGCGTACTTCGGGTATGAGCGCATCCGTGCAGGTCAGGTCACCAATTGGCGCCGAGATCCAGCACTGGACCAGCCCCTCGGGCGGCGTGTCACGGTCACGAGAAGCAGTCTTCCAGCGACCACCGACAGGTTCCGGGGCTGTGGATTCCGCCAGAGGTGTAGCCATGCGCGCCACACCTCACGCCCACAGAGGGCCATCAACTCCCGTGGTCCAGAATGTTCCTCGTGGGACGACACAGCGGCGCGCCAGAGGCAGCGGCCACGACTCAGGAGGCCACGGGCCCTCGTCCGCGCTCGGTCCTGGTGCTCGCGCTCGGGATGACCATCACGCTGGTGGCGTGGGGCGTGCTCGTGGGGGCCGCCATCGAGTTCGGCAAGGAGGCCCGCTCCGGCGAGCCGGAAGCGTGGACGTTCCTGGTGCTGGCCGCGCTCGGCGCGACGGCCTGCCTGTTCCTGGCACTGCTCCTCGGCGCGCGGGCGCTCGCCATGGTGCGGGGCAAGCCGCAGCCACCTCCTCGGCCGATCGGTGGGCGTCGGCGGAAGGTCGACTGAGTCCTGCGGCCCGGCGTCGCGGAACTGTCAGACCCGGCCCGTAGGGTCATCCTGTGAGCACACGATGAGCAAGCTCGACGCCCAGAGGGCCATGCGCGAGGCCAACTACGCCGCCCGCAACAAGGGTCAGGTCACGACCAGTCGCGTGGCGGCACGACCGCCCGTGGCACCGACTTCGTCGGTCTCCCCGGCACGGCCCGCTGCGGCCGCTCCGGACTCGGCGACCTGCGGGCACAAGTCGATGAACGGTCGCGCCTGCACCCGCGAGGCGGGGCACTCGGAGAAGTCGCACCGCTACAGCTGAGTTCGGTGGTTGAGGAGGAGCGCAGGAGCGTCTCGAAACCACTCCTCGGCCTCACACCGGTCCGCGAGGCGGCGTACGAACTTCAGGCCTGACCACACCTCGT
Source organism: uncultured Actinomycetota bacterium (assembly GCA_963842565.1). GTDB lineage: Bacteria > Actinomycetota > Actinomycetes > Propionibacteriales > Nocardioidaceae > Marmoricola. The sequence continues at coordinate 117,504 of CAWJGX010000004.1, read as the reverse complement.
CGATCGCGCACACCTTGACGTCGACGACGCCGGCAGCGAGGCCGATCTCGCGTACGACGTTCTCGTCGACGTCGGTGGGCACCTTCGAGGACTTCTTGGGCCAGCAGACCCAGATCATCCCCGCCTGCTCGGTGCGCTCGATCAGCTGCGGCAGCCGCTTCTCGAGCTTCTTGGCATCGACGTGGAAGGTCAGGCTGATGTCCAGGCGACGCGGGAGCCGCCTGGTCGTGGGCGCGTCCAGGTCGAAGTCCTCCGGTGCGCCGTCGAGGAACACGGTGTGCTCCGGCTTCACGCCGAGCTTGCGCTCGAGCGGGGTGCCTGAGTAGCCGGGCACGGGTCCTCCTCGAGTTGTCCACAGGCGTTGAGCTCGGTGTAGCCAGTCTGGTCGATGGGTAGTTAACTCCCCATCGAATCGGGTTCGACACGTCTTCGGAGTACGCATGCGCACGGTGAGGCACAGGTTGGCCGCTGTTGCCGGTGTGACGTGCCTGCTGCTTGCTTCTGGGTGCGGTGAGAACCCTTCGCCGAAGCCGCTTCCCAAGAGCGACCCGAAGCCGAGTGCTTCTCCGTCGCCCTCTGCTACTCCGCCGGTGTTGCCGGCTGCGGCGAAGGCGAAGACGAAGGCTGGGGCGATTGCGTTCGGTCGCCACTACGTGGATCTCGATGAATCATGCTCAGGTCCACGGGTGACACGGCTGCGCCTCGAGCGCGAATCGACGGCACGCTGCACTCGCTGCAAGCAGAGTCACGACGTCAGTCGAACGCATCTACAACGCTGGCGGCTCGATCGAGGGCGGTGATTGGATCCGTCGATCAGGTGCTACGCGACTCCAAATCCGGCGACGGACGGGATGGCTGGATCAGCCATCGTTCACTTCGGGCCACAAACGTCGCTGGCCAAGCGCGAGAGGCACCGGAGCGACTCACCGGCGGCAAGGGCGCCCATCAACCTTCCAGCTCGGCTGGTCGCGGCAGCCGGCTGGAGGGTCGCCGCAGTGGACGCGCGGCGTCGTGATCGCCACGGCCTCGTCGCTGGTCGTCTGGCGATGATCCTCGTCCGACATCGGCTGTTCAGCGACTGAACTGGCGGTGCCGCAGGCGCCGGCGACAATGCGTTTCAGGAGGCGCTGTCTAGCGCGAAGCCATCGGGGCTCGACTGCATCGGGCACAGCGCTCACGGCGTCGCCGACCGACCGAGGTCCAGCAGCCAGCGACCCCGATTCGAGTACCGGACCCCCTGCGGAGCTGGCTCGGTCCAGGCACCCGGCGGCTGCGCCGACTACGCCTGCCCAGAGGGGCGAACCCTCTACCAGCTCTATCGGGTGAGTCCGCCACCCGCCGGGCCCGCTGGTCTCGTCTGCGCAGATGCTCCTGCCGCCCAGGCTGCGCCGCCGCCAAGTCACGCCCGGGATGGTGCTGGCGGCGTTCCGGCGGATCCCGCTCCCCTCGCTCCGCTCGCACAGCCAGCCGGCGAACAAGACGCTGATCAACTTCGACACGATCTTCTTCACCCACGCCGAGCCGCTGACCCGGCAGGTGAGCCTGCTCGGGCAGCGGGTGCGCCTGGAGATCACGCCGAGCCGGTTCGAGTGGGTGCACGGCGACGGGACGACCGCGACGACGTCCGACCCCGGTGCGCCGTACCCGAGCAAGGACATCGTCTATCGCTACGACGACGCCCACCGCACGGTCGCGCACCGGGTGGTGGTGACCTGGAGCGCGGAGTACTCCCTGAACGGCGGCCCGCTCCAACCCGTGAACGGCACCGTGACGACCACCGGGCCCGCCACGCCGCTGCGGGTCGCGGAGGCCAGCCCGGCGCTGTCCGGCAACGGTCACTGAGAAGCCCTCCGGAGCGCGTCGAACCGGAGTACGTTCCGCAGGTGGCCATCCTGCGAACCACCACCAAGCTCAAGCTCGGCTACCTCGGGGTCGCGGCCCTGGACACCTGGCTCTCCGGCAAGACGCATCCGATGGCACACCGGGCGCGGTTCCTGACCAAGCCGTTGCTGATGCCCGCCCTCGCCGCCTCGCTGGCCACCAACCCGAAGGCGACCAGCTCGCCGCTGCGCTCCACCACGCTGGTGGCCCAGGCCGCCGGGTGGGGCGGTGATGTGGCACTGCTCGCCTCAGGCACCAAGCCGTTCCTGGTCGGCGCGGGATCGTTCGCGGTCGGGCACGCGGCGTACCTCACCGGTTTCGTCCGCCGGCGCAACCACGAGCCGCTCACCGAACCGCTCGAGGTGCGCGTGATCGCCGGCTCCTGGCTGGTCAGTGCCCCAGCCCTCGCACTGCTGGCGCGTCGGCAGCAGCCCGAGCTCGCGGCCCCGGTGTTCGGCTACGCCACGATCCTGGCGGCGATGGCGATCGGCGCGCATCGCCTCGACGCGACGGTGCCGGCGAGCGCGAGGCGGTTGACGATGGCGGGCGCGAGCCTGTTCATGGTCTCCGACACCCTGCTGGGGATCCGGATGTTCGTGTTCAAGGAGCCACCGGCCGGTCTCGAGCGAGCCGTCATGGCGACGTACGCCGCCGGGCAGTTTCTCCTGAGTGAAGGAGCTGCACGCGCCTGAAAGCGGGACTCCCCGGCCTGTCCCTGACGTCTTCGGGTGTTGCAACGCCCGAAGGAACCATGAGTACCCGGCTAACCGGGTACTCCTGCACCACCACCCGCGAACAGGTGAATGGGGTGGGACCTCAGCGGTCCCACCCCATCTCTTCCCCCGCTCCGGCGACCCGGGTCGAATGAGTCGTCGGTGCGTCTGTGCGGGTCCGGCCAGTGCGGGTCGGCCCGGGAGCGGCTCAGCCGCGGGGGACGGCGAGCTTCTGGCCTTCGACGATCTGGCCACCCGGGAGCGAGTTGAGCTCCTGGATGCGGTGGACCATGGCGCGGATCTGGCCGGGCTGGGCCAGGTCGGCGGCGATGCCGTAGAGGGTGTCGCCCGGCTGGACCTCGACGACGCGGACCGGCTCGGGCGAGCCGCCGGTGAGGCTGGCCGTGGCCCAGCCGCCGAACGGGATCATCAGCGCGAGGGCCAGGCCGAGGAAGGCGAGCACCAGCACGGTGCGGCCCCGGCGGGTCAGGCGGACCGCCGTCGGGACGGTGCGGCGCGGCTTGGCATGGGCGACCCGGATCCGGCGAGCGGCGGGCTGCCTGCTGGGCGTGCGGGGAGCGAGAGCGGGGACCGGCTGGCCGTAGTCGAGGTCGAAGACGGTCTCGAAGGCCACCTCGGGCCGGTCGGCGTGCGGCGCCTCGACGGCGGTGCGGACCAGCGAGTCGAAGCGGGCGTCGACGTCGGTGTCGAAGTGCCCATCGGTCTGCGGCTTGAGAATGCTCAGTGTGCTCATCGGTCAACCTCTTTCGGGGAAGTACTCGACCCGTGTGGTCGAGCGAGGGTTGCGACCCCTGCTGTGTGTTGTCTGATGTCTATCGGCGACCACTGACAAGTCCGTGACCTGTGCCTTTGCGGGCCGGTTCGAAGAGACGTTCGATCGAACACATGTACGACGTTAGAGCAGGTGTTCGAACGAATCAAGGACCGATCGAACAAATGTTCGGGGGCGGCCCGTGGTTTCGAGACGCTCGTTTCGAGACGGGCCTGGCGGCCCTCCTCAACGCAAGGCTTCGCTGCTCCTCGACCACCGACGGAGCGACACGCCCTTCGAACATGTGTTTGAAGTGACCCCTGTGACTGGACTACCTTTCCCCCATGGCGACTCGCGACCCGAAGAACCCCGCAACCCCCAAGAACGTCTCGGAGCTGCCCGACGCTCCGCCGGACCTCACCGGCCTCACGCCGCGCCAGCAGCGCATCCTGAACACGCTGCGCGAGTCGATCGAGAAGCGCGGCTACCCGCCGAGCATCCGCGAGATCGGTGAGCTGGTCGGCCTGACCAGCTCCTCCAGCGTCGCCCACCAGCTGCGCGTGCTCGAGCAGAAGGGCTTCATCCGGCGCGACCCCAACCGGCCGCGCGCCCTCGAGGTGTTCATCCCCGAGCTGATGGCCGCCCGGCGCGCCATCGCCAGCGCGGACGAGTCCGGCTACGACCAGACCGGGCTCGGGGACGCCATCCCGACCCCCACGATGGTGCCCATGGTCGGCCGGATCGCCGCCGGTGGCCCGATCCTGGCCGAGGAGCGGGTCGAGGAGATCTTCCCGCTGCCCAAGTCGCTGGTCGGCGACGGCACCCTGTTCATGCTCGAGGTGGCCGGCGACTCGATGGTCGACGCCGCCATCTGCAACGGCGACTACGTCGTGGTCCGCCAGGAGCAGACGGCGGAGAACGGCGACATCGTGGCGGCGCTGCTCGACGGGGAGGCCACCGTCAAGACCTTCCAGAAGAAGGACGGCCAGGTCTGGCTGCTCCCGCACAACGATGCCTACGACCCGATCGACGGCACCTACGCCACGATCCTGGGCAAGGTCACCGCCGTGTTGCGCCGTATGTGAGTTCTTCCCCCAAATGGGGGTAAATCGGGCATCATGGACAGGTGCTCCCCCGCTCTTTCACCGTTGCCGCGCTGTCGGCTCTGTTGGTGACCCTGGGAGCCGGGCCCGGTATGGCCAGCGTGGGCGGCACCGTCGACCAGGCTGATCCCAGCCCCGTCACCACGAGCGCACCGAGCGCACCGAGCGAGCCGCGCGTGCTGCCGGCTCCCCGTCACGGTCGCACCGCCCTGACCGCGCTGGGTGACCGCCTCGGCGCCGTGGCCGCCAAGAACCACCTCTCCACCCAGCACCTGCGCACCCTGCTCACCGAGGACCACACCGCCTGGCTCTCCCGCGAGGGGCGGCTGTTCTACCAGGAGGACGCACCTGCGCCGGGCACCCTCGAGTCGGCCGCGACCACCGCGCCGGCGTACCCCACGAGCCAGACGTTCGCCCTGCACAGCCGGCCCGGCGCGAGCAAGACGATCTTCCTCGACTTCGACGGCGCGACCGTGACCGGCTCGGCGTGGAACGGCACCGGCAGCGGGGAGATCGCCGACGGCTCGCACATCGGGTACGACACCGACGGTGACCCCAGCTCGTTCAGCAGCGCCGAGAGCGGTTGGATCCAGGAGGTGTGGCGGCAGGTCTCCGAGACCTACTCCCCCTTCGACGTCGACGTCACCACCGCTGACCCCGGACAGGCGGCGTTCACCCGGTCGTCCACGTCCGACACGACGTACGGCACCCACGTCGTCATCACCAGCTCGACGACGCCCCAAGCAGCAGGTCTGCGGCGGCTGCCTCGGTGTCTCGTGGGTGGGCAGCTTCGACCGCGTCGACGCCACGGCGAGCTACCAGCCCACCTGGATCTTCGCGTACGACGCCCAGTTCGACCCGATGATCGTCGCCCAGGCCGCGTCGCACGAGACCGGCCACACCCTCGGCCTGCAGCACGACGGGACCAACACCGCCGACTACTACCCCGGCACCAGCGCCTGGGGTCCGATCATGGGCTCGTCGGCCTACCGCGCCGTGAGCCAGTTCAGCCGCGGCGAGTACGCCCATGCCAACAACAAGGAGGACGACCTCGCCATCATCGCCTCGCACGGGCTCGCGCCGCGGGCCGACGACCACGGCAGCACGCTCCCCGAGGCCGACCAGCTGGGCGCGAAGGCGCTGTACGACGCCAGTGGCGTGATCGGCACCCGCACCGACACGGACGTCTTCGCGATCGACCTCCCGTGCACCACCACGCTGAGCGCCTCGGCCACCGGGATCGGTGCCCAGACAGCGCTCGACCTGAGCCTCGAGGTGCTCGACGCCAGCGGCGCGCCGGTGACGGTCTCCTCCCCTGTCTCGGGACGGGCGGGCTCGCCGCCGGTCTCGAACGGGATGGACGCGCAGGTGAGTGTCCCGAACGCCACCGGCCGCTACTACCTCCGCGTCGACGGCGTCGGCAACGGCAACCCTGCAGGCTCCGGCTGGTCCGACTACGGCAGCCTCGGTCAGTACCGCCTCACCGGCACCGGCTGCGACGAGCTCCCGCCCGAGCCGACCCCGGAACCGACGACCGATCCCCAGCCCACCACACAGCCCACCACCGAGCCCGCCACCGAGCCCACGCCGACGGTCACCCCGACGCCGACGCCAACCGCCACTCCGACTCCCACACCGACCCCCACGCCCGCCCCCGCCCCGAGGCCCGTGGTGAAGGCGCCGTCCATCCCGCGGATCGGCCTCGCCTCCTCCGGCGCCCGCGGGGGACGCTCGACCGCCGTCGCCCGGTGGGCGCCGCCGCTCAGCCTCAACGGGGCGTCGATCACGCGGTACCGGGTCGTCGCGCTGCGGCTCGACAGCCGGCACCGGGTGGTGCGCAGCTACGGGTCGACCTACATCCGCCCGACGACGCGGGCCATGACGTGGACACTGCCGCGTGGGTACTACGTCTTCAAGGTGATGGCCTGGAACAAGGCCGGCGCCTCGCACTGGTCCGCGGCGTCACGCATCGTCGTTGCTCGCTGAGCCGGCGAGCCGCGCCAGGGCCTTGCGTACGACGGCAGGGTCATCGGTCTGCCACATCGGAGCCAGGCTCGCCCGCAGGAAGCTGCCGTAGCGCGCGGTGACCAGCCGCGGGTCCAGGCAGGCCACCACACCCCGGTCGGTGGTCGTCCGGATCAGCCGGCCGGTGCCCTGGGCCAGCAGGAGCGCGGCGTGCGTGGCCGCCACGGACATGAACCCGTTGCCGCCTGCCTGGTCGACTGCTCGCTGTCGTGCCGACATCAGCGGGTCGTCGGGCCGCGGGAACGGGACCCGGTCGATGATCACCAGCTGACACGTCTCCCCCGGGACGTCCAGGCCCTGCCACAGGCTGAGCGTGCCGAACAGGTTGGTGTGCGGGTCGCCGACGAACTGGCGGGCGAGCTCGGGCAGCTGCGCGTCGCCCTGCGCCAGCGTGGTCAGGTGCGGCAGCACCTCGCGCACGTGCTCGGCGGCAGCCTCGGCCGCACGACGGCTGGAGAACAGCCCGAGCGTGCGCCCGTCCGCCGCGTCCACCAGCTCGGCGATCTCGTCGAGGTGGGCCGGAGTCAGGCCGTCGCGACCGGGAGCGGGGAGGTGCCGGGCGACGTAGAGGATCGCCTGCTGGGCGTAGTCGAACGGCGAGCCGACGTCGAGGCCCTCCCAGGCACCGTCGTCGTCGTTGGCGACGTGTGGTTTCGAGACGCTCGTTCCTCGCTCCTCAACCACCGAGGTGACCCGGTCCCCGGGCCGCAGCCCCAGCGACGTCGCGACGGCGTCGAAGTCGCCGCCCAGCTTGAGGGTCGCGGAGGTGAAGATCGCCGTCTTCTCGGCGAGCAGCCGATCGCGCATCGGCCCCGCGACCTCGAGCGGCGCGACGCAGAGCTGGTTGCCGCCGCGGTTGCGGTCGCGCTCGTTGACCCAGAGCACGTCCTTGTCCGAGGCGGCCGCCATCCGCTCCGCGGTCACGAAGATCTCCTGGGCCCAGCCCTTGGCCTGCGTCTTGCCCGCGTCGGCGGTCTCCCCCGGCTTCGGGGTCTCGCGCGGGAACGCCGAGACCAGGGCGCGGGCCGCGTCGCGGACGAGCGCCAGGGCGTCGGCCAGGTCCTCCGGCATCCGGTCGACCCGTCCGGGACGGGCCTCGTCGATGGCAGTGCGCAGGACCTCGCCGGCGTCGGCGAGGTCGTCGGCCTCGTTGCCCTCGACGTGCCGTTGCGCCCGGCGGGCGGCGCGGTCGATCTCCGGGGCGGAGAGCTCGTCGGTGGCCGCCTGGGTCACGCGCGCGACCAGCTCGTGGGCCTCGTCGATCACCGCCACGTCGTACGCCGGGATCATCGGCACGCCCTCGATCGCGTCGATCGCGAGCAGCGAGTGGTTGGTGACGACGAGCTGCGAGCGCGCCGCCTTCTCCTTGGCACGCTCGGCGAAGCACTCCACGCCGTACGGGCACCTGGTCGCACCCAGGCACTCGCGATGGCTGACGCTGACCTGGCGCCATACCCGGTCCGTGTGCCGGGGGGCGTGGTCGCGCTCGCCGCTGCCGCCCGCGCCCGCCTCCTCCTCGACCCACTCGCGCAGAGCCACCACCTCGGCGCCGAGCGAGCCCTCGGGCAGGTCGACCAGGGTGCCCTGGTCGTCGGGCACTCCCTCGCGGACGCGGTGCAGGCAGGCGTAGTTGGAGCGCCCCTTGAGCACGGCGTACGTGCCTGCCTCGTCGAGCAGACCGGTCGTCGCCTCCAGCAGCGCAGGGATGTCGCGTTCGACCAGCTGGTGCTGCAGCGCCAGGGTGGCCGTGGCGACCACGACGCGCTCCTTGTTCAGCAGCGCCGGGACGAGGTAGCCGAGCGACTTGCCGGTGCCGGTGCCGGCCTGGACGAGCAGGTGCCGCCGCTCGGTCATCGCTGCGGCGACGGCTTCGGCCATCGCGACCTGGCCGGGTCGCTCCTGGCCACCGAGCTCGTCCACCGCGGCCTGGAGGACCTCACGAACGCCCGGCTTCTCGACCACCCGAGCACCTTATGCGGTGTGCCGGACAGCGGATGCCAAGCTCCAGGTGTAACGCGGTGTTGTGGACGGTCGGCCCCTGGCGAGCGCTTGTTCAGCGTCCCTAACCCCGCGTTACAAGCGAATCTCAGAAGCTGACCGTTGCGGCGCCAAGACCCAAGACCAGGTCCGCTGGGCTCCTGGCGGTGGCATAGGGTGACGCGCATGCAGCCTGAAGGCGAGGTCGCGGCGCGGAAGAAGAAGCGACGTGGCCTCGGAGACTGGCTCCGCCTCGGTTTCCTGGTCGCGGTACTCGCCTTCGGCGTGATCATCGTCGCCTCGCAGTGGGACGAGCTCGCCGCGGCGCTGCGCACGATGACCTGGGGCCTCGTCGCCTTGTCCGTGCTACCCGCCGCCGCCGGAACCTGGATGAACGTCCTCGCCTGGCGGGCCGTGATCGTCGACCTCGGCGGGCGCTTGTCGGCTTCTCAGGCCGGCCGGGTGTTCCTGATCGGCCAGCTCGGCAAGTACCTCCCCGGATCGATCTGGTCCTTCCTGGCGCAGGCGGAGCTCGCTCGCGACCACGAGGTCTCCCGCAAGGCCACGCTCACCGGAAGCATGATCGGTGTCGCGATCGCGCTCGGTACGGGCACGATCGTGACGGTCCTGATGCTGCCCTTCGGAGCGTCGGACGCGGTCCAACGGTACTGGTGGGTCGTGCTCGTCATCCCGATCTGCCTGGTCACGCTGCATCCGCGCATTCTCGGACCCGTCCTCGACCGGGCCCTACGGCTCATTCGGCGCCAGCCGCTCGACCAGTACCCGACCTACCGTGGCCAGCTCACCTCCGCGGGCTGGTACTTCCTCGGCTGGCTCTTCCTCGGCGTGCACGCCTGGCTGCTCATGCTGAGTCTCGGTGCGCCCGTCGCCCGGTCGCTGCCGGTCGCCATCGGCGGCTTCGCGCTGGCGTTCGTCATCGGGCTCATCGTCCTCCCGGCACCGGCCGGCGCCGGGATCCGCGAGGTCGTCATCGTGCTTGCGTTCAACTCGGTGCTTTCCTCGTCGGACGCGCTCGCTCTGGCCCTGACGTCGCGGCTTATACTCACTGCGCTCGACTTCGTGCTGGCCGGCATCAGCTGGCGATCCGGCCGTCCGGGCCGATGGACGCGAGGCGCCCCGGTCGAACCAGCCCCCGGGCAAACTGAAGGGAAGTGAACGTCATCACTGCCAAGTCTGAATCCGCGTACGACGAGCGCGGCGGGTCCCTCTCGATGTGGCTCCAGCGTCAGCGCCTCGACATCGGGGTTCCGTACCTCCAGGGTCGGGTGCTCGACTTCGGCGCTCACCGCGGTGTGCTCACGCCGTACTGCAAGCCGGACGCCTATCTCGGCGTGGAGATCGACGAGGCTTCCATCACGGCAGCCCGGGCCAACCACCCGGACTACACGTTCGTCACCGAGCTGCCCGAGGGCGAGAAGTTCGACACGGTGGCCGCGTTCGCGCTGATCGAGCACATCCACGACCCCGGCGCGCTCATCGCTCAGTGGGCCGAGGTGCTCGCTCCGGGCGGCAAGATCGTGCTCACCACGCCGCACCCCAAGTTCGAGTGGATCCACACGGTGGGCGCCAAGGTCGGCCTGTTCAGCAACCACGCGCACGACGACCACGAGGACCTCATCGACAAGGCCCTGATGACCAAGCTCGCGGCACCCTCCGGCCTGGTGATCAAGGAGTACCGGCGCTTCATGTTCGGCGCCAACCAGCTGTTCGTCCTGGGCCGCGCACAGGACTGAGGTCCCGGGCCGCTGGGGTCAGCGAGCGTCGGCGAGCGCCCGCACCCGGGCGCAGATGGCGTCCCAACCGTGCGTAGCCTTGTACTCGGTGACGCCGACGGCGAGCTCCTGAGCGAGCTCGCGACTGGCCGCGCTCAGCGCCTTGGCGAGCACGTCGGGATCCCCGGGCGGCACCAGCACCCCAGTCCGGCCGTCGATCACCACCTCGTCCAGCCCGGCGACGTCCGAGGCGATCACCGGGACGTCGTAGTGGTAGGCCAGCGCGGCGACCGCACTCGGCGTGGGAGCGAGATAGGGCAGCACGACGAAGTCGGCTCGGGCGAAGTACTCGGCCGCTTCGGCGTCGTCGACGTACTCCAGGCGCAGCTCGACGTTCTCGCGATCGGCGTACGCCCGCACCAGCTCGGACGGGTCCCCCCAGTGCTCGCCGATGACAGTCAGGTGGACGTCGTCGTCACCCGCGACCCGCAGTGCTTCGAGCAGCACGTCGAGCCCCTTGTAGGGCCGGATGAAGCCGAAGAACAGCAGCTCGAGGCGTCCGCGCTTCGCGAGGGTGCCGCGCGGCTGCGGGTAGTGGCCGTACGCCGGGATCGGATGCTCCTCCACCGGCTTGCCCGGATGCTCGTGCCGCAGCGTCTCCGCGTGACCGCGCGAATGCACGAGGTACCCACCGGCCAGCCCGATGAAGTAGCGGGAGATCACCGCCTTCAGCCCGTTCGCCTCGTGGTCGACCAGGTTGTGGCAGATCAAGACGGTCCGGACGCCACGAAGCCTCAGCAACCAGGTCATCGCGATGAAGCACGGTGCCCAGAACACCGTCCACCAGTGGAAGACGGCGACCTGAACGCCTTGCCGCTTGATCTCGCGTGCCGCCTTCCACCACGTCAGCGGATTCAGTGAGTCGATCAGGTAGAGAGCTCCCGGCTCGCGACGATCGGCGTTCGGCAGGTCGATGTCGCTCTTGCCCGGGTAGAGCCAGCGCGGGTACTGACGGGAGAAGGAGACGAAGAGGGCGTCGTCTCCCTGCTCGGCGAAGGCACGTGCCAGCAGCGTGTTGTACTGCGCGATGCCGCCGCGGTAGGGCAGCAGGGGTCCGACGACCGCGATGCGGGGCCGGTCGGCCGAGCCAGCCATCACGCCACGGCACCCTTCTCTTCGGTCTCGAGCTTGCTGGCGCAGACTACCCGCCGACACGGCGGCTCGACCGACGGTGCCATGGCCAACACACCGATGCGCCTACGATGCACGGGTGTGCGAGGCCCGCGGGAAGGCGGGCGGGAGCGCTTGTCGTCGTTCGGTGCGGCACCCGGTCACAGCGGGTCCCGGTGAAGGCTGCAACCATGGCGCGCGCACATGACCTACGTAGGCGACCCAGAGGATGCATGAATGAAGACCGCACTCATCACCGGCGTCACCGGCCAGGACGGCGCGTACCTGGCCAGGCTCCTGCTGGACAAGGGCTATGAGGTGCACGGCATCAAGCGGAGGGCTTCGCTCGTTCAACACGCAGCGGATCGACCGCCTCTACCGCGACCCGCACGAGGAAGGCGTCCGCTTCTTCCTGCACCACGGCGATCTCACCGACAGCTCGAACCTGACCCGGATCATCCAGCAGACCCAGCCTGACGAGATCTACAACCTCGGCGCTCAGAGCCACGTAGCCGTCTCGCTTCGAGCAGCCGGAGTACACCGGCCGACGTCGACGCGCTCGGCACTCTCCGCCTGCTCGAGGCCATGCGCATCCTCGGCCTCCAGGACAAGACGCGCTTCTACCAGGCGTCCACCTCGGAGATGTACGGCCTGGTGCAGGCCACGCCCCAGAACGAGACGACGCCGTTCCACCCGCGCTCGCCGTACGCCGTGGCGAAGCTGTACGCCTACTGGATCACGGTGAACTACCGCGAGGCCTACGGCATGTACGCCTGCAACGGCATCCTGTTCAACCACGAGTCGCCGGTGCGTGGCGAGAACTTCGTCACCCGGAAGATCACCCGTGGCCTGGCACGCGTCAAGCTCGGCCTCCAGGACTGTGTCTACCTCGGCAACCTGGACGCGCTCCGCGACTGGGGCCACGCACGGGACTACGTGGAGATGCAGTGGCTGATGCTCCAGCAGGAGGCCCCCGAGGACTACGTGATCGCCACCGGCGTGCAGTACAGCGTGCGCGAGTTCGCCTCCGCGGTCGCTGCGGAGCTGGACATGGTCATCCGCTGGGAAGGCAGCGGTCTGGAGGAGAAGGGGTACGACGCCGACGGCCGCTGCATCGTGCAGGTGGACGAGCGCTACTTCCGACCGGCAGAGGTCAGCGACCTGCTCGGCGACCCGGCCAAGCGTCCGAGATCAGCCAGCTCGACCCCCCGTCGTTCGTCGCGACCGTACGCCGTGCCCGGCCAGCAGCGCGCAGGGCGATCGTGGTCAGCGGTCGCGGCAGCTTCATGCCTCGGCATCGGCGAGGTCGGCGGCCTGGCGCTGCGCGACTGCTCGAGGCGATCCGTCGGATCAGGCCCGAGGCGCACGTGGCGCAGGCCTCCAGCAGCGAGGTGTTCGGCAGACCGACCCGGTCTCCACAAGACGAGACCGCTCCGCGCGACCCCCGCAGCCCCTACGGCGCTGCCAAGCTCTACGCCGACACGATGGTCGCCCTGTACCGCGACCGTTACGACCTGTTCGCGTGCTCGGCCATCCTGTTCAACCACGAGAGCGTGCGCCGAGGCCCCGGCTTCGTGAGCCGCAAGATCAGCCGCGGCGCAGCCGCGATCAGCCTCGGACTGGCCGACAGCCTGATGCTCGGCGACCTGGAGGCGCGCCGCGACTGGGGCTTCGCCGGTGACCACGTGCGCGCGATGAAGCTGATGCTCCGTGCCGAGACGGCTCAGGACTACGTGATCGCCACCGGCATCAGCCACAGCGTCCGTGACCTCTGCCAGTTCGCCTTCGAGCACGTCGGCTTGGACTACAGGCAGTACGTCGGGACGGACGACACGGCACTGCGCCCACCGGAGCCGGTGCCGCTGGTCGGCGACATCGGCCGGGCGCGCAGCGTGCTGCAGTGGACCCCGGAGGTCGAGCTGAGAACCCTGATTCACGACATGGTGGAACATGACCTCGGGCTGCTTCACCAGCAGACCGCGACAGACGATGGAGGCCCGAAATGACAGGCACCAAGAAGATCGACAAGTGCCGGATCTGTGGCAGTACCGACCTGGTGTGCGTGCTCGATCTGGGCGAACAGGCCCTGACCGGCGTGTTCCCCCGCAGCCGCGACCAAGACGTCACGGTCGGGCCGGTGCGGCTGGTGAAGTGCGACGCCCAGACCGGGTGTGGCCTCCTGCAGCTCGAGCACACCTACGACCTCGCGGAGATGTACGGCGACAACTACGGCTATCGCTCGGGCCTCAACGCGAGCATGGTGCGCCACCTGGAGGCCAAGGTCCAGCGCATCGTCGGCCGGGTGTCGCTGCAGCCCGGTGACCTCGTGCTCGACATCGGCAGCAACGACGCCACCACGCTGCGCGCCTACCCGCAGGGGCTCGGGCTGAGGCGGGTCGGCATGGACCCGAGCGCCGGGAAGTTCCGGGACTACTACCCCGAAGACGTCACGCTGATCGAGGACTTCTTCTCGGGGCAGAGCCTCCGCGAGAGGTTCCCCGATGCGAAACCTCGGGTGGTCACGTCGTTCGCGATGTTCTACGACCTCGAGGCACCCATGGAGTTCATGCAGGAGGTCCACGAGATTCTCGCCGACGGCGGCATCTGGGTGTTCGAGCAGAGCTACATGCCCACGATGCTCGAGGCGAACGCCTACGACACGGTCTGCCAAGAGCACCTGGAGTTCTACGCCATGGCACAGATCCAGTGGATGGCCGAGCGGGTCGGCTTCCGCATCGTCGACGTCGAGTTCAACGACATCAACGGCGGCAGCTTCTCGGTGACGGTGCAGAAGTCGGACTCGCCGGGTGAGATCGCACCTGCCGTGACGGAGATCCTGGAGCACGAGCGAGAGCTGGGGCTGGGCACCCTGGCGCCGTACGAGGCTTTCGCGGGACGAGTGGACGACTCTCGCCAGGCACTGCTCACCTTCCTCGCCCAGGCCAAGTCCGAGGGCAAGAAGGTCGCGGCACTGGGCGCATCGACCAAGGGCAACGTGGTGTTGCAGTTCTGCGGTATCACCGAGCAGGACGTGTTCGCCGTGGGCGAGGTCAACGACGACAAGTTCGGGGCCTACACGCCGGGCACGTTGCTGCCGATCGTGTCCGAGCAGGACCTCCTCGAGCAGCAGCCGGACTACCTGCTGGTGCTGCCGTGGCACTTCCGCACGTTCTTCGTGTCCAACCCGAGCCTCGACGGAGTCACCCTGCTGTTCCCGCTGCCGGAGCTCGAGGTGGTGACGGTGCAGGCCTGATCACAGGCCCGTCGCCTCAGCGGGGCAGGAAGACGTAGTTGGTCACCGGAGGCACCTTCGACTGCACGCTTGCATCGCAGGGGTGCAGCAGGTCGGCCTCGAGATAGTGGGCCTTGTAGCCGAGCTCGTGCAAGAAGTCGAAGGTGCGCGAGAAGTCCTCGGCACTCTGGGTCGGGGCGTCGATCTCGATGAGCAGGTTGGGGCGCCAGCGCTCGAGCGTCGTACGAGCTCCCTGCAAGGTGGAGAACTCGAAGCCCTCAACGTCGATCTTCACGAAGCCCACGTCCTGCAGCTCGAACTGGTCCAGCGTCCTGATCGGGACCGACACGTCCTCGCCGTCGCCGTCGGTCCGTGAGAACGACGCCCTGGTGGTCGTGAGCGACCCGTTCAGGCGCGGGATGTGCAGGACCAGCGTGTCCTCGCGGTCGCCCAACCCGCACTCGTGGATCACGACGTTGGGCGTGTGGTGCGACCATGCGGTCAGCAGGCGGGTGCACGCCGGCACCGGTTCGAAGCTCACCACCTGGCGGGAGAGCCTGGACAGCGCAAAGGCGTAGGTGCCGCGGTTGCCGCCGATGTCGACAGCCACCTTGTCCCGGGGGACCAACCGAGGCAGCAGGGTCATCTCCGGCTCCAGCGCACCGACCAGGCGCTGGGCGCGGTAGCGGAACGGCACTCGCCAGCGCAGCGGCACCAGGGCGTCGACGGCCTGCACCCGCTTGGCGAGATCCTGGATCAGTCCCATGCTCTTCCTATCGCTCCCCGACGAGTGACACGGATGTCCGGCGCGGGGCACGGACTCCTCGTTCGTGCTCGATGTCCTCAGCCGGCCTGGCTGGGACCCGCACAGGCTACTCGCCGACCGCGGGCACCGACCGGTCAGGCCACGCCGCAGCGGCCGCTCAATCGCCCTTCCGCCGGACCAGCTCGGCGACCATGGCGAAGTGGTCCGTGTGCGCCACCTCGACCGTCCGGGTGTGCGTCGCGACGTACTCCTTGCTGGCCAGCACGTGGTCGATCGTGATCAGCGGCCGCAGCCACTTCTTGACGTCTGCACTCGGCCAGCAGCACGACGTACCCGAACAGCGCGTACGACGAGAACGACGCGACCAGGATCGTCCACCCCGGCCCACCGACCAGGAAACGGCTGGTGGTCATCACCAGCAGCGCCACCAGCAGGAGGACCGTCAGAGTCCAGAGCACCGTGCGCATGCCCGGACTCTAGGTGCGGATGCCGCCTCAGCCCGGGTACGCCGCGAGCTCGCCGGCGAGCGCCTCGCCGACCCGCGCCTTGAGCATCGTGCCGTCACCGGTGTGCTCGAGCGAGATCACCTCGCCCTGGTCGTGCACCCGGCTGAGCAGGTCACCGCGCTCGTAGGGCAGCAGCGCGACCACCTCGACCGCAGGACGCGGCAGGTCGGCCTCGAGCGCCGCGAGCGCCTCCGGGATGCCTTCACCGCTCTTCGCCGACACGACGACGGAGTGCGGCTCACGCTGGCGGAGGCGGGCGATCACGAGCGGGTCGGCCACGTCGGCCTTGTTGATGACGACCAGCTCGGGCACCTTGTCGGCGCCGATCTCGGCGAGCACCTCGCGCACGGCGGCGAGCTGGCCCTCGGGGTCGGGGTGCGACCCGTCGACCACGTGCAGGATCAGGTCGGAGTCGGCGACCTCCTCCAGCGTCGAGCGGAACGCCTCGATCAGCTGGTGCGGCAGGTGCCGGACGAAACCGACGGTGTCGCTCATCGTGTAGATCCGGCCGTCTCCGGTCTGGGTGCGCCTCGTCGTCGGGTCGAGGGTCGCGAAGAGCGAGTCCTCGACGAGCACGCCGGCATCGGTGAGCCGGTTGAGCAGGCTGGACTTGCCGGCGTTGGTGTAGCCGGCGATCGCCACGCTCGGGATCTGGTTGCGCTTGCGCCCGGCACGCTTGGTGTCGCGGGTCGTCTTCATGTGCGCGAGCTGGCGACGCAGCTTGGCGATCTTGGTGTTGATCCGGCGGCGGTCCGTCTCGATCTTGGTCTCACCGGGGCCACGGCCACCGATACCGGCACCGCCGGCCACGCGACCACCGGCCTGCCGGGACAGGTTGCCACCCCAGCCCCGCAGTCGCTGCTTCATGTAGTTGAGCTGGGCCAGCTCGACCTGTGCCTGGCCCTCCTTGCTCTTGGCGTGCTGGGCGAAGATGTCGAGGATCAGCGCCGTCCGGTCGACGACCTTGACCTTGACCTTGTCCTCGAGGTTCCTCAGCTGGCTGGGCGCGAGCTCGCCGTCGAGGATGACGGTGTCCGCCCCGGTGGCGTGCACGATCTCGGCGAGGCCCTCGACCTTGCCGCGGCCGATGTACGTCGCGGGGTCGGGGCTGTCTCGGCGCTGGTAGAGCGCGTCGAGCACCTCCGAGCCAGCCGTCTCGGCCAGGAGGGCGAGCTCGGCCATCGAGTTCTCGGCGTCCTCGACCGAGCCGTCGGTCCAGACCCCGACGAGGATCACCCGCTCGAGCCGGAGCTGGCGGTACTCGACCTCGGAGATGTCCTCGAGCTCGGTGGAGAGCCCGGCCACCCGGCGCAGCGCGTGGCGCTCGGCGAGGTCGAGCTGGCCACCCGTCTGGTCGGGGGTCTCGTCGGTGGTCTGGTCGGTCTCCTCGTCCCAGGCCGCCGTGTCAGCCAGCTCCTGGGCGAGGTCGAAGTCCTTCGGTGCGTTCGTCATACGTGGTCAAGACTAGGCTCGCGGGCAACTCGTTTACCGATAAAGGTGCCTTTGACCCTTTACGAGGCGAGACTGGCCCCATGGTCTCTCTCGGCGTGCGCACGTCTGCTGCCTACCTGGCCGTCTACGTCGTCGGCGTGGTGTGCGGCCTGCTGTCGGTGAGCGAGAGCGGCCTGGCCTTCTTCTGGCCGGCCGCGGGCATCGGCACTCTCTGGATGCTGCGGGGGCGGACGCGCGGCCAGGTCGTCCTCGACGCGGTCCTGCTGCTCGGCTCCTCGACGGTCGTGAACGTCCTGATGGACATCCCCCTCGGCGCGGCCGTCCTGTTCGCGCTGGCCAACCTGGCGGTGGGCCTCACCGTGCGGTACGCCAGCTCACTCGTCGAGTGGCTCTCCTTCTGGGGCCGGCTGCCCCGCCGGGTCGCGAGCAAGCACGACCTGAGCACCCTCGGGATCGCCTGCCTGGCTGCGGCGGTCACGAGCGCCCCGTTCGGGCTCCTCGGCGCCTACGTCTCCACCGGCAGCCTGACCTGGGGTACGGCGGCCGCGTGGCTGGTCCGCAACACCTGCAGCACCTTCGTGGTGGTCGCCTCGGTGCTGGCCATGCTGACCGCCCTGATGCGCGCCCACGCGCGGAGCGGCTGGGCCGCTCGACTGACCTCGGAGCCGCGTCGCCACTGGCTGGCCGAGCTGGTGCTGGCCGGCGTCGTCTCCCTGGGCGCCACCGTCCTCCTCTTCGGGTCGGACCGCCAGCCGCCGATCGCGTTCGGGCTGATCATCGCCTCGACCTGGCTGGGCTACCGGTTCTCGCCTGCCGTCGGAGGTCTCTTCTCGATGGTCTTCTCGACCGTCGCGGTGCTGTGCACCGAAGCCGGCCGCGGACCGTTCGGCGCCGTGGAGGACCTCATCGCCCGCGCCATCGTCGTGCAGGTCTACGTCCTGGTGATCACGGTGCTCGTGCTGGTCATCTCGCTGGGCGTGGCCGAGCGCGCCGCGCTGCTCGCACGCGTCGTCGAGTCCGAGGCACGAGCCAGCTCACGCGCCGACCTGCTCGACGCCGTGATGGAAGTGATGATCGACGGGGTCGCCGTGGTCGAGTCGTCGGGCAACGTGCTGATGCGCAACCCGGTCGCCGAGCGGCTGGCCGGCAGCCTCCGCCGGCCCGGACGCGAGGGCGAGGGGGAGGACCTCGGCTTCTTCCGACCGGACGGGTCCGTGCTGGCGCCTGCTGATCTCCCCTCCTCCCGCGCCCTGCGCGGAGAGGTGGTCACCTCCGAGGACCTGCTGCGCATCGACCCCGAGACAGGCGAGCAGATGATCCTCTCGATCGGGGCGATGCCCCTCGACCGTCCCGAGTCGGAGGGTGGGCCGCTCGCCGTACTCGTGCTCCACGACGTGACCCGCGAACGCACTCACCGCCGCGAGCTCCAGGCCTTCGCCGGCACCGTGGCCCACGACCTGAAGGCCCCGCTCACCGGGGTGGGCAGCTGGGCAGAGATCCTCGGCGACCAGCTGGACGTCCTCGGCGTCGACGTCTCGGAGCCGCGATCGAGCCTGCGTCGCATCGAGGCCTCGGCGGCCCGGATGACTCAGCTGATCTCCGACCTCCTCGCCTACTCCCAGGCACAGAGCGCCACCCTGAGTCCCGTAGCGCTGTCGCTGACCGGGATGGTGGACTCGGTCGTCCGCGAGGTGCGGGACGCTGCCGCACACCCACCCCCGGTCTTCGAGTACGCCGCGCTCGGCAGCGTGCGCGCCGACCGGGTCCTCGTCGGTCAGCTGCTCGCCAACGTGATCGGGAACGCGGTGAAGTACGTCGCCCCTGGCACCACGCCGCGCGTGTCGATCACCAGCGAGCCCGTCGGCGACATGATCGAGGTGCGCGTCAGCGACAACGGCATCGGCATCCCCCGGACCGAGCGCGGCCGCATCTTCGACAGCTTCTACCGGGCCTCGAGCACCGGGAACTACCCGGGGACGGGTCTCGGACTGGCCATCTGCGCCCGGGCCGTGGAGCGCCACGGCGGCCGGATCTCGGCGCGCGAGGGGCCGGACGGGCAGGGCACCACCCTGATCTTCACGCTCCCCGCCGAACCCGTCCCGATCGCCGAGGAGATCGCGGAGGACGTCGCGACGGTGTGACCGGCCTCAGTGCGGCCGGTCCACCACCAGTGCCGACCCGCCCCCGCGGCGCGTGGGCTCGGAGACGGCGGTGAGCCGGCCGCCTCGACCGAACTCGATGGCCGTCGCGGCGCCGATCTCGGCTGCGCTGCTGCCTGCCGGCCCCGGCTCGACGAACGTGTGGCCCAGGGCCGTCAGCGCGGGGCCGTAGCGGCTTGATGAACGCCTTCTCGGCGGGCGTGGTGTCCTTGGCGGGATGCCGTGGCGGTGTTGCGCTGCGAGGCCCGCGGAGCCTTGATCGCCTGCACGATGCTCATCCCCCGGTCGAACCGGTTGAACAGCATCTGCAGCACCGTCGTGATGATCGTGGCTCCACCCGGTGAGCCCAGCGCGAGGACGGGCTTGCCGTCGCGCAGCACGATCGTCGGCGAGATGGACGAACGCGGACGCTTGCCGCCCTCGATGCGGTTGGGGTCGTCCTTGTCGTAGACGTTCGTGAAGTCCGTCAGCTCGTTGTTGAGCAGGAACCCGCGCCCGGGGACGACGATGCCCGAGCCACCCGTCTGCTCGATGGTGAGGGTGTACTCCACGATGTTGCCCCACTTGTCGGCCACGGTCAGGTTCGTGGTGTTCAGGTTCTCCGTGTCCGGTGCCGTCTTCCCGGTCCGCTGGGCGTCACCGCAGCGGCCGGCGTAGCTGTTCACGTCACCGGCGGCGACCGGCTTGGGGGCGGTCTTGCCCGGGTCGATGACGCAGGCCCGCGAGGCCGCGAACCGGTCCGAGAGCAGCGTGCGCAGGGGCACGTCGACGTACGCCGGGTCGCCGAGGTACTTGCCGCGGTCGGCGAACGCCAGCGCACTCGCCTCGAGGTAGAGGTGCAGGGCCTCGGCGTCGCTCTTCCCGCTGAGCTTGAAGCGCTCGAGGATGTTCAGCGCCTCGCCCACCGTCGAACCGCCCGACGACGACGGGCCCATCCCGTAGACGTCCAGCCCGCGGTAGTCCACGTGGGTCGGCGCCTGCTGCTTCACGCGGTAGCCGGCCAGGTCACTCGACTCGAGGTAGCCCGGCGGGACCGGCAGGGTGGCGTCGGCTGCCTTCGGCGGCTCCTGCGCGGTCCGGGCGATCTGGTCGGCGAGCGCACCGCGGTAGAACGCGCGGGCACCCTGCTTCGCGATCAGCCGGTAGGTCGCCGCGAGGTCGGGGTTGCGCAGGATCGAGCCGACTGCCGGCGCCGCGCCGTTGGGGAGGAACAGCTTGCTCGTGGCCGGGAAGTTGGCGAAGCGCTTCGCGTTCTCGGTCGTCTGCAGGTTGAAGGTCTTGTCGACCTCGAAGCCGCGATCGGCCAGCTTGGTCGCGGGTCGGAGCGCCTGCGGCGAGACCGTGGCGACCCCACTTCCTCAACGCGGTGTCCCAGGTGGCCAGCGTCCCCGGCGTACCGACGGAGACGCCGCTGGTGACCAGCTCCGGCGTGAAGTTGTAGGGCTTGCCGGTCGGCGACTCGGGGTCGACGAACGCGGTGGTCGGCATCGACTGCGGCGCCGTCTCGCGACCGTCGAGGGTGCTCACCTTGCCGCTGCGGGCGTCGTAGTGCACGAAGTAGCCGCCCCCGCCGATGCCCGAGCTGTAGGGCTCGGTCACGCCCAGCGCAGCAGCGGTCGCGACGGCCGCGTCGACCGCGTTGCCGCCGTGCCGGAGCACGTCGACGCCGATCTTCGAGGCCTCGGGGTCGACCGAGGTGACCGCGCCGCCGAAGCCCCGGCTCGTCGGCGTCTTCGTGGTGTACGGCGCGTCCCCGCCGCCGCGGGCCTGGGCCGTGGTGGGGGCAAGGGTGAGCCCGGCCAGGCCGGTGGCGAAGGCCGCTCCAGCGGCGATGAGCGTGCGACGTGCGTGCGACATGGGTCCTCCCGAGACAACGACGCGGTCCACACATTCAAGTCACCGACGGGCCGGGACCGCAAGGCCGCGCCCGTGTCCGGCGCGTTTGCCCGGGTGGTGGGCGGGTACGCCGCTCCCATGAGCGACGAGACCAAGCCCGGCCCGGCCAACCCCCAGCCCGAGGGCGAGGAGGCGGCCACCCCGCCCGGTGGCTCGCTGCGCCAGGACGGCCCGGCCACCCAGGTCTCCGGAGGGCACGACGACGACGCTTCCGGGAAGCCCCACGGCGAACCGGCACGCCAGCGAGTCGGGCGGTCACACGATCGACCTCGAGGACGAGCAGCCCGACCCCGACACGGGCTCAGGCGATGATGGGACGGACGTCCAGGAGGAGAACGCCGAGACCTCCCTGGACCAGCCGTCGGAAGGATGAGCCATGAGTGAGACCCAGGACCCGGGCGCGACCCCCCAGAACGCTCCGGAGACCGAGATCAGCGAGTCCGACCCCAACGCCGACAGCACCGAAGGCCTGGCCGGCGGGATGGGCGTGAGCAGCGAGCGCAAGGGCACCGTGCGAGGGGGCTCCGAGGAGGTCACCTACGCCACCGCCCCGACCTTCACCGAGGAGCCCGAGGGCGAGGTCCCGCCGGAGAAGTCAGCGTTCGACGGCGAGCCCGAGGTGCAGCCGGACACGATCGCGAGGCACGAGTCGGATCCTGACCGCAACCCGCGGCACGGGGTCTGAGCCCGGTCAGGAAAGGCTCAGCGCACCACGACGGGGTGGCGGACCACGGCGTCGAAGAAGTAGCCGCCGTCGTTGAACCGGGCCACGTCGGGCTGGGTCCGGCCGTGGACGTCGGTGGCACGTGCTCGCAGCACGTGGTCACCCGACGCGCCGCCCGGCCACTCGAAGGACCACCGGCTCCAGGCCGGTCCGTGCTCGTGGAGCCTCGCCGTCCGCCAGCGCCCGCCGTCCACGCTCACCTCGACCTTGCGGATCCGCCCGGCTCCACTCCACGAACGGCCGTGCAGGACGCGACCGCTGCGCCGCGGCAGCACCTCTCCCTCGGAGAGCTCCCAGGCGCTGCGGACCGGGTTGACCGTCAGCGGCGGGCTGTCGGCGGGCCAGTCGCCACCGGTCATCCGGTACCACTTGGTGTTCCACGGCGAGGTCAGCGGCGTGCGCGAGACCTCGAGCGAGCCCAGCCACTTGATGCTGGCGATCCCGACCCAGCCCGGGACCACGAGGCGCAGGGGGAACCCGTGGTCGGGCAGCAGGCTCCTGCCGTTGGCGCCCCAGGCGAGCAACGCGTCGTCCAGCGCCTTGCCGATCGGCAGCGGCCGGCGCACCTGCCCGTAGTCGGTCCCCTTGTCGACGTAGTTCGGGTCCAGCCCCGTGGCCATCACGTCGACGGCGTCCCGCGAGAGGCCGAGCCGGTGCAGCACGTCCGCGAGCCGCACGCCTTCCCACGTGACGGCACCGACCGCGCCGAGCTTCCACTGCGTGCCGGAGGCAGGGGTCCCTTGCTGGGAGCCGTAGAAGCTCCGACCGTTCCCGGTGCACTCGTGCGCTGTGGTCGTCCGGGTCACGCGCAGGCGGCGGAGGTCGCGCAGGCTCAGCTCGACGGCCTCCGAGCGGTCGCGCTCGGTGCGCAGCCCGTCGCCGAAGATCGAGAGCCGGTAGGTGTCCGGGTCGATCCTCGGTGTCCTGGTGTGGTCGCGGACGAACAGCCGCGGCTGGGGGGTCAGGTAGCGACCGTGGTCGACCGAGTCCCACTTCATCTCGGCGTTCGTGCCGTAGTTGACGAAGTAGCGCTCGGGCAGCGGCTTGAGGATCGGCCCGTCCGTGGCGGGGTCGGCCGCCCGTGCGGCGTACGACGTGGCCGGGAGCACCGCGGTCGCCCCGGCGCCGACGGCGGCCGCCTTGAGCACGGTGCGCCGGCTCAGCCGACTCTCGGGAAGACTTTCAACGGACGTGTGCGTGGAAGTCGGGTTCATGCTCCACGAGCATACCCGAGTAACTCGCTGGACTTTGTCGCCTAGGGCGTGTCGGCAACGTCGGGCCTACTTCGGGGGCATCCTGATGCCGCCGTCGACGCGCACGGTCTCGGCGTTCATGTAGGAGTTGGTCACGCACTCCACGACCATGCTCGCCAGCTCGTCGGGAATGCCGAGGCGCTTGGGGAAGAGCACGCTCTCGCCGAGCTTGGCCTTGAACGCCTCGGAAGCCTCGCCCTCGCCGTAGATCGGGGTGTCGATCAGGCCCGGTGCCACCGTGTTCAGGCGGATCCCGACGGCCGCGAGGTCACGGGCGACCGGCAGGGTCATCCCGACCACGCCGCCCTTGGAGGCGGAGTACGCCGCCTGGCCGATCTG
The DNA here is from genome assembly GCA_963842565.1 of uncultured Actinomycetota bacterium. Lineage (GTDB taxonomy): Bacteria > Actinomycetota > Actinomycetes > Propionibacteriales > Nocardioidaceae > Marmoricola. Next base: position 93,803 of record CAWJGX010000004.1, on the reverse strand, counting down.
CCCGTCGAAGGCGGCTGCGCTGGCCAGGTTGACGATGGCGCCGCGCTCGCCGCCGCCGTCCAGCGGCTCGGTGCGAGCGATCGCCGTACCGACGAGGCGGACGCAGTCGAAGGTGCCGATCAGGTTGATCGCGATCACCTTGGAGAAGGCCTCGAGGTCCGCCGCCGACTCGTAGGTGCCGTCGCGACCCACCGTGCGCTGGGCCCAGCCGATGCCGGCGGAGTTGACCAGCACCCGGACCGGACCGAGCTCCTCGGCCTGCTCGATGGCGGCCTTGATCTGCTCGGTCTTCGTCACGTCGACCGGCGCGAAGACGCCGCCGATCTCGTGCGCGAGGGCCTCGCCCTTCTCCGCGTTCAGGTCGGCGACGACGACCTTCGCGCCCTTGGCGGCGAGCTGGCGGGCGACCGCGGCACCGATGCCCGAGGCACCTCCGGTGACGATGGCACTGGCTGCGTTGATGTCCATGCGCGAGATCCTAGATCCGAGCCACGGCCGCCGACCCGGGGGTCCCGGTCCGCGCCCCGACGCCCCTCAAATCGGATAGTCCGAGACGATCCCGTTCACAAACCGGACAGGAAACAACGGAAACGTCTCGGACTATCCAGATTCCGGGCCGGTCAGAGGCTGGTGACGCCCTCGGCGGTCAGCACGGCCGGGCCGGTCATCAGGATCCGGTCGTCGGCGGTCCAGACGACCTGGAGGGTGCCGCCGGGCAGGTCGACGGTGTACGTCGTGCCGCGCTCGGCCCCGTCGGCGACCGCGGCCGCCACGGCGACGGCGCAGGCACCCGTGCCGCACGACCGGGTCTCCCCCGAGCCGCGCTCGTGCACCCGCATGGCGACGTGCTGCTCGCCGCGGCGTACGACGAACTCGACGTTCACCCCGTCGGGGAACACCGCCTCGTCGTGCCCGGGCGCCTCGAGCAACGACCCGGCCTCGTCGAGGTCGTCGACGAACGCGACTGCGTGCGGGTTGCCCATGCTGACCCGGGTGGCCTTGAGCTCCCGCTCCCCCACCCGCACCGTGGTCTCGGAGAAGACCTCGGGCGTGCCCATGTCGACGGTGATCTGCTCTGCGTCGAAGGTGAGCGTCTTGATGCCGTCGCGCGTCGCGATCGGCAGCGGGTCGCGCGGGTCGACGTCGGCGTGGGTGACCAGGAAGTGGCCGAGCACGCGGATGCCGTTGCCGCACATCTCGCTCAGCGAGCCGTCGGAGTTGCGGTAGTCCATGAACCACGTCGCGGACCCGCGGGCCTTCACCGCGGCGGGGTCCTCGGTCGCGTCGACGCGGACCACGCGGATGACGCCGTCGCCGCCGATGCCGGCCCGGCGGTCGCACAGCCGGGCCACCTGCTCGGCGCTCAGCTCGTGCCTGCCGTTGGCGTCGGGGATCAGCACGAAGTCGTTCTCGGTGCCGTGGCCCTTGACGAAGGAGTACTCACTCACGCGAGGGATCCTGCCACGCTCCGGCTCGGGCCGGGCCTCCGGCGAGGGCGCTCGAGCCTCCTCGGGTGCCGGTGGCGCCTCCACGGGAGCGGGCGTGATCGGCTCGGCCGGGGGCGGCAGCGGCTCCACAACGGGCTCGGTCTTGTCGAGCCCGATGAGTCGGCGTGCCCAGTCTCCGATCGCCACCTCGTCAGGCCACCGGGCCGCGGTAGAGACCGTCGGCGTAGGACGGTCCGTAGTACTCGTCGAGCTCTTCGATCGTCGCCTCCGGGCGCTCCAGCCGCTGGGCCAGTACGGCGCGCCGCGGCACCCGCGACTCCGGGTCCCACGACTCGGGGTCCCAGATCCTGGAGCGCAGGAACGCCTTCTGGCAGTGGTGGAAGACCTCGTCGACCTCGATCACCAGGGCCAGCACCGGTCGGTGACCCTTCACGACCATCTCGTCGAAGAACGGGGCGTCGGAGACGAGGCGCGCCCGCCCGTTGACCCGCAGGGTGTCGCCCCGACCCGGGATCAGGAAGACCAGTCCGACACCGGGGTTCTGCAGGACGTTGCGGTAGCCGTCGGCCCGCCGGTTGCCGGGCCGCTCGGCCAGCGCGATCGTGCGTTCGTCGATCACGTGCACCAGCTGGCCCGCGGGGTCGCCCTTCGGCGAGGCGTCGCACTCCCCGTCCGCGGAGGTCGTGGCCAGCACGCAGAACGGCGAGGATCGGAGCCAGTCGACGTCGACGTCGGTCAGCTCGTGGCGGACCTTGTCACGGACCGCCGGCGTCGGCTCGCCCAGCAACGCGGTGAGGCTGTCGAGGTCCGAGACCTCGGTCCAGGTGGCGCGATCGTTCATGGCGTGACGGTACGCCGCTCCGGGTCAGCCGAGCTGCCGCAGGGCCCTCTCGACGCGCTCGGGGTCGTCGTGGTCGAGCCAGGTGACCCGCGGGTCCTTGCGGAACCAGCTGTCCTGCCGCCGGGCGAACCGCCGGGTCCCGCTGATCGTGCGCTCCTTCGCCTCGGCCTCGGTCAGCTCGCCGGCGAGGAACGCGAGCACCTGCTGGTAGCCGAGTGCGCGGTTCGCCGTACGCCCCTCGCGGAGGCCGTGGCCGACGAGCATGCGCACCTCGTCGACGAAACCGCCCGCCCACATCTGCTCGACGCGTTGCTCGATCCGCCGGTCGAGGGTCTCGCGATCGATGTCGACACCGAGCTGGACGGCACCGTCGTAGTGGTAGCGCTGCTCGGGCAGCGACGCAGAGAACGGGCGGCCGGTGATCTCGACGACCTCCAGGGCGCGTACGACGCGACGGCCGTTGCTCGGCAGCACCTGCTCGGCGGCGACCGGATCCACCTCGACGAGCCGGGCGTGCAGGGCGTGCGAGCCGATCTCCGCGAGCTCGGCCTCGAGACGGGTACGCACCTCCGGATCGGTCCCCGGGAACTCGAACTCGTCGAGGATGGCGCGGGTGTAGAGCGCGGACCCGCCCACCAGCACGGGAGTCACGTCCCGCTGGTGGCAGTCGGCGATCACCCGTCGGGCCCACTGCTGGAACTCGGCGACCGTCGCCGGCTCGATCACGTCGAGAACGTCCAGGAGGTGGTGGGTGATGCCGCGCCGCTCCGCCACCGGCAGCTTCGCCGTACCGATGTCCATGCCGCGGTAGACCTGCATCGAGTCCGTGTTCACGATCTCGCCGCCCAGCCGTTCGGCGAGGTCCAGCGCGAGCTCGCTCTTGCCGGATGCCGTGGCGCCGACGACGGCCACGACCCGGGCACGTGCAGTGAAGGACACGGCCGCTAGTTTGGCAAAGGCCCCGGCGGGTACGCCGACCGGCAGACAACCCGACGCACGAGGAGCGACCCTGTGAGCTCATTGACCCTCACGCACGCCAGCACGCCGGCCCCTCCCGCTCCGGACCCCGAGACCGACCCCGGCACCGACCCGTCGGAGCCGACCGGTCCCACGGGTCCGTCCGACCCGACCGAGCCGACCTCCCCCGAGGAGCCGACGGCACCGGCGGGCCCGACGTCAGGTGGCGACACCTCCTCCGGTGGCGACCCGGACCCGGTCCCGACGGACCCCTCCCCCGTGCCCCCCGAGCCGGGCACCGACCCCGACGAGGAGATCGCCACCGGCGGCCGCCCCGTCCCGTCCGGAGGTGAGCGCGGTGAGTGAGCCCCCCGGCGAGAAGCCCGAGGCAGAGACCGACGCACCGCCGGACGACGGCCCCGGCGGCCCGGCCGACATGATCCACCCGGACGAGGACGACAAGCCTCCCGCCACCCCCGACCAGCCGCGCTCGGCCCAGGTCGAGGAGGAGGAGGTGCCCGACGAGATCGAGCAGCCCGAGGAGGTCGACGAGGAGGAGAAGCACGTCGACGCGAGCACCGAGGAACCTGCCTGAGCAACGGCTGGTGATGGTGTGGACTTCCAGTCACCTGGTGACCAGAAGTCCACACTGTCAGCGTGAGCAGCCGTCCTGGGCCGGGAGCGGGGCCGGGACGCCGATGGTCGGCAGGCCGAGCGAGACGCCGGGGGCCGGGGTCGCGGTGCGGGCCTGCCAGGCGTCGCCGGCTCGGGTACGACGGACGGACTGCACCGGCCCGTCGGCGACGAGGTGGTGCGGTGCGCCGTACGTGATGACGCACTCGACCATGTCACCAGGACGCACGTCGACCGGCGTACCGGACTCGTCGAGGGGGTTGAAGTGCACGAGCCGGTTGTCGCGCGCGCGGCCGGAGAGCCGGTGCGTCGCCGCGTCCTTGCGGCCCTCGCCCTCGGCCACCATCAGCTCGACGGTGCGGCCCTCGAGCGCACGGTTCTCGGCCCACGCGACCTCGTCGGCCACCGCGACGAGGCGCTCGTAACGCTCCTGCACGACGGCCTTCGGGAGCTGGTCGGGCAGCACGGCGGCGGGGGTGCCCGGGCGCTTGGAGTACTGGAAGGTGAACGCCCCGGAGAAGCGTGCCGCCCGCACCACGTCGAGGGTGGCCGCGAAGTCCTCCTCGGTCTCCCCCGGGAAGCCGACGATGATGTCGGTGGTGATCGCGGCGTCGGGCATGGCGGCGCGGACGCGCTCGATGATGCCGAGGAACTTCGACTGACGGTAGGAGCGGCGCATCGCCTTGAGCACGCGGTCCGACCCGGACTGCAGCGGCATGTGCAGTGAGGGCATCACGTTCGGGGTCTCGGCCATCGCCTCGATCACGTCGTCCGTGAACTCGGCCGGGTGCGGCGAGGTGAACCGGACCCGCTCGAGGCCCTCGATCTCGCCGCAGGCGCGGAGCAGCTTGGAGAAGGCCTGGCGGTCGCCGAACTCGACGCCGTAGGCGTTCACGTTCTGACCGAGCAGGGTGACCTCGGTGACTCCTTCGGCGACGAGAGCCTCGATCTCGGCCAGGATCTCGCCGGGGCGGCGGTCCTTCTCCTTGCCGCGCAGCGCCGGCACGATGCAGAACGTGCAGGTGTTGTTGCACCCGACCGAGATCGACACCCACGCGGCGTACGCCGACTCGCGCTTGGTGGGCAGCGTCGAGGGGAACACCTCGAGCGACTCGAGGATCTCGACCTGCGCCTCCTCCTGCACGCGTGCTCGTTCGAGCAGGACCGGCAGCGAGCCGATGTTGTGCGTCCCGAAGACCACGTCGACCCAGGGCGCCTTCTCGGTGATCACCGACCGGTCCTTCTGGGCGAGGCAGCCACCGACCGCGATCTGCATCCCGGGATGGGTCTTCTTCACCGAGGCCAGCTGGCCGAGGTTGCCGTAGAGCTTGTTGTCGGCGTTCTCGCGCACCGCGCACGTGTTGAACACGACCACGTCCGCAGGAGCGTCACCGGGCGCAGCGACGTACCCCGCGTCCTCCAGCAGACCGGTGAGCCGCTCGGAGTCGTGGACGTTCATCTGGCACCCGTGGGTGCGGACCTCGTAGGTGCGCCCGGCTGGGGCGTGAGTGGGTGCGGCTGAAGTCATGGCCGCACCAGCGTACGTGGACTACTCGGCCTCGATCACGATCGGCTCGGGCAGGTCCTCGGGGGACGGCGGGGCGAACGCGGCGAGGTCAGGTCCGGGGATGTGGTCGCGCGGGTCGTCGGCCCCCGCCTTCTCGGGTTCCGTCGTCTCGGGCTCGACCTTCTCGGGCTCGACCTCCTCGGGCGCGGGCTCCTCGGCGGGCGACTGCTCGGCAGCGGGCTTCTCGACCGTCGGCTTCTCGACAGGTGTCTCCTCGGCGGGAGCGTGTGCCGAGGTGTCGCCCAGGTGGCCGCGAACCAGGCCGAGCCCGGCGTCAGCCGTCAGCTTGACCAGGCCGACCGCCTGCGAAGCGGTGCCGCGGGGGTCGCGTACGGCGGCCACCGCGGTGGACACCCCGGTGCGAGCCACGGTTCCGACCAAGTTCTTGAGCGCCATCAGGTTTCCTCTCGTAGGGACAGGCCTTCTCGGTGCCCGCTGAGCACCACGACAAACGGTCGGCAAGATCACGCGGAGCACAGCACAAAGTGCGACGACGCCGGTCACCACTGTGCAACGAAGTCGGCTGGCGCTCGACTCCCGCCCCACCGGTCCCTAGAGTCACGGCATGACGGAGCCTGAACAGCAGGACCGGCCAATCTCGGCGCAGGATGCCCGGGAGCCGCTGATCGTCCTCGACGGCGTCAACAAGTGGTTCGGCGACCTGCACGTCCTCAAGGACATCAACCTGACGGTCGGCAAGGGCGAGGTCGTGGTCGTCATCGGCCCGTCGGGGTCCGGCAAGTCGACGCTCTGCCGCGCGATCAACCGGCTCGAGACCATCGACAAGGGCACGATCACCCTCGACGGTCAGCTGCTGCCGGAGGAGGGCAAGGCGCTGGCCGCACTGCGGGCCGAGGTCGGGATGGTCTTCCAGAGCTTCAACCTCTTCGCGCACAAGTCGATCCTGCAGAACGTCACCCTCGGCCCGATCAAGGTGCGCGGCAAGAAGGCTGCGGAGGCCGACCGACGGGCGGGCGAGCTGCTCGACCGGGTCGGTGTGGGTCAGCAGGCCGCGAAGTACCCCGCGCAGCTCTCAGGCGGCCAGCAGCAGCGGGTGGCCATCGCCCGCGCGCTCGCGATGGACCCCAAGGCGATGCTCTTCGACGAGCCGACCTCGGCGCTCGACCCCGAGATGATCAAGGAGGTCCTCGACGTGATGGTCGACCTCGCCAAGCAGGGGATGACGATGATCGTGGTGACCCACGAGATGGGCTTCGCGCGTACGGCGGCCGACCGGGTCGTGTTCATGTCCGAGGGCGCCATCGTCGAGGAGAACACCCCCGAGGAGTTCTTCACCAACCCACAGACGGACCGCGCCAAGGACTTCCTCGGCAAGATCCTCACGCACTGAGGCACCCACAGTTTTCCGCACAACCGGACAGGGGACGGGACACCGGCCCGGGAACAGGAGAAGAAGATGGGATTCACGAGGACAAAGACGTTGCTCGCCGGTCTTGCACTGGCCGCAACCGCGGCCTGCGGAAACGCAGGCAGTGACGACGAGGGCGGTGCCGACGTCAAGGCCAAGAAGGACGCGGCGTCGAGCTTCAAGGACGGCACCCAGATGAAGACGCTTGCCGACCAGGGCACGATCAACGTCGGGGTGAAGTTCGACCAGCCGGGGCTCGGCTTCAAGGGCGCGGCCGACAAGGTGCCGTCCGGCTTCGACGTCGAGATGGCCAAGGTGCTGGTCGCGGGCCTGGGGATCGACCCGGACAGCGACAAGGTGAAATGGATCGAGACGGTCTCGGACAGCCGTGAGCCGTTCCTGCAGAGCAACAAGGTCGACCTGGTGCTGGCGTCGTACTCCATCACTCCTGAGCGTCGCCAGGTCGTCGGTCAGGCCGGGCCCTACCTGACCACAGGTCAGCAGGTGCTCGTCAAGGAGGACAGCGACGTCAAGGGCGCGGCCGACCTGAAGGGCAAGGAGGTCTGCTCGGTCACCGGTTCGACCTCGCTCGACAACGTGAAGGCCAAGGGCATGAAGCCGGTCGGGTTCGACACCTACTCCGAGTGTGTGGAGAAGGTGCTCGACGGCACGGTCGAGGCCATGTCGACCGACGGCACCATCCTGCTCGGGTACGCCGCGCAGAACGAGGGTGACCTCAAGGTCGTCGGGGACGAGTTCTCCGAGGAGCGGATCGGTGTGGGCTACTCCAAGGACCACCCGGAGATGTGCCAGTGGATCACCGACACCCTCAAGAAGGCCGAGGACGACGGTGCCTGGGACAAGGCGTTCGAGTCGACGCTGGGCAAGTCCGGCGCCGACACCCCGGAGCCGCCGAAGATGGATGCCTGCGAGAGCTGATCATCCACGCTCGCACTGGCCGGGCCCGCCTCCCGCGGGCCCGGCCGGCACGCCGCCGACACGAGCCCGTGAAAGGAGAGCTGTGAACGTCGTCCTGGACAACGTCGACCTGGTCCTCAAGGCCTTCACCTACACCGTCCTGCTCTTCCTCGTCGCCGGAGTGCTGTCGATGATCGGCGGCGTGGTCCTGGTGGCCCTGCGCGTCGGACCGGTGGGCGTCCTGCGGGTCGCCGCAGGTGTCTACGTGACGGTGGTGCGCAACACTCCCCTGCTCGTGATCTTCCTGTTCTTCGCCATCGCGGCCCCCAAGATCGGCCTCCAGTTCACCTGGGTGGACGTGCACATCGGCAAGTTCGACTTCACCCAGTACTTCGCCGGCGCCGTGGTGGCCCTGACCTTGTACACCTCCTGCTTCGTCTGCGAGGCGCTGCGCTCCGGCATCAACGCCGTCCCGATGGGGCAGGCAGAGGCGGCGCGCGCCATCGGACTGCCGTTCGGGTCCGTGATGAGCCAGATCGTCCTCCCGCAGGCCATCCGGGCCTCGGTGCCGCCGGTGGCGAGCGTGCAGATCGCCCTCCTGAAGAACACCACCGTGGCTGCGGCGTTCGGCCTGATCGAGGCGGCTGCCCAGATGCGCGGGTTCACCAACGACCACGCCGATCAACGATGGGGGATCTTCCTCGCGTTCTCGTTGATCTTCGTGATCCTGGTGGAGGCCGTCTCGCTGGCCGCCGGTCAGCTCGAACGCCGATGGAGGATCGCCTAGATGTCCGCGAGCGTCCTCTTCGACAACCCGGGCCCGGCCACCCGCGCCCGACACCGCCTCTACACCGTGATCGGCGTGGTCGCGCTGATCGCGCTGATCGCGCTGGTGGTGTGGAAGCTGCAGTCCGCCGGTCAGTTCGCCTACGACCTGTGGGAGCCCTACATCACTCCCAAGTACGTCGAAGCCTTGCTCCAGGGCCTGCTGGACACCCTGAAGATGGCCTTCACCGCGGTGCTGGGAGCGGTCGTCTTCGGGCTGGTCTTCGGGGTGGGCAAGCTCTCCGACCACGCGGTGGTCCGCTGGCCGTGCTGGCTGGTCGTGGAGTTCTTCCGGGCGGTCCCGGTGATCATGCTGATGATCTTCTTCTTCTACGGCGTCTTCGGCGGGCTGAGCATCGAGCGAGCCGGCTACTGGAGCGTCGTCGTGGCGCTGACGTTCTACAACGGAGCCGTGCTCGCGGAGGTGTTCCGGGCCGGGATCCTGGCTGTGCCGAAGGGGCAGACGGAAGCGGCGTACGCCATCGGGATGCGCAAGTCGCAGGTGATGAACATCGTCCTGCTCCCCCAGGCCGTGAAGATCATGATCCCCGCGATCATCAGCCAGTGCGTGGTGGCCCTGAAGGACACCAGCCTCGGCTACATCATCGTCGCGCCCGGGCTCACCCGCGTCGGGAAGTCGATCTACATCGAGTTCGCCAACCACGTGCCGACGATCATCGTGCTCGCGGTGTTCTACGTCTCGGTCAACCTGCTGCTCACCGCGATCGCGACCTGGGTCCAGAAGAAGTACGTCGGCGAGCAGAAGCTCGAGGTGCCGATGGTCGGACAGGACGCCGGCCCGGGTGGCGGCGGGCTCTGAGCCGAACGCTCAGCTCTTCTTCGGCGTCACCCAGAGCCTGATGACACCCTCGATCACCACGGTGCCGTCGGTCCGCACGCCCTTCACGCGTACGCCGACGTCGCCCCCCTGATCGGACAGAGCCTCGCCGGTCCACTGCTCCGGGTCGGTCTCGGCGATGCAGGTGATGTCGGTCGTCGCCTTCGCGGTGTAGCTGACCTCCATCCCCTTCGGGATCCAGCGCTTGTCGCTCGGGATGCTCGCCTCGGCCAGCACGCCCATCGCCGCCTCGAGGCCGTTGCACAGGGCGATCGCGTGCACGGTGCCGATGTGGTTCTTCACCCCGCGGCGCTTGGGGATCACCACCTCGGCATGGTTGGGCTCGATCACCGTGAACCGCGGCCGGATGGTCCAGAAGTACGGCGCCACCTGGCTGAACGCGAAGGAGAACAACCGGTCCCCCACGAACGGGATGGCGTGGGACTTCGCGTACAGGTCGACGACTCGGCTCATGGGCGTGACCCTAGGGCCGGCGAGCGTCGGGCGGACGTCTTGTGGGCAGCCTCACCTGTCGAGCCGCTCGATCAGCTTCCGTGCGTCCCACGGGGCGTGACCCTTCATGTCGTTGTCGAAGTAGACGAAGGCGTCCCGGCCGTCGGACGGTCCACTCGCTGATCCGCTCGGCCCAGCGGTCCAGCGCGGCGTCGGTGTAGCCGCTGGCGTAGAGCTCCTGGTCACCGTGCAGGCGCACGTAGAGGATCGGGCCGATGGCCTGCTCGAACCGAGGCCACTTCTCGGCGGAGTCGGCCACGACGAGGGCCACGTCCGACTCCTCGAGCTGCGCGAGTGCGGCGTCGCTCGCGAAGCCGTGGTGCCGCGGCTCGAGGGCGTGGCGCAGCGGTCGTTCCGCGACCTCTCCCGACCAGAGCCGGTCTCCGGTCAGCCGGTCGTCGTGGCGCAGTGCGAGCCGGGCCGCCTCGGTGGTGGTGCGTGGCAGCAGCGAGAAGAACTCCGCCAGCACGTCGTGGTCGTAGTCGAACGTCGCCGGGAGCTGCCACAGGATCGGTCCGAGGGCGTCGCCGAGTGCCAGCACGCCCGAGGCGAAGAAGTTGGCCAGCGGAGCCTCCACGTCGCGCAGGCGCTTGAGGTGGGTGATGAAGCGGCCACCCTTCACCGCGAAGACGAAGTCGTCCGGGACCTCGCTGCGCCACTTCGCCCAGCTCGACGGGCGTTGCAGCGAGTAGAACGAGCCGTTGATCTCGATCGAGCTCAGCTGCGAGGCGGCGTACTCCAGCTCTCGACGTTGCGGCAGTCCCTTCGGGTAGAAGTCGCCACGCCAGGGCGGGTAGGTCCACCCGGAGATGCCCACACGGGTCACGCCCATCGGAGCACCCTGCGCACGTCGATGCTGCAGCCGACGACCGTGTCCACGCCGCCCTGCCAGTTGGGCTCGTCGAACCACAGTCCCTGGGTGGCGCCCAGCTTCTCCAGCACCCGCAGCGAGCGTGTGTTGCGGTGGTCCGGGGCGGCGAACAGCTCGCTCGCCCCGTCGTACGCCGGGACGACGAGGTCGCGCAGGAACACCCAGAGCAGGCTGGTGCCCAGCCCCCGGTCCACCCGGCTCGCCTCGCCGATGACGTAGTCGAAGCCGATCGCGTCCGGGCGGGTGCACAGCAGGGCGTACTCCGGGTGGTCGGCGATCCGGTAGTCCTGGCAGAACCCGACCGAGCGGCCGTTGACCTCCCAGATCCAGTACCGCACCGGGTCCTCACCCCGCAGACCCGGACCGTAGTAGTCGGCCACGTGCTCGAGGTCGCGGTTGCCGTCCCACCACTTCGCGACGTGCGGCGTGTTCACCCAGCGCACCACGTCGGGGTAGTCGCCCTCGGTCATCGGTCGCAGGGCGAACGTGTGCTGGTCGTCGACCTGGAACCTCAGTGGGTCGCCCGACAGGTCCACGGCGAGGACCGGTCGGTGGGTGCTCCCCGCGTCGGCGGCCACCCGGTCCGCGGCCTCGGCCCACGACTCCTCGTCGCCGACCTGCGACCGGGTGAGTTCGATGAGCACGGGCCCAGTCTGACTGCTTGGATGCTGCTGTGGACACCGAGATCGCCCAGGGATCACCCAGCCAGAGATCGAGCGCGCCTTCGCGGACTACCAGGCAGCGGTCACCGGCATCGTGGCCTCCGGGGACTGGCCGAGCTTCGCCGACCTCTTCACCGAGGACGCGACCTACGAGGAGCACGCCTTCGGCACGTTCACCGGACGCGAGGCGATCAGGTCGTGGGTGGTGAGGACGATGACGTCGTTCCCGGGGAACACGATGACCAGCTTCCCGATGGCCTGGCACGTGGTCGACGCCCCCACCCGCCGCGTGATCTGCGAGGTCCGCAACCTGATGCCCGACCCGGGAGACGGCTCGGTGCACGAGGAGAGCAACCTGACGATCCTCACCTACGCCGGCGACGGGTTGTGGTCGCGCGAGGAGGACATCTACAACCCGATGCGGTTCGCCACGATGACGGCCCGGTGGGCCAGAGTGGCTCGGGAGCACGGCCGCTTCTCCGAAGAGGGACAGGCATTCCTTGCTCAGTTCGGGTAGCTGGCTGTCTGTAGAACCCAGTTCCTCTTTCACCACAGAAAACGCCACCGAGCTGGAGTGGCCCTTGCGGGCGAGCATCCCGACCAGGCGGCGGACGGCCTTGTCGTGGTCGACGTTCTGCACCGAGCGGAGCTTGCTGCGCACCAGGGCGCGGGCGGCCTCGACCTCGTCGTCGGGGTCCACCTCGTCCATGGTGTCGCGGACGATCTCGTCGTCGATCCCCTTGCGGCGCAGCTCCTGCGCCAGCGCTCGGCGCGCCAGCCCCTTGCCGGACTGACGCTGCGCCACCCACTCGCGGGCGAAGGCCGCGTCGTCGACCAGGCCGACCTCCTCGAACCGGTCGAGGAGGCGGCTGGCGATGTCGTCAGGGACGTTGCGGGCGCTGAGCTTGGTGGCCAGCTCGGACCGGGTCCGGGCGCGCCCGGTCAGCTGGTCGAGCAGGATCTTGCGGGCCACCGACTCCGGGTCGGCCTCGGGGCCCGCATCCAGGTCCTTGCTGGGCTCGGTGGGCCAGCGCGACCTAGAAGTCGATGCCATCCGGGTCAATCCCGGGAGCATCTGCCTTGAAGCCGCCGGCGTCCGCGTCGGCCGGGGCGTCGACGGACGGCGTGATGCCGAGCTGCTCGAGGATGCGCTTCTCGATCTCGTTGGCGAGGTCGGGGTTGTCGCGCAGGAAGGTGCGGGCGTTCTCCTTGCCCTGGCCGAGCTGGTCGCCCTCGTAGGTGTACCAGGCGCCGGCCTTGCGGACGAGACCTGCCTCGACGCCGACGTCGATCAGGCCACCCTCGCGGCTGATGCCCAGGCCGTACATGATGTCGAACTCGGCCTGCTTGAACGGCGGGGCGACCTTGTTCTTGACGACCTTGACGCGGGTGCGGTTGCCGACCATCTCGGTGCCGTCCTTGAGCGTCTCGATGCGGCGCACGTCGAGGCGGACCGAGGAGTAGAACTTCAGCGCGCGACCACCGGTCGTGGTCTCGGGCGAGCCGAACATCACGCCGATCTTCTCGCGGAGCTGGTTGATGAAGATCGCGGTCGTCTTGGAGTTGCTCAGCGCACCGGTCATCTTGCGCAGCGCCTGGCTCATCAGCCGCGCCTGCAGGCCGACGTGGCTGTCACCCATCTCGCCCTCGATCTCGGCGCGCGGCACGAGCGCGGCCACCGAGTCGATGACGATCAGGTCGAGGGCGCCGGACCGGATCAGCATGTCGGCGATCTCGAGCGCCTGCTCACCGGAGTCGGGCTGGGAGACCAGCAGCGCGTCGGTGTCGACGCCGAGCCGCTGGGCGTACTCCGGGTCGAGGGCGTGCTCGGCGTCGATGAACGCCACGATGCCGCCACCGGCCTGGGCGTTGGCCACGGCGTGCAGCGCGACGGTCGTCTTGCCGGAGGACTCCGGACCGTAGATCTCCACCACGCGGCCACGCGGCAGGCCGCCGAGGCCGAGGGCGATGTCGAGGGAGATCGCCCCGGTGGGGATCACCTCGAGAGGCGCGCGGATCTCGTCGCCGAGGCGCATCACCGAACCCTTGCCGAACTGCTTGTCGATGTTGGCCAGCGCTGCGTCGAGCGCCTTCTCGCGGTTGTTGTCGGCTGCCGCCATGATCTCGTCCCTCACGTCTCGTGCGCCCGTGGCGCTTGTCTGGCCCCTGCTGTCTGACCTGTGTCCTGCCAGACGTTAGGAGCCGCCACCGACAACCACTCTGCGTGGCTCCCCACCTGTGGAGAACCGGGTGTCGACCCCTGCCTGTGCGCACGACGGTAGTACGAACAGGTGTTCGACCCCAAGTGCGACACGCACGGACGTGCGAGGGAGAAAACGGCTACTTGGTGATCCGGGTCAGGGGTCCCGGGGTGTACGGCGAGCTGGCCGCCAGGTAGTCCGCGAACGCGTCGATGTCGAGCCCACCGAAGTACCTCGAGGTCCCGGACGCGAACGCCTTGAACCCGTCCCCGCCGTCGGCGAGGAAGTTGTTCGTGACGATCCGGTAGGACCCGGTCAGGCTGATCGGCTCGCCGTTGATCCGCACGCTGCCGGGAACGGCTCCCGAGGCGCCGAGCTGGTAGCTGAAGCCCTTCGAGACCTGCAGGATCTTGTTGTTCTCCGCAGGGGCGTTCGACCCGGTCACCTGCTGGGCCAGCACGTCGTAGATCTGCTGGCCGGTCAGGGTCAGCGAGACCAGGTAGTTGTTGAACGGCTGGACGGTGAACGCCTCCTCGTAGGTGACCTGTCCCGGTGCATCCACCTTGGGCGGCGGCTGGGGGGCGTAGCTCAGGTCGGCGCGGATCCCGCCGGGGTTCATGAACGCGACGACCGGCTTCTGACCGCCGGTGACGACGGAGGGGTCGGCCAGCTGGGCGTCCGCGATCAGGTCACCGAGCGCGCTCTCGCCGGCGGCGTTCTGCTGCTTGGTCACGTCCGCGGTGATGGTGCCCAGCACCTTGTCGGCGATCGGTGCGACCAGCTTCGTGTACTCCGCCACCAGCGCGCTCTGCGCCGCGTCCTTGGGGACGTCGCGGCTGACCTGCAGGTTGCTGCCGCTGACCGAGCCCCGGACGATGTCGCGGGTGCGCTTGTCGTAGACCAGGTTGGTCTCGGTGAACAGCCGGCCGAACGACGAGGCCGAGGTGAGCAACCGCCAGCGACGGTCGGGGTCCTTGACCTTGCAGACGTAGGGCTGGTGCGTGTGACCCGAGACCACCATGTCGATCGCCGGGTCCAGGTTGGCCGCGATCGGCAGGATCGGGGACGACGCGGCGAGCTTGCCGCCCTTGCCGCACGTGTAGTCGTACGTCGGGTTCACGTCGTAGGTCTTCTTCGTCGCCGGGTCGGTCCACTTCTCCGGCTCCGGGTTCCCGCCCTGGTGGATGAGCACCACGATGGCGTTGACGCCCTTGCGGCGCAGCAGCGGCACGAGCGCGTTGGCAGTGCGCACCTCGTCGGTGAACTCCAGTCCGGCGACGCCGCTGGCGGTGACGATGCTCGGGGTGTCCTTGAGGGTCATCCCGATGAACCCGATCTTCGCGCCGTGCACCTTCTTGATGGAGTACGACGGCAGGATCGTCTCGTTCGTGCCGGCGTAGCGCACGTTCGCCGCCAGGTAGTCGAAGTCCGCCCCGCGGAACTCATGGGCGGCACAGGAGTTCTGGTTGTTCTGCCCCGCCCCGTCGGCGATGCAGCCGCCGAACGCCATCCGCTGGAGCTCCTTGTAGCCCTCGTCGAACTCGTGGTTGCCCACGGCAGTCACGTCGAGGCCGAGCTTGTTCATCGACTCGATGGTCGGCTCGTCGTGGAAGGCCGCCGAGAGCAGCGGCGAGGCACCGATGATGTCGCCGGCAGCGACGGTCAGGCTGTTCCGGTGTCCCTTGCGGGCCTGCTTCAGGTGGGTGGCGAGGTACTCGACCCCACCGGCGTCGGCGGTGATGTCCTTGGGCTGGTCGGTCTTGGCGTCGATCTCGTGACCGATCACGTTCCGCCCGGACGAGCCGCTCGGCGGTGCGAGGTTGCCGTGGAAGTCGTTGAACGACAGCAGCTGGATCGGCACCAGCGAGCTGTGGTGGCGCGGCTTCGGGTGCTTCGGGCCGGCGGCGTCGGCGCTGGAGACAGTCGTGCCGAGGGTGGCGAGAGCGCAGGCCCCCGCGGCGAGGACGCCGAGCAGGCGTCGCTGGGTGGTGCGCATGGGAACTCCCGTTTCATCCTCCGAGTCGGACTCCAGGCACGCTAGTCGGCCCGCCGATCCCGCGGCACCCCCTGCGACGTCACGGTTGGGTGACGACCGCGTGAACCCTCAGCGCTCGCGAGGCGGCAGCTCGAGCTCGGCCCAGACCGCGCGCCACACCACCTTCGGCGGCTCGCCGGCCGCCAGGGCCTCCTCGACGGTGCGGCCGTCGAGGTCGCGCAGCACGTGCTGCTCCGCCCACGACCGCGCGTACCGCGGCCCGAGCGCCTGGTCCATGCGGACCCAGAACTCGCTGTGCCTCACGCGTCTTCGGGGCCGACTTCGGGGCCGGGGCCCGGTCCGGGGTGATGCTGACGTCCCAGAGGTGATGGACCACGTCGTGCAGGTGGTAGCGCCCGATCGTCTCGACCGTGAACACCGAGCCGTTGCTCCGCCGACCGGTGCGTTGCCACTGCTCGCCCTCGACGCCGGCGTAGACGGCCGCCACCTCGGCAGCACGCTCGACCAGCTCGATCCCCACGTCGGCCGGGTCCTGGAGGTCGTAGGCCTGCTCGACCGCGGTGGCGTCCTGGTCCCAGTTCGCGAAGGTCGGGTCGTCCTGGTCGAGCATGAGCCGGACTCGTTGGGCGAACAGGGCGTGCACGTCACGCACGTGACAGGCGTACTCGATCGGGGACCAGACGTGCGGGGCAGGGCGTACGGCGAAGTCGGCGTCGGCCAGCACGTCGTACCAGCCGCGGGTGTTCGCGTGGATCTCGTCGGCGAGCTGCTCGCGGGAGACCGACCTCGGGTCCCAGCCGCAGTCCGGGCAGGGCTGGTCGACGACCCAGGTCCAGTCCTTGGTGTCCGGTTCGATGTTCACCCGGCGATTGTGCACGCCTGGCTGCAGGTCCGCACCATCAGGCCCGCTCGTGCTCGTCGTGCTTCCTCGGAGCACGGAGTGCAGCCACACCCGTCACCACCAGGACCAGCGCAGCGAAGACGAACCAGCCGAGCACGTAGTTGCGCGGGAGCACGGTGAGGTTGTCCGGACGCGCCCCGAAGCCGCCGAGCACCGGGATGGCCGTCACGGTGACGGTGCCGAGCACGACCAGCCCCATCGTGACCGCCGTGCGCATCCGGCTGGGGACGACCCGGGTGAGGAGGAACACCAGAGCGACCGTGAGCGGCGCGATGAAGCCGTCGTGGACGATCACACCGCCGGCGAGGAACAGGACCGCGTTGACGATGTCGTCGAGGTCGAGCTGCAGGAAGCGCAGCGCGCCGAAGGCACCCATCAACACGCCGACACCACCGATCAGCAGGCGCGTCCTCATGACAGCACCTCCAGCTCGGTGACCCACTTGGTCTGGAACACGCCCGGACGGTTGGGCGCGATCAGCCGGCACGGGAAGCCGTGGTCGATCGTCAGGTCGCCGCCGTTGAGCTGCAGTGCGAGCAGCGTCCGCGGGTCACGGGCGAACGAGGCCGGGATCTGGGTGACCCCGAAGGCGCCCTTGGTCTGCAGCGAGGTCACCTTGATGTTGGCGTCCTTCGGTGCCTCGACCAGGTCGAGGAGCTCGGAGAAGCGCACGCCGCTCCAGGTGGCCGAGGCGCTCCACCCCTCGACGCAGGCGATCGGCAGGGACTCGGTGCGCTGGGTCATCGACTCGAGCTGCGCTCGTGTCAGGGCGACCTCACGGTCGCCGTGCAGCAGGGTGACCTCGAAGTCGGCGGCACGTGCGGTCTCGGTGACTCCGGCGGCCACGGCTGACCGGTTGATCGGCACGCCCTGGGGCCCCTCCCCGTCGCGGACCGCGAAGACCGAGATCCTGCGGAGCCAGGGCACGGTGTTGCCCGCCGCGGCGAGCACGGCGACCCCCGAGGCGAGCAGGGCCGTCCGCAGGATGGTGCGCCGGCTGGGTCCGGCGTACGACGAGTCGGACTCCGGCTCGACTCGGGCTCCGGCAGGGGGCCGGCCCAGGCCCGGCGGATGATCGGCAGCTTGACCGCGATGTGCACGACCAGCGAACCGATCGCGATCCAGGCGACGGCGTAGTGGGTCGAGCGGAAGGAGAAGGAGAAGGGGTACCAGTGGGCCTGGTTGGCCAGCCCCATCCCGAGCTGGAAGATCGACGACGCCACCAGGACGGCGATCGAGCCCTTCTCGGCCAGGTCCAGCGCCAGCAGCTTGCGATCGCGCGGGATCGCGGCGAACAGCTTCGGGTAGACGCTCCACAGCTTGACGAGCAGCAGCGGGATCGCGGCGATGCCCGAGAGGATGTGCACGCCCTGCGTGATCCGGTAGCCCCAGACGGGATGGGTCGGCGGGAAGAACGGCGCGTCGTACAGGTAGTACCAGTGGCTGATCAGGCCGGTGGCGAAGCACAGGCCGAAGGCGATGCCCAGGTAGGTCCCGATCCGCGCGGTGAGGGCCTCGTGTCGTGCCGGTGACGCGAACGAGGCCTCGGTGGGGACGGGTGGGCGTCTCATCGCTCCAGTACCGCGAACCAGCGGCCGCGGTGCTCCCCCACGCGCCGGGGACGGAGGCGCGCGGACGCGCTGAGCCACCCGATGGCCTCGGGCCCGACCTGCGCCCACGGGAACACCCGCGACGTCGTGCCGGCACTGACCAGCTGCGCGTCGTGCAGCTGCAGCCCGGTGCCGGGACAGGCCAGGTCGACGACGACCCGTCCACCAGCGACGAGCAGCTCGGCCGAGCGACGCAGCAGCGCGCCGGGCTGGCCCCCGATGCCGATGTTGCCGTCGGCCAGGAGGACGGTGTCCCAGAGTCCCTCGCCCGGCATCGGGTCGAAGACGTTGCGGTGCATCGCCGCGACGCCACGGGCCCTGGCCAGGTCCACGGCCTCGGGCACCACGTCGACGGCCAGGACGGAGTGGCCGAGCTCGGCCAGCTGGGCGCTCATCCGGCCAGGGCCACAACCGACGTCCAGGGTCGCGCCCCGGCAGTGGCCCAGCAGCAGCCGGTCGGAGTGGCTCGCGGGTCGCAGCCAGTCGTGGACGGGAAGCGTGCGCTCGTCCGGGTAGACCCCGCGCACGGTGGTCGGGTCGCCCCGCAGCGCGAGGGCGAAGACCTCGGTGAAGCTGCCGTTGGCCGCTTGCAGTGGTCCGTCGACCGACTCGACCGTGCTCATCGCCACGCCCTCGCGAACCTGGTCCCGGGGGCAGCCCCGGCGACGGCATCGGCGTCGACCACGTCGTCGACGTCGCGCAACAGCCCGATCTCGCGGAGGTTTGCGCCCGCCCTCGCGAGTGCCTGCCTGGTCAGCTCGCCGGTCTCGTCCGTGGACATGGGCACGGTGCCGAGGTGGTCGAGCAGGTGCGGTCCGCCGACGCCGAGGAGCCACCAGCCACCGTCGTACGCCGGACCGAGCACGGCCTCGTCGGGGCCGGTGAGCATCGCCTCGACCTCGAGGAGTGCACGGGCGTCGAGCTGGGGGGTGTCCATGCCGACCTGCACGACCGGCGCGCCACTTGCTGCGGCCACGTCGTGGTGGGCGTTGACGAGCCGCTCGGCGAAGTCGGCACCGCGCTGGGGGTGGATCGTCCAGCCGGCGACCGCGTCGCCGAGCTGTTCGGCGCCGGCACCTCGTGCCAGGTCTCCCTCGAGCGCGAGGTGGCACCGCTCGACGCCGTACGCCGCAACACAGGTCTCGATCGTGTCGAGGAGTGCTGCTGCGGCGAGGTCGGCGGCGCGGTCCATCCCGACCACGGCACCCAGGCGGGTCTTCGCGGTGCCGGGAACCGGCGCCTTGGCGACCACCAGTGCGACCGGCGGTCTCATGCGAGCACCCGGGCGAAGTCGCGGGCGGTGCGGATCGTGCCCAGCACGGAGCCCGAGACCTTGGACTTCGTGCCGGCGGCACGTGGGTGGTAGCTGATGTCGCGCTCGACGAACCGCCAGTGCGCGGCACCGGCCCGTTGCAGCAGCTCGACCGGGTATCCGAAACGGCGGTCCTCCACGCCCAGGGCCAGGAGCTGTTCTCGACGGGCCACGCGCATGGGAGCGATGTCGTGCAGCGGCAGCCCGATCCGGCGACGCAGCCACCAGAGCACCATCGCGTTGCCCACCCGGGCGTGCCACGGCCACACCCCGCGGGAGACGGGTCGCCGACGACCGACCGCGAGGTCGGCCCGCCCGCTCCGCACCTCGTCGAGCAGCCCGACGAGCTCCGCAGGGTCCATCGATCCGTCACCGTCCATGACGGCCACGTACTCCGCGGTCGCGGCCTCGAGCCCTGCGTGCACGGCTGCGCCGTAGCCGGCACGTTGCTCGATGACGACCGTGGCGCCGAGCCGGCGAGCCACCTCGGCGGTGTCGTCGCGCGAGCCGTTGTCGACCACGATCGGACGGAAGCCGTTCGGGACGAGGGCCAGGAGCGCTGGCAGGGCCGGCGCTTCGTCGCGACAGGGGATCACCACGTCGCAGCTGTCCTGGCTCATCACCATCTCCCCTCACCGTAAGCGGTGTGTTTCCCGGTTGGTCGAATCCCGTCGGATTGCCGTGTGACTCCTACTCTTGGGCCCCATGACCTCGAGAGCCCGTTTCCCGCTGGCTCCCTTACTGGGGTTGTTCGTAGCCGTGGGCCTCGCCGGATTGGCGATGGCGCTGCCGGCCGTCACCGGCTGGGACGTGCACGTGCGCTACTTCCCGCCGCTGCACGCCGAGTGGGATCCCCGGTTCGGACCGGGCACGCTGCCGTCCGTGCTGGTCGGGGTGCTCGCCGCCTGGTGGGCGGTCCCGCTGGCGCAGCGCCTGCGCTGGTGGCAGCTCCTCGTCTCGGCGTACGTCGGCGGGGTCGCCTGGCTGTTCAGCCTCGCCTTCGTGGACGGCCGCGACGGCATCGGGGTGGTGCTCCAGGACGAGTACGAGTACCTCCGGGTCGCCCGCACGATCACCGACTTCCCGGCAGCGCTGTCCCACTTCATCTCCCGGATCCCCTACGACAACCTGCCCGACACCATCCCGAACGCCAACTGGCCGGTGCACATCGCGGGCCACCCGCCGGGCGCGCTGGGATTCTTCGTCCTTCTCTCGCGGATCGGTCTCGGCGACGGGTTCGCCGCCGGGGTCGTCGTCACCCTGATCGCGGCCACCACCGCACTCGCCGTGATGGTGACGCTGCGCCTGCTCGGTGCCGAGCAGATGGCCCGCCGGGCCGCACCGTTCCTGGTCTTCGGCCCGGCGGCGATCTGGCAGGCAGTGAGCGCGGACGCGATGTTCGCCGCGGTCGCGGCGTGGGGCATCGCGGCCCTCGCGGCCTCCGCGGTCGCGACGAGGAGCTGGAGACTCGCGGGCTGGGGGGTGCTCGCCGGTCTGCTGCTCGGCTACTCCGTGATGCTGTCCTACGGCCTGCCCCTGATGGGGCTCCTCGCGACCGCGGTGCTGGTGGTCGCCCGGAGCTGGTGGCCCCTGCCGTGGGCGGTGGTGGCGGCCCTGGCGGTGGTGCTCACGTTCGCGGCGTACGGCTTCAGCTGGTGGGAGGCACTGCCCGTGCTCCGCGAGCGCTACTGGGCCGGCGTCGCGAGCAACCGTCCCCCGGAGTACTGGAACTGGGGCAACCTCGCCGCGCTCGCGTTCAGCGCCGGGCCGCTCGCCTTCGCCGGGGTGGCCGGTCTGCTGAGCCGGCGTACGGCGGAGACCCCTGCCCCCGACCAGGTGCGCGTGATCCGGTGGCTCACCGGAGCGGCCGTGCTGATGGTGCTCACGGCCGACCTGTCCCAGATGAGTCGCGCCGAGGTCGAGCGCATCTGGCTTCCGTTCGTGCCCTGGCTGCTGATCTCCTGCGCCCTGCTCCCCCACCGCTGGCGACGGGTGGGCGTGATGGTCCAGGTCGCCCTCGCCCTGGTGGTGCAGCACCTGCTCTTCACCGGCTGGTGAGCCCAACTGACCGAGCCGGGCGCCGAGACGTCGCAGATGAAAGCCGGTCTGCCGCCGAGACGTCGCAGATGAAACGACACCTGCAAGTCCCGTATTGCATCTACGACGTCTCGGCGGGTTCTGGCCTTTCATGTACGACGTCTCGGCGGGGTTGGGGGTTTCATCTGTGACGTCTCGGGCGTCTGGGCGTCTCGGCGTCAGGAGCGGAGGGGGGCCGTGGCGAACTCGGTGATGCCCTGGTCGGGGGTGATCGCGGCGGTGAAGCCGAGCTCGGTGGTGGCGAGCTCGGGCGAGGCGACGACGTGGCGGACGTCGCCGGGTCGGTAGTCGCCGGTGACCTCAGGCTCGGGACCTCCCGAGGCCTCGGCGAGGATCTCCGCGACGCGACGGATCGGGACCGGGGTCCCCGAGCAGACGTTGTACGCCGCCCACGACTCGGCCGGCCGGTCGAGCACGGAGTCCAGCGAGAGCAGGTTGGCCCGGGCCACGTCGTGCACGTGCACGAAGTCGCGCATCTGCCCGCCGTCCTCGAAGACACGCGGCGGCCGGCCGTGCTCGAGCGAGGACCGGAAGATCGCAGCGACACCCGAGTACGGCGTGTCCCGGGGCATGCCGGGGCCGTAGACGTTGTGGTACCTCAACCCGATCGCCCGGGCGCCGGCCTGCCGCACCCACGAGGAGGTGTAGTGCTCCTGGGCCAGCTTGCTCGCCGCATAGCTGCTGCGCGGGTCGAGCAGAGCGTCCTCCGGGACCAGCTGCCAGGACAGCGGCCGGTCGCACACCGGGCAGTGGTTCTCGAAGTCGCCCGAGTCCAGGGCCTCGCGGCTCCGCGCGGTGGTCGGCTGCTCGCCGTGCTCCTCGCAGGCGTAGCGCCCCTCGCCGTAGACCACCATCGAGCTCGCCAGCACGAGCGCATCGACCTCCCGCTCGTGCATGGCGGCCAGCAGCGCGGCGGTCCCGAGGTCGTTGTGGGCGGCGTACAGCGGCAGGTCGGAGACCGTGACACCGGCGCCGACCATCGCGGCCTGGTGGCAGACGGCGTCGACGCCGTCGAGCAGGTCCGCCCACTCCCCCGCATCCCGTACGTCGACCCGGTGCACCCCCTCGGGGACGGGAACGTCGAGGGGGTGCGCCTGCGGGATCAGCGCGTCGACCCGGACGACCTCGTCGCCACGGGCGGTCAGCTGCTCGTCGATCGCGGAGCCGATGAACCCGGACGAGCCGGTGAGCAGCACTCTCACGAGGTGGGGCCCGGGAGCTCGAACGGCAGGGTGACGTCTGCGAGCCAGTCGGCGCAGCCACAGGGTCTCGTCTGGCCTTCACCATCGAGGGACGGCAGCCCGGCCACCACCTGGCCGAGCAGCTCCTTGAGCCGGCCGATGTGCTTCTCGAAGAGCGCGAACACCTGGGCCTGGTCGACCGACTCCTCCTTGCTGACCCCGGCGTCGAGGTCGGTGACCAGCGCGATGGTGGCGTAGCAGAGGCCCAGCTCGCGGGCCAGGACGGCCTCGGGGTGACCGGTCATGTTGACCACGGTCCAGCCCGAGCGGGCATAGCTCTGGGACTCGGCGCGGGTGGAGAACCGCGGCCCCTCGATCACGACCATGGTGCCGCCGTCGATCACTCCGTCACCGGCCGCGTCGACCATCGCCGCGCGCAGGTCGGGGCAGTAGGGGTCGGCGAAGGGGGCGTGGGCGGCGCCGGTGTCGATGAAGGTCTGCACCCGGCTCGTGGTGCGGTCGACCAGCTGGTCGGGGACGACCAGGGTCGCCGGCTGGGTCTCCGGCTGCAGGCCGCCGACCGCGCACGGAGCCAGGATCTGCTGCACGCCGAGGCTGGCCAGCGCCCAGATGTTCGCCCGGTAGTTGATCTTGTGGGGCGGGAACTCGTGCCCCTTCCCGTGGCGCGGGAGGAAGGCGACCGGCCGACCACCGACGTCACCGACCGCGATCGGGGCGGACGGGTCGCCGTGCGGCGTGGACACCTCGACCGTGGTCGGGTCGTCCAGGAACTCGTAGAAGCCGCTGCCACCGATCACGGCCACCCGCGGGTGCCTGCCGGCTGGGAGGTCTGCCATGGCAGGCAGTCTGCCAGCGGGTCGGCTCAGGCCCGGTCCGTGGCCTCGGCGTACCGCCGGAGCCGGTGCAGCTGGTGACGGATCATCACGAGGTCGCCGGCGCTGAGCAGGGCCTGCCACAGGCGTCCGGCCCCCCGCGGCGTGGGCAGCGCGATGCAGACCAGGATCCGCGAGCGGGTGTGGACACCGGGCACCACCTGGTAGCTCATCGCGAGGTCGCCGAACATCCGCCGGGCGGCGCCCGCCGTGACGGCGGTGATGTGGCGTCCGGTCTCGAAGTCGACGATCGGGCCGATCCCGAACTTCTGGCCGAGCCGCAGGTCCTCGGCGCCGGGAGTCAGCGTGCCGGGGCTGCGTCGGCCGAGGTTGTCGACCAGGTCGAAGCTGTACGGCGCGACCGTGACCTGGCACAGCCACCGGAAGACGATCGCCGGGTCCGCGTCCACGTCCATCGCGCGCACCAGGTGCGTGCCGCCCGGACGTTGCGCGTCGGCAGGGTGGTCGGCCGCCCGCTCCTGCGCGGTGACGTTCCAGTACTGGATCCGGTCGATCACGTGAGCAGCAGCCGGTCGAGCCGCCTGCCCACGACGACCAGCCCGGCGAGCCCCATCGCCACCAGGTAGACCACCGAGACCGCGGCACCCCAGCTGAGCGCGCCGGTCGTGAGCTCGCGCACCAGCACGACGCCGCGGTAGAGCGGGGTCACCTCGACCACCCACTGCAGCCAGGTCGGGAACGCGGTGATCGGGAAGAACGTCGCGGAGAAGAGGAACAGCGGGAGCGTGCCGAGGGTGACGTAGTCGAAGTCCTGCCACGAGCGCATGTACGTCGTCAGCGCCATGCACGCGCCGCCGAAGGCGAAGGCGATCAGCAGAGCGGCCGGAGCAGCCAGCACCGCCCACCACGAGTGCACCAGCCCCATCGCCACCATCACGAGCAGGAACACCACCGAGTAGATCCCACCCCGCAGCAGCGACCAGGACAGCTCGCCCCGGGCCACGTCGGTGGTGGTGAGCGGGGTCGCGAGCATCTGGTCGAAGAGCTTGTTGTACTTCAGCTTGAAGAAGAAGTTGAACGTCGAGTCGAGCACGGCCCCGTTCATCGCCGACGCAGCGAGCATCCCCGGCGCGACGAACTCGGCGTACGGGATGGTCTGGCCGTTGAACTCGAAGCCGGTGACCAGCTGGCCGACACCGACGCCGATCGAGAACAGGTAGAAGACCGGCTCCAGGAAGCCGCTGACGAAGACCCACCAGGCGCCGCGGTAGGCGATGTAGTTGCGCAGCAGGAGCAGACCGGTGGACTGGCCGACCGTGAGCTGGGCGCCGAGCTGCTGTCCGATGGCGCGGTTGAGGACGCTCATGTCTCGACCAACCGCTTCGTCAGCTGACGGACCGCCAGCCACCACCCGACGACGGCGAACAGAGCGAGGTAGACGACGTGCACGATCGCCAGCGACACGTCGAGGTTGCCGAGGAGCAGCATCCGGGTGAGGTCGACCCCGTGCCAGAGCGGCGTCACCCGGGCGAGCGCCTCCATCACCGGGTTGAGGTTGCTGATCGGGAAGAAGGCGCCGGAGAACAGGAACATCGGGATCATCCCGAGGCGGAAGATCAGCGGGAACGCGCTCTCGTCCTTCATCGTCGCGGTCAGCGCGAAGAGCGGTGTCGCGAACGCGAGCCCGATCAGCAGCTGCACGAAGAACGCCGCGACCACACCGGTCACCGAGGCGAAGAGGCCGAACGGCGCCATCACGAGCAGGAAGACGACGCTGATGGTGCCCACCCGGAAGAGCACGAAGCCGAGCTGGGCGAAGACGATGTCGCCGACGGTGAGCGGTGTGGCGATCATCGAGTAGTAGGTCTTCTGCCACTTGATCATCCCCAGCACGGGGTAGGTGACCTCACCGAAGACGGTGGTCATCGACTGTGCCGCCAGCAACCCGGGCACCACGAACGCGAGGTAGCTCGTCGCGCCGTCGAGCTGGTCCGGGTCGCCCTTGATGAAGCCACCGAGCAGCACGCCCATCGCCAGCACGTAGAGCAGCGGCACCAGGAACGAGCTGATCACGCTGCCCTTCCAGGTGCGGCGGTAGACCGTGGCCCAGTAGTCGACCAGCCGGCCCGCGCCGGCGAACGGCCCGGTGCGCAGCGGGACGGTGGCCCCGGCCCCCGTCTGTGCGTCCACCTCGGGCATCAGTCCACCAACGTCCGACCGGTCAGCCGCAGGAAGACGTCCTCGAGCGAGGACCGGCGCACGAGCGACATGACCGGGTCGAGACCACGCTCGTGCACCTTGGCGATCGCCTCCTCGCCGTCCTTGGTGTAGAGCAGGATCCGGTCGGGCAGCACCTCGACCCGCTCGCCGAGGTCGTCGATCTTCGGCGCGATCGCCTCGTGCTCACCGATGCCGAACCGGAGCTCGGCGACCTCGCGGGTGGAGTGCGCCCGGATCAGCTCGGTGGGGGAACCTTCGGCGACGATCAGCCCCTTGTCCATGATCACGAGCCGATCGCGCGAGCTGTTCGGCCTCGTCCATGTAGTGGGTCGTGATCACCAGCGTCACGCCCTGCTGCTTGAGCCGGAACAACCGGTCCCACACGACGTGCCGCGCCTGGGGGTCCAGCCCGGTGGTCGGCTCGTCGAGGAGGAGGACGTCGGGCCGGTTGATCAGCGACCGCGCGATGGTGAGCCGGCGCTTCATCCCTCCGGAGAGGTCGTCGACCTTGGCGTTCGCCTTCTCGGTGAGCTGCACGAACTCGAGGAGCTCGTCGCACCGCTGCCGCACCACCGAGCGGGGCAACCCGAAGTAGCGGCCGTAGATGTAGAGGTTGTCGCGCACGTTGAGCTCGGTGTCGAGGGTGTCTTCCTGGGGACAGACGCCGATCCGGCCGCGGATGGCCGGGCCGTCGACGGCAGGATCCATCCCGAGGATGCGCAGCTCCCCCGAGGTCACCGGCGAGACGGCCGCGATCATCCGCATCGTCGAGGACTTGCCCGCGCCGTTGGGGCCGAGGAAGCCGAACGACTCGCCGCGGCGTACGTCGATGTCGATGCCCTTGACGGCCTCGAAGGTTCCGAAGGACTTGCGCAGGTCGGTGGCCCGGATCATCGACTCGGAGGCAGGGGAGGTCACAGGGACCGACCCTAGTCCGAGGGAGTGACAGCACTCATCCGGTTATCCGGTGGACCCGCCCAGCCGGGCGAGCGCCTCCTCGAGGTCGACCACGTCGGCGTACTTCGCGTCGAGGTCGGCCAGGTTGTTGCGATGCAGCTCCTCGGTCCGGTCGGCACAGGCATCGGCCACCACGATCGGTCGGAAGCCCTCGGTGAGGGCGTCGGTCGCCGTGGCCCGGACGCAGCCCGACGTGGACACCCCGGTGACCACGACCGTGTCGACCTCGAGGTCGCGCAGCAGCCCGGCGAGCCCGGTGCCGGCGAACCCGGAGGCGTACTGCTTCTCCACGACCGGCTCCCCAGCAAGCGGCAGCAGGCTCAGCTCGCCCCAGTCGCCGGCCGCGCCGTCGGCGAACGCCTCGAGCGCGGGCACCTTGCGCACGAACCAGCCGCCGTCGGAGAGGTCGGCGCGTAGTGCACCGAGGTCCAGACGACCGGGCGACCGGCGTCGCGCGCCGCCTGCAGCAGCCGGGTGTTGGCGTCCACGGCTCCCGTCACGTCCGGCAGGGCGAACGGTCCGTCCGGCTCGGTGTAGGCGCGGCACAGGTCCACCACCAGCAAGGCCGGGGCGCTCCCCCAGCCGACACGGCCGGAGAAGGAGTCGCCGTGCGGTCCGGTCAGGACGTCCACACCGGTCGCTTCGGGGCCGGCAGCCCGGTCTCCTCCTCGCACCGCTCGAGGAGCTCGTCGATCGAGGGGCCCATGTCGAAGACGGGCAGCTCGTCGGGCCGGTCGGCCCGCATCTGCTCGCGCAACGAGGCGGTGCCATCGACGTCGACCGCGTTGTGCTCGTCGACCACGACGCCGTAGCGCGCTGCCCCTTCGGCGGTCACCAACCCACGCCGGACCTCCAGGGAGACCAGCTCCGGGTCGCGCTCGAGCGGGTCGCCCCAGCCACCGCCGCCCCAGGTGACGAAGTGCAGCACGTCGCCGGCCGAGACCGGGACGTCGTGGCACTTCGACGGCAGCACCTCGCGCGTGCCGTCGGCACGATCCACCCACTTGGTGCCGCGCGCTCCCGGGTGGCCGCCGTTCACGCCCCACGGGTAGGTCAGCCACCGGTCGTCGTGGATCGCGATCATCCCCGGCTCCTCGAAGTAGTAGGCCACGTCGACGCCGTTGCCACCACGGTGCAGGCCGGCACCGCCGGTGTCGGCGACGGTCTCCCACTTCTCGATCCGCAACGGGTAGTAGGACTCGAGGTACTCGCACGGGATGTTCACGAAGCTCGGCCACAACGAGTGACCGTCCGGACCGTCACCCAGCGGTCGGCCGGGAATCCCGCCGAACCCGATCGAGTAGAGCTGGAACCACTCCCCTGCGCGGTCGCCCTCGGAGTAGTGCCCGGAGTACATGAAGTGCGGGCTCGAGGAGAACCCGGCCGCGTTCAGCAGGGCCGGGTTGGTCTGCCCGAGGAGTCCGCCGAACAGGTCGAAGACTCGACCGATGCCGTGGTTGCGGCCCGACAGGGCCGCCGGGTGCTTGGGCTTCCAGTAGGACCCGTCCGGGATGGTCACGTCGACGAGCGGGTAGAACCCGTCGTTCCACAGGATCTGCGGGTCCGCGACGGTGATCATGTAGATCCCGAAGAACATCCGGGTCAGGTTCTCGTTGATGTAGTAGTTGATCGGACCCACGGCCTGCGGGCTGGAGCCGGTGAAGTCGAGGTGCACCTTGTCGCCGGTGCGCGTCAACGAGAGCTTGAGCTCGTAGGGCCCGTTGCCGACGCCGTCGTCGCAGATGTAGTCGGTGAACGACAGCGTCCTTCCCTCCTCGAAGACCATCCCGAGCAGTGCCTTCATCGCCACGTAGTTGCGCTCCAGCAGGGCGTCCAGGGCCGAGAGGTACGTCGCGGTGCCGAACCGCTCGCACATCTCGACGACCCGGCGGCTCGCCGTACGGCAAGCGGCGACCAGCCCGTTGAGGTCGGCCCGGTTCCAGTCCGGGACCCGGACCTGGTTGAGCACGATCCGCAGCGCGTCCTCGTTGAGCACACCCTGCTTGTAGAGCTTGAAGGGCGGGATCACCACGCCCTCCTCGTAGATCGTGGTCGCGTCCGTCGGCATCGAGGACGGCGTCTTGCCGCCGACGTCGGACATGTGCCCGAACATCGAGGCCCAGCCGACGACACGGCCCTCGTGGAAGATCGGGATCACGATCAGCCAGTCGTTCGCGTGGCTGATCGCGGCTCCGCACGCGTAGGGATCCGAGGTGAGCAGCACGTCGCCCTCCTCGATGGTCCCGTCGAAACCGTCGAGGAAGTCCGGGATGGACAGGCCGAACTGGCCCACGACCATCTTTCCCTCGGGGTCGGCGATGAGCGGGAACTCGTCGTGCTGCTCGCGGATCCCTGGAGAGAGCGCGGTGCGGAACAGCACCTCGTCCATCTCGTAGCGGGCGTTGCGCAGCGAGTTCTCGATCAGGTCGAGGGTGACCGGGTCGACGTCGGCCTTCTCGACGGTGCCCTCAGCGGTCTCGATGATCTGTGCCATGGCTCAGCCCTCCGTGCTCGTGGACGATGCGGGGTTGATCAGCAGGCTCCCGGAGGAGTGCACGGTTGCCTCGTGGTCCGGCAGGACGAGGGTGGTCGAGTCCATCTCGGTGATCACGGCCGGACCGGTGACCACGTCGCCGGCACGCAGCGTGCCGCGGTCGTAGACGTTGGCCTCCACCATGCCACCGGACACGTAGATCTCGTGGCTCGAGAGCGGTTCGGGTGGACCCGCACTGTCCTCCAGCGGGACGGCCGCGACCTCGGGCTTGGGGCCAGTCACGGTGGCCCGCGCGTTGACCAGCTCGTGGTCGACGGAGAGCAGGAAGCTGAACAACCGCTCGTGCTCGGTGTCGAAGCCGTCGGAGAGCCGGGTCAGTGCCGAGTCCGGGTCGCTCAGCCAGTCCGGGTCGACCTCGATCGGGAT
Organism: uncultured Actinomycetota bacterium; assembly: GCA_963842565.1. GTDB lineage: Bacteria > Actinomycetota > Actinomycetes > Propionibacteriales > Nocardioidaceae > Marmoricola. Next base: position 64,112 of record CAWJGX010000004.1, on the reverse strand, counting down.
CTCGAAGCCCTGACCGTGGTAGCGCACGTCGACCTGGTAGCCGACGGTCTGCTCGGAGGCGTCGAGCCCCTGCTCGGTGAGGCTGACCGCGGCGCTCTCGGCGAGCTCGCGGAGGAGGTCGGCGAGCTCGGAGCCGGACAGGTCGGCGAAGCGCCGCAGCACGGTGCGCGCTGACTCGTCGCGCAGGCTGGTGGTCGCGTCGCCGAGCGCGCACAGCACACCCGGTGACGGCGGCACGATCACCGGCCAGGCACCGGTGAGCACACCCAGCGCGTTGGCGTGCAGCGGGCCGGCGCCGCCGAAGGCGACCAGAGCGAAGTCGCGGGGGTCGAACCCCTGCTGCACCGAGACGAGCCGCAGTCCGCCGAGCATGTTCTCGTTGACGATGTCGACGATGCCCGCGGCAGCCGCCTCCGGGGAGTCGAGGCCCATGCCGTCCGCGATCTTCGCCACTGCCGTGCGCGACGCGTCGACGTCGAGCGAGATCTCGCCGCCCGCGAGGTCCAAGGGCAGGTAGCCGAGGACGACGTTGGCATCGGTCACGGTCGGTTCCTCGCCGCCCTTCCCGTATGCCGCCGGGCCTGGGTCGGCGCCCGCGGACTGGGGACCGACCCGCAGCGCTCGGGTCAGCTCGGGGACGTGCGCGATCGAGCCACCACCCGCACCCACCGTGCGTACGTCGACGCTGGACGCGCGCACGGTCAGGTCGCCCACCTTGGTCTCGCGGCCGATGCGCGGCGACAGGTCCTGCACGAGCGCGATGTCGGTGGAGGTGCCACCCATGTCGAAGGTGATCAGGTCGCGGTAGCCGCACTGCTCGGCGGTCCACACCGCGCCGGTCACCCCGCCGGCCGGACCGGAGAGCAGCATCGTCACCGGCGAGGTGGTGGCGGTCTCGGCGGCCGACAGCCCGCCGTCGCTGCGCAGGATCGCGAGCTCGCCGGTGATGCCGCCCTCGTGCAGCTGCTCGCTGAGCGTGGAGATGTAGCGCTTGACCTGGGGCTGCACGTAGCCGTTGGCGACCGTGGTCACGGTGCGTTCGTACTCGCGCATCTCGGGCAGCACGTCCGAGGACAGTGAGACCGGCACGTCGGGCAGCACCTCGGCCGCGATCTCGGCGATGCGCCGCTCGTGGGTGGGATCGGCGAAGGAGTTGATCAGCGAGACGGCGAGCGCCTCGACCCCGGAGAGCTTCGCCAGCTGGGCGCGGACGTCGTCCTCGTCGAGCTCGCGGATCACCGTCCCGTCGCTGCCGACGCGCTGGTCGACCTCCACGGTGTTCTCCAACGCGGCGAGCGGCTCGGGCTTGGGCCAGATGATCCAGCCGGCCAGGCCGCCGGGCACGAACGAACGGGCGATCTGGAGCACCTGCCGGAAGCCCTTGGTGGTCACCAGGCCGACGCGGGCGCCCTTGCCCTCGAGGATGGCGTTGGTCGCCACGGTGGTGCCGTGCAGCACCTGCGCGACCTCGGCGAGCGAGATCTCCGCCGCGTCGCAGACCTGCTTGATCCCGTTGAGCACACCGACCGACTGGTCCGACGGTGTCGAGGCTGTCTTGGCCCGCCAGGTCTCACCGGTGGACTCCTCGACGAGCAGGACGTCGGTGAACGTGCCCCCCACGTCCACTCCGAGCCGATAGGTCATCAGGTCTCCTCTTGTTCGGTCGTGCCTGCTGGGTCGATGACGGGTGTCGCCCGCACCATCACGGCACGGGCGTTGTGGATGTGGGCGGTCATCACGGCCTGCGCCCAGGTCGGGTCACCGGCCCGGACGGCGTCGACGATCTCGACGTGGTGGGCGAGGCTGCGTCGCATCGACGCGTCGTCGTAGGTGTGGAAGTTGCGAAGCTGCAACGGCGTCTGGACCGCGGCGGCGAGCGCGTTCGCCAACGCGGCATGGTCGGCCAGCTGCACGAGCCGGCCGTGGAAGGCGCGGTTGAGCGGCACCAGCGCGTCCAGGTCCTGCGACCTCCCGGGAAGGCCGACGTCCAGCATCCTCCGGGCGAGGTCCTCGAGCTCCTCGATGTCGGCGTCCGAGGCGGCCCCCACGGCCAGCGCGGTCAGCCGGGGCTCCAGTGCCGAGCGCAGCTCGAAGATGCCCTCGATCTCAGCGCGGGTCCACGTGGCCACACGGGCGCCGCGGTTGGGCGTGAGCTCCACCAGTCCCTCGGCACCGAGCCGGGTGAGAGCCTCACGGACCGGGGTCCTGCTGACGCCCAGGCGATCGGCCAGCTCGACCTCGCCGAGTCGGGCCCCCGCGACGAGCCGGCCGTCGAGGATCATCTCCCGCACGCTGGCGACCACCCGCTCGCTGGACGTGGTGGCCATCCGGTTCCTCCGCTCAACAGCTCCGTGGTGGGCCGATCGCTTGATTGTGTGCAATCTATGGTCGGGCTTCTGGCTTCACAAGAGGGTTCGGCGTACATTCCGCAGAACTGCATACATCGACACGGCATCGAGCGAGAAGCATGGGAGGCCCGTGATGGGAGACCTGTTGAGCGGCCCGGTGGGAGCCCGGGCCAGGCTGCGGGCCCTGCTCGCCGAGCCGGCCCCGCTCATCGCCCCCGGTGCGTACGACGCCCTCTCGGCGCGGCTGGTCGAGCAGGCGGGCTTCGACGCGGTCTACCTGACCGGCTTCGGCACCAGCGCCTCCCAGCTCGGCCGCCCCGACGTGGGCCTGCTCTCCGGCAGCGAGATGGTCGACCAGGTCCGTCGGCTCGTCGACGCCGTCGAGCGCCCGGTCATCGCGGACGCCGACACCGGCTACGGCAACGCGATCAACGTGATCCGGACCGTCCGCGCCTACGAGCAGGCCGGGGTCGCCGCGCTGCACCTCGAGGACCAGGTGATGCCCAAGAAGTGTGGCCACATGAGCGGGAAGGTGGTGATCCCCCGCGACGAGATGGTCGGCAAGATCCGTGCCGCCGTGGAGGCACGGCGCGACCCCGACCTGGTGCTGATCGCGCGCACCGACGCCGCCGCCGTGCACGGGCTCGACGACGCCATCGACCGGGCGCGGGCCTTCGCCGACGCCGGGGCCGACGTGCTGTTCGTCGAGGCGCCGACCAGCGAGGCCGACATCAGTCGCGTGGCCGACGAGCTCGGCGACGTGGCTCCCCTGGTGTTCAACTGGGCCGAGGGAGGCAGGACCCCGCCGATCACGTTCGACCGGATCAGCGCGCTCGGCTTCTCGCTGGTGATCTACCCGATCGCGACGTTGCTGGCCGCCACCTCGGCGGTGCGCGCGGTGCTGCAGACCATCCGGACGGACGGGACGCCCATCGCGGCGATGGACGCCCTGCCCACGTTCGACGAGTTCACGGACCTGATCGGCCTGCCGGAGGTCCGCGAGCTCGAGACGCGCTTCGGTGAGTGAGCCGCGTCAGGGGCGCGCCTCGTAGACCTGGTTGAAGGGAGTCTCCGCGACCCGGCGGAAGCGGGTGAAGCCCGCGTCCGTGACGACCTGCCGGATGGCAGCCTCGCCGGCCTGCGCGCCCAGCGCGTAGCCGCCGGTCTGGGACATCGCGTTCGGCACGCACAGGAACGTGGAGAAGTTGTAGTAGACCCGCCCGACCGGGTTCAGGTTCGACTCCACGGTGTCGCCCGCGGCCGGCTCCACGATCATCCAGGTCCCGTCGTTGGCGAGGCTGCCGCGGATCTGGCGCGCCGCACCCACGGGGTCGCCCATGTCGTGCAGGCAGTCGAAGGTGGTCACCAGGTCGAGGTCGCGCGCCTCGATCGACTGCGCGCCGGCGACCTCGAACGAGACCCGGTCGCCGAGTCCCTTGTCGGTCGCGCGCTCGCGAGCGGCGGCGATCGAGCCCGCGTGGTAGTCGGATCCGGTGAAGTGGCTGTTCGGGAACGCCTCCGCCATCAGGATCGTCGAGGCTCCGTGGCCGCAGCCGAGGTCCGCCACCTCGCCACCGCCTTCGAGCTTGGCCTGGACACCCTCCAGGGCCGGGATCCAGTCGGGCAGCAGCGACATCAGGTAGCCGGGACGGAAGAACCGCTCGCACCCGGAGAACACCTCGGTGTCGTGCTCGTGCCAGCCGTAGCCCGTCCCCGAGCGGAAGGCCTCCTCGATCTGCGGGCGGGCCTTGAGCGAACCGAGGGCGAGCTCGAACGCTCCCGGCAGGAAGACCGGCCCCTCCGGGTCGGTGAGCGCGAACGCCTTCTCCGGCGTCATCGAGTAGGTCGAGGTCGCGGCGTCGTACTCCACGTAGCCGCCGGCAGCCTGGCCGCGCAGCCACTCCTCGACGTAGCGCTCGTCGGTGCCCGTGGCGCCGGCGAGACCGGTCGCGTCGGTCGGGTGCTGGGCGAGCGCGCGGTAGAGCCCGAGCTTCTCGCCGATGAGGACGTTGCCCGCGGAGATGGTCGCGCCGAGGTCCCCGACGACCTGCCCGACGAAGGACATCAGGACGTCCATGTCGATGGCGGGTGGGCTCTCCTGGGCTGTCTCCTGGCCCGTCTCCGGGGTGGTCTGCTGCTCGTTGATCTGGTCGGTGGACATCTGGGTCTCCCTCGTCGGCGCATCCGGGTGGATGCTGGTGGCAGGAACTCTCGTCAGAGGTGTTGCAGCCCCGTTGCAACGACTGAGTGCAACGGCGCTGCAACCGACGCGACGAGGGTGGTCGCAGGGCAAGCGACGCGGGAGGAAAGCAATGCGGGCACGGGAACCCGACGAGCAGGGGTACGTCGATCGCGACGGCGTGAGGATCGCCTACGAGTCCTTCGGAGACGGCGACATCACCGTGCTGTTCCCGCCCGTGGACGTGATCGTGCACAGCCGGGTGTGGAAGGCGCAGGTGCCCTTCCTGGCACGCCACTTCCGGGTGGTCACGATCGACCCGCGCGGCAACGGACGGTCCGACCGACCGAGCGACACCGCGGCGTACGGCGACCTGGAGTACGTCGGCGACACGATCGCCGTGATGGACCACCTCGGCATCGACCGCGCTGTCATGGTCGGCATCTGCTACTCCGCGTGGCAGGCGCTGATCTGCGCTGCCTTGCACCCCGACCGGCTGCTCGGTGTGGTGGCGATCGCGCCGTCAGTCCTGGACGGCACGCCTCCGCTCGAGCCGAAACGTGAGGCGGCGGCGCGCTTCGACGAGGAGCTGCCGAACAACGAGGGGTGGCTCAAGTACAACCGCCACTACTGGCTGGAGGACTGGCCCGACTTCGTGGAGTTCTTCTTCGGGGAGCTCTGCAGCACCCCCCACTCCACCAAGCTCCTCGAGGACGCCGTCGGCTGGGCCCTGGAGGGCGGCGGCATGCAGCAGCTGGCCGCCCAGGACGCCCCCGAGTACGCCACCACCGTCGAGCAGGCGGAGCAGGTGCTGCGCTCGGTCGAGTGTCCGGTGCTGGTCGTCTACGGCACCGACGACCGCTGCCAGCCAGTCGGGCGTTTCGACACCGTCGTCCGTCTCACCGGCGCGGAGCGGATCGTGATCGAGGGCGGGAGCCACCTGCCGATGGGCCGCGACCCCGTGGTGGTCAACCACGCCATCAAGGACTTCACCGACCGGGTGACCGGAGCTCCTCCCCCGCCGGTCCCGGTGTCACGGGGTGCCAAGGCCCCTCCCCGGGTGCTCTACCTGAGCTCGCCGATCGGGCTGGGCCACGTCCGGCGGGACCTCGCGATCGCCGACGCGCTGCGCGAGCAGCGACCGGACGTGGAGGTGGAGTGGCTCACCCAGTCGCCGGTGGTGGAGTTCCTCGAGCAGCGGGGCGAGCGGGTGCACCCGGCCTCGGCCCACCTGGTCAGTGAGTCCACCCACTTCGAGTCGGAGTCGGGCGAGCACGACCTGCACGCCTTCCAGGCGATCAGGCGCATGGACGAGGTGCTCGTCGCCAACTTCATGGTCTTCGACGACCTGGTGGCGCGCGAGCGCTTCGACCTGTGGGTCGGCGACGAGGCCTGGGACCTCGACCACTTCCTGCACGAGAACCCTCGGCTCAAGCGGGCACCCTTCGCCTGGATGACCGACTTCGTGGGGTGGGTGCCGATGCAGGACGGCGGCGAGCACGAGGCGATGCTGGCGGCCGACCTGAACGCCGAGATGGTCGAGCACGTGTCGCGCTTCCCCTCGCTGCGCGACCGGTCGGTGTTCGTCGGCGATCCTGCCGACGTGGTGGACCTCCCGCTGGGTCCGGACCTGCCGACGGCGCGTGCGTGGACCGAGGAGCACTTCGACTTCACCGGCTACGTGATGGGTGAGCAGCCAGCCGCGACGGATCGCGCGGCGTTGCGCCGGCGGCTCGGCTACGGCGAGAGCGACGTGGTCTGCGTGGTCAGCGTCGGCGGTTCCGGTGTCGGCAGCCACCTCCTGCGTCGCGTGGCCGCGTCGTACGACGAGGCGCGACGGCGGATCCCGGGGTTCCGGATGATCCTGGTGGCGGGTCCTCGCATCGATCCGGCGTCCCTGGACGCGCCTCCCGGCGTGGAGCTGCACGGCTTCCTGCCCGACCTCGACCTGCACCACGCCGCGTGCGACATCGCCGTCGTGCAGGGTGGTCTGAGCACCACCATGGAGCTGACCGCCGGACGCCGGCCGTTCCTGTACTTCCCGCTCGGGCACCACTTCGAGCAGCAGGTCCACGTGCGCCACCGCCTCGAACGACACGGCGCAGGTCGCGCGATGGACTACCGCGACGCCGACCCGGCACGGATCGCCCAGGCGCTCGTCGAGGAGCTCGGCCGGCCGGTGTCCTACCTGCCGGTGCCCACCGACGGTGCGGCCCGGGCAGCTCAGCTGGTGGCCGAGCTGCTCTGAGCCAGCTCCCTCTCGACCTGCTCCCGGACCGCACTCCACGTGACGGGCACGGCCTCGTGCAGTGGCAGGAGGGCGCGCGTGGCCGCAGCGCGGTCACCGCGCCGGAGTGCCGATCGGGCGACGAGCAGGTAGCAGTCCGCTCCGACCACCCAGGCGTGGCCGGGCGGAGAGTCGATCGCGGCGAGCAGCGCGCTCGCCTCGGCGTACGCCGCGTCGCCGGCTGTGCCCTCGCCGGCGAAGGCCAGCGGGGCCAGGCATCGCAGTCTCCACGCCTCGGGAGCACCCGGCCCAGCCGCGTCCAGCCCGCTCCGCGCCAGCGACGCGGCCTCCTCGTGGGCGCCCACGTCGATCAGCGTGCAGGCCAACAACCCTGCTGCGGTGGCGTACCACCACGGGTGCTCGACCGGCGAGGTCGCGGCGACTCCTCGCCGGCCGTGCACCACCGCGGCGTCGAGATCGCCGGCAAGCCGTTCGAACCAGCCGAGATGGGCATGGAAGTAGCCGGCGTAGGCCGTGAACCCCGAGCGCGCGTTGAGCTCGAGCGCCTCGCGGACCAACGTCCGTGCGGTCTCCCAGTCCCGGTCGGACGCGGCCACGAACGCCGACTCGAAGACCGCCCACTGGAGCAGCCACATGGACCTGCGCTCGCGCAGCGGAGGAGCGAGCTCTGCGACGACCTCGCGCAGCCTGTCGACGTCTCCGAGATAGCTGAGCACGTTCTTCACACCGTCCAGGGCGAGGTGCACGGCTTCCGGCGATGCCGAGGCCCGCGACCTGGCCAGGCTCAGCTCCGCCCGGGAGAGGGCGGTCGCGAGCCGGAGACGACTGGACTGGAGGATCGTCAGGCGTCCGTTGAAGTCCGCCTCGGCGACGCGGTCGCCCAGGGCGGTGGCCAGTCGCAGTCCTGCTGCGAGATCTCTCTCGACGTCGGCCATCGGCAGCCGTAGTCCCACCGGCGGGTCACCCCCGCGGGCACGCAGCGCGGCCATCTCGAGACGCCGGTCACCCGACTCGTGGGCCAGGCCCAGCGCCTCGTCGATGTCGGCCAGCGCCGGCGCATAGGCCGTGGATGCCTCGTGAGCCACCGCGCGGGCGAGCAGCACCCGTCCTCGCAGGGAGGGTTCCGCTGCCACGCTCACCGCCCGGTCGAAGAGCGCCGTCGCGTCCTCGACCGCCGAGCGATCCATGGCTGACTGGCCCGCGAGCAACCAACCGTGAGCGGCGCGTCCGAGATCCCCGGCGGCGAAGGCGTGCACGGCCATCGACTCTGGCTGGTCGATGAGCAGGTCGGCGGCGCGGCGGTGGTAGGCCACGGACAGTGCGGGAGGGAGGGAGCCGGCGACGCACTCCTGGGTGAGGTCGTTGGCGAACTCGTAGGAGTCGTCGTCACGCTGGAACAGGCCGGCCAGCGACACCTCCTCGCACAACCGCACGGCGGAGACCTCAGCGATCTCGACGAGATCGGCGAGCAACCGGGTGTCCAGCCGGCCGTGCAGCACCGAGGCCCCCTGGACCAGCTGGCGCGCAGGCGCATCGAGCCGCGCCACGCGGGCCAGCACCGCCGCGGCCAGGGACTCCGGGACCCCGGCCTCACCGGTGGCCAGCGCTCGCAGGTACTCGACGACGCTCAGCGAGTGTCCGGCCGTCCGGCCCATCACCTCGTCCGCGTGCGCCGCGAGGCCGGCCGCCGCGGCCAGCGCCTCGACCGCGGCAGGGCTCAGCGGTGCGAGCGTCAGCCGGGACGCCCGGTCGGACAGCCTCGAGACGGTGGCCTCGTCCTCGGCCCGGACGGCGCCGACGAGAAGGACCCGCTCGCCCGAGAGCCTGCCGGCCAGGAACCCGAGCAGGTCGACCGTGGCGGCCCCGCCGTCCTGGAGGTCGTCGACGGACAGGAGCACCGGCCGGCGCCTGGAGAGCCGTCGAAGGACCGCGGCGACGGCGTCGTAGGCGCGACGACGTTCGATCGCCGCGGTGGCCGGCACAGGAGTGCTCACCTCGACGACCTCCGCGAGCTCCGGGAGCAGCAGCACCCACGGGCCGGTGTGCTCGCGGAGGAGATCCCCGAGCTCCGCGTCCGAGGAGCCGAGCAGGACCGGTCGCAGCGCGTCGACGAAGGGCTGCAGGAACAAGGACCGCTCGGCCGGGTGGCACCGTCCCTGGAGCGCGAGTCCTCCGGTCGACTCGGCCAGCTCGCTCGTCGCGTCCAGCAACCGGGTCTTGCCGATGCCACCGACCCCGTCGACGAGCACCAACCCGCCCTCACCGGCGGTGGCGGCCGCCCAGGAGCGGTCCATCGCGGCCAGCTCGACGTCCCGGCCCACGAGCGAGGCACTGCGCCGTCGCACCGGACCTCCGGTGTCCTCGGCCGGCAGCTCCTCCTCACGCAGCACCGCGAGGTGGAGGGCGACGGTCGGTGGAGCGGGATCGATCCCCAGCTCGTCGCGCAGTCGGCGAGCCAGCTCGTCGTACGTCGTCAAGGCGGCGGCGACGGCGCCGTCAGCGACCAGGGCGCGCATCAGGTCCCGGGCCGCGCGTTCGTCGTACGGGTCCACGGCCGCGGCCTCCGCGGCGACCGCCTGCTGCCTCGCCGGGGTCGGTCGACGTCACGGCCTGCGCCAGCACGTGCCGGGCCGCCCGCCTGAGCTCGTCGGCCTCCGCGCGGACCCGCAGCACCCAGTCCTCGTCGGGCTCGTCCGGGAGTGCAGGCGAGCTTCCCAGCAGCACGAGGGCACGCCGGGAAGCAGCTGCCGCCAGGGCGGACTCACCGGCTGCGAGCCGGCCGGTCGCCTCCTGCGTGAGCGCCGCGGCCTCGTCGAGGTCCACGGTGCACGACCCGGCGACGAGCCCGTAGGCGGCCCGGTTGCCGGTGAGCACCTCCGCGCCGAGCAGCCGCCGGGTGCGGCTCACGAGGGTGGCCACGTTGGCGGCGGGATCGGCCGGTGCGTCCGAGGGCCACAGCACCTCGGCGATGACGTCGACGCTCACCAGACCACCCCGCTGGGACGCGAGCAGCCCGAGCAGGGTGCGCGCCTTCCGGCTGCCGAGCTCGCGCCCGGTCAACGTCCGGCCGGCGCTCTCGACCGTGAGCACCGAGCACAGCCGGATCCGCGTCGTCGAGGCCATCGCACTCCTCCCGGCCGAGTGTGGTCAGTATCGTCCCGGCAAGATCCGGCCACCAGCCTTCCGGCGTTCGAGGACGCCTGCTGGGCTGTCGGTGCCGTCGGGCAGGATGAAGCGGTGCACCAGTTCAGTCCGGCAACGCAGGCGTGGTTCGCCGCCGCCTTCGCGGAGCCGACGCCCGCGCAGACCGGGGCGTGGGACGCGATCGCGGCCGGTCGGCACGCGCTGGTCGTCGCCCCCACCGGGTCCGGCAAGACGTTGTCGGCGTTCCTCTGGTCGATCGACCGGCTCGCGACGGAGCCGGTGCCCGAGAAGAAGCTGCGCTGCCGGGTGCTCTACGTCTCGCCGCTGAAGGCCCTCGCCGTCGACGTCGAGCGCAACCTGCGCGCGCCCCTGGTCGGCATCCGGCAGACCGCGGAGCGTCTCGGCACCGAGGTGCCCGAGATCCGGGTCGGCCTGCGCTCCGGTGACACCACGCCCCAGGAGCGGCGCCGGATCCAGACCACGCCACCCGACATCCTGATCACCACCCCCGAGTCGCTGTTCCTGATGCTCACCTCCCAGGCCCGCGAGGCCCTGCGCGGGGTGGAGACGGTGATCGTCGACGAGGTGCACGCGGTCGCCGGCACCAAGCGCGGCGCCCACCTGGCCGTCTCGCTCGAGCGGCTCGACGAGCTCCTCGACAAGCCGGCCCAGCGCATCGGTCTCTCGGCGACGGTCCGCCCGGTCGACGAGGTGGCCCGCTTCCTCGGCGGCTCCGCACCGGTCGAGGTGGTCGCGCCCGCCTCGCAGAAGGAGTGGGACCTCAAGGTCGTCGTCCCGGTCGAGGACATGACCGAGCTCGGCGAGGAGGGCGAGGACGGTCCTCGAGCAGGGTCGCTGTGGCCCCACGTCGAGGAGCGGGTGCTCGACCTGATCGAGCAGCACACCTCCACCATCGTCTTCGCCAACTCCCGCCGCCTGGCCGAGCGGCTCACCGCCCGCCTCAACGAGCTCGCGGCGGAGAGAGCGGACAGTGGTTTCGAGACGCCTCGTTCCTCGGCTCCTCAGCCACCGGACTTCGCGGGGCGCGGAGCCGCCGGGGGAGCGTCGAGCGACGCGTCCCGGAGCGAGGAACGAGCGGAGGGGTCGACCCACGCGCACCCCCGCGGACACGATGGCCCAGTCCGGGCAGAGCGACAGGCGCAGCGCCCCTCTCGTCGCGAGAGCCCATCACGGGTCGCGTCTCCAAGGAGCAGCGTGCCGTCATCGAGGACGACCTCAAGCGCGGCCGGCTCCCCTGCGTCGTCGCGACCAGCAGCCTCGAGCTCGGCATCGACATGGGCGCGGTCGACCTGGTCGTCCAGATCGAGTCGCCGCCGTCCGTGGCGAGTGCGTTGCAGCGGGTGGGCCGCGCCGGCCACCAGGTGGGCGAGATCTCGCGAGGCGTGCTCTTCCCCAAGCACCGTGGCGACCTCGTCCCCTCGGCGGTCGCCGTCGAACGGATGCGCTCGGGCGGGATCGAGGCACTGCACGTGCCGACCAGCCCCCTCGACGTACTCGCCCAGCAGATCGTCGCCGCCACCTCGATGGACACGTGGGACGCCGACGAGCTGTTCGACGTCGTACGCCGCGCCGCGTCGTTCGTCCGCCTGCCCCGGAGCGCCTACGACGCCACGCTCGACCTGCTCTCCGGGCGCTACCCCAGCGACGAGTTCGCCGAGCTGCGCCCCCGGCTGGTGTGGGACCGCGTCTCCGGAGAGCTGACCGGGCGGCCGGGCGCCCAGCGGCTGGCCGTGACGAGCGGCGGCACCATCCCCGACCGCGGCCTGTTCGGCGTCTTCCTGGTCGGCGCTCAGTCAACCTCGGGCTCCGCCCGGGGGGCATCCCGGGTCGGCGAGCTCGACGAGGAGATGGTCTACGAGTCCCGGGTCGGCGACGTGTTCACCCTCGGCACCACCAGCTGGCGGATCGAGGACATCACCCACGACCGCGTGCTCGTCGCCCCGGCGCCGGGTCAACCCGGACGGCTGCCCTTCTGGACGGGTGACAGCCTCGGCCGGCCCGCCGAGCTCGGCGAGGCGATCGGCCAGTTCACCCGCGAGATCTCGGTGATGCCGCGCGAGGAGGCGATCGCCCGTGCGACGGCAGCCGGCCTCGACGCCTGGGCCGCCGACAACCTGGTCTCGCTGATCGAGGAGCAGCGCGAGGTCACCAACGCCGTTCCCCACGACCAGCAGCTCGTGGTCGAGCGGTTCCGTGACGAGCTCGGCGACTGGCGACTGGTCGTGCACTCGCCGTTCGGCACCCCGGTCCACTCCCCGTGGGCCCTGGCGATCAACGCGAGGTTGCGCGAGCGCTACGGGATGGACGCGCAGGCGATGGCCACCGACGACGGCATCGTGCTGCGCATCCCCGAGACCGACCAGGACCCGCCGGGCGCCGAGCTGATCGCCTTCGAGCCCGACGAGCTCGAGCAGATCGTGACCACCGAGGTGGGTGGGTCGGCTCTGTTCGCGTCCCGCTTCCGCGAGTGTGCGGCCCGGGCACTGCTGCTGCCGCGCCGCGATCCCGGTCGCCGGGCGCCGCTGTGGCAGCAACGCCAGCGTTCGGCGCAGCTGCTCGAGGTGGCGGCGCGCTACCCGTCGTTCCCGATCATCCTCGAGACCGTCCGCGAGGTGCTCCAGGACGTCTACGACCTGCCGGCGCTGGTGGCGCTGCACCGCCGCATCTCCGAACGGCGGCTGCGCCTGGTCGACGTGCACACCCAGCGACCGTCGCCGTTCGCGCAGTCGCTGCTGTTCGGGTACGTCGCGGCGTTCATGTACGAAGGCGACTCCCCCATCGCCGAGCGTCGCGCCGCCGCCCTGACCCTCGACCAGGGACTGCTGGCGGAGCTGCTCGGTCGCGCCGAGCTCCGCGAGCTGCTCGACCCCGAGGTGCTGGCCGAGGTCGAGGCCGAGCTGCAGCGTCTGGCCGAGGATCGGCGCGTCCGTGACAGCGAAGGCATCGCCGACCTGCTGCGCCTGCTCGGCCCCCTCTCGAGCGAGGAGATCCGCGCGCGGTGCACCACTCCGGGACAGGTCGACGACTGGCTCTCGTTGCTGCTCGAGGCGCGCCGTGTCGTGCCGGTGCTGATGTCCGGGACCGAGCGCTACGCCGTCGTCGAGGACGTCGCCAGGTTGCGTGACGGGTTGGGTGTCCCGGTGCCGCCGGGTGTCCCCGCCACGTTCACGGAGCCGGTGGAGGATCCGCTGGGCGACCTGATCGGCCGGTTCGCCCGCACCCACGGGCCTTTCGTGGTCGCCGAGGTCGCGGAGCGACTCGGCCTCGGCGTGGCCGTCGTGCACCAGACCCTGGCCCGGCTCTCCGGCCAGGGGCGGGTGCTCGAGGGCGAGTTCCGGCCCTCGGGATCAGGTGCCGAGTGGTGTGACGCCGAGGTGCTCCGCTCGCTGCGGCGCCGGTCGCTCGCCCGGCTGCGCCACGAGGTCGAGCCGGTGGAGCCGGTCGCGCTCGCGCGCTTCCTGCCCGACTGGCAGCACGTGGTCTCGACCGGCTCGTCCCAGCGGGGCCGTGGACTCCGCGGGATCGACGGGGTGGTCACCGTGGTCGAGCAGCTCGCCGGGTGCGCCGTACCCGCGAGTGCGCTGGAGTCGCTCGTGCTGCCGTCCCGCGTCCGCGACTACGAGCCCTCGATGCTCGACGAGCTCACCACCACCGGTGAGGTGCTGTGGGCCGGCCACGGTGGGCTCCCGGGTTCCGACGGGTGGGTCTCGCTGCACCTCGCCGACACGGCTCCGTTGACCCTGCCGGACCACGGCGAGCTCGACCTGTCCGCGCTCCACGAGGCGGTGCTCGAGGCCCTCGCCGGCGGAGGCGCGTTCTTCTTCCGCCAGCTGGCGACCGCGGTCTCCACCTCCGACGACAAGGCGCTGTCCGCAGCCCTGTGGGACCTCGCCTGGTCGGGCCGGGTCGGCAACGACACCCTCGCCCCGCTCCGGGCCCTGACCCGTGGCGGTCGCAGCGCCCACCGCGTCAAGCGGCCACCGCCGCGCGTCCGCGGGTCACGGCCCCGCCTGACCGGCCAGGCCCTGCGGGCCGCTCCACCCGACGTCGCCGGTCGCTGGTTCCTGCTCCCCGAGCACGAGACCGACCCCACCAAACGTGCCCACGCCACCGCCGAGTCGATGCTCGAGCGGCACGGCCTGGTCACCCGGGGTGCCGTGGTCAGCGAACGCACCCCCGGCGGCTTCGCCGCCACCTACAAGGTGCTCTCCGCCTTCGAGGACACCGGCCGGTGCCGGCGCGGCTACTTCGTCGAGGGGCTGGGCGCCGCCCAGTTCGGCACGGCAGGGGCCATCGACCGGTTGCGCACCCACTCGCGCGACTCGGACCGGCCCGAGAAGACGACCGCACTCGCCCTCGCCGCGACCGATCCGGCCAACCCGTTCGGTGCCGCACTGCCGTGGCCGCCGCAGGAGTCCGGTCACCGACCCGGACGCAAAGCCGGAGCCATCGTCGCGCTGGTCGACGGCACCCTCACGCTCTACGTCGAGCGGGGCGGCAAGACGCTGCTCACGTTCACCGACGACGAGGAGCTGCTCGCCGGGGGGATCGAGGCGCTCGGCCGCGTCGTACGCGAAGGGGCGCTGGGCCGGCTGACCGTCGAGAAGGCCGACGGCGCCAGCATCCTGGGCCAGGACTCCGAGGTCCTCCGGCGCGCGATGGAGTCCGCCGGCTTCGTGGCCACTCCGGCGCGACCGGCTGAGGCCCAGCCCTGCTGCGCGCTGCACCACGGGCACCTGGACTGCGTTGTCGTCAGTCGCCGTGGCTCCGCCACGGCTCCCTCCTCCGCCTTGCCAGGCACTCCGCGGACACAGCGCTCGCGACGCGGGCCGATCGACATGCCTGAGGGCGACACCGTCTTCCAGGCGGCGCGACGGCTCGACGCCGGGCTCACCGGCCAGGTGCTGACCAGGAGCGACTTCCGGATCCCGTCGCTGGCCACCAGCGACATCTCCGGGTCGACGGTCACCGGCACCGTCTCCCGCGGCAAGCACCTCCTCACCCGCTTCGACAACGGGCTCACCCTGCGCACCCACCTGAAGATGGAGGGCACCTGGCAGGTCGACCGTGTCGGCATGCGGTGGAGACGGCCGGCCCACACCGCCCGGGTCATCCTGCGCACGGCGTCGCACGAGGCCGTCGGGTTCCAGGTGGTCCTCGACCTCGTGCGCAGCGAGAAGGAGGAAGACCTGGTCGGTCACCTCGGCCCCGACCTCCTCGGTCCGGACTGGGACGCCGAGGTCGCCCTCGCCAGACTTCGGGCCGACCCGGCCGCGACCATCGGCGACGCCCTCCTCGAACAGCGCAACCTCGCCGGCATCGGCAACGTGTACAAGTCGGAGCTCTGCTTCCTCGGTCGCGTCGACCCGCTCACTCCCGTGGGCTCCGTCCCCGACCTCCCGGCCATGGTCGCGAAGGCCAGGCAGCTCCTCGAGGTCAACAAGCTGCGCCCCACCCGGATCACCACCGCCGACACCCGCCGCGGCTACCAGCTCTGGGTCTACGGCCGCCGCGGTCCCTGCCTGCGCTGCGGCACCCCGATCCGCAAGGCCGACCTGGGCCCTCCGGGCCAGGAGCGTCCGACCTACTGGTGCCCCCGCTGCCAGCCACTCCCCTGACCTCCCCCGGGACGTCATACGAGTCACGGGTCGTCTCGGACGGCCAGAGTCGTATGACGTCCGGCGGCGCGGTCAGGCCTGGCCCATTCCCGCGCGCCGAGCCCGCTGGATCGCCTCGGCCCGGTCGGGTGCCTCGAGCTTGCCGATGACGGCGGAGACGTGGTTGCGCACCGTCTTGTCCGAGAGGTACAGCTCACGAGCGATGCGGCGGTTGTCGTAGCCGCGGGCCATCAGGTCCAGGACCTCCCGCTCGCGCTCGCTGAGCTGCGGGAACAGCTCGCGCCCGGGCTGCGCGGCGAGACCCGAGAAGAAGCTGCCCAGCCGGTCGGCGACGGTCGGGCTGAACACCGCGCCGCCGGCGGCCACGGTTCGGACAGCGTCGAGCAGGTCGCCGCGCCCGGCCCCCTTCACGACGTACCCTCGCGCCCCGGCACGCATCGCCGCCACGACCGCGTCGTCGTCGGTCGACATCGTCATCACCAGCACCCGCGTCCCGGGCGACGCCGCCAGCACCGATCGGGTCGCGTCGATGCCCGAACCGTCCGGCAGGCCGAGGTCCATCAGCACCACGTCAGGCTCGGTGGCGGCTGCGGCCTCGATCGCGTGCGCGACGTCGCCTGCCTCGCCCACGATCTCGATGGACGGGTCGCTGCCCAGCGCGGCACGCACGCCCTCCAGGAACAGTGGATGGTCGTCGACCAACAGCACCCGGATCATCGGCTCACCCGCACCTGCAGTGGGAGTTCCGCACGCACCTCCGTGCCGCGACCACCCGCACCCGGACCGACCACCAGCCGTCCTCCGATCTCCTCGGCCCGCGCCCGCATGGAGGCCAGCCCCAGCCCGGTCGTGGAGCCCTCGACGGCTCCGCCCCGACCGTCGTCGACCACCCGCACGGTGAGGTCCGCAGCGTCGGTGGCGACGATCAGGGTCACCCGTCGGGCACCCGCGTGCCGGCCCGCGTTGGCGAGCGCCTCCGCCGCGATCCGGTACGCCGCCACCTCGGTGGCCGGCTCGATGACGGGCAGTGCGTTGATCTCCGCCACGATGCCGAGCTCCGGGGTGGCGTGCCGCTCCGCGAGCAGCTCGAGAGCCCGTCCCAGCCCCAGCTCGTCCAGCGCCGGGGGTCGCAGGTTGTCGGTGAGCGTGCGCACCTCGGCCACCGCATGCGCGATCCCTCCGGACGCCGACGCGAGCAGCCGCTCCGCGGACTGGTCGTGTACGACGGCCTGGGCCGACTCCACCTGGAGCCGCACCCCGGCGAGCGTCGCTCCGAGTCCGTCGTGCAGCTCGCGCCGCAGCCGCAGTCGCTCCTGCTCCCGGGCCGAGACCAGGGACTGTCGACTCAGCTGGAGCTGCTCGTGCAGCAGCAGGGCCGCGACCGCCGGCGCGACCTGGTCCGCGATCGCGACGAGCAGCTCCCGGTCGCGCGTCTCCAGCTCGACCGCACCGGTGCGGGCAACGGCCACCACCCAGCCCACCCGATGACCGTGGTGACGCAGCTCGAACCGCTCGCCTGTGCGCACCTGCTCGCCGGCCCGCGCGGCGCAGCGTCCGTGCTCACCGACGGACAACCAGACCTCCGCACCGCCGAGCCGCAACGACTCGACGACGGTGTCGCACACGACCTGCGGCACTGCCGCGACGTCCAGTCCGGTCTCGGCCAGCCGCGACGACAGTCGGGTCGTCACCGCGAACGGATCCGCGCGGTCGCCGTAGAAGAGACGGTCCACGCCCACGGTGAGCCGCTTCGCGAGTGGCTGCACGACCACGCCGGTGGCTCCCGCGGCCAGCGCCGAGGCGAGGACGGAGGACTCCGGCATCAGGGCCCGTGCAACGGCGAACAGGGTCAGGTACAACCCGGCGAGGCACACCGCGAGGCTGCCTGCCGTGAGTGCGCGGCGTACTGCCGTGTCGAGCTCGTAGAGGTGGTGCCGAGTGACGGCCACCCCGATGGCGATCGGCAGCAGGACCACCGCCAGCGCCTGCAGGATCACGTCGAGCGGCGCCGGCAACACCCCCTGCAGGGCGGTCACCAGCAGGAGCACGGCCGCCGCTGCGAGCAGGACGACGACCTGCCGGCGTCGCAGCCGGTCAGGGGCACGGAGCCGGAGGACCAGGCTGGTCATGCCGGCGACCACGCCGAGGACCAGCAGCACCGCGCCCGGCAGCGCCAGCGCCCGGGCTGCGCCCTCGGAGGCGACCGGCCGTTCCAGGGCAACCTGTCCCTGGACCGTCTCGGGGAACAGCGCGACGCCTACCGAGAACAGCACGATGCCGACACAGGAGGCTGCGGCAGCGGCACGCCACAGCCGCCCGGGCAGGAGCCCGTCCGGGTAGAGCAAGGGCACCAGGGTGAGCAGCGGGAGGAAGCCGGGCACCCACAGCCAGGCCTGCATCTGCACCAGGAAGGACACCAGCGGGCTGGACTCGTCGGCCACGAGAGCACCTGCCGTGCAGAGGGCGGCGAGGCCGGAGCAGAACCCGGAGACGAGCAGCACCCCCACCAGCTGGCGGGTTCCGCGGGGCAGGTCCCGGGCCGTCAGCACGGCCGCCGCGATGACCGGGAAGCTGATCCCCACCACCACGTCGACCACCATCTGCGCGGCCAACGGCAGGTCCCAGGCGCTCCCTGCGGTGACCAGCACCAGGGCGACGACCGCTGCGACCACGGACACGACCGCTGCCCCACGTGCCGCGAGAGCGGCACGCGGGGCGGCGGTCAGCATGGCCCGCAGTGTAGGTGTCCTCAGCACCAGGTCACTGCTTTCAGCGACGACGGGCTGGTCGGGTCCGGAGCGCCGCTGCAGCCGTGGCCAGGAGGCCGAGACCGAGCGCCAGCAGCGACCAGGTCGTCGACTCACCGAACGCGAGCCCGGCGACGCCGAGCACCACCGTGCCGGCTGCCACCCACCACATCAGCGACCGCACGGCCGGCAGCAGCGCGCTCAGCCCAGCGAGCACGGTGAGGGTGACCACCATCCAGGCCATGTCGAAGAAGTGCGGGTTCTGCGCGTGGTGCCCGGTGGCCGCGTTCTGCAGGCCGATCTGGGCGATGGCGTACGGCGTGAAGAACGCCGCCGACAGCAGCGCGACCGGCGCCATCACGGCGTCCACCTGGACGACGGACCGCAGCCTCGGTCGCACCGGCAGCGCCCACCACAGCAGGGCACCGGTCACGGCGATCACGCCCACGAGGATCGGTGCGCCACCTCCCGTCGCTGCCACCGCGCACACCGCGCCAGCGCCGATGAACGCGAGGTGGCGGTAGGCAGCGCCCGACGAGGGCCGGCGGCCGGACCAACCGGCGCGCAGCGAGCGGGATCAGCGCACCGAGCCAGATGGCGCACAGGAACAGCCCCTGGCCGGTCGCCTGGTGGAACTGGTGGCTGGACTCGACGCCGGTGAGCAGCATCCGGCTGAGGTTGACGGTGAAGACGACGGGGAGAGCCAGGGTCAGGAACCCGGTGGCGGCCAGTGCGACGCGACGGAGCGCACTCGGACGGGTGGTGGTGGCCTCGGCGGGCCGGACGGTGTGTGCGTGGAGAGTTGTCATGCCGGCAACGGTGCTGCGCCCGGTGTCCCGGGCACATCGCCGGATTGTCCCGACGTTGTCCCGGGCGCAGGCGGTCCCCATGGCCGGCCCCGATAGGTTTCCCCCGTGATCCCGCGCCCCCGGTACCTGCTCGAGGTCGTCGTGTTCTGCGTGGGGATGGCCAGCCTCGGCGCCGAGATCGCGGCAGCACGGCTGCTGGCCCCCTGGTTCGGGGCGAGCACGATCGTCTGGGCCAACACCATCGCCACGGTGCTGGTGGCGCTGTCGATCGGCTACGCCATCGGTGGCCGGCTCGCCGACCGCAACCCGACCATGCAGGGCCTCTCCAGCTGCGTGATCTGGGCAGCCGCACTGCTCGCGCTCGTGCCGTTCGTGAGCGGTCCGTTCCTGCGGCTCTCGGTCACCGCCTTCGACGAGCTCTCCGGCGGTCTGTTCGTCGGGTCGTTGCTGGGCGTCGGAGTGCTGATCGCCGTGCCGGTGCTGCTGCTCGGCATGGTCTCGCCGTACGCCGTGCGGCTGAAGGTCGAGCAGGTCTCCGACACCGGCCGGGTCGCCGGGCGGCTCTACGCGATCGGCACGATCGGCTCGCTGACGGGCACCTTCCTCGCGTCGCTGCTGCTGATCCCCGTGGTCGGCACGCACCGCACGTTCCTGATCTTCGCGCTCGTCCTGGCACTCGTCTCGCTCCCGGGGCTGGGCCGCCGCTGGGTGGTCGGCGCGATCGTCGCGGCGGTCATCGTCGTGCTGATCGTGATCCCGGTGGGCACCACGAAGGCGGCGACGAGCAGCGGGAAGGTGATCTGGGAGCGGGAGACGGAGTACCAGTACGCCCGCGTCATCGAGCGCCCCGACGGCGAGCGGCAGCTCGAGCTCAACGAGGGCCAGGCGGTGCACTCGGTCTACCGCAAGGGTGACTGGCTCACGGGCGGCTACTGGGACGAGATGCTGGTGCTCCCCTTCGCCGCCGACCACGCACCCGAAGCGGGTCGCGATCCTGGGCAGCGCGGCCGGCACGACGGCCCGCGCGATGGCGCACTACTTCCCCGACATCAAGATCGACGCGGTCGAGATCGACCCCGACGTGACCGCGGTCGGTCGTCAGCTCTTCGACCTGCGGGGGCGCAACATCACCACCCATGCCGCCGACGCCCGGCCCTGGCTGCAGCAGCAGGACACGAAGTACGACGCGATCCTCGTCGACGCCTACCGGCAGCCCTACATCCCGTTCTACCTGGCCACCCGCGAGTTCTTCGACGAGGTGAAGGACCACCTCACTCCCGGTGGCGTCCTCGCGATGAACGTCGGCCACCCGGAGCAGTCCCAGCAGCTCGAGAAGGTCCTCAGCGCGACGCTGCGTGCCTCGTTCGGCAGCGACCGGGTCTCGCGCGACCCCGTCGACCACACCAACACGATGCTCCTGGGCACCACCTCGGAGGGCGATCCGTCGACGCAGCTGCGCGATGCGGAGGTGCCCGGCGAGGTGCGCACGGTGAGCGACGCGACCGCCGACCGGCTCGAGAAGGGTCTGTCCGGCGGGACCGTCTACACCGACGACCGGGCGCCCGTCGAGTGGCTGGTGGACGCCTCTCTGGCCGAGGTTGCCCGGTAGGGCAACAATGACCTCGTGGAGCCCGACGAACTCCCGGATGTCGAGGACCTGTGGTGGTCCTGGGTGGTCCTGGCAGCACTGCACCGAGCAGCCGGTGACACCTCCTGCCGGCTCGACTCGCGCAGCCTCGTGCTCTCCCTGGACAACGCCGACGACTCGTGGCTGCGGATGCGGCGTACCCACCGGTCCCGGGCCGTGCTGTGGGGTCGCTCGGCGCTCGCCCCGCCCTCGCCGCCGGACGCTCGTCGAGGCGCTCCCGACTGGGCCCTGTCCGACGCCACCGAGGAGCGTAGGCCGACGTTCCTGGCGTGGTACGCCCACGGCGAGTGGGACACCAACACCTCCTGCCCCGACGAGGGTGCCCTCCACCTGCTGCGCCCGTTGCTCACCGTCGACCCCCGCGTGGTGGAGCTCGGCCGCCACGGGAAGCTGACGCCGGAGGCGCTCAAGGCCTACGCGAACGGCGATCACCTCCAGGAGGCCACCGAGCTGGTCAGGCTGGCCGGCGCGGACGCCCCACCGACGTCGGTCGGCTCCGTGCGCTCGCGCCTCCGCGACCAGATCCACGGCCAGATGCGCGACGCCCACGAGGCCGATCGGATGCTGATGCAGCGACCACCCTCGCTGGTGCAGTGGTCGCGGATCAACGGGCCGGCCGTCCCGTTCCGGCACGCCGTGCTGGCCCGGCGGGCCAGCTGACGCCCGCCCGCACGAACACCCGGATCCCGGAGCCCGCGGCACGCACCCTGACCAACGTGCTGCAGACCCTGCACCGCGACGAGGGCAGCGAGGACTCCGGCGCCTGGCTGTTCGCCAGGGTCAGCTCCGACGGTGTGCTGGTGAGCTTCGACCGGGCCTTCGACAGCTGGCCCGTCCTGGTTCGAGGTCCGCCACCCCCGCGAGGGACCCAGCCTCGAGGACCTCGCCTGGGAGATGGACCAGCGGACGCCCGCGTGGCGCCCGACCTGGGCGAGCCTGCTGCCGCCCGCCTAGCGGCCGACCGGACGGCGCTCAGAGCAGGCGACGGTCCGTCGCCCAGCGGGTCAGCTCGTGGCGCGAGGAGAGCTGCAGCTTGCGCAGCACCGAGGACATGTGGGTCTCGACCGTCTTGATCGAGATGAACAGCTCCGCCCCGACCTCGCGGTAGGAGTATCCGCGGGCGATCAGCCGCATCACCTCGCGCTCCCGCTCCGTCAGCCGGTCGAGGTCCTCGTCCACGGCGGCGACCTCGATGGTCCCGGCGAAGGCGTCCAGCACGAACCCGGCCAGCCGCGGTGAGAACACCGCGTCCCCGGACGCCACCCGCTCGATGGCAGCCACCAGCTCCGGACCGGTGATCGTCTTGGTCACGTAGCCGCGCGCCCCAGCCCGGATCGTGCCGATCACGTCCTCCGCCGCGTCGGAGACCGACAGTGCGAGGAAGCGGGTGCTCCCCGCCTTGCCCGTCGTACGCCGCATCACCTCGGCGCCGCCGCCACCGGGGAGGTGCACGTCGAGGAGCACCACCTCCGGCTGGTGCTTGATGACCGCGGTCACGGCCTGGTCGACGTCGGCCGCCTCGGCGACGACGTCGACCGAGCTGCCGAGCTCGGCGCGGACGCCCGTGCGGAACATCGCGTGGTCGTCGACGATGACGACGGTGTGCAGGCTCATGTGTGGTGCTCTCCAGATCGGTTGGGAAGTGACAGCCGGACCTCGGTGCCCTCGCCGGGCGTGCTGCGCACGGAGGCACTGCCACCGTGGCGCTCCATGCGCCCGACGATGCTGCTGCTGATGCCGTGCCTGTCGTCGGCGACCAGGTCGGGAGCGAAACCCGCGCCACGGTCGCGCACGAAGATCTCGACCCCGGTGCGGGTGGCCTCGGCATAGACGTCGACGCTGCCGGCGCCCGAGTGCTTGGCCGCGTTGGTCATCGCCTCACGCGCGGCGAGCACCAGCGGACGGTCCTCCTCGCTGACCGGCGCGTCGCCCACGCAGACCACCTCGACCGGGACGCCGTGCGCGTCCTCGACCTCGGCGGCCACCGCACGAAGGGCGGCGGCGAGCGTGTCCGGTCCCTCGCCGGGGTTGTCGAAGAGCCAGGACCGCAGGTCGCGTTCCTGGGCGCGCGCGAGTCGCGAGACCGTCGCGGGATCACCGGCAGAGCGCTGGATCAGCGCCAGGGTCTGCAGGACCGAGTCGTGCAGGTGCGCAGCGACGTCCGCCCGTTCCTCCGAGCGCACCCGGGCCTCGCGTTCCTCGCTGAGGTCCGAGGACAACCGGAGCAGCCACGGACCCACCATGAACCCGAGACCGACGATGCCGAACGCCGCTGCCAGGCCCACGTTGAGCGCGACGGTGAGGCTGCCCGAACGCAGCGAGAACAAGGTGATCGCGGCGATGAGCAGCATCAGCCCGGCACCGATGCGGAGGTAGGCACGCCAGCCACCACCGCCCACGACCGCGCGGATCGGCCCCATCCGGCGGGACGGGTCGCTCCACCGGTCGCGCTGGGCCTCGTCGGCCTGCCACCACAGCAGGGCCACACCGCCGCCACCGAGCAGCAGGGGTCCGACGGCCAGCGTCTGGCCCGTCGCCATGATGACCGCGAGCAGGACGCCGAGCGCGATGGCGCCCACCGCGACGAGCGGTCCGTAGTCCGCCAACCGGCGCTGCTGCCGACCGGGGCGCTTGCCCTGGCGGGTGGCGGCGTCCAGGCCCGGGGACAGGGTCGGGGTGTGTCGCTGGGCGGGCAGGAACAGCCACAGGCCGGCGTACAGCACCGCGCCGAAGCCGCCGAACGCGACCAGGACCAGGAAACCCATCCGGACCCACAGCACCGGGAGCCCGAGGTGCTGGGCGAGTCCCGACGCCACCCCGCCGAGCCACCGGTCGTCGGTGCCGCGGTAGGCACGCCGCGGCTCGGCCGGCGGGGCCGACGGGCGGCCGACGGAAGCCGTCGCGGGGGCAGGGGTGTGCTTCATGACCCCCTCATCGTGACACCGCGAACCCTGGGGCCACATCAGGTACCGACCCTGACCCTGGGGCCCCGACAAATCAGGGGCGTCCCCGATACCGCCTGACCGTGGCGACGGACACGATGGATGACATGAACGACCAGAGTGGCCAACCCACGGCCGACCCGACCGACGGCAGCACCCGGCAGCAGACGGGTCCCCGCGTCAGCGGCGACCAGATGCGTGACGTCGACCGACTGCGTCGCAGTGGCACCGACCGCTACATCGCCGGTGTCGCCGGCGGCCTCGGTCGTCACTTCGACATCGACCCGACCGTGATCCGGGTGGTCCTCGCCGTCCTCACCTTCTTCGGTGGCGCCGGTCTGCTCGTCTACGTCGCGATCTGGTTGTTCGTGCCCGAGGACGGCCACGACCAGGCGCCGATCGAGGTCACCACCGACGTACGCCGGATCATCCTGATCGTGACGGGCGTGGTCGCGCTGAGCATCGTCTTCGGCACCCCGTTCTTCGGTCACGGCTGGGGCTACGGCTTCCCCGTCCCCCTGCTCATCATCGGGCTGGTCGCCTTCGCGCTGTTCGCCACTCGCGACCGGCGCCGCAACTCGCCCCGCAACCAGCCGCCGGTCCCGTGGGGCACCCCACCCGCCGCGGCCTACGCAGCCACCCAGGAAGGAACCACCATGTCCGACACCCTCGTGGGCCCACCCGCCCCCGGATCCTCCGGCTACGACTCGTCCGCAGCACCCACCTACGGGGCGCCGGGGCAGCAGCCGCCGGCCTGGATGCCCCCACCGGCACCCGGCTACGTGCCGCCCCCGCGACCCCGTCGCACCGGGTCTGGTGCTGTTCTGGCCGACGCTCGCCCTGATCGCGATCGCCCTGGGCACGCTGGGCATCTTCGACACCTCGAGCTCGGTCACCAGCTCGGCGTACGCCGCCCTGGCGGTCGCCATCATCGGCGTGATGCTGCTCATCGGCGCGTTCGTGGGACGGCCCGGTGGCCTGATCGCCCTGGGCCTCGCGGCCAGCCTCGGCCTGGGCATCACCAGCGCCGTCGACGCCGCCACCGACGGCGACACCCGCGGCGAGAACCTGACCGCCACCCCGACCACGTCCGACCAGGTGAAGAGCACCTACCGAGTCCCCAACGGCTCGCTGCACCTCGACATGAGCAACGTGAAGGACACGGCCGCGCTCGACGGGCGCCGGATCGAGGTCAGGCTCAACGCCGGGGACATCGACGTCGAGCTGCCGCCCGGGGTGAACGCCGTGGTCGACGCCGACGTGGACCTGGCCGGTGCGATCGACATCGGCGCCTTCCACCGCGACGGGTTCGGCCCGTCCCTCACCCGGACCGTCACCGGTTCCACCAGCCCGAACGCCCCGACCATCGCCCTCGACATCGACGCCCGCGTCGGCCAGATCACCGTCGAGCAGAACTGACCTTCCACCCCCACCAAGGAGACCTCCGATGTCCGAGCCCCACCTGACCCCACCGCCCGACCACCGCCTCAAGGTGCCCCACCTCGTCTTCGGCCTGCTCTTCCTCGGCCTCGCCGGGGTCTGGGCCCTGGTCGTCACCGACGTCATCAACGAGGACCGGCTCCCGGTCATCGCCCCGGCGCTGCTCATCGGCGCCGGCGTGATCGGCCTGGTCGCCAGCCTGGCGAGCGCCCGCAACCGGCGCCGCACCGAGACCCTGCACACCCCTGAACCAGACCCCGCCCCCGAGACCGAGCCCGAGCTCGAGACCGAGGACGACTACACCGAGGAGATCCGATGACCGAGCAGCAGACCACCCAGCACCCCGGAACCCAGCAGGACCCGGGCGCCCAGCAGCACCCGAACCAGCAGGTGCCCTACCCGCCGTACCGTCGCCTCACCCGCACCTCGTGGGACGCACCCGTCAGCGGCGTGTGCGGCGGCATCGCGCGCTACCTCGACGTGGACGCGACCCTCGTCCGGGTGCTGGCCACGCTCGCGATCGTGTTCACGTTCCCCGCCGGCCTGATCGCGTACGCCGTGGCGTGGGCCGTGATGCCCAAGGAGTGACCCCCGCCCGAGGCAGGTCAGCCCGGGTGGTCCTCGGTCCCCGAGAGGGACCGGGTGATCACCTGGTTGGCCGCCCGCTGGAAGCCGACGACGACCGCCTCGAGAGTGAGCTGTCGCAACCGCGACATCGTCTTCTCGAAGGCGGCCTTGTCGGCTTCGGTGTGCTCCTGGACGCGGAACGGCGCCAGCACCCTCGTGCGCAGGATGTGGGTCAGCTCGTCGGCCAGGGACTCCATGTGCCGGTCGATGGCGGCGCCGGCCTCCTCCATCGAGTCGACCGGGATGTCGAGCTCGATCAGCTTCAAAGACACGTCGAGGGAGGGCAGCGGCTCGTAGCGGTCGCCGTCCACCGCGATCGCGGAGATCTTGACGAGCCGTTCGATCTCGTCGTCACCGAGCTTGCGCCGCGCCCGTGCCTCGAGCTGGCGCCGCGTCATCGACTCGCGCTTGCCGTTGCCCCACGAGGTGAGCATCGCCCGCTGCAGCGCGAGGTCCTCGACGCTCGCGTCCACCGGCACCCGCCCGAGGTACTTCTCGATCGCGGACAGCGTGAAGCCGTGGTCCTGGAGCGCCCGGATCAGCTCGAGCCGCGCGCGGTGAGCCTGGGTGTAGTAGGCCATCCGGCCACGGCGCGACGGCGGCGGGAGCAGGCCGAGGCCGGCGTAGTAGCGGGTGGTGCGGACGGTCATCCCGGTCGCGGACGCGAGCTCGTCGACGGTGTAGAGCTCCTCGTCCGGGTCGGTCTCTCGCTCTGCGGTCACCGATCCCACCTTTCCTGTGACAGCGACGACTGTAACAGTGGAACTGGCACATCGTTCCTGCCACGGCGAGGGCGCGCCGGGCGCTCCTTGCAGGGTGACAGGTTTGCTGTAACAGTTAGAGTGTCAACGTCTGTCGACGACCGAAGGGACGCTCATGCCTGACCTGATGACCTCCGAGCACGAGGACTTCCGGAAGACTGCCCGGACCTTCTACGAGCGCGAGGTGGTCCCCCACCACGACCAGTGGGAGCAGGACGGCATCGTGCCCCGCGACCTCTGGCTCAAGGCGGGCGAGGCAGGCCTGCTGTGCTTCGACGTGGCCGAGGAGTACGGCGGCGCCGGGGTCGACGACTTCCGCTACAACGTGATCCTCTCCGAGGAGCAGACCCGCGCCAACGCCAGCGGCCCCGGCTTCTCGGTGCACACGGACATCATCGTCCCCTACCTCTCCAGCCTGGGCACCGACGAGCAGAAGCAGCGCTGGCTCCCCGGCACGGTCAGCGGGGAGATCATCACCGCGATCGCGATGACCGAGCCGGGCGCGGGCAGCGACCTGCAGGGCATCCGCACCACGGCCGTCGACAAGGGTGACCACTACCTGCTCAACGGCTCCAAGACCTTCATCTCCAACGGCATCAACGCCGACCTGGTGATCGTGGTGGCGCGCACCGACCCCGAGGCCGGCCACAAGGGCATCAGCCTGCTCGTCGTCGAGCGCGGCATGGAGGGCTTCGAGCGCGGCCGCAACCTGGACAAGATCGGGCTGCACGCACAGGACACCGCGGAGCTCTCGTTCACCGACGTCGCCGTACCCAAGGAGAACCTCCTCGGCGAGGAGGGCGAGGGCTTCATCTACCTGATGATGAACCTTCCCCAGGAGCGCCTGATCATCGCGGCCCAGGCCCTCGCGGCAGCCGAGGCGATCGTCGAGATGTGCATCGACTACGCCAAGACCCGTGAGGCGTTCGGCAAGCCGATCGGCAAGTTCCAGCACAACCGGTTCCTGATCGCCGAGATGGCGACCGAGGTCCGGGTGACCCGTGCCTTCCTCGACGAGTGCCTGCGCAAGCACCTCGACGGCAACCTGACCGCCGTGGACGCCTCGATGGCCAAGTGGTGGGCGACCGAGCTGCAGAACAAGCTGGTCAACCAGGGCGTGCAGCTCCACGGCGGCTACGGCTACATGATGGAGTTCCCGATCGCGAAGGCCTACCTCGACAGCCGGATCTCCACGATCTACGGCGGCACGACCGAGATCCAGAAGGAGATCATCGGCCGCTCGCTCGGTCTCTGATCGAGAAGGAGACGACCATGGACTTCGACCTTCCCGAGAGCGCCGTTGCCGTTCGCGACGGGGTCGCGGCCGTCGCCGCGAAGTACGACCACGCGTACTGGTCGCGCTGCGAGGACGAGAAGCGCTACCCCACCGAGCTCTACCGCGACCTCGCCGACGGCGGCTGGCTCGGCCTCAGCGTGCCGGAGGAGTACGGCGGCGGCGGGCAGGGCCTGCTCGAGACCGCCATCGCCTGCGAGGCGCTGTGCGCGTCCGGGGGCACGGCCGGTGCCTTCATCTACGTGCTCAACCCCGGCTTCGGGGCGACCACGCTGGCCCGGCACGGCACCGAGGAGCAGAAGCAGCAGATCCTGCCGGGCCTCGCGTCCGGCGACGTCCAGTTCAGCTTCGGCCTCACCGAGCCCGACGCCGGCTCCAACGCGATCGAGATCAGCACCAGTGCCCGTCGCGACGGTGACGACTTCCTGATCAAGGGCCAGAAGGTCTGGATCTCCAACGTGGAGCGTGCCGACTGGATGGTCGCGGTCACGCGCACCATCCCCGCCGCCGAGGCCACGCCGCGCACGGCGGGGTTCACCCTGCTGCTCGTCGACGTCAAGGAGGCGCTCGCGGCCGGCACCTTGAGCTACACACCGATCCCGAAGATGGGGTCGAACATCCTCTACTCCAGCCAGGTCTTCTTCGACGACGTCCGCGTCCCGGCTCACCGGGTGCTCGGCGAGGTCGACGAGGGCTTCCGCGTGCTGTGGGACGTGCTCAACCCCGAGCGGATCATCGCCGCCGCGGGTGGGGTCGGCTCGGCGGACGCCGCCCTCGACGTTGCCGCGGCGTACGCCCGTGAGCGCGAGGTCTTCGGCCGGCCGATCGGCGCCAACCAGTCGATCCAGTTCCCGCTGGCCCAGATCAAGGCCAAGACCGAGCTGGCCCGGCTGATGACCTACAAGGCCGCCTGGCTGTTCGACCAGGGTCGGCCCTGCGGCAGCGAGGCCGACGTCGCCAAGCTGACCGCGTCCCAGGCCTCGTGGGAGGCGGCCGACCAGGCCTTCCAGACCCTGGGCGGCATGGCGTACTCCAAGGAGTACCCCGTCGAGCGGAT
This sequence comes from uncultured Actinomycetota bacterium, assembly GCA_963842565.1. Taxonomy (GTDB): domain Bacteria; phylum Actinomycetota; class Actinomycetes; order Propionibacteriales; family Nocardioidaceae; genus Marmoricola. The sequence goes on along the minus strand of CAWJGX010000004.1, from coordinate 35,229 downwards.
GTTCCGGGACGCCCGCATCGGCAAGAACATCCCCGTGTCCGAGCAGATGGTGCTGGCCCACATCGGCACCTCGATGCTGGGCCTCCCCAAGAGCTACTGATCCCCCTACGGTGTGGGGCAGGAGCGAGCGAGCGACCCGACAGGAGACTGCACGATGACCGACGTACTCACCGCACGCGAGGAGATCGAGGGCCTGATCAAGGGTCGGAGCATCGCGCACGCGTTCGCTGACACCGTGGCGGAGCAGGGCGACAACCCGGCGTTCTCCGACAAGATCGGCATCGAGGGGCCGGGCTGGCGCACGCTGTCCTGGCAGGAGCTCCGCGAGCAGGGTCTCGACCTCGCAGCCGCGTTCGTCGAGCTGGGCGTGCAGCCGGGCGACCGGATCGCGATCATGGCCGCCAACCGCGTCGAGCACGTGCTCGCCGACATCGGCGCGATGCACGCCGGCGCCACGCCCATGTCGATCTACAACACCCTGTCCGCGAGCCAGGTCGCCTACGTGGCCGAGCACTCCGAGCCCCGCGTGGTGGTCCTCGAGACCTCCGACCACGTCCAGCGCTGGAACGAGGCGCTGGCCACCGGGAAGATCAGCCACCTCGTCGTGATCGACCCCACCGCCACCCCTGAGGGCGCTCTCTCGTGGGACGACCTGCTCGCACTCGGCCGGTCGGTGCGCGAGCGGCACGCCGCCGAGGTCGACCAGCGGTGGCAGGGCATCGACCCCGACCACCCGGCGACGATCCTCTACACGTCCGGCACGACGGGTCCGCCCAAGGGCGTGGTGATCAGCCACCGCAGCGTGCTGTTCGAGGTGGAGAGCGGCAACCGCACCGCAGGGCTGGAGGACCACGAGGACGAGGAGAACATCACCGTCTCCTACCTCCCCTTCGCGCACATCGCCGAGCGCGTGCTCGGCATCTACATCCCCCAGGTCGGTGGCGGGCACGTGCACCTCGTCGGCGACCCCGCGCAGCTCGTCGGGGCTCTGGGCGAGGTGCGCCCGACCCGCTTCTTCGGCGTGCCCCGGGTCTGGGAGAAGATCCAGACCGGCATCGGCGGCCTGCTCGCGATGGAGACCGACGAGTCCAAGAAGCAGGCCGTCGCCGACGCGATGGCCGTGGGCCTGGAGTACGTCGAGTCGCTCGAGTTCGGCCGCGAGACCAGCCCCGAGCTGCAGGAGAAGTACGACGCGGTCGCGGCCGCCGTACTCACCCCGATGAAGTCGCTGCTGGGCCTCGACCGCGTGATCTGGGCAGGCAGCGCGTCCGCCCCGATGCCGCTCGAGACCGCGCGGTTCTTCGCGGGCCTGGGGATGGCGATCTACGACATCTACGGGATGACCGAGACCACCGGCTCGGTCACGGCGTGCGGCCCCGGCAGCTTCCGGCTCGGCACCGTGGGACGCGCCCAGCCCGGCATCGAGATGGCCATCGCCGAGGACGGCGAGATCCTCACCCGCAGCCCGGTGAACACGAGCGGCTACCACCACAACCCCGAGGCGAGCGCAGCCCTGATCGACGGCGACGGCTGGGTGCACACCGGCGACATCGGCGAGATCGACGAGGACGGCTTCTTGAAGGTGGTGGACCGCAAGAAGGAGATGATCATCACCTCCTCGGGCAAGAACATCGCGCCGTCCAACATCGAGAACCTCCTCAAGGAGAGCCCACTCGTCGGGCACGCGCTCGCCTACGGCGAGGGCAAGCCCTACGTCGTGGCGATCCTGACCCTGGACCCCGACGTCGCCCCGGTGGTCGCCGGCAAGCTCGGCCTCGAGTACGCCGACCTGGCCGACCTCGCCCGGCGACCGGAGATCCTCGGCGTCGTGGGTCAAGCGGTCGACAAGGCCAACGAGCGGCTGTCCCGTCCCGAGCAGGTCAAGAAGTGGAAGCTGCTGCCCGTCGAGTGGACCGCCGAGTCCGCCGAGCTGACCCCGACGCTGAAGCTCAAGCGTCGCGTCGTGCACAGCAACTACGCGGACGCCCTCGAGGACCTCTACTCGTCGTGAACCCACCCCTTCGGGTGGGGTGGCCGGCTCGGATCAGCGCTATGGTGGGGGGACGCGCCACCCAACGGGTGGTGGGTGTCTAGTTGAAGCCACCGACCGGACGCCTGAGTGCTGAAGCCAAAGGGCGCTCGCGACCAGCTGTTCTCCTTCAAGGAGACGCACCCCAGGTCGGTGAGCCAATGACCACGTATGCCCAACCCTCGAAACGATTCGAAGCCCGCACCACGCAGCGCCCACAGCGCAGCGCAGCCTCCCAGGACCGCACCGCCCGCACCCGCGAGCTGTTCACCCTGGCGATGGCCACGAACTCCCCCGAGGAGGCGCAGAGCCTCCGCGACACCGTGATCTCGCTCCATCTCGACCTCGCGCACGCCGAGGCCGCGCGCTACCGCTCGCGCGGCATCCCTCTCGACGACCTGCGCCAGGTGGCCGCCCTGGCGCTGACCAAGGCGACCCTCGGCTACGACGTCACCACGGGGCACGACTTCCTGTCCTACGCGGTGCCGACCATTCGAGGCGAGCTGCGCAAGCACTTCCGCGACCACGGCTGGATGATCCGGCCGCCGCGTCGGATCCAGGAGCTGCAGGCCCGGATCAGCGTCGCCGAGAGCGAGCTGTCCAACAAGCTGGGCCGTTCACCTCAGCCGGTGGAGATCGCGGACCACCTGGACGAGCCGATCGAGTCCGTGATCGAGGCGCTGGCGAGTGACGGCTGCTTCGTGCCGGCCTCGCTCGACCACCCGACGGGGGTCGACGGCGCGACCACGCTGGGCGACCTGCTGCCCTTCGACGACGCCGAGCACCGCGCCAGCGAGGCCCGGTTGGTGCTGCGCCCGGTGCTGCGCGAGCTGAGCGAGCGCGACCGCCAGATCCTGAACATGCGTTTCTACGAAGGTCTCACGCAGCGTGAGATCGCCAGCCGGATCGGCGTCACCCAGATGCAGGTCTCGCGGTTGCTGACCCGGATCCTGGCGCAGCTGCGCCAAGGAGTCGGGGAGCTCGGCACGCAGGAGCAGGAAGCGGCCGGCTGACCCGGTCCGCGCCCGCTGGAAGACTGCTGAACCTCTTAGGCGAGCAGCGCCGCGGCCGTGCGGCTCGCCCGGACCTGCACAGCTGTCTCGGGGAAGTCGGTCAGCACGCCGTCCACACCGAGGTCGAACAGGCGCGCCACCTCGGTGGCGGCGTCCCCGTGCGACCTCGGGCGTCCGGGGCTGCGCAGCTCCTGCGGCAGGTGCCGGTTCTCGTTGCGCAGCGTCCACACGAGAACGTCCAGCCCGACGTCGAAGGCGGCGGTGACTGCCGCGCCGGGACGACCCACGCCGTTCCTGCCACTGGGTGCGAGCGCGTGCTGCTTGTGCAGGCCGACCGCGGACGCGTAGGCCCCGATGCGCTGCAGCCGACCTCGCCGCAGGGACTCGTTCTTGTCCAGCAGGCGCACGAGCGGTACGTCGCTCTCGCGGCGCAGGCGCTTGAGCACCCGGCTGTCGAAGGCCATCACGCTCGCCGGGCTCAGGGGCGAGCTGAGCCCGTGGGTGCGCAGGAGGTCGACCAGTGGCTCGTGCAGCGGCAGGCCCATCCGCTCGAACACGTCGGTGTGCTTGAGCTCGATGTGCACACCGAGGCGCCGCCCTGCGCGGGCCGACTCGGACTCGCGGAGCTCGAGCAGCTCCTCCAGGGTCACGACGTGGAAGTGGCCGTCGTACCTCGCGCTGCCGGGTCGCTTGCGGGGCCAGCGCTCCCGGGTCCGCAGCTCACGGACCTCGCTGAGGTCGAAGTCCTGCACGAACCAGCCGTGCTGCGCGGTCCCGTCCACGACCAGCCGTCGACGTCGCTCCGCGAACTCCGGTCGTGAGGCCACGTCGGTCGTCCGCGCGAGGTTCAGGTCGTGGCGACAGACCAGGACGCCGTCGCGGGTGCTGACCACGTCCGGCTCGACCGAGTCGGCACCCATCCGCCAGGCCAGCCGATAGGCGGAGGCCGTGTGCTCCGGTCGGTGCCCGCTCGCGCCGCGGTGACCGATCACCAGTGGTCCGCTCATGGGGCCACCGTGCGTGGCGCGGGAGTCGAGAAGGTGTCCGGCCGGTGAAGAGCCGTCGAACGCACCATCTACGGTTGGTCGCCATGCAGACGTTCGGCACCCTGGACCTCGAGCCCGCCCTCGACCACCCCGACCTCCTCGGCGCACCGGTGCGTCAGGCGCTCTCGACCTGGCAGCACGCCGACGAGGTCCTCGTCGCGTCGATCGACCCGGAGCTGGCCGACACCGCGGCGATGACCGAGGCCTACGAGGTCTCCCTCGAGGCGAGCGCGAACTGTGTCGTGGTGATGGGCAAGCGCGCGGGCGAGGAACGGGTCGCCGCGTGCGTCGTACGTGCGGACACCCGCGCCGACGTCAACAACGTGGTCCGGCGTCACCTCGACGTCCGCAAGGCCTCGTTCCTGGCCCACGACCGCGCCGTGGAGGAGACCGGCATGGAGTACGGCGGGATCACCCCCGTCGGCGTGCCTGGCGCCTGGCCGGTCCTCGTCGACGCGCGCGTGGCCGAGATCGAGCTGGCGATCATCGGCAGCGGGATCCGGGGTTCGAAGCTGTTCCTCCCCGGTCGCCTGCTCGGTGAGCTCCCCGGAGCAGAAGTTGTCGCCGACTTGGCCCGGTAAGCCCGGCTTGTCCGCCAGGAGTGGTTGCCGGCGTCATCTGCCTGTCACCGGTGAGGTCTAGCCTTTCTGGTCTGGGGAGCCACGGCGATGAGTTCTGGCCGTTCTCGGGGTCTTCTTCAGGGACAAACCCGATGGCGCCAGCGGCGCCCGCCTGATGGAGTGACCTCATGCATCGTCAAATCGCCGGCAAGCTCACCGGACGAGTGACCAAGTGGTTCGTCCTCGCGTTCTGGATCATCGCCGTGGTCGCCCTCGGTGGCTTCGCGGGCAAGCTCACCGAGGTGCAGAACAACGAGGCCTCCTCCTGGCTGCCCGGCAACGCCGAGTCCACCAAGGCGCTGGACAAGCTCGCCCCCTTCCAGGACCCCAACGCCATCCCGACCACGGTGGTCTACTCGAAGAAGTCCGGGCTCTCCGCAAGCGACCTGCAGGAGCTGCAGCAGCAGGCCGGCGAGCTGCAGAAGATGGACGACGTCGAGGGCAAGGTGATCGGCCCGATCCCGTCCAAGGACATGCAGGCCGCGCAGACCGTCGTCACCTTCAACGTCGGCGCCAACGGCTGGAACAAGATGCCCGCCATCGGCGACAAGATCCACGAGATCGCCACGCTCGACGGCGGCACGGTCTACCTCGCCGGCAGCGGCGGTCAGGCCATCGACTCCGCGGAGTCGTTCGCCGGTCTCGACAGCAGCCTGCTCCTCTGGGCACTGCTCGCGGTGATCATCCTGCTTCTTCTCACCTACCGCAGTCCGGTGCTCTGGATCCTGCCGATCTTCTCGGTGATGGTCGCGCTGGGCACCTCGTTGGGCCTGATCTACTTCCTGGCCAAGGACGCCGGCCTGACCGTCAACGGACAGAGCCAGGCCATCGTCTCCATCCTGGTCCTCGGCGCCGGGACCGACTACGCCTTGCTGCTCACCGCCCGATATCGGGAGGAGCTGCGCCGTCACGAGGACCGGCACGAGGCGATGGCCTTCGCGCTCCACCGTGCCACTCCGGCGATCATCGCCAGCGCGGCGACGGTCATCGTGGGCATGCTCTGCCTGACCCTGGCCGAGATGAACTCGACGGCAGGGATGGGCCCCGTCGTGGCCGTCGGCATCGGCGTGACCCTGCTCGCCATGATCACGCTCCTGCCGGCGCTGCTGGTCATCTTCGGACGCTGGGTGTTCTGGCCGAAGCGGCCGACCATGGGCTCTCCCGAGCCCACCTCGACCGGTGTCTGGGCGCGGGTCGGACAGTGGATCGCGCCGCGGCCACGCAGGGTGTGGGTCGGCACCACGTTGGTCCTGGGTGCCATCGCCCTGGGCGTGCTGACCCTCGACACGAGCGGGCTCTCGACCGAGGAGTCCTACACCAAGGAGTTCGACTCGGTGACGGGCCAGAACGTGCTGACGGCCCACGGCCTGGCCGACAACTCCACGCCCGTCATGGTCGTCGCGAACGCCGACAAGGCAGCAGACGTGGCGAACGCGATGAGCGACATCGACGGCATCGAGAAGCCGCTGCCGCCGGTGGTCAAGGACGGCGTGGCCCTCGTCAGCGCCAACCTGACCGTCGATGCCACCAGTCCGGCGGCCTTCGACGCCGTGGACAACGTCCGTTCGGCGGTGCACTCCGTCGAGGGAGCCGACGCGCTCGTCGGCGGTTTCCCCGCGTTCCTGGACGACGCACTGAAGGCCAACGCACGCGACTCCAAGGTGATCATCCCGGTCACGCTGGTCGTGGTGCTGCTGATCCTGATGCTGCTGCTGCGCGCTCTGGTCGCTCCCTTGATACTGATCGCCACCGTCGTGTTGTCCTTCGGCGCAGCTCTCGGCATCGGCGCTCTGGCGTTCAAGTACCTCTTCGACTACCCGGCCGTCGACTCCAGCTTCCCGCTGTTCGTGTTCGTCTTCCTCGTCTCGCTCGGCATCGACTACAACATCTTCCTGATGACGCGCGTCCGAGAGGAGACGCAGAAACGCGGGCACCCGGCAGGGCGCGTTGGTCGGTCTGGCCGCGACGGGTGGCGTGATCACCTCTGCCGGCCTGGTGCTGGCGGCCACCTTCGGGGTGCTCGCGACGCTGCCGCTGGTCTTCCTGGTCGAGCTCGGGTTCACCGTGGCCGTGGGCGTCATCCTCGACACGATCATCGTGCGCTCGGTGCTCGTCACGGCGATCAACCTGGACCTCGGCGGCAAGATCTGGTGGCCCAGCAAGCTGGACCGCGGGGAGAACATCGTGATCCCGCCGGCCGAGACGGAGGACCCGCAGCACCGCGCCAACGTCCCGGTCGACGCCTGAGCCTCGGATCCGGGCTGAGGCGGAGGTCACGCGGGCCCGAGGTGGCGCCCGGACCATGACACCAATACTGTCATCGTCATGAAGCTCTCCACCATGCTGATGTACGACGGCAACCCGCGCACGGCCGCCGACCAGATCGTCGGCCTCGAGCAGGCGGGCCTGGACACGGTCTGGGTGGCCGAGGCCTACGGCTTCGACTCGCCGACCCTGATGGGCTACCTCGCGGCGGTGACCGAGACCGTCGAGATCGGCGCGGCCATCCTCAACGTCTACTCGCGGACACCGACGCTGCTCGCCCAGACCGCTGCCGGGCTCGACAACGTCTCCGGCGGCCGGGCGATCCTGGGCCTCGGCGCGTCCGGTCCACAGGTGATCGAGGGCTGGCACGGGATGCCGTACAGCAAGCCGCTCGGCCGCACCAAGGAGGCCATCGAGATCATCCGCGCCGCCCTGCGCCGCGAGGTGATCGAGCACGAGGGGAAGAGCTTCCAGCTCCCGCTCCCCCAGGGCGAGGGCACCGGACTCGGCAAGCCGCTGAAGATGCTCACCAAGCCCGAGCGCAGCGCCGTCCCGATCTACATCGCCGCGCTCGGACCCAAGTCGGTCGAGGGTGCAGCCGAGTACGCCGACGGCTGGTTGCCGTTCATGTTCAGCCCCGAGGGCGCTCCCCAGGTGTGGGGCGACGCGCTGGCCGCCGGGACCGCCAAGCGCAGCGCCGACCTCGCCCCGCTCGAGATCTCCGCCGGCGGCATGGTCGCCATCGGCGAGGACGTGAAGGGCCTGCTGGACTTCGCCCGGCCGATGGCCGCCCTCTACATCGGCGGGATGGGCGCCCGGGGCAAGAACTTCTACAACGACCTCGCCTGCCAGTACGGCTACGAGGCGGAGGCCAAGGAGATCCAGGACCTCTACCTCGACGGCAAGAAGAAGGAGGCCGAGGCCGCCGTGCCGCTCGAGCTCCTGGAGCGGGCCAACCTCGTCGGTCCCGAGTCGTGGGTCAAGGAGCGGATCGCCGCCTTCCAGGAGGCCGGCGTCACCAACCTGCAGATCGTCGCTGCGAGCGACGACCCGCCGGCGCTGGTGCGTCAGCTCAAGGGCCTGGTCAGCTGACCCTTGCGCCGAGCCGGCTTCGACCTGCAGGCCCATCGCGGCGGCGCTGCGCTGGCTCCCGAGAACACCCTCGAGGCCTTCGGCACGGCTCTCGACCTGGGCGTCAGCACGCTCGAGTGCGACGTGCACGTCAGCGCCGACGGCGTTCCGGTGCTCTGCCACGAACGCACGTACGCCGGTCGCATCGTCCCGCTGCTGACGTACGCCGAGCTGGTCGCCCTCCACCCCGCCGGGCAGGAGCCGATCCCCGCGCTGCGCGAGCTGTGCGACCTGCTCCACGATCGGGGCGCCGACGAGGTGGGGCTCAACATCGAGACCAAGTTCGACGTCCTGCACCCGGACGAGAACGCGCCCCGGGAGCGCTTCGTCGAGTCCGTGCTCGAGGTGCTGCACGACTCCGAGGTGGGGAGGCGGTCCTCGATCCAGAGCTTCGACTGGGCCGTGCTCCGGCTGGTTCGGGCAGCCGATCCCGAGATCTCCCTGAACGCGCTCACCAACACCGACTACCTCGAGGTCGACCAGCCGGGCGCCTCGCCCTGGCTCGCCGGGATCGACATCGACGACTTCGCCGACAGCGTCCCGGCCGCGGTGAGTGCCCTCGGCTTCGACGCGATCTCGCCGAGCCACACCATCCTGACTCCGGCCATGGTGGCCGAGGCCCATGCAGCGGACCTGCGCGTGCTGCCCTACACGGTCGACAACGAGCCGATGATGCGTCACCTGCTCGAGATGGGCGTGGACGGCCTGATCACCAACCGGCCCGACCTGATGCGCGACGTGCTGGCGTCCGCGGACCTACCACTTCCCCGTCGCTACCCGGCTCACGGATAGCCTGACTCCGATGACCGAGCAGCCGACGCCCCAGCAGACCCGGCGGGCGATTGCCCGCGCCGAGCGGGGCGCGGCCCTCGACCTGGCCGAGGCCACCGTGCTCCTGTCCGCTCGGGGCGAGGACCTCGCCCGCCTCTGCACCGTGGCGGCACGGGTCCGCGACGCCGGCCTGACCGCGGCCGGACGCCCGGGCGTGGTCACCTACTCCCCCAAGGTGTTCATCCCGGTCACCAAGCTCTGCCGCGACCGGTGCCACTACTGCACCTTCGTGGAGACCCCCGGCCAGCTGGGCCGCGCCGGGCACGGGATGTTCCTCTCCCCCGACGAGATCGTCGAGATCGCCCGCCAGGGTGCCGAGCTCGGCTGCACCGAGGCACTGTTCACGCTCGGTGACCGCCCCGAGGACCGCTGGCCCGAGGCGCGCGAGTGGCTCGACGCCGAGGGCTACGACTCGACCCTGGCCTACGTGCGCGCGATGGCGATCCGGGTGCTCGAGGAGACCGGTCTGCTGCCGCACCTCAACCCGGGCGTCATGTCGTGGGAGGAGATGAACCGGCTCAAGCCGGTCTCGCCCTCGATGGGGATGATGCTCGAGACCACCTCGCGGCGCCTCTTCGAGACCAAGGGCGAGGCCCACTACGGCTCCCCCGACAAGGACCCCGCCGTGCGCGTGCGTGTCCTCGAGGACGCCGGCCGACTGTCGATCCCGTTCACCACCGGCCTGCTGATCGGCATCGGCGAGAACCTCACCGAGCGTGCCGAGTCGATCTTCGAGCTGCGCCGGGTGGCCCGCCAGTACGGCCACGTCCAGGAAGTCATCATCCAGAACTTCCGCGCCAAGCCGGACACCGCCATGCGGCACACCGACGACCTCGGCCTCGAGGAGTACGTCGCCGCCATCGCGGTGTCGCGCATCGTGCTCGGCCCGAAGGTGCGCGTGCAGGCGCCGCCCAACCTGGTCGACCTCGATGAGTGCCAGGCACTGCTCGGCGCCGGCGTCGACGACTGGGGTGGTGTCTCGCCGCTGACCCCCGACCACGTCAATCCCGAACGCCCCTGGCCCTCCCTGGAGCGACTGCGCTCGATCACCGAGACGGCCGGCTTCGAGCTCCGCGCCCGCCTCACCGCGCACCCGGAGTACGTCCTGGCCGGCGAGGCCTGGATCGACCCGCGCGTCTCCGCCCACGTCGCCGCCCTGTCGGGCGACGACGGCCTGGTCCGTGAGAACGTGCGGCCCACCGGTCTGCCCTGGCAGGAGCCCGACGGCGGCTTCGCCAGAGCCGGACAGGGAGTCGGCCGCACCGACCTGCACACGGCCGTCGACACCGAGGGCCGCACCGAGGACCGCCGCTCCGACTTCGACAACGTCTACGGCAACTGGGACAGCCTCAAGGAGGGGATAGTCCGAGACGTTTCCGTTGTTCCCACGACCGAATTGGAACGGAAGCGTCTCGGACTATCCGGCAAGGCGGCGCTCACGGCTGCCGAGAAGGACCCGGGGAACCTGAGCGACGAGCACGCGCTGACGCTGATGACCGCGGAGGGTGAGCTGCTCGACCAGGTGATCCGGCTGGCCGACGACCTGCGCCGGGAGACCGTCGGCGACGACGTCACCTACGTGGTGAACCGGAACATCAACTTCACCAACGTCTGCTACGTCGGCTGCCGGTTCTGCGCGTTCGCCCAGCGTCGCACCGATGCCGACGCCTACTCGCTCTCCCTGGACCAGGTGGCCGACCGGGCCGAGGAGGCGTGGGACCTCGGGGCGACCGAGGTGTGCATGCAGGGCGGGATCGACCCCGAGCTGCCCGGCACGGCGTACTTCGACCTGGCCGCGGCGGTGAAGACCCGCGTCCCGCAGATGCACGTGCACGCCTTCTCACCGATGGAGATCGTCAACGGGTCGTCCCGGACCGGCTTGTCCTTCGAGGACTTCCTGATCAAGGCGCGTGAGTCCGGGCTGGACACGATCCCCGGCACCGCCGCGGAGATCCTGGACGACGAGGTCCGCTGGGTGCTGACCAAGGGCAAGCTGCCGACCCAGACCTGGATCGACATCGTCTCGACCGCCCACCGCGTGGGCGTCCGGTCGAGCTCGACGATGATGTACGGCCACGTGGACAACCCTCGTCACTGGGTCCAGCACCTGCGCGTGCTCAGCCGCATCCAGACTGCATCATTGGAGGCGGGGACAGGTGGCTTCACCGAGTTCGTGCCACTGCCGTTCGTGCACAACTCCGCACCGATCTACCTCGCCGGCGTGGCCCGACCGGGCCCGACGCTGCGCGACAACCTCGCCGTGCACGCGATGGCACGGATCCTGCTGCACGGCCGGATCCCGAACATCCAGACCTCCTGGGTCAAGCTCGGCGTCGAGGGCACCCAGGCGATGCTCAACGCCGGCGCCAACGACGTCGGCGGCACCCTGATGGAGGAGACGATCTCCCGGATGGCCGGCTCGGAGCACGGCTCGGCGAAGACCGTCGCGGAGCTGGTCGAGATCGGCCAGGGCATCGGTCGGCCCGTCGTCCAGCGGACCACGACGTACGGCGCCCTCGAGGACTGAGGCCGTCGAGCACCTTGACTTAGTTCAAGTGTCGTATAAATTAGGGCCATGCCTCTCGTCCTGGGCGTGGACTCCTCCACGCAGTCGACCAAGGCGGTCCTCGTGGACGCCGACGACGGCACCGTCGTGGACCAGCGCACCGCAGCGCACCCGCCGGGCACCTCCGTCGACCCGCGCGCCTGGATCGAGGCGCTCGACGCCGCCGCCGGCCCCCTCCTCCCCCGCGCCGAGGCGGTCGCGGTGGGCGGCCAGCAGCACGGCTCGGTGGTGCTCGACGACGCCGGTGAACCGGTCAGGGACGCACTCCTGTGGAACGACCAGCGCAGCGCCGCTGCGGCTGACGACCTGGTCGCCGAGCTCGGTGGCCCTGACGCGTGTGCCGAGCTGACCGGCAGCGTGCTGAGTCGCGTCGTACACCGTGACCAAGCTGCGCTGGCTGCGTGACCACGAGCCGGAGGCGGCCGAGCGGGTGCACCGCGTGCTGCTGCCGCACGACTACCTCACCTGGCACCTCGGCGGCCGCGGCCCGGCTCCGACCACCGACCGTGGCGATGCCTCCGGCACCGGCTACTTCTCGACGCGCGACGACGACTGGCTGCCCGCCGTCCTCGAGCGTGCGCTGGGCCGGATCGTCGAGCTGCCCCGCGTCGCCGCGCCCGCCGAGGTGGTGGGGCACCACGACAAGGCCCCGATCGGTCCCGGCACCGGCGACAACATGGCCGCTGCCCTCGGGCTCGGACTGGGCCACGGCGACGTGGCGGTCTCGATCGGCACCTCCGGGGTGGCCTCGATGGTGACCTCGGAACCGATCGCCGACGGCACCGGCGCGATCTCCGGCTTCGCCGACGCGACGGGACGCTTCCTGCCCCTCGCCTGCACGATCAACGCCGCCCGCATCCTCGAGCTCGGCGCCCGCTTGCTCGGGGTCGACCACGACGGCCTTGCTGCGCTCGCCCAGGAGTCCGTGCCCGGTGCCCACGGGCTCACCCTGCTCCCCTACCTCGACGGCGAACGCACCCCCAGCCGTCCTGACGCCACCGGCACGCTGCACGGCCTGACCACCGCCACCTCGCGTGCGGACTTCGCCCGCGCCCACGTCGAGGGGCTGCTGTTCAGCCTGGCCGACGCGGTCGATGCGCTGGCCGAGGTCTCGGGCCGGGCACCCGACCGGCTGCTGCTGATCGGCGGGGCCGCACGCAACCCCGCCGTGCTCGCGTTCGCACCGCTGGTCTTCGAGGCGCCGGTCGTGCTCCCGGACCCTGCCGAGTACGTCGCCCTGGGTGCGGCGCGGCAGGCCGCGTGGGTGCTCTCGGGCGCTGCCAGTCCCCCGGACTGGCCCGTGACCACGACCGACCTTCCCACCGGACAGACCGTCCGCGACCTGCGCGACGACTACGCGGACCTGCGCGACCGCACCGCCAGCTGGACACCGAGAGCAACAAGAGAAAGGCACTGAGATGAGTGAGTTCAAGCCAGTCCCCGAGGACAAGTTCTCCTTCGGGCTGTGGACCGTGCAGTACCCCGGCCGCGACCCGTTCGGCGAACCGACCCGGCCGCCGATGGACCCGGTGCGCGCCGTCGAGAAGCTCGCCGAGATCGGTGCCTACGGCATCAACTTCCACGACGACGACGTCGTGCCCTTCGGCAGCGACGACGCCGAGCGTGACCGGATCATCGACAGCCTGAAGAAGGCCCTGGCCGACACCGGCCTGGTGGTGACCACGGCCACCACCAACCTGTTCACCCACCCGGTCTTCAAGGACGGCGGGTTCACCTCCAACAACCGCGACGTCCGCCGCTACGCGCTGAAGAAGGTCATGCGCAACATCGACCTGGCCGCCGAGCTCGGCGCCAAGATCTACGTCGCCTGGGGAGGCCGTGACGGTGCCGAGTCCGGCGGCGCCAAGAACGTGATGGACGCCCTCGACCGCAACCGCGAGGCCTACAACCTCCTCGGCGAGTTCGTCACCGAGCGCGGCTACGACATCCGGTTCGCGATCGAGCCCAAGCCCAACGAGCCACGCGGCGACATCCTGCTGCCCACCGTCGGCCACGCGATGGCGTTCATCTCCACCCTCGACCGCCCCGAGCTCGTCGGGGTCAACCCGGAGATCGGGCACGAGGAGATGGCCGGCCTGAACGCCGCCGCCGGCTACGCCCAGGCGCTGTGGCAGGGCAAGCTCTTCCACATCGACCTCAACGGCCAGCACGGACCCAAGTACGACCAGGACCTGCGGTTCGGTGCCGGCAACGTCCGCGGGGCGTTCTGGGTGGTCGACACCCTCCTCGCCGGCGGGTACGACGGCCCGGTGCACTTCGACTTCAAGACCCCGCGCACCGAGGACGACAAGGGCGTCTGGATCGCTGCCGAGGCCTGCATGACGAACTACCTGATCCTGCGCGAGAAGGCGCTGGCCTTCCGGGCCGACCCCGAGGTGCAGAGCGCGCTCGCCGACGCCCAGCTCCCCGCGCTCGCCACGCCCACCCTGGCCGAGGGCGAGGCGTGGGCCGACATCGAGGCGGCCGAGGTTCCCGACGTGGAGGCCATCGGCGCCCACGGCATGGCCTTCGAGCGTCTCGACCAGCTGGCGCTCGAGCACCTCTACGGGGTGCGCTCCTGAGCCTCGTACGCGAGCCAGGTCCGGCGGCCACCGACGAGGTGCGCCGCCGGAACACGGCCGTCGTCCTGCGGTTGTTGCGCGACGAGGGCGCGCTGAGCCGGACCGATCTCGCCCGCAGGTCCGGACTGGCCAAGGCCACGGTCGGCACCATCGTCGGCAAGCTGCAGACCGCCGGTGCCGTCGCCGAAGGCACCTCGTCCTCCACGGGTCGGGGCCGCCCCAGCACACCGCTGGTGCTCGACGGCTCCGGGATGGCGGGCCTCGGCCTCGAGGTCAACGTCGACTACATGGCCGTCACCGTCCTCGACCTGGCGGGGCGTGAGCTGTCCTTCGCCGAGCACCCGGTGCCTGCCGGGGGCTCGCGGCTGGACGACGTGCTCGCGCTGGTCCGCGACGAGGCGGCCCAGCTGTCCACCCGAGGCGTCGAGCTGCTGGGGGTCACCGTGGCCGTCCCCGGGCTGATCGACCGCGCTCGAGGACGGGTGGTGAACGCGCCCAACCTGGGCTGGAGCGACGTCGACCTCGCCGACGAGGTGCGTCGGGTGCTGCGTCACCTCGTCCCCGTCGCGGTGGACAACGACGCGAACTGTGCGGCCCGGGCGGAGAGCGTGCACGGCGTCGCGGCGGGCGTCGACGACTTCGTCTACCTGACCGGCACCGTCGGGCTCGGCGCGGGCATCATGTGCGCCGGCCAGGTGCTCCGCGGGTCTCGCGGCCTCGCCGGTGAGGTCGGCCACCTGCGCGTGGGCGACGACCGGTACCTGTGCGCCTGCGGCCGCAGCGGCTGCTGGGAGGCGATGGTGGGGCTGCGTGCCCTGGCCCAGGCGACCGGCGTCGACGTCGTACCCGGCGAGGACCCCGTGGCGTACGCCGAACGGCTGGCCGCCGATCCGGCCGCGCGGCCGGGCCTGCTCGAGGTCGCCCACTCACTGGGCCGCGGTGTGGCCCAGCTCGCCGTGACCCTGGACCCGCGGATGGTGGTGCTGGGCGGGGCGTTCGTGCCCCTGGCCGACACGCTGGTGCCCGCCGTGGAAGCCGCCCTGGCCGAGGGTTTCACGGGCCGGGGCGCCGAGGTGGCCCTGAGCACCCTCGGGCTGCACGCGGCGTCGGTGGGCGCCGCGGTCGACGCCCTCGACGACGTCTACGCCGGCCGGCGGTCCCTGCCGGCCTGAGGCCCTAGTCGCCTCGGACGGCGGCCATGGCCCCCTCGGCCTTGGCCAGCACCGTCGCCGGGTCCAGGAACAGGTCGGCGAAGGCGAGCTCGGCCGCGCCGAGGATGACCGAGTCGCCTGCCAGCCACGGCAGCACGATCTGCGCCTGTTCCGCCGGAGCCTCGAGGGCCCAGTCCTCCAGCGCGGAGAGCACGTCCTCACGGACGAGCGGGAAGACCCAGCGCAGCACTCCACCCAGGATGATCATCTCGGGATTGAACATGTTCACGAGCCCACCGAGGCCCAGCCCCAGCGACCGGCCGACCCTGCGGAGCTCGGGGGTGGCCTTCGTGCCCGGCTGGAGGTACTCCGAGAGCCGGTGCATCTCCGACTCCGGGCAGCCGACCGCATCGGCGACCGCGTGCGACCCGATCTCGACCTCCCAGCACCCCACGTTGCCGCACCGGCAGACCTTGCCGCGTGGGTTGAACGGCTGGTGCCCGATCTCGCCGGCGTAACCGCTCGCGCCCATCATCGGCGCGCCCTCGACGATCACCCCGCCACCGACGCCCACGTCGCAGGAGAGGTAGATCAGGTTGGACTTGTAGCGGCCGGCGCCGCGGGTGTGCTCGGCACGGGCACCGAGCTCGGCGTCGTTGCCGAGGCGGACCCGGACGTCGTGGCCGATCTTGCCGGCCACCATGTGGCTCACCGGGACGTCCTTCCACCCGAGGTTGGGGGCGAACCTGACCAGCCCCACCCGGTCGGTGACGACGCCAGGGATCGCGATCCCGATACCGACGAGGCTGGCTCCCTCGGCCGCCGTCTTGAGGATCGACCGCATCATCTCCACGAGGGTGTCGAGAAGGTGGTCGGGGTCCCGGTCGACCGGGGTGACCGTGGACATCCTTTCCAGGAGCACGCCACCGAGACCCACGCGAGCCACGTCCAGGGTGTCGACCCCCAGCTCGGCCGCCAGCACGAACACCGTCTCGCTCGACGGGTTCACGTCGATGGACGGACGACCCGCGCCGGTCCGCGGCGCACCTGCCTCGGGCGTCGACTGGGTGACCGCGGCCAGCTCCTCGAGCTCGCGGACCAGGTCCGCGATGGTGGAGCGGTTCAGCGCCATCCGCTCGGTCAGCTGCGCGCGGGAGACCCCACCCGAGCGGTGCACGTGCCCCAGCAACGTCCCGAGATTGTGGCGACGGACCGCTTCCTGGTTGGTGCCGGTGCCACCCCGGCGCCGGGGCGGCATGTCACGTTCCCGTGGCAGACCGGCGACGGCGCGAGATCGCGTCGACCGAGGCGGCGAGAAGGAGGACGCTTCCGGTGATGATGTAGTTGATGTACGCCGACTGGTTCAGCAGCCCCAGGCCGTTGTCGATCGTGGCGATCACCAGACCACCGATGACGGCGTCGCGGATCAGGCCCTTGCCGCCGAACAGGCTGGTGCCACCGATGACGGCCGCGCCGACCGCGTAGAGCAGCGTGTTGCCGCCACCTGATCCCGGCGACACCTTGCCGGTGTACGACGCGCTGATCAGGCCGCTGACCGCAGCCATGGTCGAGCAGATGATGAACGCGCTCACCTTCAGCCGGTCGACACTGATGCCTGCGCGGCGGGCAGCCTCGGTGTTGCCACCGACGGCGTACATGTGCCGCCCGTAAGGGGTGCGCCCGAAGATGAAGGTCCAGAAGATCAGCAGCGCCCCGACGACGAAGACCGCGTAGGGGATGCCCTCGATGATGAAGGACGGAACCCGGCTGCGGTTCTGGCTGAGCAGTGCCGTCATCCCCAGGAGGATGATGCACAGCGCCACGAACTTGAAGATGAGCAGCGAGGTCGGTGGCCGGTGCAGGTTCTTGGCAGCCAGACGCGACTGGCGCCAGAAGATCAGCGCGCCGTAGATCGCGAGCAGACCGATCACCACGATCCAGCCGGTGACCACGCCCATCGACTTGATGGTGATGCCGCGCAGCACCTCGTCGCGCACGGGAACGGTGCCACCGAGACCGATCAGCTTCAGGGTCACGCCCTGGAGCCCGAGGAAGAACGCCAGGGTGACGACGAACGACGGGATCCCGAGCTTGGCGACGAGCACGCCCATGACGAAGCCGGTGATGGCGCCCACGATCAGCCCGACGAGGACAGCGATGGGCCACGGCTGGTCGTGCCTGACGAGCATCACCGCCGAGAACCCGGCTGCCATCCCGCCGGTGACGCCTGCGGACAGGTCGATCTCGCCGAGCAGCAGCACGGGGACGAGCCCCATCGCGAGCACCGAGATGGCGGACGCCTGCACGAGGAGGTTGGCGATGTTGAGGTTGCTCGTGAAGGTATCCGGCCGGAGGATCGAGAACACGATGAACAACACGACCAGGCCGAGCACGGCGGGCAGCGCGCCCATGTCACCGCCGCGCAACCGGTCGACGTAGGCCTGGAACGACTGACGGAGCGTGGCGCTGGCCTCGTCGTTGGCGAAGTCGGCGGCTGCCAGGCTGGTGGACGTGTCCTGCGTGCTCGACTCCGCGGCGGGAGTCTCGGGGGGCGTGGTCACTGCTCGCTCCTCAGGCCGACTGGTTGGCGGTTGTGGCGGAGATCCCGATGTCACCGGATCGACCCGCTGTGATGAGTTCCACGATCTGGCTGTGGTTGGTATCGCTCGTCTTGATGTCCGCGGCCACGCGCCCGAGGAACAGGGCGGTGATCCGGTCCGAGACCTCCATGACGTCGACCATGTTGTGGGAGATCAACACCACTCCGAGGCCGTTGTCGGCGAGTCGTCGGACGAGGTCGAGGACCTGGCGGGTCTGGGCGACACCGAGGGCGGCGGTGGGCTCGTCGAGGAGCACCACGCGCGAGTTCCAGAGCACCGCCTTGGCGATGGCGACCGTCTGACGTTGACCACCGGAGAGCGACGAGACGCTCTGCCGCACCGACTTCACGGTGCGCACCGACAACGAGGCGAGCGTGGTGCGGGCCCGGTCCTCCATGGTCAGCTCGTCGAGGACGATCCCGGTGGTGACCGTCTCGCGACCGAGGAACATGTTCTGGACGATGTCCAGGTTGTCGCACAGGGCGAGGTCCTGGTAGACGACCTCGAGGCCGAGGGCCCCGGCGTCCTTGGGCCCGTGGATGTGGACCTCGTTGCCGTCGAAGAAGAAGTTCCCCGAGTCGGCTCGGTAGATGCCGGCGATCGTCTTCACCAGCGTGGACTTCCCGGCACCGTTGTCGCCGACCAGCGCCGTCACCTGGCCCGGGTAGACCTTGAAGTCGACGTCGTGGAGCACCTGGACGGCGCCGAAGCTCTTGTTGACTCCACGCAGCTCGAGCAGTGGTTGGTCGGACATGGACGCCTCCGAGGGGTGGGACCGGGACGGGTCAGCGGGTGGAACGGGATGGAACGGGGACTGAGTGACGACGGGCCCGGTTCCCGGTGAGTGGGAACCGGGCCCGTCGTACTGGTTGGCTAGCTAGCTGGGATCAGGAGATCCCGGCGGCAGCACACTGCTTCTCGTAGCCCTTGCAGACGTCCGCCGCGGTGGCGCCACCGTCGTCGATGACCTCCTTGACGTTGTCCTTGGTCACCGAGACCGGGTCGAGCAGCACGGACGGGACGTCGCGGTTGCCCTCGGTGTCCTTCGAGGTGCCGTTGGTCTCGCCCTTCTCACCCTTGGTCAGGCCGATGGCGAGGTCGGAGAGCGCACCCGCTTCCTTCTTCGCGGACTTGTACACCGTCATGCACTGCGTGCCGGCGAGGACGTTCTGCAGACCTGCGGTGGTCGCGTCCTGACCGGTGACGGGGACCTTGCCGGCCACCTTGTTCTTGTCGAGGATCGCGATCGCCGAGCCGCCGAGACCGTCGTTGGCCGCGAGCACCCCGTCGATCTTGCCCTTCTGCTGGGTGTACATCTGCTCGAAGATCGTGCCGGCCTTCACGTTGTCCCAACCGGGGACGGCCTGCTCAGCGACCTTCGTGTAGTTCTTGTTCGCGTCGAGCACCTTGTGCGCGCCCTTGGAGAACGACGTGGCGTTGGAGTCGTCCGGAGAACCGTTGAGGTAGACGATGTTCGCCTTCTTGTCCTTGCCCAGGCAGTTCTGGAGACCCTCACCCTGGAGCTCGCCGACCTTCTCGTTGTCGTACGAGACGTAGTAGGCAGCGGAGCCACCGAGCGTCAACCGGTCGTAGTCGATGGTGGCGATGCCCTGGTTCTTGGCCTTCTCCTCGATCGCCGCACCCGAGGCGTTGTCGAGGTTCACGATGGCCAGGACGGTGACGCCGCTGGTGATCATCGAGTCCGCGATCTGGGCCATCTTGTCGGCGTCGCCCTGCGCGTTCTGGATGTCGTACTTGACGCCCGCGTCCTTGAACGCCTTCTCCAGCGCCGGACGGTCCGCGGACTCCCAGCGCACGGAGGACTCCGTGTCGGGGAGGATGACGCCGATCTTGGCCTCGGACGCCTTGTCGCCTCCGCCGCTGCCGCTGCTCTTGTCGTCGCTGCCGCATGCGGTGAGGGCGAGAGAGAGGCCCAGTGCACCTGCGACGAGTAGTACAGGCATCCGCTTCACGCAGATCGCCTCCTTCTTTTTCGGGGGCACCACCCCGAACGGACCGCTAGCAGCACGGTGAGTCAGGGAGGTAAATAGTTGGTTGCCCCAACGTAACGGCCGTCACAGACCCTGACTAGTAGGCGCAGACAACAAATTGATAACTGGTCTAGACAAGGGGTGGATACGCCCGATTTCGCACGTCCGGCACGTCCCTTTCGCGCCTTTACCGGAGGCGGACGGGCACCTCGTTCACGCCGTACACGATGCTCAGCGCGCGGTAGTCGAGGTCTTCCGCCGGGACCTCCAGCCGCATGTCCGGGAACCGGCGTGCCAGCGCGGGGAAGGCCAGCTTGAGCTCCATCCGGGCCAGCTCGGCCCCGATGCAGCGGTGGAACCCGTAGCCGAACGCGAGATGCGAGCCCGAGGCGTGTGCCAGGTCGACGTCGTCGCCGCGACCGACCCGCGGATCACGGTTGGCGGCGGGCAACGAGCAGACGACCACCGACCCCTGCCGGATCAGCTTGCCGCCGACCACCACGTCGTGCTTGGCGAACCGCGGGAACGCGACCTGGACGACCGACAGCAACCGGAGCAGCTCGTCGACGATCGGGCCGACCTGGTCCGGCTCGGAGACCAGCCGCTCCCACAGGTCGCGGTCCTCGAGCAGCACGGCGCTGCCGAGGGCGATCATCGAGGCACTGGTCTCGAGACCTCCGGTGAACACGCCGTCCGCGAGACCGCCGAGCTCGAAGTCGCTGATCTCGTCACCGTGCTCCCGGATCAGCTGTCCGATCAGGCCGGGTCCGGGGTTGGTGCGCTGCCGGGCCGCCTCGGCGAGCAGGAACTCGCGCGACCCGCCGATGGCTCCGATCGTGCCGGGCCCGCCCTGGGAGACGTCGAAGCGGGCGGTGGCGAGCTTGCTGAAGGTCTCGCGTCTCTCGTCGGGAAGCCCCAGCACGTCGCAGATCACGAGGAACGGGATGGGGAACGCGAACGTCGGCACCAGGTCCACGGTCTCCGACCGCTCCCCCGCCGCGACGATCTCGGCGATCTGCCGGTCGACGATGGCCTGGATGCCGGGGCGGAGTCGCTCGAGCCGTCGCATCGTGAACTCGGGGGTCAGCAGGCGCCGCAGCCGCGTGTGGTCGGGCGGGTCGGTGAAGCCGAGCCCGCCGATGTCGCCGTCGGTCGTCGATCCGCTCTTGCCCATGTAGGGCCTGATGTCCGTGGAGTACGACGTGGTGTCGCTGAGCACCTCGCGGCACTCCGCATCGCCGGTGACCAGCCAGAGCTCCAGGCCGAGGAGCGACGCCATCTGCTGGACCGGGTCGTCGTCACGGGCCGCCTGCAGCCGCGCGCTCGGGGACATCACGTCGCGTCGCAGCGGCCAGGACACGGCGTCGGGGACCTTGTCGAGCCGGGTGAGGTCGATGCCTCCGGCGCGCGCGATCAGCCGGTCACGCACCACCTTCTTGACCGAGGTGACGAGACTCATCGCACCCCCTCTGCTAGACATCGCGACGAAGAGGATTCTACGAAGTCCCTCACGACATTGGTATCAGGGACACCCCCGAAGGTTGCTGGGGGTCAGCTCACTCCCACTCGATCGTCCCCGGGGGCTTGCTGGTGATGTCGACCGTGACCCGGTTGATCTCGCGCACCTCGTTGGTGATCCGGGTCGAGATGGCCTCGAGGACGTCGTACGGCAGGCGCGCCCAGTCGGCGGTCATCGCGTCCTCGGAGGTCACCGGGCGCAGCACGACCGGGTGGCCGTAGGTGCGTCCGTCCCCCTGGACGCCGACCGAGCGGACGTCGGCGAGCAGCACGATCGGGAACTGCCAGATGTCGCGGTCGAGTCCCGCCTCTGGTGAGCTCCTCCCGCGCGATCGCGTCGGCTTCCCGCAGGATGTCGAGGCGCTCGCGGGTGACCTCGCCGATGATCCGGATGCCGAGGCCCGGGCCGGGGAACGGGTGCCGCCACACGATCTCCGCGGGCAGCCCCAGCTGCTCGCCCACCAGCCGGACCTCGTCCTTGAACAGCGTGCGCAGCGGCTCGACCAGGGCGAACTCGAGGTCGTCGGGCAGGCCACCGACGTTGTGGTGCGACTTGATGTTGGAGGCACCTGCTCCCCCACCCGACTCGACGACGTCGGGGTAGAGGGTGCCCTGGACCAGGAAGGCGACCTTCTGCCCCTCTTCGCCACGGCTGCCTTCTGGAGCACGTCGGCCTCGGCGGCCTCGAAGACGCGGATGAACTCCCGCCCGATGATCTTGCGCTTCTGCTCGGGGTCGCTCACCCCGGCGAGCGCGTCCAGGAAGCGCTTCTCGGCATCGACGACGTGCAGGTCGACGCCCGTGGCAGCCACGAAGTCACGCTCGACCTGCTCGGCCTCGCCCTTGCGGAGCAGCCCGTGGTCGACGAAGACGCAGGTCAGCCGGTCCCCGATCGCCCGCTGTACGACGGCCGCGGCGACGGCCGAGTCGACCCCACCGCTGAGGCCGCAGATCGCGCGGCCGGTGTCGCCGATCTGCTCGCGGATGCGCTCGATCTGCTCCTCGACGATGTTGACCATCGTCCAGGTGGGCCGGCAGCCGGCGATCCGGAGCAGGAAGTGCTCGAGCACCTGCTGGCCGTGCTCGGTGTGCATCACCTCGGGGTGCCACTGCACCCCGGCGAAGCGGCGGGTCGTGTCCTCGAACGCCGCGACGGGGGTGGCCGCCGTCTGGGCGAGGACGTCGAAGCCCTCCGGAGCCCGACGGACCGAGTCCCCGTGGGACATCCAGACCCGGTGGTTCTCCGGCAGCTCGGCGAGGAGGGTGCCCGGGTCGGTCACGAGCACCGGCGTACGACCGAACTCCGAGACGCCGGTGTGGGCCACCTCGCCACCGAGGACCTGGGCCATCGCCTGGAAGCCGTAGCACATCCCGAAGACCGGGACCTCGGCCTCGAACAGCGTCGGGTCGACTGCGGGGGCCCCGGGCGAGTAGACCGAGGAGGGACCGCCCGAGAGGATGATCGCTGCCGGGTTCTTGGCGAGCATCTCGGAGACCGGCATGTCGTGCGGCACGATCTCGGAGTACACCTTCGCCTCGCGCACGCGGCGGGCGATCAGCTGGGCGTACTGGGCTCCGAAATCGACGACGAGAACGAGGTCGTGGTCGCTCAAAGTGGGCCTTTCGGAGCGGTATCGCGGCGTCCCCTGAGTCTGCCAGAGATTTTTCTGGGATTTTCCCCGGGTGCCATAACCCGGTTTCCGAGGCCTCGTTGACGGTGACAGATCCGGTGGTATTGCTCCCTCCCAGGCCGGATCTCGAACCGGTTCGCGCAAGCGGACTGAGCAGGGCCCGACCACCCTCCCTCCCCGGTCGGGCCCTTGCTCGTTCCGGACGAAGTCCAGGAACGAGCAACTGCCGAGCGGGTTGAACGCACCGGAGGAGCGAAGCGGGGGAGGGCGGCTCTGCCCGCTCGGCGCCCACAGGCGACCGCGAGGGAAGAAGCAGCCCCGTCTGTCCCAACTACAAGCGACCGACGAGACAAGGTCCGCAGCGGCGCGCAAGCACGACGCCGTACCGACAGGAGCTGCACGGCTATCGGCTCACACCGTCAGCTGACGCTGACGATCGGAAGCCTGAGAGCCCCAGGCGCAGACTCAGGCACCACCGGGTGGTTCGGAGCCACCGGCGCCACGGTCTCGTACGCCGACCCGATCGGCGGGCGGGAGTCCGGCTCGCCCTTGTTGGGCCACAGGGACATCGCGCGCTCGGCCTGGGCGGTGATGGTCAGCGACGGGTTCACGCCGAGGTTGGCCGAGATCGCCGAGCCGTCGGCGACGTGCAGCCCGGGGTGGCCGTAGACCCGCTGGTAGGGGTCGACCACGCCGTTCTCGGGAGAGGTGCCGATCGCACAGCCGCCGATGAAGTGCGCCGTCATCGGCATGTTGAACGGCTCCCCGATCGAGCCACCCGCAGTGCCGCCCATGATCGCCGCCATCTTGCGGACCACCTTGTTGGCGATCGGGATCCACGTGGGGTTGGGCTGTCCGTGGCCCTGCCGCGAGGTGACCCGCCACTTCTTGGTGCCGGGGATCCGCTTGGGGTACGTCGTGATGGAGTTGTCGAGGGTCTGCATCACCAGCGCGATCACGGTGCGCTCGGACCAGTGCTTGACGTCGTAGAGGTTGGCGACGTTCTTGCGCTCGTTCCACATCTCCTTGAGCCAGGTCTGCCAGCGAGCGCCGGGTCCGTCCCCGTCGGTGAGCACCGTCTGCATCAGCGCCATCAGGTTGCTGCCCTTGCCGTAGCGCACCGGCTCGACGTGCGTGTCCGCGTCGGGGTGGAACGAGGACGTGATCGCCACGCCGTAGCTGTAGTCGATCTTCGTGTCGGGCGCGATCGCACCCAGGATCGACTCGGAGTTGGTGCGGGACAGGAAACCGAGGCGGTCCGAGAGCCCGGGCAGGTGGCCGTCCGCCTTCATCCGGTGCAGCAGCTTCTGGGTGCCGATCGCGGCGGCCGCGAAGACGACCTGCTCGGCCGAGATGGTCCGCGTCGACGCAGGCGGTCGCTCGCTTCGCCTTCGTGAACTTCAGGTCCACGTCGTAGCCACCGTCCGCGCCGGGCGAGACCCGGGTGACGGTGGTCAGCGGCAGCACCTTCGCCCCGCGCTGCTCGGCGAGGTAGAGGTAGTTCTTCACGAGGGTGTTCTTGGCGTTGTACTTGCAGCCCACCATGCAGTCGCCGCACGCGACGCAGGTGTTGCGGTCAGGTCCGACCCCGCCGAAGAAGGGGTCGGCCACCTTCTCGCCGCGAGGGGTCTCGGGCTCACCGAAGAAGACGCCGACCGGTGTCGGGTGGAAGGTGTCGCCCACCCCGAGCTCGTTGGCGACCTTCTCCATCACGTCGTCCGACGGCGTGCGCAGTGGGTTCTCGACCACGCCCAGCATCCGCTTCGCCTGGTCGTAGTACGGCGCCAGCTCGGCCTTCCAGTCGGTGATGTCTCGCCACTGGGGGTCCTTGTAGAACGCGTCGAGGGGTTCGTAGAGCGTGTTGGCGTAGACGAGCGAGCCGCCGCCGACGCCGGCCCCCGCCATGATCAGCGAGTCACGGACGGCCTCGATGCGCTGGATGCCGTACATCCCGAGCGCCGGGTTGAACAGGAACCGCTTCAGGTCCATCGAGGTCTTGGCGTAGTCGTCGTCGTCGAACCGCGCCCCTGCCTCGATCACCGCGACCCGGTAGCCCTTCTCGACCAGACGCAGCGCGCTGACCGAGCCGCCGAAGCCCGAGCCGACGATGATCACGTCGTAGTCGTGGGAAGAGGTCGGGCGGTGCCCGTTGGTCGAGTTCGCGGCCATCACGCGCGCCCCAGCTTCTTCATCACTCGCAGGTTGACGGTCATCACCTTGGCGTACGTCTCGTCGGACATCCCGAGGACGGGAGCGAACCGGAGCAGCCTCTGCACCGCGACCGACTGCGTCTCGGTGTAGCGGCGGATGCCCTCGGTGCCCTGGCGCCGACCCATGCCGGACTCGCGCATGCCGCCCATCGGGGCGTCGAGGCTGGCGAAGGTCGCGGCGAAGGCCTCGTTGATGTTCACCGTCCCGCACTTGATCTGCCGGGCGACCAGCCGTGCGCGCCTGGTGTCACGGCTGTAGACGGAGGCGTTCAGGCCGTACTCCCCCGCGTTGGCGCGCGAGATGGCGTCCGCCTCGTCGTGGAAGCGGTAGAGGGAGATCACCGGCCCGAAGGTCTCGTTGCCGAAGCAGGTCATCTCGGGGGTGACTCCCTCGAGGATGGTCGGCTCGTAGAAGTAGGGGCCGAGGTCGGGGCGGTGCTTGCCACCCGTCAGCAACGTGGCTCCCTTGGCCACCGCGTCCTCCACGTGGGCGGTGACGGTGTCGAGCTGCTCCTGGCTGATCAACGAGCCCATGTCGGCGCCCCACTCGATCCCCGGACGGAGGGCCATCGCGCGCGTGCGCTCGACGAACTTGTCCCGGAAGCGGTCGTAGACCTGGTCCGCGACGAACATCCGCTCCATCGAGACGCACAGCTGTCCCGCGTTGGAGAAGCTGGCCCGCACCGCTCCTTCGGCCGCACGGTCGAGGTCGGCGTCGCGCAGCACGATCAGCGGGTTCTTGCCACCGAGCTCGAGGGAGCAGCCGATCAGCTTCTCGGCGCACTGCGTGGCGATCTTCTTCCCGGTCGCGGTCGAGCCGGTGAAGCAGATGTAGTCGGAGCGCTCGATGATCGGCGTACCGAGCTCGCGTCCGGGGCCGGCCACGACGTTCCACAGCCCCTCCGGGAAGCCGGCCTCCTCGAGCAGCTGGGCGCCGAGAAGTGCCGAGAGCATCGTCTGGGCGTCGGGCTTGGTGACCACGGCGTTGCCCGCCAGCAGCGCCGGCAGCCCGTCGCACAGCGCCATCGTGAACGGGTAGTTCCACGGCGCGATGATGCCGACCACGCCCTTGGGCACGTGGTTCACCTCGACGCGCGTCAGCCCGGGCACGACACCGAGCTTGCGCTCGGTGTCCAGGTGGTCGTGCGCGGTGCGTGCGTAGTAGCGCGCGGTGAGCGCGATGTGCAGGGGCTCGTCGAAGGCGTGCTTGCGTGCCTTGCCGGACTCCCAGCAGATCAGGTCGATGATCTCGTCCTGACGGTCGAGCACGAGGTCGTGCAGCCGCAGCAGCAGCGCCGAGCGGTGCTCGAGCGAGGTCTGCGCCCACGCCTGCTGGGCCCGTCGCGCCCGTGCGAAGGCCTCCTTCACGTCGGCCTCGCTCGACTGCGGGATCATCGCCACCGGCTGGCCCGTGATCGGGGTGTACGCCGGCACCGCCTGCCCGGACGTCGAGACCACCCGACTGGTCAGGGACCGGACGTACGCCGGGTCGAGGGCGTAGGAGGCAGTCGGATCGTGCTCGGGGTCGGCGGGGCCGACCTGCTCGCTGGACCGGGAGGGCTCGGGGGTCATGAGGGGCAGCCTAGACTCGGCCCTTACTTGACACAACGGCACGCCATGTAAAATAGAACACGTTCTCGATCCGGGCTCTGGCGACCGTCACGCCTCCGCGTCCTCCGGGTCTGCCGGAGGTGCCGCGCCCGCGTCCTCGTCACGCTCCGCCCACTCCAGGAGTGGCCGGATGTCGAAGACCGCGTCGTCGATGCCGGCATGCAGGTCACCGAGCTCGGCGAAGCGCGCCGGCACGGTGGCGATGGTGAAGTCGTCCGGGTGGACGGCGTCGACCTCGTCCCACCGGATCGGCGTGGAGACGGTGCCGATCGGGTTGCCCCGCACCGAGTACGCCGCGGCGATCGTGTGGTCGCGGGCGTTCTGGTTGTAGTCGACGAAGAGCTGGGCCGGGTCCCGGTCCTTGCGCCACCAGGTCGTCGTCACGTCGTCGCACCGGCGCTCGACCTCGCGGGCGAAGGCCAGCGCGGCCTCGGCGTACGTCCTTGAAACCGTGGTCGGGCCGGATGCGCACGTAGATGTGCATCCCGGAGCCGCCACTCGTCTTGGGGAAACCGGTCGCGCCGAGCTCGTCGAGCACCTCGTGCGCCACGTGGGCGACACGCTGGACCGTCTCCCACGTGCACTCCGGACCGGGGTCGAGGTCGATCCGCCACTCGTCGGGCTTCTCGGTGTCCTCGCGGCGGCTGTTCCACGGGTGGAACTCCACCGTGCTCATCTGCACCGCCCAGATGACCTGGGCCAGCTCGGTGACGCAGAGCTCGTCGGCGGTCCGGTTCCAGCGCGGGAAGTGCACCCGGACGGTCTCCATCCACGGAGGCGCACCCTTCGGCAGCCGCTTCTGGTGCACCTTCTCCCCCGACACCCCGGTCGGGAAGCGGTGGAGCATGCACGGGCGCTCGCGCAGCGCGTTGACGATCCCGTCCCCGACGGAGAGGTAGTACTCGACCAGGTCGAGCTTGGTCTCACCGCGCTCCGGGAAGTAGACGCGGTCGGGGTTGGAGACCCGGACCACCTTGTCGTCGACCTCGATCTCGATCGCGTTGCCGGCCATGGCCGCCATTCTGCCGTGGGTATCCTCGACGCACTCATCAGGACCGGAGGTGCGCGTGAAGCTCGATCTCACCGTCGTCGCCGTTCCCGCGTACTTCGGCGCCATGGCGGCGGAGTACCTCTGGCAGCGAAGGCACCCCGTCCCGGCTGGCACGCGCGCCGGCGACTACCAGACCGCCGACACCCTGGCCAGCCTCTCGATGGGGCTGGGGAGCCTCGTCGCGCCGTACGTCACGAAGCGGGTGCTGGACCCCGTCACGCCCGGGGTCGGGCGCTTCGCCAAGGTCCTCATCGGGGTCGGCGCCGCCGCCGGACTGGCCACCACCCTCGCCGACGTGCTCGCCACGCGACGCCGGGAGGGCGGGCTGCCGGCGGCCGGCACCGTGCCCGCCCCGGTGCGTGAGGTGCAGGACGAGCTCGCCGACCTCCGCTTCGCACCGGCCACTCCCCCGGCGGACCGACCGGACGCGCCACGAGGACGCCTGCTCGGACGGGTCCACGGGGCGCTGGCGGTGAGCGCGGTCGCCTCGACCGCGCTGACGGTGGCCACCACCTGGGCCGCGCAGACCAGCGGGAAGCGGATGTTCGCACGGAGCCCCTGGGACCTCGGCCGAAGCAAGTCCGCCGTGGCGGTCGCGATCCTGGGATGGGACTTCCTCTACTACTGGAACCACCGGCTCAGCCACGAGAGCCGCTGGCTGTGGGCGGTGCACGTGGCGCACCACTCCAGCGAGCGCTACAACCTCTCCACCGCTCTGCGGCAGCCGGTGGCCGAGGGGTTCACGCTGGCCGTGCCGTTCGGCGTCCTGGGACTGCTCGGGGTCCGACCGGCGTTGATCGAGCACGCCCGCGGGGTCAACCTCATCTACCAGTTCTGGATCCACACGGAGACGATCCGGCGACTCGGTCGTCTGGAGAAGCTGCTGAACACCCCCTCGCACCACCGGGTCCACCACGGCTCGAACCGCGAGTACCTCGACCGCAACCACGGCAGCATCCTGATCGTCTGGGACCGCCTCTTCGGGACGTTCGAGGAGGAGGACGAGGCGGTCGTCTACGGCCTGACCCGCAACATCGACACCTACAACCCGCTGCGCATCGCCACCCACGAGTGGCGCGACATCGCCCGCGACGTGGCCGACGCCGACACGTGGTCGGACCGGTGGTCCTTCCTGCTGCGCGGGCCGGGTTGGGCCTACTCCCAGCGTCCGTCGCCGGTGCGCGTCGCCTGAGGACGGGCGGCGTCAGTCGGTGCCGTGCTCGCGGACGAAGTCGAGGACCACGTCGGACAGCTCCGGGCGGCAGATGACGAGGTCCGGGAGCGACACGTCGTCCTGGTTGTAGACCAGCGGGCTGCCGTCGATCCGGCTCGTGAACAGACCCGCGGCGCGTGCCACGGCGACCGGGGCCGCGGAGTCCCACTCGTACTGGCCACCGGAGTGCACGTAGGCGTCGCTGACGTCGCGGACCACCGACATCGCCTTCGCACCCGCCGAGCCCATCGGGACCAGCTCGCCGTCGATCTTCTCGGCGAGCGCCTTGACGAACGCAGGCGGGCGAGTGCGGGAGACGACCAGGCGCGGGCGCCCCGCCGTCGAGGGTGGTACGACGGGCGGCCGGCCGGTGTCGTAGGTGACCCCGAGCCCCGGAAGCGCGACCGCACCGGCGATCAGCTCGCCCGCGCCGGTGGACGACCGGGCCCAGAGCGCCACGTGCACCGCCCAGTCGTCGCGGGGTGGCTCCGAGAACTCCCGGGTGCCGTCGAGGGGATCGATGATCCACACCCGCTCGGTCGTGTGTCGGTCGAGCGCGGAGACGGTGCCCCGGTGCGCCTCCTCGGACAGCACGGCGTCTCCGGGGCGGTGCTCCGCCAGGACCTTCATCAGGTGCTCGTGGGCCGCCAGGTCGCCCGCGTCCTTGAGCGCGCGTCCCTCGAGGCCCTGTGTCCGCACCTCCAGGAGGAGCTCTCCTGCGGCGGTCGCAGCCCAGGCCGCCAGCTCGTGGTCGTTCGCGAAGTCAGTCACGACGTCAGCCTAGGACGTGCTCAGCCGGCGTCGGTCAGGAGTTGTAGCGCTGCTGCGTGAGCTCGAGCCCGTCCCGGATGAGTGACTCGACCGCGTCCGCGGCGGTGTCGACCTGCAGGGGAAGCTGCTTGCGCTCGCCGGCGGTGTAGTCGGAGAGCACGAAGTCGGCCGGGCTCTGCCGACCGGGGGGCCGGCCGATGCCCGCCCGCACGCGGTAGAAGTCGCCCGAGCCCAGGGAGGAGCGCATCGACTTGAGGCCGTTGTGGCCGTTGTCGCCGCCACCGAGCTTGGTGCGCAACGTGTCGAAGTCGATGTCGAGCTCGTCGTGGATCGCGATGATCCGCTCCACCGGGACCTTGTAGAAGGTGGCGAGCGCCTTGACCGGTCCGCCCGACTCGTTCATGTAGCACCGCGCCCGGGCCAGGACGACCCGGGGCGCCTCGGTGCCCGGCGCGCCCAGGCGTCCCTCGACCACGTCGGCGCGGCCCGTCTTGTGGGACCGCCAGCTGCCGCCGATCCGTCGGGCCAGCTCCTCGACCACGAGGTAGCCGATGTTGTGCCGGGTGCCGGCGTACGTCGGGCCGGGGTTGCCCAGCCCGACGACCAGCCAGACGTCGCTGTCGCTCACCGGGGTGGTGGCGGTCAGCTCTCGTCGCTGTCGGACGCGGCGTCGCCCTGCGGACTCGCCCTCGGCGGCGTCGGACTCGCCCTCGGCAGCCTCGGCGGCCTCCTCGTCGGACTCGTCGCGCTCGATGCCGGCCTCGGCCTCGGCCTCCTCCAGCTCGGCCTCGACCTCCTCGGCGGTGGGCGCGTGGACCACGTTGACGACCAGCGCGTCGTCGTCGGTGAGCAGCAGCGAGCCCTCGGGGAGCGCGAGGTCCTTGGCGAGCACGTGGAAGCCGACCTCGGCGTCCTCGACGGAGACCTCGATGTACTCGGGGATGTTGGTGGCCTCGGCCTCGACGGAGACGGTGTTCAGCTCGGTCACGGTCATCGCGTCGGCCTTGGACTCACCGAGCACGTGGACCGGGATCTCGACGGTGACCTTCTCGCCCTTCTTCACCTCGACGAAGTCGATGTGCTCGAGGAAGCCCTTGATCGGGTCGGCCTGGACCTGCTTGGTCAGCGCGATGTAGGTCTTGCCCTCGAGGTCGATGTAGAGCAGGGCGTTGGAGCCACCGTGCTTGAGCGCCATCATCGTGTCGTGGCCCGGCAGGGTGAGGTGCACGGGGTCGTTGCCGTGCCCGTAGATGACCGCGGGCACCTTGTCGTCGCGGCGGATGCGGCGTGCCGCGCCCTTGCCGAACTGGGTGCGGGTCTCGGCGCTGATCTTCAGGTCTTCGGCCATGTCGTGTGTGCTCCTCGGGTAGCTCTGCGTGCGTTGTCTGTGGTTGTCCCGGGGCCGGAGACGACACATGCACCGCGCTCACGACGGGCACGGTGCAAGGAATCCTACGTTCCGGCCACGTCGATCACGGAGGTCAGTCCCTCGCCGAGGCAACTTGTCGATCCTAACGAGTCCTGGTCAGCTGGGAAATCGCGTTCGGCTCACGGCCGCTTGTAGTCGGGCACGAGCGGGGCTGCTTCCTCGTCTCGCGCACTCCTGTGGGTGCCGACAGGGCGGAGCCGCCCTCCTCCGCTGCGCTCCCCCGGTGCGTTCCACCCGGTCGGCCAATGCCTTGCGCTGCTCAGGCATGCCCGTCGAACATGCTCGTGACCGAGCCGTCCTCGAAGACCTCCTTGATCGCCCGCGAGATGAGCGGCGCGATGGAGAGGCAGGTGAGCTTGTCGAACTCGCTGCCCGGGGCGAGCGGCAAGGTGTTGGTCACGACCACCTCGACCGCCGGGGAGTTCTTGAGGCGGTCGATCGCCGGCTCGGAGAGGATCGCGTGGGTCGCGGCGATGATCACGCCGGCGGCCCCGTCGGCCATCAGCGCCTCGGCGGCCTTCACGATCGTGCCGCCGGTGTCGATGATGTCGTCGGTCAGGACGCACATGCGGCCCTCGACCTGGCCCACCACCCGGTTGGCGACGGTCTCGTTGGGCCGGTCGATGCTGCGGGTCTTGTGGATGAACGCCAGCGGTACGCCGCCCAGGCGGGCCGACCAGCGCTCGGCGACCTTGATCCGGCCTGCGTCGGGCGAGACCACGGCGAGCGGCTGGTCGCCGTACTTCTGGCCGATGTAGTCGGCCAGGATCGGCAGCGCCATCAGGTGGTCGACCGGGCCGTCGAAGAAGCCCTGGAGCTGGTCGGCGTGCAGGTCGACGGTGATGATCCGGTCGGCGCCGGCAGTCTTGAACAGGTCGGCGACGAGCCTGGCCGAGATGGGCTCTCGGCCGCGGTGCTTCTTGTCCTGCCGGCTGTAGCCCCAGAACGGCATCACCACGGTGATGCGCTTGGCCGAGGCCCGCTTGAGGGCGTCGACCATGATCAGGTGCTCCATGATCCACTCGTTGACCGGAGCGGTGTGGCTCTGGATCACGAAGGCGTCGGAGCCGCGCACGGACTCCTCGTAGCGGATGTAGATCTCGGAGTTGGCGAACTCGTAGGCCGAGGTCGGCACCAGGCCCGTGCCGAGCTGCTCGACCACTTCCTCGGCGAGCTCGGGGTGTGCCCGTCCGCTGAAGACCATCAGGTTCTTCTCGGTGGTCTTCTTCAGTCCGCTCACGCTGTCAGGCTCCTCGATCGTGCGGATGGCGCCGGTTGTCCCTCGATTGTCACCCACGTTCCGGGTCGGACGAAACATCGGGTCCGCGCGGCGTCGCTCCGGCTGCTTCGGCGGCGCGTCCCTGGGGTGTGCCCGCACGCTTCTGCACCGCCCAGCCCTCGATCGTGCGCTGCTTCCCAGCGCTGACCGCGAGCGCACCGGCCGGGACGTCTTCGCGGACGACCGCCCCGGCGCCGGTGCCGGCACCGTCCCCGATGTGGACGGGGGCGACGAAGGTGTTGTTGCTGGCGGTGCGGGCGTGCCGGCCGACCACGGTGCGGTGCTTGGCCACCCCGTCGTAGTTGGCGAAGACCGTGCCCGCGCCGATGTTGGTGCCCTCGCCGATCTCCGCGTCGCCGACGTAGGACAGGTGCGGAACCTTGGCCCCGTCGCCGATCTGGGCGTTCTTGGTCTCGACGAACGCGCCGATCTTGCCGCCGACCCCCAGCTCGGTCCCGGGTCGCAGGTAGGAGAACGGCCCCACGTTGGCCCCCGCGCCGATCACTGCGAGCACGGCGTGCGTGCGGACGACGCGTGCACCGACGCCGACCTCGACGTCCTTGAGCGTGGAGTCCGGACCGATCACGGCGTCCTCCTCGACGACGGTGGCGCCGAGGAGCTGCACTCCCGGCAGGATCGTGACGTCCGGCGCCAGGCGCACGTCCACGTCGATCCACGTCGACTCGGGGTCGATGATCGTGACGCCGTCCCTCATCCAGCGCGTCAGGATGCGACGGTTCTTCTCCTTCGCCAGGGCGGCGAGCTGCACACGGTCGTTGGCGCCCTCGGTCTGCAGGACGTCGTCGATCGCGAACGCGCCCACGTCCAGGCCGTCCTCGCGGGCGAGCGCCACGGTCTCGGTCAGGTAGTACTCGCCGTTGGCGTTGTCATTGGTCAGTCGCGGCAGCGCCCTGTCGAGGAACCCGGCGTCGAAGGCGAGGATGCCGCTGTTGATCTCGTTGACCGCCGCCTGCTCCGCGGACGCGTCCTTCTGCTCGACGATGCCGGTCACCGCCCCCGACTCGTCGCGCAGCACCCGGCCGTAGCCGAACGGGTCCGCCACGATCCCCGACAGGATGCTCACGCCGCGGCCGGCGGCGACGTGGTCGGCGGCGAAGGCCCGCAGGCTCTCCCCCTCGAGGAGCGGCGTGTCGCCGTACGCCACCAGCACGGTGCCGACGCGGTCAGCGGGTTCGAGGGCGGCCCACGCGACCTGTACGGCGTGGCCGGTGCCGTCCTGGGTCTCCTGCACCGCGAGCACGGCTCCGGGGAGGAGCTCCTCGATGTGCGGGGCGACCTGCTCGCGCTGGTTGCCGACCACCGCGACGACGCGGTGCGGCTCGACGGCGGCCACCGCGCTCAGCACGTGGCCGATCATGCTGCGCCCCGCGAGGGGGTGCAGCACCTTCATGGTCTTGGACTTCATCCGGGTGCCGCCGCCGGCCGCGAGGACGATGACGGTGATGGCGTGGTCGGTGCTGTGCGTGCTCACGCTCCCCGGGTAGGAGTCGAACCTACGTCGCTAGTCCTGATTCAAAGTCAGTCGGGCCCTGCCGGCAGACCAACCGGGGATAGTGCCAGAGGTTACTGGCCCGAGGCGGGGCGAGCTCTCAAGGCCCGGCAGACCAACCGGGGATAGTGCCACGAGGTTACTGGCCCGAGGCGGGGCGAGCTCTCAAGGCCGGCAGACCAACCTGTGCGATGACGCCAGGCAGGACGGGTTCCGAGGCCGGCGAGTCTCAGGCCCGGACTGCCTCCTACGCGCCGCGCGGGTCGTCGGAGAAGTCGTGCTCCCCGAAGTCGATGCTGCGCTTGGTGTTGGCGAGGGCGGAGACGGTGGCCGTGCCGAGCCGGCCCTGGCGGTCGAAGACGGTGGCGGTGCCGATGGCGATGCCGTCGGCGCTGATCCGGTCGACGGCGGCGAGGCCGACCTCGCGGCTGACGGGGAGCACGCGCGAGGGTCAGGGTGATGTCGGCGTTGATGTGCTCGACGCCGTGGCTGCCCCAGTTGGTGACCATGCTGGTCGCGTCGGCGATGCTCGCGGCCGAGACGAACGGGGAGGGCTCCTCGCCGGGGACGACGGGTACGCCGGTCTGCCAGGTCATCTTCCGTTCGCCGTTCTGGTGGTCCCCGAACGAGGTGGTCCACCCGATCTGCTCGCTGGAGAACAACGGCACCCGCGGCTCCTCGGACACGGGCGCGATCTCGAGCGGCGGAGGCGAGAGGTCGATCTGCGGCTCCCACACGGCTCCGGGCGCCGGCTCGCTCGGCTTCAGGAACAGCCCGCTCGCCCGCGCCACCGGCTCACCGTGCTGCTCCACCAGGGTGTCCACGAGGCAGAGACGCCTGCCCTCCCGGACGATCCGGCTGGTCAGCACGCACGGCTGCTTCCGGGCGGGGCGGAAGAGGTCCAGCGAGTAACGCGCCGGACGGAGGTCGTCCCGGCCGAGGTCGGCGACGGCGTTCTCGAGTGAGCGAGCCATCGCGCCGCTGAGCGCGACCCCGTGGATCTGGTCGTCGCCCCACAGGCTCAGGGCGAAGTCCGTGGGCACGAGGGCGTCCCCGTCAGCGGTGAAGAACGAGAACGTCATGTGTGGATTGTGGCGGACGGTTCGCCGTGCCCGACGCGGAACCCCGGCCCACGCGGCAGTCGCTCTAGGACACTTCGGCCCCACTCAGGCGTCGGGCGA
>CAWJGX010000003.1:0-105795 GCA_963842565.1 uncultured Actinomycetota bacterium | reverse complement strand
GCACGCCCATGGCGGCACGCAGGTCCTCCGGGTCACGCACCGCGACGACCCCCGAGTCGTAGGGGACGTTCAGCGTCTTGTGGGCGTTGGTCGCCCAGGAGTCCGCCGCCTCGTGACCGCTGACGAGCTCGCGGTGCCGGGGCGACGCAGCCGCCCAGAGGCCGAACGCGCCGTCCACGTGCACCCACGCTCCGTGCTGGTGGGCCAGCGCGATCGCCTCCGCCAGGGGTCGAATGCGCCTGAGTGGACGTTGCGCGCCGGCAGACGACGAGCGTGGGTCCGTCCGCGCCTGCCTCCAGCTGGGCCTGCAGGTCGGAGAGCTCGAGCCGTCCCTCGCCGTCCGCAGTGACGACCTCCGGCTCACCGAGGCCCAGGTTGCGCAGCGCCATGTCGAGTCCGGGCGTGCAGGCCTCCGCCAGCTCACGGACCACGACGTCCGACGGCGTCGGTCCGGGCGGCAGGGTCGTGCCCAGGGCCGCGGTCACCTCGGCGACGGTGGTCTGCGGGGGCACCGGGCGGTCGCCCAGGGAGTCGAGCCAGTCCAGGGCTCCCGGTGGGCCACGTCGAGCGCGGCGTGCGGGTTCTCCATCGGTTCAGTATGCGACCGGGTCCGCCGGTTGCTCAGAGTCGGACGCGTCGCTCCCGCAGCAGGTCGTACGCCGGTCGGCAGGCCTCCGCGACGGAGGTGTCGTGCGCGCTGAGCTCGATCTCCCGGCGTCGCCACGCCTCGAAGCCGGTGGAGCGGGCGACCGCGTCGTACCAGTGCGGCGCCCAGACGCCGTCCGACTCGCGCAGCCCGGGAGGCCAGCGCAGCATCCGGTCGGTGAAGTCGATGCCGAGCCAGTCGCACAACCAGCGCAGGTGTGACTCGGGGTCACGGAGGAAGTCGCCGGAGTCGATCACCGGCGGGTCTTCGGTGAACGCATCGAGGAGCCGAACCTGCTGGAGCAGCCCGATGTCGTCCGGCTCGCAGGACTCGCGCGAGCGGACGTAGGAGGAGACGACCTCGGCGGGGTCGCGGATCAGCAGCACGTTGCGGAACCCGTCGACCCAGTCCAGCGGCATGTCTTCGAGCAGGTGGTGGGTCATCTGCTTCGAGTAGTGCACGGGGGAGGAGTCGTCGGTCTCGAGCGCGCGGACCACCGCCGCGGGGTCGGTCGGCTGCGAGGCGATCACCTCGTCGCGCCCGGGGTGGTCGAGGCCGGTGCGGGCCAGGTAGGCGGCGTAGAACGGCTCGTCCACGACGGTGGTGTCAGGCCGGTTCTCCCAGGCGCGCATCATCGCCGTGGAGATGTTCCGCGGGCCCGACCACATCGCCACGCGGAGGACGGGCCGGCCGCTCATCCGTGCCGCCGGCCGCGGACGTCGGCGGCCACGTGGCGCTGGTAGAGCTCCTGCAGCCGGTGCACGACCGGTCCGCGCTCACCGATGCCGATCGTGCGGCCGTCGACCGTCCGGACCGGCACGACACCCGCGAAGGTGCCGGTCACGAACGCCTCGGCTGCGTTGTAGACGTCGGTCAGGCTGAACGTCGTCTCCCGCGAGGGAATGCCGTGCGAGCGGCACACCTCGAGCACGTTCGCGCGGGTGATGCCGGCCAGGCAGAACCGTCCGTCGGAGGTCCAGACCTCACCGGACCGCGTGACGATGAAGAAGTGGGTGCTGTTGCAGGTCGCCACGAAGCCCTGCGGGTCGAGCATCAACGCCTCGTCGGCGCCGGCGGTGTAGGCCTGGATGCAGGCCTGGATGTCGTTGAGCTTGCTGTGCGCGTTGAGCTTCGGGTCGAGAGTGTCGGGGGTCGCCCGCCGCACGTGTGTCGTGAACAGCGTGATGCCGTCCGTCACGGTCGCCGGCAGGGGCTCCTTGTGCTCGGCGATGATCACCACGGTCGCGGGGCCGATCGTCACGCGGGGGTCCTGGTACGGCGTCGACTTCACCCCGCGAGTCACCATCAGCCGGACGTGAACGCCGTCGGTCATCTCGTTGGCGCGCAGCGTCTCGTAGATCGCGTCCGTGAGCTGCTCCCGGGAGAGACCGAGGTCGAGCAGGATCGCCCGGGCGCCCTCCTCGAGGCGGTCGAGGTGCTGCTCGAGGAACGCCGGGTGCCCGCCCGAGACGCGCAGTCCCTCCCAGACACCGTCGCCGAGCACGAAGCCGGAGTCGAAGACCGAGACCACCGCACGGTCGCGGGGGAGCAGGTCGCCGTTGACCCAGACCAGGACCTCGGCGTTGCGCGGGTCGTCGGAGGGGTGTTGCGTGCCCGTGGCCGCGGTGTCGTGGGTCATGGCGTCAGTCTGCCGCGCGGGACGAGTGCTCGATGGCAGCGGCGACCGTGGTCTGGCAGAGTCCTTCACCCTCGGCGTCGGTGAACCACCTCGACCGGCGCATCGCCTCCAGCGTGTCGGCCGGGAAGCCGGCGATCACGAGGGCGATCCCTTCGGTCCGCGGGTCGGTTCGCATGGACCGGAGGCGCTCGGCACCGCCACGCTCTACGTCGACGACCTCGCGGTCGCCAAGAGCGAGTGGAAGAC
The DNA here is from genome assembly GCA_963842565.1 of uncultured Actinomycetota bacterium. GTDB lineage: Bacteria > Actinomycetota > Actinomycetes > Propionibacteriales > Nocardioidaceae > Marmoricola. Next base: position 103,264 of record CAWJGX010000003.1, on the reverse strand, counting down.
CCAGCCCGGTCACTTCGCGCTCTGCGGTGAGGGACTGACCGTGGGCCGGGACAGCTCCGACCCCGTCTCGAAGCAGTACGGCGCACCGTTCGCCTTCACCGGGGGCCGGATCCGGGTGGTCGACATCAACATCGGGGACGACGTCTACCTCGACCTGGAGCGGGACTTCCAGGTTGCGATGTCGCGCGACTGACGTCGGGGAGTGTCTGCCAGAGTGGAACACGTGACTGCGGCAGACACTCTCTCCACGGACGGGATGGTCCTGGTCCCGGGTGGGACGACCACGATCGGCAACGACCACTACTACCCGGAGGAGCGACCCCTCCGCGAGGTGGAGGTCGGCGACGTCTGGTTCGACCCGCACCCGGTGACCAACGCCGAGTTCGCCCGGTTCGTCAAGAAGACGCGGCACATCACGGTCGCCGAGAAGGCGCCCGACCCCGCGGACTTCCCGGACGCCGACCCAGCGCTGATGGTGCCCGGCTCGCAGGTGTTCACGGCCACGAGCGGCCCGGTCCACCTCGGCGGACTGGACCCAGTGGTGGCGCTGGCAGCCGGGGGCGGACTGGCGTGCTCCCCAGGGGCCGGGCAGCTCCTGGAAGTCCATCCCCGACCACCCGGTCGTGCACGTGGGCTGGGAAGACGCGTCGGCGTACGCGGAGTGGGCCGACAAGGAGCTGCCCACCGAGCCGGAGTGGGAGCACGCTGCCCGCGGGGGCCTGGTCGGTCGGGACTTCGCCTGGGGTGACGAGCTCTCCCCGGACGGCGCACTCCTGGCCAACACCTGGCAGGGCGGCTTCCCGTGGCAGGACCGGGATCCCGACGGCCATCGGCGCACCTCGCCGGTCGGGAGCTACCCGGCCAACGGCTACGGCCTGGTCGACATGATCGGCAACGTCTGGGAGTGGACCAGCAGCCGCTTCACTGCGACGCACGCGGTGGACGGGGAGTCGCTGCCGACGACGTCGCCGTGCTGCGGCGGCTCGATGCGGCTCGAGGCTCTGTCGCTCCAGGAGGGCGACCGGGTCGTCACCAAGGGCGGGTCGCACCTGTGCTCGCCGCAGTACTGCCAGCGCTACCGGCCCGCCGCCCGGCAGGGCCACGGTGTGCGCGACACCACCTCGCACGTCGGCTTCCGGTGTGTCCGCCGCGCCTGAGCCGCCCGTCGCGAACAGGTTCCCCTGGCTGACGCTCACCGTCACCGCGATCACGGCCGCCGGCCTGCTGGTGCAGGAGCTGCTGCCGGGCACGCTGACCGCGCTCCAGCGCTCACCGGCCGCGGTGCACGGGGAGCCGTGGCGGTGGGCAACCGCGCTCGTCGTACAGGACGGCTGGCTGGTCGGCGGCTTGTCCAACATCGCCGGCCTGGTGCTGGTGGGGTTCGCCGCCGAGCAGGTGGTGCGGCGGACGGCCTGGCTCGCGGCGTACGTCGTGACCGGGCTGGTCGGCCAGGTCTTCGGCCACTGGTGGCAACCGGTCGGTGCCGGCAACTCGGTGGCCGTCTGCGGTCTCGTCGCACTCGTGGTGGTGATGCTCGCCCGAGGGCGACGAGCACCGGGCCCGTTGCCGTACCTCGCGCCCTCGCTCTGGTGCGGGCTCCTGGGCGCCGCGGTCTGGTGGCCGCTCGTCCTGCTGGGCGCGCTGATCGGGTGGGTGGCGGGTGCGCCCTCGCGCGACCCTGCCTGGTCGGCGGCCCTGGTCGCCACTTTCTGCACCGGTTGCGCCCTGTTGCTGCTGGCTGCCGGTGACCTCCACGGGGGCGCCCTGTCCTTCGCGCTCCTCGTGACGGCGATCCCTCCGGTCGCGTCGGCCGCCGAGCTGCCGCCTCGTGGCGTCTCACTCGAGTAGGAGGCGCGCCCACAGGTCCAGGAGGTGTGCGGCGTACCGCTCGGCGTCCCAGCCTCGCTCGGTCAGGAGGGTGTAGTACTCCAGCGAGTTGCCGACCCAGACCAGGTCGGCGACCTCGTCGTCGGTGAGGTCGCCGCGCAGGGAACCGGTCGTGCGCAGGTCGGCCGCGAGCATGCGCATGTTGTCGGCCCGGCGATCCTTGAGGTGCTGCCACACCCGCGCGCACTCCGGGTCCGACCGGGAGGCCTCGGCGAGGGCAGCCTGCAAGGGTGCGATCTGCGGCATCAGCCGGCCCATGGCCTCGGCATAGAGGGCCAGCTTCTGGTGGGCGGTGGGTGCCGCCCGGAACGCCTGCACGTAGTCGCGCTGGAGCGCCGGGACGGGGTCGTCCGCGTTGCCGAGCACGCTGTCGATCACCGCGAGCATCAGCTCGGGCTTGCGCCCCACGCTCGTGTAGACGGTGTCGACGGAGACCTTGGCGCTGCTCGCGATGGCGCTCACCTGGGCGGCGTACCCGTGGCGGGTGAAGTGCCTGCGCGCGGCCCGGACCACGGCACGACGCGTGCGCTCGGCCTGCTCGCGTCGCGCGGGGGAGTCGTAGCGGCGGGTCTTGACGGAGGGATCCACCCGGCCTACGTTAGCAATATTGATCCGAAACCGCTTCGGATGAATATAGGGAGACCGACATGAGCACGACGCTGCAACGCCCGGTGATGCGCGAGCCCGGCACGGGACGGGGGACGTGGGCGATGGAATCGCTGTTCGAGCACCTGCTGGAGAAGCAGGACGGGGACGGCCGGCTCGGGGTCGCCCTGGTCACCCAGCCGCCCGGTGTGGCCACCCCGCTGCACCGTCACGGCAACGAGGCCGAGGCGTTCTACCTCCTGGAGGGTCGGATCAGCTACCGCGCCGGGGACGAGGACTTCGAGCTCTTCGACGGCTGCTTCATGTACCTGCCCCAGGACGTCCCGCATGCCTTCCGCATCCGCGGCGACCGTCCCGCACGCTTCCTGGCGCTGACGGCGCCCGCCGGTCTGCTGTCGCTGTACGACGAGGTCGGCATCCCCGCGACCGAGCTCCGGCTGCCTGGTGAGGACGCGCAGACGGCCGAGGTGGAGATCCCGAAATGGATGGAGGTCGGCCCCCGCTACGGGCTCGAGGTGGTCGGCCCGCCGATCCCGGAATGAGCCTCCTGGCCTGCTAAGGTCGGCCCCGATCGACATCCTTTAACGAGCCGTCCCGAGAGGCGGAGAAGGAGGTCCGGTGCCGATGGCTTCCGCTCATCCCGCATCTGTTCCGCCCGCCCCCGAGGGGCTTGATCCACACGGTGACACCCGCGAGGGCCGCACCGTCCTCGACGCCCGTGACATCTCCCGGGCCCTGACCCGCATCTCCCACGAGATCCTCGAGCGCAACAAGGGTCTCGAGGACCTCGTCCTGCTCGGGATCCCCACGCGTGGGGTGCACCTCGCCCAGCGGATCGCGGACCGGATCGCGAAGGTCGAGGGCGCCCACGTGCCGCTCGGCACCCTCGACATCACGATGTACCGCGACGACCTGCGCAAGCACCCCGCCCGCGGCCCGCACCACACGCAGATGCCACCGGGCGGCGTCGACGGCAAGGTCGTCGTGCTGGTCGACGACGTGCTGTTCTCCGGGCGCACCGTCCGCGCGGCCCTCGACGCGATGAACGACCTCGGCCGGCCCGCCACGGTCCGGCTCGCCGTGCTCGTGGACCGCGGGCACCGCGAGCTCCCCATCCGCGCCGACCACGTCGGCAAGAACCTCCCGAGCGCGCGCACCGAGCGCGTGATGGTCCGCCTCGAGGAGTCCGACGGGTACGACGAGGTGCGGATCGCGCCGACGGGAGACCTGGCATGACTCAGCCCATCACGAGCAAGCACCTCCTCTCCATCGACGACCTGGGCGTCGAGGACGTCACCACCCTGTTCGAGACCGCGACCGAGATGCACGACGTGCAGCACCGCTCGGTCAAGAAGCTGCCCGCCCTGCGCGGGCGGACCGTGGTGAACCTGTTCTTCGAGGACTCCACCCGGACGCGCTCGTCCTTCGAGATCGCGGGCAAGTGGCTCTCGGCCGACGTCATCAACGTCTCCGCGAAGGGTTCCAGCGTCAGCAAGGGCGAGAGCCTGCGCGACACCGTGCTCACCGTCGCGGCCATGGGCGTCGACGGGCTGGTGATCAGGCACGGTGCGAGCGGCGCGGCGAAGCAGGTCAGCCAGTGGACCGACGCGGTCGTCATCAACGCCGGCGACGGGATGCACGAGCACCCGACCCAGGCGCTGCTCGACGCCTACACGCTGCAGCGCCGGATGGGGACGCTCGAGGACAAGCACGTCGTGATCGTCGGCGACCTGACCCACAGCCGGGTGTTCCGCAGCAACATCCTGCTGCTGCACAAGCTGGGCGCGCACGTGACGGTGGTCGCCCCGCCGACGCTGATGCCGGCCGGGGTGACCGCGTGGTCGAAGGACGCCGGCTTCGCCACGACGTACGACCTCGACGAGGTGCTGCCCGACGCCGACGCGGTGATGATGCTCCGGGTCCAGCGCGAGCGGATGAGTGGCGCCTACTTCCCGAGCGCCCGGGAGTACACCGTCGGCTACGGGCTCACCCGTGACCGGCTCGGCGTGCTCAAGCCGGACGCACCGATCTGCCACCCGGGTCCGATGAACCGCGGACTGGAGATCGCGGCCGACGCCGCGGACGCCGCGCAGTCGGCGGTCCTCGACCAGGTCTCGGCCGGCGTCGCGGTCCGGATGTCCGTGCTCTACCACCTGCTCGCCGGAGAAGGGAGCGCCCAGTGAGTGGCCTCGTCGTCAAGGGAGCCTCCGTCCTCGGAGGTGAGTCGCAGGACCTGTACGTCGACGACGGGGTGCTCGTGGCCGACGCGCCCGCCGACGCCCAGGAGATCGACGCCGACGGGCTCGTGGCGCTGCCCGGCCTCGTCGACCTGCACACCCACCTGCGCGAGCCGGGCCGCGAGGACGCCGAGACGGTGCTCACCGGCTCGCGGGCCGCGGCGCTGGGTGGCTTCACCGCCGTGCTCGCGATGGCCAACACCTCGCCGGTCACCGACACCGCCGAGGCAGCGGAGCGGGTCCTCGACCTCGGCCGGGCGGCCGGCCTGGTCGACGTACAACCGGTGGGTGCGGTGACCCGTGGCCTCGCGGGTGAGGAGCTCGCCGAGCTCGGGCTGATGGCGCGCTCCCGGGCCAGGGTGCGGGTCTTCTCCGACGACGGGAAGTGCGTGCACGACCCGCGGGTGATGCGGCGGGCTCTGGAGTACATCCGCGCGTTCGGCGGCGTCATCTCCCAGCACTCGCAGGACCCCGACCTCGCCGGACCCACCGCGTGCTGCCACGAGGGCGAGCTCTCGGGTCGGCTCGGCCTGCCCGGCTGGCCCGGGATCGCGGAGGAGACGATCGTGGCGCGGGACGTGATGCTCGCCCGGCACACGAACAGCCGGGTCCACGTCGCTCACGTCTCGACGGCCGGCTCGGTCGAGGTGATCCGGTGGGCCAAGGCGCAGGGGATCGACGTCACCGCCGAGGTGACCCCGCACCACCTGCTGCTGACCACGGACCTGCTCGCGGGCTACGACCCGGTCTACAAGGTCAACCCGCCGCTGCGTCCCGACGAGGACGTGGCTGCCCTGCGGGACGCGCTGGCCGACGGCACGATCGACGCCGTGGCCACCGACCACGCCCCGCACGCCCGCCACGACAAGGAGCACGCGTTCGTGGACGCCGCCTTCGGGATGCTCGGCCTCGAGACCGCGCTCTCGGTGGTCAGCGACGTGATGGTCGGCTCCGGTGCGATGACCTGGACCGACGTCGCGCGGGTGATGTCGCAGACCCCCGCCCGGATCGCCGGGCTCGAGGGCCACGGAGGCACCCTCGCCGTCGGCCAGCCTGCCAACATCACCCTCGTCGACCCCTCCGCGGTCGTGGTGGTCGACCGCGCCGACTCGGCGTCGCTGTCGCGCAACAACCCCTGGCACGAGCGCAAGCTCACCGGCGCGGTCGTCGCCACCGTGCTCCGCGGCGTACCGACCGTGCTGGACGGCGCGCTGGTCTGACGCCGGGGCCCGCGAAGCGGCTTCTCGCACTGGTAGGGTCGGCGGCGATCGACATCCTTTAACGATCCGTCCCGTGAGGCGGAGAAGGAGGTACGGCGTGCCCCTGCGTGCCCACACCAGTCCCGACACTGCGATCCTCGTCCTCGAGGACGGGCGCACCTTCACCGGCGAGGCCTACGGCGCCCGGGGAGAGACCTTCGGCGAGGCGGTGTTCTCGACGGGGATGACCGGCTACCAGGAGACGCTGACCGACCCGTCGTACCACCGGCAGGTCGTGGTGATGACCTCTCCGCACGTCGGCAACACCGGCATCAACGACGAGGACCCGGAGTCCCGGAAGATCTGGGTGAGCGGGTACGTCGTCCGCGACCCCGCCCGCGTCCCCTCCAACTGGCGCTCGGTCCGTTCGCTCGACGACGAGCTGCGCGAGCAGGGCGTGGTCGGCATCAGCGGCATCGACACCCGTGCGCTGACCCGCCACCTGCGCGAGCGCGGCGCGATGCGGGTCGGCATCTCCTCGGACACCACCGACTCCGCTGCACTGCTGGCCCGCGTGCAGGAGACGGCCGAGATGGCCGGCGCGGAGCTCGCCGACGAGGTGACCACCTCCGAGGCCTACGTCGTCCCGGCGGTCGGCGAGAAGCTGTTCACGGTCGCGGCCGTGGACCTGGGCATCAAGGCCAACACGCCGCGGATGATGAGCGAGCGCGGCATCGAGGTCCACGTGCTGCCGGCGACCTCGACGCTGGAGGACGTGCTGGCGGTCGAGCCGGACGGCCTGTTCTTCTCCAACGGACCCGGCGACCCCGCCGCCACGACCTCCCAGATCGAGCTCCTCCAGGGTGCGCTCGAGGCCGGCCTCCCGTACTTCGGGATCTGCTTCGGCAACCAGCTCTTCGGCCGGGCCCTCGGGTTCGGCACCTTCAAGCTCAAGTACGGCCACCGCGGCATCAACCAGCCCGTGATGGACCGGACGACCGGCAAGGTCGAGGTCACCGCGCACAACCACGGCTTCGCCGTCGACGCGCCGCTCGAGGGGTCCACCACGACGCCGTACGGCGAGGTCACGGTCAGCCACGTCTGCCTCAACGACGACGTCGTCGAGGGTCTGGAGCTGCGCTCGCCGGACGGTGCGCTGAAGAGCTTCTCGGTGCAGTACCACCCGGAGGCGGCGGCCGGTCCGCACGACGCGGCGTACCTGTTCGACAGATTCTGCGCTCTCATGAAGGGCGGTCTCTGATGCCGAAGCGGACCGACATCCAGAGCGTGCTCGTGATCGGCAGCGGGCCGATCATCATCGGGCAGGCGTGCGAGTTCGACTACTCCGGGACGCAGGCGTGCCGGGTGCTCAAGGCCGAGGGGCTGCGGGTGATCCTGGTCAACTCCAACCCGGCGACGATCATGACCGACCCGGAGTTCGCGGACGCGACGTACGTCGAGCCGATCACTGCGGAGTTCGTGGAGAAGGTGATCGAGAAGGAGCGGCCGGACGCGCTGCTCGCGACGCTGGGCGGGCAGACCGCGCTGAACACGGCGATGGACCTCGACCGGCTCGGCGTGCTCGAGAAGTACGGCGTGGAGCTGATCGGGGCGAGCATCGAGGCGATCAACCGGGGTGAGAACCGGGAGTCGTTCAAGAAGATCGTCGAGGAGCTCGGCGGGACGGTCGCCCGGTCGGCGATCTGCCACACGCTGGAGGACTGCTTCGAGGCCTCCGCCGACCTGGGCTGGCCGATGGTGGTCCGACCCAGCTTCACCATGGGTGGCACCGGGTCGGGGATGGCCTACGACGAGAACGACCTGCGTCGCATCGCTGGTGCCGGCCTGGCCGCGAGCCCCACCACCGAGGTGCTCCTCGAGGAGTCGATCATCGGCTGGAAGGAGTACGAGCTCGAGGTGATGCGGGACACCGCCGACAACGTGGTGATCATCTGCTCGATCGAGAACCTCGACCCGATGGGGGTGCACACCGGTGACTCGATCACGGTGGCGCCGGCGATGACGCTGACCGACCGCGAGTACCAGCACCTGCGCGACCTCTCGATCGGGATCATCCGGTCGGTCGGGGTGGACACGGGTGGCTGCAACATCCAGTTCGCGGTCAACCCCGACGACGGGCGCGTGGTCGTGATCGAGATGAACCCGCGGGTCTCGCGGTCCAGCGCGCTGGCCTCCAAGGCGACCGGCTTCCCGATCGCCAAGATCGCGGCCAAGGTGGCGATCGGCTACACCCTGGACGAGATCCCCAACGACATCACCAAGGAGACGCCGGCGAGCTTCGAGCCCACGCTGGACTACGTCGTGGTCAAGGTGCCGCGGTTCGCCTTCGAGAAGTTCCCGATGGCCGACCCCACGCTGACCACGCACATGAAGTCCGTCGGCGAGGCGATGGCGATCGGCCGCAACTTCACCGAGGCGTTGCAGAAGGCGCTGCGCTCCCTGGAGGCCACAAGCCAAGGCGGTCTTCGACTGGAGCCACCGCCAGGTCGACCTCGACAAGGACGCCCTCCTCGAGAAGATCCGCACCCCGCACGACGGTCGCCTGCGTGAGGTGATGGACGCTCTCCGGGCGGGAGCGACCGCGGACGAGGTGCACGACGTCACGAAGATCGACCCGTGGTTCGTCGACCAGCTGTGCCTGATCAACGAGGTGGCCCAGGAGGTCATCGCCGCCGATGAGCTCACTCCGACGCTGCTCCGGCGGGCCAAGAGGCACGGCTTCTCCGACGCGCAGCTCGGCCGGATCCGCGACATGAAGGAGGACGTCGTCCGGGGGGTGCGGCACGCTCTCGGCGTACGTCCCGTCTTCAAGACCGTGGACACCTGCGCCGCCGAGTTCGCCGCGCGTACGCCGTACCACTACTCCTCCTACGACGAGGAGACCGAGGTGGCGCCGCGCGAGAAGGAGGCGGTGATCATCCTCGGCTCGGGGCCCAACCGGATCGGGCAGGGCATCGAGTTCGACTACTCCTGCGTGCACGCCAGCATGGCGCTCTCGCAGGCGGGCTACGAGACCGTGATGGTCAACTGCAACCCCGAGACGGTCTCCACCGACTACGACACCTCCGACCGGCTGTACTTCGAGCCGCTCACCCTCGAGGACGTGCTCGAGATCGTGCACGCCGAGGGGCAGGCGGGCCCGATCGCCGGCGTGATCTGCCAGCTCGGCGGGCAGACCCCGCTGGGCCTGGCCCAGGGGCTCGAGGACGCCGGGGTCAAGATCGTCGGCACCTCCCCGTCGGCCATCCACCTGGCCGAGGAGCGGGGCGCGTTCGGGCGGGTCCTCGCCGAGGCGGGCCTGATGGCCCCCAAGCACGGCATGGCCACGTCGTTCCTCGAGGCCCAGGGGATCGCTGCCACCATCGGCTACCCGGTGCTGGTGCGGCCGTCGTACGTGCTGGGCGGGCGGGGCATGGAGATCGTCTACGGCGACGACTCCCTGCGCGGCTACATCCAGCGCGCGACGGAGATCAGCCCGGAGCACCCGGTGCTCGTCGACCGGTTCATCGACGACGCCGTCGAGATCGACGTCGACGCGCTCTTCGACGGCACCGACCTCTACCTCGGTGGCGTCATGGAGCACATCGAGGAGGCCGGCATCCACTCCGGCGACTCGAGCTGCGCGCTGCCGCCGATCACCCTCGGCAAGGAGGAGATCGACCGGATCCGCAAGGCCACCGAGGCCATCGCTCGCGGCGTCGGCGTGCTCGGGCTGCTCAACATCCAGTTCGCGCTGGGCTCCGACGTGCTCTACGTGCTGGAGGCCAACCCGCGCGCGAGCCGCACGGTGCCGTTCGTGTCCAAGGCCACCGCGACCCAGCTCGCCAAGGCGGCGGCCCGCGTGATGCTCGGCGAGAGCATCGCCGCGCTCCGTGCCGAGGGAGTGCTGGCCTCGCACGGGGACGGGGGAGACCTGCCCGGTGACGCCCCGATCGCGGTGAAGGAAGCCGTGATGCCGTTCAACCGGTTCAAGACCACCGACGGCCAGACGGTCGACGCGATCCTCGGTCCCGAGATGCGTTCGACGGGCGAGGTGATGGGCTTCGACCGCAGCTTCGGCAAGGCGTTCGCCAAGGCGCAGACGGCGGCCTACGGCTCGCTGCCGCTGGGCGGGCGGGTCTTCGTCTCGATGGCCAACCGCGACAAGCGCACGATGGTCTTCCCGGTGAAGCGGCTGGCCGACCTGGGTTACGAGATCCTCGCGACGCAGGGCACGGCCGAGGTGCTGCGGCGCAACGGTGTCTCCGCCACGGTCGTGCGCAAGCACTTCGAGGGCGACGCCGAGGACGGCGAGAAGACCATCGTCGGCAAGATCCTCGACGGCGAGGTCGACCTGGTCGTGAACACCCCGCACGGCACCACCAGCGGCGGTTCACCACGGCTCGACGGCTACGAGATCCGGACCGCGGCGATCCTGAACAACATCCCGTGCATCACCACGGTGCAGGGGCTGGGTGCGGCGGTGCAGGGCATCGAGGCCATGCGGGCGGCCGACATCGGCGTGCGCTCGCTGCAGGACTGGGCCGCTGCGTCGACCCGGGACGCCTGAGTGACGGCGTACCACCGGCTGTTCGACAAGGTCCTGACCCGGACCGATGCCGAGAAGGCGCACCACGCCGCCTTCCGCGCGATCCGGGCCGCGCAGCCCGTCACCCGGCTCGTCGGCGGGCGGGTCAGCCGGGTGGAGGGCAGGTCGACCACGCGGCGGATGGGCCTCGACTTCCCGGGGCTGCTCGGTCTGGCCGCGGGGTTCGACAAGAACGCCGTCGGGGTCGATGCGCTGGCCAACATGGGCTTCGCCTTCATCGAGGTCGGCACCATCACCGGGGAGCCGCAGCCCGGCAACCCGAGGCCACGGCTCGCGCGTCTCCCGGCCGACCGGTCGATCGTCAACCGGATGGGTTTCAACAACGACGGCGCGGAGGCGGTGGCCCGGCGGCTGGGCGCGCGCCGGTTCGACCGCACGGGTCGGCGCACCGGCACACCGATGGGGATCAACATCGGCAAGACCAAGGTCGTCCCCGAGGAGTACGCCGTCCGCGACTACGAGAAGAGCACCACCCTGCTCACGCCGTACGCCGACTACCTGGTGGTCAACGTCTCCTCGCCCAACACCCCCGGCCTGCGCGACCTGCAGGCGGTCTCGCGGCTCGAGCCGCTCCTGCGCGCGGTCAGGAGCCGGGCCGACGACGTCTCGGACCACCACGTGCCCCTGCTCGTGAAGATCGCCCCCGACCTGAGCGACGACGACGTGCTCGCCGTGGCCGACCTCGCCGTCGCGGTCGGGCTCGACGGGATCGTGGCCACCAACACCACGGTCGCCCGCGACGGCCTGACCAGCTCGCCGGACGCGGTCGAGGCCGCGGGTGGAGGAGGTCTGTCCGGGCCGCCGCTGCGGTCGCGCGCCACCGAGGTGATGCAGCTGCTGCGTGACCGGGTCGGTCCCGACCTCACCCTGATCGGCGTCGGCGGCATCACCACCGTCCAGGACGCGATCGAGCGCATCGACGCCGGCGCCGACCTGTTGCAGGGTTACACCGCCTTCGTCTACGAGGGTCCGTGGTGGCCCGCGCGGATCAACCGCGCCCTCGAAGGTGTCGAGAGGAGACAGCGATGAGCGGTGAGCCGGTGGACGCACCGTTCGGGGAGCGGCTGCGCGAGGCGATGGACGGGCGGGGTCCGCTGTGCGCGGGCATCGACCCGCACGCCGGCCTCCTGGACGCCTGGGGCCTGACCGACTCCGTGAACGGGCTGGAGAAGTTCGCGCGGACCGCGGTCGAGGCGCTCGCCCCACGCGTGGCCGTGGTCAAGCCGCAGTCGGCGTTCTTCGAGCGGTTCGGCTCCCGGGGCGTCGCCGTGCTGGAGCAGGTCATCGAGACGGCCCGTGAGGCCGGCGCTCTCGTGGTCCTCGACGTGAAGCGCGGCGACATCGGCTCGACCGCCCAGGCCTACGCCGACGCCTACCTCGACCCCACCTCTCCGTTGGCGGCCGATGCGGTCACCGTCTCGCCGTACCTCGGCTTCGGGAGCCTCGAACCGTTCGTCGCGACGGCGCGCACGCACGGGAAGGGCGTCTTCGTGCTCGCGCTGACCTCCAACCCGGAGGCGCCGGTGGTGCAGCACGCCCGCACGGAGTCCGGGGCCACGGTCGCGGGCACGGTCCTCGCGGAGCTCTCCAGGCTCAACGACGGCGTCACCCCGATGGGCTCCTTCGGTGCCGTGGTCGGCGCCACGATCGGCGAGACGGTCGAGGACCTGGCCATCAACGGTCCGCTGCTGGTGCCGGGGATCGGCGCCCAGGGCGGCACCGCCGACGACGTACGCCGCATCTTCGGCGACTCGCTCGACCTGGTGCTGCCGTCGAGCTCGCGCGAGATCCTGGCTGCCGGACCTGACGCCGCCGGCCTGAACGCGGCCGTCGAGCGCGCTCTGGAGTCCTTCGAGGTCCTGCGCGGGGGTTCGCGATGAGACGGGTCGTCCTGGGGCTGGTGGTGGCGCTGCTGCTCTCGCTGAGCGGCTGCGGCGGGAACACCGTCGACGACTACTGCAAGGACCTGGGGGAGCACCGCAAGCAGATGGCCGACATGGTCGCCTCCCAGTCGCCGACCGCCCTGCTCAGCCACCTGCCGATGCTCCGCGAGCTGGCCGGGAAGGCCCCGGAGGACCTGAAGGACGAGTGGCAGACCTTCCTGGACGCCGTCGAGGGCCTCGACAAGGCGATCGACCGGGCCGGCGTGAAGGCCTCGGACTTCAAGGACGGCCAGCCTCCCGCGGGCCTGAGCGAGACCGACCAGAAGACCATCGCCGACGCCGCCGGGGAGATCCGCACCGACGAGGTGGTGCAGGCCGCCTCGGGCATCGAGCAGCAGGCACGCGACGTGTGCAAGATCAACTTCGGCCTCTGAGAGGTCCCTGCAGCGGTGACGTTGGTCTCGACCTGCTCACGGCACGCCGTCTCGCGTTGCAGGTGGCCCGGAGCCGTGACTAGATTGCCCGTGACCGGATGTTGCGCCTCTTCCCGGGTCGTAGACCTCTTCCACCGTCCCCACCCCGCTCGATGACGCGAGCAGGAAGTCGAGGAACCTCAGTGGCCTTGCCGCCCCTCACGCCCGAACAGCGCCAGGCTGCGCTCGACAAGGCAGCCGCCTCCCGCCGGGAGCGAGCGGAGGTCAAGAATCGGCTCAAGCACTCCGGGGCCTCCCTGGCCGACGTCGTCACCGAGGGCCAGAACAACGAGGTGATCGGCAAGATGCGGGTCAGCGAGCTGCTCCAGTCGATGCCCGGCATCGGCAAGGTGCGGGCTCGCCAGGTGATGGAGAAGCTGAAGATCTCCGAGACCCGTCGCGTGCGCGGGCTCGGCGCCAAGCAGGCCGCGGCGCTGGTCGACGAGTTCGCCCCCGAGTGACGCGACCGGGCCTCGACCAGGACTCCCGGCTGACCGTGCTGGCCGGCCCCACGGCCGTGGGCAAGGGCACCATCACCGCCTGGGTGCGCGAGCACCACCCCGAGATCTGGATCTCCGTCTCGGCGACGACGCGCAAGCGGCGCCCCGGCGAGCAGGACGGCGTGCACTACCACTTCGTCTCCGAGGACGAGTTCGACCGGCTGGTGGCCGACGACGAGCTGCTCGAGTGGGCCGTCGTACACCGGGGAGCGCGCTACGGCACCCCGCGCCGACCCGTCGTCCAGGCGCTCGCCGACGGGAGGCTGACCCTGCTGGAGATCGACCTCCAGGGCGCCCGACAGGTGCGCGAGCGGATGCCGGAGGCGCGGTTCGTCTTCCTCGCCCCTCCGTCGTGGGACGAGCTGGTCCGCCGCCTGGTGGGCCGCGGCACCGAGGACGAGGCCGAGCGCGAGCGACGCCTGGAGACCGCTCGCGCGGAGCTGGCCGCGGAGCCGGAGTTCGACGTCACCCTCGTGAACCGCCGGATTCACGATGCTGGTGAGGAATTGGTAGAGTTGATGCGGTCCGGGACCTCCGCAGCGTCCTGAGACCAAAAACTGCTGCGAACAATCTCGTTAGTGAGGCTCCATGAGCGTGTCCGGTTCCGGTGCCCAGCCCGTCGCCGAGGGGATCACCAACCCCCCGATCGACGACCTGCTGACCAAGACCGACTCGAAGTACAAGCTGGTGCTCTACAGCGCCAAGCGTGCTCGTCAGATCAACGCCTACTACTCCCAGCTCGGCGAGGGCCTGCTGGAGTACGTCGGCCCGCTCGTGGACACCCACGTCCAGGAGAAGCCGCTCTCGATCGCGCTCCGCGAGATCAACGAGGACCTGCTGACCTGCGAGGACATCGACCCCGAGGAGGCCGCCGCCGAGGCGCTGGCCGCCGCGGTCCCGTCTCCGGCCACCCCGGCCGCCGAGCCCACGGTCGAGTGATCAGCTAGACCGTCATGGTGCCCGCCATGGACCACGGTGTGTCCCGCCCTCGTGTCGTTCTCGGCGTGAGCGGCGGGATTGCTGCGTACAAGGCCTGTGAGCTGCTGCGCCGCTTCACCGAGTCCGGGCACGACGTCACCGTCGTCCCCACGGCCGCTGCCCTGGAGTTCGTCGGCGCCCCGACCTGGGCCGCGCTGTCCGGGAAGCCGGTCTCGACCGACGTGTGGACCGACGTCCACGAGGTGCCGCACGTGCGCATCGGCCAGAGCGCCGACCTCGTGGTGGTCGCCCCCGCCACCGCCGACCTCCTCGCGAAGGCCGCGCACGGACTGGCCGACGACCTGCTCACCAACACCCTGCTGACGGCTCGCTGCCCGGTGGTGTTCGCCCCGGCGATGCACACCGAGATGTGGGAGCACCCGGCCACCCAGGCCAACGTCGCGACGCTGCGCAGCCGCGGTGCCGTCGTGATCGAGCCCGCCGAGGGTCGGCTGACCGGTGCGGACACCGGCAAGGGCCGGCTGCCCGACCCGGGGGAGATCTTCGCGCTGGCCTGTGACCTCCTCGCCCGCCGCGGCGAGCACGGCGGCTCGCCGGTGCAGGACCTCGCCGGCCTTCGGGTGGTGGTCTCCGCCGGGGGGACCCGCGAGTACCTCGACCCGGTGCGCTTCATCGGCAACCGGTCCTCCGGCCTGCAGGGGTACGCCCTGGCCCGCACCGCCGCCGCCCGCGGTGCCGAGGTGACGCTGGTCGCCGCCAACGTGGCGCTTCCCGACCCGGCCGGCGTGAAGGTGGTCAGGGTCGAGACCACGGCTCAGCTGCAGGAGCACGTGCTGGAGGCCTGCGCGTCGGCCGACGCCGTCGTGATGGCGGCCGCTCCGGCCGACTTCCGGCCGGTCGACCTGGCGACCACGAAGATCAAGAAGTCAGATGACGGCAGCAGCCCGGAGATCCGGCTGACCCAGAACCCCGACATCCTGGCGGGACTCTCGGCGGAGCGACCCAACGACCACATCGTCGTGGTCGGCTTCGCCGCCGAGACCGGCGACGACACCGGCTCGGTGATGGAGCACGCGCGCGCCAAGCTCGCGCGCAAGGGCTGCGACCTGCTGGTGGTCAACGACGTCGGCGGGGGAGCGGTGTTCGGCTCGGAGGACAACGAGGCCGTCGTGCTCGCCGCGGACGGCAGCTCGGTCACCGTGCCGCTGGGCTCCAAGGCGGCCCTCGCGCACGTCATCTGGGACCGGGTGCAGGGCCTACACGGTCACTGACACGCGGTGAGACCCCCGACACGTGATGAGACAGTTCAGATCGGCCACCCGCCTCGGTTAGGCTTCAGGGCCGCCTCACGGCGCCGCCCCGAGCTCACACACACTGCGCAGGAGAAAAAGAAGTGACTGGACGCCTGTTCACCTCCGAGTCCGTGACCGAGGGTCACCCCGACAAGATCGCGGACGCGATCAGCGACACGGTGCTCGACTACCTGCTCGCGAACGACAGCGACAAGCAGAACCTCCGCGTCGCGGTCGAGACGCTGCTGACCACCGGCCTGGTCGTCGTGGCCGGCGAGGTGCGCACCAACGCCTACGCGCCGGTCGCCGAGCTGGTCCGCGCGAAGATCCTGGAGATCGGCTACGACTCCTCGCTCAAGGGCTTCGACGGCAAGTCCTGCGGCGTGCAGGTGGCCATCGGTGGGCAGTCCGCCGACATCGCCGCCGGTGTCGACCACGGCCACGAGTCGCGGGTGAGCGCCTCCGAGGACGAGCTGGACAAGCAGGGTGCGGGCGACCAGGGTCTGATGTTCGGCTACGCCTCCGACGACACCCCCGAGCTGATGCCGCTGCCGATCACGATCGCGCACCGGCTCGCCGAGCGGCTGACCGCCGTACGCAAGGACGAGACGCTGGCCTACCTGCGTCCCGACGGCAAGACCCAGGTCACCATCGAGTACGACGAGAACGACGCGCCGGTCCGGGTCGACACCGTGGTCCTCTCGACCCAGCACTCCGACGAGGTCACCCTCGAGACGCTCGAGGCCGACATCAAGCAGCACGTGATCGACCCGGTGCTCGCCAACTTCGACATCCCGTCCGAGGACTACCGCCTGCTGGTCAACCCGACCGGCGTGTTCGTCGTCGGCGGCCCGATGGGTGACGCCGGCCTGACCGGTCGCAAGATCATCGTGGACACCTACGGCGGCATGGCTCGCCACGGTGGTGGTGCGTTCTCCGGCAAGGACCCGTCGAAGGTGGACCGTTCCGCGGCGTACGCCATGCGCTGGGTGGCCAAGAACATCGTCGCCGCCGGACTGGCCAAGCGCGCCGAGGTCCAGGTCGCCTACGCCATCGGCAAGGCCCAGCCCGTCGGCGTCTTCGTGCAGACCTTCGGCACCGGCGTCGTCTCCGACGAGGTGATCCAGAAGGCCGTGCTCGAGGTCTTCGACCTGCGCCCCGCCGCGATCATCCGCGACCTCGACCTGCTCCGCCCGATCTACGCCCAGACCTCGGCGTACGGCCACTTCGGCCGCGAGCTCCCCGACTTCACCTGGGAGCGGACCGACCGGGCCGAGAAGCTCAAGGCTGCTGCCGGCGCCTGAGGCTTGCAGGTTTCCCCGGTCAACCGGGGAAACCTGAGCTCTCGGGCGATGCATCGCCCGAGAACGTCAGGGATCGGCCGAGAACGTCGTCCGTTTCGTCCTTTCGCGCCCTGCCGCTCACGCATCGCGGGTGCTAGTTTCGCCGGACCGTGCGTCCGAGCGGGGGTGCCGGTAGGGGGACTGAGCCGGAGGTTCTTCCATGCGCCGAGTTCTTCGTGTCCTGCTCGCCCTGCTGGCGATGTCGCTGATCGTGGCCGCGCTCGGACAGTCCTCCGCCAGCGCAGGGAACGGGAAGCCGCGGGCGCATCCGCCGAAGAAGGTCGTCGTCATCGTGGTCGACGCGCTGTCCCGCGAGATCGTCGAGAAGTACAAGATGCGCAACGTCCAGGCGCTGATGCGCGACGGTGCCGACGCCCCGAACGGCTACCTCGGCCACCTCGGCTCGGTCACCGTGGTGACGCACAACGTGCTCACCACCGGCGCCCTGCCCAAGAACATGGGGTGGACCGACGAGGGCTACCGCGACGTCGACGGACTGCTCGCGGACCAGAACCCCGACCCGAACGTCGTCGGCGGCCACGACATGTGGCTGACCAGCAACTTCGGTGCGGAGCAGATGGCCCCGCTCCAGGACGCTGCCGGCTACCCCAAGCTCGCCGACTACCTGCACGCCGAGCGACCCGGCTCCGAGGTGGTCGCGATCAGCCCGAAGACGTACGCCGGCTGGGGGCTCGCCGGGGGCAGCACCGACCGGATGATCACCTTCAGCGGTCGCAAGCTTCGACTGTGACGGAGTGGTGGACGGGCCGACAACACCTGGCGCGGTCCGGGCGGGATGAACGTCCCGGCGTACCTCTCCGCAGCCGGCAGTGCGGCCGCTTCTACGTCGACTCCGACTCGGCGAGAAGTACGACACCGGGATCTCGCCGGCCTGGCTCTACCCGCTCGACGGGAACCGCTACACGGTCGGGCCCGACCCTGCCCACGAGGGCGGCGACGTCTGGGCGGCCGACGCCGCGATCGCCACGATGGAGAACGAGACGAAGTGGAGCGGCGTGTTCGTCACGCTGCCCGGTGTCGACAAGGCCGCGCACATGTGGGGCAGCATCGACGACCCGGGCGGGCCCGATGCCGATGACGCACCTCAAGGCGTCCGCCGAGGTCGCCGACCAGCAGGTCGGCAAGGTGATCAGCTACCTGCGCGTCCAGCGGCCAGCTCGAAGACACCCTCGTGGTGCTCACCGCCGACCACGGGTCCGTCCCCGGTCGGCACTTCCACGGCGTCGACGCCGACGGGCAGGGCTTCTACAACTGGTACTTCGGCACCCTGGAGAACGACAAGTACCTCGACCCGCAGCCGGCGCTGCAGCCGCTCGTCGACACCGGCAACCTGGCGATGTCCTACTCCGACTCCATGGTGCGGGCCTGGTTGGTCGACCAGTCCCCGGCCAAGGTGCAGCAGGCCGTCGACGATCATGGCGCAGATGCCGGACGTCTCGGCGGTGTGGAAGCGGCAGGGCAACCACTTCGTCCGCGTGACACCGGTGCGGTGGGACCGGATGCCGTCGAAGGGCGAGCGAGACTGGTTCAAGGCGCACGCCCAGGAGCTGCTGGACACGACCGCGGCGAAGCACGGCGCGGACGTGATCGCCACCCTGGTCGACGACACGACGTACTCCGTCGCCGGTGACCACGGCGGCATCCAGAGACGCGCCCAGCAGATCCCGATCGTCTTCGCCGGTGCCGGCGTCGGCTCACGGGACCTCCGCGGCGGGGTCCGGTCGGTCGACATCATGCCGACGATCCTCAAGGCGATGCAGATCCCGGCCACCCACCGGCTCGACGGACGCGCCTACCGGCTGCCGACCCAGCACTGAGCGGAGCCTCACGGGGCGTAGGGACCAGACCGCGCTGGTCCCGGCGCTGTCCTCCCCGGGTGAAAGCATGCGCGTGTGACGACGGGCGAGGAGGAGCAGCCGGCGCTGCTGCCGCCCCCGGAGCGCGTCAAGGCCGTGGCCCGCAAGGCCAAGCCGCCGAAGGAGAAGAAGAAGGTCCCCCGGGCCGAGGTCGACCCCGTCGCCCGGGTGCTGGTCGACCTGCCGCTCGCCCATCTCGACCGCCCCTTCGACTACGCCGTGCCGGAGACGATGGCCGAGGACGCCCAGCCCGGGGTGCGGGTCAAGGTGCGCTTCGCCGGGCAGGACGTCGACGGCTTCGTGATCGAGCGCGCGGCCACCACCGAGCACACCGGTGCGCTGCAGCCGCTGCGGCGCGTGGTCAGCCCCGAGCAGGTGCTGACGCCCGACGTCGCGGCGCTGACCGGTGCCGTCGCCGCCCGCTACGCCGGCACGCGGTCCGACGTGCTGCGGTTCGCCGTGCCGCCGCGACACGCGACGGTCGAGAAGCAGCCTTCCCCGGAGGTCCCGTCCGCGTCGGGGACCGAGGCGCGGCCCGAGGTCGCCGACCACTACCAGGGCGGTGCCGCGCTGCTGGGCTCCCTGGCGGCGGGTGACACGCCCCGCGCGGTGTGGACGGTCGTCCCCGGCGACGACTGGACCACGTTGCTGGCCGAGGCGGTCGTGGCCACGGCCGCGACCGGGAAGGGCGCGCTGGTCTGCGTCCCCGACCACCGGGACGTCGCGCGCCTCGACGCAGCACTCACGGCCCGGCTCGGCGCGACGAGCCATGTGGTGCTCGCGGCCGATGCCGGCCCGGCCAAGCGCTACCGCGCCTTCCTCGCGGTCAGCAGGGGAGCGGCCCGGATCGTCATCGGGACGCGCGCCGCGGCCTTCGCGCCGGTGCACGACCTCGGGCTGGTGGCGATGTGGGACGACGGCGACGACCTGTACGACGAGCCACGCGCGCCGTACCCCCACGCCCGGGAGGTCCTGCTGATGCGCGCCCAGGAGACCGGTTGTGCCGTCGTGCTCGCCTCCTACGCGCGCAGCGTCGAGGCGGAGTACCTCCTCCGCACCGGTTGGGCCACCGAGGTGGTCGCTCCACGGGACGTCATCCGCGACCGGATCGCGGTCAGCCTGGCCGGGGACACCGACCGCGCCCAGGACCGGGACGCCGGGGCGCGGTCCGCCCGGCTGCCCAACGAGGCACTGACCCTGCTGCGAGAGGCGGTCAAGCGCGGACCGGTGCTCGTCCAGACACCCCGGGCCGGCTACGCGACCCGGCTGGCGTGCGACCGCTGCCGCACCCCGGCCGTGTGCGAGACCTGCCACGGACCGCTTCGGCTGCGCGGACCCGCACGTGCTCCCGAGTGCGCCTGGTGCGCCACCCCGGCCCCGGGCCGGCAGTGCCCCGAGTGCGGCAGCCAGGGCCTGCGCGCGCCGGTGCTCGGCGACGCGCGAACCGCCGAGGAGCTCGGGCGCGCCCTGCCCGGGGTGCCCGTGCGCACGTCGTCGTCGGGCGATCGGGTGCTCGCCACCGTCGAGGACACTCCCGCCATCGTGGTGGCGACCCCGGGTGCCGAACCCGTGGCGGACGGTGGCTACGCCGCGGTGCTGCTCCTCGACACCTGGCTGCTCCTCGGGAGGGCAGACCTGCGCGCCACCGAGGAGGCCGTACGCCGCTGGGCCAACGCCGCCGCGCTCGTCCGTCCGGCCAGCGAGGGCGGCCGGGTGCTCGTCGTGGGGGAGCCCTCTCACCCGGGCCTGCAGGCGCTGGTCCGCTGGGACCCGGGCGGCCTCGCCCGCCGCGAGATCGACGAGCGCCAGTCCGCCCACCTGCCGCCTGCCTCGCGCGTGGCGACGGTCACCGGCGACCCCGACGACCTCGAGGCGGCGCTGCCCGGCCTCGCGCTGCCGGCCGGTGCCGAGGTGCTGGGTCCGGTCCCGGTCGAGGTGCCCTGGGACGGTCGTGACACGCGCACCGACGGCGAGCAGGTGCGCTACGTCGTCCGGGTCCCGCGCGGGGTCGGGGCGGCCCTGTCCTCCGCACTGGGGGAGCTGCAGGTCCATCGCTCCACCCGCAAGCTGCCGCACCTGCGGGTCGAGGTCGACCCGGCCGAACTCGGTTGAGGTCGCCGAACCCCCCGCTCCTACACTGGCGCACGACAGGTTTCGACAGGCCCCAGCGGAGGAGCTCGCGTTGTCCATCAGGCCGATCCGGATGTTCGGTGACCCCGTGCTGCGCACGCCGGCCCTGCCGGTCGTCGACTTCGACAAGGAGCTGCGCACCCTCGTGCAGGACCTGACCGACACCATGATCGAGGCCCCCGGGTCCGGCCTGGCGGCACCGCAGCTGGGTGTCGGGATGCGGGTCTTCACCTGGCACGTCGACGGCGAGCTGGGCCACCTGGTGAACCCGCAGCTCACCCTGTCCGAGGAGATCCAGGACGGCCCCGAGGGGTGCCTGTCGATCCCCGGCTTCAGCATCGACTGCAAGCGGGCGCTGTCGGTGGTCGCCCACGGTTTCGACATGTACGGCGAGCCGCTGCTCGTCGAGGGCAGCGAGATGCTGGCCCGCGCGATCCAGCACGAGACCGACCACCTCGACGGCATCATCTTCGTCGACCGGCTCGACCGCGAGGCCCGCAAGGAGGCGATGAAGTTCATCCGCGAGGCCGACTGGTTCGGTGAGCCGACGCCGCAGGTGAAGTTCTCCCCGCACGCCACCAACGGCCTCGGGATCTAGGGCGGGGCCCGGTGCGTCTCGTCTTCGCGGGCACCCCCGAGGTGGCCCTGCCCGCCCTCGAGGCGGTCGCGGCCAGCCGGCACGAGCTGGTCGGCGTGGTCACCCGGCCCGACGCGCCGTCCGGCCGTGGTCGACGGCTGGTGGCCTCGCCCGTGGCCGAGCGGGCCGAGGCGCTCGGCGTACCCGTCCTGAAGCCCGGGCACCCGCGCGACCCGGAGTTCCAGGAGGCCCTGCGCGCGCTGCGGCCCGACTGCTGCCCGGTCGTCGCCTACGGGGCGATGCTGCCGCAGTCGGCCCTCGACATCCCGGAGCACGGGTGGGTCAACCTGCACTTCTCGGTGCTGCCGTCCTGGCGCGGTGCAGCGCCCGTGCAGCACGCGATCTGGGCCGGTGACGAGGTCAGTGGCGCGACCACCTTCCGGATCGTGAAGGAGCTCGACGCCGGCCCGACCTTCGGGCTGATGACCCAGACGATCCGGCCCGACGACACCGCCGGCGACCTCCTCGAGCGGCTTGCCGAGGGTGGTGCCGGGCTCCTCGTGCAGACGCTGGACGGCATCGAGGACGGCTCGATCGAGGCTCGCGAGCAACCGGCCGAGGGGGTCAGCCTCGCGCCGAAGATCCTCGTCGAGGACGCCCGCGTGGACTGGGCCGAGCCGGCCGTCGCCGTGGACCGCCGGATCCGTGCCTGCACCCCGTTCCCGGGCGCGTGGTCGACGTTCGCCGGCGAGCGGATCAAGCTCGGACCGGTGCAGCCGGTCGAGCGCGACGGCCTCGCACCCGGCCTCCTCGAGGTGACCCGCAACGCGGTCTTCGCCGGCACGGGCACCGGCCCCGTGCAGCTCGGCCTGGTCAAGGCGCACGGTCGCAAGGAGATGGCGGCTGCCGACTGGGCCCGTGGCGCCCGGCTCGAGCCCGGTGTCCGCCTCGGCGAGTAGCGTCCCGGGCATGGCAGCGAGGAAGGCCCGTCCCGACGACGTCGACGAGATCTGTCGCGGGCTGCCCGAGACCTGGTTCGGCACCTCGTGGGGTGACGTGCCCACGTGGCTCGTGCCCCACCGCGACAAAGGACGCGGGTTCGTGCTCTACCGCAAGCCCCACAAGTCGGCCGTCGACGCGGAGACGGGCGAGCCCTACGACGACCTGCTCGTGATCCGCACGGCCAACCCCGGCGACAAGCAGGCCCTCGTGGACGACGACGGCCCGTTCTTCACCATCGACCACTTCAACGGCTTCAACGCGGTGCTCGTCCAGCAGTCCAGGCTGGGGGAGCTGTCCCGTGACGAGCTGGCCGAGGTGATCACGGAGGCGTGGTTGGCCACGGCACCCAAGAAGCTGGTTCGACAGTTCCTGGATGACCGAGACCTCGGATGAGGCGACGATGAGCCGGGAGGGCCCACGTCGTGAAAACCAGCGTCGCGACCGCGTCGACCAGCCCCGGTTGGCGGCGTACGACGTGCTGGTCGCGGTCCGCGAGGAGGACGCCTACGCCAACCTGGTGCTTCCCCGGCTGCTGCGCGAACGCGGCATCACCGGCCGGGACGCCGCGTTCGTGACCGAGCTGGTCGGCGGCACCCTGCGTGGGCAGGGCTCCTACGACGCGGTGATCGACCACCTGGCCGGGCGCAGCCCCGACCCCGGGGTCCGGGACGCCCTGCGCCTCGGCGCCCATCAGCTCCTCGGCATGCGCGTGCCCGACCACGCAGCGGTGACCAGCACCGTCGAGCTGGTCCGCAACCGGGTCGGGCACAAGCCGGCGGGTTTCACCAACGCCCTGATGCGGCGGATCTCCGAACGCGACCTGCCGACCTGGCTGGACGACCTGGACGCCTCGACGGCGGTGCGGTTCTCGCACCCCGCGTGGGTCGTCGACGAGCTGGCCCGCGCGCTGGCGCGGCCCGAGGAGCTCGAGACGCTGCTCGCCGCCGACAACGAGCGGCCGCGGGTGACGCTGGTGGCGCGGCCGGGGCTGTCGACCGTGGAGGAGCTTGCGGCGTCGACAGCCGGGGATTCGACAGGCTCCACCGGCGGTGGCATTTCGCCGTTGGGTGTGGTCCTGGAGTCCGGCGATCCCGGCGAGGTGCCCGCAGTCCGTGAGGGGCGGGCGGGCGTCCAGGACGCCGGTTCCCAGCTGGTGGCCCTGCTCCTCTCTCGCGCCGCGATCGACGGCCGGGACGACCGGTGGCTGGACCTGTGCGCCGGTCCCGGTGGCAAGGCCGCCCTGCTCGCGGCGCTGGCGACGCAGCGAGGTGCCCGGCTGCTCGCCAACGAGCGACTGCCGCACCGGGCGCGGCTGGTGGCCCAGGCGATGCGGGCGACGACGGGCGACGTCGTCGTGGGTGACGGGACCCGGCCACCGTGGAGGGAAGGTTCGTTCGACCGCGTCCTCGTCGACGCACCCTGCTCCGGCCTCGGCGCGCTCCGGCGCCGCCCCGAGAGCCGCTGGCGTCGCCGCCCGTCGGACATCGGTGACCTGGTGCCCCTGCAGCGGGCGCTGCTGGACAGCGCGCTGGACGCGGTCCGACCCGGTGGGGTCGTGCTCTACGCGACCTGCTCGCCCGCGGTGGCCGAGACGGCCGGCGTGGTGCGCGCTGTCCTGGAGCACCGCACCGACGTGCTCCTCGAGGACGCCACCGCCCTGGTTCCCGAGGCGGTGGACGCCGAGTCGCCGCACCTGCCGGGCGCCGTACAGCTGTGGCCGCACCGCCACGCCAGCGACGCGATGTTCATGGCGCTGCTGCGCCGCGCCTAGGATCGGCGATCATGGCCAAGCAGACGAGCACCGTCCAGATCACGCCGAGCATCCTCAACGCCGACCTCTCCCGGCTGGCCGACGAGGTCGCTCGCATCCCGAGCGCCGACTGGGTGCACGTCGACGTGATGGACAACCACTTCGTGCCGAACCTGACCATCGGGCTGCCCGTCTTCGAGAGCCTGGCCAACGCGACGGACCTGCCGCTCGACGCGCACCTGATGATCGAGGACCCCGACCAGTGGGCGCCGGCGTACGCCGAGGCCGGCGCGGGGTCGGTCACCTTCCACGCGGAGGCCGCCAAGGCTCCGGTCCGGCTGGCTCGTGAGCTGCGCGCCAAGGGGGCCCGGGCGTCGATGGCGCTCAAGCCGGCCACGCCGGTCGAGCCGTACGCCGACCTGCTGGGCGAGCTCGACATGCTCCTGCTGATGACCGTCGAGCCCGGGTTCGGCGGCCAGAAGTTCCTGGATCTCTGCCTGCCGAAGATCCGGCGCGCACGCGAGCTGATCTCGGCTGCCGGCCTCGAGGTGTGGCTCCAGGTCGACGGGGGAGTCTCGCTCGAGACGATCGAACGCTGCGCCGAGGCCGGAGCCGACGTGTTCGTCGCCGGTTCGGCGGTGTACTCCGCCGACGACCCCGACGCGATGGTGACCCGTCTGCGGAAGACAGCGGAGGCGGCCGCCGGCGCGTGACCCGCAGGGGCGCTGCTCGTTGGTGCGTGCATGCCTCGCCTTCGCACCTCGCTCGCCGCCGCAGCGGTCGCCGTCCTCGCCTTCGGGCTGGCCGCCCCGTCCTCGGCCGACGCCGCCCCTGGCCAGGCGGCACTGTCGCCCTACCTGAGCAAGCAGCTCGGCTCGCTGACCGGCAGGACCACCGTCCTGGTCCACGGAGCCACGCTCGCTGACTCCACCCGGGCCGTGACCGCGACGGGCATGGCCAGGCGCCTCACCTTCGCGAAGATCGGTGTCGTCGCCGCGTCCGGGACCAAGGCGCAGATCACCACAGCTGCGCAGCCAGCCCGGCGTCCAGTACGTCGAGGCCGGCGACCAGCCCATCGAGTTCTTCTCCACGACCTCCAACCAGGCCACCCGCGGTCTCGAGGCGACCCAGACCCTGACCGGCGCCGATGGCACCAAGCTCACCGGCAAGGGCGTCTCCGTCGGGGTGATCGACTCCGGGGTGGACCCGACGCACCCGTACTTCAAGGAGGCCGACGGCAGCAGCGCGGTCGTGGCCAACTACAAGACGTTGTGCGAGCCGACCGAGACCCTGTGCACCGTCCAGAAGCTGCCCAACACCGTCGACACCGACACCCTCTCGCTCGGTGGCCACGGCACCCACGTGAACGGCATCGTCGCCGGTCGGCCCACCACCCTCTCCTCCGGAGCGAAGGTCCAGGGAGCCGCACCCGGCGCCAAGCTGGTCGACCTCTCCACCGGTGCCGGCCTGGTCATCCTCGGCGCGGACGCTGCGCTGAACTGGGTCCTGGAGCACCACCAGGCGCCGTGCGGTGCTGGTGTCCCGGCGGCCACCTGCCCGCCGATCAAGGTCACCAACAACTCCTACGGACCCACCGGCGGTGGCGCGTTCGACCCGAGCTCCACGACCGCCAAGCTGCAGCGCGCGCTGGCGGCCGAGGGTGTGCTCACGGTGTGGGCCAACGGCAACGACGGTGGCGACGGATCGTCCAGCCTGTCGAACCCGCCGGGCATGGACCCGACTCCCGGCGTGATCTCGGTGGCCTCGTTCAACGACCTCGGCACCGGCACCCGTGACGGCAAGGTCTCCGACTTCTCCTCGCGCGGCAAGGCCGGCGACCAGTCGACGTACCCGGACATCTCCGCCCCGGGCGAGAACATCACCTCCTCGTGCCGGCTCTACCTGGCGATCTGCTCCACCGGGCTCGACCCGCAGAACGGACCCGGCGCCACCGACATCGGCACGTTCAACACGATCAGCGGCACCTCGATGGCGGCGCCGCACATCGCGGGCATCGTGGCGCAGCTGTTCCAGGCCAACCCGTCGGCGACCCCGGCACAGGTCGAGGACGCCCTGAAGACGACGGCCTACAAGTACGCCGACGGGGCCGCCTACGAGAACGGCGCCCTCGGCACCACGAGCTTCGACAAGGGCTACGGCCTGGTCGACGTGGTGGCTGCCGCGCAGCAGGTGCGCTGACGCAGCACCACGACTTGGGAGGAGCTCGGCGCCGTCTTCGGACGGCGTCGAACTCTTTTCCGGAGGCTGCTCAGACCGCGCCGAGCTTCTCGGGGTTGCGGATGCCGTGCAGCGCGGTGATCCGGTCGTCCTCGATGGTCACGAAGATGACACCGTCCACCTCCCCCTCGAAGTTGGCCACGATCGCGAGCTCGCGGTTCACGGGCCTCAGCTCGAACGTGAACCCCGCACTCTCCGGCTTGCCGAGCACACCGGCGAGCCAACGCAGCACCTTGTCGACCCCGTGGATCGGGCGCAGGGCCGCCTGCTTGATGCCGCCGCCGTCGGTGACGAGCACGACGTCGGGCGCCAGCACCTCCAGCAACGAGGCGATGTCGCCCCCACCGGCGGCCACCATGAACCGCTCGGTGATCTCGCGGTGCCGTTCCTGGGAGACCGCCTGCCGGGGCCGGCGCGCCTCGACGTGGGACCGGGCGCGGTGCACCAGCTGGCGGACGGCGGCCGGACTGCGGTCGAGGGCGTCGGCCACCTCGGGCGCGGACATGCCGAACACCTCCGTGAGCACGAACGCCGCCCGCTCGAGCGGACTGAGCGACTCGAGCACGATCAACATCGCCATGGACACCTCGTCGGCCAGCAGCGCCGCCGTCGCGCCGTCCTCGCGCAGGTCCGTCGACACGGGCTCCGGCAGCCACGGACCCACGTAGCTCTCCTTGCGGACGGCCAGCTGGCGCACCCGGTTGAGCGCCAGGCGCGTCGTCACCGTCAGCAGGAACGCGCGGGGCTCGTCGATCGTGTCGTGCTCGACGCCCGACCAGCGGATCCAGGCCTCCTGCACCACGTCCTCTGCCTCGACCCTGCTGCCGAGGATGCGGTACGCCGCACCGATCAGCGTCGAGCGCAGCTCCTCGAAGACCTCGGTGGGATCTCCCGTGGTCACGTCGTCCATCTCCTCTGCCGGCCTGCTTCTGGCCTATTTCCGGGGCAGGTCGCACTGGGCCTTGAAGCCCTGGCTGGTCAGCCCGAGTGCGGAGTTCGTCCGCGAACGGAGGTTCTCCACCGAGATGATCTCAGTCAGCTCGACCAGCTGGGCATCGTCCAGGTCGTCGCGCAGGCCGGCGACCATCTCGTCGGTCACCTCCGGGGGAGTGGCCGTCATCGCCTCGGCGTACTCCAGGACCTTGCGCTCGAGTGGCGTGTAGACGTCGCTGGTCCGCCACTGCGAGACCTGCTCGAGCTTGGCCACCGGCATGCCGTTGGTGCGGGAGACGTAGTAGCCGAAGTCCATGCACCAGCTGCAGCCGATCTGCGAGGCGACCGCAAGCGAGACGAGCTCGGTGAGGTTGTCGCCGAGCTTCGACCACTTCGCCACGCCCATCTCGAAGCGCGCGACCGAGATCGTCACCCGACGGTTGTGCAGCATGGCGAGCATCGGCTCCATCTCCTGGCCGTACTGCTTGCGGGTCCAGAAGTTGAGCAGCCCGGCGAGCACGCTGCGCGGGTGTTGCAGAGGAACGCGGGCGGTGGAGGTGCGGGCTGCTGTCTGGCCAGCGGTCTGGCCCGAGGTCTGGGTGGTCATGTCGTGCTCCTCTCGTGGGGGTTCACGGGGTGGACCCGCCGGGACGCGCAGGTGTGACATCGGCGCCGTCTCGACCATGTGGGGGGCTTCACACTGCGGCGGTCGTGCCCGTGTGGCAGGCTTGTCCGTGACGAGCAGAAATGCTCGCGTGCTCTGGGGGCGGTGAAACTCCGCACCGGCGGTGACTGAGTGGAAGGTTCGCTCAGAAGTCCGCGACCCGACCGCTGCCAGCGGCCGGTTGACCAGGTGGAACTCCTGGACCGACGGTCAAAGTCCGGATGAGAAGGTGCACGCACGAGTCACATCGGTCTCCGCCGAGGTGGCCCGTCGCCCCTGGTTCGCGCGAGTGCGACCAGTGAAGGCGAGACGTGGAGTTCACCGCAGCGGAGCAGCGCGCGATGCGTCGTGCGCTCGAGCTCGCGCGCACTCCCGGCGTACCCCTCGGCCCGAACCCGCGCGTCGGCTGCGTCCTCCTGTCGCCGGACGGGGCCGAGGTCGCGGAGGGCTACCACCGCGGCGCCGGCACGGCGCACGCCGAGGCAGCTGCCCTGGCGGAGGCCGGCGACGCCGCCCGGGGTGCGACGGCCGTGGTCACGCTCGAGCCGTGCCACCACACCGGCCGGACGGGTCCCTGCTCACTGGCGCTGATCGAGGCCGGGGTGGCGCGCGTCGTGTTCGCCCAGCCCGACCCGAACCCGGTCGCCGCCGGGGGAGCGGCCGCCCTGCGCGCAGCCGGCATCGAGGTGGCCTTCGGGTTGATGGAGCGCGAGTCGCGCGCAGTGAACCGGGCGTGGACGTTCGGGATGGAGCACCGCCGCCCCTTCGTGACCTGGAAGCTCGCCACCACCCTCGACGGGCGCAGCGCGGCCGCGGACGGCACCAGCAGATGGATCACCTCGAAGGCGGCCCGGGTGGACAGCCACCGGCTGCGTGCCCAGTGCGACGTGATGCTCATCGGGACCGGCACGGCCGAGGCCGACGATCCGGAGCTCACCGTGCGCGACGAGTACGACGACCTGCTGCCCCATCAGCCGATGCGAGCCGTGATGGGCCTGCGCGGCCTGGACCCCGGCCTGCGGGTGTTCAACGACCGGGCCGAGACCGTGCGCCTGGAGACACGCGACCCGGTGCAGGCGCTGGCCGTCCTGCACGAGCGCGGCCGGCGGCACGTGTTCCTCGAGGGCGGTCCGCAGCTCGCGGCGGCCTTCCTGCGCGCCGGCCTGGTGGACGAGGTGGTCGCCTACGTCGCGCCGAAGCTCCTGGGAGCGGGAGCCAGTGCGGTCGGCGACTTCGGCGTCAGCGGCATCGACGAGGCCCTCGACCTGCACCTGCTGGACGTCACCCAGCTCGGCGACAACCTACGACTGACCCTCGAACCCACCAGGAGACCGTGAGATGTTCACCGGCATCGTCGAGGAGCTCGGCAGCGTCGAGTCGCTCGAGGACCAGGGCGACGCGATCCGGCTGACCGTGCGCGGCCCGCTCGTCACCAGCGACGCGGGGCTGGGCGACTCGATCTCCGTGAACGGCTGCTGCCTCACGGTGGCCTCGACCGGCGCGACCGCCGACGGGGAGACCTTCACCGCCGACGTGATGCACGAGACCCTGGCGAAGACCTCGCTCGGCGCCCTGGAGCCCGGCAGTCGCGTGAACCTCGAGCGCGCGGTCACGCCCACCACCCGGCTCGGTGGCCACATCGTGCAGGGGCACGTGGACGGGACCGGCTCGGTGGTGCGGCGTACGCCCAGCGAGCACTGGGAGCTGGTCGAGATCTCGTTGCCGAGAGAGCTCGAGCGCTACCTCGTGGCCAAGGGGTCGATCACCGTCGACGGGATCTCCCTGACCCTCGTGGAGGTGGGCGCCGAGTCGTTCACCGTCAGCCTGATCCCCGAGACCCTGGCCCGCACCACCCTGGGCTTCAAGCAACCCGGCGACGTCGTCAACCTCGAGGTGGACGTGATCGCGAAGTACGTCGAGAAGATGGTGAGGCAATGACCGACAGCGACAAGATCCGCCTCGACTCCGTGGAGGAGGCGATCGCCGCCGTCGCCGCGGGCGAGGCCGTGGTCGTGGTGGACGACGAGGACCGCGAGAACGAGGGCGACATCATCTTCGCCGCGAGCAAGGCGACGCCCGAGCTGATGGCGTTCACGATCCGGCACTCGAGCGGCGTGATCTGCGTGCCGATGCCGGCCGAGATGCTCGACCGGCTCGAGATCCCGCTGATGACGCCGCACAACAAGGACAAGCTGCGGACGGCGTACACCATCTCGGTGGACGCCCGCGACGGCGTCACCACCGGCATCTCGGCCTCCGACCGGGCGCACACCGCCCGCGTGCTGGCCGACTCGGCGACCGAGCCGTGGGAGCTCACGCGCCCCGGCCACGTGTTCCCGCTGCGCTACCGCGAGGGCGGGGTGCTGAACCGGCGCGGCCACACCGAGGCCGCCGTGGACCTCGCCCGGATGGCGGGGCTGACTCCGGCGGGGGTGCTCGTGGAGATCGTGAACGACGACGGCAGCATGAAGCGGGCGCCGGCGATCCGGGAGTTCTGCGACGAGCACGGCCTGAAGATGATCTCGATCGAGCAGATGGTGCACTACCGGCGCCGCACGGAGACCCACGTCCTGCGCGTCGCGGAGACCACGCTGCCGACGAGCCACGGCGAGTTCACCGCGTTCGGCTACCGGATCACGGTCGACGGGTCCGAGCACGTCGCCCTGGTGTACGGCGACCCGGCGTCGTTGGCCGACGGGGAGCCGGTGCTGACCCGCGTGCACAGCGAGTGCCTGACCGGCGACGTCTTCGGCTCCGAGCGGTGCGACTGCGGCCCCCAGCTCAACGAGGCGATGGACCTGATCGTCAAGGAGGGCAGGGGAGTGGTGATCTACCTGCGCGGGCACGAGGGACGCGGGATCGGCCTGCTGGCCAAGCTGCAGGCCTACCAGCTCCAGGACGGCGGTCGCGACACCGTGGACGCCAACCTCGACCTGGGCCTCCCGGCGGACGCGCGGCACTACGGCGCGGCCACGCAGGTGCTGCGCGACCTGGGCATCGGCTCGGTCCGGCTGCTCACCAACAACCCCGACAAGACCTCGAGCCTGGAGTCCTACGGGATCCCCGTCGTCGAACGGGTGGCGCTGACCCCGCGGCCCAACGACCACAACCTCGCCTACCTGCAGACCAAGCGTGACCGGATGGGCCACCACCTGGCCGACCTCGAGCGCGACCACGAAGGAGCACCCCAGTGAGCGGCGACGGCATCCCCCGCGACACCCCTGTGGACTGCAGCGACCTGAACGTCGCCGTGATCGCGGCGAGCTGGCACCAGCCCGTCATGGACGGCCTCGTGGCCGGAGCCCAGGAGGCGGTCGAGCGCTATCAGGTGGGCGCGGTGCAGGTCGTGCGCGTGCCGGGGTCCTTCGAGCTCCCGGTGGTCGCCCAGGCCTACGCCGCGGCGGGGTACGACGCGGTCGTCGCCCTCGGCGTGGTGATCCGCGGCGGCACCCCGCACTTCGACTACGTCTGCTCGGCCGCGACCGACGGGCTCAACCGGGTCGCGCTGGACACCGGTGTCCCGATCGGTTTCGGGTTGCTCACCTGTGACACCGAGGAGCAGGCCCTGGACCGGGCCGGCCTCGAGGGCAGCAGCGAGAGCAAGGGCTACGAGGCCACCGCAGCGGCTCTGCTCACCGCTCGCGCCCTGCGTGAGGTCGCGCCCGCCGGCGACCGTCGCTGAGGTGGGCCGGGCCACGCGTGCGGTCACCGGCACGACCCTCGGCGCCTGGCTTCTCAAGGCCGATCCGCGGCACGCTCCCGTGGAGGAGTGGCTGCGCACGGACTTCGGCACGCTGGGCACCCGGTGCGTGCGGACGACGTACCGCACGCGGCTGGTCCAGGAAGGCCAACCGGTGCTGCTCTGGGTCAGCGGAAGCGACCCGGGCTTCCCGCCAGGGATCTACGCGCACGGCCACGCCACCGGCCCGGTGCAGGGTCGACGACGAGTCGGGTCCGGTGCTGCCGCTCCGGCTGCGGACGACGGACCCGATGGTGCCGCGACGCGAGCTGCTCGCCTCGCCGGAGCTGCACCACCTCGAGGTGCTCCGGATGCCTGCGGGGAGCAACCCGTCGTTCATCGACCGGAACGCCTGGCACGCGCTGCGCGAGCTGTTTCCGCAGGTCACGGGCTCCTGAGGCGGTCCGGCGTCCACGTGGTCTGCCGGGTGCGTCGTCGCGTCCCGGCACCGCCTAGGCTGGCCCCGTGAAGACGTTCGAGGAGCTCTGGGCCGAGCTGAGCGAGAAGGCCGAGACCCGTCCGGAGGGATCCGGGACGGTCAAGGCGCTCGACGCCGGGGTGCACCAGATCGGCAAGAAGCTCGTCGAGGAGGCCGCCGAGTCGTGGATGGCCGCGGAGTTCGAGGGCCATGAGCGGGCGGCCGAGGAGATCAGCCAGCTGCTCTACCACGCGCAGGTGCTGATGCTCGCCGCCGGAATCTCGCTCGACGACGTCTACGCACACCTCTGAGGAACCATGGTCTCGACAAGCTCGACCAACGACGGCACAAGCTCGACCAACGACGGCACGCCGCTCCTGCGGATCGCGATCCCGAACAAGGGGTCCCTGTCGGCCTCCGCGTCGGAGATCCTGCGTGAGGCGGGCTACCGCCAGCGCACCGACTCCAAGGAGCTGACCCTGCTCGACACCGCCAACGGCGTCGAGTTCTTCTACCTCCGGCCACGTGACATCGCGCTCTACGTCGGCGAGGGCACCCTCGACGTCGGCATCACCGGGCGTGACCTGCTGCTCGACTCCGGCGCCAAGGCCGAGGAGGCCCGCCAGCTCGGCTTCGGACGCTCGCGCTTCCGCTTCGCCGCCAGGCCGGGAGCGCTCGGCTCGCTCGACGACCTGGCCGGCAAGCGCATCGCGACGTCGTACGTCGGGGTGGTGCGCCGTCATCTGGAGGAGCGCGGCATCGACGCCGAGGTGATCCGCCTCGACGGCGCGGTCGAGACCAGCATCCAGCTCGGGGTCGCCGACGTGATCGCCGACGTCGTGGAGACCGGCAGCACCCTGAAGGCCGCGGGTCTGGAGATCGTCGGCGAGGTGATCCTCGAGTCCGAGGCCGTGCTGATCACCCGCGCCGACACCCCGGACCCGCAGGGCTTCGAGGTGTTCAAGCGACGCCTCGACGGCGTCCTCGTCGCGCGCACCTACGTGATGATGGACTACGACATCCCCGAGGACCGGCTCGAGGAGGGCGTGGCCCTGACCCCGGGTCTCGAGGGCCCGACGATGTCGCCGCTGCATCGCGAGGGCTGGATGGCCGTGCGTGCCATGGTCCCGCGTGACGGCGCCCAGAAGCTGATGGACGACCTCTACGAGATCGGCGCGCGGGCGATCCTGCTCACCGACATCCATGCCTGCCGACTCTGAGGCCGCTCCACAGCTGCCGCACACGTGGCGCCCCTTCGGCGTCCGGATCGCCGTCGGGATCCTCGGAGGGATGCTGTTCGTGCTCGTCGTCCTCGTGTGGATCGGGCTCGACGAGAGCGTGCGCCGCCAGTTCACCGGGTTCCAGCGCGGCACGCTGGTCTTCCTGGCGTTGCTGCTGCTCGCCACCTACAACGCGCTCTGGAGGTCGCGCGTCACCGCGACCTCCGACCGGCTGATCGTGGTCAACGGCTATCGCACCCGTCACTACGAGTGGTCCCAGGTGATCGGGGTGTCCCTCCGTCGGGGCGCGCCCTGGGCCACGGCCGACATCTCGGACGGCACCACGGTCGCGCTGTTCGCCGTGCAGGGCTCCGACGGAGCACGAGCCCACCGGGCGATCAGGGAGATCCGGGCCATCGTCGCCGCCCAGACGCCTGGCGCCTAGAGCCGCCGTACGCCGAAGCTGCCCGACCAGCTCGCTCCCGGCTCGAGGACGACCAGGTCACGGCCCGAGTTGAACGCGTCCGGAGGAGCCGTCATCGGCTCCACGGCCACCGACTCCCGGGGTCCGGTGCCGGGTGCGACCGGATGGTCGGGCGTGCCCGCAGGCAGCACGTCCCCGGTGAACACCTGGAGCCACGACCAGGCCTCGTCGACCCACAGCTCGACGTCACCCAGGCGTACGACGGCGCGACCGTCCGCGTCCCGGCTGAGGTCGCCGAAGCAGTCGTCGATGGTGAGGTCACCGACCTCCCGCGCGGCGGTGAAGTCGTACGCCGTCCCGGCGACCGGCTCCTCGCCGACCGGGATCAGGCGCTCGTCGGTCTGCAGCCGGGTCGACGCGGGCAGCAGCAGGGACGTGGTCGCCAGCGGGGCGGAGAGGGCGAGGTAGGGGTGCATCCCGGCTGCGAAGGGAGCCGGCTCGGCGGACACGTTGGTGGCGTCCATCGTGACCTGCAGACCCGCCTCGGAGAGTCGATAGCCGAGGGCGAGGTCGAGCGTCCACGGGTAGCCGCTCTGCGCCATCACGCGGCAGCCCAGGTGCACCTCGTCAGCGGTCGAGGCTGACTCCCGCCAGCTGGACCACCGGACCAGGCCGTGGCTGGCGTTGTGCTTCGCCGGCTCGGACAGTGGCAGCTGCAGGTCGCGGCCGGCGAAGCTCCACGCTCCGTCACGGATCCGGTTGGGCCACGGAGCCAGCACCTGCCCCCGACCTCCGCCGGGGATCGACCCGACGGGGTACCCGGCCAGGACCGGGATCCCGTCGTGGGTCAGCTCCCGGATGCCGCCGCCCGACTCGACGACGGTGGCCACGTAGCCGGAGTGACTGAGCGTCCACTGCTGGCCGGTGGGCGGCGTGCTGTCGGGCATGGCCTCAGCGTAGGGGCGGAACGTGGGTGCCCGTCCTGACGGCACTCCCTAGCATCGAGCCGTGAGCAGTTCAGACGGCAACGCAGGCAGCCCGGTGACGATCCGGCCCATGACCCACGACGACGCCCCGGCGGTGAACGCCCTGATGGCCGCGGCGGAGGCGGTGGACCGCACCGGTGAGCACTACAACCTCGACGACCTGCGCGAGGAGCTCGAGAACCCGATGATCGACGTGGCCACCGACTGGCTGGTCGCGGAGATCGCGGGAGCGCTGGTCGGCCACAGCCACCTGGCCCCACGCGCCCCCGCCGACGGGGCGATCAGCGTGGACGTCGACGGCACGGTGCACCCGGAGTTCCGGAGGCAGGGGATCGGGTCGGAGCTCGTCGCCAGGTCCGTGGAGCGCGC
Organism: uncultured Actinomycetota bacterium; assembly: GCA_963842565.1. Lineage (GTDB taxonomy): Bacteria > Actinomycetota > Actinomycetes > Propionibacteriales > Nocardioidaceae > Marmoricola. Next base: position 67,969 of record CAWJGX010000003.1, on the reverse strand, counting down.
TCGTGCCTACGTGGCGGAGCGGGGCGCCGGGCTCCGGTGCTCGGTCACGGTGAGTGCGCCGTCGAGGAACACCGACCTCGCCTCGATCGTCGAAGGCCTCGGGCTGCGTGCCGAGCGCTACCAGTTCGTGATGCTGGCCGACCTGCACGCGCCGCTGCCCGACGTCCCGGAAGGGGGCGGGCGCGGGCTGCCGGACGGGTTCGTGCTCTCGACCTGGGAGGACCTGGACGCCGACGAGATCCGGGAGGCGCACAACCGCGCGTTCGCGGACCACCCCGGCTTCACCGCGTGGGACGCCGAGATGTGGAGCCAGTGGGTCTGGGACAGCCGGGCCCTCCGGCGCGGGCTCAGCCTGCTCGCGCGCGACGAGACGGGCGCGATCGCGGCGTACCTCGAGAGCAACGAGTACGACGCGGTCGCCGAGGCCACCGGGATCCGCGAGGCGTACGTCGCCAAGGTGGGCACCTCCGACACCCATCGCCGTCGGGGGCTGGCCAGCGCCCTGCTGCGACTCGCGCTGGAGCGCTACAGGGAGGCCGGCTTCGACCGCGCTGCGCTCGACGTCGACTCGGAGAACCCCACCGGTGCCCTCGGGGTCTACGAGCGGGCGGGGTTCCAGACGGACCAGCGCTGGACGAACTACCGCTCCACCTGATGCCCACCTCGTCGAGGCTGGTCACCGAGAGGCGTCGACCACGAGGTCCGCTCGTTCGCGGGTCCTCTCCCGCGCGAACAACGTCGCCTCGTCCTCGGGCCCACTGCTCCCAGTGCGGAGCGAAGGCGTCACCGTCGCGCGCGATCCCGCGGGCCATCCGCACGTCGTACGGCGCCTCGACCCACACCAGGACCGTCTGCAGGTCCTCGAAGCGGGCGGATCCGCTGCCCACCCCTTCGAGGACCAGCAACGGCACCGGTGCGATGACCACGGTCTCCGCGAACGCGCCGGCGTCCCAGTCGAAGCGCCGGTAGCCTCCGGCGGCTCCGGTCGCCAGCGGCCGGAGCAGCCCCTCGAGCTGTGCGTCGACCCGGTCCAGCCCCGACCACCCCTCGTAGAGGTCGTCCATGTGCACCGTCGGCGCCCCCAGCGCCTTCGCGAGCGTCGTCTTCCCGGACCCGGCCGGGCCGTCGATGCAGACCAGCCGTCCCGTGCCCAGCGTCGGCGCCCGGTCGAGCGCGAGCTCCAGGACGGCGTCGGCAGCCTCGGTCACCAGGCCTGTCCGAGCCCCCGGTAGGAGCGCACGGTCTCCACGATCGTGTCGCCGGCCAGCAGGTGCACGAGGTTGGTGTGCTCGGCGAGCTCGCCCGACTTCGCGTGCCGGAACCACACCCAGTCGCCGACCTGGAGGACGCGCGCCCCCGTGCCGGTCAGCGGGGTCTGCACCTCGCCCGCCCCCTCGAGCCCGGTCAGGTGGAGGTCCGGGGGTGCCCACGGGATCGGTGCCCGGTCCTTGCCCACGGGCCCGCTGGCGACGAAACCGCCACCGGCCACGGTGACGAGGCCGCCGCCGGGTCGGCGTACGACCGGGACCCCGAAGAAGGCGGCGGGCCGCGGGTCGAAGCTCTCGTAGTGGTCGAACAGCCCCGGGACCAGGAGTCCCGAGCCCGCGGCGATCTCGGTGACGGTCGGGTCGGCCGCCGTGGCCTCGACGCTGCCGGAGCCACCCGCGTTCCAGAACTCCAGCTCGGCCAGCTCGGACAGGCCGCGAGCGATCTCGGCCCGCCGTTCGGTGAGCTGCGCGAGCGACGCCGACTTGAGCTTGCGTACGACGAGCGACTTGGCCCGCTGGTGGGGCACGTCGTCGGGTACGCCGGCCACCTGTCCCTCGTAGGTCATCACCCCGACCAGCGAGAACTTCCGGTCGACGACCTGCCTGGCGAAGGCCACGACCTCGGCGGCGTCGTGCAGCGGTGAGCGCTTGGGCCCGACGTGGGACCGGCCCAGCCGGAGGCCGGCGTCGATGTCGATGGCCACCCGGGCAGGCCGCCCGTCCCCGGCTGCCTCGATCAGTGCCAGCTGGGCGGGATCGTCCACCATCAGGGTGACCCGCTCCCGGGCGTGGTCGTCGGCGAGCAGCTCGGTCAGCGCACCGCGGTCGACGCTCGGGTAGCCCATCACGACGTCGTTGGTGACTCCCTCGCGGACCAGCCAGAGCGCCTCGCGCAGCGAGTAGGAGAGGACGCCGGCGAACCCGGGCAGAGCGAGGGCCCGTTGCACGAGCGCGGGCACCCGGAGCGACTTGGAGGCGACCCGGATGGGTTTGCCTCCGGCGCGTCGGACGAGGTCGGCGGCGTTGGCGTCGAAGGCGTCGAGGTCGATCACGACCATCGGGGTCGCAGGGTCGTCGAGGCCGCTGATCGCCTGGTCGAGCCGCCTGGCGAGCTGATGGCGCGCGACGTCGCTGCCGAACGGGGAGGTCGCCACCGTCTAGATCCCGTGCTTCTTCAGGATCGCCTCGATGTCAGCCATGTCGTCGAGGTCGTCGTTCCGGGCGGACTTCCTCTTCTTGGCCGGAGCGGCCGGCACCTGCTTGCGCTCCTGCCCGGGCACCGCAGCCGCCTGGTCGCGACGTGTGACGCCTCGGGTCCCCACGCCGCGGGCGAGCATCGCGCCGGAGACGAACCACAGGACGACCGCCGCGCCCGCCACGACGATGCCGAGCCAGACGCTGGGGGAGAAGACGAGGTGGGCGGCCCAGTCGGTGACGTCGTCGACGATGTTCCCCGCGAGCTTCAGGGTGCCGGTGAGCCAGGCCGCGACCGGGACGAGCGTCCAGGCCAGGCCGCGGAGGCCCGCGGCGAGACCACGACGTCGCCAGGCGAGGAAGCTCAGCGCCGCGCCGACGCACGGTGAGCACCAGGGCCAGCGCGGCCCAGGTGGCGGAGTCGAGGGACATGGCACCAGCCTACGGAGGGTCTGGAACGATCGGGGCATGCGGACGATCCCGAATCCCGGATTTGCGGGCGACGACGGGAGTGCGGCACCGCAGCTCGCGGCTGCCCTCGCGGCGTACGACGCGGCGCCGGACGACCTCGACGGCCGCAGGGCCGCGCTCGCCGCGCTCACGGAGGCGCGTCTCCTCGTCCCGGTCGTGGCTGTCCTCGGCGAGGTGGAGGTCGACGACGCCGGCCTGGCGCACGACAAGACCAGCGACATGGCGGCGGTGATGATGACGGGTCGCGACGGCCGCACTGCGCTGCTCGCCTTCACCTGCTCCGCGAGCCTGGAGCAGTGGAACCCCGAGGCCCGGCCGGTCCCGGTGCCCGCCTCGAAGGCGGCACTGGCCGCGGTCCAGCAGGAGGCGGCCGCTCTGCTCGTCGACGTGGCCGGTCCGGTGATGTTCGTGGTCGAGGGGGAGGACCTGATCGCCTTGGCGCGAGGGTGATTTCCCATCGCCCGGCCCGCCTTGTACCCTTGTGCGTGACCGATCCGCTCGTGGCTTGCCGCGGGTGGATCTGACAAGCGGAGGCCTCCTCCCACCCGCATCGACCGCCAGTTTGATCAAGCACCACAGGTCGTCGGGTTCTGGTCACGAGCAGGCGACAGGTGTCGCCGTACTGCTCGTTCCCAAGGGGCTTCCGTGCGTCGCACGGGAGCCCTTCTTCCATGCCGGGCAGAAATCAGCCGGCCGGGACGTTCTCCTGAGGTCACCCCATCGTTCAAACACAGGAGGACCCATCAGCACCGAGCTGCGAATCAACGACCGGATCCGGGTACCTGAGGTCCGACTCGTTGGCCCCAACGGCGAGACCGTCGGCATCGTGTCCACCAGCGACGCGCTCCGGCTGGCCCAGGAGGCGGACCTCGACCTGGTCGAGATCGCGCCGATGGGCAAGCCACCGGTCTGCAAGCTCATGGACTACGGCAAGTTCAAGTACGAGAACGCGCAGAAGGCCCGTGAAGCCCGCCGCAACCAGACCAACACGGTCATCAAGGAGATGAAGCTCCGGCCGAAGATCGACCAGCACGACTACGAGACCAAGAAGGGTCACGTCGTGCGGTTCCTTCGCCAGGGCGACAAGGTCAAGATCACGATCATGTTCCGCGGACGTGAGCAGCACCGCCCCGAGCTGGGGTACCGGCTGCTGCAGCGCCTCGCCGAGGACGTGACCGAGCTCGGCTTCGTCGAGTCGTCTCCCAAGCAGGACGGCCGCAACATGATCATGGTGTTGGGCCCGCACAAGAAGAAGTCCGAGGCCAAGGCCGAGGTGAAGGCGGAGAAGCAGGAGCGGGCAGCCGCTCGCGAGGCCGAGCGTGCCGAGGAGCACGCAGAGCGTCGTGCGGCCCACGCCTCGCCGGCGCCGAAGAAGGAGCGCGGACGCTCCGAGAACCTCGACCCCGAGATCGACGCGTAACGAGAAGAAGGACAGAAATCAGATGCCGAAGAACAAGACGCACTCCGGTGCCTCCAAGCGCTTCCGCGTGACCGGTTCGGGCAAGATCCGCCGCCAGAAGGCTGGTCTGCGCCACAACCTGGAGAAGAAGCCCTCGAAGATGACCCGCCGCATGTCGGGCACCACCGAGCTCGCCAAGGCCGACGTCAAGCGCGCCAAGAAGCTGCTCGGTCTCTGAGCGTCCACCCCACATCTTTGAAGGAGTACTGAAATGGCACGCGTCAAGCGGGCGGTCAACGCCCACAAGAAGCGCCGGGTCGTCCTCGAGCGCGCCTCCGGCTACCGGGGTCAGCGTTCGCGGCTCTACCGCAAGGCGAAGGAGCAGGTCACCCACTCGCTGGTCTACAGCTACAACGACCGGCGCAAGAAGAAGGGCGACTTCCGCAAGCTCTGGATCCAGCGCATCAACGCCGGCGCCCGCGCCAACGGCCTGACCTACAACCGCTTCATCCAGGGCCTCAAGGCCGCGGGTGTCGAGGTCGACCGCAAGATCCTGGCCGACCTGGCCGTCAACGACGCACCGGCCTTCGCCGCGCTCGTCGAGACCGCCAAGGCCAACCTGCCCGAGGACGTCAACGCGCCGGCTTCGGCCTGACGCCTCACCTGCTGACGGTGGCGAGCCTCCCTGCCGACCGTCCGCTCTCTGCGAAGAGTGGACGCGTCAAGACGGCCCGGAGGCTCGCCCGTCGCAATTCGCGGGCCGAGCAGGGCCTCTTCCTCGCCGAGGGCGCCAAGGCGCTGAGCGAGGCGCTGCACTCCGGTGGGGTGGTCGAGGTGTTCGCGACCGAGGCCGCCAGCGAGCAGTACGCCGCCCTCCGCAAGGCGGTCGACGACGCCGGCGTCCCCTGGATGCTCGTCGACGACGGCGCCGTCGCTGCCCTCAGCGGCGCCGTGACCCCGCAGGGGATCGTGGCCGTCTGCCGCTTCCTCGACGTGCCCCTCGAGCAGGTGCTGGTCGAGGACCGAGACCAGGACCGGGCCCCGCTCGTCATCTGCGCCGACGTGCGCGACCCCGGCAACGCGGGCACGGTGATCCGCACGGCCGACGCCTCGGGAGCCGGAGGCGTCGTGCTCGCGGGGAACAGCGTGGACCCCTACAACGACAAGACCGTCCGCGCGACGGTCGGAAGCCTCTGGCACCTGCCGCTCGCCCTGCACGCCGACGCGGGCGAGGTGGTCCGCCTCGCGCAGGCTGCCGGGTTCGTCGTACTGGCTGCGGACGGCGACGGCGAGACCGACCTGTTCGAGGCCGAGGAGTCAGGCCTGCTGGCCCGGCCGGTGGCGTGGCTCTTCGGCAACGAGGCCTGGGGGCTGCCCGAGGACCTCGCCGCACTCGCTGACCACCGCGTCTCGATCCCGATCCTCGGCCGTGCGGAGAGCCTCAACCTCTCGACCGCCGCCGCCGTCTGCCTCTACGCCAGCGCCCGCGCGCGCGGTTAGCTCCTGTCGGCGAGCCAGGTCTCGGCACGGCGTCGCGAGGCCCGGGAGAGCCAGGCGTCCTGGAGCAGCTCGGTCAGCTCGTCGACGTCGATCTCGCCGAGCCGGCTCGCCCGCACCAGGACCGAGGGGTGCCCGTCGAAGTGCGGTGTCGAGAAGCACGGCGAGTCGGGGTCCTGCACCAGCGCCTGCTTGTCGCCCTCGGTGGCCACCCAGATGACGATCACGTCGTCCCACCGCTCGCCCGTCTCGGGGTCGAAGGCGTCGGGCCGCGGGTTGCGGAAGAACACGAACGACTTCTGGCCGACCTGGTAGACGGCGTTGCCCTTGGTCCCCACGACCTTGGTCACGTGCGGCATCCGACCGGCGATCCGGTGGACGTCCTGGGCGCGGGCTGGGCGAGCCATGTCGGGACCCTAGATGTCCGGAACCCGATCTGCACAGAACCTTCACCTGTCGCGCACGCCTCCTGCCCGCGCTCGTCCCTAGGCTCCAGACATGGAGCCACTCGCGACGCCGCCGACGATCCTGGTGGTCGAGGACGAGCCCCTGATCAACCAGGCGGTGGGTGACCGGCTCCGCGCCGAAGGGCACGCCGTCGTGGCGGCGTACGACGGACCCGGTGCGGTGGCGGCGTTCGAGGAGCACCGACCTGACCTGGTGGTGCTCGACGTGATGCTGCCCGGCTTCGACGGCCTCGAGGTGTGTCGGCGGATCCAGCAGCAACGGCCGGTGCCCGTGCTGATGCTGACCGCGCGCGACGACGAGTCCGACATCCTGGTCGGGCTGGGTGTGGGCGCGGACGACTACCTCACCAAGCCGTTCCGGATGCGCGAGCTGGTGGCCCGGGTCTCGGCGCTGCTGCGTCGCGTCGAGCGTGCCGCGCAGCTGGCCGCCGACTCCGCGGCCGCTCCCCAGGGCGTCGTCGAGGTCGGTCGCCTGCGCATCGACGCCGGCGCTCGACGGACCTGGCTCGAGGAGACCGAGCTGCACCTGACCCCGACGGAGTTCGACCTGCTGGGCGCCCTCGCGGCCGCCCCCGGACAGGTGCTCACCCGTGAGCGTCTGCTGGCCGAGGTCTGGGGCTGGGACGGTGGTGCGGGTGCCACCCGCACGGTCGACAGCCACGTCAAGGCGCTGCGGTCCAAGATCGGTGCCGAGCGGGTGCGCACCGTGCACGGAGTGGGCTACGCGTTGGAGGAGCGGTGACCCCCGGGCTCGCGCCGCCCGCGAGTGCCCACCGCGAGCCGCTGGGGCAGGTCACCTCGATCAAGGTCAAGCTCGGGCTGCTCGTCGCCGCGAGCGTCACGGTCGCCGCGGTGCTCGCGACCCTGGGCGCCGGCACCGTCCCTGCGGCGCTGAGCATCCCGGTCACCGTGCTGCTGGCCCTGGGAGTCACCCAGCTCCTGGCCGTGGGGATGACCTCGCCGATCCGGCAGATGACCGAGGCGGCTCAGCGGATGGCGGCGGGCGACTACGCGGTCCGGGTCGAGACCTCGTCGACCGACGAGGTGGGCCAGCTCGCCCGGGCGTTCAACCGGATGGCGGCCGACCTGGCCACGGTCGACCGCGAGCGACGTGACCTGGTCGCGACGGTCTCGCACGAGCTGCGTACGCCGCTCACGGCTCTGGTCGCCGTCCTGGAGAACCTCGACGACGGGGTCACCGAGCCCGACCCGGCCACGATCACGGTGGCCCTGGGCCAGGCGACGAGGCTGAGCAACCTGGTCGCCGACCTGCTCGACCTCTCCCGCGTCGATGCCGGCGTGGTGGCCCTGGACCGGAGCGACGTACCTGTCGCCGCCCTGGTCGACGAGGCGGTCACCGAGGCGCGCTCGGGTGCGCGCGGCGTGACCTTCGACGTCCGGGTCGAGCCGGCCGACCTGATGGTGCCCGGCGACCGTTCCCGCCTGCACCAGCTGCTCGCCAACCTGCTGGACAACGCTGCGCGGCACAGCCCGGGTGGTGGTGTCGTGCGGGTCTGGGCAGGACGTGTCGGCGACGTCGTCCGGTGGGAGGTCTCCGACGAGGGTGCCGGCATCGCGCCGGAGGACCGGGAGCGCGTCTTCGTGCGCTTCGGCACGCTCGCCGACCCGACCGGTGGTGGCACCGGCCTGGGGCTCGCGATCGCGCGTTGGGTCACCGACCTGCACGGGGGGCGGATCGGGCTCGTCGACCCGGTGGTGGGCGAGACGGGCGCTCGCTTCCGGGTGGAGCTGCCGGCGGTCCCCGGAGCCACCGTCCCCGCCATCACGTCCGACGTCGCACCCAGGAGGAACCAGGTCATGAGCACTCCCACGGCACCCCAGGCGCACCCGGGGGCTTCCCCGGCGTTGCCCGCCAGGTCGACCGTCGACGCGGGCTTCGGCGACCTCTGGCCCGATCGCGGCATCCCCGGGCGGCGTGGCGTCCTGCTCGCGTGCCTGGCGATCGGGGTCTTCGCCGGGCTGACCCTGCCGTTCGCCGACCCCGGGCTCGCGGCTGCCCTGGTGCTGCTGGCCGCGGGCGTCCTGGTGCTCTCGATCAGCAGGTTCCGACGGAGGCCGTTCACCTGGGCGTGCGCGGTCCTGTGCGCCGGGTTCGCCCTGATGGTGGTGCTGCGGGACGCGGACTGGGTCGTCGTGCTCGGTCTGCTGGCCAGCGCCCTGCTCGTCGCCGCGGCGCTGACGGACGCGCGGACGGTGTTCGGCACCTTCGTCGGTGCCGTGGCGTGGCCGTTCGCGGGGCTGCGCGGGCTGCCGTGGCTGGGCCGGACGCTGCGTGGCTTCGGGGGCCGCGGCAACACCGCCGCAGTGATCCGGACGGTCGCCCTCTCGACGCTCGCGGTGCTGGTCTTCGGACTGCTCTTCGCGACGGCTGACGCGATCGTCGGCCACTGGTTGAGCCTGGTGCTGCCCGACGTGCGCGGCAGCCTGGTGCTCCGTCTGTTCGTGATGGTGGCCGTGGGCGGGACGGTGCTCGCCGCGGCGTACCTCGCCCTGAACCCGCCGAGCGTCGACCTGCCGGGGCGCCGCCGCGCAGTCCAGCACCGGTTCGAGTGGCTGGCCCCGGTCCTGCTGGTGGACGCCGTCTTCGTGCTCTTCCTGCTGGCACAGGCGGCGGCGTTCTTCGGCGGCCACGACTACATCCAGCGCACGACCGGGCTGACGTACGCCGAGTACGTCCACCAGGGCTTCGCCCAGCTCACGGTGGCGACGGTGCTGACGCTGCTGGTCGTGTGGGCGGCGTCGCGCAAGGCCGGAGAGTCGTCCGCGGACCGGTGGTGGCTGCGGGGTTCCCTGGGTGCGTTGTGCCTGCTGACCCTGGTGGTGGTCGCGTCGGCGCTGCACCGGATGGACCTCTACCAGGACGCCTACGGGTTCACCCAGCTGCGACTGCTGGTCGACGTCTTCGAGGCCTGGCTCGGCCTGGTCGTCGTCGGGGTCATCGTCGCCGGGATCGGCCTGCGCGGTTGGTGGCTGCCTCGGATGGCGCTGCTCACCGGTGCCGGGGCGCTCCTGGCGCTCGCGGTCGCGAACCCGGACGCGTGGATCGCCCAGCACAACGTCGAGAGGTACGAGGCCACCGGGAAGATCGACTACGCCTACCTGCGCAGCCTGAGCCTGGACGCCGCGCCCACGCTCAGCGCCCTTCCGCCGGAGGAGGCGGCCTGCGCCCTGGGTGACCCGTCGCCCGAGCGGGACGACTGGGCGAGCTGGAACCTCTCCCGCGCGCGTGCCGTCGACCTGCTCGCCGGCGTGGACCTGCCACCCGCCGCCGACTGCGAGGAAGAGAGCCCCGTTCCGCCCGGGTGACCTACGCTGGCGCCGTGGATCCTGACGCCGAAGCGCTGCTGGACTCGTTGCCGGACGGCGTGGTGGTCGCCGACGCCACCGGCACGGTCACCGTGGTCAACTCGATGGCACGGCGGCTGCTCGGACCGGGAGCCGCGGTCGGCCGCCCACTGGAGACGGTGATGGCGCTGCAGGACCAGGAGAGCTGCGAGTGGTACTCCAGCAACGTCCCCTACGAGGGACTCGGCAGCCGCGTGGGACTGACCGAGCAGGCATGGTTCACCGCTGACGGAGACGAGGTGCTCGTCACCGGACGGATCAACCGCGAACGCCGGTTCGGTCCGGTCGAGAGCATCGCCCTGGTGATCAGGTCCGGGCGCGGGCGTGCGCGGCTGGACCGCGACCGCTCCGACCTGGTGGCGACCGTCGCCCACGAGCTCCGGTCGCCGTTGACCGGGGTGAAGGGGTTCGTCTCGACACTGCTGAGCAAGTGGGACCGGCTCAACGACGAGCAGAAGAAGCTGATGCTCACCACCGTGCACTCCGACTCCGAGCGGCTCTCCCGGCTGATCGCCGAGCTGCTCGACGTGGCCCGCATCGACACGGGAAGGCTGCCGCTCTATCCGCGCCCCGTCGACACGGCGACGATCGTGGAGCGGTGCGTGGAGTCGGTGCGAGCGGGGACCACCCGCCGCGTCGAGTCGTCGTACGCCGACGCGGTGCCGGAGATCTTCGCCGACCCGGACAAGCTGACGCAGGTCGTCACCAACGTCGTCGACAACGCGATCCGCCACGGGGAAGGCACCGTGCGCGTCCACGCCGAACCGATCACGAGCCCCTTCCCGGGAGCGCTGATCAGCGTGGAGGACGAGGGGGACGGGATCCCCGAGGAGATCCGCTCCCGGGTGTTCACCAAGTTCTGGAAGCACGGCGCCCGCGGGGGCACCGGCCTCGGCATGTACATCGTCAACGGCCTCACCCGGGTCCACGGCGGCGAGGTGCTGATCACCGACTCCGAGAGCGGCGGCACCCGCCTCGAGATCCGCTGGCCCTCCGACGACCGCCGGTGATCGTCGAAGCTCCGGGTAGTCCCAGATCAATACGCCGGCCCTGCAACGCCGTCGATGAGCGGTCCGACATGAGTGGACTACCCGCCTTGGCGCAACCGGTTGGCCGGGGGAGCGGCGCACTTCCTAGACTGGCCCGCGCACCCTCCGGTGCGTCCGATGCGTCTGGTTCTCCAGACACGAGAAAGGCAGCGATGTCCGGCCCCAACTCCGAGTACGACCCGGTCCAGGTGACCCCGCTCGACGAGGAGCACGTGCACGAGATGCGTGAGCAGGCCCTCGCCGCGATCGCCGGGGCGACGGATCTCGAGCAGCTCAAGCGGGTGCGGACCGAGCACGCCGGCGACCGCTCGCCGCTGGCGCTGGCCAACCGGGAGATCGGCGCGCTCCCGCCCCAGGCGCGCAAGGACGCCGGCCAGCGGGTCGGCCAGGCCAGGGGCGCGGTCAACCAGGCACTGGGGAAGCGTCAGGCCGAGCTCGAGGTCGAGGCCGAGCAGCGGATGCTCGTCGAGGAGACCGTGGACGTCACCCTTCCCTGGGACCGCCAGGTCCCCGGAGCCCGGCACCCGATCACGATGCTCTCCGAGCGGATCGCCGACGTCTTCGTCGCGATGGGCTGGGAGGTGGCGGAAGGTCCGCTCGTCGAGGCCGAGTGGCTCAACTTCGACGCGCTCAACCTCGGCCCCGACCACCCGGCGCGCACGATGCAGGACACCTTCTGGACCGAGCCGGCCGAGCACCACCTCGTGCTGCGCACCCAGACCAGCCCCGTGCAGGCACGCGCGATGCTCACCCGGAAGCCGCCCATCTACGTCGTCTCGCCCGGCCGCGTCTTCCGCACCGACGAGTACGACGCCACGCACAGCCCGATGTTCCACCAGGTCGAGGGCCTCGTCATCGACGAGGGCATCACGATGGCCCACCTCAAGGGCACCCTCGACCACTTCGCCTCGTCGATGTTCGGCGAGGGCGTGAACACCCGCTTCCGGCCGTCGTACTTCCCGTTCACCGAGCCCAGCGCCGAGGTCGACCTGCGCTGCTTCGTCTGCCGCGGCCAGAGCCCGGCCGTGGAGGACTGCCGCACCTGCAAGGGCGAGGGCTGGATCGAGTGGGGTGGCTGCGGCGTGGTCAACCCGCGCGTGCTCACCGCGTGCGGCGTCGACAACGAGCGCTACACCGGCTTCGCCTTCGGCATGGGCATCGACCGCACCCTGATGTTCCGCCACGGCGTCTCGGACATGCGCGACATGTTCGAGGGCGACGTCCGCTTCTCCCTCGCCTTCGGAGCAGACCTATGACCACCCCAACGAGCCGCTCGCTACGCTCACGCCTCGCCAGGGACCCCGGATGAAGGCCCCGCTCTCCTGGATCCGCGAGTACGCCGCCCTCCCGGCCGACGTCACCGCGGAGGACCTCGCCGCCAGGCTGACCGCGCTGGGCCTCAAGCTCGAGGCGCTCGAGCGTCCCGGCCACGACATCACCGGCCCGCTGGTGATCGGCCGCGTGCTCACGATGGAGCCCGAGCCGCAGAAGAACGGCAAGACCATCAACTGGTGCTCAGTCGACGTGGGCGACGCCAACGGCACCGGCGAGCCCCAGGGCATCGTCTGCGGGGCACACAACTTCGCGGTGGGCGACCTCGTGGTCGTCGTGCTCCCCGGCGGCGTGCTGCCGGGCGGCTTCGAGATCTCCGCCCGCAAGACCTACGGGCACCTGAGCGCCGGGATGATCTGCTCCGCCAAGGAGCTCGGCCTGGGCGAGGACCACGCAGGGATCATCGTGCTGCCGGCGGACTCGGGCGAGCCCGGCGACGACGTCTTCGAGCTGCTCCACCTGCGCGACGAGGTGATCGAGTTCGAGATCAACCCCGACCGCGCCTACGCGCTGTCCCTGCGCGGGGTGGCCCGCGAGGCGGCCCTGGCGTACGGCGTGCCGTTCCACGACCCCGCCGATCGGGAGTCCCCAGCGAGCGATGACCAGGGGTACCCGGTCTCGATCGAGGACCCCGAGGGCTGCCCGGTCTTCGTCGCGAGGACGGTGTCCGGCTTCGACGCCACGGCGCCGACCCCGACCTGGATGGCCCGTCGGCTGATGCTGTGCGGGCAGCGCCCGATCTCGCTCGCGGTCGACGTGACCAACTACGTGATGTTCGAGCTGGGACGCCCGATCCACGGCTACGACCAGGACAAGCTGTCGGGCGAGATCCGGGTCCGTCGCGCTCGCGACGGTGAGCGGCTGACCACGCTCGACGGCAACGACCGGGCGCTCTCCACCGAGGACCTCGTGGTCACCGACGACTCCGGGATCATCGGTCTCGGCGGCGTCATGGGCGGCGAGACCACCGAGATGTCCGCGACGACGACGCGCGTGCTGGTCGAGGCCGCGCACTGGGACGCCGCGTCGATGTTCCGCACCGGCCGGCGCCACAAGCTCACCTCGGAGGCGGGCAAGCGCAACGAGCGTGGCGTCGACCCGACCATCTGCGAGGCCGCGGCCCAACGGGTCGCCGAGCTCCTCGCGGAGCACGGCGGCGGCACGATCGAGCCCGGTGTGACCGTGGTCGGCGCAGCCGCCCGCTGCCCGCTCGATCACGATCCCCATCGACCTGCCGGCGCGCGTCACCGGCATGGACATCGCCTCGCACACGACCATCGCCAACCTCGAGGCCGTCGGCTGCACCGTCTCGGCCGCAGGCGGACACGCTCGACGCGACGGTCCCGGCCTGGCGGCCCGACCTGAACGACCCGTTCGACCTCGTCGAGGAGGTCGCCCGGATCGTCGGCTACGAGGACGTGCCCAGCGTCCTGCCGACGGCGCCCCCGGGCCGTGGGCTGACCCCGTCCCAGACGATGCGCCGCCGGGTGGGTCGCACGCTTGCGGGCGAGGGCTACGTCGAGGTCCTGAACTTCCCCTTCATCGGGCAGCCCGACCTCGACCGGCTCGGGCTCGACGGCGCCGACCCACGACGTACGACGCTCCGGCTGGCCAACCCGCTCAGCAACGAAGAGCCGCTGATGACCACCACGCTGCTCCCCGGCCTGCTCCGCACGCTCGCGCGCAACGTCAGCCGGGGGACCAGCGACCTGGCCCTGTTCGAGGCCGCGCCGGTCACCCTGCCGCACTCCGGTGTCGGGGCGCCGATCCTGCCGGTGGACCGTCGGCCCACCGACGGGGAGTGGGACGAGCTGAACAAGGCGCTCCCGGACCAGCCGCTCCACCTCGGCTACGCCGTCTGCGGCGACCGCGACCGCGCCGGCTGGTGGGGCGAGGGACGCCCCGCGAGCTGGAGTGACGTCGTCGAGACGGCCCGCGTCGTCGCCGGTGCCCTCGGGCTGGAGCTCCGGGTGCAGGCGTCCAGCCTGGCGCCCTGGCACCCGGGACGCTGTGCCGAGCTCTTCGTCGGCGAGATCTCGGTCGGGCACGCCGGCGAGCTGCACCCCAAGGTCTGTCGGGCCTTCGGGGTGCCCCCTCGCACCGCGCTCGCCGAGCTGGACCTCGACGCCCTGCTGTCGCGGGCCGTCGTCGCCACCGCGCCCGACTTCTCGACCTATCCGGTGGCCAAGGAGGACGTCGCGCTCCTGGTGGCCGAGGACCTCCCGGCTGAGGAGCTGGCCGAGACCCTGCGTGAGGGTGCGGGTCCGCTGTGTGAGTCCGTGCGGCTCTTCGACGTCTACACGGGGGAGCAGGTCGAGGCCGGGCACAAGTCGCTGGCCTTCGCGCTGCGCTTCCGCGCACCCGACCGCACCCTGACCGAGAAGGAGACGGCGGCCGCCCGGGATGCCGCGGTCGAGCTCGCGGTGCAGCGCCACGGAGCCCGGCAACGGACGTGAGCGACCGCGTCGGGTGGGCCGCCCCTCATGACTGAGCCGGAGCTGACCCTGCTCGACGGGGTGCGCTGGCAGGGGACGCCGGTCCCCGGGGGGCGCGCCCACGCGCTGCTCGCCGCGCTGGTCCTCGCGGCGCCTCGCACCGTCACCGCTGCCGAGCTCGTCGAGCAGATCTGGGCGGAGGACGAGCCCGGCCACCCCGACAAGGCCCTCCAGGTCCTGGTCTCCCGGGTCCGGTCGAACACCGCCCCGGACGTCGTGCACCACCAGGGCAACGGCTACCAGATCGGTCTGCGTCCGGACCAGGTCGACGCGTTGAGGGTGCGAGGACAGGTCCGCGAGGCCTTGGCGGCCCGCTCGGCCGGCGACCTCGACGTCGCGCGGCACCAGGCACGGCAGGCGGCCGACGTCACGGTCACCACCCCTCCGGTCAACGGACCCCTCGCCGCCCTGGTCGCCGACGCTCGCGAGGACCAGGCCCGTGCACGCCGTCTGCTGGGCTCGGTCCTGCTGGCCCGGGGCGATGCCGGCGAGGCGTTGCCCTTGCTCGAGGACGCGCTGGCCCGCGACCCGGACGACGAGGCCCGTCTCGCCGAGGTGCTCCGAGCCGAGTCGTCGGTCCGTGGTGTCCCGGCAGCGCTGGCGCGCTACGCGGCGTACGCCGAGCGGATGCGCGACAGCGTGGGCGCCGAACCGGGGGAGGAGCTGCGTCGACTGCACCTCGACCTCCTCGCGCGCGACGCACCCGTGCGCGAGGGTCTGAAGTACGACGCGGCGCCGATGGTCGGCCGCGACGACGACGTCGCCTCGATCCGCGGCCTTCTCGAGCGTTCCCGGGTCGTCTCGGTGATCGGCGCGGGGGGACTCGGCAAGACCCGGATGGCCCACCTGGTCGGACGCCTGGCGCAGCAGCCGGTCGTCTACTTCGTGGAGCTGGCCGGCGTCACCACGCCGGAGGACGTGCTGCCCGAGGTGGCCTCGGTCCTGGGGGTGCGCGAGTCGGTGACCAGCGTGCGCACCGCCCAGCTGCGTGCCGACCTGCGCTCCCGGGTGGCCGAGCAGCTCTCCGGGCCACCGACGCTGCTCATCCTGGACAACTGCGAGCACCTCGTCGAAGCCGCGGCCGACCTGGTCGCGTTCCTGGTGGCGAGCACCGACTCGACCAGCGTGCTGACCACCTCACGCGCCCCGCTCGGGATCGCGGCCGAGCAGGTCTACCTGCTGCCGCAGCTCGAGGACGTGGACGCGGTGCAGCTCTTCGACCAGCGGGCCCGATCGGCTCGCTCCGACGTACGCCTGGACCCGGCGGAGGTGACGGCGCTGGTCGCGCGGCTCGACGGTCTGCCCCTGGCGATCGAGCTGGCCGCGGCCAAGGTGCGGGTGATGTCCGTCGCCGAGATCGGCCGCCGGCTCGAGGACAGGTTCGCCCTGCTCGCCGGCCGCGACCGGTCGGCACCCGACCGGCACCAGACGCTCGAAGCGGTGATCGCCTGGAGCTGGAACCTGCTGCGCGCCGAGGACCAGTCCGCGCTGCAGACCCTCTCGGTCTTCCCGGACGGTTTCTCCCTCGACGGGGCGGAGGCGGTCCTGGGCGGTGACGCGCTGGCGGCCCTCGCGGAGCTGGTCGACCAGTCGCTGCTCGTCGTACGCGAGGGCGAGCAGGTGCGCTACCGGTTCCTGGAGACCGTGCGCGAGTACGGCCTCAAGCAGCTCGCCGCCACGGACGGTGTCGCCGAGGCGCGTCAGCGGCTGTGGGCGTGGGCCGTCGACACCGCTCGCGCGTTGACCGGGAGGCTCTTCGGACAGGACCAGGTCGCGACCATGGGCGAGGTCCGCGCCGAGGTCGGCAACCTCACCGGCGTGATGCGCGCGGCCATCGAGGAGCGCGACGTCCGCACGGTGGTGCCCCTCGCCGGCACGCTCTCCGGCTTCTGGACCATCGAGGGCGACCACCTGGGTGTGCACGCCATCTCCGAACCCGTGCTCGACCTGATCGTCGAGCAGCCGCCCGGGCCGGACGACGACGTCGCCGAGGTGCGGGGCGTGCTCGCTGCCCTCGTCGTCACGGCGACCATCTTCACCGGCTCACCACCGGACGACGCACTCCGGCTGCTGCACGACCTCGGCCTCGCCGGCGACGGCAGCCGCACCGACATCCTGGCCCGCCTGATCCTCGAGGTGTACGGCGACGGGGCGCCCTCGCTCGAGGCCCTGGACCGGCTGTGCGCCGACCCGGACCCGGCGCTCGCCCGTGGTGCCCTGCAGTGGGCCACCCAGGTCCGCGAGAACTCCGGTGACCTGGTCGGTGCCATCGAGGCGTCGAGTCGTGCGCTGCTGCTCTCGGACGACGGTGAGGGCCCGTGGACGCGGGCGCTGCTCGACTCGCAGGTGAGCGGCCTCGCCACCCAGGCGGGCGACTGGGACCTGGCCGTGGAGCACGCGTCCCGGGCACTGCCGGTGATGCGTGCGCTCGGTGCGGCCGAGGACGCCGTCCAGCTGCGCAGCATCCTGGCTTTCGCCGACATCGCGCACGGCCGTCTGGACGAGGCGGGCCGGGTGATCGAGGAGATCGTCTCGGACGAGCGCACCCACACCACGATCGGCTGGAGCGTCACCGGCATCACCGGTCAGGCCGAGCTCGCCCTGGCGCGCGGTGACGTCGACCGCGGACTGCGGCTCTACCTCGACTGCATCACGATGGCGAGGGAGCGGCGCATCGGCTCTGCGGACTCCTCGACGTGGCTGATGCCGTGGGTCCTCTTCGCCGAGTCCTCCGCCCTGTTCGCGCACGTCTTCCACGGTCGCCGCGAGGAAGGCGCGCTGGCTGTTCGATGGGCTGCGGGACAAGCTCCCGGAGCTGCTGGGTGACTCGATGCCGCAGCTGGACTACCCGGTGCTGGGGGGAGTGCTGCTGTCCGTCGGCTGCTGGGAGCTCACGGGCGAGCCTGACGAGACCCAGCGCCACGCGGCCGTCCGTCTCGTGGCGCTTGGACAGCGCTTCGGCTATCACCGCACGCTGCCCACGTTGGCGTGGACCAACGTGCACACGGTCGTGGACGCCGTCGTGCCCGACGTACTCGACAAGCTCGTCGAGGAGTACGCCGGGCAGCAGGCGGTCGACCTGCGTGGCGAGGCGCTGGACGCCGTGGCCGCACTCGGCTGAGCCAATGAGTCGTGTGCTCAGGTGGTTGCCGGGGCACCCACCTGAGCACACGACAGGGGAAATCACATGGCGCTGCGGTAGGCCCGCACCGAGAGCGGCGCGAAGACCGCGACCACGGCGACGCAGGCGACCAGGGCCCAGCCGACCTCGGCAGTGACGGTGCCGGTGTTGGCAAGGTCGCGCACCGCGGAGACCACGTGCGAGACCGGGTTGATCTGCACGAACTTCTGCAGCCAGCTGGGCAGCGTGTCCTCGGGCACGAAGGCGTTGGACAGGAACGTCAGCGGGAACATGATCATCATCGAGATGCCCTGCACCGACTGGGCGCTGCGGCCGATGATCCCCACGAAGGTGAAGATCCAGGCCAGCGACCAACCGGTCACGATCACCAGCAGGGTCGCCGAGACGACACCGAAGACGCCGCCGGCGGGCCGGTAGCCCATCACGATGCCGGTGGCGAAGGTCAGCACCGTGGCGATCGTGTAGCGCAGCAGGTCGGCGACCATCGGTCCCGCCAGGGGCGCGATCCGCGCGATCGGCAGGGACTTGAACCGGTCGAAGACGCCCTTGTCCATGTCCTCGCGCAGCTGGATGCCGGTCGCGATGCAGGCCGTCAGGGTGGTCTGCGCCAGGATCCCGGGGATCAGCAGCGGCAGGTAGTCCTGCACGCTGCCCGAGACGGCGCCACCGAAGATGTAGGCGAACATCGCGGTGAACAGCAGCGGCTGGAAGACCACGTCGAAGAACTGCTCCGGGTTGCGGCGCATCTTCTTGGTGGCGCGCCAGGCCATGGTCATGGTCTGGCTCACGGTGTCGGCCGGGCTCACCCGGTGGGTCACCTTGGCGGCCGGGTCGGCCACGACCCCTTCGAATGTGCTGAGCGTGGTCATCGGGCGACCTCGAGTTCCTTGTCGTCGGTGTGGTCGGTGGGCGCGGCGTCCTCGTTGGTGTCGTGACCGGTCAGGGCCAGGAACACCTCGTCGAGGGTGGGCTTGGCGACGCTCACGGAGGCGACGCTGATCTCGGCCTGCCGCAGCGCGATCAACGCCTCGGCAGCCTGGTCGGCGTCGTTGAGGGGCACGCTGATGCCGCCTGCCTCGGGGGTGAGCACGGGCTCGTCGGGCAGCACCCGGGCCAGGATGGTCGCCGCCTCCTGCAGGTACGCCGGGTCGGCGATCCGCAGGTGCAGGGTCGAGGAGCCGATCGAGCTCTTCAGCTGGTCGGGCGTCCCCTCGGCGACCTTGACGCCGCGGTCGATGACGGCGATCCGGTCGGCGAGCTGGTCGGCCTCGTCGAGGTACTGCGTCGTCAGCAGCACCGTGCAGCCGTCGGCCACCAGGCTGCGGATGGTGGTCCACATCTGGCCGCGCGTGCGGGGGTCGAGGCCGGTGGTCGGCTCGTCGAGGAAGATGAGCGGCGGACGCGTGATCAGGCTGACCGCGAGGTCCAGCCGGCGGCGCATGCCGCCGGAGAACTTCGAGATCGGCCGGTCCGCGGCGTCCTCGAGGCCGAACTGGGCGAGCAGGCTCGTCGCCCGTTCGCGGGACTCGGCCCGGGACAGGCCGAGCAGCCGGGCGAACAGCCAGAGGTTCTCGTAGCCGGTGAGGTTCTCGTCGACGGAGGCGTACTGCCCGGTCACGCCGAGCAGCTGGCGCACCTCGTGCGCCTGGCTCCGGACGTCGAGACCGAAGATCTCGGCCTCGCCCCCGTCGATCTTCAGGAGGGTGGCCAGCATGCTGAGCATGGTGGTCTTGCCGGCGCCGTTGGGGCCGAGCACGCCGAAGATCTCGCCGCGGCGGACCTCCAGGTCGATGCCGTCGACCGCACGGTTGTCGCCGAAAGTCTTGACCAGTCCCCGCGCGGAGACCGCGAGCGGGGCGCTGGAGGGGGTGTCTGAGTAGGTCATGTCCCTACTGTGAGGGCAGCCGGTTTCACGGCGGTTTCACTCCGGCATCGCGCGTGGCAGCATCGGGTCCGACCCCAGAGACGTCTCACCAGCGAGGAGCCCCGCCATGATCTTCATCTGCGTCAAGTGGAAGGTGAAGCCGGAGTACGCCGACCAGTGGGTCGAGCTGACGAAGGAGTTCACCGAGGCCACGCGTGCCGAGGAGGGAAACCTGTTCTTCCAGTGGTCCCGCAGCGTCGACGATCCCGAGGAGTACGTGCTGATCGAGGCGTTCAAGGACGACGCGGCCGAGGCGCACGTGACCAGCGACCACTTCAAGAAGGCCCAGGGCGACCTCCCCCAGTACGTCCAGGAGACGCCCGCGATCCGCAACGTGCAGCTGGAGGGCGACCACTGGGACCGCCTCGGGGAGTTCGAGGTCGGCTGACCCGTCTCGGCCGGTGGCCTGCGGCCCTCGAGGCGGATCTGGGTCGGGGAGGCCGGCGTACGCTCGAGGGTGAGGCAGTACTCATTTCCGGAGGTCGTCATGGACGCCCTGCTCTTCCTCCTCGTGGCCCTGCTCGTGCTCCTCGTGGTGGGCCTGGCGGCCAGCGTCCGCGTGGTCAAGCAGATCGAGCGCGGTGTGGTCTTCCGGCTGGGACGCGCCCAGCAGGAGGTGCGGCGGCCGGGCCCGACCATGCTGATCCCGTTCGCGGACCGGATGAGGCGGGTCAACATGCAGGTCGTGACCATGCCGGTCCCCGCGCAGGACGGCATCACCCGCGACAACGTGACCGTGCGGGTGGACGCCGTTGTCTACTTCCGGGTGATGGACCCGATGCGCGCGGTGGTCGAGGTGCAGGACTACCACTACGCGATCTCGCAGGTGGCGCAGACCTCGCTGCGGTCCATCATCGGCAAGAGCGAGCTCGACGACCTGCTGTCGGACCGCGAGCGCCTCAACCAGGGCCTCGAGGTCATGCTCGACAGTCCGGCCGTCCCGTGGGGGATAGAGATCGACCGCGTGGAGATCAAGGACGTCGCGCTGCCCGAGGCGATGAAGCGGTCGATGTCGCGTCAGGCGGAGGCCGAGCGGGAGCGTCGGTCCCGCGTGATCACGGCCGACGGTGAGTACCAGGCGTCCAAGAAGCTCTCGCAGGCAGCGGCGGCGATGACGGCCACACCGGGTGCCCTGCAGCTGCGATTGATGCAGACGATGGTCGAGGTGGCGGCCGAGCGGAACTCGACTCTGGTACTGCCGTTCCCGGTGGAGCTGCTGCGTTACTTCGAGGCGGCCGCCCACGCCGCCGACCCGGCCGTGCCGCGGGCCGGCATCCCGGATCGCGAAGGCGCTCCGGACGGGGCCGTCCTGGACCCGGCGCCCGATGTCAGCCGGGATCCGCTCGGCTGACCGGGTCGCGTCCCGGTTCGAGTGAGGTGAGCGACGCCCTCGATATCATTCCTGGGTG
Organism: uncultured Actinomycetota bacterium; assembly: GCA_963842565.1. Taxonomy (GTDB): domain Bacteria; phylum Actinomycetota; class Actinomycetes; order Propionibacteriales; family Nocardioidaceae; genus Marmoricola. Next base: position 46,956 of record CAWJGX010000003.1, on the reverse strand, counting down.
ACCGAGGACCGTCAGGCTCTGGCCGAGCTCAGGCGTATCGCCCAGGAATCGGCGGAGGCCTACCTCGCCGGTGACCTCGACGCCTACGCAAGGGTGCTGCCGCACGCGGACGACTTCACGCTGATGCCGCCGTTCGGTGGGCCGACCAGGCAGGGCTTCGTCCTGGATGACGAGACGCGTGAGGCCACCCGGAGCACCTTCCGGGGCGGTCACGTGGAGGTCGAGGTCGACGCGTCGTACGTGACGGACGACCTCGCCGTGCTCGCGGTCGTGGAGCGACAGCGCGGTCTCGTGGGGGACCTCGCTGAGCAGGACTGGTCCCTCCGCGTCACGCTCGTGTTCCGACGCGACGACGGACAGTGGCGGCTCGTGCACCGGCACGCGGACGCGCTGGTTCACCCCATCGGTTGGAACGCGCTCTCGCAGCTCGCACGGGGCGAGCTGGCAGACTGAGCTGCTACGGCGTGCTGACCCTGCGGCTCTGCTGATCCGGTGCCGGGCGAGGAGGTGAGGCATGACCACGGTGGTGTTCGACCTGGGTGGCGTCGTCGTGCTCTGGGACCCCGTGCCGGCCGTCGCCGCGGTCGTCGGGCAGGAGCGTGCCGAGCATTTCGTCCACGGCAGCGAGTTCGACTTCGCGGTCTGGAATCACGCACAGGACTCCGGCCGGTCCTGGGCGGACGCAGAGGCAGCGGCCACGGCCAGCCATCCGGAGCTGGCGGAGGAGATCGCCGCCTACCGGCCCAACTTCGCCCGCTCGCTGCGGGGGTTGGTCCCGGGAACGGCGGAGATCCTGCGCGCGCTTCACGACCGCGGCGTACGGCTGGTCGCCCTGACGAACTGGTCCGCCGAGACGATCCACCACGGGCCCGAGGTCTTCCCCGAGGTGTTCGGTCTCTTCGACGACATCGTCGTCTCCGGAGCGGAATCCGTCGCCAAGCCGGACAAGGAGATCTTCCAGATCCTCGCTCGTCGGCTGACGCACCCGATCGACGGTGTCTTCTACGTCGATGACAACCTCCGCAACGTGGACGCCGCTCGCGCCGCAGGCATGGACGCGGTCCGCTTCACCGACGCCGCCAGCCTGCTCGCGGAGCTCGAGGGGCGCGGCCTGCTCGGCTGACGCGGTCACCACCGCGCGTCGGTTGCACCATGTCCAGCTCGCGTCGACCCGTCTGCTCGACCGTCAGAGGGGACGGTCGTTCAGGCAGACCGGCCGGTCAGAGGATCCCTCGGTCGTCGAAGACTGCCGTGACAGCCTTGGCGGTCGCGTTGCCGTAGAGATTCCGCGCGGCTGCGACCGTGCGGTTGGCGAGGTCGGTCATGGACGTGCCCGGGAAGTCGAAGGACCCCTGCAGGATGACCGTGTCGGCCTTGACGTTGCCGAGGGCCTGCCGGATGTCCCACAGCGCGCGTGACCAGATCTGGCCGTCGTGATGCACCTCGCCGTTCAGGTCCTCCGGGTAGTGCAGGTCGGTGTCGATGCGGCGCAGGCAGTGCGGCACCGTGCTCGTGTAGGAGGTGGCGTCCCAGTCGGCCACGCAGGCCAGCGGCTCGCGCTCCGGGACGCCGAGACTCCGGGCGACGACGTCGGAGACGGTCACCGCCCAGTAGTCGCCGAAGCCCTCGCTGATCGCGCCGGCCTCCTCGGAGTCGAAGCTGAAGTTCTGCGCGAAGTGGATGGCGTGACCGAACTCGTGCAGGATCACCTCGGCGTCCTCGGCGTCGTCCACCCCGCCCTTGCCGAAGCGGATCTCGTCGGTGGGATGGTCGGTGGCGAACGAGTTGTCCGCCCCGGACTGGTTGATCCGCACCCGCTGGGGCCCGTTGTTGATCGCGCGTCGGATGCTGCCGAAGCCGAGGCTCTGGATGTACTTCTGCGCCTCGGTGACCCAGTAGTAGGCCATCACCTGCTCGAACTCGTCCTGGTGCCGCGTGTAGCGGAAGGTGTTCGTCGGCGACACGGCAGGGTTGCCGGTCTCGCTGACGACGGTCGCGTAGTCGCCGCTCAGACGGCCGGTGCCGTCGAGGTTGGTCAGCGTGACGGTCGTGGTACGCAGCCGCGGGCACGGCAGCGTCCGCATCCTTCTGGTCCGTGAGGGACTCGTCACCCAGCGACTGGACCGGGTTCGACACGAAGACGGATCCAGTACCCGTGCTGCCGCCCGGGGTAGCGGCTGCCGTGGCGGTCGCACTGACCGCCGTGACAAGCCCGGCCATGGTCACGCTCACCAGCAGCTTCAACACAATCCGACCTCCATGGAGGGAACCTGGGACGACTCGGATGCTAACGAAACCGCCGCCGGTGACGCTCCGCGACCCGCCGGTCAGCGGACCCCGCGGACCGCCCAGGCCCGTGCCGTCAGGAGGATCCGGCCGTCGGGCTCGGTCGGCAGCACCTTGGCCAGGGCGGCCCGCAGCTCCTTGCGGTCCGTTGCGCCGAGCGAGGCGACGTACGCCGGGCCCGGTCCCTGGCCGCCGAGGAACGGCTGCCAGTAGTCCTCGAAGTCCTCGAACACGGTGGGCACGGTGAGGGCGGTGGTGGCCACGTCCCGCAGGCCCGCCTCCTGCCAGATGCCCGCGAGGGCCTCGGGGCCCGGGAGGTCGAACCGGTGGCCTTCGTGGAGGTCGGCCACGGCGGGATCGCGGGCGACGGCCACGTCCCAGAACGTCCGGAGCAGCTGCATCCCCACGGCGTAGTCCCAGACGTACGCCGCGACCGTCCCGCCCTCCGCCGACGCCCGTGACATCGCCGCGACCGCGGCGACCGGGTCGGGGACGAAGTTCAGCACGAGTCCGGAGACCACGAGCTCGAAGCTGTCGGCCGGGAGCGACTCGGCGGTGCCGGTCTCGAACCGGGCACGGCCGTCCGCCACCTGTCGCCCGGCCTCCTCGACCTGTCCCTGCGACGGGTCGACACCGAGGATCGTGGCGGGGGAGGCGTGCTGGAGAACAGCCGCGCTCAAGGCGCCGGTGCCGCAACCGACGTCTGCCCACCGCGACCCCGGAGCGGCATCGAGCCACCCCAGGAAGCGCGGTGCGACCAGTCGGCTCCACCGACCCATGAAGCGCTCGTAGGCGTCTCCGTTCATGAACACGTCGGCCATCAGTTCCTCCCGGATCCTGCTGACTCCACGGTATTCGTTCGCGGCGGCATACATTCCTCTGTATAGTCATGCACATGTCGAAGACACGTGTGGCCGTGGCCGGAGCCAGTGGGTACGCCGGCGGCGAGGTGCTGCGCCTGCTGCTCGCCCATCCCGACGTCGAGATCGGTGCGCTCACGGGAGGGTCCAACGCCGGCGAGCGGCTCGGTGTCCTCCAGCCGCACCTCGTGCCGCTGGCCGACCGGGTCCTGGAGGAGACGTCCGTCGACACCCTGGGTGGACACGACGTCGTCTTCCTCGCGCTGCCGCACGGGCAGTCCGGCGCCGTCGCCGAGCAGCTCGGTGACGACACCGTCGTGATCGACTGCGGTGCGGACTTCCGGCTCACCGACCCGGCCATGTGGGAGAAGTTCTACGGCTCCGCCCACGCGGGGTCCTGGCCCTACGGCCTGCCCGAGCTGCCCGGCCAGCGTGAGCTGCTCGAAGGGGCGCGCCGGATCGCCGTCCCTGGTTGCTACCCGACCGTGTCCACGCTGGCGCTGGCGCCTGCCGTCGCCGCCGGCATCGTGCACGCGGACGACCTGGTCGTGGTGGCCGCCTCGGGCACGAGCGGTGCGGGCAAGGCGCCCAAGCCGAACCTGCTCGGCAGCGAGGTGATGGGCTCGGCGTCGGCGTACGGCGTGGGCACGCACCGCCACACGCCCGAGATCATCCAGAACCTCTCCGGCCTCACCGAGGACGCGGTGCGGGTCAGCTTCACGCCGGTGCTCGTGCCGATGCCGCGGGGGATCCTGGCCACGGCCAGTGCCTCCGTGCGCGAGGGGGTGACGGTGGACGACGTGCGCGCGACCTACGAGAAGGCGTACGCCGACGAGCCGTTCGTGCACCTGCTGCCCGACGGGCTGTGGCCGGCCACGAAGTCGGTCACCGGCTCGAACAGCGTGCACCTGCAGGTCACGCTCGACGAGGCCGCCGGTCGCGTGGTCGCTGTCGGTGCTGTCGACAACCTGGCCAAGGGCACCGGGGGAGCGGCCGTGCAGTGCATGAACCTCGCGCTCGGGCTGCCCGAGCAGACCGGCCTCTCCACCGTGGGGCTGGCGCCATGAGCGAGACGTTCACCCTCGAGCAGTTCCCCGAGAAGCTCGCCGTGGTCCGCCTCGGCCCGGGCGCGGAGGTGCCCTCGTGGGCCGAGTCGTCGTCGCTGTTCTCGATCACGGCGACCGCCCTGGAGACCAGCGTGGTCTGCGCCATGCGCAGCGTGCCGAAGAAGGCCAAGCAGGCTGGTCCGTTCACCGCCTTCGCCGTCAAGGGACCGCTCGACTTCGCCCTCACCGGCGTGCTGGCCACGCTGCTGCAGCCACTCGCGGACGCGGAGATCAGCGTCTTCACCATCTCCACCTTCGACACCGACTGGGTGCTGGTCCCGGTGGGCGACGCCGAGCGCGCCGCCGAGGAGTGGCAACGATCCGGGCACACCGTCGCGCCCGCCGTCCCCGTCACCCCCCAGGAGCAGTGACCTACCCCCAACAAAGTCTCGCTCCGCCTCATTCGCCCCCGATGAGCGTCACCCATCCCGCCGGCTTCACCGCAGCCGGCGTCGAAGCGGGCCTGAAGACCAGTGGCGGCAAGGACGTCGCCCTGGTCGTCAACGCCGGGCCGACCTACGACTCCGCCTCGGTGTTCACCGCCAACCGCTGCAAGGCCAACCCGATCCTGTGGAGCCAGGAGGTGGTCAAGGACGGCACCGTCCGCGCCGTCGTGCTCAACTCCGGTGGCGCCAACTGCTACACGGGCGCCGAGGGCTTCCAGACCACGCACGCGGTCGCCGAACGGGTGGCCGACGGGCTCGGCATCGGAGCGCTCGACGTGGTGGTGTGCTCGACCGGCCTGATCGGGCTGAGCAACCCGCGCGAGAACCTCGTCAAGGGCGTCGACGACTGCATCGCCGCACTGGCCGACGACGCGGGTGCCGATGCCGCCGAGGCGATCATGACGACGGACTCGGTGAGCAAGCAGGTGGTCGTCGAGGGTGGGGGCTGGTCCATCGGCGGCATGGCGAAGGGTGCGGGCATGCTCGCCCCCCAGCTGGCGACGATGCTCGTCGTACTCACCACCGACGCCGTGGTGCCTGCCGCCGACCTCGACAAGGCCCTGCGCGCGTCGACGGCGGCCAGCTTCGACCGGCTCGACTCCGACGGCTGCATGTCGACCAACGACACCGTCACCGTGATGGCGAGCGGCGCCAGCGGGGTGACGCCGTCGCCGTCGGACTTCACCGAGGCGCTGACCCAGGCATGCACCGACCTGGCGATGCAGCTGCTCAAGGACGCCGAGGGTGCCGACCACGAGATCGCGATCACCGTGCTGCACGCGGCGTCGGTCGACGACGCTGTCGAGGTGGGTCGCAGCGTGGCCCGCAGCAACCTGTTCAAGGCAGCCGTGTTCGGCAAGGACCCCAACTGGGGACGCGTCCTGGCCAGCATCGGCACGACCCGGGCCACGTTCGACCCCGCCGACCTCGACGTCGCCATGAACGGCGTCTGGGTCTGCCGTGAGTCCACGCCTGCCGAGGACCCGGCCAAGGTCGACCTGAGCGGCCGCGAGGTCAGCGTCACCATCGACCTGAAGTCGGGGTCCGAGCGGGCGACCGTCTGGACCAACGACCTGACCCATGCCTACGTCCACGAGAACAGCGCGTACTCCTCATGACTGACACCAACGAGAAGCCCTACTCGACCCATCCCGCAGAGGTCCTCGCCGGCGCCCTGCCCTGGCTGATGAAGTACTACGGCCAGGTGGTCGTGGTGAAGTACGGCGGCAACGCCATGACCGATGACACCCTGAAGAAGGCCTTCGCCGAGGACATCGCCTTCATGCGCTACGCGGGCATGAGGCCCGTCGTCGTGCACGGTGGCGGCCCGCAGATCTCCACGATGCTCGACAAGCTGGGCATCGAGTCGGAGTTCAAGGGCGGCCTCCGGGTGACCACCCCGGAGGCGATGGACGTCGTCCGGATGGTGCTCGTCGGCCAGGTCCAGCGCGAGCTGGTCGGGCTGATCAACCAGCACGGCCACATCGCCGTCGGGCTCTCCGGTGAGGACGCCGGCCTGTTCACCGCCAAGGCCACCAACACCGTGGTGGACGGCGAGGAGGTCGACCTCGGCCTGGTCGGTGAGGTGTCCCGGGTGCGGCCCGAGGCGGTCGACGACCTCGTCCACGCCGGCCGGATCCCGGTCATCTCCAGCGTCGCCCCCGACGACAACGGCCTGGTGCACAACGTCAACGCCGACACCGCAGCAGCGGCCCTCGCGATCGCCCTGAAGTCCGAGAAGCTGATGGTGCTGACCGACGTCGAGGGCCTCTACCGCGACTGGCCGGACAGCGACGACGTCATCCAGGAGATCAGCCCCGAGTCGCTGGCCGAGCTGATGCCGAGCCTCGACTCCGGGATGGTCCCCAAGATGCAGGCCTGCTACGACGCCGTCACCGGCGGCGTACCCCGGGCCACGGTGGTCGACGGCCGTGAGCCGCACGCCGTGCTCCTCGAGCTGTTCACCGCCGAGGGAGTGGGCACCCAGGTGCTCCCGGGTGTGGAGACCCGCCTCCGCAAGGCCTACGCCGCGGGCGAACGGAAGTCGAAGTCATGACCGGCACCGACCTGCAGGCCCGCTACGCCGCGTCCCTGATGAACGCCTTCGGCCCGCCGAAGCTGGTGCTCACCCGGGGCGAGGGCCCCTACGTCTGGGACGACGCGGACAAGCGGTACCTCGACCTCCTCGGCGGGATCGCCGTGAACTCCCTGGGCCACGCACATCCAGCCCTCGTCGAGGCCGTCACCACCCAGCTCCAGACGCTGGGCCACGTCTCCAACTTCTTCGCCACCGAGCCCCAGGTGCGGCTGGCCGAGAAGCTCCTCGCGCAGCTCGGCACCTCGGGCAAGGTCTTCTTCACCAACTCCGGAGCCGAGGCCAACGAGGCCGCCTTCAAGCTCACCCGGCGCACCGGACGCACCCACGTCGTCGCCACCGAGGGCGCCTTCCACGGACGCACGATGGGCGCGCTCGCGCTGACCTCGAAGGCCGCCTATCGCGAACCCTTCGAGCCGCTGCCCGGCAACGTCACCTTCGTGCCGTACGGCGACGCCGAGGCGCTGGCGAGCGCCGTCACCGACGAGACCGCGGCCGTGATCCTCGAGCCGCTGCAGGGCGAGGCCGGCGTGGTCGCCCCGCCGCTGGACTACCTCGCGCGGGCTCGCGAGATCACCCGTGCCAAGGGCGCACTGCTCTGGCTCGACGAGATCCAGACCGGCGTCGGCCGGACGGGCGCCTGGTTCGCGCACCAGAACCCGGCCGTCGCCGATCCGATGGACCACCCGGCCGACATCGTCACCGTGGCCAAGGGACTGGCCGGCGGCTTCCCCGTGGGCGCCTGCATCGCCACGGGTGAGGCCGCCGACCTGATCCAGCCCGGCAACCACGGCACCACCTTCGGTGGCAACCCGGTGGCCGCTGCTGCGGCCCTGGCCGTGATCGAGACGATCGAGGCGGACGGGCTGCTCGAGAACGCAGCCAAGGTCGGTCAGCTCGTGCGTGAGGGGCTGATCGCCGACGAGCGGGTGACCGAGGTGCGGGGGAGTGGCCTGCTGATCGGTCTCGACCTCTCCGAGGAACGGTCGGCCCAGGTCTTCGCCGCTGCCCTGGAGGCCGGCTTCATCGTGAACAACCCGACCCCAGGACGGATCCGGCTCGCGCCGGCGCTGATCCTCACCGAGGAGCAGGCCCGCTCCTTCATCGACGCCTGGAGCGGGATCCTCGACACGGCGTACGCCCAGGAGCCGGGATGACGCGGCACCTCCTGCGCGACGACGACCTCACTCCTGAGCAGCAGGCGTGGGTGCTCGACCTCGCCCTGAAGCTCAAGGCCAACCCGTACGACGAGCGGGCGCTCGCCGGTCCGCAGACCGTGGCCGTGCTGTTCGACAAGCCCACGCTGCGCACCCAGGCCTCGTTCGCGTCCGGCATCGCCGAGCTCGGCGGGTTCCCGATGATCATCGACGGCTCCCTCGCCCAGGTCGGGGTGCGTGAGTCCGTCGCGGACACCGCCCGCGTGCTCGGGCGCCAGGCGTCCGTGATCGTGTGGCGCACGCACGAGCAGTCCCGGCTCGACGAGATGGCCGCCCACGCCGGGGTGCCGGTCGTCAACGCCCTGACCGACCAGTTCCACCCCTGCCAGGCGCTCGCCGACCTGCTCACCGTGCACGAGCACCGCGGGTCGCTGGCCGGGCAGACCCTCACCTTCGTGGGTGACGCCGCCTGCAACATGGCGCACAGCCTGCTGCTCGCCGGGACCACGGCGGGGATGCACGTCCGGGTCAGCGGACCCGACGGCTACCAGCCCGACGAGGCCGTGCTCGCCAAGGCCCAGGCGATCGCCGGGGTGACCGGCGGCTCCGCGGCCTTCGTGCCCGACCCGTCAGAGGCGGCCGCCGCAGCCGACGTGCTCGTCACCGACACCTGGGTCTCGATGGGACGCGAGCAGGAGGCCGCAGCCCGCGCCGAGGTGTTCGCACCCTGGCAGCTCAACGAGGCGCTGCTGGCCTACGCGGCCGACGACGCGATCGTGCTGCACTGCCTGCCCGCCCACCGCGGCAAGGAGATCACCGCCGAGGTGCTCGACGGCCCGCGCAGCGTGGTCTGGGACGAGGCGGAGAACCGTCGGCACGCCCAGAAGGCCGTGCTCGCCTGGCTCGTGTCGGTTGAGCCTGTCGAAACCACGACGGAGTCGCCCTCATGACCCAGCACCTCCACGGGCACGCCGTCATCCCGCACACCAAGAGCGCTCGCCAGCAGCTGGTGATCGACCTGCTCGCGACCAACGAGGTCCGGTCCCAGACCGAGCTCGCCGAGCTGCTCGCCGAGAACGGTGTCGTGGTCACGCAGGCCACCCTGAGCCGCGACCTCGTGGACCTCGACGCCGTCAAGGTCCGCGCCGCCTCCGGCTCGCTGGTGTACGCCGTGCCGGCCGAGGGAGGGGACCGCTCACCGGTCCCGCCGCGCGAGACCGCGGCCAGTGAGAGCCGGCTGGCGCGCTGGTGCGAGGAGCTGCTCGTCTCGGCCGAGGCGAGCGCCAACCTGGTCGTGCTGCGCACCCCTCCCGGTGCCGCCAACTTCCTCGCCTCGGCGCTCGACAAGGCCGAGCTCGGTGACGTGCTGGGCACGATCGCCGGCGACGACACGGTCCTGGTGATCTCCCGGCAGCCGGACGGCGGCGACGACGTCGTACGACGACTCGTGGGCCTGGCCGGCCGCGCCCTCGGCTAGCCAGGTCCGCCCCGCCCACGAACGGTGGTCGAGCAGCGAGCGCAGCGTGCGATCAGACGAGACCACCCCCATGCACCACGACGTAAGGAACAGAACGTGAGCAAGGTCCTCACCTCCCTCCCCACCGGCGAACGCGTCGGCATCGCCTTCTCCGGCGGCCTCGACACCTCGGTGGCGGTCGCCTGGATGCGCGACAAGGGCGCGATCCCGTGCACCTACACCGCCGACATCGGCCAGTACGACGAGGCCGACATCGACGGCGTCCCCGACCGCGCCCTGCTCTACGGTGCCGAGATCGCCCGCGCCGTCGACTGCAGGCGCCAGCTGGTCGAGGAGGGCCTCGCCGCCCTGGCCTGCGGCGCCTTCCACATCCGTTCCGGTGGTCGCGCCTACTTCAACACCACTCCGCTCGGACGCGCCGTCACCGGGATGATGCTGGTCCGCGCGATGCACGAGGACAGCGTCGACATCTGGGGCGACGGGTCGACCTTCAAGGGCAACGACATCGAGCGGTTCTACCGCTACGGCCTGCTCGCCAACCCCGAGCTGCGGATCTACAAGCCGTGGCTGGACGCGGACTTCGTCCACGAGCTCGGCGGCCGCGCGGAGATGAGCCAGTGGCTGATCGCGCACGACCTGCCCTACCGCGACAGCCAGGAGAAGGCCTACTCCACCGACGCGAACATCTGGGGCGCCACCCACGAGGCGAAGACCCTCGAGCACCTCGACGTGTCGCTCGAGAGCATCAGCCCGATCATGGGTGTGAAGTTCTGGGACCCCGCCGTCGAGATCGAGTCCGAGGACGTCACCATCCGCTTCGAGGGCGGCCGTCCGGTGGCCCTCAACGGCAAGCACTACGACGACCCGGTCGAGCTGGTCCACGAGGCCAACCTGATCGGCGGCCGTCACGGCCTCGGCATGTCCGACCAGATCGAGAACCGGGTCATCGAGGCGAAGTCCCGCGGCATCTACGAGGCACCCGCGATGGGCCTGCTCTGGATCGCCTACGAGCGGCTGCTCAACGCCGTCCACAACGAGGACACCATCGCGAACTACCACGCAGAGGGCCGTCGCCTCGGTCGGCTGCTCTACGAGGGCCGCTGGCTGGACCCGCAGGCACTGATGCTCCGCGAGGCCATCCAGCGCTGGATCGCCTCCCTGGTGACCGGCGAGGTGACGTTGCGGCTGCGGCGCGGCGAGGACTACACGATCCTGCGCACCGACGGCCCCGCGTTCTCCTACCACCCGGACAAGCTCTCCATGGAGCGCACCGAGAACGCCGCCTTCGGCCCGACCGACCGGATCGGTCAGCTCACCATGCGCAACCTCGACATCGCCGACTCGCGCGCCAAGCTCGAGCAGTACGCCGCGCAGCCGCTCGACCAGGGCCAGGTGCTCGTCGAGAACGGGACCCTGTTCGGCGAGATCGAGGCCGGCGGCTACGACCGGATCGCCCGCAACCCCGCCGCCGAGGGCGACGACAGCGACCTGGCCCTCGACAACGTCGCCATGGAGATCGGCACCGACTGACCCGCACCCCGCATGTGACGTCGGGCGTTGTGGACGTCCTGGCGACCAGCGTCACGATGACCGTCACCGACCAACGTCATACGTTGTGGCATGCAATGGCGACCAGTCGCGTGACGACCGAGAGGCACCATGATCGACAGCACCAACACCGGCAAGCTCTGGGGCGGCCGCTTCGCCGGCGGACCCAGCCCCGAGCTCGAGGCGCTCTCGCGCAGCACCCACTTCGACTGGCGCCTCGCGAGCTACGACCTGGACGGCTCGCGGGCACACTCGCGCGCCCTGCACGCGGCCGGGCTGCTCTCCGACGAGGAGCGCGACGGGCTGCTCACGGGCATCGACGAGCTGGACCGCCGGGTCCGGGCCGGTGAGCTCCTCCCGAAGGAGAGCGACGAGGACGTGCACGGAGCACTCGAGGGCGCGCTGGTGGACCTGGTCGGGCCGGACCTCGGTGGCAAGCTCCGCGCCGGCCGCAGCCGCAACGACCAGATCGCGACGCTGTTCAAGGTGTTCCTCCGCGACCACGCCCGCGTGATCGCCGCGCAGGTGCTCGACCTCGTCGACGCCATCGCCGCCCAGGCCGAGCAGCACCACGGCGCGATCATGCCCGGGCGGACCCATCTCCAGCACGCCCAGCCGGTGCTGCTCAGCCACCACCTGCTGGCCCATGCCTGGCCGCTGGTCCGCGACGTGTCCCGGATCCGGGACTGGGACGCCCGGGTCGCCGCGGACTCGCCGTACGGCTCCGGCGCGCTGGCCGGGTCCAGCCTCGGCCTCGACCCCGAGGCCGTCGCGCGTGACCTCGGCTTCACGGGCAGCACGGCCAACTCGATCGACGGCACCGCGAGCCGCGACTTCGTGGCCGAGCTCGCCTTCGTCACGGCGATGATCGGTGTCGACGTCAGCCGTCAGGCCGAGGAGATCATCGTCTGGGCCACCCGTGAGTTCGGCTTCGTGGCGCTCGACGACGCCTACTCGACCGGGTCGAGCATCATGCCGCAGAAGAAGAACCCCGACATCGCCGAGCTGGCCCGCGGGAAGGCCGGTCGGCTGATCGGCGACCTCACCGGCCTGCTGGCCACGCTCAAGGCGCTCCCGCTCGCCTACAACCGCGACCTGCAGGAGGACAAGGAGCCGGTCTTCGACGCGGTCGACACGCTCGAGGTCCTGCTGCCCGCCTTCACCGGCCAGGTCGCGACCCTGCGCTTCGACACCGACCGGATGGCCGAGCTCGCCCCCCAGGGCTTCTCCCTGGCCACGGACATCGCCGAGTGGCTGGTGCGCGAGGGCGTCCCCTTCCGGGTGGCCCACGAGCTCGCCGGTGCCTGTGTACGACGCTGCGAGGAGCTCGGCCTCGAGCTCGACCAGCTCTCCGACGAGCAGTTCGCCGAGATCGACCCACGGCTGACCCCCGCCGTCCGCGACGTGCTGACCGTCGAGGGCTCGGTCTCCTCGCGAAACGGCCGCGGCGGCACGGCGCCCGACCGGGTGTCCGAGCAGCTGGCCGAGCTCCGGTCCGCGGTGGCGGAGCACCGCGCATGGCTGGCCTGACGGACCTGCTGCAGCGTCCTGTGCTCGAGGTGGCACCCCGGCTGCTGGGCGCTCACTTCACCCACGGAGGCGTCACCGTCCGGCTCACCGAGGTGGAGGCGTACGACGGGGCGGACGACCCTGGGTCGCACGCCCACCGCGGGATGACGGACCGCAACCAGGTGATGTTCGGCCCGCCTGGGCGTCTCTACGTCTACTTCACCTACGGGATGCACCACTGCTGCAACGTGGCCTGCGGACCGGAGGGCGAGGCCAGCGCCGTGCTCCTGCGCGCCGGCGAGGTGGTCCACGGCCTCGACGTCGCTCGCGCGCGCCGTCCACGGTCCAGCGACCGGGATCTCGCCCGCGGCCCCGGCCGGCTGTGCAAGGCCTTGGGCATCGACCTGGCCGACAACGGCCTCGACCTCTCCTCGGCGATCCGCACCGCACCCGCGGGAGCGGTCAGCACCGGTCCACGTGTCGGGCTCCGCCAGGCAGCCGACCGGCCCTGGCGGTTCTGGCTCACCGACGACCCGACCGTCAGCCGCTACGTTCCTGCGAAGGCGAGGACCTCTCGCACCTCCCGGTGACGTGGTCAGCTCGGGTGATACATCGTCCGAGCTGTCCCGGGGATGTCGGTGAAGACGCCGTTGACCCGCATCGCCCACAGCGACTTGAGCTGCGCAGACGGTCGAAGCGGTCCAGGCTCCACACCCTGAGGCCCGCCGCCTTGTACGCCGCGACCGTGGAGGCCGTGAGACCCGGCGATGCTGCAGGCCGGCGATCGTGGCCGCGGAGCTGCGCACGGTGGCCGGCGGCGTCGCGGACCCGGTCAGGTAGACGAAGGTGAGGCCGGCGTCGAGTGCTCGCAGCCGGGGGAACACCGCCGGGAAGAACGACTGCACGAACGTCCGCGACGTCATGTTGTTGTCCTGGACCACCTGCACGAAGGCCTGCAGCTCGGCGTCGGTGACGGTGTTGTCCTTCACCTCGGGAGCGATGGCCTTCTGCTTGCCCGCCGCGAACGCAACGATCTCGGCGAAGGTCGGGATGGGGCCGTCGTCGTTGTCGGTCAGGCAGTTGTCACGCAGGTACTGCGCCGTCTGGGCGACGACCGGACCCGTGCAGTTGGTGGTGCGGTCGAGGGCGTCGTCGTGCATCACCACGAACTGGTCGTCCGCCGTCAGCTGCAGGTCGAACTCGAGGATGTCCGCCTTGTCCGAGGCGTACTCCATGGCGGCCAGGCTGTTCTCCGTGATCCCGGGAACCCGAGCACCCCGATGCCCCAGGATCGTCGGGGCGGGAGGCGGTGGCGTCGGCTTCGTGACGGGAGGTCGTGGTGCCGGCTTCGTGGCGGGGCGTGGCGGTGCCGCGGCCCGGGCCACCAGGTTCCAGGTGCGCTGGTCGACGCGCCCGGTGACCCGGAGGTGGTGCCGCAGCTGGAACCGCTTGACCGCCCGCGCCGTCGTGCGGGTGTACCGCCTGTTCACCGCACGGGGGCCCAGCAGGTGCAGCTTGTGCAGCCGCGTCTCGAGGAGCTTGACCGCGGGTCCGGTGCTGCCGCGATGCAGGTTGAGGGTGGTTGCCTCGGCTGGCGCTGCGGCCCATGCAGGGAAGCTGCACACCAGTGCGATGACGCAAACCCCCAGTGCGCGCAGGAGGTTTCTCATCCGAGGCCGAGTCCGATCTTGTGGATTCCGAGACGGCGGCCAGTCTAGGGAGCGGATCTCGTGTCCGCAGTCGATCCTCGATCCCGTCCCGGCACCTGGACTAGCGTTGGGCACCGTCAGCGGAAAGGTCTCTCCATGCCCGTTCACGAGCACGTGCACACCCTCGTCGACGCGGTCACCCCCGTGGTGGCTGCCGTGCCCGACGAGGCGCTCGACCGGTCGACGCCGTGCGCCGAGTTCGACGTACGGACCCTGGCCAACCACCTTCTCGGGACCGTGGAGGCGATGCGCCGCATCGGCGCGGGGGAGGACCTCGACCCCGACGACCCGTGGGGCACGGGCGGGGACCACATGCACGAGGGCTGGCGCGACGAGCTCAGCGACCGGCTGTCCGGCCTGGCCGACGCGTGGGCCGGCCCCGAGGCCTTCGAGGGCGAGGCCATGGGCGGCACGATGCCGAAGCAGATGATCGGCTCGATGGCCTTCGCCGAGGTGGTCCTGCACGGCTGGGACCTCGCCCGTGGAACAGGCCAGCAGGTGGTGTACGACGACGACGTGCTGGCGGCCGCGCTCGAGGTGATGGGCCAGATCGGCGAGATGGGGAGGTCCCAGGGCGCGTTCGGACCGCTGGTCGACGTGCCCGCGGACGCACCCCCGCTCGACCGGGTGCTCGCCCAGGCAGGCCGCGACCCGCGGTGGACTCCCTGAGCCGGTGTCCGCTCCTCAGGCAGCGCAGCCGTGCCGTACGCCGCATGGCAGGCTGATCCGGTGACCACCGATCCGACTCTTCTCGACGACCTCGAGTGGCGTGGGCTGATCGCCCACTCGACCGATCCCGCGGCCCTGCGCGAGGCGCTCACCGAGGGCAGCGTGCGCTTCTACGTGGGCTTCGACCCGACCGCGCCCAGCCTGCACATGGGCAACCTGGTGCAGCTGCTCACCGCGAAGCGGCTGCAGCGCGCCGGGCACACGCCGTACGCGCTCGTCGGCGGGGCCACCGGCATGATCGGGGACCCGCGCCAGTCGGGCGAGCGCACGCTCAACTCCCTGGACACGGTCAAGGAGTGGGTCGAGAAGGTGCACCGGCAGATCGAGCCGTTCCTCGACTTCGAGGGACCGACCGGGGCGACGATGGTCAACAACTACGACTGGACGGCGAGCCTGTCGACCATCGACTTCCTGCGTGACATCGGCAAGCACTTCCCGGTGAACCGGATGCTTGCGCGCGACGTCGTGCGCACCCGGCTCGAGGACGGCATCAGCTACACCGAGTTCAGCTACATCCTGCTGCAGTCGATGGACTTCCTGAACCTCTACCGCGACCACGGCGTGCGGCTGCAGTTCGGCGGCAGCGACCAGTGGGGCAACCTCACCGGGGGAGTCGAGCTGATCCGACGCTCGGACGGAGGGCGTGCGCACGCGTTCGCCACGCCGCTGGTGACGAAGTCCGACGGGACCAAGTACGGCAAGACCGAGGGCGGCGCGCTGTGGCTCGACCCACAGATGATGTCGCCGTACGCCTTCCACCAGTTCTGGCTCAACGTCGAGGACGAGAAGGTCGGCGAGCTCCTGCGGATCTTCACCTTCCTCACCCACGAGCAGATCCTGGACCTCGAGGCGCAGACGGCGGAGAAGCCGTTCCTCCGGGCTGGGCAGAAGGCGCTCGCCGACGCCGTGACGACCGAGGTGCACGGGCAGGCCGAGACCGACCAGGCGAAGGCCGCGGCCGCCGCGCTGTTCGGGGGCGGTGACCTCCGGGAGCTCAGGGTCGAGACCCTCGCAGCCGCCCTGCACGAGGCAGGGTCTGCCCGTGCGACCAAGGGCACGGGGGTGGTCGACCTCCTGGTCGAGACAGGTCTCGTGAAGAGCAAGGGTGAGGCCAGGCGCACCATCACCGAGGGTGGCGCCTACCTGAACAACGAGCGCATCACCGACGTCGATCACGTCCCCGACGACACCGACCTGATCGGCGGCAGCTGGCTGGTGCTGCGCCGCGGAAAGAAGAACCTCGCGGGTGTGGAGGTCGGCTGACCACGACCGTGCGCGGAGCGGTCTCCGGGGTGCGCCGAGCTGGGCGCAACGGCGGGAATCGCCAGTCCTGGCAGGGGATTCGCCCCCTGAGAGGGCTCTGACCTGCGTGAACAGGTCGTGTGACCGGGGCCACTCCGGGCCGATTTGACCCGCGTGCCGCAGGCCCCTAATGTTTCACCTCGTTGGCCCGGAAGTGCAGGACGCAAGACCGAGAGGTCGGGCGGCCGAACCGGGCCGAAACCCCCACAGCTCACCTCAACCGAGGTGGTCCGGGTGTGCGCCTCGATGCGGCCCCGGAACGCCAAGGTCCAGAGTGTTGCGCCGGGGGGCTGGGAGCAGGAAACGGATTTGACTCCGCAGATCGCACCCGGTAAGTTTCTGTAGGTTGCCCCGCGTGTCCGGCCGAGAGGCCTGACAGTGGTGCGCGCTTGATCCTTGAGAACTCAACAGTGTGCCAAAAGTCGACGAATTAATTATACCCGTCCGACTGACCTGAGACCGACATCGTCGGTCGATGAGACGTCGGCGGTTCCTTTGGTAAGACAAACGATGATTCTGACAATAGTCAGTAATCGTTCTCTTGCTGGGGTTTGAACACCAAAGAATTGACGATCGCTCTCGAGTGGTCGTCGCTAGAATTCAACGGAGAGTTTGATCCTGGCTCAGGACGAACGCTGGCGGCGTGCTTAACACATGCAAGTCGAGCGGTAAGGCCCTTCGGGGTACACGAGCGGCGAACGGGTGAGTAACACGTGAGCAATCTGCCCTCCACATCGGGATAACCCCCGGAAACGGGAGCTAATACCGGATACGACCACTTCAGGCATCTGATGGTGGTGGAAAGTTCTGGCGGTGGAGGATGAGCTCGCGGCCTATCAGCTTGTTGGTGGGGTAATGGCCCACCAAGGCTTCGACGGGTAGCCGGCCTGAGAGGGTGACCGGCCACACTGGGACTGAGACACGGCCCAGACTCCTACGGGAGGCAGCAGTGGGGAATATTGGACAATGGGCGAAAGCCTGATCCAGCAACGCCGCGTGAGGGATGACGGCCTTCGGGTTGTAAACCTCTTTCAGCGCAGACGAAGCGAAAGTGACGGTATGCGCAGAAGAAGCACCGGCCAACTACGTGCCAGCAGCCGCGGTAATACGTAGGGTGCGAGCGTTGTCCGGAATTATTGGGCGTAAAGGGCTCGTAGGCGGTCTGTTGCGTCAGGAGTGAAAACTCGGGGCTTAACCCCGAGCCTGCTTCTGATACGGGCAGACTAGAGGTATGCAGGGGAGAACGGAATTCCTGGTGTAGCGGTGAAATGCGCAGATATCAGGAGGAACACCGGTGGCGAAGGCGGTTCTCTGGGCATTACCTGACGCTGAGGAGCGAAAGTGTGGGGAGCGAACAGGATTAGATACCCTGGTAGTCCACACCGTAAACGTTGGGCGCTAGGTGTGGGACTCATTCCACGAGTTCCGTGCCGCAGCTAACGCATTAAGCGCCCCGCCTGGGGAGTACGGCCGCAAGGCTAAAACTCAAAGGAATTGACGGGGGCCCGCACAAGCGGCGGAGCATGCGGATTAATTCGATGCAACGCGAAGAACCTTACCTAGGTTTGACATATACGAGAAGCCTCTGGAGACAGAGGTCTCTTTGGACACTTGTATACAGGTGGTGCATGGCTGTCGTCAGCTCGTGTCGTGAGATGTTGGGTTAAGTCCCGCAACGAGCGCAACCCTCGTCTTATGTTGCCAGCACGTCATGGTGGGGACTCATAAGAGACTGCCGGGGTCAACTCGGAGGAAGGTGGGGATGACGTCAAGTCATCATGCCCCTTATGCCTAGGGCTTCACGCATGCTACAATGGCCGGTACAAAGGGCTGCGATACCGCAAGGTGGAGCGAATCCCAAAAAGCCGGTCTCAGTTCGGATTGGGGTCTGCAACTCGACCCCATGAAGTCGGAGTCGCTAGTAATCGCAGATCAGCAACGCTGCGGTGAATACGTTCCCGGGCCTTGTACACACCGCCCGTCACGTCACGAAAGTTGGCAACACCCGAAGCCAGTGGCCCAACCGTTTACTCGGAGGGAGCTGTCGAAGGTGGGGCGAGCGATTGGGACGAAGTCGTAACAAGGTAGCCGTACCGGAAGGTGCGGCTGGATCACCTCCTTTCTAAGGAGCATCAACTGGCAGACCCTTTCGAGGGAGCTGTCCAGGGCGCAGGTTTCGGTGACATCCGTTCACCGGCCTGCACTGCTCACTAGTGGAACGTCGACTATTTGGTCTGCTCTCATGCGAAGAGCTCGTCAGTACTGCAACCCGCGGTTCACCTCTGGTGGACGCGGCGCGCGTGGAACCTCGAGCCCCGACCGTGGGAGCTCTCCAGGCACACTGTTGGGTCCTGAGGGATCGAGTGATTCGATTCTTCTGGGCCTGCACCCCCTCGAACTGTTCGGCCACGTCTTCGATGTGGCCGATCAAGCGAGGACTTGGTGTCGGTACCGCCCGTAATTTGAGAACTACACAGTGGACGCGAGCATCTTTGTAGCAAGACAAGCTACTAAGGGCACATGGTGGATGCCTTGGCACCAAGAGCCGATGAAGGACGTAGGAGCCTGCGATAAGCCCCGGGAAGTTGGCAACCAAGCTGTGATCCGGGGATTTCCGAATGGGGAAACCCAGCTGGAGTCATGTCCAGTTACCTCTGCCTGAACACATAGGGCAGTTGGAGGGAACGTGGGGAAGTGAAACATCTCAGTACCCACAGGAAGAGAAAACAAAAGTGATTCCGAGAGTAGTGGCGAGCGAAATCGGAAGAGGCCAAACTCAACTAGTGTGATAGCCGGCAGGCGTTGCTGGTTGAGGGTTGTGGGGCCGCTTGGTTGGATCTGCCGATCCGACACAGAGTAAGAAACCATCGTTGAAGTCGAAGTGGACTGGAAAGTCCCGGCATAGAGGGTGATACCCCCGTATACGTAAGACGATGGCTCTGAAGCGTCACCCCAAGTAACACGGAACCCCTGAAATTCCGTGTGAATCTGGCGGGACCACCCGTTAAGCCTAAATACTCCTTGGTGACCGATAGCGGACAAGTACCGTGAGGGAAAGGTGAAAAGTACCCCTGGCGGGGAGTGAAATAGTACCTGAAACCATGTGCCTACAAACCGTTGGAGCGATGACTTCGGTCATTGTGACAGCGTGCCTTTTGAAGAATGAGCCTGCGAGTTTGCGTTGTGTCGCAAGGTTAACCCGTGTGGGGAAGCCGTAGCGAAAGCGAGTCCTAATAGGGCGACTGAGTGGCACGACCAAGACCCGAAGCGAAGTGATCTATCCATGGGCAGGTTGAAGCGCGGGTAAGACCGCGTGGAGGACCGAACCCACTTAGGTTGAAAACTGAGGGGATGACCTGTGGATAGGGGTGAAAGGCCAATCAAACTTCGTGATAGCTGGTTCTCCCCGAAATGCATTTAGGTGCAGCGTCGCGTGTTTCTTGCTGGAGGTAGAGCACTGGATAGTCTAGGGGGCCGACAAGCTTACCGAAATTAACCAAACTCCGAATGCCAGTAAGTGAGAGCGCGGCAGTGAGACAGTGGGGGATAAGCTCCATTGTCGAGAGGGAAACAGCCCAGACCATCAGCTAAGGTCCCTAAGCGATAACTAAGTGGAAAAGGATGTGGAGTCGCAGAGACAACCAGGAGGTTGGCTTAGAAGCAGCCACCCTTGAAAGAGTGCGTAATAGCTCACTGGTCAAGTGATTCCGCGCCGACAATGTAGCGGGGCTCAAGTTATCCACCGAAGCTATGGCATTCATGCGTCAAACTAGGCCTTCGTGGTCCAGGTGCATGGATGGGTAGGGGAGCGTCGTGTGGCGAGTGAAGCAGCGGTGTGAACCAGTTGTGGACGCCACACGAGTGAGAATGCAGGCATGAGTAGCGAATGAAGAGTGAGAAACTCTTCCGCCGAATGATCAAGGGTTCCAGGGTCAAGCTAATCTGCCCTGGGTAAGTCGGGACCTAAGGCGAGGCCGACAGGCGTAGTCGATGGACAACGGGTTGATATTCCCGTACCGGCAAAACAGCGCCCATGACGAACCTAGTGATGCTAAGTGCCCAAAACCTCCGGGATCCTTCGGGACGATGGAGGCGGAGCGCACGACCCGAACTAGTAGTAGTCAAGCGATGGGGTGACGCAGGAAGGTAGTCCAACCCAGGCGATGGTTGTCCTGGGCTAAGGGTGTAGGGCGCAACGTAGGCAAATCCGCGTTGCACATGCCTGAGACCTGATGGGGAGTCCGTATGGACGAAGTGGATGATCCTATGCTGTCGAGAAAAACCTCTAGCGAGCTGTGCGCCGCCCGTACCCCAAACCGACTCAGGTGATCAGGTAGAGAATACTAAGGCGATCGAGTGAACCATGGTTAAGGAACTCGGCAAAATGCCCCCGTAACTTCGGGAGAAGGGGGGCCGGATTTGTTATTGCACTTGCTGCAAGAAGCAATGATGGCCGCAGAGACCAGGCCCAAGCGACTGTTTACTAAAAACACAGGTCCGTGCGAAGTTGTAAGACGATGTATACGGACTGACTCCTGCCCGGTGCTGGAAGGTTAAGGGGACGTGTTAGTTCTTCGGAGCGAAGCGCAGAACTTAAGCCCCAGTAAACGGCGGTGGTAACTATAACCATCCTAAGGTAGCGAAATTCCTTGTCGGGTAAGTTCCGACCTGCACGAATGGAGTAACGACTTGGGCGCTGTCTCAACCATGGACTCGGCGAAATTGCAATACGAGTAAAGATGCTCGTTACGCGCGGCAGGACGGAAAGACCCCGGGACCTTTACTATAGTTTGGTATTGGTGTTTGGTTCGACTTGTGTAGGATAGGTGGGAGACTGTGAAACTTGGACGCCAGTTCAGGTGGAGTCAACGTTGAAATACCACTCTGGTCGTATTAGATATCTAACCTAGGTCCATTATCTGGATCAGGGACAGTGCCTGATGGGTAGTTTAACTGGGGCGGTTGCCTCCTAAAATGTAACGGAGGCGCTCAAAGGTTCCCTCAGCCTGGTTGGCAATCAGGTTTCGAGTGTAAGTGCACAAGGGAGCTTGACTGTGAGAGTGACATCTCGAGCAGGGACGAAAGTCGGAACTAGTGATCCGGCGCTGGCATGTGGAAGCGGCGTCGCTCAACGGATAAAAGGTACCCCGGGGATAACAGGCTGATCTTCCCCAAGAGTCCATATCGACGGGATGGTTTGGCACCTCGATGTCGGCTCGTCGCATCCTGGGGCTGGAGTAGGTCCCAAGGGTTGGGCTGTTCGCCCATTAAAGCGGCACGCGAGCTGGGTTTAGAACGTCGTGAGACAGTTCGGTCCCTATCCGCCGCGCGCGCAGGAAACTTGAGAAAGGCTGTCCCTAGTACGAGAGGACCGGGATGGACGAACCTCTGGTGTGCCAGTTGTTCCGCCAGGAGCACGGCTGGTTAGCTACGTTCGGAAGTGATAACCGCTGAAAGCATCTAAGCGGGAAGCACGTTTCAAGATGAGGTTTCCCACCGGGTTAACCGGGTAAGGCCCCCAGCAGACTACTGGGTTGATAGGCCGGAGGTGTACAGCAGTAATGCCTAGCCGACCGGTACTAATAGGCCGAGGGCTTGTCCCTCAAAGATGTTGCGCGTCCACTGTGTGGTTCCCGAGTTACGGTCGGGAGCCTATTGATCTGACTCACACCCAGATCCATGGCTTTTGCATAACTCCATAGAGTTTCGGCGGCCATAGCGAACGGGAAATACCCGGCTCCATTCCGAACCCGGAAGTCAAGCCGTTCAGCGCCGATGGTACTGCGACCGGGAGGTCGTGGGAGAGTAGGACGTCGCCGGACATAACGTTGCTAAGGGCCGCCCCCTCGTGGGGCGGCCCTTAGTCTTTTTCCAAGCAACGCCCGTGTCGACCCGCGTCGGCCGGGCCCACGTAGGAGCTCGTCGTGCCGGAAGACCGCAACCCTCGCAAGCCCTCGGGCAGCGGACGCCCCTCCAGCGGGAGGCCGAGCGGCGGCCGGCCCGGTGGGGACTCCCGGGGCGGGGACTCCAGGAACCGGGGACGAGACTCCGGCAAGCGCGACTCGGGTCGTGATGGTGGCAAGCGCGAGTTCAGCCGACCGCGGCGCGACGACCGCGGCCGCGGCCAGACCGACGAGGAGCGCACCCAGAGCCAGCAGCGCTACGACGGGCCGCCGATCCCCGAGGAGATCACCGGCCGCGAGCTCGACCGTGCGATGCAGGCGCAGCTCAAGTCCCTGCCCGACAAGCTGGCCCTGCGGGTGGCGCGACACCTGGTCGCCGCCGGCCTGCTGATCGACTCCGAGCCGAAGACCGCCTACGAGCACACCCTCGCCGCCCGGGCGCGAGCGAGCCGCCTCGCTGTCGTCCGCGAGGCGGTGGGCGAGGCTGCCTACGCCGCCGGGGAGTACGCCGAGGCACTGTCCGAGCTGCGTGCTGCCAAGCGGATGAACGGCGTCCAGGACTACGTCGCGATCATGGCCGACTGCGAGCGTGCCCTCGGCCGTCCCGACCGTGCCCTGGCGCTGGTCCGCAACGCCCCGAAGGAGAAGCTCTCGCCGGCCCTGCTGGCGGAGCTGACCATCGTCGAGGCAGGCGCCCGACGCGACCGCGGTGAGCTCGACGCGGCCCTGCGCACGCTCGAGACCTCCCACCTGCTGTCCAAGTCGCGCGAACCGTGGGTGGCGCGGCTGCGCTACGCCTACGCGGACACGCTCGTGGCCGCCGGCCGTGAGAAGGACGCGCTGACCTGGTTCCACCGCACCGAGGCCGTCGACGGCGAGGCCCTCACCGATGCCGCCGAGCGCGCCGCTGCCCTCGAGCGCTCCCTGGAGGGGTGACCTTGCTCAAGGCGAGCGAGGGACCGCTGACCTCGGCGTACGACGTGGCGGTGCTCGACCTCGACGGGGTCGTCTACGTCGGCCAGGACGCCGTGGACGGTGCGGCAGAGGCCCTGAACGCCGCCCAGTCCGGGGGGATGCACCTCGCCTTCGTGACCAACAACGCCGCCCGCCCGCCCTCGGTGGTGGGCGACCACCTGCGCGAGCTGGGGATCGATGCCCGTGACGAGGACGTCGTCACCAGCGCCCAGGCGGCTGCTCGGCTGATGGCCAGCCAGCTCCCCGAGGGCAGCCGGGTCTTCCTGATGGGTGGGGAGGGTCTGGACCTGGCGCTGCGCGAACGCGGTCTCGTGCCGGTGACGTCCGGCACCGAGGACGTGGCCGGGGTGGTCCAGGGCTACGGCCCGGACATCCTCTGGAAGCAGGTCATGCAGGGTGCGACCCTGGTCCGCTCGGGGCTCCCGTGGGTCGCCAGCAACACCGACATGACCATCCCGACGCCGAGTGGGGTGGCGCCGGGCAACGGTGCCGCCGTACGGATGGTGGCGGAGTTCGCCGAACGCGAGCCGCAGGTGGCCGGCAAGCCGGAGCGTCCACTGTTCGAGGAGACCCTGACGCGCGTCGGGGGCGAGCGGCCCGTGGTGATCGGGGACCGGCTGGACACCGACATCGCCGGCGCCGTGACGATGGGCTGGGACTCCCTGCTGGTGCTGACCGGGGTGACCGGCCTCGACGAGCTGGTGTGCGCGGAGAAGGACGAGCGTCCGACGTTCATCGCTCCCGATCTCGCCGGCCTGTCCGAGCCGCACCAGGCTCCGGAGGTGACCGACGACGGCGTTCGCCTCGGTGGCTGGAGCGGCACCGTGCAGGAGGGTGGGCTGACGGTGAGTGGGGAGGGCTCGGAGGCGGACTGGTGGCGTGTCGTGGCCGTCACCGCCTGGACCCATCTCGATGCCGAAGGCCAGCCTGTCGCGACCGACGGCGTCACTCCGCCCCGGTAGCGTGTCGCGCATGACTGAGTCGCTGCGCCAGGAGGCGCCCCACGCCCCCGCCGAGCTGCTCGAGAGCACCGGAGACGAGACCGTCGACGCTGTCGTCGCCAGCCTCTCCGGCCTCGACGAGCAGCCGGTCGCCGGTCACGTGGCCGTCTTCGAGCAGGCGCACGAGTCGCTGCGCCGGGCGCTCGCCGATGCCGGCGAGAGCAGCGTCCGGGGCTGACCATGCCTCCGCGGCGCCTGCGGCTGGACGCCGAGCTCGTCCGGCGCGGTCTGGCGAGGTCCCGCGACCACGCCAGTGAGCTGATCGCCGCGGGCCGGGTGAGCGTCAACAAGGCGAGGGCCACCAAGCCGGCCACCGGGGTGACCACCGACGCCGACCTCGTCGTCCGCGAGGATCCCGACGACCCCGGCTATGCCAGCCGTGGCGGGCACAAGCTCGCGGGAGCGCTCGCGGCCTTCACCCCGCTCGGCCTGCGGGTCGCCGGTCGGCGGTGCCTGGACGCCGGAGCATCCACCGGAGGCTTCACCGACGTGCTGCTGCGGGAGGGAGCGGTCGAGGTGGTCGCCGTCGACGTGGGCTACGGCCAGCTGGTGTGGACCCTGCAGCAGGACCCCCGGGTGCGGGTGCACGACCGGACGAACATCCGCGAGATCGACACCGACCTGATCGGCGGACCGGTCGACCTCGTCGTCGGCGACCTGTCCTTCATCTCCCTCGAGCTCGTCCTCGACGCCCTCCTCGGGGTGACCGCGTCCGACGGAGACCTCGTGCTGATGGTCAAGCCGCAGTTCGAGGTCGGCAAGGATCGTCTCGGCAAGGGCGGCGTGGTGCGCGACCTCGGCCACCGTGCCGACGCCGTGGACGCCGTCGCCCAGGCAGCGGCCCGTCGTGGCTGGGGGGCCCGCGCGGTCGCGACCAGCCCGCTGCCTGGCCCCTCCGGCAACGTGGAGTTCTTCGTGTGGCTGCGTGCCGGGGAGCCAGAGATCGGGAGGGACGCGATCGAGGCCGAGGTCGCCCGTTCCCCGGACGTGGCGGTGCCGGGTGAGAAGGTGAACCCGTGACCGACCACGACCCCGACGCCATCCGGCGCATCCTCCTGCTGGCCCACACGGGCCGCGACGAGGCGCGCGAGGTCTCGCGCGCCGTCGTGACCTCGTTGCAGGCCCAGGGACTGGTCGTCCGCATGCTCGAGGAGGAGGCCAAGGAGCTCGATCTTCCCCCGGGTTCCGGCGTCGAGACCGTGACCGTCGAGACGGCCGGGGCCGAGGAGTGCGAGCTGGCCGTGGTGATCGGCGGCGACGGCACGATCCTGCGCGCCGCGGAGCTCACCCACGGGACCCCCACCCCCTTGCTCGGCGTCAACCTCGGGCACGTCGGCTTCCTGGCGGAGGCCGAGAGCGAGGACGTCGAGAAGATGATCGAGATGGTGGTGGGCCGGCACTACTCCAGTGAGGAGCGGCTGACCCTCGACGTGCTCGTGTTCCGCGACAAGGAGCTCGTCGAGACGACGTGGGCGCTCAACGAGGCCAGCGTCGAGAAGGCGGCTCGTCAGCGCATGCTCGAGGTCGTCGTCGAGGTCGACGGCCGGCCGCTGAGCAGGTTCGGCTGCGACGGCGTCGTGTGTGCCACGCCGACGGGGTCGACGGCGTACAACTTCAGCGCCGGGGGTCCCATCGTGTGGCCCGGGGTCGAGGCGCTGCTGATGGTGCCGATCAGTGCCCATGCGCTCTTCGCGCGCCCGATGGTGGTGGCGCCGAGCTCGGTGCTGGCCGTCGAGGTGCTGGCGCAGACCGAGGGAGCCGGGGTGCTCTGGTGCGACGGACGCCGCACCGTCGACCTTCCGCCCGGTGCGCGCATCGAGGTCCGCCGTGGGCGCTCGCCGGTGCGCCTGGTGCGCCTGCACCAGGCTCCGTTCACCGACCGGCTGGTGGCGAAGTTCGGGCTGCCCGTCGAGGGTTGGCGTGGTGCCGCGCAGCGACGCCGCCGCGCCACCGAGCGGTGAGCCGATGATCGAGGAGATCCGGATCAGCTCGCTGGGGGTGATCGAGGAGTCGGTGCTCGAGCTCGGCCCCGGACTGACCGTGATCACCGGTGAGACCGGTGCCGGCAAGACGATGCTCGTGACCGCGCTGGGCCTGCTCATGGGCGGCCGGGCGGACACCGGTGCCGTGCGCACCGGCGCGAAGTCGGCCCGCGTCGAGGGCCTGGTGCGTGCCGACGCGGAGCTCACCGCGATCGCCGACGAGCACGGGGGAGAGGTCGAGCTGGGCCAGCTGCTGCTCGGCAGGCAGGTCTCCGCCGAGGGGCGCTCGCGTGCCTTCCTGGGCGGTGCCTCGGTCCCGGCGTCGGCGCTCACCCGGGTGGGCGATGCGCTCGTTGCCGTCCACGGCCAGTCAGACCAGCACCGGTTGCTGCGGCCCGAGGCCCAGCGCGACGCCCTCGACGCCTTCGCCGGGGCCCCGCTCGCGGACGTGATGGCGCGCTACCGGGCCGGGTTCGACCGACTGGGTGCCGTGGAGCGGGAGCTGCGCGAGGTGCTCGGGTCGGCACGCGAGCGTGCGCGCGAGGCCGACGTGCTCCGGCTCGGGCTGGAGGAGATCGAGGCGGTCGCGCCCGTCGTGGGCGAGGAGGACCTGCTGGCCACGGAGGAGACCCGGCTGGGGTACGCCGACACCCTGCGCACCGCGGCGGAGACCGCTCGCGAGGCGCTCTCCTCCGACCAGGACGCCGCCGACGCCCTCGGTGCGGTGGCGGGAGCGCGACGTGCCCTGGAGAGCGTGCGCGACCACGACCCCGAGGCAGCGTCGCTCGCCGACCGCGTGGCCGAGGTGAGCTACCTGCTCGCCGACGTGGCGGCCGACGTGGCGTCGTACTCCACGGGCGTCGAGACCGACCCGCAGCGGCTTGCGGCCGTCTCCGAGCGCCGGGCCGCCCTGACCGCCCTCACCCGGAAGTACGGCGAGACCTCGGCCGAGGTGATCGAGTGGTCCCGGCTGGCCGCCGAACGGCTGATGAGCCTGGAGGACTCCGACGAGAGCATCGAGGCCCTGCGCGCCGAGAGGGTGCAGCTCCGGGCCGGGCTGGCAGGCGAGGCAGCCGAGCTGACCCGGCTCCGGCGAGAAGCCGGTGAGGTGCTCTCGGCCCGGGTGACCGACGAGCTGCACTCGTTGTCGATGCCGCACGCGCGGTTCGGCGTACACCTCGACCGGGCGGAGGACGCCGGTGGCCTCGAGATCGATGGCCGGTCCTGGCGTTACGGCCCCTCGGGGGTCGACGAGGTCGAGCTGGTGCTCGCAGCCAACACCGGCTCCGAGCCCCGTCCGCTGACCAAGGGTGCCTCGGGCGGTGAGCTGTCGCGGGTGATGCTGGCCATCGAGGTGGCCCTGGCCGACACCCGGCCGGTGCCCACCTTCGTCTTCGACGAGGTCGATGCCGGGGTCGGCGGCAAGGCCGCGGTCGAGATCGGCCGTCGGCTCGCCGCGCTGGCCAGGTCGGCCCAGGTCCTCGTGGTGACCCACCTGCCCCAGGTGGCGGCGTTCGCCGACCGTCACGTCGTCGTGCGCAAGTCCAGCGACGGGACCGTCACCACCTCGGGCCTCGACGTCCTCGACGACGGGGGCCGGGTCCAGGAGCTCTCCCGCATGCTGGCCGGTCTCGAGGAGTCCGACACCGCGATGGCGCACGCCCAGGAGCTGCTCGACGTGGCTCAGTCGGCGCGGGCGCCGCAGGCACCACGCCGGACACGCGGCTGAATTCGCCCCGCGGCACGTACGGGCCGAAATCATTGGTAGTCTCGAATCCCGTGGACGACCGCACGATCTGCCTGACTCTGGCCCCCGCCTCGGGCGCCACTCGAGCCCACGGGGAGCCCTCTTGGTAGCACCGCAACCGACCAAGCACGTCTTCGTGACGGGTGGAGTCGCTTCCTCGCTCGGCAAGGGGCTCACCGCCTCCAGCCTGGGCCGCCTGCTCCGCTCGCGCGGGCTCCGCGTGACGATGCAGAAGCTCGACCCCTACCTCAACGTCGATCCGGGGACGATGAACCCGTTCCAGCACGGCGAGGTGTTCGTCACCAACGACGGCGCCGAGACCGACCTCGACATCGGTCACTACGAACGCTTCCTGGACACCGACCTCAACCAGATCGCCAACGTCACGACCGGACAGGTCTACTCCCAGGTGATCGCCAAGGAGCGTCGCGGCGACTACCTCGGCGACACGGTCCAGGTGATCCCGCACATCACCAACGAGATCAAGGAGCGCGTCCTGGCCATGGGCGGTGACGACATCGACGTCGTGATCACCGAGGTCGGGGGCACCGTCGGCGACATCGAGTCGCTGCCGTTCCTCGAGGCCGCCCGCCAGGTGCGCCACGACGTCGGCCGCGACAACGTCTTCTTCCTGCACGTCTCCCTGGTGCCCTGGATCGGACCGTCGGGCGAGCTCAAGACCAAGCCGACCCAGCACTCGGTCGCGGCGCTGCGGTCCATCGGTATCCAGCCCGACGCGATCGTCTGCCGCGCCGACCGCGAGATCCCTGCCTCGGTGAAGAAGAAGATCTCGCTGATGTGCGACGTCGACCAGGAGGCCGTGGTCACGGCCGCCGACGCTCCGTCGATCTACGACATCCCCAAGGTGCTGCACCGCGAGGGCCTCGACGCCTATCTCGTACGCCGCCTGAACCTGCCGTTCCGCGACGTCGACTGGACGCTGTGGGACGACCTGCTCAAGCGGGTGCACCACCCCAACGAGGAGGTCACCGTCGGCCTGGTCGGCAAGTACGTCGACCTCCCGGACGCCTACCTGTCGGTCGTCGAGGCGCTGCGCGCCGGAGGCTTCGCCCACGAGGCGCGGGTCAACATCGTCTGGATCCCCTCCGACGAGTGCGCCACGCCCGAGGGGGCCGCCCGCAAGCTCAGCGAGGTCGACGCGATCTGTGTCCCCGGTGGCTTCGGCATCCGTGGCATCGAGGGCAAGCTCGGCGCGCTCACCTACGCCCGCACGAACAAGATCCCGACCCTGGGCCTGTGCCTGGGCCTGCAGTGCATGGTGATCGAGTACGCCCGCTCCATGGCCGGCCTCGAGAAGGCCGGGTCGACCGAGTTCGACCCGGGCAGCCCCGAGCCGGTGATCGCGACGATGGCCGAGCAGCGGGCCTTCGTCGAGGGCGCCGGTGACCTCGGCGGCACCATGCGGCTGGGTCTCTACCCGGCCGACCTCAAGGACGGCTCGGTCGTCCGCGCGACGTACGACGAGCCGAAGGTCGAGGAGCGCCACCGCCACCGCTACGAGGTCAACAACAGCTACCGAGCCCCGCTCGAGGCAGCCGGCCTGGTGTTCTCCGGCACCTCTCCGGACAACAACCTCGTCGAGTTCGTCGAGCTCCCGGCCGACGTGCACCCCTACTACGTCGCGACGCAGGCGCACCCGGAGCTGCGGTCGCGGCCGACACGTCCGCACCCGTTGTTCGCCGGGCTGATCGGCGCCGCCATCCAGCGCCAGCGCGAGCTGCTGATCCCGATCGACGAGAGCGCGTTGCGGCGTCGCTGGGTGGCCGACGACGACGTCACCATGGACGAACGCGAAGCCGGCGCGACGGACGAGAAGGCTGTGCAGACGGCGGGCGACCCGGCGCTCGAGGGGGCCTAGGGTCTCGGTGGCGGACCTCTCCGACGAGCACCTGAGCTGGCCCGTGGTCGGCACGCGCGACCTCCATCGTGACGACTGGTTGGTGGCGATGCGCGAGGACGTCGTGCAACGTCCCGGCCACCCCGAGGAGACCTTCGGGCGCCTCGTGGTCGAGCACCCGGGTGCGGTCGTGGTCCTCGCGCTCGACGAGGAGGACCGGGTCTGCTGCCTGCGCCAGTACCGGCACGCTGCCGGCGGGGTGTTCATCGAGCTCCCCGCCGGGCTGTGCGACAAGGCCGGCGAGGATCCCCAGCTCACGGCGGCGCGCGAGCTGCAGGAGGAGGTCGAGCTCCGCGCGGAGCACTGGCGCCACCTGGTGACCCTGTACCCGAGCGCCGGGCTGACCGACGAGCTGCACCACATCTACCTGGCAACCGGGCTCTCCCGCGCCGACCGAGGGAGCTTCGAGCTGCACGCCGAGGAGGCCGAGATGGAGAAGATCTGGGTCCCGGTCGCGGAGCTGCTCGAGGCCGTCCTCGACGGCCGGGTCCGGGAGGGCCCGCTCGCGGCCGCCGTCCTCACCCACGAGGTCCTGCGGCAGCGGGGCGAGATCTGAGCGCAGGCACGCCACGGCCGGGCGCTCGCTGTGGCGGACGCCCGACGCGGCTCGCTGGACGGCGAGGCCGAACGCGGCCATCAGCGAGGTCGTGCGGCATACGATCCGCGGATGAGCTCGCCCACCCAGAACACTGCCGATGTCTCCGCCCTGCTGTCGAACCATCCGGTCGTCGACGGCCACAACGACCTGCTGTGGGCGGCGCGGGAGAAGGTCGGCTACGACTTCGACCGGCTGGAGCTCAGGGACACCGAGACCTGTCAGCGGCTGGGGACGCACACCGACCTGCCGCGGCTGCGGGCCGGGGGAGTGGGCGCCCAGTTCTGGTCGGTCTTCGTGCCGGCGACCCTGACCGGTGACGCGGCGGTCACGGCCACGCTCGAGCAGGTCGACGGCGGCCACGCCATGATCCGCCGGTACGCCGACCAGCTGGCCCTGGCCACCACGGTGGAGGACGTCGAGGCCGCGTGGCAGAGCGGCCGGATCGCCAGCCTGATGGGGGCCGAGGGTGGGCACCAGATCAACGAGTCGCTCGGGACCCTGCGGATGCTGCACCGCCTCGGGGTGCGCTACCTGACCCTGACCCACAACGACAACGTCCCGTGGGCCGACTCGGCCACCGACGAACCGGTCCTCGGCGGCCTCTCCGACTTCGGCCGTGAGGTCGTCGCCGAGATGAACCGGATCGGGATGCTGGTCGACCTCAGCCACGTGAGCGCGGACGTGATGCGGCAGGCGCTCGACGTCTCCAGCGTCCCCGTGGTGTTCTCGCACTCCTCGGCGAGGGCCGTCTGCGACCACCCGCGCAACGTGCCCGACGACGTGCTCGCCCGACTCGCCGGCAACGGCGGGGTCTGCATGGTCACGTTCGTGCCGAAGTTCGTGAACGAGCAGGTGCGTGACTGGTACGCCGAGGCCTCGGCGGCGGCCGTCGCCGCGGGTGTCGAGCCCGGGTCCGACGCGGAGGACGCGTTCGTGGAGACGTACCGGGAGGACCATGCAGCTCCTTCGGCCACGCTGGATGACGTCGTGGCACACGTCGAGCACGTGCGCGAGGTGGCCGGCGTCGAGCACATCGGCCTCGGCGGCGACTACGACGGCGTGGACCGGCTGCCGGTCGGGCTCGAGGACGTGAGCGGCTACCCCCGGCTGCTGGCCGCGCTGGCCGACCGCGGTTGGTCCGACGAGGACCTCGCCGGGCTCACCTGTCGCAACGTCCTGCGGACCATGCGGGACGCGGGTCTGACGTCGGCACGCGAGCGCGCTGAGGCATAGACTCGCCGGGTTGCCGCGAACGGCGGCACGACATCTGTGACTCGGTGTGATCTGGGAGGCAACCCGTGCGTGTCGGCGTACCCAAGGAAGTCAAGAACCACGAGTACCGCGTGGCCATCACCCCGATCGGGGTGCACGAGCTCGTCTCCTACGGTCACGAGGTGCTCGTCGAGAAGGATGCAGGCGTCGGCTCGCAGATCGACGACGCCGCCTTCGTCGCGGAGGGCGCCACGATCATCGACACCGCCGATGACCTGTGGGAGCAGGCGGAGATGGTGCTCAAGGTCAAGGAGCCGGTCGCCGAGGAGTACCACCGCATGCGTGAGGGCCTCGTGCTGTTCACCTACCTGCACCTCGCCGCCGACCTCCCGCTGACCGAGGAGCTGGTCAAGCGCAAGGTCACCGGCATCGCCTACGAGACCGTGCAGACCCCCGGAGGCTCGCTGCCGCTGCTCTACCCGATGTCCGAGGTCGCCGGCTGCCTCGCGCCCCAGGTGGGCGCCTACTCGATGATGAAGGCGCAGGGTGGCCGCGGCGTGCTGATGGGCGGCGTCGGCGGCGTGGCGAACGCCAAGGTGGTCGTGATCGGTGCCGGCGTGTCCGGCCAGAACGCCGCCAACATCGCCCTGGGCATGGGTGCCGAGGTGACCCTGCTGGACACCGACCTCGACAAGCTGCGGATGTCCTTCTGGCGCTACAACAACGCGGTGCACGGCCTGGCGTCCTCCAAGCTCGCGATCGAGCAGCACGTGCTCGAGGCGGACATGGTGATCGGGGCGGTGCTGATCCCCGGGGCCAAGGCTCCGAAGCTGGTCACCAACGACCTGGTCTCGAGGATGAAGCCGGGATCGGTCCTCGTCGACATCGCCGTCGACCAGGGCGGCTGCTTCGAGGACACGCATGCGACCACGCACGCCGACCCGACGTACGCCGTGCACAACTCGGTCTTCTACTGCGTGGCGAACATGCCCGGCGCGGTGCCGAACACCTCGACGTACGCGCTGACCAACGCGACCCTGCCGTACGCCGTGTCGCTGGCCAACAAGGGCTGGGACCAGGCCTGCCGCGACGACCACGCGCTCGCGCTCGGTCTGAACACCCACCAGGGCGAGGTGACCAACGGCCCCGTGGCCGAGGCACACGGCATGGAGTCGGTGTCGCTCGAGGCCGCGCTCGCGTGACCGACAGCTGAACCGGTGAGCGAGGCGGCAGGCCCGAACGCGCTCGTCCGCGCCGTTCGGACCTACCTCGACCACCTCGTGGTGGAGCGAGGCCTGGCCGAGAACTCCGTGAAGTCCTATCGACGCGACCTGCGTCGCTACCTCGGCTACCTCGACTCCCTGAAGATCACCGACCTCGACCAGGTCACCGAGCTGGTCGTGAGCGGGTTCCTGGTGGCGCTGCGCGAGGGGGACGCGGAGCACCAGCCGCTGAGCGCGACCTCGGCCGGCCGCTCGGTCGTGGCCGTCCGCGGGTTCCACCGGTTCGCCGTCAAGGACGGGCTGGCCACCTCCGACCCCTCGGCCGGGGTCCGGCCACCCACGCCCGCCAAGCGGCTGCCCAAGGCGATCCCCCTGGGTGACGTCGAGCGTCTGCTCGAGGCGGCAGGCGCCGCCGGGACGTCCCTGGCCCTGCGCGACCGCGCCCTGCTGGAGGTCCTCTACGGCACCGGGGCGCGCATCTCGGAGGCCGTCGGCATGGACATCGACGACCTCGAGCTGGACGCCGACCGGGCGGAGGGCAACACCGTGCTGCTGCGCGGCAAGGGCTCCAAGGAGCGGATCGTGCCGGTCGGCAGCTACGCCCGCGAAGCCGTCCAGGCCTACGTCGTCCGCGGCCGTCCCGAGCTGCTCGAGGGCGGCCCTGCCGCGTCGGCCGGGGCGGGAGGTGCGCTGTTCCTGAACGCCCGGGGCGGACGCCTCTCCCGCCAGAGTGCCTGGGCCGTCATCGTGAAGGCCGCCGAGCGGGCCGGGATCACCGCCGAGGTCTCACCGCACACGCTGCGCCACTCGTTCGCCACGCACCTGCTGGAGGGCGGCGCCGACGTGCGGGTCGTCCAGGAGCTGCTGGGGCACGCGTCGGTGACCACCACACAGGTCTACACGCTGGTGACGGTCGACAGCCTGCGCGAGGTCTACGCCGCCGCGCACCCCCGGGCCCTGGGCTGAACTCGGGCTGATTCCGGCCTGCGCACCGAGCTCGGACCGGCCGTCAAGCTGGTGTAGACACTGGCGCCCGTCGTACACAGGTTTGTGCACAGGCAGCAAGGAACTTGTGCATCCACGGCGAGGCGCTACCCACAACGTCTCCCCAGATTTGGATGATGTTGGTGATGGGTTCGCTTTCGGGTTGTGACGCCGCACGAGCGGTGCATAGAGTCGCGCCCGCGGCTTGGCGGCAAGTCGACAAAAGGACGGGCCGCTTCCTGGAGGGAACAGTCCGCATCAACCGAGGGAGAGCACGATGACGGGTCCCCGCGACTTCGGAGCACCATTCGGCAGCGCGGCGTCCGAGGTCCCCCCGTTGCTCCGACCTCCTGCCCCTCCCGAACGACCGGGGAGCGAGCAACCGCTCCAGTTCCGGACCCGGGTCGAGGAGCCTGTCCTCGTCGACGAGGCCGTGGCCGAGCCGGACGAGGTCGTCCTCGGCCCCACCGGTCGACCGATGATCGACCTGCCCGAGCCGCGCCCGGTGGTCACCCACGGGAACGCGCGGATCATCTCGATGTGCAACCAGAAGGGCGGGGTCGGCAAGACCACGACCACGATCAACCTCGGTGCCGCCCTGGCGGAGTACGGCCGCAAGGTGCTCCTCGTCGACTTCGACCCGCAGGGATCGCTCTCGGTGGGTCTGGGCCTGAGCCCCCACCAGATCGACCTGACCGTCTACAACCTGCTGATGCAGCGCGACGTCACCCTCGAGGACGTCATCGTCCCGAGCGGCGTCCCCGGGATGGACCTGCTGCCCTCCAACATCGACCTCTCCGCCGCCGAGGTGCAGCTGGTCCACGAGGTCGGCCGCGAGCAGACCCTGCAGCGGGTGCTGGCGCCGGCGATCGAGCAGTACGACGTCATCCTGATCGACTGCCAGCCCTCGCTCGGGCTGCTGACCGTCAACGCGCTCACGGCCTCGGACGGCGTCCTGATCCCGCTGGAGTGCGAGTACTTCGCGCTGCGCGGCGTGGCCCTGCTCAAGACCACCATCGACAAGGTCCAGGAGCGGCTGAACCCCAAGCTGAAGGTCGAGGGTGTCCTCGGCACGATGTACGACGGCCGCACGCTGCACGGCCGCGAGGTGATGCAGCGGCTCGTCGAGGCCTGGGGGGACACCGTCTTCCACACCGTCATCCGACGCACCATCAAGTTCTCCGACTCCACGGTGGCCGGTGAGCCGATCACCAGCTACGCCTCCACGTCCGGCGGGGCCGAGGCCTACCGGCAGCTCGCCAAGGAGGTGCTGGACCGGTGTCCCGACGCGTGAGCCTGCCTGCCGCGGACGACCTGTTCCGCTCCAACCGACAGCCGCGTGAGACCCGGGAGCACCAGCCTGCGGTGAGGCGCGAGATGGCGGCGGTGCCCTATCCAGCCGAGAAGGTGGAGTCT
The DNA here is from genome assembly GCA_963842565.1 of uncultured Actinomycetota bacterium. Taxonomy (GTDB): domain Bacteria; phylum Actinomycetota; class Actinomycetes; order Propionibacteriales; family Nocardioidaceae; genus Marmoricola. Next base: position 11,773 of record CAWJGX010000003.1, on the reverse strand, counting down.
GCCGAGCAGGCCGAGACCGCCGCGGCCCAGGAGGCCCGGAGGTCCAGTGGTCGGGTCCGGCACGACGAGAAGATGACCGTCTACGTGACGGCCGACGAGCTCCTCGACATCGAGCACGCACGCCTCTCGCTGCGCCGCGACCAGGGCCTCGCGGTCGACCGTGGCCGGTTCGTCCGAGAGGCGATCGCGATCGTGCTCGCCGACCTCGAGGCCAACGGCGACGACAGCGTCCTGGTGCAGCGGCTGATCGGCCGATGATCACCCCAACCGAATGCTCGCTGCGCTCCGCTTCGGCCGGGGACCCCGAATGAGCGCGGATCTGGCGGTCGAGCCCGCCGCGGCCAGCACCGCGTTCGCCGTACACCTGGCGAACTTCGAGGGACCCTTCGACCTGCTGCTGAGCCTGATCAGCAAGCACAAGCTCGACGTGACCGAGGTGGCGCTCTCACAGGTCACCGACGAGTTCATCGCCCACATCAAGGCGGCCGACGACGCCTGGGACCTCGAGCAGACCACGTCCTTCCTGCTGGTCGCCTCGACCCTGCTCGACCTGAAGGCCGCCCGCCTGCTGCCGCAGGGCGACGTCGAGGACGAGGAGGACCTGGCGCTCCTGGAGGCCCGCGACCTGCTCTTCGCGCGGCTGCTGCAGTACAAGGCGTTCAAGCAGATCGCCGACATCCTCGACCGGAGGATGGAGGGCGAGGCGCGCCGCTACCCGCGCTCGGTGGGACTCGAGGAGCGCTTCGCCACGCTGCTGCCGGACGTCCTGATCGGCCTGGGACTCGACGAGTTCGCCAGCCTGGCCGCCCGGGCGCTCGCGCCGAAGCCGGAGTCCGTGGTCAGCCTGGCCCACATCCACGCACCGGCCGTGAGCGTGCGCGAGCAGGCCTCGGTGGTGATGGGCCGGCTGCGCAGCAGCGGGACCCTCACCTTCCGGTCCCTGGCGGCCGACGCCCCGGACACCATGACGCGGGTCGCGCGGTTCCTGGCCCTGCTGGAGCTGTTCCGGGAGGGCGTGGTGGCCTTCGACCAGATGACACCTCTCGGTGAGCTCAGCATCCGCTGGACGGGGTCCGAGGACGCCGAGGTGGAGATCACCGACGAGTTCGACGGCACGCCGCCCGAGGCCGGACCCGACGTGGCGCCCGACACCACCGAACCCCTGCACGAGCCCGAGGAGGGCGCATGACGACCGAGATCCTCGACCAGACCACCGAGGCCCTCGAGGTCCCGCTCGCCGAGCTGCGGCCGGCCCTCGAGGCGGTGCTGATGGTCGCCGACCAGCCCCTCGACGACAGCACCCTGGCCACGGCCGTGGGCTACCCGGTGATCGAGGTCGTCGAGGCCCTGACCGCGCTGGCCGAGGAGTACGACGAGTCGGGGCGCGGTTTCGAGCTGCGCAACGTGGCCGGCGGCTGGCGCTACTACACCCGCGAGGCCTTCGCGCCGGTGGTGGAGCGGTTCGTGCTCGAGGGGCAGCAGGCCCGGCTCACGCAGGCTGCCCTGGAGACGCTGGCGGTGGTCGCCTACAAGCAGCCGGTCAGCCGCAGTCGCGTCTCCGCGATCCGTGGCGTCAACGTGGACGGCGTGATGCGCACCCTGCTGAACCGTGGCCTCGTCGAGGAAGCCGGCACCGAGCACGAGACCGGTGCGCACCTCTACCGCACGTCGAGCTACTTCCTCGAGCGCATCGGGGTGACCTCGATCGATGACCTGCCCGAGCTGGCGCCGTTCCTGCCCGGGGTGGAGGACTTCGAGGACGAGGCCGAGGTGGCAGCCGCGACGACGTGGTCCCGACCGGCTCGACTCGACGAGGTTGCTTCCCCGCTCACCGACGCATGAGGGAGATCGAGACCGACGACGAGGGGCTCGTCCGGTTGCAGAAGCTGCTCGCCCAGTCGGGGGTGGCGAGCCGGCGCAAGTGCGAGGAGCTGATGCTCGCCGGCCTGGTCGAGGTCGACGGTGAGGTGGTCACCCGGCTCGGCACCAAGGTCGACCCGCGCACGGCACGGATCCGTGTCGACGGGCGCCGGCTCCCGCCGGTGACCGAGCACGTCTACCTGGTCCTGAACAAGCCACGCGGCGTGGTCTCCACGATGTCCGACCCGCAGGGGCGGCGTACCCTCACCGACCTCGTCGGGGACCGGCCCGAGCGGCTCTTCCACGTCGGCCGGCTCGACACCGACACGGAGGGCCTGATCCTGCTCACCAACGACGGTGACTTCGCCCAGAAGATGGCGCACCCGTCCTACGAGGTCGACAAGACCTACGTGGCCGAGGTCGACGGGGTGCCCGGCCGGGCCACCCTCCAGCAGCTGCGCGACGGCGTCGTCCTCGAGGACGGACCGGTCCAGGTCAGCGCGGTCAAGGTGCGCTCCAGCCACGGCGAGCGGGCGCTCGTCGAGCTGGTGATCCACGAGGGCCGCAACCGGATCGTGCGCCGACTGCTCGACCATGTCGGTCACCCGGTCAGGCAGCTCACCCGCACCCAGATCGGGCCGGTGCGGCTGGCGGGCCTGAGGCAAGGCAGCCTGCGCGAGCTCTCCGAGCGCGAGATCGGCACCCTGCTGGACGCCGCCGGTCTCTGAACCGGTCATCTGCCGGCGGTGAAAAGTTCGCTGCGACGCGAGCGCCCGGTTGCTGTCCCGGAGCCGTTCGTGGGTCTAGGTTGCCAAGAGCGACCATCCCAGCCCCCGATGGTCACCGGCTCCCGGACCACCAGGAGTCTCACCTCACGCTGGAGGGTTCGAAGATGAAGAGATACCGCGCACTGACCGCCGTGACCGCCTCGGCGGGCCTGATCCTCGCCATGGCCGCCTGCTCGCCGCCGGAGAAGGGCGACAAGAGCGGCGAGACCTCGTCGGGCGTCAAGGTCAGTGAGGCCACGTCCGCCAAGGACTTCGGCGGCATGGACAAGCTCGTGGCCGCTGCGAAGAAGGAGGGCGAGCTCAACGTGATCGCCCTGCCCCCGACGTGGGCCAACTACGGCAACATCCAGAAGGCCTTCACCGACAAGTACGGCATCAAGATCAACTCCGCGCTGCCGGACGGCAGCAGCCAGGACGAGATCAACGCGGCCAACCAGCAGAAGGGCCGGAGCTCGGCGCCCGACGTCTTCGACCTCGGTCAGGACGTCGCGCTCGCCAACGTGTCGATGTTCGCCCCCTACAAGGTCGCGACGTTCGACACCATCGGCGACGACTTCAAGGACGCCAACGGCACGTGGGTGAACGACTACGGCGGCTACATGTCGATCGGCTACGACAGCTCGAAGGTCCCGGACGTCACCAAGGTGTCGGATCTCCTCGGCCCGGCGTTCAAGGGCAAGGTCGCGCTGAACGGCAACCCGACCGAGGCGGGCGCCGCTGCCTCCGGCGTGATGATGGCCTCGCTCGCCAACGGCGGCTCGGCCGACGACATCTCCCCGGGAGTCGACTTCTTCAGCAAGCTCAACAAGGCCGGCAACTTCCTGCCGGTCGACCCGACACCGGCGACGATCGAGTCGAAGCAGACCCCGGTCGTCATCGACTGGGACTACCTCAACGCCGCCGAGACCGCGAAGCTGAAGACCTGGAAGGTCGTCGTGCCGACCGACGCCGACCCGATCGCGGGCTACTACAACCAGGCGATCAACAAGGACGGCCCGCACCCCGCGGCCGCGCGGTTGTGGGAGGAGTTCCTGTTCAGCGACGCGGGTCAGAACCTCTGGCTCGCCGGCGGCGCCCGCCCGATCCGGGCCGACGACATGGTCAAGGCCGGGACGATCGACAAGGCCAAGTACGACGCGCTGCCCAAGGTCGAGGGCACCCCCGTGGTCGTGACCAACGAGCAGAGCAAGAAGGCGGCGGCGGTCCTGGGTGACACCTGGGCCAAGGCCGTCGGCTGATCGACGGCTGACCGGAGACGACAGAGGTGGCGAGGAGCGGCATCGGCCGGCGGGTGCGTGAAGGCCTGCCGCTGCTGCCGTTCCTCGCCTACCTCTTCATCTTCCTGGTGATCCCGACGATCACCGTCGTGATCGGATCGGTCTACCTCGACGGCGTGTTCTCGCTCGACCGGGTCCGGGCGCTGGGCTCGTCCACGGCACTGACTGCGCTCTGGAAGAGCGTGCTGCTCTCGGGAAGCACGGCGGTCTTCGGCGCGGTGTTCGGGTCCGTGCTCGCCTACCTGGTCGTGCAGAGCCCGCCGACCTCCACGCTCCGCCGTGTGGTGACCTCCCTGTGCAGCGTGCTGGCCCAGTTCGGCGGCGTCATGCTGGCGTTCGCCTTCCTCGCCACGCTCGGGCTCAGCGGCGTGATCACCGTCTGGGCAGAGCAGCAGTTCGGCTGGGACCTGGCCGGTTCGGGCTGGCTCTACGCGCTGCCGGGTCTGGTCCTCGTCTACACCTACTTCCAGATCCCGTTGATGGTGATCGTCTTCCTGCCGGCACTCGACGGGATCAAGCCGCAGTGGCGCGAGGCGGCGGTCAACCTGGGTGCCAGCACCTGGCAGTACTGGACCCAGGTCGCCGTCCCGCTGCTGCGACCGGCGTTCCTCGGATCCATGCTGCTGCTGTTCGCGAACGCGTTCGCTGCCTACGCCACGGCAGCGGCGCTGGTCAGCCAGGGCAGCCCCGTGCTCCCGCTGCTGATCCGGGCAGCGCTCACCAGTGAGGTGGTCCTCGGTCAGGCCGGGTTCGCCTACGCGCTGGCGCTCGAGATGATCGTCGTGGTCGCCATCGTGATGAGCGCCTACGCGCTGCTGGTCCGACGCACCGCGAGGTGGTTGCAGTGACCGGCTTCCGCGTCTTCCGCGCCGTGATGCTCGTGCTGTTCGGTGCCTTCTTCCTGATCCCGCTCGTGTGCATGCTCCTGTTCAGCACCCGCAGCCTGACCGGCTCTGGACGGACGCTGACGGCCTACGCGAACCTCTTCCAGGACGACCAGGTCTACTCGGCGATCACCATCTCGCTGCTGCTCGCGCTGTTCACGGTCGTCGGCATGCTGCTGCTCCTGGTGCCGACGATGATCTGGGTGCGGCTGCGGGCACCGTGGGCCAAGGGCCTGATCGAGTTCCTGTGCCTGCTGCCGCTGACCATCCCCGCCCTGGTGCTGGTGGTCGGGCTCAAGGGCGTCTACGCCTGGGTGAACTACTTCTTCGGCGAGTCGGCCCTGGTGCTCACGTTCGTGTACGTCCTGCTCGTGCTGCCCTACGCCTATCGCGCGATCGACTCCTCGCTGTCCTCGATCGACGTGCAGACCCTGGCGGAGGCGGCCCGCTCGCTCGGTGCCGGGTGGACCACCGCCATCGTGCGGGTGATCGTGCCGAACATCTGGTCCGGGATCCTCTCGGCCGCGTTCATCTCGATCGCGGTCGTGCTGGGGGAGTACACCATCGCCTCGCTGCTCGGCTACGAGAACCTGCAGGTGGTGATCGTGCTGATCGGCAAGACCGACGGGCCCACCTCGGTGGCCGCCTCGCTGACGACCCTGCTGTTCGGGTTCGTGCTCCTGCTCGTGCTCTCGCTGGTCCAGCGCAAGCGTCGTACGTCCGACGGGGCCGCCGCTGACACCCCCGCCCCCGCCCCCGTCCAAGGAACCTGAGGAGCCCGTCACCGTGACCGTGACCACCGACCGACCCAATGACGGGCCCAGTGACCAGCGCCGGGGCCTGGCCGTCGAGCTGACCGACCTGACCCGGCTCTACGGGACGGTGCGGGCCCTCGACGGGCTGACCCTGCACATCGAGCCCGGCGAGCTGGTCGCGCTGCTGGGTCCCTCGGGTTGCGGGAAGACCACCGCGCTGCGGATCCTGGCCGGGCTGGACGAGGCGACGTCAGGGGCGGTGACGGTCGACGGCAAGGACATCACCGCCGTGCCCGCCAACAAGCGCGACATGGGCATGGTCTTCCAGGCCTACAGCCTGTTCCCGCACCTGACCGTGCTCGACAACGTCGCGTTCGGGCTCAAGCTCCGCGGCGACTCCAAGGAGTCACGCCTCGCGCGGGCAGGGGCGATGCTGGAGCTGGTCTCCCTGTCGGCACACGCGGACAAGTACGCCGCCCAGCTGTCCGGGGGCCAGCAGCAGCGCGTGGCCCTGGCACGGGCGCTGGCCATCGAGCCGTCCGTCCTGTTGCTGGACGAGCCGCTCTCGGCCCTCGACGCGAAGGTCCGCGTGCAGCTGCGCGACGAGATCCGCCGGGTGCAGCTCGAGGTCGGCACCACCACGTTGTTCGTCACCCACGACCAGGAGGAGGCGCTGGCCGTCGCCGACCGGGTCGGCGTGATGAACCAGGGGCACCTGGAGCAGCTCGCCCCGCCCTCCGAGCTGTACGCCGCGCCGGCCACGCCGTTCGTCGCCGAGTTCGTCGGCCTGAGCAACAACATCCCGGCCACCGTCAGCGGCGGGCACGCCGACGTGCTGGGCCGGTCCTTGCCCGTGCTCGAGGGGTCGATCAGCTCGGGAGCCGGACTGGCCAAGGTGCGTCTCGAGTCGGTCACCCTCGAGCAGGACGCACAGGGCGACGCCACGGTGACCTCGATCGCCTTCCTGGGGCCGATCTCCCGGGTGCACCTCACCCAGTCCGGCCAGACGGTCTCCGCCCAGGTCTCCAGCTCGCAGGCGCTGAGGTACTCCGTCGGTGACCGGGTGCGACTCGGGGTGGAGCCGACGCCCGTGCTCGTCGTCGAGGGCAGCATCGACTGAGCGGCGCGGCCGGTGTCCGTGACACCGGCCGCACCCGATCCTCCTCAGGGACGGTGGATCGTCGGCACCGGCTGACCGCGACGAGCGGCCTCCGTCGCGACCCGCTTCCGCAGGGTCTTGCCCGGGCGCAGGAACGAGCGGGTCCGCTGGCGCTTGCTGCCGGCCAGGCTCCAGTCGTTCAGCGCACGATCGACCCGGACGTCGAGACCGTCGTCACCGGCGGCCACGGCCTCGCCGACCAGCACGACGTTCTCCTGCCACTCCAACCCGGCCCCGAACCGGTGGAAGGTCAGGCACACCGGGCCGTCGACGGGGTCGACGCCCCTGGGCAGCGTCACCTCGAAGCCCTGGCCCGTCCGCCGTGCCCCACGGGAGCGCACGGGCAGCGGGTGCCCGTCGACGTTCATCGTGACGACCGGCTCGCCGAGCTGCTCGGCACGGTCCGCGAAGGGCCGCCAGTCAGCCGGCGCCGCCTGGCGCGACGGGGCGCGGGGTCCGGCCGGTGCAGGGTCGGATGGCGGTGCCTGCACGGCCGGGTCGGCGTGCCAGCTCTCGTGGCTCGACGGACAGGTCGCCGCCCGGCCACCACAGCACGCTCTCCGGGGTGACCTCGACCCAGATGCGACTGAAGTACCAGCCCATCCGTCGCAGCAGGAACCACGGCGTGCCGTCCATGCCGCTGGTCTTGCGCAGCGACTCGCGGACGTAGCGGTCCGCTCCCGCCTGGAGGTCGGCGTCGCGCACGGTGGCACGGCCCTGCACCAGGACGGTGGTCGCCGGCTCGAGCCCGGAGCCCGTGGGGTCGGAGTAGAGCAGCGCGACCCGGGGGTTGCGACGCGCCCGCTCCGCCTTGTCGGGGTAGGAGAGCCCGGTCGAGACGTCGAGCGTCCCCTGCCCGACGTACGGCGTGACCGCCCAGGTGATCGGTCGGCCTGCCCGGGTCAGGGAGGCGTACTCGCAGACCAGCGACCGCTCGAAGACCTCGCCCAGCTCGGCAGGAAGCCCGGTGCTCGTGGCTGCGCTGGTGAACACCCCGGAGCTCATCGCGCACCGACCACGGAGCGAGCAGGGGCGAGAGCCGTCGCGGGCACGACGACGTCGCTGCCGTAGAGGGCGGTGAGCCTCCGCTGGTACTTCGGCCACCAGAACTTCCGGAACAGCAGCCGGACCACCCGGGGGTTCTCGGCCATGGCGGCGGCGAACAGGTCGTCGTCCAGGCAGGAGGCGATCCAGCCGAACACGACCGGCATCCGCTGGCGGCTGATCTCCGACATCGCCTTCCGGCGGTCGTTCTCGACGTCCTGCGGGGTGAAGAACCTGCGCATCAGCGGGAAGGCGACGGCCTCCTCGTGGTCGATGTGCTGGTTCAGGAAGTCGTGCAGCTCCTGGAGGCTGTCGGCGCGGGCCGACATGCTCCGCGACCGGTCGGCGCTCCCGGTGATCAGCGGGTCGAGGTGCTCGTGCTCCGCCTCGAGCTCGTCGAGCTCCGGCTTGCTCTCCGGCGAGCAGGAGATCAGGAAGGGCCAGAGGTTGTCGTCCTCGTGGGTGTGGTGGGCGTGCAGGATGTCGAGCGCGAGAGCGAGGTGCTCCTCGAGCAGCTGCACGTGGGCGGCGTCGCGTGGCGCCTGGAAGGCGGTGGCGAGGCGACCGAACTCGGTGCGGAAGGCCGCATGCATGGTCCGGAAGCCGTTCAGCTGGGCGTCGGTGATCATTGGCTGTTCTCCCTCGTGGGTGGTGGGGCGAACAGCGTCCGACGGGGTGCTTTACGGGCACTTGGCGAGCGCTTGGCGAGCGCGCTCGAGCCAGTAGTCGGCACCGCAGCGATCCAGCAGGCCGACCGCGTCGCCGAGCAGGGCGCGCGCCCGGTCGTGCTCGCCGAGCGCCAGGGCGGCCTCGCCGAGGTGGCCGTCGTAGGCGCCCATCAGGGAGGTGCAGGTGCCGTTGACCACCAGGCCTCCCGAGAACCTGCTGAACAGGGCCTGGCACTCGCGCAGGGTGTCGGTCTCCCCGAGGAGCACCGCCAGCTGCAGCCTGCTCATCAGTGCGCCCACCCAGGAGTAGTCGCGCGCGGGCAACGGCGTCTCGACGAGCAGGGTCCGGGCCCGTTCCGGCTCCTCGTCGGCGATGGCCAGCCCGAGGGCGTAGGCGAACCCCGGGAGCCGGGTCTGGTCGTAGACGGTCTCGAGCAGGGGCAGGTACGAGTCCAGCTTCTGCTGCTCGTAGGCCATCAGGGTCTGTACGCCGACCTCGGCGGCCTGGAAGTAGCGGGGGTCGACCGCTGCGGTGCGTTCGGTGATCTCGGCCAGCCGGGCCAGAGCCTCCTCGTAGTGGCCGCTGAACATCTCGACAGCGACCTGCATGTGGGTGACCTGACGCAGCAGCATCGGGTCGCGCAGGCGCTCGGCCCGCGCCTCCAGCCCGGGCAGCGCGGCCCGGGTCGCTGGCAGGTTGCCGAGCTCGGCCTGGTGGCTGGCCAGGTGCATGTCGGCGACCAGCGTGATCGAGGACGTGACGCCCGGAAGCGACCGGAGCTGCTCCGCGACCTCGGCCCGCTGCTCGATGAAGTCCGGTCCCCGCATCGCGATCAGGCGCAGGTGCAGCACGCGCAGCAGCAGGTCGTCGTCCGCGGCGGCCTTCACCGCTGCCGCGGACACGGGGTCGATGTCGCGCTCCTGCCCGGTCACGGCCATGATCACCGCCCGGCACGCCTGGCCGAGCGCCCACTCCGGAGCCTCCTCCGGGAGCTCGTCCACGGCCCTGGCGAGCGCCCGGCCGAGGTCGGTGGGGTCCGACCCTGCGTGGAAGGGGGGCCAGATGCTGTCCGCCATCACGACGTCGGCCACGGCCACGACCAGACGAGGGTCGTCCTCCGCGGTGGCGAGTGCATCGATCGCGGCGGCGTACCCGTCGTCGTAGTGGCCGGACGCATAGTGGGCGTGGGCGAGGCCGAGGAGCAGGTCGAACCGGGCGGTGTGCCGTCAGCCCGGCCAGCTCGGCGGCTGCCAGTGCTTCCTGCCAGAGCGTGACCGCCTCCTCGGGGGAGTGACGTCCGAGCGCGGCGCGGGCAGCGCGGGCACAGAAGTCCGAGGCGGTGCGGGCGTTGTCGGGTCCGAGCTCGGCCGCAGCCAGCCAGTGGCGGGCGATCATCGCGAGCCGCTCCTCGCTCCCCGCCTGCGTGCGGGTGAGCGCCCGTGCGCAGCGTTCGTGTCGGACCGCCCGCCAGGCGCGGGAGTGCCGGGCAAGCAGGGCGTCGACGACCAGCGCGTGCGTGAACTCGTGCCCGAAGCCGAGGTCCTGGTCACGGACGATGCCCGCCTCGAACGCGCGGTCGAGGGCGCGGGCGGTGGCCTCGGGGCCGAGCCCGGACACCTCGGCGACCAGCCACGTCTCGAACCGGTCACCGACGACCGCCGCGGACTCGAGCACGGAAGCGGTCTCCTCGCCGAGCGAGTCGACCCGATGGAGCACGACGTCACGTACGGCGTCCGGCACGGCTGTGCTCGACCGGGCCACCTCGGTGACGAAGAAGGGGTTGCCCCGGGTGCGCTCGCACATCGCTGTCGCGGCCGCCTCACCCGGGTCCGCCCCGGAGACCAGGCTGATCAGCTCGCGGACGTCGGGCTCGTCGAGCCCGGTGAGGGACAGCCGTCGGGCGCCGCTGCGGGAGAGCTGGGCGAGCGTGCCGCTCAGGGAGGAGCTCTCGTGCGAGCGGTACGTCGCCACCGTCAGCAGGCCCGGCACGTGCGCGGCGGCCACGTGCTCGAGCAGGCGCAGGCTCACCGGGTCCGCGGCATGCAGGTCCTCGAGCACCACCTCGACCGGAGCAGCGTCCCGGAGCAGCTCGACGACCGCGTCGAAGAAACGCAGCCGGGCTCCCTCCGCGTCGTACCCCCGGCCGCGCTCGCCTCGTCCCTGCAGCAGCTCGGCCACCGGCGGTGACGCGGTCAGGTCGGGACGTGAGCGCGTCACCCCGGCGAGCACCTGCTCCCAGGGCCACAGCGGCGGAGCGATCCCGTGGTCCGGGCTGCGCCCCCAGTGGGCGGAACTCCCTGCGAAGCGCTCGACCAGCGTGGACTTGCCCAGCCCGGGCTCGCCGTCGACGAGAACCACGACCGAGCCCGTCAGGGCGTCGCGCCGCGCCTGCTCCAGCACGGTCAGCTCGTCGGCACGTCCGACGAACGGGGTGGTCTTCTCCGGTGCCGCGAGAGACTGTCGTGGAGTCGCTTCCTGGCGGAGCACCGCCGTCTCGAGAGCCTGCAGGCGCGGTCCGGGATCGATGCCCAGCTCGTCGGCGAGCAGCCGGCGTACCCGTCGCAGGCACTCCAGCGCGGCTGCCTGCTGGTCGAGGTGGACGTGCGCGAGGGCGAGCAGCTCCCAGGCCCGTTCACGCAGCGGCTGCGCCGCGACGAGTGCTTCGAGCCCGGGGAGGGTCTCGGCAGCCCTGCCCAGCGCGAGCAGCACGTCGGCGCGCTCCTCGGTCGCGCTGCTCTGCACCTCGAGGAGCCGGGAGAGCTCCGGGGCGGCCCAGTCCTCGGTGCGCACGTCGGCGTAGGCGTCACCGCGCCACAGCGCGAGGGCGGCGTCGTACTCGGCCAGGGCTGCCTCGGCGCGATTGGCTGCGGCGAGCTCCCGCGCCCGTGCGGTCCGCCGGTCCAGCTCGCGCGCGTCCAGCTCCAGCATCCCGGTGACCAGGCCGTAACCGTCCGCGGCGCTGACCAGGACTCGCGGAGCGGTGGACCGGCCGCGGTCGGGCTCGAGCACCTTGCGCAGGTTGGAGACGTAGACCTGCAGGCTTCCCTGCGCGCTGGGAGGCGCCGCATCACCCCAGAGTCGGTCGACGATGACGTCGGCGGACAGCACGCGATCAGCGTTCATGGCGAGCAGTGCGAGCAGGGCACGCTGCTTCGGCGCCCCCGCCGGGACTTCCTCGCCGGCGGACACGACCTGCAGGGGCCCGAGCACGTTCACTCGCACGCGCCTCATCGTAGGGATCCGGGCACGATCCGTCTGCCGGCAGCCACTAGGCTCGTGGAGCGATCGATCGAAGGAGGCGCGATGGCTGCCCGGTCTGTCCGAGCCGTGCGTGGTG
>CAWJGX010000002.1:0-48369 GCA_963842565.1 uncultured Actinomycetota bacterium | reverse complement strand
GTCGGCTGAGGCTCAGCCCCACCTGGAGGCGAAGGCCACGACGCCGTCGCCCGAGAGGTTGTCGAGGGCGGCCTTGCGGCCCGTGGCTGCCATCAGCAGGTCGATGAGCCGTCCCTCGACGAGGGGGCCCTCACCGTGGCTCCAGTCCGCGTCGGTGGCGCGGAGGGTCAGGCCGTCGATGCGGTTCTTGGTGCCGATCAGCGTGTTCGAGCCCTGGTAGAAGTCGAGGACGGTCTTCACGGCGTCGACCGGGTAGTCGTGCTTGATGCCCAGGGGGCGCCGGATGTCCTCGGCGTGCACGATCGTCTCGCCCAGCCAGGAGGGTTTCGGCCCCGGAGGCGCGGACGTGGAGTGCTGCTGGTCCCGGAACCTCTGCAGGGTCTCGGCCGAGGAGGAACCTCGATGCTTGGCGATCCCCTTCGCGCTGAACCTGGAGAAGTTGAAGCCCGAGCCGGCGAAGCCGGCGACGAACTTCGGCGGGCTCATCTGCGCAGTCGAGGTCATGTGCGCGAGCACGTCCTGCACCGACCAGTCCGTGCACAGGGACCGTGCAGCCCACTCGTGCTCGGAGAGACCGCTCAGGTCCTCGGCCAGCGCGCCCCGCTCGGCGGCGATGGTCGTCCACATGTCAGCCATGACGGGAGGGTAGTCCCCTCGGTCGTGGACGGGACACTAGAACGTGTTCTAGTATTGAAGGTGGGGAGAGCACCACATCCACGAGGAGGAGCCCATGAGCCAGGCGGTTCTGGACGGCGTACGCGATCTGTTGCCCACACTGCGTGAGCGAGCAGACGAAGCGGAGCGCCTGCGTGTGGTCCCCGAGGCCTCCATCAAGGAGCTCGAGGAGACCGGATTCTTCCGGCTGCTGCAGCCCAAGCGGTACGACGGGCTCGAGTCGGACCCCATCGACTTCTACACCGCCGTGCGCGACATCGCCGGCGCCTGCGGCTCCACCGGCTGGGTCTCCAGCGTGGTCGGGGTGCACCCCTGGCAGGTCGCCCTGTTCGCCGACGAGGCGCAGCAGGCGGTGTGGGGAGACGACACGAGCACGCGTCTGAGCTCGTCGTACGCCCCCACCGGCAAGGCCGTGCAGACCGAGGGCGGGTTCACGCTCTCGGGCAAGTGGAGCTTCTCGTCGGGCTGCGACCACTGCCAGTGGGTGCTGCTCGGCGGGTTGGTGTTCAACACCGAGGGCCAGGTCGTCGACTTCCGGACGTTCATGGTGCCGCGGGCCGACTACGAGATCGTCGACGTGTGGGACATGGTGGGCCTGCGCGGCACCGGCTCCAACGACATCGTGGTCAACGACGTGTTCATCCCCGAGGCCTTCACGCTCTCGATGGGCGACACCGGGCGCTGCTTCGGCCCGGGTCAGGAGCAGAACACCTCCGACCTCTACAAGCTGCCGTTCCACTCGATCTTCACCGGCACCATCACCACGCCGATCATCGGGATGGCGATGGGTGCCTACAACGAGCACGTGGAGATGCAGCAGAAGCGCACCCGGGCGGCGTACCTCGGTGAGAAGGCGTCCCTCGACCCCTTCGCCGCCGTCCGTATCGCGCGCGCCTCGAGCGAGATCGACGCGGCCTGGGCGCTGCTGGTGAACAACATCCGCGAGGAGCAGGCCTACGTCGCCAAGGGCGAGAAGATCCCGCTCAGCACGCGCCTGAAGGTCCGCCGCGACCAGGTGATCGGCAGCCAGCGCGCCATCGACGCGATCGACTCGCTCTTCGAGGCCTCCGGTGGTCGTGCGCTCGCCAACGGCACCTACCTGCAGCGCGCCTGGCGCGACGCCCACGCCGGCCGCGTGCACGCGGCCAACGACCCCGAGCGGGCGCTGCAGATGTACGGCGCGCACGAGTTCGGGCACAAGGTCGACCCGGGGATGTACTGAGTTGAGCGGGTCCGACGCGGAGTTCGGCAAGGAGGCCACCCGTCGTTCGGGCAAGGCCGGCGACCTGACGCTGAACTACTACGAGGCGGGGGAGCCGGCGAGCTCGGCGACCGGGGATCCTGTCGGAGGCGGGCTGCCGCTCGTGATGCTGCACGGCGGTGGGCCGGGTGCCTCAGCGTGGAGCAACTTCGGCGCCGCGCTGCCCGGCTTCGCCCAGGACTTCCGCACGCTGCTCGTCGACCAGCCCGGGTTCGGCGGGTCGGACAAGCCCGAGGTGGTGGGCAACTACTACCGCTTCGCCGCCGACCACGTCGTACAGCTGCTGGACGAGCTGGGCATCGACCGCATCCACCTGCTCGGCAACAGCCTCGGCGGCGGTACGGCGATGCGCCTCGCGCTCACCCACCCCGACCGTGTCGGCCGGCTCGTCCTGATGGGACCCGGCGGGCTCTCGCTCAACCTGTTCCACGCCGACCCGACCGAGGGCGTCCAGCGACTGATGGACTTCGCCGGCAACCCCACCCGTGAGGCGCTGCGGGCGTTCATCTCCACCATGGTGGTCAACCAGAAGCTGGTCACCGACGAGCTCGTCGAGGAGCGGTTCGCCGACGCCACCGCTCCGGGTGCCCAGGCGGCGATGGCCTCGATGGGGATGTCCTTCTGGAACCCCGCGACCGCCGAGGACGGCATGCTCTGGCGCGAGGCCCACCAGCTGCGTCAGCACACCCTGCTGACCTGGGGTCGCGAGGACCGGGTCAACCCCCTCGACGGCGCGATGGTCGCCCTCAAGCTGATCCGCAAGGCCTCGCTGCATGTGTTCCCCAACTGTGGGCACTGGGCACAGATCGAGGCTGCCGAGGAGTTCCGCGAGGTGGCCACCGCGTTCCTGGCGCGCCACGTGGAGAAGCCCCGGAAGGAGTCCTGATGACGATCGAGATCCGCAGCATGGGCTACGCCCGGGTCGCCAGCACCGACCTCGAGCAGTGGAAGCAGTTCGCCGGGAAGGTGCTCGGCCTCGGCGAGGGTCGTGGTCCGGCGCCGGAGAATCTCTACTACCGGATCGACGAGGTCTCCGCCCGGCTGGTCGTCTTTCCCTCCGACAAGGACGAGCTGTCGTGCGTCGGCTGGGAGCTGGCCGACCACCCGGCGCTGCAGGAGGCCCGCGAGCACCTGTCCAAGGCCGGCGTGGAGTTCGAGGAGGGCACGACCGAGGAGCTCGCCGAGAGACGGGTCCAGGAGCTGGTCCGGTTCACCGACCCGTTCGACAACGTCTTCGAGCTGTTCCACGGGATCACCTACGAGTCGCGACCGGTGGTCACGCCGTACGCCGCCTCGTTCGTGACCGGCGACCAGGGCATGGGCCACGTCGTCATCCCGGTCTCCGACGACGTCGAGGCGCTGCGGTTCTACACCGACGTGCTCGGCTTCCGGCTGCGCGACTCGATGAGCATGCCGGGGGAGTTCGTCGGCAAGGAGCCCGGGTCGAAGGTGTGGCTGCGCTTCCTCGGCGTCAACCCGCGTCACCACAGCCTGGCCTTCCTGCCGATGCCGAACCCCAGCAAGTGCGTGCACATCATGCTGGAGGTCGACAAGCTCGACGACGTGGGCCGCGCGCTCGAGCGAGTCCGCAAGCACAAGGCGCCGCTCTCGGCCACGCTGGGCCGGCACATGAACGACCAGATGGTCTCCTTCTACGTGAAGTCGCCGGCCGGGTTCGACGTGGAGTTCGGCACCGAGGGCCTGCAGGTCGACGACGCGCGCTGGGTGGCCCGGGAGAGCACGGCCGTGTCCTACTGGGGTCACGTCTTCGGCGGACAGTGATGCCCCCGAAACCGGGCACTGGTATGACTGCTCCCATGTCCTCGACCCCGCCGCCCTCGGACGACATCCCCGACGGGATGGCGACGGACGCGCGCGAGACCTGGCCGAGCTCGACCCTGATCGACTCCTACCTCGGCACCGGCTTCGACTTCGAGCTCCGGCTCGGCGAGCACACCCCGCTCCCGGTCGACGACCCGGAGGCCGCGGAGCGTGCTCGACAGTTCCGGGACGTGCTCGGGATCTTCGCCACCGGGGTCACCGTGGTCACCTCGCTGTCAGGCGACCAGCCGGTGGGGATGACCTGTCAGTCGTTCTCGAGCGTGTCCCTCGAACCACCGCTGGTGATGTTCTGCCCGGCGAAGACCTCGCGCGCGTGGCCACTGATGCGCAACGCCGGGTTCTTCTGCGTGAACTTCCTGGCCTCGCACCAGCAGGACATCTCCAACGGCATGGCCACCAAGGGCGACGAGAAGTTCCACGGCGTCGGCTGGAAGCCGGCCTCCACGGGCGCGCCGCTCATCGACGGCGTGCTGGGCTACGTCGACTGCACCATCGACCGGGTCCACGAGGCCGGCGACCACTACATCGTGGTGGGCCGCGTCCAGGAGCTCGCCTTCGGCGACGGTCTCGAGGGCGGAACCGTCTCGGCGGCCCCGCTGCTCTTCCACCGGGGCGCCTACACCCAGCCGGAGTAGATCTTTGGCACGCTGGGACCGTGCCCTCGGACAGTCGCGAAGCGACCTCCTCGGAACCACCTTCCCCGGCTGATCCCATCCAGCTCTCCCCCGACTTCACCGAGCGGCTGCTGCGTCGGTTCCTGCTGCTCTGCGAGAGCCCGCGCACGCAGCGCCGCGTGCTCGCCCTGGTCAAGGGGAGCGTGAGCAACGGCCGCGCCGGCAAGCGCCTCTACGCCCTGATCAACAAGATGGTGCTGAGCCCGGTCGCCCGGACCATGGGCGTCGAGACCTCGGCCGTGCGGCTCGAGCTCGTGGGTGCGCAGCTGATCGGACTGGCGATGATCCGCTACGTGCTCAAGGTCGAGCCGATCGCCTCGCTGGACATCGACGACCTCGTCCCACTGATGGCTCCGCCGCTGCGTCAGGCGCTGACCGGCCGAACGCCTGCTGCCGAACCGGTGTGCGGGTGTCGCGAGGAGCTCGTCGCCGTCCCCTGGTGAGTCTTCCCGCCCTGCCTGTGGATTGACGTTCGACGGATCTGCCCGCCGGGGTGAGGGTGGCGCCATGGACGAGACCCTGGACCTCCGACCGCTCGCCTCGCGGCTGCCGCTCGACCGGCCGTTCACGCCCGGCACGGCCCGCGCCGCCGGAATCGAGCGCCCCGCCCTGGACCGGCTGCACCGGGCAGGACTCGTGCGTCGCGTCCTGCGAGGGGTGTACGCCGCGACCGGTGCCCCCGACACCGTCGTCTTTCGGGCCGCTGCCGTTTCCTTGGTCGTCCGGCGCGACACGATCGTCGTGGACCGCACTGCCGCGTGGATCCACGGTGTGGACGTGCGCGGCTCCTCCCCGGCGGACGCGCTCGTGCCGCTCGATCGGGTCTCGCGCTCACGCCGGGACTCGCGCGGAACGCGCCAGCTCACCGGTCGCGACGTCGTCCTGGTCGAGGGAGTGCACGTGACCACGCCACTCCGGACGGCGCTCGACCTCGGCCGACTCCTTCCCGCCGGACGTGCACTGGGCGCCATGGACGCGCTGCTCGGCATCGGGTCGTTCACGCACACGCAGCTGCTCGCCGAGCTGCCCCGGATGGCGGGCTGCCCGGGCGTGGGTCAGCTCCGGTTGCTCGCCCCGCAGGTGGATGCCCGCGCCGCCGGGCTGGCCGAGTCCGTGCTGCGGCTGCACTGGAACGAGGCCCGGCTGCCGACACCCGTCCCGGGCATGCCGGTCGCGGCTGGCGGTCGCCTGGTGCGCCTCGCGCTCGGGGTCGACCGCCGCCAGTTCGGGGCGGTGCTCCTCGGCCGGGTCTCGGCCGACGACCTGGTGGCCCTGGAGGGGGCGGGTTGGCGCGTCGTCGTACTCCCTGAGGAGCGGGTGCTCGGCGGCGACCCGGTCTCCTGGACCAAGCACCTCGAGCGCGAGTTCCACCAGCAGCTGCTCGCCCAGACAGGCTGAGACGGCCGTGCCCGATGGCCGGGCCTAGAGTGGGCCCGTGGACCAACCGAGCGTGGACGAGAAGAGCTGGCCGACCGACTGTCCGGAGTGCGGCACCAGGCTCCAGCACGGCACCATCGACTTCGACCTGACCAACCGCCCCGACCCGGAGTTCCAGGCCGGCGAGATGGCGATGGTCGACTACTGCCCCAACCCGGAGTGCCCGACCAACCAGGAGGACTGAGGGTCCGCCTGGAATCGGGTAGTCCAGATCAATTGGCCGCTGTCTGGGGACCCTCCGACCGGCCATCTGATCTGGACTACCCGTCCAACGGACCACCTCGCATCCACAGCGCCCGTCACGCGCTTGATGCACAGCCCCGTCGCGAGCGACCGCGGGAGTGCGCGACAACGCTCATGGTGAGCGGATGGACAGCGAGCACAAGTGGAGCCCTACTGCGTCAGACCCGCCGACCTGGTGACGCCGCGTCCCATCGATCCGTCGGGGGAGTGGGACCGACGCGGCACCAGGCGGCAGGTCGGTTGTACCGCCAGACGTCACCGGGCCTGTACGTCCCGGCCTCGGTGGATCCCACGATCGTCGAGCAACGCATCCTCGAGCAGGGGTCGCGCATCCGGACGTACGGCGCGGTCACCGGCTGGGCAGCGTTGCGATGGCGCGGGGCACGGTTCTTCGACGGGACCACCGACGGCGGGTCTTCCGAGCTGGCGGTCCCGCTGGTCGTGGGCCACCACAAGCTGCGTCCGGACCCGCGCGTCAGCATCAGTCAGGCGCAGATCGCTCCGTCCGAGTTCACGCAGACCGGCGGGATCCGGTGTGCCACGGTCCAGCGGGCACTCTTCGACGAGATGCGGACGGCGCGAGGCCGGCGCCTGGCCGTGATCGCGATGGACAAGGCGGCTGCCGCCAAGCTCATCTCCGTTCGCCTCATGGGGCTGTACGTCGTCGAGCGATCCGGGTGGACCGGCGTTGAACAGGTGCGCGAAGCACTCGCGCTGGCGTCCGATCGGAGTCGTTCGCCGCAGGAGACAGCGCTGCGCCTGGTCTGGGAGCAGGACGCTGGCCTGGCGCGGCCGGAATGCAACGTGCCGGTGTTCTCCTCGGCGGGGAAGCTGTTGGGCTATCCCGACCTCTTGGATGTCGAGGCCGGCATGGTGGGTGAGTACGAAGGCGAGGACCACAAGGACGGCCCGCGGCATCGCAACGACGTGGCACGCGAGCAGCTGTTCCGCGACCACGGCCTGGAGTACTTCTCTGTCGTCGGCGGTGACCTGCTGCAATCGGTCGATGGTCGTGAACCGGATCCTCAACACCCGTGCCAGGGCCGCGTTCGCTCCCGCTGCGGAGCGACGCTGGACCCTGACTCCGCCGCCGTGGTGGGTGCTGGAAGAGTCGCTCGACCACTACCTCGTCCGGATCGGCGTCGCCTCGATGCTCGAACGATCCTGAACCGCCCGTACGTGGGGCGAGATGCTCGGGTAGTCCAGATCAAAATACCGGTGACGACAGCCCGTTCAGCGGCCACATGATCTGGACTACCCGGAATCCAGGCCAACCCTCAACCCCGCGAGGTGATCGCCTCGTGCATGGTCAGGGTGCGCTGGGCGGACTCGACGTGGAGGTTCTCGATCATCCGGCCGTGGTAGGTGACCACTCCGCTTCCGCGACCGTCCTCCCAGGCCTGGAGGATCCCGCGGGCGTCCTCCACGGCGGACGACGACGGGGCGAAGGCCTCGTTGGCGCCCTCGACCTGGCCCGGGTGGATCAGGGTCTTGCCGTCGAAGCCCATCTCGCGGCCCTGCTGGCACTCCGCGAGGAAGCCGTCGGTGTTCTTCACGTCGTTGTAGACGCCGTCGAGGATCGCCTTGCCGGTCGCGCGGGCGGCGAGCAGGGCGAGCGACAGACCGGTGAGCAGCGGCTGCCGACCGGGGACGTGCTCGGCGTACAGCTCCTTGGCCAGGTCGTTGGTGCCCATCACCAGCACGGTCAGCCGGTCCGAGGCGGCGGCGATCTCCTCCGCGTGCAGCATGGCGTACGGCGTCTCGACCATCGCCCAGAGCTTCGTGTGCTCGGGAGCGTCGTGACCGGCCATCGCCTCGACCAGACGCAGCACGGCGTCCGCCGAGTCGACCTTGGGTACGACGATCGCGTCCGGCCCCGCCGCGCACGCGGCCTCGAGATCCGAAGCGTGCCACTCGGTGTCGGCACCGTTGACCCGGATGGTCAGCTCGCGCGAGCCGTACTCGCCCGACGCGGCGGCCGCACATGCGGACGCACGGGCAGAGACCTTGGCGTCCGGGGCGACGGCGTCCTCGAGGTCGAAGATCAGCCCGTCGCAGGCGATCGACTTGGCCTTCTCGAGCGCGCGCTCGTTGGACGAGGGCATGTAGAGCACCGAGCGGCGAGGACGGAAGGCGTCAGTGGAGGAGCTCATCAGGAGGCCTCGATCGCGTCGTACTGCTTCTTCAGCTCCGGGTCGATCTCGGCCAGCTGCTCGGCGAGCTCCACCATCACCAGGCACTGCTTGAGCGAGGCGTCGTCCTCCATCTTGCCGTCGAGCATCACGGCTCCGGTGCCGTCACCCATCGCCTCGACCACGCGGCGCGCGTGCGCCACGTCCTCGGGAGCGGGGCTGAACACCTTGTTGGCGATCGCGATCTGCTTGGGGTGCAGCGACCAGGTGCCGACGCAGCCGAGCAGGAACGCGTTGCGGAACTGGTCCTCGCAGGCCACCACGTCGGCGATGTCCCCGAACGGCCCGTAGTAGGGGTAGATCCCGTGCATCGCGCAGGCGTCGACCATCCGGGCGATGGTGTAGTGCCACAGGTCCTGCTGGAAGACCGCGCGAGTGCCGTGGATGTCCTCCTCGGAACCGGAGGCGGGGTCCTGGCGCACCAGGTAGCCGGGGTGGCCGCCCCCGACGCGGGTCGTCTTCATCCGGCGGTCGGCCGCGAGGTCGGCGGGACCGAGCGAGAGGCCCTGCATCCGCGGCGAGGCGCCGCAGATCTCCTCGATGTTCACCATGCCGCGGGCCGTCTCGAGGATCGCGTGCACCAGGATCGGCCGGTCCAGCCCGGCCTTGGCCTCGAGCTGCGCGAGCAGCCGGTCGACGTAGTGGATGTCCTCGGCGCCCTGCACCTTCGGCACCATGACGACGTCGAGCTTGTCGCCGATCTCGGTGACCAGCGTGGTCAGGTCGTCGAGGCCCCAGGGCGAGTCGAGCGCGTTGATCCGGGTCCACAGCTGGGTGGGACCGCTGCTCCCCCGAGATCGGCAGTCGAGTTGGCGATCTTCACCAGGCCCTCGCGGGCGGCGAGCTTGTTGTCGGCCTTGATGGCGTCCTCGAGGTTCCCGAGCAGCACGTCGACCTTGCCGACCATGTCCGGGATCTTGCTGGCCATCTTGGCGTTGCTCGGGTCGAAGAAGTGGATCGCCCGGCTGGGGCGGGCCGGGATCTCGCGGAGCGGAGTGGGGGCTCCGACGGCGAGAGGGGCGAAGAAGTCCTTGGCAGAGCGCATGGGCCGGACGCTAGCAGCGCTGGCGGGGGCACTGGTATGACGCATCCCACGCCGAGGGTGGCCGCCCAGGCGGGCCGAGTGCCATGCTGGCGAGGTGGTGGACGACGCCCAGGTGCGCAGCGGTGATCGGTCGATGCCCTTGTCCGAGGTCAAGGTCAGGGCGTCCCGGCTGGCGAGCGGGCTCGCCGGTCTCGGGGTGGGGCACGGGGACCGCTACGCGATCGTGCTGCGCAACGAGACCGCGTTCGTGGAGGCGACGCTGGCGGCCGGCCTGATCGGCGCGGTTCCGGTGCCGGTCAACTGGCACTGGACCGGCGACGACCTGCACCACCTG
Organism: uncultured Actinomycetota bacterium; assembly: GCA_963842565.1. GTDB lineage: Bacteria > Actinomycetota > Actinomycetes > Propionibacteriales > Nocardioidaceae > Marmoricola. The sequence continues at coordinate 38,666 of CAWJGX010000002.1, read as the reverse complement.
CTGCACGACAGCGGCGCGAAGGTGGTGATAGCGCACACCGACCTGCTGCCGGCCGTCGAACGGCAGGCCCCGGACGCGGCCACGATCATCGAGGCCCGGGTGCCGGCCGAGGTGGCCGAGGCCTACGCGCTCGGCGACGTCGCGGCCACGCGGGCGGCACCCGCTGCTGGAGCAGGTGATCGCGGACCACGACCCCGTCGAGACGCCCAACACGGACCCGCCGATGGGGGTGATCTACACCTCCGGCACGACCGGCCTGGCCAAGGGCATCCTGCGCAACCCGATCGCGCCGGCCGACGTCCCGGCGCTGGCGAGACTGGTGGCCCAGCTTCTGCTGCTCCGGCCGGAGTGGCGCACGCTGGAGCCGGCGCCGATGTACCACACGGCCCCGAACGTGCACGTGACGTTCGCGGCCGCCTTCGGCATGGACATCCGGATCATGCCGAGGTTCGACCCCGAGGAGTTCCTCCGGATCGTGCAGGACGAGCAGATCGACACCGTGCAGCTGGTGCCGACGATGTTCACCCGGCTGCTCGCCCTGCCCGACGAGGTCCGCGAGCGGTACGACGTGTCCTCGCTGAAGGCGATCGTGCACGCGGCCGCACCCTGCCCGGTCCCGGTGAAGCAGGCGGTCATCGACTGGTTCGGGCCGATCGTGCACGAGTACTACGGCGGCTCCGAGGGCGGCGGCTGGGTGATGCACGACAGCGCCGAGGCGCTCGCCCGCCCCGGCACGGTGGGCCGACCGTTCCTGGACGCCGACATCCGGATCCTCGACGAGCAGCAGCGCGAGGTGCCGGTCGGCGAGAGCGGGCATGGTCTACGGGAAGTCGCCCACCGGCTGGCCGGACTTCACCTACATCGGCAACGAGGAGGGGCGCCGGGCGATCGAGGCCGACGGCTACATCACGATCGGCGACATCGGGCGCGTCGACGAGGCGGGCTATCCTCTACCTGACCGACCGGTTCACCGACATGGTGGTGGCCGGTGGCGTGAACATCTACCCCGCCGAGATCGAGAACTGCCTGCACGCGCATGGACGGCGTCGCGGACGTCGCCGTGTTCGGGATCCCGGACGACGACCTGGGGGAGGCGCTCGCAGCCCACGTCCAGCCGGTGCCCGGCGCGCGAGATCACCGAGGAGCGCGTCCGGCAGCACGTGCGCGAGCACCTCGCGTCGTACAAGGTGCCGAAGGTCGTGGTGCTCACCGAGCAGCTCCCGCGGGAGGAGACCGGCAAGCTGTTCAAGCGCCGGCTCCGGGCGGCGTACCTCTGAGCCCGGCCCACCGCCTGATGTGGTCGAACGCGCGCGCCCTCGTCGTCGTCGAGGGCGAGAGCGACCGGGTCGCCCTGCGCACGCTCGCGCGTCGGCTGGGTCGCGACCTGGAGCGCGAGGGTGTGGAGGTCGTGGACCTGGCGGGTGCGACCAACGTGGGCAGGTGGCTGGAGGACCTGGCTGCCACCGGCGCGAGTCCGACCCTGGCCGGGTTGTACGACGCCCCCGAGGAGCGCTTCTTCCGGCGCGGCCTCGAGCGCGGCGGCCGTGGACCTGTCCCGGACCGCGCGCGCCTCGAGGAGCTCGGCTTCTTCGCGTGCGAACCCGACCTGGAGCACGAGCTGATCCGTGCGCTCGGGGAGGACGCCGTGGAAGCGGTCATCGAGGCGCAGGGCGAGCTGCCCTCGCTGCGGATCCTGCAGCACCAACCGGCTCAACGCGACGCAGTCGACCGTCCAGCACCTGCACCGGTTCATCGGCGTCCGCTCGGGCCGCAAGAGCCTCTACGCGCAGCGGCTCGTCGAGGCGCTCGACCTCGACCGCGTCCCCACGCCGCTGGTCCGTGTGCTCAGCCGGGTGTGAGCCCGGTCGAGTCGAGGACGGACGCACGCGCGACGTGCGCGGGTTCCCAGAGCCGGCTCAGCACGTGGGCCCGCTTGAAGACCAGCTGCGCGTCGTGCTCCCAGGTGATCGCGATGCCCCCGTGCAGCTGGACCGTCTCGGAAGCCACGTGGTCCAGCGCGTCGGAGCAGTAGGAGCGGGCCACGGCAGCACGTCGCCTCAGCAGCGCGGCGTTCTGCTCCGACGGTTCCGTGAGGTACGCCGCCGCCGACGCCGTCGCGCCCCAGGAGGCAGACCGGGACGCCTCGACCAGGACGAGCATGTCGGCCATCCGGTGCTTGAGTGCCTGGAACGACCCGATGGGCCGACCGAACTGGACCCGCTCCTTGGAGTAGGCGACGGTCAGGTCGAGACCACGCTGCGCGGCGCCGACCTGGAGGGCCGAGGTGAGGGCGGCGGCGATGTCGCGGACCGGCTGCACTTCCCGAGCCACGCCGGGCTCCTGCGGGTCGTGGGTGCCGAGCCGGATCGTCTGGTCGAGGCACTCGCGGCGAGCGAGGTCGGCCGCGTCGAGGACCGAGAGACCGGCGGTGGTGGGCAGGAGTGCGATCGACGCCTCGGGGTCCAGCACCAGCTCGTCGAGCACCACCGTGGCGGTCTCCCCGGCCGCGATCCGCGGGAGCAGGTCACGCTTGGTCTCCTCGTCGGCGTGCAGGATCACGGCGGCGGTCGCGATGCTCGTCGCGAGCAGCGGCGAGGGTGCCAGGTTGGCGCCGAGCTCCTCGAGGACCACCGCCGTCTCGACGAGCGAGGCGCCGAAGCCGTCGTACTCCTCGGGGACGGGGAGCGCCGCGACACCGACCTGCTCGCAGAGCGCCTGCCACAGGGCCACGTCGTAGCCCGGCCTCGGACTCGGTCGCAGCCCGCACGGCTGCGCTGTCGCTGCGCTTGTCGAGCAGCGACCGGACGATGGCAGCGAGCTCGTCCTGCTCCTCGGTGCGGGCGAAGTGCATCAGAGACGCGCTCGGCGATCCGGCCGCGGTGGTACGACGAGGTGCCCCAGGCGCCGACCAGCGCGCGCACGCGGTTGATCCAGAGCCCGAGGTCGAACTCGGCGGTGTAGCCGATCGCGCCGTGCACCTGGAGGGCCACCCGTGACGCGAGGTACGCCGCGTCACCGGCGGCGACCTTGGCAGCAGACACGTCGCGGCTCGCAGCCGTCAACGCGGCACCGAGCACCAGCGGTCGGGCGAAGTCGAGCGCGATCCGCACGTCGGCCAGCTGGTGCTTGATCGCCTGGTAGGAGCCGATCGTGCGGCCGTACTGCTTGCGCTGCTTGACGTACTCCACCGAGTCGGCCAGCAGACGCTCGCCACATCCCAACAGCTGCGCGGAGGCGGCGAGGGTGGCCCGGTCGAGCGCCGCGTCGTCGTACGTCGCAGTGAGAGTCGACGCGAAGAGCCGTCGAGTGGTGTCGACCGAGCGGACCTGCTCACCGGCGACGCCGTGCAGGAGTCGTGGCCACGTCCGCGTCGAGGGCGTACGGCGCGACCTCAGCGACCGCCACGGTCACCAGGTCGCCGTCCACCTGGGGAGCCAGGGCGGCCGACTCGATCCAGGGCCCGACGGCGAGGTGGTGGCCCAGCACCTCGAACGCCACCACGAGGTCGACCAGGGTGCCGCCGAGACCGCCTTCGTCCTCCGGGGCCACGAGTGCCGTCACGCCCTGCTCGGCGAGCCGCTTCCAGAGGGCGAGTCCGGGATCGTGGTCCCCGTCGGCCCAGGCGCGAGCAGCCGCGACCGAGTCGGCCTTGCTCATCAGCTCGCCCAGCGACTGGGCGAAACCGGTCTGCTCGGGAGTGAGTCGGAAGTCCATCAGGCCCCCTTCGGCTCGCCACGAGATTCCGGGGGAGTCCGAGGATGCGCTCGGCGATGACGTTGTGCTGGACCTCGTTGGTGCCGGCGTAGATCGGGCCGGACAGCGAGAACAGGTAGCCGTCCAGCCACGAGCCGCGCAGCTCCGACTCGGGGCCGAGCAGGTCGAGCGCCGTCTCGTGCATCGCCACGTCGAGGTCGGACCAGAACACCTTGTTCACCGACCCGGCGTACCCGATCTGGCCGCCGGCGACGAGCCTGCTCACCGTGCCCCAGGTGTAGAGCCGGTAGGCCTCGGCGCCGAGCCAGGCATCGACCACGCGGTCGCGATGCTCAGCGGGCGAGCCCTGCTGGCGCCACAGGTCGACCAGCCGCTCCGCGGTGGCGCAGAACCGTCCGGGGGAACGCAGTGACAGACCGCGCTCGTTGCCCGCCGTACTCATCGCGACCGACCAGCCGGCACCGGGGTCGCCGAGGACGTCGGTGTCCGGCACGAAGACGTCGTCGAAGAACAGCTCCGCGAAGCCGGGCTCGCCGTCGAGCTGGGCGATCGGCCGCACGGTGACGCCGTCGGCGTCGAGCGGGAAGCAGAAGTAGGTGAGGCCGTGGTGACGCTGCGAGTCCGGGTCGCTGCGGAAGAGACCGAAGCCCCAGTGGGCGTACGCCGCCCGCGAGGACCAGGTCTTCTGCCCGTTCAGCACCCAGCCGCCGCGCGACTCGTCCCGCTCGGCGCGGGAGCGGAGCGAGGCGAGGTCGGAGCCGGCCTCGGGCTCGGACCAGGCCTGGGCCCAGATCTGCTCGCCGGTCGCCATCGACGGCAGCCAGCGGTCCTGCTGCTCCTTCGTGCCGTTCTCGAAGATCGTGGGGGAGAGCAGGAAGATGCCGTTCTGGCTGACCCGCCCGGGGGCGCCGGCGCGGTAGTACTCCTCCTCGAAGATCACCCACTCGACCAGCGAGGCGCCGCGACCGTGGTACTCCTCGGGCCAGCTGACCACCGCCCAGCGCGCGTCGGCGAGCTTGGCCTCCCACTCCTGGTGGGCGACGAAGCCCTCGGGGGTGTCCATCGACGGCAACGGTGTTGTCGGCACGTTCTCGGTGAGCCAGGCGCGGGCCTCGGCCTGGAAGGCGAGCTCGGACTCGGAGAGGTCGAGGTTCATGCGTCCCTCAGCTGGGTCTTGAGCACCTTGCCGCCGAGGTTGCGGGGGAGCACGTCGAGGAACTCCACCTGGCGGGGGACCTTGAAGTTGGCCAGGCGCTCCTTGGCGAAGGCGATCACGTCGTCGGGTTCCAGCGAGTCATCGCCGCGGACGACGTACGCCTTGCCCACCTCGCCCAGGCGCTCGTCGGGTACGCCGACCACGGCCACGTCGTCGACCCCCTCCAGGCGCATCAACGCCTGCTCGACCTCGGCGGGATAGACGTTGAAGCCGCCGGAGATGTACATGTCCTTGAGCCGGTCGGTGATCGTCAGGTTGCCGGCGTCGTCGAGGGTGCCGATGTCGCCGGTGTGCAGCCAGCCGTCGCTGTCGATCGCCTCGCGGGTGGCCTCGGGGTCGTCGAGGTAGCCGAGCATCACGTACTCGCCGCGCAGCAGCAGCTCGCCCTTCGTCGGCGATGCGTGCCTCCATGCCCGGGATCGCGCTGCCACAGGTGGTCGCGACCGTCTCGGCCGAGTCACCCGGGCGGCACATGGTGGCGACGACGGCCTCGGTCATCCCGAAGGCCGTGACCACGGTGTCGATCGCCAGACCCTCGGGACCGGGGGCGCGCATCCGCTCGATCAGCACGACCGGCACCACCGCCGCGCCCGTCACCGCGAGCCGGAGCGAGGAGAGGTCGAACTCGTCGCGTGCCGGGAGCCGTGAGCAGGGACTGGTAGATCGTCGGTGCTCCCGGGAGCACGGTGATCTGCTCGTCCTGGATCAGCCGCATCGTCGCGTCGAGGTCGAAGGTGGCCAGCGGGTAGAGCGTCGCGCCGGTGAGCAGCCCGACGACGATGCCGATCTTGTAGCCGAAGGAGTGGAAGAACGGGTTCACCACCAGGTAGCGGTCATCGGCGTTCACCCCACCGAGCCCGGCCCACGCGTCCGCGACACCGATCGTCTGGCGATGGGCGCTCATCGCGCCCTTCGGCCGGCCCGTCGTACCCGAGGTGAACAGGATGTCCGCCACGTCCTCCGGCGACACCGCGTCCGCCCGCGCCTCCACGTGGTCCTCGCTCACCTCGGCGCCGAGTTCGGCGAGGTCGGGGAACTCGACGACCCGGATAGTCCCATGTCGTATCGGACCCCTTCTGCGGCCGAGATCGGGGTCCGTTTGCATGGGACTATCCGGTTCGCCGATCCGGATGACCGCCGCGAGGGAGTCGAGGTCGGGGAGGGAGAGGAGGTCGGCGACCTGGGTGCGGCCGAGGAAGCCGTCGGCGACGACCGCGAGGCGGGCGTCGGTGCGGCGGACGATGTCGGCGACCTCGTGGCCGGTGTAGCGGCTGTTGACCGGGACGAGCACCCCGCCGGCGTACGAGACGGCCAGCCCGGCCACGGCCCACTCGATGCTGTTCGGGGCCCAGACCACGACGCGGTCGCCGGGCTCGAGGCCGAGGGCGACGTAGCCGCGGGCCGTCTCCTGCACCCGCGCGAGCAGGTCGGCATAGGTCAGCGATCGTCCGTCCTCGACGTACGCCGGGCGGTCGGCGTACGTCCTCGCGGCGGCGCGCAGGACGGCAGGCAGCGTGCGCGGTGAGGCGGGCATCGACGCTCCTGACGGCTGACCAAACAAGTGCTTGGTAGGGTACCGTACCGGTATGGATCTCTCCTACAGTCCCGAGGACGAGGCGTTCCGCGCCGAGGTCCGCGCGTGGCTGGAGGAGGCCCTCTCCGGCGAGTTCGCCGAGCTGCGCGGCCTGGGCGGTCCCGGCCGCGAGCACGAGGCCCACGACGAGCGGCTCGCGTGGGACCGCCACCTCGCGCAGCACGGCTGGACCTGCATCGGCTGGCCCACGGAGTACGGCGGCCGCGGGCTGCCGCTCTTCCAGCAGGTGATCTTCCACGAGGAGTACGCCCGCGCCAACGCGCCCGCCCGCGTCAACCACCTCGGCGAGGAGCTGCTCGGCCCGACCCTGATCGCGTTCGGCACCGACGAGCAGAAGCAGCGCTTCCTGCCGAAGATCGTCGCCGTCGAGGAGCTCTGGTGCCAGGGCTACTCCGAGCCCGGTGCCGGGTCGGACCTGGCCAACGTGTCGACCAAGGCGAAGCTGGACGCCACCGAATGGGCAGGGTGCCTGGGTCATCGACGGCCAGAAGGTCTGGACCTCGCTCGCGCACCTGGCCGACTGGTGCTTCGTGGTGGCGCGGACCGAGCCCGGCTCCACGCGGCACCACGGACTGTCCTACCTGCTCGTGCCGATGGACCAGGAGGGCGTGGAGGTCCGGCCGATCATCCAGCTCACCGGCACCTCGGAGTTCAACGAGGTCTTCTTCAGCGGGGCCCGCACCGACGCCGACCTCGTCGTGGGCGGCGCGGGGAACGGCTGGAAGGTCGCGATGGCCACGCTCGGCTTCGAGCGCGGCATCTCCACGATCGGCCAGCAGGTCGGCTTCCAGCGCGAGCTCGATGCGCTGCTCGAGGTGGCCCGCGCCAACGGGACGTACGACGACCCGGTGATCCACGACCGCCTCGCCCAGGCGCAGGTCGAGCTCGAGGTGATCCGGCTGAACGCGCTCCGCACCCTGAGCGAGGACCAGGCGCCCCAGCAGGCCAGCATCTCCAAGCTGCTCTGGGCCGGCTGGCACCGCACCCTCGGCGAGCTCGCCATGCAGGTGCGCGGCGCCGACTCGCTGACCACCGGGCCCGACTACGACCTCGACGAGTGGCAGCGGATGTTCCTGTTCACCCGTGCGGACACGATCTACGGCGGGTCCGACGAGATCCAGCGCAACGTCCTGGCCGAGAGAGTGCTTCGCCTTCCACGAGAGCAGAGACCGAGGGAGAGTCGATGACGGCAACCAGACCCGAGCAGCCCACGCCCGACTACGTGCCCGGCCACGACCTGCTCCGCGACAAGGTCGTCGTGGTGACGGCCGCGGCGGGCGCGGGCATCGGCGCCGCCGTCGTACGCCGTGTGCTCGAGGAGGGCGCGAAGGCGGTTGTCCTGGGGGACACCCACGAGCGCCGTCTCGGCGAGGCCGAGGCCGCCCTCGAGGAGGAGTTCGGCGACGACCGCGTGCGTTCGCTGCTCTGCGACGTCACGGACGAGGCGCAGGTGCAGGCACTGATCGACGCGGCCGACGAGTTCGGTGGTGTCGACGTGATGGTCAACAACGCCGGCCTCGGCGGCACGGCGGCGATCACCGAGATGACCGACGACCAGTGGAGCAAGGTCATCGACATCACCCTGACCGGCACCTTCCGCTGCATCCGCGCCGCCTCGACCAAGATGATCGACACCGGCAAGCGCGGCGTGATCGTCAACAACGCCTCGGTGATCGGCTGGCGGGCGCAGGAGGGCCAGGCCCACTACGCCGCGGCGAAGGCGGGGGTGATGGCCCTGACCCGGTGCGCTGCGCTCGACGTCGCCCCGCACGGCATCCGGATCAACGCCGTCTCGCCCAGCCTGGCGATGCACCCCTTCCTGGCCAAGGTGACCTCCGACGACCTGCTCCACGAGCTCAAGCAGCGCGAGGCGTTCGGGCGGGCGGCCGAGCCCTGGGAGGTGGCCAACGTGATGGTCTTCCTGGCCAGCGACTACTCGTCGTACCTCACCGGCGAGGTCGTCTCGGTGAGCAGCCAGCATGCCTAGCGAGGCGCCGACGCCGACGCGGACGCGGCGCGAGGAGCTGCTGTCCATCGCGGCGAAGCTGTTCGCCGAGCGCGGCTTCAAGAACACCACCGTGCGCGACATCGCCGACGCAGCGGGGATCCTGTCCGGCAGCCTCTACCACCACTTCGACTCCAAGGAGGCGATGGTCGACGAGCTGCTCGACTCCTTCCAGACGGAGCTGTGGCAGCAGTACGACGCGATCGAGGCCTCGGACCAGAGCCCCCGGGCGAAGCTCGAGGCGGTCGTGCGCGTCTCCTTCGACGCGATCGACCGCCACCACAGCGAGGTGGCGATCTTCCAGACCGACGCCGTCTACCTGGCCACGTTCGACCGGTTCGCCTACCTCCACGAGCGCAACGTCCGCTTCCGCACCCTCTGGACCGGGCTGCTCCAGGACGGAGTGGCTGCGGGGGAGCTGCGCTCCGACCTGGACGTCGAGCTCGTCTACCGGTTCCTGCGCGACACCGTGTGGGTGGCCGTCCGCTGGTACCGCCCCGGGGGTGACCTCTCGCCCGACCAGGTCGCCGACCAGTACCTGCATATCCTGCTGGAAGGAATTCAAAGAACATGACTGAGGCCTACATCGTCGACGCCGTCCGCACCCCCGTGGGCAAGCGGGGTGGCTCGCTCGCGCAGCTGCACTCCGCCGACCTCGGCGCGCACGTGCTGAAGGCCCTGGTCGAGCGCACCGGCATCGACGCGGGCGCGGTGGACGACGTGATCATGGGCTGCTGCGACACGATCGGCTCCCAGGCCGGAGACGTCGCGCGTACGGCGTGGCTCGTGGCGGGGCTTCCCGATCACGTCCCGGGCGTGACCATCGACCGGCAGTGCGGGTCCTCCCAGCAGGCCGTGCACTTCGCCGCCCAGGGCGTCATGTCGGGCACCCAGGACCTCGTCGTCGCCGGTGGCCTGCAGAACATGTCCGCCATCCCGATCTCCGCGGCGATGCTGGTCGCCCAGCAGTACGGCTTCTCCACGCCGTTCGCGGAGTCGCCCGGCTGGCTGGAGCGGTACGGCGACCAGGAGGTCTCCCAGTTCCGGTCGGCCGAGATGATCGCCGAGAAGTGGGACATCAGCCGCGAGGAGATGGAGCAGTTCGCCCTCGACTCGCACACCCGCGCCCGGACCGCCATCGACGAGGGCAGGTTCAAGAACGAGATCGCGCCCGTAGGTGACTTCGACACCGACGAGTGCCCGCGCGACACCTCGCTGGAGAAGATGGCCGGGCTCAAGCCGCTGGCCGAGGGCGGTCGGATCACGGCCGCGGTGGCCTCGCAGATCTGCGACGCGTCGTCGGCGATGTTGATCGCCTCGGAGGACGCGCTGGAGCAGCACGGTCTCACCGCCCGCGCACGGATCCACCACCTCTCGGTGCGCGGTGACGACCCGGTCTGGATGCTGACCGGACCGATCCGGGCGACGCGCCACGCCCTCGAGAAGACCGGGCTCTCCATCGACGACATCGACCTGTTCGAGTGCAACGAGGCGTTCGCCTCCGTCGTACTCGCCTGGTCGCGTGAGCTCGACGTCCCGCTCGAGAAGGTCAACGTCAACGGCGGCGGCATCGCTCTCGGCCACCCGATCGGTGCGACCGGCACCCGGATCATGTCCACGCTGCTCAACGAGCTCGAGCGCACCGGCGGTCGCTACGGCCTGCAGACGATGTGCGAGGGCGGCGGGCAGGCCAACGTGACCATCATCGAGCGGTTGGGCTGACCGACACCGTGCGACGCGCCACCTGGGTGTGGAAGCAGCCCCCGGCGGGCGAGCTGGTGCCGTGGGCGGTGCGTCACGATGTGGATGAGCTGTTCGTCGCGGTGCGTCCCGACCTCGCACCCGTCTCCGACGTGCGGTGGGCGCGCGAGGTCGTGCTGGCGGCGCACGCTGCCGGCATCTCGGTCTCGGCGCTGGGCGGCGACGGGGAGTGGGTCGACCATCCCGAGCAGGCCATGGGCTGGGCACGCGCCGTGTGTGCGATGCAGGTCTTCGACGGTGTCCACCTCGACGTCGAGCCCTGGGCGCGCACCGACTGGGACGCGCGTCGTGCAGAGGTGGTGGCCGGTTACGTCGACGTCCTGCGCCGGCTGGCCGCGACCTGTCCGCTGCGGCTGGAGGCGGACCTCGCCTTCTGGCTCCACGAGGTCCGGACCGCTTCGGGCACCCCGCTGGACGAGGCGGTGCTGCGCCTCGTGGACGCCGTGACGGTGCTCAGCTTCCGCAACGTCGCCACCGGCCCGGACAGCATCATCGACGTCGCTCGCACCAGCCTCGCCACGGCCGACCGGCTGGGCATCCCGTGCAGTCTCGCTGTCGAGACCAACGACCTCGGACCGGACCCCGTGCAGCGCAAGCAGACCTTCTTCGCGCGAGGTCACGCGGCCATGGCCGAGGCCCTCGAGGTGGTCGACGCCGAGGCGGCACGCGTGCCGGCGTACGCCGGGATGGCGGTGCACGACCAGGACGGCTGGCGTGCCCTCGAAGCCGGTTCCGTCACTGAGCCCGGTGGCGGGGAAGCCTGAGCAGGAAGACCGAGCCCTCGGGGCCGGTCGACTCGAGGACCAGGTCGCCCCCCTGTGCCCGGGCGGCCTCGCGGGAGACGTGCAGTCCCAGTCCACTGCCCTTCTGAGCGGTCGACGGACCGAAGGCCTCGAACAGCCGGGCCAGCACCTCCGGGCTGACACCCGGACCGTCGTCGACCACGCGCACGGTGAGGTCGTCCTCGTCCCGCCGAGCCGGATCTCGACGCCCGAGGCCACTCGCTTCGCGTTCTCGACGAGGTTGTGCAGGATCTGCTCGGTGCGCTGGCGGTCGCAACGGATCTCGGTCGCCACCTCGTCGCCGGTGACCTGGACCCCGTCGTGCTCCGAGGCGACAGCGCGGACCAGGACAGCGAGGTCCACGTGCTCGATCCGGATGGGCAGGGGTTGGTTCATGCTCAGGCGCGACCAGTCCAGGAACTGGGTGACGAGGCGGGTGAGCTGTGAGGCGCGAGCACGCGCACGCCTGGCGATCCGGGTGCGGTCCTCGTCAGTGAGGTCGGTCTCGCCGAGGAGCCCGAGCGAGGTGGTGATCACCGCGAGGGGCGTCTGCATGTCGTGGCTGACCCCCGCCAGCAGCGCGCCGCGCACCTGGCCCGCGGCCGCCTTCGCGCGGTACTCCGCGAGCTCCAGGCTGGTCCGGCACCGGGCGAGCAGCTCGCCCGGGGTGAACGGCTTGACCACGTAGTCGTCCGCGCCGGCGTCGATGCCACCGGCAGCCGCCTCGGATCCCGCACGGGCGGACAGCAGGATGACCGGCGTACCGCGCAGCCCTTCGTCGGCACGGATCTCCTTGAGCAGTCCGAGACCGTCGAGCCGGGGCATCATCACGTCGGAGACGACCAGGTCGACCTTCGTGGACCGCAGGACGTCCAGGGCCGCCAGCCCGTCGCCCGCAGTCGTGACGTGGCCCAGGCTCCGTAGCAGCCGCGCGACCCTGGATCGCACCGCGGCGTTGTCCTCGACCACCAGGATGACCGGCCGGACGTCATCGGACCGGGGACCCGCAACGCCGGGATCGGCTGCCTCCTGGCCGGACAGGGCGACGTCGTCGGCCAGGGCGTGGGCCGCCTTCAGACCGGGCTTCCAGGTCGAGGTCGTGCTCTGCGCCGTGGGTACCAGGGGGAGCGCCACCTCGAAGGTGGACCCGACCCCCACCTGCGACTCGACCCTGGCCGTGCCGCCCATCGCGCGGGCCGCCTCGGCCACGAGCGTCAGGCCGACGCCCGTCCCCTGGACGTCGCGGGCATCGCCGCTGTGCACCCGGTGGAACCGGTCGAAGACCTGGCCGAGCTCCGACTCGGGGATGCCGGGACCCGTGTCCGTCACGCGCAGCACGACCTGCTCGCCGCGGCTGGTGAGGACCACCAGGACCGATCCCTCGCGGGTGAACTTGATCGCGTTCGCGACCAGGTTGAGCACGATCTTCTCCCACAGCTCCGGGTCCGCGAGCACGGGTCCGACGGCCGGGTTCAGCTCGGCCACGAGCGTGAGGCCGGCGCGGGACGCGGCATCCTCGAAGGGCTGGAGCAGGTCCTGGGTGATCTGCGCGAGGTCTGTCGGCTCAGGGTCGGCGGTGAGACCGTCGGCTTCGATGCGCGCGACGTCGAGCAGGGCGTTGACCATCCGCAGGAGCCGGTGCGCACCGGCGTACATCACCTCGACGTCCTCGAGCTCGATGGACTTCTCGCGCCCGTTGAGGACGTCCTCGAGCGGCGCGAGCAGCAGGGTCAAGGGGGTCCGGAACTCGTGGCTCACGTTGGACAGGAAGGCGGTCTTCGCGGCGTCGAGCGCAGCCAGCGCCTCGAGGCGGGCCTGTTCGCGCGCCCTCGCGGTTGCCAGGGCGAGGATCTGCCCGAGCTGGTCCCCGACCAGTGCGACGAAGCGCTGGTGGTCCTCGTCGTAGGGCCGCAGCGGATGCGGCACCAGCACCAGGACGGCCTCCACCTCGCCCTGGCCACGCACCGGCACCGCGGCCCACGGCCGCGGGACGGTCCGGTGGACGGGTCGCTGCACGGCCCAGGCTCGGGTCACCGGGTGGTCCGGTGCGTCGACGAGACGGGGGAGGAGCTCGTCGTCCGCCTCCCCGAACACCATCGTGCGGGAGAGCCGCCCGGTACCACCGCCGGCCAGGCCGCCGCGCGTGTAGAGGGCGCCGCCCTGCAGCTCCTGGTCCGCGGCTCCGAGCACCTCCAGCGCAGCCGTCATGGCCTGCTCGGGGGCGGACGCTGCTTGGGCCACCACCGCGAGCTGGTTGAGCACGCCCAGGCGACGGGCGGCGACGACCTTGGGGGTGGTGACGGTGAGGACGGCCAGCACCCCGCCGGTGCCTGCCTCGTCGGGCACGTGGGAGTAGGAGAAGGTGAAGAACGCCTCCTCCGGGCCGGTGCCCCGCTCGATGACCAGCGGGAGATCCTCGTCCCACGTCGCCGGTCCGCCCGCGAGGACCGACTCCTGCATCGAGCCGACCGCGTCCCAGACCTCGGCGAACTGTTCCCGGAGAAGACCGCCCACGGCGTCGGGGTGCTTGGTGCCGAGCGTCGGGATGAACGCGTCGTTGTAGAGCATCACGAGGTGCTCGCCCCAGCTGAGCAGCATCGGGTAGCGGGTGCGCAACATGATCCCGACCGACGCGCGCAGGCCGGGGGACCAGGAGTCCACGGCGCCGAGCGGTGTGCTCGCCCAGTCGTGGGCCGCCAGTCGCCCCGCCATCTCCCCTCCGCTGGCGAAGAGTGGATCAGTGGGCATGACGAGACCTTAGTCGCTGCCCCGCGCTCTCGTCGTCCTCCTATGCTCGCTGTATGGGCAGCCAGGGGCGAGCCTCCGAGGACGGGTCCTCCGGTCGTCGGATCGGCCACGGGTTCGTGGCCGTGGGTGCCGTGTTCCTGGTCGTCGGGTCGGCTTCGCTGGTGGGTGCCCTGGTTGGCCCGGAGGGAGGTCAGCGGGCATTCCTCTTGTGCGTGGCCGTTCCGCTGCTCGTCTCCGGGCTGCGTGTCGTGCGCCTCGGGTTGATCGGCCTCCGTGCTTGAGCGCTGACACCTCAGAACGCGGTCGACAGCAGGTCGGCGAACAGGGCGTTCTCGTCGGCCACGTCCGGGTCCAGCCCCTTCCCGCGGAACCAGGCGCAGACGTTGGCGCAGTCCCGCAGCAGGAAGTCCATCCCCTGGGGGTTCGCGACGAGGTCGACGCACTGCGGCAGGTCGATGATCACCAACCGGTCACCCGCCGCGAGGATGTTGTACGCCGACAGGTCGCCGTGCACGATCCCGTGCTGCGCCATCGTGGCCATCGCCTCGCGGAGCTGGTCGAAGTACGACGCGAGCAGGGCCGGGGTCGGCCGTGACTGGGCGAGTCGCGGGGCCGTCTCTCCGTCGACGCTGACCCACTCCATCAGCAGCTCGGTGCCGTCGATCTGCACCGGGTAGGGCACGGGCAGACCGAGCGACCAGCAGCGCTTCAGCGACTCCCACTCGGCGTTGGCCCACTGGCCGGCCGCCACGATGCGGCCGAAGGAGGAGCCCTTGGCGGCGGCGCGTGCCTCGCGGCTGTCCTTGCCTCGTCGGCCCTCGGTGTAGGCGTTGGTGCGGTGGAAGTTGCGGTGCTCGGTGCTGCGGTAGCGCTTGGCCGCCATCACGACGCCCGGGCCACCGTCGACGGCGCGTTCGAGCAGGAAGACGTCGGCCTCCTTGCCGGTCTTCAGGATGCCGAGCTCGGTGTCGATGGCGGCCTGGTCGGTCACCACCCAGTGCGGCCGGGGCTCGGGGCCACGGCAGAGCGGCTCGACGTCGAGCCAGGTGGTCCAGCGCTGGTGGCCGGCGAGGGGTTCGTCGTACGCGCGGAAGTCGAAGACGAACGAGGGGTCGATCGGGTCAGAGGTGGAGGTCTCTGGTGTTGAGGACATGCATGCTCCAGGCGTGGAAGAGGCGGTCTGCGGACAGGCCGATGACAGTCGTGGACATGTCGCATCTCCTCTCGCTCACGTGCCGGGGCACGGGTGGTCTCGGTCAGTCGAGGGTGACCGAGGACCATGCGCTGTGGCAAGTGATTTAATCCGCTGTAACGCGCCGCGTTGCAGCGGTTCTCCTAGGCCTCGGTCTCGCTGAGGTCGCCCGCCCAGAGGGTGTGGAAGGTGCCCTCGCGGTCGACGCGCTGGTAGGTGTGCGCGCCGAAGTTGTCGCGCAGGGCCTGGATCAGGGCGGCGGGGAGCCGGTCGCGCCGGAGTGCGTCGAAGTAGGAGAGCGAGGAGCCGAAGGCCGGCACCGGGATGCCGTACGCCGTGGCCGTGGAGACGACCCGGCGCCAGCCGGCCTCGCCGTCCTTGAGCGCCTTCGCGAAGTACTCCTGGGTCATCAGCGTGGTCAGGTCGGGCTCCTCCTCGTAGGCCTCGCGGATGCGGTCCAGGAACTTGGCCCGGATGATGCAGCCGCCGCGCCAGATGGTCGCGAGGTCGCCGGGGGAGACGTCCCAGTCGTGCTCGTCGCTGCCGGCGACGATCTGGTCGAAGCCCTGGGCGTAGGCGACCACCTTCGCGGCGTACAGCGCGGTGCGCACGTCCTCGACGAACTGGTCGACGTCCTCGACGGGTGGCGTGTCGCTGGTCTCGTCGAACACCTTGCGTGCGGCCTCGCGCTGCTCGGTGTGGCCCGAGACGCTGCGGGCGAAGGTCGCCTCGGCGATGCCGGTCACCGGTACGCCGAGGTCCAGCGCGCTCTGCACCGTCCACCGGCCGGTGCCCTTCTGCTCGGCGGCGTCGGCGACCACGTCGATGAACGGCTTGCCGGACGCGTCCTCGTGCTCCAGCACGGTGGCCGTCAGCTCGATCAGGAAGGAGTCGAGGTCGCCCTCGTTCCACTCGCGGAAGATCCCGGCGAGCTCGGCCGGCTCCTTGGAGAGCACGTTGCGCAGGATGTCGTAGGCCTCGGCGATCAGCTGCATGTCGGCGTACTCGATGCCGTTGTGCACCATCTTCACGAAGTGTCCGGCACCGTCCGGGCCGACATGAGTGGCGCAGGGGGTCCCGTCGACCTGGGCGGCGATGTCCTCCACGATCGGACCGAGCCGCTCGTAGGCGTGCTCGGAACCGCCCACCATGATCGACGGACCGTTGAGCGCGCCCTCCTCGCCGCCGGAGACACCCATCCCCACGAAGTGCAGGCCCTTCTCCTCCAGCGCCTGCTGACGTCGCAGGGTGTCCTCGAAGTGCGCGTTGCCCGCGTCGATGACGATGTCGCCCTCGTCGAGGAGCGGGACGAGCTCGTCGACGACGGCGTCGGTGGCCTCTCCGGCCTTCACCATCACGATGATCGCGCGCGGCTTCTTGATGCTGGCGACGAAGTCCTCCATGGACTCCGAGCCGACGAAGTCGCCGTCGTCACCGTGCTCGTCGAGGAGCGCCGTCATCCGCTCGGTGGTGCGGTTGTGCACCGCGATCGTGTGTCCGTGCCGGGCGATGTTGCGGGCGAGGTTGCGGCCCATCACGGCCAGACCGGTGAGTCCGATGTCTGCGGTCGCGTCAGGAGTGCTCATGTCCTCGACCCTAGGACGTGCCGATAATCGTTCGACACGGCCCGACGCCGGGCACACGCTGGTGGGGTGCAGCTCACGGAGTACGTCGCCGACGACACGGAGGTCGTCGAGACCGGACGCGCGATCATCAACGCCACCCGGGCCTTCGAGACACCGTGGCTGCCCGAGGTGAGTGCCCACCGGCGGGAGATGCAGGTGCGGCACGGCTGGGACGGACCGCCGGACCGGCACTTCCTGGCCTCGGTCGACGGCGTTCCCGTCGGGGTGGCGCAGGTGGAGACCGGAGTGTGGGACAACCGCGATCTCGCCTGGCTGGGCCTGACCGTGCACCCGGAGTGCCGCGGGCGTGGCCACGGCTCCGAGCTCCTGGAGCGACTGATGCACGTGGGTCGCGGCGAAGGATGCACCAAGGTCGGCGCCAGTGGCTGGGACCTGCCCGGTGTCGAGGGGTTCGCGAAGCGCCACGGCTTCGAGCGTGCCTCCCAGGAGGTCCACCGCGTGCAGTACCCGCTGGAGCTGCCGCCCGGCCTCGCTGATGCGGCGTACGACGAGGCGGCGCCGTTCGCGACCGACTACGAGCTCATCCGGATCGTCGGTCGGACGCCGGAGCCCCTCCTTCCGGCGGTCGTCGAGCTGGCGAACGCCATCAACGACGCCCCGCTGGACGACCTCGACATGGAGGACGAGGTGTTCACGGCCGAGCGCGTGCAGGCCTACGAGGGCTCGACGATCGAGTCCGGACACCGGCTCTACCGGGTGGTGGCCCGGCACCGGCCGACGGGTCGCCTGGCCGGGCACTCGGTCGTGGTGGTCGACATCGAGAACCCGCGACTGGCCCACCAGCACGACACCTCGGTGTTGCGAGAGCACCGAGGTCATCGGCTGGGCCTGCTGGTCAAGGCCGACATGATGCGCTGGCTCGCCGAGCAGGAGCCCCAGATCGAGACCCTGGGCACCTGGAACGCAGAGACCAACGACCACATGATCGCGGTCAACGAGCGGTTGGGCTACCGCATCGTGGGGCGGGAGCTGGCGTTCCAGCGTCGGCTCTAGACAGCTGGCCCAGGCGACCGCGTGGGTCCGGCCCAGTGGCGGGCCAATCGCAGCGGTTTGACGCAGGGTCCAGTCGGCCTGGCGAGTCTCATTCCGCGGTGACGGCGTTGCACGCCACCGTCCGACGTCGCCTGCTGCCAGGTCGGGATCACTCGACGCGCATGGGTGCGATGGACGACTCCAGCAGCCGGATGGGCGACGCAGGCGGGGCACGGGCGCGGTGATCGGAGGCATCTCAGGACCGAGGCTGCCCGGGTCAGGCCAAAGGACCCTAGCCCTGTCCTGTGACGGGGGTCACGCTGGTTGGGTCCGGACGCCATCAGGCGCCCCATCATTCAGGGGGTCGGGATGCCTGTCATCGCTGCTTTCCCCACGTGGGCGATTGCCGCGGCGGGGCACTATTTCCACTGGGGCGTGATCAGCGTCAGCATCACCAATCTGCTCATCGTCATCGCGATGCTGGTGCTGTTCGGTCTGGCCCTGGTCGTGCCGTTCCCCGGACACCGCACGGCGGCGCACTCGAGGGGCGAACCAGCCGAGGGCGGTGGGTCATGACCACCGTGCCACGCGCGGTCGCGCCCTCGTCCCACGACGCCAGCTGGACCGTCCGACTCCGTGGGCGGATCGGAGGGTTGGTGCCCGCGGGCGAGGCACTTCCCGACAGCCAACCGTCGTACGTCTCGTCGTGGATCTACGTGTTCGGGGTGCTCACGCTGGCCGCCCTCACGGTGGTGCTCGGGTCCGGCATCCTGCTGACCCTCGGAGGCTCGGGCTGGTGGCACGTCTCGCGGGTGGGCCATTTCGTGAACTCGCTCCACCTGTGGAGCGTGGAGCTGTTCTTCATGTTCATGGTGATCCACCTGTGGGGGAAGTTCTGGATGGCCGCTTGGCGCGGTCGGCGCACGATGACCTGGGTCACCGGCGTCGTCGCGTTCGTCGCCTCGATTGGCACGGCCTTCACGGGCTATCTCTCGCAGTCCAACTTCGACTCGCAATGGATCGGCGCCGAGGGCAAGGACGGCATCAACGCAATCGGTGCCGGAGCCTTCTTCAACGTGCTGAACCCAGGACAGATGCTGCTCTGGCACGTGGTGCTGCTTCCCCTCGTGGTCGCCGCTCTGACCGTCGTCCACATCGTGCTGGTCCGGCGCCATGGCGTCGTGCCGCCCATCGACGCCACTGGGGGTGACGGACATGGCCATGACCCGGCCTCGGGGCACCCCCGACGCGCATGACTTCTCCAAGCGGCCCTACGACCTGGTCAAGGAGTTCGTCATCGCGCTCAGCGTCGTCAGCCTCCTCACCGTCGTCCTGGCGGCGGTCTTCTCCTCGCCGGACGAAGCCGCGATCACCATGTCCACCTGGGCCCAGGCGGACCCGGCCGACGTGATCGCAACCGCCACCGGTGAGCTGGCAGGCACCACGACCAGCGCGACCTATGGCCCGCCCTACAACCACAACGCCGACGGCCAGAGCGTCCTGGGGGTCCCACTGCAGAAGATCGGCGGCGTCCGGATCCCGGTCGACAGCGCCGAGCTCGTCCTGCAGCCACTCAACGACCAGGTCGGGAAACCAGCCGTGACCGACGCCCTCACCCAGTGGCAGTCGGCGGCAGCGAGCCAGCGCACGGCATGGGCGACCGCGTACGCCGACGCCCTCGCCGCAGCCCCGGACGGGGACCCCGCCCAGGCGGCCGCCGGCGACTATGGACCGGTACCGGCCCTGGCGGCAGCCTTCCTCGACGTTGCTCGGTCGGGGTACCTCGAGGGGTCGCTCACCTCGTCGGGCAACTTCTACGGTGGTGACCAGACCAGGAGCCTGCTTCTGCTCTCCGACGGGGCCTACCTCGAGGGCCGCGCTGTCGCCCAACAGCTCGGCGGCGACCAGTGGGGCATGATGAACGAGACCGGCAACTACCCCGGGCAACCCTGGATGTGGCTCTACACGTTCTGGTACCAGGTCCGCCCATTCTCCACCTCCGAGAACGCGGACGCCCAGGTCTGGGCGCTGATGATGCTGCTGACACTCGCACTGATGCTCGTGCCGTTGACCCCCGGCCTGCGCGACATCCCGCGCTGGATCCCGGTCCACAAGCTGATCTGGCGCGACTACTACCGGACCCACCCACGGGCCTAGCGAGGCGATCGTTCGGGCTCGGCGGGACAGCGGCCAAGGACGAGGCACTGCGTGCGGAGCGAAGCGCCTCTTCGTCTGCCTGCCGGACGGGCTTTCCTCCCCTCGAGCGTGGGGACAGGAACAGTGATGCGCCCGTCAACGCTGCAGGGCTACGGCGAGGCCGCAGGCTTCGGCGAGCTCGAGGTCCTCCCGATCGAGGACTTCGGATTCTGGCGCTTCTACCGGCGTTCCTGACCCCCATCGATCCGGCTCAAGCCGACCACCCGGCCCCGGATCCGACCGTCAGCGGTAACCGCCGATCACCGTGGCGCCCATCGCTACTGGAGGGACGTCGCAACGGTCGGAGATGCCCTCGACGAATGCTTGGAACGCCGGCACCGACTGCAGTGAGTCAGGATGCTCGATGTCGTGCTCGACGACCACATGGACGAAGCTCACGCCGTCCTCGAGGCGGAAGACTCTGTACGTGAAGCCGACTGGTTCACGCTTCTCCAGATCGGCGAACACCGCCTCGATCAGTCGTTGGTTCTCGCCCGTCTGCTCGGGCCGTGTCCGATACCGCACCACGGTCGCCTTCATCGCTGCCTTCCCCGCGGCCCACACCGGCCGCATTCAACGAGCAGACCGGTGCAGGCGACCGAAGTCATCGCCCAGTCGCTGACTCACAGACCACCGACACCCGCGCCCGACCGCTTGTGCGATCACGGCCGCCGTCGCGATCTCAACCGGCGCGAGGGGCACCGACATCCAGCGAGCCGGATTCGTGGATGGTTGTGCACCCGGGCAAGAGGCGTCCAGGCATCCGTTGGGCGACCACGTCCTCTAACCCACATAGACGGTGGCAGGGATCCCGTCGAGGATTGCCGACAGGGCCATCGGTTCTTGTCCAGCGCCAGGATCGGAGATGGCGCCTGTTGCAGGTTCCGTGCGTGCGGGGCTGGTCTACCGCGCGAAGGGTGTTGGCGCTGGCACTGCGCCGAGGAGCTCTCGGGTCTTGTTCAGTCCCCAGTCGTCCAGGGCGGTGATCCGGTCAGAGGAGCCACGCAGACCGCCGTGACGTGCGACCAGGTCTGCGCGGCGCTCCCGGCCCTCGATCCCTGGTCGGAGCAGGACGCAGTCGGGATCGTTCACCCAATAGCGGCCATGCTGGTAGGAGCGCGCGATCACCGACAATTCCGCGGAGGCTCCACCGGCGAGGCTCATGTCGCCGTGCTCGGGCGCCCACTGCGGTGCGGTGTCCGCGCTGACCCGCATGCCGTCCACCTTCCCCACCGAGGGAAGCAACGGGGCTCCGCACCCGAGCAGGTAGGCGTCGGGCCCGATGGCTGCGCGGACCTGGTCGAGACCGTGGCGGTAGGCCTGCTCGTCCGTCAGGTGTGCGTCGTGGCGTCGTCCGGCCAGCGCCGCGGCGTACACGAAGTCGATCTTGAACAAGTCGATCCCGATCCCGGTGAACCAGCCGAAGACCGTGGCAAGGTGTTCCTGCACGTCAGGGTGGGTGACATCGAGGGGATACGTGTCCTGTCCCCAGTTGCGCAGTGCCTGCACCGGCAGGTCGTCGCTGTCGCGCACGAGCCAGTCCGGGTGCTCGGCGGCCAACCGAGACTGCGAACCCACCAAGAACGGCGCGATCCAGATACCGGCACGCAAACCTCCCGCGCGGATGCGTTCGACCATTCCAGCCAGGGAGCGAAACCGGTCGGAGAGCTCGAGCCAATCGCCGATCTCAGCTTGGTAGCCGTCATCGAGCTGCACGACATCGACGGGCACCTCACGCTCGAGGATCGCGGTGAGATTCTCATCCATGTCGGCCTCGGTGACCTCGGTGAAGTACTGGTACCAGGACGACCAGATGGTCGGCGCAGGCCGCACACACTCGACGCCGCTGGCACGGGCGAACGCCTCCGCGAAGCCGGTCTTCGCCCACTCGATCCCTCTCGCCGAGGAACTCCTCGTCTCCGAACAGGGGCCGGCGCTGTGCACGATGACCCGGTCAGCGTCGACCGTGACGCATCGGATGATGGGGATCGGCTCGTCGCCGGATCTCGCCCCGATCGTCACGACGTCGTCACCGTTGCCGGGGTCCACGATCAACAACCCGTCACCCTGGAACGTGCCCGGACCCGTCGGTGGGCGCGGCCGCGAACCGCCGTACCCCGACACCCAGGTCCGCGGCTGCACCGGCCCCCACTGCACCTCGCCCAGTGCGTAGGTCGCGCTCGGAGTCCACGACTGCCACCCCTCGGCGTACACCCTCGCCCGGACCGGGTCCACGACCACTTCGGCGACCGAGTCACCGGACAGAGGAGCGGCCGTATCCACAGGGCCATGGTGTCAAGACGCTGCGGCCCGACCAAGCCCCATCCCACAACCTGCCCACGCTCTCGCACCTCGGCCGCGGCCTGCACGGCTGTGGCAGCACTGGTGTCCCACCGCTCGGCATGAACCCAGCGCGCAGTCCATCCGCAATCGCCACGTCGACCCTCCCCTGAGGAAGGGAGGCGGCGTCCTGGCACACGAAGCGCACTCGCGCTCATCGGCTGTGCGGATAGGTGACTGCGCCGACTGGCGGCTGCTGGACGCACACGTGCGCTTGCCCGTACCCACAACCTCGTGAAGTTGCCGAGCGCCGAGTCACGTCGCCCAGCGTCAGCACCCGAATCGTCTCCGATCACCCCTTGCACGACGAACTCAGCGGTGGATCCGGGCTAGGCCAACACTCACCTTCGCGTCAGCAGTGCCTGGGCAGGCTGGGATGCGAGAGCATGAGTCATGCAGCAGATGAGCCTCCGCGAATACATCGACTCCCTGGAGCGGGAGGGATACACCGTGCGTGACGACCACGGTGACGATCCCAGTGTTGATCCGGCCCGATGGGAGGGCGGTCGAGACGTGGCGGGAGAACTACCCGTATGACGACCTGATGGGCCGCAACGACTACGAGGTGGAGAAGTACCTGCTCCAGATCGAACTCCTGAAGTTCCAGTACTGGGCTCAGGACAACGACAAGAAGCACGTCATCGTCTTCGAGGGACGTGACGCCGCCGGGAAGGGCGGAACCATCAAGCGGTTCATGGAGCACCTGAACCCCCGGTCCGCCAGGGTGGTGGCGCTGACCAAGCCCACCTCGACCGAGTTGGGGCAGTGGTACTTCCAGCGGTACGTCTCCCATCTCCCGACCTTCGGTGACATCGTCCTGTTCGACCGCTCTTGGTACAACCGCGCGGGTGTCGAACGGGTGATGGGGTTCTGCGATGACGGAGGAGTACCGGACCTTCATGGTGCAGGCCCCGATGTTCGAGCAGATGCTTCTCGAGGCCGATGTGAACGTGACCAAGCTCTGGTTCTCGGTGACCCAGCAGGAGCAGCGGACCCGCTTCGCTGTCCGCCAGCTCGACCCGGTCCGGCGCTGGAAGCTCTCCCCCATGGACCTCGAGAGCCTCGACAAGTGGGAGGCGTACACCGATGCCAAGGAGGAGATGTTCCTGCGAACGGACACCGACCACGCGCCGTGGTACACGATCAAGAGCAACGACAAGAAGCGAGCCCGGGTCAATGCGCTTCGACTGTTCCTCAGTCTCGTCGACTACGACGGGAAGGATGAGCAGGTCGTGCTCCAACCTGACACGAATCTCGTCCGGCGGGGTCGCGAGGCCGTCGGCGACTGAGCGCGTCAATCTGGTGCAGAGTCGGCCATGAGCCTGCATGATGAAGTCGCGCGCGGCACGTTCTCTCAGGGGTGGCTCGGCGGTCCGGGAGTCACCAGACCCGCGCGATAGGCAGCGACCACCGCCTGCAGTCGGTCGCGGACGCCCAGCTTCATCAGGATCCTTGCCACGTGGGTCTTCACCGTGCCCTCGACGATGTGCAGCCGTTGAGCGATCTCGGCGTTCGAGCACCCATCCGCGATCAAGGTGAGGACCTCCTGCTCGCGCTCGGTGAGGCCCTCGCCTGTAGCGGATCTCGAGACGGCTTGTTGGTGGGGCAGGCGCTCGAAGACGCGTCGTGCCACCGATCGCGAGAGGACCGCGTCGCCGGAGGCGGCGGCCCGGACCGCGGCGACGAGCTGCGCGGCAGGTGCGTCTTTGAGCAGGAACCCGGCCGCCCCGGCCAGGAGCGCCTCCTGGACGTTGGCGTCGGTGTCGAACGTGGTCAGCACCACGACGGGGGGAGCGCCGGCCGGCAGCCTGCGGAGGACGGCGAGCCCGTCGACGTCGGGCATCCGCAGGTCCAGAAGCAGTACGTCGGGGCCGAGCTCGCTGACCTTCCGGAGTGCGTCCTCGCCGTTGACCGCCTCGCCCACGACCTCGAGGTCCGGCTCGGAGCGAAGGATCATCCGGAGCCCGGTCCGGACCAGCTCCTCATCGTCGGCGAGCAGGATGTGGATCACGGCGTACCTGTCGGGAGCACCGCTCGTACCTGGAACCCGCCGGTCGGCGACGGTCCGGCGTCCAGGGAACCTCCGAACAGTCGGGCCCGCTCGCGCATGCCGATCAGGCCGTGACCAGGAGCATCCCGCCAAGGCTCGCGGGGGCCAGCGGCACCGTCATCGCATATCGACAGCTCGACCTCCCCCGGCCGATAGGAAACGCCGACCGACGCGGACGCACGCCCGGCGTGCTTCAGGGTGTTGGTCAGGGCCTCCTGGACGATCCGGTAGGCGGAGATGTCGACCCCGGCAGGCAGTGGCCTGGGGTCACCGGACACCGAAAGCTCCACCGGGAGCCCCGCGTCCCGGACGCGTTGCGCCAAGCGCTCGACCTGCTCCAGCCCGGGCCGGGGATCTACGTCCTCGGGCGGGACCTCCACCAGGAGGATGTCGAGCAACCGACGCAGCTCGGTCAGCCCCTCCCGCCCCGTGGACTCGATGTCGGTGAAGGCTCGCCGTGCTGCCTCGACATCGCCGTCGAGCACGCGTCCCCCGGCCTGCGCCTGCAGCACGATGATCGCCATGGCGTGCGCCACGAGATCGTGCAACTCGCGAGCGATGCGAGCCCGCTCGTAGACGACGGCGGCCCTGGTCGCCTCGTCACGGTCGCGGACCAATGCGTCGGCCTCCTCGGCCAGCTCCCTCATCGTCGCGCGACGCTGCCGGAGCCACGCGCCCAGCCCCCAGACGCCGGCGAGGACGAACCATCCCGGCAGCACGTCCTCGATCGGGTCGCCTGCTTGGAGGCGCGGGACGTCGACAGACAGGAGCGCGGCTCCGAGGACCACCAACCCGACACCCCAGGCGGCTGGCGTTCCGTACGAGCCCACGGCGAACGCGGCGATCAGCAGGGCGAACCACTGCTGTCCGCCGTGGCCACCCAGGGTGTAGTCGATGGCTGCAGCGCCCAGTACGACGACCAGGACGGTGAGCGGCCAACGTCGCGCAAACAGGAGCGGCACGGTGTACAGCGCGGCGAGGGCGGCGTTGAGCAGTCGCCCCCCGACGTCGTACGCCGGCGGGGCGGACCAGATCTGGATCTGGGCACTGACGGCGAGCACGAGCACCGTTGTCACCAACGCTCCGCGAGCCACTCGATGCCACGTCACCGCACCAATGTAGAGACCCCGAAGCTTGTCCGCGTCTGTCTTTGGGCAGATGTCCCGAGGCAGACGACGGCGGCTTCCGCGGTCCCTACCGTCGACGTGTCAGGTGGAATCCGACCCTGCTCCACGGAGGTACAGCCCATGTCCAGCTCTACGCGGGCCGCAGCAGCGGCCGTCGTCCTCATCGTTCCAGTCGTCCTCGAACTGGCCTGGCCTGCGTTCGGCGACCAAGTGGCAGGGCAGGAGATCTTCGCCGTGTCGCAGCTTGCCGGCTGGCTCCTGCTTCTGTCGGTCTGCCGTCGGGGGATGGTGCCCGCCAAGCGGAGCGCTCGGATCGGGCGTCGGAGCGTATTGGTCGGGTGCGTGCTGCAGATCCTGTTCGCTGGCGTCTACGCCATCACTGCCCTCGACAGTGAGCCGCTCGAGGCGACGTTCGTGTTCTTCCTGCTGGGCTTCCTGGCGCTCTGTGTCGGCGGCCTTGCCTGGGGCACCTCCCTGCTCAGGTCGGGTGCGTCAATGGCTGGTGGCGGGCTCGTGGCGACTGCCGTGGCGGGTCTGCTGGCCATGCTCCTCGGCATGGACCCGTGGCACGACGTGTTCCTGCTCTCGTCGTACGCCGCGTGGACGCTTGTCGGCAGAGGCTTCGACGCCATTCCAGCTCGTCAGGTGCCCCGCACCGATCGCGTCGTCAGCGCCGGTTGACCTCCTCACAGCTCTTCACCGAAGAGTTCCGATCGGTGCGTCACTGTTGGTATGCAGCGGGGCCGAGGATGCGGCGTAGGTTGGCCGGCAATGGCGCGGGTGGCCCGGGTCGGGCAGTGACCAGGACGTGGCTCTGGACGGTACCCGCGTCGGGCTTGCACGCTCCCTATCGCATGTTGTCCGGCGACACCTACCCCAGCAGGTGGTGTCATCAATCAGCGGGGATTGAACGCTGCCGACGCTCGATTCGACGCTGCTTCGGTTGCCCTCGCTGCTGCAATCTCTACACGCGCGGATGGGTCTTGGCGCGCAGCGCGTGGTGCTCAGCCGATTCGTCTGGCCGCCCCGCGGCCCGAGCAGCGGGTCGTGCTCTGGTGAGCCCGCTCCGGAGGGACAGGAGAGGAGGCATGTTCATCGACATCGTCTTTGAAGGGGCCGCCGAGGGAACCCTCGCCGAGTTCTACCAGCAGCAGAAGAGTGCCTGGGGCTTCCTCCCAAATTTCGCCGTGGTCTTCTCGCCACGACCGGAAGTGGCCAAAGCCTGGAGCATGCTGAACAAAACGGTGCGCGACGGGATGGACCAGCCGCCGCTTCGAGATCACCACCATCGGCGCCGCCCGGGCGCTGCGCTCGGTTCAGGCGAACATTTCGGCGGCGGGGCCGAATAGCACGAGCACGCCGAGTCCGATGAGCCCGGCGCCGATAGGCGCCA
This sequence comes from uncultured Actinomycetota bacterium, assembly GCA_963842565.1. GTDB lineage: Bacteria > Actinomycetota > Actinomycetes > Propionibacteriales > Nocardioidaceae > Marmoricola. Next base: position 11,930 of record CAWJGX010000002.1, on the reverse strand, counting down.
CTCCGCGGTCACCGTGCGGGCCGGTCTTTTCGAAGACCATCAAGGCGGTGAAGAGCGCCATCCACGGCAAGTTCGCGACGCCGATGGCGAAGGACACCAGCATCAGCGCCCAGCAGCATCCCAGGCAGAACAGTCCGTGTCGAACGCCGAGGTCGAACGCGGGACCGGCGCCGCGGCGGTACTGACGGAGCATGAGGGCGGCGGGGTGGCGGCACACGTCCAGACACCGGTCCTTCAGCGCAGAGAACTGGAAGCCGCCTGCCAGTAGGAGAACCCCGCCCCCGATCACCTGCTGGTGGGTTTGAAGCCATGGCGAATGGTCTACCGTCGCATGCAGGAACATGTCGCCGACGAACGCGGTGATGCCGAACGCGGTCCACACGGTCGCGTACCCGGCGAGGAGCGCCGAGAGCGCACCATGTGCACGCCGATGAGCCGCCGATGCCTGGGCGAACAGTCGTATGACCGGCAGGCTCGAGGGCAGCATCATCGCTGCGATCATCACCTGCCAGGACAGGACGAAGATGGGCACCCCGACCCACAGCGGTGGCCCGTTCTCGATGAGCGTGTGGTGGTGCAACGCATTGGCATGCCCGGTTGCGGCTGTGCTGATGGCGAGCAGCCACGCGATGCCGATGACCGCGTAGATGGCCCGGGTGGAGTGCTGGGTCGGCGCGGTGGCGGTGGTCATCCTGCGTGTCCGATCTTCCACTCCGACTGGATGGCGTTGCGGCCGTCGTAGGACCACTCCATGCCGTACTTCGGGAGGGTGACCTGGTGTCTGGTGGTCTTGCCGACCCACGCAGGGGAGCCTGGAACCGTGCTGAAGAGGCTGTCGCGCAAGGTGGTGACGGTGGAGTCCGGCCCGCGGAATGGTTCCATCTCGGCGTCAAGAACTCCCGCGATCGTGATGGTGCCCTTGCCGCCGGTCACCTGGTGGGTGATGTTGGCGGTCTCCACGCCGAGCGTCTCGCCGATCAGGCCCGCGACGTCCGCGAGCGGACCTCCGAGCTCACCGCCGAAAGCACGCACCAGCGCGTTCTGCTGGACGTCGGTCGCACTGTCGTCGAGGAAGACGACCTGCTTCCACGAGCCCGGTGTGAGAACGTTCCCCGGGATGTCGACGATGCGGACGAAGTTCAGCCCGTCGCAGTTGACGGGGCCGATGTATCCGGCCGCGATGTGGTAGGCATTGAAGGCATAGCAGGCCCCCAAGTCGGGATCCTCGCCGACCCAGCAAGGGCACAGAATGCCGCAGGAGCATCCTTCGAGAAGCGTTCCTTCGAGTCTGTATCCACGCAATTCATTCATCACAGCCGGCTTTCTCTCAGGCGTCCGCACGATGCGTCGCCGACGCGATGCCGAAGTTCGAGACGCACACTGGCGTCAGGTAGGTCACCGCGATCTTCAGCCACACCACGGTTGTGGCATGTCCGCCCAGGACCAGCCCGAGCTGGTTGATGGAGAAGAACACCGTCCCAACGACCAACGCGAGCGTCAGTGTCCGCTTGAGGTTCGAGCGGTGGGTGACGACCTTGTACAGCTCGCGCCCGGTGGTCCAGGTGGGAGGGGTCTGGTCGGTCAAGGTGTTCATGCAGGTGAGCGTAGGAAGGAGGCAGGGGTGGCTACTTCCGTACTTGTACGGGTCTTTGGTTCACAGACCGAGGGTCGTCGCGTTCGTGATGAGCTCCACCTTCGAGGCGACACCGAGCTTGGCGTAGATGCTCGCGAGGTGTGTCTCGACGGTGCGTTCGCTGATGACCAGGTGCGCCGCAATCTGGGGGGCGGTTTGGCCGCGCGATGCGAGTAATGCGACCTCGCGCTCCCGCCTGCTCAAGGAGTCGATCCCCGTGGCGTTACGACGACGCGGCCGGTTGACCTTGCCGGTCAAGAAGACCTCGATCTCCTCGAGGATCGCATCCACGTCACCGAGCCAGGGTCGATGATCCTCACCGGGAAGCTCGACATAGCGCGCACCCGGGATGCGTTCGGCCATGAACCGCGCGTGCCCGACCTGGATCCAAAGGTCGCCCGAGCGGTGCAGGATCAACGTCGGGGTCCGCACGTCGGCCAGCTGTTCGCGCAGGTCGATCTCGACATTCATCCGGATCACCTGCTGAGCCATGGACGGGCTCGCGGCCATCCGGAGGTAGCGGGCCCACCACGCGCGGTGACGCTCGTCGTCGAACGGGCTCGGATGCTCGGGATCACCCCACCACTCGCCGGTGTCCCAGGCCTCGCCCATGGTCGCGAGGAAGCTCTCCAGCTGCGGCGCTTCGATCCCCCACGGATAGTCAGGGGCAGTCATCCGCCGTGCCCATGAGCCATACAGGATCAGTGCGCGCGCCCGCTCAGCGTGATGAAGCGCGAACAACAGGCTCAAGGACCCTCCTTCGGAAACCCCGAGGAGTGCCGCCCTCTCTGATCCGGCGGCGTCCATCACGGCCCGGATGTCGTCCATCCGCTCGTCCATCGTCGGGGCGCTGGATGCTGGATCGGACATGCCCGTGCCGCGCTTGTCGAAGACGATCAGCCGGGCGAACGACCCAAGCCTGGTCAGGAGATGCGCAAGCTTAGGCTGCTCCCACGACACCTCGACGTGCGACACGAAACCCGGCACCATCACCAGATCGATCGGGCCCTCGCCAACCACCTGGTAGGCGATGTTGACGCTCCCGCTCTTGGCATACCTCGTTCGAGGTGGCACTCATCGAGAGTAGGCCGAATCCCTGACATCTGTCCCGCAGCCGCAGCCCACGGCCCCGAGCGAATGGCGCCTGCCAGTGACCAGGGTTGACCGCTTACCGGATGTGTCGCGACTCGACGTCACCACGACGGCCGGATGGCGCCCGCGACTCGGCTCGCGCCGCGATGGAGAAACGGAGGGCCTTAGCGGCGAATAGACCCACTACGCGGCCAGCCTCATGTCGGCTGCCGACCACAGGTCCCCGACGACACCCGCGTGGTGTTGAGGAACTGATCCGGGAACCGGGCGTTGACTGGCGAATATCGGGTTTGACAACGGCTCCCAGTTCATCGCACCCGCGATGCGCTGCTGGCGCCGCATCTCCTTGAAGAGGCCGCGTTCATTGCCGTCCTGCTCGGCATGTCGTGGTGGTGCAGTCCGATGATCGTGTCGCGCATGGATCGGCGTGGATGACTCCGTGGGGATGCGTCATCCTGGGTTGGCAGTGGTCCCAGAGTGCGGCGTGGGATGTCAGCTGCCTGGCGGTGAGTAGTCGACAGACATGTTCGCGGCGTCGTCGATCTGACTCGGCGTCAGCAAGACGACGGTCTCGTAGTTGCTCAGTGCACCGGTCTGGCCGACGGTGCCGGCGATCGCTGCCATCGCCTCATGGCTAGGGGCCTCGACGATGGCGAACAGGTCATCGGAGCCGAACGAGAAATAGACACCGTCCACGGAGCCGCCGACACCCGCAGCCAGCTTCTCGATTGCTTCGGCGCGTGCCGAGCCGCCCTTGGCCATGACGCCCTTGAGGCCGTCGGGGGAGTAGGAAGCTTTGATCAGGTACTTGGCCATGGTGGGCTCATCTCTCGTTGGTGGGCTTGGTCGCTGCAACACCCGAGAGGCCATCTGCCAGGCCGTCGAAGACACCGAGATCCTCGACCGAGTCAATCCGACAGGGCCGCTTTGAACGTACGCCGACCGCGATGAATGCGGAAGGGGCGGGCCCCTCACGGCATGACAGGGCGCCGTGAGGCCGCCGATTGGCGGGCGTCATGAGGCGAACTGGCCGTGTCTGGTCCACATGGGGCTGGGCCCCTCGCGGGGCTGAACGTCCAGAGCTCCAGCACTCGTCGCTGCCCTGGAACGGCAACCTGTAAGGACAGCGTTGAGTGGAGAGCCAACGCGGTGGAAGGTCGCGGCCATGCGTACTGGTTGCTCAGACTGTCTGCTATCGGACAGTTCCCGGCTAGGAGGATCCACGGAACCTTGCGATGAACCTCGCCATGAGACCCACGGAGATCACGACGATGGTGATGCCGGCCCAGGGACTGAGCATGGCAATCACAACCCCGATCACCACACCAAGGCCGCAAAGCCGGATCTGCCGGACGAGCACTACTGGTCGCAGCTCAGGCGGCATCACGCCACCATCTTCCTCGGTGACGCCGATCCACCGCGCGTGTCACCGCCGCCCTTGCGTCAGCACTAGGTGCACTGGCGGCGAATAGACGCACCTTTGCGTGCGCCCGGATCGCAGCTGGATTCGGTCACCTCGGTAGCCAACAGGCGAATGGACATACCTCGGCCAGGACATCTTGCAGCGTGCAAATTGGTCTCAACACTCGTTCATGACGTTTTCGGCCCCGTGGCGCCAGCGAGCGAGGGCTTCGTCGCGGAGAGGCACCGGTGGCTCCTTCATCTGAACGAGAAGCGCCTCCGTGACCGTCGCGGCGTGTATCGCCCTTTCGGTTGGCTCGTTCAGCAGGGGCTGAAAATTCGGGAAGCCGCTGACATCTCTGCCTCATCAATACACAAGGGCCCTTCCCTCACGAAGGTTGCGGCCCAGAACCCCTCGGGGCTGTGTCCGAGCGATCGCTGGGCATCGTGGGATAGTGGTGTCGTGAGCACGGCGATGCCGTTCGATGAGGACATGACGCGCCGAGTCGTGGAGCTCTACACGACGCCCGATGTCGTGGCGCAGCGCGATGCGACGCTCGAGATACTGGACCCGCAGCCGGGCGAGCGCGTTCTCGACATCGGCTCGGGGCCAGGCTTCTTGGCCGCCGGGATCGCTAGTCGGGTGGGCGAGTCCGGCGCCGTGTCCGGCATCGATCTGAGTGAGCCGATGATCGCGTACGCGAGCGGTCTTCGGGCGGAACCGGGCGCGGCGCCGATGACCTTCGAGCTCGGCGACGCAACGGCGCTTGGCTTCTCCGATCAGAGCTTCGACGCGGTGGTCTCGACCCAGGTGATGAGTACGTGCCGGACATCGAGACGGCGATGGCGGAGGTCCACCGGGTGCTTGTCCCCGGTGGGCGGGTGCTGATTCTGGACACGGACTGGGACTCCGTGGTGTGGCACACGAGCGACCGCGAACGCCACACGCGGGTGATGAGCGCCTGGCAAGAGCACCTGGCCGATCCGTGGCTGCCAAGAACGCTCAAAGGACGCTTGGAGTCCGCCGGGCTGACCGTCGAGCGCCAGACCGTCCTGGTGCTCCTCAACTCGGCGTTCGGCCCGCGCACGTTCAGCGCCGGCGTGATGCGGCTGATCGCCGATTTCGTCCCGGAACGCCGCGGCGTCACCGACGACGAGGCGGAGGCCTGGCTGGTAGACCTCCAAGATCTGGGGGCGCGTGGGGAGTACTTCTTCTCGGTCAACCGATATCTGTTCCTCGCCCGCCGCATCGACCCAGCGTGAGATGGTCCCCTTTTGGCCGCCGGGTGCCGGTGACGGTTGGCTCCGGGCCCAGACTGCCTCGCGTGAAGATCCGGGACCATGGAAGCTCTGTGTGCTCTCACGCCGCTGATTCGAGCCGGTTCCGCCAGATCTCCGGGGCCCGCTAAGCGGCGGGAAGACTCGCAGCGGCAGATGTGGGCCAAAGCGATGCCGGCTCGGCTATTCGCGTAGAACTCGGGCTGGCCTCGGTTTCCCGCCGCTCGTCGCGATCAGGCTTGCAGAGCGACACAAGCACTTCGGGGCCTGGGTTCGGCGGCGATGACCTGTGCTTCTTTGGCCGAGGGGATTTCCCGGGCGAAGCGGCTTGCGGCTAGGAGGTCAGGCAACATGGCCAGCGACACGGCGGTAAACCGACCTCGCGGATATTCGTTCCTTGGGGACGTGAGCAGGGACGGACCGTAAGTGATTGCGGCACGGTGCCCGCCGAGCTGATCGCTGCTTTAGATTCTGCTCACTAGTGCGCCCGACCGCGATGGTCTTCGAGCCACTCCTTGACGTCGTCGCGGCGCCAATGGGTGACGTCGCCGAACCTCGTGGCCGGGGGCAGCTTCTTGTCGCGTTCCAGTTCCTGGACGTGATGAACGCTCTCGCCCAGGTATGCGGCAAGCTCCTCGATGGTCCAGAAGGCCGTGTCTGGCTCGGTCACAGACCGAGGATAGGTAGCCGCTGAGCAACCCGTCCAGCCCCCTCACGCACGAGGGTCGCTACTCGTCGTCGCGATTCCGCCTCGGTCGCGGTGCAGGCGGCAGTCGCCAGGTGCCGGTGTCCCCAACAAGGCCTGGGGTGCGTCAAGGATCAGCTTGCCGTCGTTCTGCATGACCATCCGGTCCAGGCTGTTGGTCGAGGTGAGTCGCTGCCAGACGCGAAGGCTTTCGCCGGCGTCTCCAGAGGAGTTGCCCTCCGAGCCGCTTCGACTTCAGGGCTCACCCTTCTGCCACGGCGATCGCGGCGCAATGACGCACGCGCCGCTACAGACAGACCCGGGTCTCTAGCATCGACCGCGAGGCGACAAAAGAGCACTGTTGAGGAAGCCCGTCACCCGCGTCGGTAGAGCTCGCCAGGCGAACTGAGTGACTACGGCGGTGGACTCTCGTGGCCGGGCATGTCCTGAGCCCGCAGGCATGAGCGCGCGGATCGCGGCTGCTTGCGTGCGGTGTTGCGGCTGCCCGGTGTTGACTGGTTGCATGACTCGCCGAAGACGGAGAAAGCGTGGACGTATGTCTGGACTGCGGTGAACTCCTACCTGGACATCGGTTCTTGATCACGGGGCTTCGCCATGACGGTCAATCCGATGACCGACTTCATTGAGCTTCACGGGTCACGCCGAAGGTCAGTCGGGCGAACCGATGATGGCGGTGACTTACGAAGTGCGACCCGGACTCTCGGAGAGCGAGTCTTCGCTCTACGTCTACGCCGAAGTCGAGCTTCGGCCGACGCCAACGGGAGCGTTCTGGCAGGCGACGTCCAGGGATGGCGGCAGCGTGGCTGAGGAGCGTGAGCAGCCAATCGGTGGGCCGGTGACGGCCGGGCATTCGGACCCTTTGTTTGCCCGGATGGCACGGCGGAGATCGACTTGCGGCTGAAACCGATCCAGGTCACGGAGTTTGCGGGCGACGGCCAGGCGCTCAGCCCAGGCTCGATGGACCTCCTCGCGGGAGTCCCTGTGATCGCTGGCACCGCAACGCTTGACCTCCAACGCCACACGGGTCAGTGGACACCGGACCACGACGAGGGCCACGTCTGACAGCGAGCCCATACCCGCAACTGTGCTGACAGCGGCAGATCCGGATGTTTGGCATACCCTCGTGCTCCGTGCCAGTCGGTGACAACCAAGGCCCGACGAAACGCGCAAGGAACTCGATGACACAGAGCGAGCCCAGCATGCGTCCGCTTGGCGGCCTGGCGCTGGGGTTTGCGGCGCTGAGCGCCGTGCTCGCTGTGACGTACTTCTTCACCTTCTTGGCCTACCTAGCCGCTGCGGTCGCCATACCGCTGGGCGTCATGGCTCGTGGACACGAGCGCAGCCGCGCAATGGGGACCGCCGCCGTCGTCGTCGCGGTCATCGCTGTTGTCGGGCGACGGTGGTTCTCGTCTTGCTTAGTCCGGCTGCACAACAGTTTGGCGAATCTCTCGACTGGCCAATGGCGAGACCGGCCGGGGTCTCAGCGCTACGTGGCCCTGTCATCGGCATCAGCACGCGGATCGCGGCTCCGTGCGTCGGGTTCGGTGCGTTACGGCTCGGTTGTTGCGCGCGTTGTGCCGTTGGACGCCGTATCGGCGATCACTTTCAGCGCGCTCTGCTGCCTCGCCCTGGACCCGGAGACGCCAAGCTCGGTTCTGGGCGGAGCTGCTCGATGTTCCGGCAGAGGGAGAGAGGTCGCCGTATCCGGATGGTCTCTTCGTTCGTGGTCACGGACCGGCCCAAGACGGTGCAGGCGCGGATCGATCTCGACCCCACTAGCCGCTCCCTGCAGGATCAGCGTGCCCAGGTCGCGACCGATCTTCGACTCGGGGGCCAGCACCTCGACATCGGTCAGGACCCTCCGAGGGCCACGTCGTGGTCGCAGATCCGGAGGGCTACGAGCTGTGCGTGATCCAGCCTGGCAATCAGTTCCTCGCCGGCACCGGCCGCATTGGGGCGGTCAACTGCGACGGGACCCACGCTTTGGGGGTCTTCTGGAGCCGGGTGCTGGGCTGGCCGTTGGTGTGGACGAGGGCGAAGAGACCGCCGTTCAGTCGCCCGATGGTGGATCGAAGTTCACGTGGAGTGGGCCGCCGCTGAAGGTGCGCGAGACCCCTGAAAGGATCAGCTTCCAGCTCACCGCCGAGGGCCCTGAGGACCTCGCGCGACTCGGCGAACTCGTGCGCCGCCCTCGGGGGAGGCCGTTCCTGGACCCTGACGGCACTAAGTTCATCGTGAGATCGATCTAGGGCGACCCCTTGAGGCGCGAAGCTTCAGCCGGAGGCTGGCCTTGACCAGGATCTTCAGGTGCGCTCAGCTCGGCAGCCGCGGTCTCCCCACAACGCGGAGGTCACTCGACGCTTCGACGGCCAAGTACCAGTTGCTCATGCTCGCCTACGCAGCAGAGGCCGGGCCCATGATGGACCCGATGACGTTCACCCCTGCGCCCAGTTCCGAGGCCGGAATAGGACCGCTCTCGATCAAGCACGTCGCCGGCATCGCGCCGGTGAAGGGGACCAAAGCCACTCAGCACGCAACCGCTCGGCGCGGACGGGAAGACCCTCGGCACCACCCTCCGACGGTGGGAGAGGGCCCGCGGCAAGGTGCACGGCCCTTCACCTGCGTGAGCTCGAAGCGACGGGCCACGAGCACGCTGACGGGGCTGCCGAGCCATCTACAGTGCCTTTGTCGCATACACACCGCGTTCGCCGGTCCCCGCCGGTCCCCGCCGGTCCCCGCCGGTCCCCGCCGGTTCACGCCCTGGGGAGACCCTGGCACCACCAAACTTCAAAGCCTCCGCATCCGGAACCGCAACGCCCATAAGCGACCTCGATGGATGCAGCACCAACGCAGACGACATCATCATCTGGCACAGCGACGGCAGCACCCACGGGAAAATCACCCGGCGCTATCGGCGTGAACTGGCACACGAGCCTGATCGCGCGCGTCCCCTGAGACCATTGATGCGTTAAGGACCGCAGTGCCCGACCCATCCATCCTGTATCGCCCCGGAGCACCCCGGGTTCATGCAGGCCCTTCCGTCACTCTGCAAGCTGACAGCGCAGGGTCGGGAGCAACCGTCCCTATGAGCACGCTCATCGGCGGGAGGTCGAGACGGTCCTCTGACGAGCCCGAAGGCGGCGGTATGACACACAGGTTCAGGGTGACGCGCTGATCGCGGGCCCTGCTGAAGGTCGCGTCGAGCAGGCCGACGTCGAGGGTGTGTTCAGCTGCCCCGACCCTCAGTGGTGAGGCGTGCCGCGGCGCGCCTCGACAAGAGCGTGCCGGACGAACGCCATCGCATGCTTGAGCATTTCCGCGTTCGACCTAACCCCAATCGTCTCGCCGTCCGATCGCGGCGGGCGGTGAGTCGGAACGCCGGACTCCGTGAACCTAGATGCGAAGCCGCTCGAGCGAAGATGTCTCGCGCCAAATCGGTGCACAGGAACGACGTAATGCCGGTCGAAGTGTCCTTCGTCCCTCTGGGCGAGGCAAAGACGTACCTCGAGGCCGGGTCCGCTTTCACCGCCGCGGCGAATGCCTTGTACGCAGGACGTCCCAGGACTTCGCCCATCGGTTCGAACCCGAGCGAGTTCGCGGCCGGGGCTCCGGCGCCCCATACTTCTCGGTCGGCCGGGGTCAGACCTGAGATCCCGCTCCGTTGCCTTTATCGGCGCCGGCCTCGACAGGTTGTACAGAATGTTGCCCACCCGGTACTGACCCGGATCAGTCTGCCAATGAGCACGACCCGTCGGCATGCAGCAAGGGTCATAACACCCGAGCACTGGGCGCACGACTCCAGGCTTGTGTAGACGGTGACACCGTTCAGTGCGTTTCCATACTTCACGAACGCGGCCTGGGCCGGGTCGACTGCTGCCAATCGTTGTAGCTCTGGTTGAGGGAGAACAAGCGCCGCACGAGGCGAGCCTCGGCGTGTTCAGCAGAGCTGTTGAACAGTTCGTTGTGGTTGAAGTCGAAGTCGAGGATCGAGCCGTTCTCATCGACTGCTATGCAGGCGATGTTGTGACCTAGGTAGCGGTCGCCCTGACCGTCGCCCGCATACCTCGCGCCCGGCAGGTCGGGGAACTGACGTGCCAGGGCGCGTGCCGCCAGGTCCTCCCACGAATACATGGCGGACTCTACGGCGGAGGTCGGACGTGCTCGTCCTTCAGCCGCGACGCAGCCGGGCGCCGAGGGCGTGGGCCGCGACGACGAGGCCACCAGCGACCAGGACGATGTCCTTGAACACGTACTGACCGGTGAGTGTCGGGCCGTTGCCGCTCCACATCTGGTCGGGGAACAGCACCAGCGGGGACAGGATCCCGACCAGAGCCATGGCCATGACGACCAGACCGACGCGGACGAAGCGACCGGTCAACAGGGTGACGCCGATGATCGTCTCGGTGATGGCGGTGAACAGCAGCGCCGAGTTGCCACTGACCAGGCCGAAGGTGAGCTTGTTGACGGTGGCGATGGCGAGGTCCTGGGCCGGGCTCGCGCCGTCGACGTACTTGTAGGAGGCGAAGACCACGAAGACCAGGCCGAGGCTGACCCTGAGCACGGCGATGCTGTGGGCCGTCAGGACGGTGGCGAGGCGGTCGATCGCGGTGGTGATGACCGTGCGGGGCGATGCCGGAGCGTTCACCCGAGGGGCGGTGATGGTGGACATGGAGGTTCCTCTCGAAGGCGGGCGGTGGTACTGGGTTTGATGAGCACCACGCTCGCTCTGAGCTCCCTCGTCGCGAATCCACCGCGAGACCGAATTTGGCGTACGCCGTGTGGATGGGTCGGCCTACGCCTCAGGGATGAGGGAACCCCTCCTCAGCGCTGGCTGCGCAGGAACTTGCCGAAGTGGGGCACGGTGAACGCGACCGTGTCCCGCTCGCCGGAGAGGACGAGGCCCTTCTTGATCAGTCCGTCGCGTGCGGGTCGAGCGACTGCGGCTTGCGCCCGAGCAGCTTCACCACGGCGGCGGTGCTCACCGCGAGGTCGTCGGTGCCCCCGCCGAGGTCGGCCATCGTCGTCATGTAGTCGCGTTCGGCCCGGGGTGACTCGACGGCCACGTCCCAGGCGACCTTGCCGTAGGCCTGCACGAAGTAGGGGTAGCCGTCGGTCAGGCGATAGAGCTCTGCGAGCGCCTTCGGCTCGTAGGTCGTGTCCTCGCTCGCGGCAGGAAGGGTCTACACCCGCTCGGCCATCTCGCGGGGGAGGCGGTCGACGACGACGTGGCGGAACAGGCGCTCGGGGTACGACTCAAGGATTGAGCGCCACCCGCAGGTGCGGCAGGCCGGCGCCGATCATGAGCACCGGCGCGCCTTGCTGGGGAGCGTGCGGTCTGGGCCTGGATCGGGCCGATCAGGTGCAGTGCCCGGGCGACGGAATCGACCGGCCATCCTCAACCTTCTGATTCTCACGCCACGGGTAGTGCCCGACCGCTCCCGACTTGTCGCCGTTCCAGTAGCCGTCGATCGGCGCCATCACGACCATGGACGCGATCCTGTGAATCTCCGCATCGGGTGCCGAGATTGGCTCTGTCTCTGCGTCAGCGAGTTTGCTGACCGGCCGGTCCCAGTAGTGCGCAAGCCTCGAGCCACTTGAGCAGGCTAAACGCCTCGCCGCCCTCGGTGGTCAGATCCCCGGTGTCCAGGACTGGCGGGTGCTTGCTGACCTGGACCCCGATGGAGCCGTCGCCGTGGGTTGCGATCGACTGGAACGAGGCGTGCTCGAGTTCCTTCGCCATCCCCTTGGCAAACACTCTTGGCCGCGGTCAGCAGTCTGTCAGCCCGGTGCAATAGCTTGTCCGCGCATGGGAGCACTTCA
>CAWJGX010000001.1:0-242391 GCA_963842565.1 uncultured Actinomycetota bacterium | reverse complement strand
GTGCCGTCGTAGGTGTCCAGCGCGACGTAGCGGAGGTCCACGCGGCGTGGCAGCCCCGTGACGCGCAGCAGACGGCGGTCGAACACGTTGTCCGCCGTACGAGGCGGCTGACGGGTGGAGCGCCGGAAGCTGGCCAGCGGGTTGTCGAGCTCGCTGACGTCCTGACCGGACCCCACCCTGCCGCGCAGCACCACGCGCTGGTCGGCCGGCACGTGCGGCAGGAGCGCGGCGGCGACCCCGGCTGCGGCCAGAGTCGCGACCGTGGCTCCCGCGGCCCGCACCACGCGGCCACGCGACCCGTGCTCGATCCGTTGACGGCGTCTGGCCCGGAGCACCACCCAGAGCATGACCAGCACAGCGAACACAGCGGCTCGGAGAAGCAAGGCGGCCTGGGACTCGGTGCCGAGCGCGATGCAGAGCACGATCGAACCGATCAGGGGCAGGACGGGCAGCATCGGACGTGTCGTCCGGAGCGCCGCCCAGGCAGCCGCACCGCCGAAGACGTAACCCACGAAGTGCGGGATCACCAACGCCGTCCCCACGGCGTCGACCGGCGGGATGGTGGTGAGGAACTGCCCGGGAGCTGTCAGCGTCGCGGTCAGGGTGTCGACCAGCGCCTGTGCCGACGGCAGGCCGAGGTAGTCGAGGTTGTGCAGAGCCGTGTACGCGCCGACGAGCGGGTAGGCCAGGAACGCGACCAGGAGGAACACGCCCGTGCTCCAGCCGCGGACCGTGCACAGCAGCGCCCAGGCCGCGACCACGCAGACCGCTGACATACCCACCACCAGGTAGCTGCGGGTGGCATAGCTGGCGTCCAGGCCGACGAGCGCGACAGCGGTGAGGAGGACGACGGCCACCAGATCGAGGGCGACCCTCCCCGGTACCAGCGACGGCCCCGCGGTCGGTGGCCCGGCCGGGGTCGGGCCCGGAGGGCTGTCCTGGCCCGCGTCCTCGAACGGCTTCTGGGCCGTCGCCGTCAGCGTGCTCACGCCGACACCCAGGCCGCGAGTCGAGGCAGGTGCTCCAGGTGGGCGATCTCCAGCACGCGTACCCCGTGCACCGCGCGTACGGCGCTCTCACTGCCGGGGTCCACCCGAACGGTGATGCGCTGGGCGTCTCCTCCGAACGTGGTCGAGGCCTCGAGCAGTTGCTCCAGGTCGCAGGTCGAACCGCTGAGCACCACGCCGACTCCGATCGCGGGTCCTCCTCGTGACATCTGCCGAGAGCGTTGGGCCACCTCGATCCGTCCACCCTCTGGTCCCTGGCCCGCTGCTGCGCCGAGCGTGTAGTGGCAGCACTCGTCGAGCAACGCCTCACCCGACGCCGGCGCGATCACCCGTGGACCGCAGGCGACGTCGACCTCGAAGCCGTCGGTCAGGGCGCGCAGGGCGAGCGACGCGGCCACCGAGACCGCCGTCTCGAACTCCTCGGCATCGGCGTACGCCGTCGGGTCGTCGTCGACGACGAACGCTGCGCGGAGGCTGCGCGACTCGAGGTACTGCCTCACCAGCAACGTGTCGGCCTTGGCGGAGGATCGCCAGTGCACGTTGCGCATGTCGTCCCCCGGGACGTACGCCCTGAGCGCGTGGAAGGCGAGGTCGCTCATCGACATCTTGTCGCTCGGTCGACCCTCGAGGTCGAAGACGCCACCGAGGGCGAACGCGTCCGGCACGATCACTCGGGGCCGCACCCACAGCGTGTTCGTCCCTCCCCACAGCCGTGTGCGGCGGAAGAACCCGACGAGGTCGGACTGCAGGTGCAGCACCGGGCCCAGCTGGAAGATCCCTCGTCGGGTGGCCGGCTCCTCGAACGACTCTGTCCGCGTCCTGCCCGGAAGCACCGCTCGTAGTCGCAGAGTCTGCGGCACCACGTCACCGAGCAGTCGCACGACCGGGCTGAGCATCGGCACGAGGCCGCCCCGCACGGCGAGCTCCATGTGCACGGTCCTCCCCGCGGTCGTGCGGGCGGGTCGGGCGACTACCTCCGCGGCGGCGCGCCGAGGAGTCAGGACGGACAGCAGGCTCAGCCCGACGAGCAGGGACGCGGCGGCGCCCAGGAAGAGGAGCTCGATCCAGTGCAGGGCCAGACCCAGGCCCCAGCCGACCAGGGCCAGCGCGGCGGCTGCGCGGCCGGCCGGCGTCATCACGACGCGGGGGAACTTCACCGACAGCTCAGCTCCGGTCCTCGGGCACCGGCACCGAGTCGAGCAGTGACCGCGTGACCTCGTCGACGGTGGTGCCGGCGAACGCCGCTTCGGCGGTGAGCAGCAGCCGATGGCCCAGGATCGGTGGCGCCAGCACGACGATGTCCTCCGGCACGACGTGGAAGCGACCGGACGCGGCGGCCCAGGCCTTCGCGGACCGGATCAGCGCCAGGCAGGCTCTCGCGGACAGGCCGAGGCCCACCTCCGGCATCTCGCGCGAACGGTCGGCGATCCGGCGTACGTAGGTGATCAGGGAGCGGTCGACGTAGACGGCGTCGGCGACCGTGCGCATCTCGGTGATCGTCTCGGCCTTCGTGACCGGGCGAACCAGCGTGGCCCGGTCGCGGACCTCGGCGCCCATCAACATCTCCTCGGTCGCCTCGGCGTCCGGGTAGCCGAGGGAGACCTTCATCAGGAACCGGTCGAGCTGTGCCTCCGGGAAGCCGATAGGTGCCGGCCTGCTCGATCGGGTTCTGGGTGGCGATCACCATGAACGGACCGGGCACCTGGTGGGTGATCCCGTCGACCGTGACGTGCTCCTCCTCCATCACCTCCAGCAGCGCCGACTGGGTCTTGGGCGAAGCCCGGTTGATCTCGTCCGCCAGCACCAGGTTGTGGAAGATCGGTCCGGAGTGGAACTCGAACGTGCCCTGGTGCTGGTCGTAGACGGTGACGCCGGTGACGTCGGAGGGCAACAGGTCGGGAGTGAACTGGATCCGGGCGTGACTGCAGTCGATCGTGTTGGCCAGCGCACGCGCCAGCATCGTCTTGCCGGTGCCCGGGAACCCCTCGAGGAGGAGATGGCCGTCGGCGACGAAGCAGGTCAGCGTCAGTCGCACCTCGTGCGGCTTGCCGAGCACCGCGATGGCGATGTTCTCGGCCATCGCGTCGAACGCCTCCCGAAACCTCTCGACGTGCTCGGCCGTGACCGCGGTCCCCGGAGAGGTCGCGGCCGTGGCATCAGGCAAGTGCAGGGACATGCGCTGAATGCTAGGCCGTAACGCGTGCTGCGCGTCGGCTCCTCACCTCCTCACCTCCGTCCCCCTGCACTAGCCTCGGGACCACCGGACCAGGAAGGGTCGATCACGGCGTGGACGAGCAGGAGATCCGCAAGTCTGCGGCGCTGGAGGACCGCCACTGGTGGTACGCCGGGCGGCGTGAGGTCGTCCGTGGCCGGGTCCAGGGCGTCACCCGCGGGCCGCGCCCTCGACGTGGGCTGCGGCTCGGGCGGCAACAGCCGGGTGCTCGCGCACCTGGGTTGGTCCGTGACCGCGCTCGAGCACTCCCCTGCTGCCGCCGAGCTCGCGTCATCGCGCGGTCTCGCTGTCGTGCGTGGCGATGCCCGTCAGCTGCCGTTCGCGGACCAGTCGTTCGACCTCGTCATGTCCACCGACGTCTGGGAGCACATCGACGAGGACGCCGCCGTGGCGCGCGAGGCGTTCCGCGTGTGCCGTCCGGGTGGGCGACTGCTGGTGGCCGTGCCGGCCGGGATGGAGCTGTGGAGCGGGCACGACGTCGCCCTGGGCCACGTCCGCCGCTACGAGCGCGAGCAGCTGGTCGTCACTCGTGGAGCAGGCCGGCTTCGTCGTTCACGACACCATGGGCTGGAACGTGCTGCTCCGGCCGGTCGCCCGCCTGCGCCGACGTACCAACACCAGCGAGAGCGAGATGGAGGAGGTCAACCCCGTCCTGAACTGGGGCCTCCGCACCATCGTCCGCATCGAGTCGTGGCTGCCGGTGAAGCGCCGCAAGGGCATCAGCCTGGTCCTGCGCGCCGACCGCCCGGCGACCCCTTGACGCACTGCCGGCGTCGACGACCGGAGGGTCGACGACGCCGTGCAGGGCTGACTGGGTGGGGGTCAGACCTCGACCGTGTGCTTCGCAGGCGCGGAGGTGGTCTCGGGCTCGTTGCGACGTCCGAGCAGGAAGCCGACCACTATCAGGATCAGGCCCAGGATGATCGTGATCAGCGGCAGGGTCGTCTGCACCAACGGGAGCAGGGACGCCTTGGACGAGAGGTCGTTGACGAACTTGGTGACCTGTGCCTTGGTGTAGCGGATGTCACCTTCGGTGGTGGTCACCCGGTCCTCGTCGTCGACGGCCAGTGTGTTCTTGGTCTTCTGGACCTGGTCGATGATCGCGCCCGTGTTCGGCTCGATCCACACGGTGGTGGCGTTGGCGTACATCGACTGAGCCTCGACGTTGCCGGTGCCGGGCTCGCCCACGACCGATGCCGGCACCTCCCGGGTGCCCACCTCGGTGGGGGGGACGACCGACTTGAACTCGTAGACGTCGAGACCCTGGATCTTGGTCGCCTTGACGTACTTGGTCTTCACCGTCTTTCCGAGCGTGCTGTCCCAGATCTGGTAGCTCTGCTTCTCGGTCTTGAACGGGTACTTCCACACGAGGCCGTCGCGCTTGACCTGCTCACGCTCACCGTCCGTGGTCTCGACGAAGGCGCCGCAGCAGTTGACCGCCTCGGCGGTGTAACCGTTGAACGGGGTGCGGTTCGTGCTGCGCGAGCGCACCACGCCGTCGCTCGACCGGATCGATGTCGTACCGACCCACACCCGGGTCTTGCCACCGGCGTCCTCGCTGGCCTTGACGTCACCGACGGTGCGCGACTCGATCGACAGGTCGGTCTGTATCTCCTTGAGGGTCGTGGAGTCGAACACCGTGGCCCCGATGGCCTCGAGCCTGGTGACGCTGTTCTGGTCGATCGGTGCGATGGCTAGCTTCGGATAGGCATAGAACCTCAGCATCAGTCCGGCTACCAGCAAGAACGCGCCCAACCCGAATAGCAACGGGCCAGCAATTCGACGCATGTATGTGACTCCCTCTCCCATGTCGAGGGCG
This sequence comes from uncultured Actinomycetota bacterium, assembly GCA_963842565.1. GTDB lineage: Bacteria > Actinomycetota > Actinomycetes > Propionibacteriales > Nocardioidaceae > Marmoricola. The sequence continues at coordinate 237,332 of CAWJGX010000001.1, read as the reverse complement.
CACGGCTGCACCCTCGCACTGGCGCTCCCAACGCAAGTGCCGGAAGGTTAGCAGGGCCACAGACTGGGATCGCGCACCGCACGCCCCAGTTGTGATGCGATCGGGGATCCGTGGTCCAGACCAGTTCGACCGTTCGGGTGACCTGCCGGGTCGTCAGCCGCGATCGGCGACAGCGCGCGAGACGAGGCTCCACAGCCGATCGATGCATCGTCTCCCACGAGTACCCGGAAGCCCACTGGACGCATGCTGTGCCCATGGTGGTGCGACGCGCCGGGTCGTCGAGGTCGACGAGCGCCCGGTCAATCCCCTGGGCCAGCCGCGTCGGCAGGTCCGCGTCCACACCGTCGCGCTCATCGAGCAGCCAGCCCGTGACGCCGTCCACGATGGAGTCGCGCAGCCCCGGCACGTCACGCGCGAGCGTCGGCGTGCCCGTCGCGGCCGCCTCGATGACCACCTGGCCCCACCCCTCGACGTCGGAGGCGCTGATGTGCAGCCGACTGCGTGACAACAGGTCCCACTTGGTCTCGTCGTCGAGAAAGCCGTGGAGGCGCACGCTGTGCTCCATCCTTCGTTCGGCGATCAGGTCCCGAATTGGCTCGAGCCCGGGACCCTTGCCGATGATGTCCAGCCGGAGCTCCGGTCGAAGGGGAAGCAGCCGGGACACGGCAAGCACCACCTGGTCAACGCGCTTGTGCGCGGCCAGCCGGCCGAGCACGACCAACCGGTCGGGTTCCCTGTCCTGGACGCGAGGCGGCGCTCCCAGCGTGTTCCCGTTGTGGAGCAGCGTGACGGGACCGGTCCACCCCAGGCGTTCACGCATCTCGTGCAACGTCGATGCCGACACCGCGACCGTCGTCCGTCCCCGGTAGAGCCGTGGCATCAGCCACCCTTCGAGAAATCGGCCAAGGCTGGCGAGCGCAGGCGGGAAGTAGGTCGAGAACTGGTCGAGGTGGACGTGGTGGACGAGCAGAATGATCGCCGTACGCCGTCGCGCGAGCACTAGTGGAGAGAACACCGGAATGCCGCAGTCCGCGTCGAGCACCGCGTCGAGCCGGCGACGGTGCAGCAGCAACCACCACAGCGCCCAGGGGTAGAAGGTGAGCTGTCCGCCGCGTCGGGCCACCCGGACCCCGTCGACCTGCTCGTGAACCGACTGTCCCCGGTCGCGAGCCGTGACGAAGTCGACGCGTGCCCCGGCGTCCACCAGGGCACGCGCGAACTCCCAGGCATAGAGCTCGGCGCCACCGGCCAGCGAGTGCCAGGGGTCGCGCCAGTTGACGACGGCGATCCGTCGCCCGCGAAGCGTCCTCAGCTCTCCGCCGCCAGCGGAAGCTCGGGCAACACCCCAGCCAGGGGTTGCCGCTCCAGCGGCAGGGCGACGATCCGGCGAGACGCGTGGCATGCGATCGGCTTGCGCCCGACGCATGCGCCACGCGATGTCGGCGAGCTGCACGAAGCTGGACACCCCGTGGCGCGCCGGGGTGAAGCTCGAACCCGGCACGTCGACCCAGGTGACCGGGAACTCCACGATCTTGGCGCCCATGGCGCTGCACCGGCCGAGGACCTCGACGTCGAACGAGAATCCCGAGGTACGCGTGCCGGCGAAGACCTCGCGCGCCAGGTCACCGCGGAACACCTTGAAGCCGCACTGGGTGTCGACCACGTCGGGCACGACCGAGCGAGTCATGCGTCGATAGACGCCAGCACCCAGCTCCCGGATCCGGCTGTGGCGCTCGTAGGTGATCGAGTCAGGCAACGCCCGTGAGGCCACCGCGACATCGCCGCCAGCCTCGATGATGTTCACGCCGGCAGCCAGCGCACTGAGCTCCGTCGCGCCGTCAGCGTCCATGAAGGCCACGATGTCGGCGTCGCTCGCAGCGACCCCGGCGCTGACTGCGGCGCCCTTGCCGCGCCTGGCACAGTGGATGACTCGAACAGGCAGTGCCGCCGAGTCGAGACGACCCGCCACCTCGGCGGTGCGGTCGGTGCTCGCATTGTCGACGACGATGACGTCGACCGGACCAGGGCCGTCCGTGGCCGCGAGAACATAGGTCCGCAGCGCGCGAAGTGTGTCTGGTAACCGGCCCTCTTCGTTGAACGCCGGGATGATCAATTGCATGAACTGACAGCCTCCCCATCCGACATGCAGACCGTCCCGTCGGGACGGTCAGGAATGCTGACGGGTCAGTTGTCGGAGTAGCTGTAGAGGTTGCCCTTCGACACCCCGTCCGGGCTCCCGTTGTACGCCGAGACACCGCCGATGACGCCGAAAAGCGCCAGCACGACGCCGACCGCCCCTCCGATGACCATGTTCATTCAGTTCCTCCCAGTGCACCGCCTCCCATGACAATGCTCAGCGCACCATACACGCCCGGCGACGGTATCGACGCCGCGCACACACGGCCGCGACCGCACCGGTCGACACCACCAGCACGTCAGCGGCCACGATGGTGACCGATCTCACCGGTGAGACCGCCGAGAGCGGGTCCTCGCCGCCAGCGCTCGACGGCCCGAGGTCGACGAGTCGCAACCCGGGACCGTCGTGCAGCACCTCGCTCTGGAGGTCCACCCCGGCGCCGCCGTTGCCCTTCTCGACCAGCACCGACCGGACACCGAGGTCACGCAGCGCTGCGTCCGGGTCGGGCGATCGGAGGGCCGCCGCGACGGCCCGCAGCAGCGGGTCCTCCGAGGCGAGGGTGCGGTCCGTCGAGGTAGACCCGGTCGTCGACGAGCACCTCCCCCGGGAAGAACCGTGGCGCCGGGTCCAGGACCGCGACCCGGTCGTTCCAGGCGAACCCGCGATAGCTGCCCCGCCAGGGCAGCACGACCATCCGGCCCTCCGGCACCTGCTGCCGGACGGCGAACCACTCGTGGGGGTAGTCGACCGGACGGAGCTCTCCGCGCAGGCCCCACGCCAGGGTCGGCAGGCAGAGGAGGGGCGCGACGACCACGAGAAGCGCCACGACGTGCAGTCCCTCCCGACCGGCACGCGCGCGCTCGTCCAGCCACGCGGTGGCGGCCGCGACCCCCGGCACCAGCGCCAGCACGAACGGGCCCAGGAAGCGGTGGGTGTCCCGGAGCAGCCCGAGGGCGGGCACCTGCGAGCTCACGTCGTCGAAGCAGGGTGGCGACCGGCGGGATCGCCGTGACCAGCACGAGCAGGAGCGCCGCTCCTCCGACCACGCCGAGACCGAGCACCAGGCGCCGCTCCACCGCGGCGGCGAGCCGCAGTCCCACCAACGCGACCAGGGTCAGCAGGCAGGAGAGCACCACGATGACGGCGCTCCCGCGCTCGGCCGGCACGACGCTCGCCTTCCAGATGCCACCGAGCGAGAGCACGCTGGCGACCACACCTGCTCCCGACTCGGCGTCTGGCCGCGAACGCCGCGAACTGGCCGTCGACCGGGTGGAGCGACCCGGCGTACAGCAGCGAGGGGACGAGCCAGGGCAGGTTCGCCACCAGCCCGGCCACGGTGGTGATGCCGACCGCACGGCGTCCACCGCCCACGGCGACCACCGCGACGGCGACCGCCAGCGCCACCAGCCCGGACGCGGGCGAGAAGACCGCGGCGGCCACCAGCCAGAGAGTCAGGGGGGCCCAGGCAGCAGGCTCGTGGTCGCGCAGGCGCGCGGCGGCGAGGGCCGTCCACGGCAGCAGGGCGTAGCCGACGACCACCCCCCACTGGCCGATGGCGAGGCGCTCGAAGACCCACGGGTTCCAGACGTAGAACGTGAGGGCGGCGAGGCGCGCCTTCAGTGGCCACCGAGCCGCGAGCCGCGCCGCACCGAGTCCGGCGAGCACGAGCGCCGCGAAGCAGCACGAGCTTCTGCACCAGGTCACCGGGGAGCGCGACGCCGAGCAACCAGACGAACGCGTCACCCGGCACGAAGCGCGGCACTCGTCCGTCCAGGCCGAGCCAGCCGGCCTTCCACGGCTGGTCCGGGACGAAGACCATGTCGCCGCGCAGCACGTAGCCCCGCGAGAACAGCATCGGACCGAGCACGACGAGCGTGAGTCCGACGGCCAGGGCGACCTCCACCGCGTGGCCGCGCCCGAGCCCTCGTGCTCACCGTCGCACTGCGTGGACTCATGGCACCTCGGGGGCGCCGACCGCCAGCTGGGTGACGCAGACCGACGTGGCTCCGAACTGGTCGGCACGGAGCACGGCCGTGCGGGTGGGACGGTCGCCGGCGTCGACGACGGCCTGCACCCGGTTGGCGCCCTCCCGCACCGGCAGGACCACGCGGCCAGAGCCCAGCCGCATCGTGAGCCGCCCGGAGATGTTGGTGAAGTAGTCGACGCGGACGAGCACGTCCCCGCTGACGTCGTCGTCGAGACGTAGCGCCGTGGGCTTGGCGGTGACGGCGAACCGGCACGCCCGGCGCTTGTTGCCCTCCGCGGTCGCCGGAGCGAACAGCATCGGGTCCAGGACGCGGCCGTTGTCGGCGACGACCTTGAGATGCTCGCTCGGCTCGTCGAACAGCGGATCCTCGGGCAGCGGGGAGAGCACGCGTGAGAGCGCCGTGTACTCACCGAAGACCCCGATGACGATTCCCGCCGGAACCTGCCGGTCGATCAGCACGATCCGGGGGTCGGACTGGAGCGCCTGGCGGATGTTCGTGATGAAGGTCCGGTCCTCGCGGTTCTGGGCATCGGGGCCGAGCACGGCGACGGTCACGACGGAGCCCACCACGCAACCGACCACGACTGCGGGCACCATCCCCCGGGCCAGGTTCCGCGGCACCGGCCGGCGGAGCTCGAACCACGGACCACGCTTGCGGGCGAGGACGACCACCAGGACGAGGGTGGCCGGCAGGATCATGTCGGCGGAGTAGCGCGGGTCCAGTGCGATGACGGCCCCGTAGCCACCGCGCGAGACGAGCAGGATCGCCGCCTCGATCAAGGCGTACCCCACCAGGAAGAGCACGCCGAGCCGACCCACGCGTCCGCCTCGCCAGACGGCGACGACGAGCATCAGCAGGATCACCGTGTTGACCACGACCACCACCCAGGTGGCCGGCACGATCGCACCCCCGTTGCGGGAGGCGTCCCACGGCCCGCTCACCAGTCCGGGCGCGACCGCTCGCCCGAGGAACCACGCCACCAGCTTCAGGTTGTCGGTGTTGCTGGGGCTCACCCCGCCGCCCATGTCGACCCGCGTCAGGTACCAGCCCAGGTAGCTTCCGGCGACCACGGTCATCCCCACCCACAGCAGCCAGAAGCGTCGCAGGGTCCGTAGTGGCCCCTGCGGCTCGTCGTCGGGGCCACCGACCAGCATCGCCACTCCGAAGACGAGTGGCGCCACGAGCAGTGAGCGCTCGTGGAAGACGAGCCCGAGGGCCATCACGAGCGGCACGAGCACGACGTTGAGCGACCCACCCCGGGCACCTTGGTGCCAGCGGAGGAAGAGCAGCACGGCACCGAGCCCCGACAGCAGCAGTGGCCACGTCGCCAGGGCCGCGCCGAACCACAGGCCGACCACCAGCAGCATCGGGGCGAGGGAGAACAGCAGCAGGCCGAAGAGGGCGACGCCCCGCTTCCCCACGAGCCGCACGAGCACGCACCACATCAGCACGGTGCCGGCCAGCATGGCGAGGTCGATGACCGCCGCCGGCGGCACCCAGCTCATCGGGCTCATCTGGACGACCAGGTAGTACAGCAGGCGCTGGCCGGGGTTCACGTGCCCGGCGAACTGGATCATCAGGTAGTCCCAGCCGAAGCCGTACTCCTTGACCCAGGCCATCGCGACGTAGTCGTCCTGGTTGAAGAACGAGCCGGCGACGTACGCCGCTCGCCACAGCGCCGAGACCACGATGATCGCGAGAGCGGCAACAGATATGCGCCCGCGCCACGGAGACGGGCTCTCGCGCCGGCTCACGGGTCCACGCGCCTCAGCGCAGGTGCGAGGGCACACCCGATCCCCACCGCCGTCATCGCGTCAGCCACCACCGTCCAGAAGAACGGCAGTCCGGCAACGTCCATCGACGCTGCACCGAGGAGCAGGACGAGCGGGAGCACGAAGGACCTGACCGAGCGCAGCGGTGCCCAGCCCACCAGCACGCCTGCGGCCACCCAGGGTGCGGCGACGGCGAGCAGGACGACTCCACCGAGACGTCGCGCCCGTCGCGCTCGGCGGGAGACCTCGGCCTGGACGGCGCCCCGTGCCACTGCGGTCGGAGGGTTGCGGCGTTCGGACCGGAGGACGAGCGCCGTCCCGACGAGGAGCGCCAGGGCGAGAGCACCTCCGATCGCAGAGCGCCACCAGGTAGGCGGTCTGGCCACGGAAGGTGATGTCCGACGTCACGGGCGGCGGTGGAGGACGGCAGCACCCAGCCTTGCTGCCAGCCGTCGACCCGCAGGCTCGGCAGGTCCTTGCCGGCCGACCGGGCGCGCCAACCCACGTTGAAGTTCTCGGGGATGCTCACGACGCTGCGCTCACCCGGCCCGACACGGACACGGCGCGCGGAGTCGGTCCACCGCTCGATCGTGACCGACCTGTCGGGAACGGTGTCGACGTGCCCCGACGGCTGGACGGCGCCGCGGCCGACACCCTGGGCGTCGTCGACGATGCTGGTGACCTGGAACTCCTCGGTCGACCTGACCTGGACACGGTGCCAGCCCGCGTCCACCTTCACCGGGCTCTTGCACATGCGCACGTCGAGCGGGGTGCCGTTGACGACGTCGCGGATGGTGCCGCTGACCGAGGTGGGATGTGGCACTCCGTCGACGAAGATCTCCGGACCGAGGCCACACTGGGCACCCGTGGGACCCGACTCGACGAGCAGCCGGGTGACGTCGGGGCCGCTCGGGAACCGGACCTCCGAGACAGCCACCCCTGAGTCCCCGGAGCCGCCGAAGGTCAGGGTCACCTCCTTCGCGCGCACCGGGGAGAACCGTGACCAGGCCTGATCCGTCGAGGGTGAGCCGCCGGGTCACGCCTGCACGGGTCCGCAGCAGCACGGTCCGAGGGGCGCTCGCGGCGTCCTCGTTCGACTCCACCTGGAGCTCGGAGATCCGCTGCGGGCGGGACCAGTCGAACTGGAGCGTGGGGAAGGAGTCGCCCGTCGCCGACCGCCAGCTGGTGCCCGGGCGTCCGTCGTAGGCCATCCGCGGCGAGACGGCCGGGTCGTCGCCGTACACCGAGCTGGCGCGCACCTGCTGCTCGTTCCCCAGAGGGTTCAGCAGAGCGGCAGCCGCGGCGCGGGTCCTCGCCACCGCGGTGCCGCGCCAGCTCCACGAGTCGGCGGCGTCGAGGTGGACGGTGCGGTCCATGCCGAGCGTCTCCGAGCTGGCGCGGATCCGGGACGTGTCGCAGTCAGGACCCAGGTCGGCCGGGACGCAGGCACGACTCTCCCGCGAGGTTCCGAGCAGGATGGTGGGGTCGGCGGCCTGGCGCTCGGCCGGGACGACCAGCGTTCGAGCCAGCACCAGCCCGGGGATCCGGATGTCGCGGATGCCGACCGGGCCGATCGACTTCCCGCCCGCCGTCGACTCCACCTCCACACGCACGTTGCGCACGGCCTTGCCGGACAACCGTGCGACCGCCTCACCGGTCACCGGGTCGACACGGACGACCTTGCTCTCCCGCGTCGGTGACCACGCGCAGCTGTCGCACCGGGATCAGCGCGCGGTCGGTGACCGTGGCCGAGATCGTCAGGGTGCGCAGCTTCCGTGGCTTCTTCAGCTTCAGCTGGACCCACTGGTCGTTCGCCTTGGCCGCCGCCGAGCTGACCCACTGCGAGTCCTCGGAGAAGTCCACGGCGGCGTAGGGCCCGAACTCGGGTCGCACCGCGCCGAACGAGTCGGCGTACCCGGCCGACGAGGATGCGGTCAGGCTGGCGAGCGAGTCGTAGCGGGCGACCACCGGTCGGGCGCCGGGCGCGCCCGGGTAGTCGTGGTAAGGGCGGGGGGTGCGGAACGAGTCCCGTGGCCCCATCGGGGCGGAGACGGCGTCGTAGATGCGTCCGAACGCCCGCTCGAGACGGACGTTGCCATCGGTGACGAGGTCGACCGGTTCCCTCCAGTGGTCCTCCCCCGCCACGACCGCTGCCCCGCCCGGGTCGAGGGCACCCGACGAGAGCGCACGGACGACGTCTCCGGGGCCACCCTGGACGGTCTGCACCCGCGACGTGGCGGTCACCCGGACCTTGGGCAGCTCCTCGGAGACCCGCCACACGGTCAGGTCGCCGAAGCTCGCCTGCTTCGTCAGGCCACCGGCCTGTGCCATGGAGGCCTCGAAGGTGGCCGGGCTGGGGGTCTCGGTCAGCTGCTGGTCGAGGTCGTCGCGAAGCACGACGTACCCCACGCCGGCGCGCGCCAGCGCGGGACCCAGTGCTGGACGTGCCGCTCGCGTCGCCGATCAGGTCCTGTACGCCGTCCAGGAACCTGATGTTCTGCCCGTGGAGAGCGGGATCTGCGAACGGGTCGCCCAGGGCGTGCGCGCCGACTCGACGAACGGCTCCTCGATCGTCCAGCCCCAGACGTTGGTCGCGAAGGCGGCTCCCGGAACCACCAGGGTCACCGTCCGCCGACCCTGCGGATGCGTCCTGCAGGTAGCGTGCCGTCGCCTCCCAGTCGGCGATCCGACCCGGAGGTGCCAGCCGGGCGTGCGCATCTGGTTGTTCATCAGCGGCAGGCCTCCCGCGAGCGCCACGACCACCAGCAGGGCGACCGCGGAGACGCAGGCCGGACGATGGTCCATGGCCGCGAGCGCCGGGACAGCGCTCGAGCGAGCGAACACCTCGACGACGTGGCCGAAGCCGACGGCCAGGGGCAGCCTGATCAACGGGATCGGCCTTGTGCACGTTGCGGAACGCGGCGAGGGTGCCGTCGAGCGCCTCGCGCAGCGGCGTCGACAGCGGTCCTCCGGCCCACGTGCCGTGCGGGATCGCGATGCAGACGAATCCCACCAGCGCCGAGAGGACCAGCGGGGTGCGCACGGCACGGTCCAGACGCCCCAGGCCGACGAGCCCGACGGCGCCGACGGCGGCCGTGACGAGCGTCAGCGTGGTGGTGGTGCTCAGCGCCCAGCCGGCGGGCCACCAGGGCTGGTTGCCGACCACCAGGTAGCCGACCCAGTGCGTGGTGCCCCGGACCGACTCCGACCAGCCGGCGATGCTGGTGGTGTTGCGAGCGCTCTCCACGAAGTCGTAGAACGGCAACGCGTAGGCCGACGAGGCGAGCAGCGGCAACAGCCACCACGCCGTCGCCACCACGACGGCCGCGCACCACCCCAGCAGGACGCGCACCGACAGGCGACGCGTCGTGACTGCCCAGGCGAGGATCAGGAACGGCAGCGGCAGGATGGCGAGGTTCTCCGCGGCGTTGACCCCACCGGTGAAGAGCAGGGCCACCGCGGACAGCACCACGGCGCGCCGAGCGTGACCCGTCCGTCGAGCAGGAGCATCAGTGGCAGCACCACCCACGGCAGGACCGTCGTCACCAGGGTCTCTGCCGAGATCACCCCGTCCGTGGTGACCACCCGTGGGCGCCAGGCCGTAGCCGCCACACCGGTGGCAAGAGCCGGAACCGCGGCGAAGCCGAGCCGCAGACCCACTCGGCGGGCACCCTCGATCGCCAGCACGAGCAGCAGCGCCGACCACACCCGCTGCCCCGCCCACATGGGGACGTGGAGCTGCTGGACCGGGCGAAGAACAGGCCCTGTGGAAACAGGTAGCCGTACGCCTGGTTCTGGATCTCGCCGAACGACGTGGCCGGGTGCCACATCGAGAACGCCCCGGCCAGGAACCCGGTGGGATCCGAGGTCAGCTCCAACCGGGTGTCGTGGGTCAGCTGGCCAGGTCGTTGCACCAGCGAGAGCAGCACCACGAGCCCGTAGACCCCGACGAGGAGAGGCGTGCTGCTCGGCCACCGGCCTTCTGTGGCGTCGCCGCGCGCGGGCGCGGCGGGAAGAGCGGGCACAGATGTTCCTCGATTCGAGCAAGGGGGCGGCACACGGTATCCCCTGGCCATCGCGGTAGACCGTAACCGACGGCTCCGCATCCAGGCTTGAAGAGGTCTGGAAGACTGCGGCCGTGGTGAGGGAGCAGTCGCGGTTCCGGACGCTGGTGGCCAGCGGTGCCGCCATCGCCGTCGCGATGGGCGTGATGAACGTCGCGACCTACGGCTTCACGATGATCGCCGCCCGGCTGCTCGGTCCGCGCGACTACGGCGCCTTCGCCGCGATGATGGGCCTGCTGCCTCGTCGTCATGGTGGTCTCGCTCGCCCTCCAGGCGACGGCCGCCCGACGGATCGCCTCCACGCCCGGACCACGTGCAGCAGATCGAGCAGCGTGATCCTGCGGGTCGGGCTCCAGGCTCGCGTCGGCGTGGGCGTGCTCTGCCTGGCGCTGGCCCCGGTCATCAACCAGGTGCGTGCGCCTCGACAGCCTGGCCACGGCCGCGCTCATCGCCCTTCGCGCTGGCCCGCTGACCATGATGGGCGCGCAGGCCGGGATCCTCCAGGGCGAGCGTCGGTGGTTCCCGCTCGCGATGATCTACCTCGCCGCGGGCGTCGCCCGGCTGCTCATCGGCACCGCGATGATCGTTCTGGACGGCCGACCGAGTTCGCCGCCGCTGCTCGGCGTGGCCATCGCCGCCTACGGCCCGGTCGTGGTCGGCTGGCTCGCCCTGCGGCACTCGCGCGACCGCAGCGCGAGGACTCCGGCGAGCACAGCGACCGGCGCCCTCTGGCGCGAGGCCGCTGCACAACTCCAACGCCCTGTTCGCGTTCTTCGCGCTCTCCAACGTCGACATCCTGGTGCCCGCAACGTGCTCGACGAGCGCCAGGCCGGCCTGTACGCCGGCGGGCTGATCCTGGTCAAGGCCGTGCTGTTCCTGCCGCAGTTCGTGGTCGTGCTCGCGTTCCCCTCGATGTCCGACGCGGACGGCGCGCCGGGCGACCCTGATCAAGAGCCTGGCCGTGGTGGTCCTGCTCGGCGCGGCTCGACCTCCGCCGGCGCTGCGCTGCTCTCCGGGCTGGCCATGGTCTTCGTCGGCGGTGACGCAGTACGCCGCGATCCAGGAGCATCTGTGGATCTTCGCCCTGCTCGGCACCGTGCTCGCGATGCTCCAGCTGCTGGTCTACAGCGTGCTCGCCCGCCAGGCCCGGCGCGTCCGTCTTCCTGGTCTGGGCGGCCCTCGTCGCGGTCGTCGTGGCGTCGGTCAGCTGGTCGACACCGTGGACCAGCTGCTCGCGTGCTCGTGCTCGCGGTCGACGTCGTCCTGCTCGTCGCCCTCCTGGCCATCAGCCTGGTGGCCACCCAGCGCGTCCGCGGCGAGCGCCTCCGAGCCCGACCCACGCCCGCCGAGGCGGTCAGTGGGCGGCGGCGTGCCAGCTGGTGCCCGTGCCGACGGACACGTCGAGGGCGACGGTCAGCTCGGCCGCTGAGGCCATCTGCTCGCGCACCAGCGCCTCGAGGGCGTCCCGCTCCCCCTCGGCCACCTCGAAGACCAGCTCGTCGTGGACCTGGAGCAGCATCCGCGAACCCAGCGCCTGCTCGCGCAGCGCACGGTCGACGTTGAGCATGGCGATCTTGATGATGTCTGCGGCCGAGCCCTGGATGGGGGCGTTGAGCGCCATCCGCTCGGCCATCTCGCGGCGCTGACGGTTGTCGCTGGTGAGGTCGGGCAGGTAGCGACGCCGGCCGAAGATCGTCTCGGTGAAACCGGTGCGCCGAGCCTCGTCGACGATGCCGCCGAGGTAGTCGCGCACGCCCCCGAAGGTCTCGAAGTACTCGTCCATCAGACCGCGCGCCTCGGCGGTGTCGATGCGCAGCTGCTGGGAGAGCCCGAAGGCCGACAGCCCGTAGGCCAGGCCGTAGTTCATCGCCTTGATCTTGGCGCGCATCTCGCCGGTCACGTCGCCGGGATCGACGCCGAAGACCCGCGCCGCCGTGACCGAGTGGAAGTCCATGCCGGACCGGAACGCCGCGATGATGCCGGCGTCCTCGGAGAGGTGGGCCATGATCCGCATCTCGATCTGGGAGTAGTCGGCGGTCATCAGCTCGTCGTAGCCCGCGTCCGACCACGAAGCCTTCGCGGATGCGGCGGCCGGCCTCGGTGCGGACCGGGATGTTCTGCAGGTTGGGGTCGGTGCTGGAGAGTCGACCGGTCGCGGCGATCAGCTGGTTGAACGTGGTGTGGATCCGGCCGTCCCCCGCCACCGTCTTGAGCAGTCCCTGCACGGTCTGGCGCAGGCGGATGGCGTCACGGTGCTCGAGCAGGTGCTCGAGGAACGGGTCCTGGGTCTTCTCGAAGAGTCCCTGCAGCGCATCGGCGTCGGTGGTGTAGCCGGTCTTGGTGCGCTTGGTCTTCGGCATCCCCCGCTCCTCGAAGAGCACCACCTGGAGCTGCTTGGGCGAGCCGAGGTTGATCTCCTTGCCGATCACGGCGTACGCCGCCTCGGCAGCGTCGCGGACGCGGACGGCGAACCCCTCCTCGAGCTCCTCGAGGAGCTCGTGGTCGACGGCGATGCCGACCTGCTCCATGCCGGCCAGCACGTCGATGAGCGGCAGCTCGATGTCGGCGAGCAGGCCGGTGCCGCCGCGCTCGGCGAGCTCGTCGTCGAGCGCCGCGGCGAGGTCGAGCACGGCACTGGCGTGCAGCATCGCCGTCTCGCTGCTGCTCTCGTCGTCGATCCCGTCGAGGCTGAGCTGGCCGTCGTCGCTCGCCCCCGACTTCAGCTCGCGCTTGAGGTAGCGCACGGTGAGGTCCGCGAGGTCGTAGGACCGCTGGTCGGGCCGGGCGAGGTAGGCCGACAGCGCCGTGTCGCGATCCAGGCCGAGCAGGGGCCAGCCGCGGGCGGCCAGCGCCAGCATCGGTCCCTTGGCGTCGTGGAGCACCTTCGGCTGCCCGGGGTCACCGAACCAGGACACGATCGCCGCGTCGTCCTCCGGGCTGACCGTCTCGACGACCACCTGGGCGGCCTTGCCGTCGACGGTGGCGAACGCGAGCACGGTGACGTCGCCCGAGCCCGAGCCCCAGCTGCCCTCCACGTGTACGCCGACCCGCTGCCCGTCGGAGCCGTGCGTCGAGAGCCAGTCGGCGACCTGACCGGGCTCGAGCCGGCTCATCTCGAGCGCGAAGCCGGAGTCGTCGATCTCCTCCTCGGACTCGAGGGTCTCGAAGAGCCGGTCGCGCAGCACGCGGAACTCCAGGCCGTCGAAGAGCGTGTGCACCTCCTGCCGGTCCCACGGGCGCACCGCGAGGTCGGTGGGGGCCAGCGGCAGGTCCAGGTCGCAGACGAGCGCGTTGAGCTGGCGGTTGCGCAGCACGTCGCCGAGGTGCTCGCGGAACGCCTCACCCTTCTTGCCGGTGATCTCGTCGGCACGGGCCACCACGTTGTCCAGGCCGTCGTACTGGTTGATCCACCGGGCGGCGAACCCCGGACCCACGCCGGGCACACCCGGCAGGTTGTCGGAGGTCTCGCCGACGATCGCGGCCAGCTCGGGATAGCGGCTCGGAGGGACGCCGTACCTCTCCTCGACCGCGGCCGGGGTCATCCGCTTCATCTCCGAGACGCCCCGCATCGGGTAGATCACCGTGGTGCGGTCGTTGACGAGCTGGAAGGAGTCGCGGTCGCCCGAGCAGATCAGGACCTCGAAGTCGTCGGCCACCGCCTGGGTGGCCAGCGTGCCGATGATGTCGTCGGCCTCGAACCCGGGCTTCTCCACGAACGGGACGCGCAGGGCGTTGAGGACCTCCTTGATCAGCGAGACCTGGCCCTGGAACTCGTCGGGCGACTTCGACCTGTTGGCCTTGTAGTCGGCGTACTCCTCGGAGCGGAAGGTCTGCCGGGAGACGTCGAACGCGACGGCGAGGTGCGTCGGCTGCTCGTCTCGCAGGACGTTGATCAGCATCGCCGTGAAGCCGTAGACCGCGTTGGTGTGCTGGCCGGTCGTGGTCGAGAAGTTCTCGACCGGCAGCGCGTAGAAGGCGCGGTAGGCCAGCGAGTGACCGTCGAGCAGGAGGAGTCTGGGTCGGGTGGTGTCCTGGTCCGGCCGGTGAGTTGCTGACACTGTCTCGGGCACGGATTCGACCCTAACGGGTGCTACCGACACCGTGACCCCGGAGGTGGGGCCGAGGCTCAGTCGGAAGCCTGGCGCCGGCGCATGGAGCGTCGCTGGGCGAGCACCTCGATCAGGTGCCTGTTGCTTCCGCCGGTCACTCGACTGCGCTCGGTGGAGAGCTTCTTGCGCAGCGCCCCGGTCCCCGAGTGGCGCACGTTCGCGAAGGTCACCAGGCCGAGGCGCGCGAAGAAGCGGTTGGTGTCGCGGTTGCCGTCCGTGATCGCCGTGACCTGGTCGATGTCCTTCTCCTCGGCCCAGCTCACCGCCGCTTCCAGCAGCGCGTGCGCGACGCCGTGCCGCCGGTACTCCGGCAGCACGATCAGGAACGAGGTGTGCACCGCCGGCTCCAGCACGAGGGGCGAGATGGACGACCGGCTGAGGTGGATGGATCCGACGATCCGGTCCTCGATCTCGGCGACGACCATCCGCACGTCAGGCTCGGCGGCCATGTTGGCCAGCGCACGTTCGGCATCCTCGCGCGCCCGGGTCGAGTTCTCGCCGTTGCCGACCAGGGCCCACAGGCCCAGCAGCTCGTCGGCGTCCTCGGGAGCAGCGTCGCGAATCTGCGTCGCCTGACGTGGCATCGTTCCTCCCGGCCCCCGGCTTGGTCTTCTGGACGTTCAGAGACTAACCGCCACAGTCGTTAAAAGATAAAGGAGATCTGGTGATCCCCGGCACAGGGACCCTGGTGAACGTGATCGCCGTGCTCGCGGGCACGACGGTGGGCGTCCTCGTCGGGCACCGGCTGCCCGAACGCACGCGCACCGTGGTCACCGACGGGCTCGGCCTGGTCACGCTGCTGATCGCGGGCATCTCGGCGGCGCACGTGACGGACGCCGAGCTCTCGGACGCCGTCGGATCGGCCGCCCCGATGCTGATCGTGCTGGGCTCGGTGCTGATCGGGGGCATCGTCGGGTCGCTGCTGCGCATCGAGGACCGGCTCGAGGACTTCGGCGGGTTGCTGCAGCGGGCCGCCGTACGCCGCTTCGGTGCCTCGTCCGGCGGTGAGTCACGCGAGCGCTTCATCCAGGGGTTCGTCGTCAGCTCGCTGGTGTTCTGCGTCGGCCCGCTCACCATCCTCGGCTCGATCAACGAGGGGCTCGGCAACGGTGCCGATCAACTACTCCTCAAGGCAGCGCTCGACGGGTTCGCCGCCATCGCCTTCGCGGCGTCCTTCGGCTGGGGCGTCGGGGCGAGCGTCATCGCGCTGGTCACCATCCAGGGCAGCCTGACCGCCCTCGGCGCAGTTCTCGGCAGCTTCGTGCCGGACGCCCACCTCAGTGCCCTGACCGCCACCGGTGGCCTGCTGCTGGTGGGGGTGGCCTTCCGGCTGCTCGACCTCAAGCAGGTCAAGGTCGCCGACCTGCTCCCGGCGCTGTTGGTCGCTCCCCTGCTGACCGAACTGGTCGTCCGGCTCCGCGGATGAGCGGGATCGTCGTAGTCGAATTGTTGCGTCAATGTCCGCTACGCCGTCCCCGGTGCATCTAGTCTGTCGATTCGTGGGGGCATTCGTGACGCGCGCAGAGCGGACCAAGTGGCTAGAGTGCCGCGTCACACGCCCGACGACGAGGTGACAGGAGTTCCATGCAGGCCCGCTCATCAAGACTCGCTGCACTGACCATCGCGATCTTCGTCGCCGCCATGGCAGTCATCTCGACCGTGCCCTCGGCGTCAGCCTCCACCGGCGCCGGCGTCCGCGCCGCCGACGCGCCGACCTGTCAGCGGCCGCCGCCCCGCAACGACGACACCATCCACTTCACGGGCTGTCTGCTCGACCAGCGCTCGAAGCCGGCCAAGCCGGTCCCCGACGTGACCATCAACGTGGAGGACGAGTCCAACAAGGTCGTCGGCACCGGCAAGAGCGACGAGACGGGCATCTTCGACATCCCGCTCCCGGGGAAGTCGATCGACAACCTCGGCAAGACGTTCACGGTCAAGATCGACACCGACACGCTTCCCAAGGGCACGGCACTCCGCAACCCGAAGCAGGTCTCGCTGGACCGGACGCTGAACCTCGACTCGGACGTCTTCGTCGCCTTCCCGATCGGCAACGACAGCAGCGGCTCGACCAGCAAGGGCGTGCAGGCCCTGCAGCTCCTGGTGGGCGGCCTGGTGTTCTCGCTGCTGCTGGCCATGGCCGCACTCGGGCTCTCGATGATCTTCGGCACCACGGGGTTGACGAACTTCTCCCACGGCGAGCTGATCACCTTCGGCGCCCTGGTCGCCTACGCAGTGGACTCGCTGCCGGGGACGATCACGATCGGTAGCACGAACATCACGCTCGCCGTCGCCGCGATCGTGGCCGCCATCGCCTCCGCGGGCTTCGGCTGGCTGAACGACTGGGCCCTGTGGCGGCCGCTCCGTCGTCGCGGGACCGGCCTCGTCGCCGCCATGGTGGTGAGCATCGGCCTGTCGATCTTCCTCCGCAACCTGTACCAGTACTTCGCCGGTGCGAGCAACCACCAGTACTCCCAGTTCTCCAGCCCCAAGCCCTACCACTGGGGTCCGGTGCTGGTCACGCCGAAGGACATCTTCGTCGTGCTGCTCTCGCTGGTCGTGCTGGTCGCGGTGGTCCTCGCGCTGCAGCGCACCAAGCTCGGCAAGGCCACCCGTGCCGTCGCCGACAACACGGCGCTGGCCTCGGCCACCGGCATCAACGTCGACCGCGTGATCTCGGTCGTCTGGATCGTCGGGGCGATGCTCGCCGGCCTCTCCGGGGTGCTCTTCGGGATGACCCAGGGCTTCGACTACCAGCTGGGCTTCAAGCTCCTGCTGCTCGTCTTCGCCGCCACCGTGCTCGGCGGCCTCGGCACCGCGTCGGGCGCCATCGTGGGTGCCATCGTGATCGGCCTGTTCGTGGAGGTGTCCACCCTGTTCGTCCCGCCCGAGCTCAAGTTCGTCGGCGGCCTCCTCGTGCTCATCATCGTTCTGCTGTTCCGGCCGCAAGGCCTGCTCGGCAAGCCCCAGCGGGTCGGTTAGGAGACAGCACATGGACTGGAACGCCATCTTCAGCCAGAGCCTGCAGCAGGGCCTGGGACCCGTCGCCGCGGTGTACTGCCTGGCCGCCATCGGCCTCAACGTGCACTTCGGCTACACCGGGCTGCTCAACTTCGGCCAGGCCGGCTTCATGGCGGTTGCCGGGTACGCCGTCGCGTCGTTCGTCGCGACCTGGGGCCTCTCCTTCTGGCTCGGCAGCCTCGTCGGGCTCGCGGTGGCAGGCGTGCTGGCCCTGCTCCTCGGTGTGCCGACCCTTCGGCTGCGCGCCGACTACCTCGCCATCGTCACGATCGCGGCCGCCGAGATCATCCGGCAGACGATCGGGTCGGTGACGCTGCTCAAGTACTTCGGCGGCCAGGACGGCCTGCAGGGGTTCAACAAGAGCTTCGCGAGCCTCAACCCGTTCTCGCAGCGCGATCGGCATCCCCGGCGTCGTGACGTGGCGACCCTACGACTTCTGGACGCTCCTGGTCTGCTGGACCATGGTGGCGCTGTGCTGCCTGATCGTGTGGGCGCTGATGCGCAGCCCGTGGGGCCGCGTGCTCAAGGGCATCCGCGAGGACGAGGACGCCGTCCGCAGCCTCGGCAAGAACGTCTACGCCTACAAGATGCAGTCGCTGATGATCGGTGGCCTGATCGGCGGTCTCGCCGGCATCATGTCGGCGCTGCAGCACTCGGCGATCAACCCGTCGTTCTTCGCGACCGACACCACGTTCTTCGCCTACACCGTGCTGCTCGTGGGCGGCGCGGCCCGGGTGCTCGGCCCCGTCGCCGGTACGATCATCTTCTGGTTCCTGATCAGCTTCCTCGACCTGTTCTTCGGTGCCGCCACCTCGGGCACCGACCCGCTCATCCCGGAGGCCATCATGAACGGCAACCAGGCCAGCCTGATGCGGTTCATCTTCATGGGACTGGCCCTGATGCTCCTGATGATCTTCCGACCACAGGGCATCTTCGGAGACCGAAGGGAGTTGGCCCTCGATGCCCACTGAGATGGACGAGGTGGAGCAGGTCATCGACGTCGACACGTCGAGCAACCGGGCCGCCCTCAAGGACTCCGCGCACGAGCCCGGATCGAAGAAGTCCGACCCGATCCTGGTGGTGGACAAGGTACGTCGGACGTTCGGCGGCCTCACCGCGGTCGACGTGGAGCACGTCGAGATCCAGCGCGGCGTCATCACCGGGCTGATCGGGCCCAACGGGGCCGGCAAGACCACCTTCTTCAACCTGCTGACCGGCTTCGACCAGCCCGACGAGGGACAGCTGGTCCTTCAACGGCACCGACCTCAAGGGGATGTCCGCCTACCGCGTCGCCCGGCTCGGCATGGTGCGCACGTTCCAGCTGACCAAGGTGCTCTCGAGGCTCACGGTCATCGAGAACATGCGGGTCGGGGCGACCGGCCAGCAGGGTGAGCGGCTGCTGCGCGCCATGTTCGCTCCCCTGTGGCGTGGCCAGGAGACGGCCAACACCACCCGGGCCGACGCCCTGCTCGAGCGGTTCCTCCTGATCAAGAAGCGCGAGGACTTCGCCGGCTCGCTGTCCGGCGGCCAGCGCAAGCTGCTCGAGATGGCCCGGGCCCTGATGGCCAACCCCGAGCTGGTCATGCTCGACGAGCCGATGGCCGGCGTGAACCCCGCGCTGAAGCAGTCGCTGCTCGGGCACGTGAAGTCGCTGCGCGACGAGGGCCGCACGGTGCTGTTCGTCGAGCACGACATGGACATGGTCCGCGACATCTCCGACTGGGTCATCGTGATGGCCCAGGGCAAGGTGATCGCGGAGGGTCCACCGGACTCCGTGATGGGTGACCAGCGAGTCATCGACGCCTACCTGGGCTCGCACCACGACCAGGACCTGAGCGACGACGTCGAGGAGCAGATCCTCGCCGAGGCCCAGGCCGAGATCGAGGCCAGGACGCCGCGAGGCCGAGGAAGCGACCCGAGCACCGCCACCGAGGGAGAGCACCGTGCCTGAGCCCGAGACCGCCCCAGAGAACGACCCCGACCACGACCGGACGAGCGAGCGCCGTGAGCGGGTCGGCCGAGCAGGCCGAGCGGCGGGAGCACCTCGCCGCGGCCGAGGGCGCCGTGCTGCGCGCCGACAACCTGATCGCCGGCTACGTGCCCGGCGTGAACATCCTCAACGGTGCCGACCTGTACTGCCAGGAGAACGAGCTGGTCGGCATCATCGGCCCCAACGGCGCCGGCAAGTCGACCCTGCTCAAGGCCCTGTTCGGCCTGGTGAAGATCAACTCCGGCACCGTGACCCTCAAGGACGAGGACATCACGAACTGGCGGGCCGACCACCTGGTGACCAAGGGCATCGGATTCGTGCCGCAGACCAACAACGTGTTCCCGTCGCTGACCATCCAGGAGAACCTCGAGATGGGGGTCTACCAGCGGCCGAAGTCGTTCCGGAAGCGGTTCGAGTTCGTCGGCGAGCTGTTCCCCGCCCTGCTGGACCGCCGCAGCCAGCGTGCGGGGTCGCTGTCGGGCGGCGAGCGGCAGATGGTCGCGATGGGACGGGCGCTGATGATGGAGCCGTCCGTGCTGCTCCTCGACGAGCCCTCCGCGGGACTGTCCCCCGTCCTGCAGGACGAGGTGTTCGTGCAGACCCGCCGCATCAACCGCGCCGGCGTCTCGGTGATCATGGTCGAGCAGAACGCCCGTCGCTGCCTGCAGATCTGCGACCGCGGCTACGTCCTCGACCAGGGCCGCAACGCCTACAGCGCCAGCGGCAAGGACCTGATCAACGACCCGAAGGTGATCGAGCTCTACCTCGGCACGCTGGCCGGCAGCAACAACTGACCGACCGGAGCCGCGTCCCCCGGGCACGCGAAAGGGGCCCGACCTCACGGTCGGGCCCCTTCCTCGTGTGACTAGCTGCCGGGGATGACGCCGGCGGTGTACTTCAGGTTCTTGTACGTGTTGTCCTGGCCGTACTTGTAGATGCCGATGGTCGCCTTGGTCGGGCTACCGGTCTTGCCCATCTCGATGGGACCGGAGACACCGTTGTAGTCGATGTCCTCACCCTTCTTGGCGAGCGGCGCGCACTCCTTGAACGTCGTGCAGGCGGTGCCGCCCTCGGAGTCCTTGATGATCCACGGCCCGAAGGTCGTCGGGTCGTCCGACTTCGCGGAGATCACGGCCAGGGCGGTCAGCACCGTGGCGTCGTACGACTCGGGACCGTAGGTGAAGTCCTTGAGCTTCGGGTTGGTCTTCAGCAGCCGCGCCTTGAAGTCCGAGGTGAGCTCGGCACCCGGGAGGGTGGCCTTGACGCCCTTGAGCGTGCCCGGCTTGAAGTCCTTCGAGTAGTCGGCGGTGTTGCCGTCCACGAAGTAGGTCTGCACGTCCTGCGGGCCGACACCCTTCGAGATCAGCGACGGGATGATCTTCTTCGTCTCGTCGAAGGCGACCAGCACGACCGCGTCAGGCTTCGACGCCGCGACCTTGTTGACCTCGGCGGTGTAGTTCGTCGCGTCGGCCGAGTAGAGCTGCTTGGTCACGACGTTGCCGCCACCAGCCTTGATGCCCTTCTCGATCTGCCCGGCGAGCAGCTCGCCGTAGGAGTCCTGGCGGGCCAGGATCGCCACGTTGTTCTTGCCGTCACCGATCACGGTGTTGGCCATCACGGCGCCCTGGAGGACGTCGGACGGCGCGGTGCGGAAGTAGAGGTTCTTCGGGTCGGTCTTGGCGTCGTCGAGGGCCGGCGAGGTGTTCGCGGGCGAGAACTGGGCGATGCCGGCGCCGGTGATCTTGTCGATGACGCTCAGCGAGACCGACGAGGAGGCGGCACCGACGACGACGTCCGCGTTGGCGTCGAGCAGCTTGTCGGTCTGGGCGCCCGCGATGTCGGGCGTGCCGTCACCGGAGTCCGCCTTGACCTGGACGACCTCCTTGCCCTGGACGCCGCCGGCCGCGTTGATGTCGTCGACGGCGGTCTGCACGCCGGCGAACTCGGGCGGGCCGAGGAACGCGAGGTCACCCGTCTGCGGCAGCAGGGTGCCGATCGTCAGGGTGCCGTCACCCTTCTTGGCCGACGCGCTCGAGCCACTGTCGGACTTCTTGTCGTCGGAATCTGACGAACTGCCGCAGGCAGTGAGCACCAGGGCGGCCGCGGCCAGGACTGCGGCCGCGCGCCAGGTGCGATTGGGGCGAATCATTGATCCTCCGTGTTGGGAAGGTAGGCGCGACCGACCGTGGCCGTCGCATGGATGGGGTGAAGGTACTGCCAACACAGGCGAGTTCCGCTATCCCGGGAGCCGTGGTCGTGCTGTCGTTGCAATTTCGTGACCTGCGGAGCGGTGTGGACTAGGCCCCGGGGTGGGAACCATCACTGGTTGACGACTGCGGGTCCGTGGCGTACGACGCCCTCGGCCACCTCGCGCATGGAGCGGCGGAGGTCCATCGCGGTCTTCTGGATCCAGCGAAACGCCTCCGGCTCGGTGAGGCCCATCTGCTGCTGCAGGATGCCCTTGGCGCGGTCCAGCATCTTGCGGGTCTCGAGCTGGTCGCCCAGGTCGGCGACCTCGAGCTCGAGCTGCTTGATCTCGGCGAACCGGCTGACCGCCATCTCGATGGCGGGCACCAGGTCGGTCATGCTGAACGGCTTGACGACGTAGGCCATGGCGCCGGCGTCGCGCGCCTGCTCCACGAGGTCCCGCTGGCTGAAGGCGGTGAGGATGACCACGGGGGCGATCCGCAGCGCAGCGACGCGCTGGGCCGCGGCGATCCCGTCGAGACGAGGCATCTTGATGTCGAGGATGACCAGGTCCGGCCGGAGCTCCTCGGCCAGGGCGACCGCCGTCTCGCCGTCCTCCGCCTGACCCACCACGTCGTACCCCTCCTCCGCCAGCATCTCGGCCAGGTCGAGGCGGATCAGCGCCTCGTCCTCGGCGATGAGGACGCGCGGTGCGGGTTGGGGTGGTCACGAACCAGAGGCTATCCGCGCAGCGGCCCGGAACCGATCCGGTACCGTTTCCGCAGCCTCGGCCGGGTTGCCGAATCGGCAGACGCGATGGTCTCAAACACCATGTCCGAAAGGACGTGTGGGTTCGAATCCCACACCGGGCACCCAGCTCGACACGGGTCCCGACATCCGCCCGGGCGTCGTACTGCTCAGCCGTGGCTGCGGTAGGCGGGCGCGACCTCGTTGATCGCGTCGCCCATCCGGTGGATGCGCAGGGCGTTCGTGGAGCCGGGGATGCCGGGCGGGCTGCCCGCGATGATCACCACGAGGTCGCCCTCCTGGACCCGGCCGATCCTCAGCAGCTGCTCGTCGACCTGGCGGACCATCTCGTCGGTGTGCTCGACCGACGAGGTCAGGAACGTCTCCACGCCCCACGTCAGCGTGAGCTGGGAGCGGACGATGTGCTCGGGGGTGAACGCGAGCACCGGGATCTTGCCGCGGTAGCGCGCCAGCCTGCGGGCGGAGTCGCCGCTCTGGGTGAACGCGACGAGGTACTTGGCCCCCACGCGCTCACCGACCTCGGCGGCTGCCTTGGCGATCACGCCGCCCCGGGTCTTCGGCTGCCAGTCGATGGCCGCCATGTGGTGCAGCTCGTGGGCCTCGGTCGAGCTGATGATGCGCGCCATCGTGCGCACCGTCTCGATCGGGAACTCCCCCACGCTGGTCTCGCCGGAGAGCATCACCGCGTCGGCACCGTCGAGCACCGCGTTGGCGACGTCGGAGGCCTCGGCCCGAGTGGGTGCGGGGCTGCTGATCATCGACTCGAGCATCTGGGTCGCGACGATCACCGGCTTGGCGTTGCGGCGGGCCTTCTCGACCACCCGCTTCTGCAGGAACGGCACGTCCTCGAGCGGGCACTCCACGCCCAGGTCTCCGCGGGCGACCATGAACCCGTCGAAGGCCTTGACGATCTCGTTGAGGTTGTCGATCGCCTGCGGCTTCTCGATCTTGGCGATCACGGGGAGCATGACGCCCTCCTCGCGCATGATCTTCCGGACGTCCTCGGCGTCGGCCGCCGAGCGCACGAAGGACAGCGCGATGAAGTCGACGGTCAGGTGCAGGCCCCAGCGCAGGTCCTCGACGTCCTTCTCCGACATCGCCGGGACGCTGACCGGCACGCCGGGCAGGTTGATCCCCTTGTGGTCGCTGATCCGGCCACCGGTCACGACCTGCGTGTGCACGTCCTGGCCGTCGACCTCGGTCACCCGCAGGCGCACCTTGCCGTCGTCGATCAGGATCTGGTCGCCGGCAGCGACGTCGCCGGGGAGTCCCTGGTAGGTGGTCGAGGCGATCTCGTTGTTCCCCGGGACCTCACGGGTCGTGATCGTGAAGGCCTGCCCGGTCTGGATCCGGGTCGAGCCCTCCTTGAAGTTCCCGAGGCGGATCTTCGGACCCTGCAGGTCGACGAAGATCCCGACGCCGTGCCCGCTCTCGTCCGAGGCGGTCCGGACCCGGCGGTAGATCTCCTCGTGGTCGGCGTACGACCCGTGGCTCAGGTTGAGCCGAGCCACGTCCATGCCGGCATCGACGAGCTCGCGGATCCTCTCCATCGAGGAAGTAGCCGGCCCGAGGGTGCACACGATCTTTGCTCTCCGCACCCATCGACCCTAGCCGCATTTACTTGAACGTTCCAACGCATGTCGGTTTCCCCGGGTGGCCGGGGATCCCTGGACCTGACGGGCGAAGTGTTGCCCGATCCGCTACAGGTTTCCCCGGGCGCCCGGGGAAACCTGCAGCCCTACGCGGTGAGGGGGCGCTCGGTCGGGGGGATCGGGGCGGGCAGGGTGGTGGAGCCGGTGAGCCAGGTGTCCACGGCGGCAGCGGCGGCACGGCCCTCGGCGATGGCCCAGACGATCAGGGACTGGCCCCGGCCGACGTCGCCGGCGACGAAGACGCCCTCGACCGAGGACTGGTAGCCGTCGTCGCGCGCGACGTTGCCGCGGTCGTCGAGGTCGACCTCGAGCTGCTCGATCAGGCCTTCCTTCTCCGGTCCGACGAAGCCCATCGCGAGCAGCACCAGCTCGGCGGGGATCTCCCGCTCGGTGCCCTCGATCTCCTTGAACTTGCCGTCCTTGAACTCCACGTCGACGAGCCGCAGCGCGCGCACGTTGCCGTCGTCGTCGCCGAGGAACTCCTGCGTGGAGACGGCGTAGACGCGCTCGCCGTTCTCCTCGTGGGCCGAGGAGACCCGGAAGAGCATCGGGTACGTCGGCCACGGCTGGCCCGGCCGGCCGGGTCTCCCCCGGCTGGTCCATGATCTCGAGCTGGGTGATCGACGCGGCGTTCTGCCGGGTGGCCGTGCCGAGGCAGTCGGCGCCGGTGTCACCGCCGCCGATGATCACCACGTGCTTGCCGTCCGCGCGGATCTGGCCCTCGACGTCCTCGCCGAGCGAGACCCGGTTGGACTGCGGGAGGTACTCCATCGCCTGGTGGATGCCACCGAGCTCACGCCCGGTCGCCGGCAGGTCGCGCGCAGCCGTGGCGCCCATCGCCAGGACGACCGCGTCGTAGCGGTCGCGCAGCTGCGAGCCGGTGAGCGTCTCGCCGACGTTGACGCCGGCCCGGAAGACGGTGCCCTCGCGACGCATCTGGTCGAGCCTGCGGTCGAGGACCTTCTTCTCCATCTTGAACTCGGGGATGCCGTAGCGCATCAGCCCGCCGATCTTGTCGGCGCGCTCGTAGACGGCGACGGTGTGACCTGCCCGGGTGAGCTGCTGGGCCGCGGCCAGGCCGGCCGGGCCGGAGCCGATCACCGCGATCGTGCGGCCGGAGAGCCACTCCGGCGGCTGGGGTCGTACGGCGCGCGACTCCCAGGCGCGGTCGATGATCGCGACCTCGACGTTCTTGATGGTCACCGGGTCCTGGTTGATCCCGAGGACGCAGGCCGTCTCGCACGGAGCCGGGCAGAGCCGGCCGGTGAACTCCGGGAAGTTGTTGGTGGCGTGCAGGCGCTCGATCGCGCCGTCCCAGTCGTCGCGCCAGACCAGGTCGTTCCACTCCGGGATGATGTTGCCCAGCGGGCAGCCCTGGTGGCAGAACGGGATGCCGCAGTCCATGCAGCGGCCGGCCTGGGTGGTGATGATCGGCAGCAGCGCGCGACCGGGCCCACCGGGGTAGACCTCGTTCCAGTCGTGCACGCGCTCCTCGACCGGGCGCCGCTCGGCGAGCTCGCGGCCGTTCTTCAAGAAGCCTTTGGGGTCAGCCATGGAGCAGGTGCCTCCTTGGTCGCACGGTGAGGGTCGGCAGCAGCGGTGAGGAGCCTGCTCATCTCATCCATGAAGCGAATCCATCATTGCGGTGGCGACGTCGTTGTCGTTCAGTCCGTCGGCCTCGGCCTTCGCCTTGGCCTCCATCACGATCCGGAAGTCGCGCGGGATCACCTCGGTGAAGCGCTCCAGCGAGGCCGGCCAGTCGGCGAGGAGGTCCTCCGCCACCGTCGAGTCGGTCTCCTCGAAGTGCTGGCGGACCAGACCCTCGAGGGTGTCGCGCTGCTCGCCCTCGACCTTGCCGAGCTCGACGAGCTCCTTGTTGACCCGGCCCTCGTCGAGGTCGAGCACGTAGGCCACGCCACCGCTCATGCCGGCCGCGAAGTTGCGACCGGTCGGGCCGAGCACGACGACCGTGCCACCGGTCATGTACTCGCAGCCGTGGTCACCCACGCCCTCCACGACCGCGGTGGCGCCGGAGTTGCGCACGCAGAACCGCTCCCCCGCCTGGCCGCGCAGGAAGATCTGGCCGCTGGTCGCGCCGTACGCGATCGTGTTGCCGGCGATGATCTGCTGCGAGGCGTCGAAGGTCGCCTCCCGGTCGGGTCGTACGACGAGCCGGCCACCCGAGAGGCCCTTGCCGACGTAGTCGTTGGCGTCACCCTCGAGTCGCAGGGTGATGCCGTTCGGGACGAACGCACCGAACGACTGGCCGGCCGACCCGGTCAGGGTCAGGTCGATGGTGCCGTCGGGCAGGCCCTCGGCGCGGTAGCGCTTGGTGACCTCGTGGCCGAGCATCGTGCCGACGGTGCGGTTGACGTTGCGGATCGCCACCTGGGCACGCACCGGCTCGCCGCGCTCGAGGGCGTCCTCGCAGAGCCTGACGAGCTCGTTGTCCAGGGCCTTGTCGAGCCCGTGGTCCTGCGGCCGGGTGTTGTGCCGGGCGCTGTCCTCGTGGAGCTCGGGCACGTGGAAGATCGGCGAGATGTCGAGCCCCTGCGCCTTCCAGTGGTTCACCGCCTCGGTCGAGTCGAGCACGTCGGCGTGACCGATCGCCTCCTCGAGCGTGCGGAAGCCCGAGCTCGGCGAGCAGCTCGCGCACCTCCTCGGCGATGTACTCGAAGAAGTTCACGACGTACTCAGCCTTGCCCGAGTAGCGCTCGCGCAGCACCGGGTTCTGCGTGGCCACGCCCACGGGGCAGGTGTCGAGGTGGCAGACGCGCATCATGATGCAGCCGGAGACCACCAGCGGTGCGGTCGCGAAGCCGTACTCCTCGGCGCCCAGCAGAGCGGCGACGACGACGTCGCGGCCGGTCTTGAGCTGCCCGTCGGTCTGGACGACGATCCGGTCGCGCAGTCCGTTGAGCAGCAGCGTCTGCTGCGTCTCGGCGAGGCCGAGCTCCCACGGACCACCGGCGTGCTTGAGCGAGGTGAGCGGTGCCGCGCCCGTGCCGCCGTCGTGCCCGGAGATGAGTACGACGTCCGCGTGCGCCTTCGAGACTCCGGCAGCGACCGTGCCGACCCCGACCTCGGCGACGAGCTTGACGTGCACGCGTGCCTGGGGGTTGGAGTTCTTCAGGTCGTGGATCAGCTGGGCGAGGTCCTCGATCGAGTAGATGTCGTGGTGCGGCGGCGGCGAGATCAGCCCGACGCCGGGCGTGCTGTGCCGGGTCTTGGCCACCCACGGGTAGACCTTGTTGCCGGGCAGCTGGCCGCCCTCGCCGGGCTTGGCACCCTGCGCCATCTTGATCTGGATGTCGTCGGAGTTGGTGAGGTACTCCGAGGTCACGCCGAAGCGACCGGACGCGACCTGCTTGATCGACGAGCGACGCTCGGGGTCGTAGAGACGGTCGGCGTCCTCGCCGCCCTCACCGGTGTTGGACTTGCCGCCGAGGCGGTTCATCGCGATCGCCAGCGTCTGGTGAGCCTCTCCGGAGATCGAGCCGTAGGACATCGCGCCGGTCGAGAACCGCTTCACGATCTCGGACACCGGCTCGACCTCGTCGATGTCGATCGGCTCGCGCCCGGTCGCGTCGGCGGCCTTGAACCGGAACAGCCCGCGCAGGGTCATCAGGCGCTCCGCGTGACCGTTGACGCGCGCGGTGTACTGCTTGAACACGTCGTACTTGCCGGCGCGCGTCGAGTGCTGCAGCCGGAAGACCGTCTCGGGGTCGAAGAGGTGCAGCTCGCCCTCGCGACGCCACTGGTACTCGCCACCGATCTCGAGCTCGCGGTGCGCGGGAGCGATGCCGCCGGTCGGGTAGGCGACCCGGTGGCGCAGCGCCACCTCCTCGGCGACCACGTCGATGCCGACGCCGCCGAGCTTGGAGGTGGTGCCGGTGAAGTACGTGTCGACGAGCTCCTGGGAGAGTCCGAGCGCCTCGAAGATCTGGGCACCGGTGTAGGAGGCGACGGTGGAGACACCCATCTTGGACATCACCTTGAGCACGCCCTTGCCGAGCGACTTCACCAGGTTGGCCACGGCCTTCTCGGGCTCGACCTTGACGTAGAAGCCGTCGCGCGCGAGGTCCTCGACACTCTCCATCGCGAGGTAGGGGTTGACCGCAGCCGCGCCGTAGCCGATCAGGGTGGCGACGTGGTGGACCTCGCGGACGTCACCGGCCTCGACGATCACACCGACCTGGGTGCGGGTCTTCTCGCGCACCAGGTGGTGGTGCACGGCCGCCGTCATCAGCAGCGACGGGATCGGTGCCCGGGTCGCGTCGGAGTGGCGGTCGGACAGCACGATCACGCGGGCTCCCCCGGCGATCGCCTGGCTCACCTCCTGGCAGATCTCGTCGAGGCGCGCGGCCAGGGCCTCGCCGCCGCCGGTCACGTCGTAGAGACCCCGCGAGAGGTGCGTGATGAAGCCCGGCATGTCGCCGTCGCGGTTGATGTGCCGGATCTTGACCAGCTCGTCGTTGGTGATCACCGGGAACGGCAGCACCACCTGGCGGCACGACGCGGGCGTCGGGTCGAGCAGGTTGGCCTCCGGGCCGATGGTGCCGTTGAGGCTGGTCACCAGCTCCTCGCGGATGGCGTCCAGGGGCGGGTTGGTGACCTGCGCGAACAGCTGCGCGAAGTAGTCGAAGAGCAGCCTGGGCCGGTCGCTGAGCACGGCGATCGGGGTGTCGGTGCCCATCGAGCCGAGCGGCTCGGCCGAGGTGTTCGCCATCGGGGTGAGCAGGACGCGCAACTCCTCCTCGGTGTACCCGAAGATCTGCTGGCGACGCGTCACCGAGGCGTGCGAGTGGATGACGTGCTCGCGGTCGGCCACGTCGGCGAGCTTGATCAGGCCGGCGTGCAGCCACTCGTCGTACGGGTGCTCGCGGGCCAGCTCGTCCTTGATCTCCTCGTCCTCGATGATCCGGTGCTCCTCGGTGTCGACGAGGAACATCCGGCCCGGCTGCAGGCGGCCCTTGCGGACCACCTTGTGCTGCGGGATGTCGAGCACGCCGACCTCGCTGGCCAGCACGACCAGGCCGTCGTCGGTCACCCAGTAGCGGGAGGGGCGCAGGCCGTTGCGGTCGAGCACGGCGCCGACCTGGGCGCCGTCGGTGAACACCACGCACGCGGGGCCGTCCCAGGGCTCCATCAGGGCGGAGTGGAACTCGTAGAAGGCGCGCCGCTTGGCGTCCATCTCGGTGTGGTTCTCCCACGCCTCGGGGATCATCATCAGCACCGAGTGGGGCAGGCTGCGGCCGCCGATGTGCAAGATCTCGAGCACCTCGTCGAAGGAGGCGGAGTCGCTCGCCCCGGGGGTGCAGATCGGGAAGATGCGGTCCAGGTCGCCGGGGATCAGGTCCGACTTGAGCAGCGCTTCACGGGCGCGCATCCAGTTGCGGTTGCCCATCACGGTGTTGATCTCGCCGTTGTGCGCGATGAACCGGAACGGGTGGGACAGCGGCCAGCTCGGGAAGGTGTTGGTGGAGAAGCGCGAGTGCACGACCGCGATGGAGCTCTCCACCCGCTCGTCGACCAGGTCGGGGAAGACGTGGTCGAGCTGGTCGGTGGTGAGCATCCCCTTGTAGGCGATCGTCCGGCTCGACAGGGACGGGAAGTAGACGTCGTTCTCGAGCTCGGCCCGCTTGCGCAGCACGTAGGCGAGGCGCTCCAGGCCCATCCCCAGGATGCGGCTGCCCTTGGCGGCCACGAAGAGCTGGACGAACGAGGGCATGCAGTCGAGCGCCGTCTGCCCCAGGGAGGACGGGTCGGTCGGGACCTCGCGCCAGCCGAGCACGCTGAGGCCCTCCTCGGCCGCGATCTCCTCGATGCGCTTGCGGGTCGTGGCGACCTGCTCGGCGTCACCGGGGATGAACGCGGTGCCGGCGGCGTACGAGTGCTTGGCCGGCAGGTCGAAGTCGACGACCTCGCGGAAGAAGCGGTCCGGGACCTGCATCAGGATGCCGGCACCGTCGCCCGAGTTGGGCTCGGCTCCCGCGGCACCGCGGTGCTCGAGGTTGCGCAGGGCGGTGAGGGCCTGGCTGACGATGTCGTGGCTGGGTACGCCGGTCATCGTCGCGACGAAGGCGACTCCGCACGCGTCGTGCTCGTGGGCCCCGTCGTAGAGACCTTGAGGTGGCGGGAATGCCTGCATGTGCACTCTCCCGTCGTCGGTCAGCGCACTCCGTCCACACCTGTGGGCTCGAGCCCCGCGGTGCCGCCGGTCGTGCGTCGAATGTGAGCATGCTGTTGCTGGGACGACATTGGCCCATGCGGAAAAGTCAGCCTACAACAGGGTCAGGACCCTTCCCTCACGCGTTTCAGGGGACGAGTCCTGCGGTGGGTCGGTGTCGGTCTGCTGCCGGTCTGCTGCGGGACCAGGCGAACGTCGCGCGAGCCCCCTGGCGGTCGCGAGCTCAGGGCTCCGGGGTGGCCGAGCTCTCGCCGGTCGACTCCTGCTTGTGCGGCAGCTCGGCGTCGGTCTCGGCGTCGGTCCTGGCCGCCGCGTCGGCCTCCGTCCCTGCCCCCGTCTCGGCCTCCGTCCCTGCCGGGCCACGTCCGGCGACGTACGGCGTCAGCTCGCGGCTGTCGGGGCGCGGGTGACGCCGGCCGGTCACCACGAAGTAGATGGCCGCGCCCACGAACAGCCCGATCGACATCCAGACGCCCCAGCGGAGGCCGAGCACGTTGTCGAGCTCGATCGAGTCGATCCGCAGCGACTCGATCCAGCCACGCCCGGCGGTGTAGATCATCACGTAGAGCGCGAAGACACGGCCGTACCCGAGCCGGTACCGCCGGTCGAGGTAGAGGAGCAGGGCCATGCCGGTCAGGTTCCACAGCGCCTCGTAGAGGAAGGTCGGGTGGAACGTGTCGAACTGCGCGTAGCCCACGGGCCGGTGGGCCAGGTCGATCTCCAGGCCCCACGGGAGCGTGGTCGGCCGACCGAACAGCTCCTGGTTGAAGTAGTTGCCGAACCGCCCGATCACCTGGGCCAGCAGCAGGCCCGGAGCGAGCGCGTCCGCGAGCGGCCGCAGCAGGACGCCGTGGCGGTGGCAGTAGAACCACGCGCCCAGCAGTCCGCCGGCGATGGCGCCCCAGATGCCCAGGCCGCCGTGCCAGATCTCGAGCGCGCCGAGGGCGCTCTTGCCCTCGCCGAAGTAGAGGTCGTGGTCGGTGGCGACGTGGTAGAGCCGGGCGCCGACGAGGCCGGCGGGGACGGCCCAGAGAGCGATGTCGGCCACCTGGCCCTGCTCGCCACCACGGGCCACCCAGCGCTTGTCACCCACCCACACCGCGGCGATGACGCCCAGGATGATCGCGAACGCGTAGGCCCGGACCGGGAACGGCCCGAGGTGCCACACGCCCTGCGAGGGACTGGGGATCGAGCCGGGGATCAGCAGGGAGGTCAGGAGCGGGGTCACAGCGGGTCACGAGTCGGCCCTCAGGATCTTGTGCAGGTCGGTGGCCATGTCGGAGGGCGAGGTGCTGGCCGTCCACACGAGGTCACCCTTCGCGCCCCGGACGGCGATCACGTTGGTGGTGTGGTCGACCTCGTAGCCGCCACTCGGCAGCTTCTGCCCCTCGAGGATGTCGATGCCCATCGGCTTGCCCAGGTCCACGATCTGGTCCAGCGGACCGGTGACGCCCACGAACCCGGGGTTGAACCGGTCGAGATAGGTCCGGAGCGCGGTCGGGGTGTCTCGCCCCGGGTCGGTGGTGATGAACGCGACCTGCAGCTCTTCGCGCTCCGAGCCGGAGAGCCGGGCCACCGCGGAGGCGATCGTGCTCATCACGACCTGGCAGATGTCGGGGCAGTTGGTGTAGCCGAAGAAGACCAGCGTCCGCTTCTCCTGGGCGGCGAGGTCGAACGGCTTGCCCGCGGTGTCGGTCAGGGGGATGCTCGGCACGGTGTACGGCTGGTCGAGCTTGATGCCGCGGTAGCCGTCGTCGTCGGACACCCGGATCCCGGTCACCGGGGCGCCGGAGTCGTCGGAGGAGCCGCAGCCGGCCACGGCCAGCAGGAGTACGACGACCAGGCCGACCACCCAGCGGAGCGACCTAGCCACGACGTACCCCGTCGGCCAGGTCCTCGGTGAGGGAGGCGAGCGCCTTGAGCCCCCCGGCCGGGTCGTCGGCGTCGAGCAGCGCTCGCACGAACGCGGACCCCACGATCACGGCGTCGGCGTAGCCGGCGATCTCGGCCGCCTGGTCGCCGTTGGAGACGCCGAGCCCCACCCCGATCGGGAGGTCGGTCACGGAGCGCGTGCGCTGCACCAGGGGTCCGGCCAGCTCGGACGTCGAGGTCCGCGCTCCGGTGACCCCCATGACAGCGGTGGCGTAGACGAAGCCGCGGCAGGCCGCCGTCGTGTAGCGCAGCCGTTCGTCGGTCGACGACGGAGCCACGAGGAACACCTTGTCGAGGTCGTGCTCGTCGGCGGCGGCGATCCACGCCTCGGCCGAGTCGGGCGTCAGGTCCGGGGTGATCAGGCCCGCTCCCCCGGCTCCGGCGAGGTCCGCGGCGAACCGCTCCGCACCGTAGCGCTCCACGGGGTTCCAGTAGGTCATCACGAGCGTCGGTGTCCCGGTCGCGGCGACGGCCTCGACCGTGCGCAGCACGTCGGTGGTGCGGACGCCGCCCTCGAGCGCCCGCTGGGCCGCGGCCTGGATCGTGGGCCCGTCCATCACGGGGTCGCTGTAGGGCAGCCCGATCTCGATCACGTCGCACCCGGAGTCGACCATCACCATGAGCGCCTCGATCGCGCCGGGCACGTCCGGGTATCCCGCGGGCAGGTAGCCGACGAGGGCTGCCCGACCGTCGGCACGCGTCCTGTCGAACGCCGCCGCCGAGGTGGTCACTTCGCTCCCTCGGCGATCTGCTCCTCGGTGGCGGGTTCGGGCGTCCCGTCCGCCGCAGCCTGGCCGAGCCCGAACCACTCGATCGCCGTGCCCATGTCCTTGTCGCCGCGACCGGAGAGGTTGACCAGGATCGTCGAGCCCGGGCGCTCCTTCGCGAGGTCGACCGCGCCCGCAATAGCGTGGGCGGACTCGATGGCCGGGATGATGCCCTCGGTGTGGGCCAGCAGCGACATGGCGTCCATGGCTGCGGCGTCGGTCACGGGGCGGTACGTCGCCCGGCCGATGTGCGCGAGATGGGCGTGCTGGGGACCGACCCCGGGGTAGTCGAGTCCGGCCGAGATGGAGTGCGACTCGATGGTCTGGCCGTCCTGGTCCTGGAGCACGTAGGTGCGGGCACCGTGCAGCACCCCGACGTCGCCGGCCCAGATCGTGGCGGCGTGGCGGCCGGTGTCGACCCCGTCACCGCCGGGCTCGAAGCCGAAGATGTCCACCGACTCGTCGTCGAGGAAGGCGGTGAACAGGCCGATGGCGTTCGACCCGCCGCCCACGCACGCGGCGATGGCGTCGGGAAGAGCGCCGGTCAGCTCGAGGCACTGCTCGCGGGCCTCGTCGCCGATGCCCCGGCAGAAGTCGCGGACCATCGCCGGGAACGGGTGCGGGCCGGCGGCCGTGCCGAAGCAGTAGGCGGTGTGGTCGACGCTCGCGACCCAGTCGCGGATCGCCTCGTTGATGGCGTCCTTGAGGGTCCGCGAACCCGAGGTCACCGGGATCACCTCGGCGCCGAGGAGCTGCATCCGCGCCACGTTGAGCGCCTGCCGCTCGGTGTCGACCTCGCCCATGTAGACGACGCAGTCGAGGTCGAGGTACGCCGCGGCGGTCGCGGTGGCGACCCCGTGCTGACCGGCCCCTGTCTCCGCGATCATCCGCGTCTTGCCCATCCGCTTGGTGAGCAGCGCCTGGCCGAGCACGTTGCGGATCTTGTGGGCGCCGGTGTGGTTGAGGTCCTCGCGCTTGAGCAGGATCCGGGCGCCGACCCGGTCGCTGAGCCGGGTCGCCTCGTAGAGCTGGCTCGGCACCCCGGCGTACTCCCGGAGCATGCGCTGGAAGTCGTCGGTGAAGGTCGTGTCGGCCATCGCCTCCTGCCAGGCGCTGGTGAGCTCGTCGAGGGCCGCCATCAGTGCCTCGGGCATGAACCGGCCACCGAAGTCGCCGAAGCGACCCGCTTCGTCGGGACCGGCGCTCGTGGAGCGTCATCGGAGAGCTCCCGGCGCCGACTTCATCGCTGCGACCGCCGCTCGCGGGTCGCCGTCCTTGACCAGCGCCTCCCCGACCAGCACGACGTCGGCACCCTCGCCGGCGAACCGGGCAGCGTCCTCGTGACCGGAGATCCCGGACTCCGCCACGGCCACCACGCCGTCGGGCAGCAGCTTGACCAGCCGGCCGAACGTGGTGGGGTCGACGTCGAGCGTCTTCAGGTTGCGGGCGTTGACGCCGACGAGCTCGGCGCCGAGATCGACCGCGCGCTCGACCTCGTCCTCGTCGTGGACCTCGGTGAGCACCGTCAGGCCCAGCGCGCGTGCCTCGGCGTGCAGCTCCCCGAGGAGCGACCCCTCGAGAGCGGCGACGATCAGGAGCACCAGGTCGGCTCCGGCGGCCCGTGCCTCGAGGAGCTGGTAGGGCGTCACGACGAAGTCCTTGCGCAGCAACGGAGTCGTGACAGCGGCCCGGACGGCACGGAGATCCTCCAGGCTCCCCCCGAAACGACGTCGCTCGGTGAGTACCGAGATCGCGTCGGCACCACCAGCGGCGTACTCGCTCGCGAGCGCAGCCGGGTCGGGGATGTCGGCGAGGTCGCCCTTGCTGGGCGAACGCCGCTTCACCTCCGCGATCACGGACAGGCCAGGCGACCGGAAGGCAGGCATGGGGTCCTGGGGCTCCGGCAGCGTCTGGATCGCGGCGACGAGCTCGGCTTCCGGGTGGACCGCCACTCGCTCGGCGAGGTCCTCGCGTACGCCGGCGACGATGTCGTCGAGCACGGACATGCGGGGACCTTTCGGGGAGGGGCGTCAATGTTTCGAGGCGTTCAGCAGGTGCGTCACAAGGCTCTCACACGGGCGATGTGGAAAGGTTTGCGCCATCGCATGCCGAGGCCGACCACAGACCGGGCCCTCTCGGGCCGCACTGGAAGGGGCACCATGAGCAACGACACTCCACCACCAGGAGGGCCGCCGGGAACGGGAGGCCCCTCGGACGGGGAGCCCACCGGCGACCCGAACCAGCCACCCGCCACTCCTCCCCCGTCCTCGCCGCCGCCTCCTTCTCAGCCTCCGGCCCAGCCTCCGGCAGAGCCGCAGTGGAACCCGCAGTCGCCGGGGACGCCGCCGCCGAGCTACGGCGACTACCAGGGCCAGGACCAGTCCTACGGCCAGCCCCCGGGTTACCCACCGCCTCCGCCCGGGGCACCCGGCGGTTACGACCAGCCGCAGCCGAAGACCTCACCGCTGGCGATCGTGTCGCTGGTCGCTGGGCATCCTCGGGTGTCCCGTGCTGCACCTTTTTCGTGTTCGGCATTGGAGCGCTGGTGACCGGCTACCTGGCTCGTAAGCAGATCAACGAGTCCAACGGCCTCCTCAAGGGAGGCGGGATGGCAACTGGCCGGCCTCGTCCTCGGTGCGCTGACGATCTATCGCCATCGTCGTCTGGATCCTGAACCTCAGCGGCGTGGTCGAAAACAACTACACGTTCGAGACGAACTGACGCGAGGCTGTTCGGCGAGCTGGCAGCACTCACGACGCGAGCCAGCTTCCGACGGCAGGTTGCGGACCACGGCGAAGAGCAACATCACCACGGTGAACGGCGATCCAGACTCCGTGGAGTCGCGCGGTCGACCACCCTGACTCTGGGCCTGTACCTCACCGGTCCAGGCCCGGACCGCCCAGCGCAGCCACCAGATCACGAGCACGGGCACCATCAGCACGAAGAGCAGGTTGCTGCTCGCCGCGGCGGACACGTCGCCGTTGGTCAGGTCGTTGACTGCGCGCAGGCCCCCGCAACCGGGACAGTCCAGCCCGGTGAGCAGCTTGAAGGGACACAGTCCCCAGCTGCCGGAGGTGTGCGGGTCGCGGAAGTGCAGGGCGACCGTCAGCGCGCCGACCCCGGCTGCCGTCAGCAGCGGGCCGCGCATCCGCTGCCGACGCGTGGGTGGCCGCACCTCGGTGGGTGCGGGTGGTGCGCCGGAGCCGACCGCCGAGGAGGCGGGCGGTGGCTGCGGCGCAGGTGTGCCCATCGGACTCAGCGAGTGGCGCTCGGGTCGGCGGACTGGTGGTGTCCCTCCTGCGGAGCGCCGTAGCCCATCATCGACATGATCTTTCCGACGATGAGCGCGACCGGAGCCAGGGCGACGCCGATCCAGAACATGAGCATGCTGCCCACCATCAGGCCGATGCCGCCCACGATGAAGCCGAGGAGGCCCACAGCGACGGCGGTCCAGGCGGCCGGGGTGTTGCCGTGGTTGTCGGACATGGTGCTCCTCGAGGCTGGGCGCGGACGTCAGCGACGAGTCTAGAGGTGACCCGAGGCCCGTGGGACCGGGGCACGCAGCAACGACCGGCTAGGGCTGGCTGGCCAGCTGGCTAGGGCTGGGGCCGATCCGTGGGGTCGCGACCCTCGTCGAGCGCGTGCCACAGGTCCAGGTCGGTCTCGACGGTCTCGGGTGCCGGGGAGCCGGCGGCGACCGGCGCGTCGTACCGACTGCCCATCTCGGGCCACGTCGGGACCAGGCGTACGGCGAGCGCCGCGGGCACCACGGCCACGACGGAGGCCACGGCGGCCGTCCAGAACCAGCCGGTGAAGCCGGTGTCCTGCGCGCTCCGGCCCAGCAGCTCGTCGACGCTGCTGCCGACCGGGTCCGGCATCGTGAAGTAGGCAGTGACCACCGTGACCACGAGCGCGACGGCGGCCACCAGGGCCAGGACCGCGAAGACGCGGCGCACCCGTCCCCGGGTGACCAGCAGCACCCCCCAGGCGGCCAGCAGCACCAGGCTGACCGCGGAGGCCAGTGGGTAGTGGGTGCCGGTGTCGAGTGCGTTCATCGACGAGTCCGTGGTCGCTCCGGCCTGAGTGGGTGCCCCGAGCCACGGCTTGGCGCTCGCGACGGCGGCCAGCGCAGCCGAGGCCAGCCCGAGCAGGACCACCGGCGCGAACGTGCGCCGGGTGGGCCGCTCCTCGGCGGCCGGCGCCGGACCAGGCTCCGGGGACAGTTCAGCCACGCGCCTCGACCGACCCGTTCGCAGCGAGCAGCACGTCGTCGTCGAAGCAGCTGTGCGCGCCGGTGTGGCAGGCAGGCCCGGTCTGGTCGACCTTGAGGAGCACCGTGTCCGCGTCGCAGTCGAGGCGCACCTCGACCACGCGTTGGGTGTTGCCCGAGGTCGTGCCCTTGACCCAGTACTCCTGGCGCGAGCGGCTCCAGAAGGTGCCGCGGCCGGTGGTCAGGGTGCGGTGCAGCGCCTCGTCGTCCATCCAGCCGAGCATCAGCACCTCGCCGGTGTCGTGCTGCTGCACCACGGCAGGGAACAGCCCGTCAGGCGTGCGCTTCAGCCGACCGGCGATGGCAGGGTCGAGACCAGACTCACTCACCCGACCAGTATCCGCGACGGGCGACATCACACCGCCTGCTGGGCGACCCAGGAGGCGTGCAGCCGGGCGTAGACGGAGAGCCCGCCGTCGGTCGCCCGCTCCGTGACCAGGGCGGCGTGGGGTCCGCGCTGGACCACCCTGCCGCGATCGAAGACGAGCACCTCGTCGGCACTCTCCGCTGTGGAGAGCCGGTGCGCGATGGTCACGCTGGTGCGGCCGGACATCAGCCGCTCGAGGGCCCGGCCGATGCGCATCTCCAGCGCCGGGTCGACGGCGCTGGTGGCCTCGTCGAGGACGAGCAGGTCGGGATCGGCGAGGTGGGCGCGGAGCAGCGCGACCAGCTGTCGCTCGCCGGCCGACAGCGACTCGCCGCGCTGTCCCACCCTGGTGTCCAGGCCGTAGGGCAGGCCGTCGAGCCAGTCACCCAGACCCAGCTCGGCGGCGGCGGCCACCACCTGCTCGCGCGTGGCGTCGAGGTCGCCGTAGCGGACGTTGTGCAGCAGTGTGGAGTCGAACAGGAACCCTTCCTGGGGCACCAGCACGACCCGGCGGCGCAGGGAGGCGAACTCGACCGCGGCGATGTCGACGCCGTCGAGCAGGACCGTGCCGGACGTGGGGTCCATCAGCCGGGTCAGCAGCTTGGCGAAGGTGGTCTTGCCGGACCCCGTCTCGCCGACGACGGCGACGCGGCTTCCCGAGGAGAGGTGCTCGGTGACCTCGCGCAGCACCAGCGGCCCGCCCGGGTAGCCGAAGGAGACGTCCTCGAAGGAGACGTCCATCGCGCCCCTGGTCAGCGACAGCCCTGCGGGACCGGGGTCGTCGAGGTCGGCCGGTGTGTCCAGGATGCCGATCACCCGCCGCCAGCCCGCGATCGCGTTCTGGGCGTCGGTGAGCACCTGCGTGCCCATCTGGACCGGACCCACGAACAGGGTCACCAGGAAGGCGAAGGCCAGCACCACCCCGGAGGTGATGTCGCCGGCCAGTCCGAGCCAGATGCCGACGATCAGGACGCCGGCGTTGGCCAGGCCGGCCGAGACCCCGCCCAACGAGAACGAGAACGCGGTCAGCCCCTGCGCGCGCGTGGCTGCCACCTGGTTGACCGAGATCGCCTCGTCGATGCGGTCCTGGGTGCGCTTCTCGATGGCGTAGGTGCGCACGGTCACCGCTCCGACGACCGGCTCGGAGATCGCGGAGAGCATCGTCCCCACGGAGCGGCGTACGACGCCGTAGGCGGCCGACAACCGTCGCTGGAAGAAGCGCAGCGAGAGGAACAGCGGCAGGAAGCAGACCCACACGAGGATCGTGAGCTGCCAGGAGTAGAAGAGCATCACCACGGTCGCGAGCAGGACCTGGCCGACGCTGACCACCCCGAGGATGCCGCCGAAGACGAGGAACTGCGAGACCTGGTCGACGTCGCTGGTGACGCGCGAGACGAGGGCTCCGCGCCGCTCGGTGTTCTGCGTCAGCAGCGGGAGGTCGTGCACGTGCCGGAAGGCCTTGGTGCGCAGCGTCGCCAGTCCGCGCTCGGAGGCGGTGAACAGCCGCGCGGTCATGAAGTACGACGAGATCCCGGTCGCCAGGATCGCCACGGCGGCTGCCGCGGCCATCGCGGCGACGAACGAGAGGTCGACCCCCGACGGCCCGTTGATCCCGCGGTCGAGGGTCTGCTGCACCGCGATCGGTACGACGACCCGGCCGGCCGTCCCGATCACCGCCAGGAGCAGCGTCAACCGCCACCCCTGCGAGAGCTCGGGCGAGATCGCCAGCCCACGGCGGATCGTCGCCATCGCCGAGATCTCGTCACCGCTGTCGACGCTGGTGCCCTCGGCGGTCAGGTCCTCGGCCGGCGCGGCGGTCCCGGTGCTCATGTCGTCACCTCCTCGGCCTGGTAGGCGTTGACGAGCGTCGCGTAGGCGGGGTTGCGTGCGATCAGCTCGTCGTGGGTGCCGCGGTCGGCGATCCGGCCACCCTCGAGGAAGAGCACCTCGTCGGCGAGCGCGATCGTCGCCTTGCGGTAGGCGATGAGCAGCAGGGTGGAGTCGCCACCGCGTCGGCGCATGCCGGCGAGGATGCGGCCCTCCACCTCGGGGTCGACGGCCGACGTCGCGTCGTCGAGGACCAGGAGCCGCGGGTGCCGGACCAGGGCCCGGGCCAGCGAGAGCCGTTGCCGCTGCCCGCCGGAGAGCGTGGTGCCGCGCTCCCCCAGCCGGCTGTCGAGGCCGTGCGGGAGCGCGGCGACGAACCCGTCGGCCTGGGCCGTGCGCAGGGCCTCCCAGACCTCCTCGTCCGCGACGTCCTCGCCGAGGGTGACGTTGCCCCGGACGGTGTCGTCGAAGAGGAACGCGCTCTGCGGCACCAGCGCCACGTGCGCGGCCAGCTCGCCGGGAGCGAGGTCGCGCAGGTCGTGCCCGTCGACGCGGACGGCTCCCGACTGCGGGTCGACGAGCCTGGTGACCAGCGAGGTCAGGGTGCTCTTGCCGGACGCGGTCGCCCCGACGATCGCCACCGTGCGCCCGGGCTCGACCACCAGGTCGAGGTCGTCGAGCAGCAGCACCCCACCGTCGTAGGTGTAGTCGAGGTCGTCGATCTCCAGCGTGGCGCCCGCCGCGGAGGGGGCGAGCCGCTCCGCGCCGTACGTCGTCTCGCTGACGGTGTCGATGACCCGCTGCGCACGCTCGAAGCCCACCACCGAGCGCGGGAACTCGCCCAGCATCCAGCCGATCGACCGGATCGGGAACGCCACGATCGTGAGCAGGTAGGCGACCGTCACCACGTCACCGGGATCGGCCATCCCGCCGTTGACGCGCCACACGCCCACACCGAGCACGGCCAGCACCCCGAGGTTGGGGATGCCCTCCAGCAGCGGGTCGAAGGCAGCGCGGATCCGGCCGGCGCGGATGCCCTCGTCACGCAGGTCGCGTGCCTTGGCGGCGAACCGCTCGGTCTCCTCGCTCTCCCGACCCAGGGTCTTGACCACCATCGCGCCGTCGAAGGACTCGTGCCCGATCTCGGACAGCTCGGCGCGCAGTGCCTGGATGCGGGTGAAGATCGGCGAGGACAGCCGCTGGAACACCACGTTGATCAGCATCACCAGCGGGAAGACCAGCAAGCCGATGACGGCCATCACGAGGTCGGTGAACAGCATCTGGGCGATCGCGATCACCATCATCGCGAGCGTGCCGACCGCCATCGGCAGCGGCGCGATCGGCGCGAAGGCCGCCTCGACGTCGGAGTTGGCGTTGGAGAGCAGCTCGCCGGTCGGGTGCTTCTGGTGCCAGGACAGCGGCAGCCGGAGGTACTGGCGGGTGACCTCACGCCGGTAGGCGGCCTGCATCCGGTACTGCATCACGCCTGCGCCGAGTCGCCGGGCGACGATGCCGACGGCTCGCAGGATCGCGACGCCGACGAAGAGAGCCAGGATCGCGACCAGCGCGCCCGTGGTCGTCGCACCGGTCGCGAAGGCCGGCAGCACGACCTGGTCGGTGGCCCAGCCGAGCACCCACGCGTCGGCGACGGTCAGGGCGCCGAAGAGCACGCTGCCGAGGGTCGAGACGGTGAAGACCCACGGCTCGCGGCGGATGGCCACCCCGAGCACGCGGAACCCGCCCATGAGGGTGGACGCGCTCCGACGGTGCGCGGACCCGGCCGGAGCGGGATCCGGCGCCGGGTCGGGTGAGGGGGTCTTCGGCACAACGGGTGCAACCCTAGATGTGGGTCCGGACATTCCGCACCTCGATCAGGGACCGACGGGTGGACCGCGCTCCCAGGGACCCTGCCTCTAGCATCACCCCATGGAGTCGATGTCGCGCAGCGAGCGCGCAGCCCTGTGCAACACCGCCCTCCAGGTCGGCGAGCAGGCCCCGACGCTGTGCGGCGACTGGACGGTCAAGGACCTCGTCATCCACCTGCTGGTGCGCGAGCGCGACCCGCTCGGTGCGCCCGGGATCCTGTTCCCGCCCCTCGAGAAGCTCACCGACCGGTCGGCCCGACGCCTCCACGAGCAGGACTTCACCGCCCTGGTCGAACGCGTCCGCGGGGGTCCGCCGCGCTGGTCGCCGCTGAGCATCCCCCCGCTGGAGAAGGCGGTGAACACGCTGGAGTACTTCGTGCACCACGAGGACATCCGCCGCGCCGCCCCGGGCTGGCTCCCGCGCGAGCTCACCGAGCGCGAGCAGCGCACCCTGTGGAGCACGCTCGGCACCGCCGGCAAGGGACTGGTGCGGCGCGCCGGCGTACCCGTCGAGCTCCGGTGGGACGAGGGTGACCGGTCAGCCGTGCTCCGCAAGGGCGAGGACCCGGCTGTCGTCAGCGGCGCGCCCTCCGAGCTGGTGATGTTCCTCTTCGGCCGCGACCAGCACACCGGGCTGGAGTACGCCGGACCAGCGGAGCGCGTCGAGCAGCTCCAGGGTGCCGAGCTCGGTCTCTGAGGCGAGACCGGCCCGGCCGCGTCGTCAGTTGATCTTGATGTGCACGTGGTCGTAGTGGTTGGCCGTCGACGAACCGCGGTCGGACATCGACCGGAAGCCCTCGCCTCCACGCTCGATCGTCCAGATGTGCTGCGACCAGATGATGTCGAACAGGTCCAGCTCGGCGTGGTGGGCGTAGAGGAAGTCGGCCAACCGCTGGCCCACCGACGAGTCGGGGACCATGAAGTCGATGGCCTCGCCGTTGACGTGCTCGCCGTGGCCGTCCTGACCGCCGTAGGTGGTCAGCTCGGGGAAGGCGGCGCACGCGGCGCGGTAGACCTTCACCGCTGCCGGCTGGATCGCGCCCTCGATGCCGGAGCCGTCCGGGCAGGGCTGGTCGCTGAGGCCCATCACCTCGGGAGTCTTGTTCTTGCTCAGGTAGTCGCTGGTCACCCACCGGCTGGCCCGGCCGACGACGACCTCGGAGTAGGCCCCGAGCCGCTTGCCGGTCACCGCGACCCGCTTGCCGGACTTCACCAGGCCGACGTTGCGGGACTTGTCCCGCGGCTCGACACGCAGGTCGAGGTCGGCGGTGGTCCAGAGCCTGTCCTTGACCTTCGGCACGCGGTTGTCGACGAGCGGGACGCGGTCGACCGATCGGGAGGTGCCGAGGGTGCGGTCGGCGGCTACGGTCCTGGCGGAGTCGCCCGAGGTGACCTCGGGAGCGGGACGGGCCGCTGCGCTCAGGTTGCCGGACGCGGAGCTGGTGTCCTCCGGAGCCGTGAAACCGCTGGTCAGGACGCCGACGCCGATGGCGAGTGCGGTGGCGACCGGTGCCGCCACGAGGGCGAGTCGTCGAGCGCGGAGGGGTCGGTGGGCAAGGCTGTGTCTGCCTCGGGGAACGCCTCGGGGCACGGGATTCCTAACATCGGGGGCAAAAAGACTCCGTCGACCTAACCACGGATCGGGCGGATGACCCAACCGAGGACGTCACAACCTGTGCGTGACGCTCACCACGTGAACGCGTTCACAAGCGTCAGCCCCCGGTGGTCTCCGAGGCGTCCTCGCGCTCGATGCTGCCGGTGCCGTCCGTGTCGTCCAGCCAGCCCTCGGGCAGCGCGACGCTCTTGCGGGGGCTGCCCTGGCGGCCCCGGGGCGTGCCCAGCTCGACGACCGGGAACGTCGCGTCCGGGTCGAGCTGTGCGAGCAGGACGTCCATCTCCTCGAGCGTGCTCACGAGCGCGAGGTCACGGCGCAGCTCACCGCCGGCCGGGAAGCCCTTGAGGTACCACGACACGTGCTTGCGGAACTCCTTGCAGCCACGCTCCTCCCCCATGTGGGTGCTCAGCAGCTCGGCGTGGCGGCGCATCATCCGGGCCACCTCGCCGAGGCGGGGCAGGCCGGGTACGTGGTTTCGAGACGCTCGCTGCGCTCGCTCCTCAACCACCGGAGGGGCGAAGGCGTCCGCCAGGTCGCGGAACAGCCACGGCCGTCCGAGGCAGCCGCGTCCGACCACCACGCCGTCGGCGCCGGTCTGCTCGACCATCCGGAGGGCGTCGGAGGCCTCCCAGATGTCGCCGTTGCCCAGCACCGGGATGTCGACG
Source organism: uncultured Actinomycetota bacterium (assembly GCA_963842565.1). GTDB lineage: Bacteria > Actinomycetota > Actinomycetes > Propionibacteriales > Nocardioidaceae > Marmoricola. The sequence goes on along the minus strand of CAWJGX010000001.1, from coordinate 194,149 downwards.
TGCTCGACCAGCCGCGAGATCGCGTCCCAGTCGGCGACGCCGGAGTAGCCCTGGATCGCCGTGCGTCCGTGCAGCGCGATCGCCGCCACCCCGGACTGCTCGGCGATGCGGCCCGCGTCGAGGTAGGTCAGGTGGTCCTCGTCGATGCCCTTGCGCGTCTTCATGGTGACCGGCACGTCGTGGCGCGAGGCGGCGGCCACGGCGGCCGTGAGGATCTCGCCGAGCAGGGTCCGCTTCCACGGCAGGGCAGCACCCCCGCCCTTGCGGGTGACCTTCGGGACCGGGCAGCCGAAGTTGAGGTCGACGTGCGCCACGCCGTACTCCGTGCACAGGATCTCCGTCGCCCGGCCGACGTACGTCGGGTCGGTGCCGTAGAGCTGCACGGAGCGGACCGACTCCTGCTCGTCGAAGACCAGCATCTGGCGGGTGGTGGCGTCGCCCTCGACGAGGCCGCGGCTGGTGATCATCTCGCAGACGTAGAGGCCTGCCCCCTGCTCGCTGCACAGGCGGCGGTAGGCGGCGTTGGTGATGCCGGCCATGGGTGCGAGCACGACCGGGGTCGCCACCTCGAGCGACCCGAGCCTCAGGGTCGTCGGACGGACGTCGGTTGCGTGAGTCAGTTCTGTGCCTTCTTCTTGGCCTTCGCCTTGGCGGCGGCCTTCTTGGCGGCCGCCTTGTCCGGTGCCGGCGGGAGGATCGTGCCGGACCAGGTGATCCCGGCGTACTTCTGGCTCGGACGGTAGCTGACCGCCTTGAGCGTGCCGCCGTTGGGCACGAGGTAGACCAGGCACCCGGCCAGCTTCTTGGTGCTCGTGAAGCCCTGGGGGAACGGCGTGGACGGGCAGGGCACGAACGTGTTGTTGAAGGTCGCCGGGGGGATCAGGGTGTTGCTGGCGTCGACGCCGTACAGCGGGATCCCGAGCCGGCTGAGGTCACCGGTGCCGACGTTGGTGACCGAGGCACGCATGTAGTAAGGCCGCGACTTCTTGTTCGCGGCGCTGAGCTGGTAGCGCGCGAAGTCGCTGATCCGGCCCTGCCGCCCGCCCGTGACCGTCATCGAGAGCACGGTGCCGCGCTTGGGGTTGGCCTCGTAGGCGACGACCGCGTTCTCACCGAACTTCAGCTCCTCGCCGGGCTTGGTGAGCTTCACCCCGGAGGGCACGTCCACGTTGCCCGTGGGGGCGACCGGCGAGGGCGCCGACTGCTTCGCCTGCGGCTTGGCGTCCTCGCCGCCACAGCCGGCCAGCACCAGCGCGGACACCAGGAAGGTGGCGAGCAGGGTGGGCAGGGCGGGACGACGCCGGGTCGAGGGTGGGTTCACGCGGACATTGTGCCCGTCAGCGGGGGGAATCGCTGTCATTCGGGCATCTCGGGTGGCGGGTCGCCTCAGCAGCCGACGAGGCGCTCGGCGAACCAGGTGCGCACGCCCTCCAGCGGGATCCGCTCCTGGGCCATCGTGTCGCGCTCGCGCACCGTGACGGCGCCGTCGTCGAGGGTGTCGAAGTCGACGGTGACGCAGAACGGCGTGCCGATCTCGTCCTGGCGCCGGTAGCGGCGGCCGATGGCGCCGGCGTCGTCGAAGTCGACGTTCCACAGCCCGCGCAGCTCGGCCGCCAGGTCCCTGGCCTTGGGCGTGAGCGCCTCGTTGCGGCTCAGCGGCAGCACCGCCACCTTCACCGGGGCCAGGCGCGGGTCGAGCTTGAGCACGGTGCGCTTGTCGACCCCGCCCTTGGTGTTGGGCGCCTCGTCCTCGGTCCAGGCGTCCACGAGGAAGGTCATCAGGCTGCGGCTCAGGCCGGCCGCGGGCTCGATGACGTAGGGCAGGTAGCGCTCGTTGGCGGCCTGGTCGAAGTAGGAGAGGTCGGTGCCGGAGTGCTCCGAGTGGGTCTTCAGGTCGAAGTCGGTGCGGTTGGCGATGCCCTCGAGCTCACCCCACTCGGAGCCCGTGAACCCGAAGCGGTACTCGATGTCGACGGTGCGCTTCGAGTAGTGGCTGAGCTTCTCCTGGGCGTGCTCGTAGTGACGCAGGTTGTCGCGGGTTGATGCCGAGGTCGGTGTACCAGCGGGTGCGCTCGTCGATCCAGTACTGGTGCCACTCCTCGTCCTCGCCGGGCTTGACGAAGAACTCCATCTCCATCTGCTCGAACTCGCGGGTGCGGAAGATGAAGTTGCCCGGGGTGATCTCGTTGCGGAAGCTCTTGCCGATCTGGGCGATGCCGAACGGCGGCTTGCGGCGCGAGCTGGTCACCACGTTCGCGAAGTTGAGGAAGATGCCCTGCGCGGTCTCGGGGCGCAGGTAGTGCAGGCCGCTCTCGTCCTCGAGCACGCCGAGGTAGGTCTTCAGCAGGCCGGAGAACTGCCGGGGCTCGGTCCAGGCGCCGCGGGTGCCGCAGTTGGGGCAGGCCAGCGTGGTCAGGTCGACCTCGTCGGGGTCGTCGAGGCCCTTCTTCTCGGCGTACTCCTCCTGCAGGTGGTCGGCCCGGAAGCGCTTGTGGCAGGACTGGCACTCGGTCAGCGGGTCGGTGAAGGTCGCGACGTGGCCGGAGGCCTCCCACGTCTGGCGGGGCAGGATCACGCTCGAGTCCAGGCCGACGACGTCCTCGCGGGACTGCACCATCGAGCGCCACCACTGACGCTTGATGTTGTCCTTCAGCTCGACACCGAGCGGGCCGTAGTCCCAGGCCGACTTGGTGCCGCCGTAGATCTCGCCGCACGGGTAGACGAACCCCCGGCGCTTGGCGAGCGAGACGACGTTGTCGATGGCAGACGGCGGCGGCTTGGCCACGGTGGAGCTCCTGTGAAGTTCTCGGCGGGCCCGGCCGCTGGCTGCGGTGGGCGAAGGACCCACTCTACCGACGCCGGCGGGACGTCCTCACGCCAGTTCCCGGGGCACCGGCTCGTTCAGCCGGCCGTCCAGCGGCTCGTAGGCCGACGGCTCGTCGACGGCTCGGCTGAGCAGCGGCACGGCACCGACCTTCACGTCGTACGACGAGAGCGCGCGGCGGTAGCTGCCGACGTCCTTCCACCGGGTCACCATCGCCCAGAGGGTCGGGTCGTCCACGTTGCGGCCGAGCCGCCCGTCGGCGTACCCCTTCTGGCGCGCGAGCACGGCGAGGGCCGTCTCGAGGTCGGCGCGGAACACCTCGGCCTCGTCCTCGCTCACCCGGAACCTGTTCACGACCAGCACGCGGTCGACCCTAGCCCGTCCTGCCCACTTGACAATGATTCTCATTGCAACTGAGAATCATTGTCATGAAGCCGTCCGTCCTCGCACTCGCCCTTGCGGGCGTGCTCGCGCTGAGCGGCTGCGCTGCGTTCTCCGACGACGCGCCCCGGGCGCCACCGACGGCAAGGTCCAGGTGGTGGCCGCGTTCTACCCGCTCCAGTACGTCGCGCAGCGGGTCGGTGGGAAGCATGCCCGCGTCGAGAACCTCACCCAGCCCGGGTCCGAGCCGCACGACCTGGAGATCCCGCCCAAGCAGACGGCCGAGATCGTCGACGCCGACCTGGTGGTCTACGAGGACGGCTTCCAGCCCGCCGTCGACGACGCGATCGAGCAGAACGCGACCGGCGAGAAGGTCGACGCCGCCGAGGTGGCCGGACTGGAACCGCGCGACCACGGCGGCCACGACCACGAGACCTCGGCGCGGAGCACGACCACGGCGACCTGGACCCGCACTTCTGGCAGGACCCGCTCAAGCTGGCCGAGGTCGCCGACGCCGTCGAGAGGAAGCTGGCCGCGATCGACCCCGCGCACGCCGACCAGTACGCCGCCAACGCGGCCGCCCTGCGCTCGGACCTCGTGTCGCTGGACCGGTCCTACGACGAGGGACTCGCAGACTGCGAGCGCAGCACCGTCGTGGTCTCGCACGACGCGTTCGGCTACCTCGCCAAGTACGGTCTCGACATGGAGCCCATCGTCGGCCTGTCCCCCGGCGCCGAACCGACTCCGGCCGACCTGGCCCGGCTGCAGGACCTGATCCGCACCGACGGCATCACGACGGTCTTCTCCGAACGGCTGGTCAGTCCCCGGCTGAGCCAGTCCCTGGCCGACGACATGGGGATCACGACCGCTGTGCTCGACCCGATCGAGGGCCTCAGCGACCAGACCGCCGGCGACGACTACCTCTCCTTGATGAAGCAGAACCTCGCGGCCCTGCAGAAGGCCGACGGATGCCGATGAGCGAGCCCGTGCTGCACCACGAGATCCCTGTCGACCTCGCGGACGGCGCCGTCGCCATCGGCGGACGGCCGATCCTGCGCGGCATCGACCTGCGCGTCCGGACCGGCGAGTTCGTCGCGCTGATGGGGGCCAACGGCTCGGGCAAGTCCACCCTGGTCCGCGCCCTCACCGGCCTGCTGCCGCTGACGACCGGGTCGCTGCGACTCTTCGACACCCCGCTCGACGACTTCGACGACTGGCAGCGGGTCGGCTTCGTGCCCGCAGCGCACCGGAGCGGCGTCGGGCGTTCCCGCCTCGGTCTGGGAGGTGGTGGCCTCGGGACGGCTCACCCGGCGGCGACTGCTGCGCCCGCTGTCCCGTGTCGACCGGGCCGCCATCCGCGACGCGATCGAGGTCGTCGGCCTCGCCGACAAGGCACGCGACGGCGTCTCCCAGCTCTCCGGGCGGCCAGCAGCAGCGCACGCTGATCGCCCGTGCCCTGGCCGGCGAGCCCGACCTGTTCTTCCTCGACGAGCCGACCGCCGGGGTCGACCTGCCGAACCAGCACGCGCTCACCGACTCGCTGCGCCAGCTCAAGGAGCGCGGCGCCACGATCGTGCTGGTGGCCCACGAGCTCGGGCCGCTGCGTGCGCTGGTCGACCGCGCCGTGGTGATGCGCGACGGCCGGGTGGCGTACGACGGGGCGCCGCTCGACGACCACGAGGTGCACGACGCCGCGCTCGCCGAGCCGCACGCCCACCATCACCACCCCGGTCGGGGCGACCGCCCGACCCGCCACGACCACGCACCCCACGTCGCCTCTCCCCTGGAGCGGAGCCTGATGGACCTCTTCGACTACGGCTTCATGCAGCGGGCGCTGCTGGCCGCCCTGTTCACCGGCCTCGCCGCGCCGGCGGTCGGCACCTACCTCGTCCAGCGCCGGATGGCCCTGATGGGCGACGGCATCGGCCACGTCGCCGTGACCGGGGTGGCCCTCGGCCTGCTGACCGGCACCTCGCCGACCTGGACCGCGGTCGTGGTGGCCACCCTCGGCGCGATCCTGATCGAGGTGATCCGCGAGCGCGGCCACACCAACGGCGACGTCGCCCTCGCCCTGCTCTTCTACGGCGGTCTGGCCGGCGGCGTCCTGCTCACCGGGCTCGGCGGGCAGAGCGCCGCGCGGTTGCAGGAGTACCTCTTCGGGGCGATCACGACGATCTCCGTGTCCGACGTACTCGTCACGATGGCGCTGGCCGCCGTCGTCATCGTGTGCTGCGTCGGCCTGGCACCCCAGCTGTTCGCGGTGGCCCACGACCAGGAGTTCGCCCGGGTCGCCGGGCTCAACGTCCGCGCGTACAACCTCCTGATCGCCGTGCTCGCGGCCGTCAGCGTCACGGTCGCGATGCGCACCGTCGGGCTGCTGCTGGTCTCGGCGCTGATGGTGGTGCCCGTCGCCACCTCGCAGCAGCTGACCCGGTCGTTCCGGACGACGCTCGGCGCCGCGATGGTGCTCGGCACGCTCGCCTCGGTCGGCGGCCTGGTCATCTCGGCCTTCGTCTCCGAGCACGCCACCGTGGCGCCCGGACCCGCCATCGTGCTGCTCTCGCTGGCCGGCTTCGTCGCGACCTGGCCCCTCGGCATCTGGTTGCGCCACCGGGCCCGCCTGCGCGCACCCTTCCTCGCCGTCGACCCGCCGGCCCACGAGACGACCGACGAGCACGGCGACGACCACGGGCACGAGCACGGTCCCGGCTGCGGCCACCCGGCCGTCGAGCACGGCGACCACGTCGACTACATCCACGACGGACACCGGCACGCGGTGCACGGAGGCCACTATGACGAGCACTGACCCCGAGCACCCCTCGATCCGCGCCGTCTCCGGGCGACCGACGCGGCAGCGTCGGGCCATCGCCTCGGTGATGGAGTCCTTCGACGACTTCCGCAGCGCCCAGGAGATCCACGGCCTGCTCGTCCGAGCGCGGCGAGCACGTCGGCCTCTCGACCGTCTACCGCGCCCTGCAGGCGCTGGCCGACGCCGGGGAGATCGACTCGCTGCGCACGCGAGTCCGGCGAGAGCATCTACCGCAGCTGCAGCGCGACCCACCACCATCACCTGGTCTGCCGCTCCTGCGGCGCCACCGTCGAGGTCGAGGGCCCCACGGTCGAGAGCTGGACCCGCTCCGTCGCGACGGCCCACGGCTACTCCGACGTCAGCCACACCCTGGAGATCTTCGGCACCTGCGGCTCCTGCTGACCTCCACCCGCCGAGACGTCGCAGATGAAAGCCCCCAGGCCGCCGAGACGTCGCAGATGAAAGCCTCGATCTGCCCGAGACGTCGCAGATGAAAGGCGGCTGCGCGACGTACCCTGGAGCTCCCGGCAGGAGGTCAGGATGGTCGAGCAGCACGAGGTGCCGCAGCCGAAGAAGTACGCCAAGCTCCCGGCGCAGATCCGGCCCGAAGACATGCGCACGAGCCAGGACGTCCGACCTCAGCCGGCCGAGAAGGGTGAGCACGACCGCGAGACGGAGTGGATGCTCCGCACCACCGGTCTGTTCATCTGAATCGTCGGCGCGCCTCGCGGATCTTCGAGACCAGGATGCTCTCGATGTCGCGCTGAGGACCCCAGAGGTTGGCCTTGGTCACCGGCTCGATCATCCAGCCCTCCTCGTCTCGCAGGTAGCCGCGCCGGTCCTCGTCGTGCTCGGCGTTGCTCGTCGTTCCGGTCATGCCACTCCTCACCGTCGTACTCGAAGGCGAGCAGGAGCTTCTGCACCCCGAGGTCCAGCCGCAGCGTCTCGCCGTACGGGCCGGGCACCTCGATCTGCGGCTCCGGTCGGGGCAAGGTGCCGCCGAGGTCGAGCCAGCGAAGTCGCAACACCGACTCCCCCTGTGACTCTGCTCGGCCATCGGTCAGTGGGATGAAACCGCGCAGCTGACGAACGCCGCGCATCCCCCGGAAGCGACGGTGCTCGTCCCACATCTCGGCAGGGTCGACGCCGAGTCGGGCCATGGCATCCAGCGCCGCGAACGCCTGGTCGCGGTTGAGGAGACGACCCAGGTCGCACGCGGTGCGAAGCGGTGTCGTGACCCGCACGCCGTACACCTCCATGACGTCGTGATCGGAGAGGGTTCGCTGCCCGCTCGCGGCAAGGTCGTTGCGCAGCCGAGCGCCCTTGCGGTTGACGAACATCGACACCGGCGGCACGACCAGGTGGTCACCGGGCGCCAGCACCATGTCTGATCCGTGCAGCCAGCCCGCGGTCCGATCAGTCACCACGGCGTCAGGAGGTACGACGAGCCTCAGCGCCGCAGCGCGCAGGGCGATCGAGTCGGGCACCGGGGACGCGACGTACACGCCCGGAAGCAGACGGCGCAGATATCCGTGCTCGACGAGCTTGGCCAGCTCGGTCGAGTGCAGGCCCGCCGCACGCGCCATCCCGGTGGTGAACGGGGCGCTCAAGGGCAGCGGAAAACGCTCGTCGAGGAGCGGCTGACCTGGATCGAGGAACGAACGAAGCACGGCCCAGAGCATGCGCGCAAAATCTTCCGGACCGCTTTCGTCATCCACAGGGTGCCCGAGACGCCTTTCATCTGCGACGTCTCGGCGAGCTTCGGGCTTTCATCTGCGACGTCTCGGCGGGGTTTCGGGTTTCATCTGCGACGTCTCGGCGGGTGGGGTCAGGCGGAGCCGTAGCGGCGGTTGCGCTGGGCGTAGGTCTCGATCGCGGCCCAGAGGTGGCGGCGGTCGACGTCGGGCCAGAGCACGTCGCTGAAGACCATCTCGGAGTACGCCGCCTGCCACAGCATGAAGTTGCTCAGCCGCTGCTCGCCCGAGGTGCGCCAGACCATGTCGGCGTCGGGGAGCTCGGGGACGTAGAGGTAGCGCGCGAAGGTGCGCTCGTCGATCCGGTCGGCGTTGAGCCGTCCGGCCGCGACGTCGCGGCCCATCGAGCGGGCGGCGTCGGCGAGCTCGGCGCGGCCGCCGTAGTTGACGCACATCGTCAACGTGAGCACGTCGTTGTCCCGGGTCAGCTCCTCGGCGACCTGCAGCTCCTTGATCACCGAGCGCCACAGCCGTGGGGTGCGTCCCGCCCAGCGCACGCGTACGCCGAGCTCGTGCATCTCGTCGCGCCGGCGCCGGATCACGTCGCGGTTGAAGCCCATCAGGAACTTCACCTCGTCGGCCGAGCGCGACCAGTTCTCGGTCGAGAAGGCGTACGCCGAGATCGCCCTCACGCCGACCTCGATCGCGCCCTCGACCACGTCGAACAGCGAGGACTCGCCCTGCTCGTGGCCGGCCGTGCGCGGCAGCCCGCGCTCCTTGGCCCAGCGACCGTTGCCGTCCATGATGATCGCGACGTGGGCCGGCACCTGGTCGAGCGGCACCGCCGGAGGCGTCGCGCCGGAGGGGTGCGGGTCGGGTCGGCGCACCTGTCGCCTGGTCGTCCGGCGCACCGCTCAGCCCTCGCCGACGTAGGGCAGGGACCTCAGGCCGCGCTCGAGGTGCCAGGAGGTGTACGCCGCGACCAGGCTCCGCGCCTCGCGACGGTTGCGCAGCTCGGAGGCGTCCACGACCGCCCAGTCGCCGGCCAGCAGCGCACCGAGCAGCAGCAGCGTCGTCGGTGACGGGCTCACCGATCCCGGCACCCGGCAGGTCGCGCACAGCGTCCCGCCCGCGGCCGGGCTGAACGACCGGTGCGGACCCTCCAGCCCGCAGTTGGCGCACGCCGAGAACGAGGGCGCGTAGCCCGCCACGGAGAGCGAGCGCAGCAGGAAGGAGTCGAGCACGTCACCCGACCGGTGCTCGGCCGCGCGTCAGCGCGCGCAGGGCGGCGACGAGCAGGAGGTACTGCTGCACCGAGGGCTGGTGCTCCTCGGAGACGAGCCGCTCGGCGGTCTCGAGCATCACGCTGCCGGCGGTGTACTGGTCGTAGTCGGCGGAGATGGCCGCGCCGTACGGCGCCAGCGTCTCGGCCTGCGTGATCGTGTCGAGGTTGCGGCCCACCGCGAGCTGCAGGTCCACGTGCGTGAACGGCTCGAGCCGGGAGCCGAAGCGCGACGAGGTCCGGCGTACGCCCTTGGCCACCGCGCGCACGACGCCGTGCTGCCGGGTCAGCAGCGTGATGATGCGATCGGCCTCTGCCAGCTTGTGCGTGCGCAGCACGATGGCTTCGTCGCTGTACAGGGGCATGCGGCCATTGTCCCCCGCGCCGCTCGGATGGGGCAGCGACCCGCCGCCCGGCGGCCAGACGGTGCTCAGACGGCGGCCGAGGCCGCCGGCACCATGCTCGAGTCGGCGAGCGGCAGCCGCACCTCGAACGTGGCGCCCTGGCCCAGCTGGCTGTCGACCGAGATCTCGCCGCCGTGGGCGTCGACGATGGTCTTGCTGATCGCCAGGCCGAGGCCGATGCCGGGGATGGCGTCGGTCATCACCGTGCTGCTGCGGAAGAACTTGTTGAAGATGGCGTCGAGCTCGGCCTCGGAGATGCCGCGGCCGGTGTCGGTCACCCGGATCACCGCGCGGTCCTCCTCCCGGATGATCCGGCCGACCACGTGGCCGCCGGCCGGGGTGTACTTGATCGCGTTGCTGAACAGGTTGTCGAAGACCTGGCTGAGTCGCTCGCTGTCGCCGTTGATGTCGAGCGCGCCGCCCGTCGTGTCGACCTCGAAGGTGAGCCCGGCCGACTGGGCGGCCTTGCCCGCGTCGAGGGCGGAACGCTCGAGCAGCTGCGTCACCGAGAGGCGCTCGACGTCGAGCACGGTCGTGACCGACTGGAGCGCCGTCGACAGGAGGTCGTCGACCAGCCGGTGCAGCCGTCGGGCGTTGCGCTGGACCGTGCCGAGGTAGCCGCGGACGTCGTCGGGGAGCTCCTCACTGTCGTCGAGGATGATGTCGACGTAGCCGATGATCGAGGTCAGCGGCGTGCGCAGCTCGTGGCTGACGGAGGCGACGAACTCGTCCTTGATCCGCGAGGCCATCACCAGGTCGGTGATGTCCAGGTAGGCGAGCACGGCCCCGCCGAAGTCGCCGTCGCTGCGGAAGTACGGCGTGCACGAGACCGCCAGCGCCCGTCGCTCGACCGGGTCCTGGCCGACCCAGATCAGGTAGTCGCGGAACGACTCGCCGCGCACGGCCCGGACCGTGGGCATCTGCTCGTGGCTGAGCACGGTGGTGCCGTCCGCCTCGAAGACGAAGCCGGCCTGGCCGGCCTTGCCGCCGTGGCCGGCCGGGTAGGCGAGGTCGAGGAACTCCTGGTGCCGCGGGTTCATCGTGTCGTAGGCCCCGGTGGCGTCGAGGGCGACGAGGCCCACGTCGACGCCGTTGACGATCGTCCGGGTCAGCCGCCGCTGCTCGATCACGTCGGCCATCGCCAGCTCGAGCCGGGCCGCGGTGCTCCGCGCGTCCCCTGCCTGCGCCTTCCACATCTCCGCGGTCAGCGCGACGGCGGCCGAGGAGATGATCGCCATCATCGTCATCTGCGAGATGCGGGAGACGCCTTCGAGCGTGAGGCCGAACTGCAGCAACGTGGGGGTGACGTAGACCAGGGCCATCATCACCGTGGTGATCACGACGCCCTTGCGCCCGAACTGGAGGCCGAGCCAGATCGCCGGGAAGACCACGGCGACGCCGATGGCGGTTCCCGGCGACTGGCGGTAGACGCCGATCGCGACCATGTCGAGGATCGGCAGGAGGATCGTCCAGCGGTGGCTCAGCCTGCCCGTCCCGATCGCGACCGCGCCCAGGGTGGGGATCGCGGCGATGATCGAGCCGTAGACGAAGTACTCGTCGAGGCCCACGCCGGTGAACAGCCGCAGCACCAGCTCGAGGGCGATCGGGATCAGGAACACGCCCTGGGCAGGGCGTGGATCAGCCCGCTCCCCGGTGAGGAGCTGCTGTATCTCCGAGACCAGGGTGGAGCGAGACCGCATCGGACGTGTCCCTCCCGACGAAGGCGTGCTGGAACCTTAACGGAACTCTCGAGGTCTTTTTCGGGGAATCGGGCAAGTCCGGATGCACCGTCCGGGAGGCGTGCTCAGCCCTGCAGGAGTCGCGCTCCGGGCTCCTTCTCGAAGCACTCCGCGACGAACTCCGAGGTGAGGGCGTTCAGGCGCGCGGGTCGCAGGCGCCACTCGAGGATGCCGTGCGCCTCGACGAACCTCGAGTCGGGCAGCTCCTCGGCGAGCATGGCTGCGTCGGCGGCGGGGTGGATCGGGATCGCGCGGGTGGCCGACCACCATCGCCGGGGCCTCGATGCGCCGGCGCATCCGCGACGACGGGGCGATCCGACCGAAGAAGATGCCGTGGATGGCCGCCGCCATCGGACCAGGTCGCTGGTCGAGGGTGTCGAGCGTGATGCCGGTCCAGAACGGCACCACTCCTCTCGGCACCATCCGGGTGACCTTGCGCAGGGTGGTGACCGTCAGCGGCAGGAACCGGGAGACGAAGAGGAGCGGCGCGAACGCCAGGATGCCCGCCTCGAGGGCGTTGTCGAGCACCGGCATCTCGGCGATCACGCCACGGACGCGCTCCGGCGCCAGGGAGGCGACCTCGAGGGAGACGTTGGCACCCAGCGACGTGCCCCCGATGACTGCGGACTCGATCTCGAGGTCGTCGAGCAGCGTGATCACCTGCTCCCCGAAGGCGGTCATCGAGTAGAGCAGCGGGTCGTCGGGTCGGTCGGAGCGACCGTGTCCGAGCAGGTCGACGGTCACGACGTGCGCCCCTTCCCCGGCGAGGTGCCGGGCCAGCGGCTGGTGCATCCGGCGAGGCATCAGCTGTCCATGGATCAGGACGACCCACCGATCGCCCCCGCCGTACTCGGTGAACTCCAGGCGGTGGCCGTCGTGGAAGAACTGACCGATGCGCTCCGAAACCAGGGTCATGGGGTCACTGTGGCACGCAGCGACTGCCCGCGGGCCGCTGTTTCGCCGCGCGGCACTGACGAAAGTCCCTCCTGCGGTCCAGCAGTAAGCCAGAATCGCGCCGTGGACCGAGAAGCGATCTCAACGCGAAGGCTGTGGCTCGCACTTGCGATCGTGGCCGCGGCGTACGGCGCCGGCGTCTGGGTCATCGGCCTGTCCACGCAGCGCGAGATCACCGCCACCGTGTGGCCGACTGCCGGTCTCTGCTGCCTGGCCACGCTGATCGCTCCGCGTCGGCAGCAGCCGCTCGTGGTGGCCGCGGTGTTCCTCGCCTGCACGGCGGCCAACCTCACCGGCGGCAGGCCGCTGCTCGACTCGGTGCTGCTCGGGGTGAGCGGCGCCGCCGAGGCCGCACTCGTGCTGGTGCTGTGTACCCGGCTGATCGGCCGGCGCATCCGCAGCATGTTGGACCTGTGGGCGCTGTTCGCGATCGCCGTGGCCGGCGCACTGGTCGCAGGCACCGGGATCGCGGCGACCGCCTGGCTGCTGATCGACGGCGCGTTCTGGCGCACGCTGGAGGTGACCGCTGCCGCACACGCGGCCTCCGTGATGATCCTGGCGCCACTGGCGCTGATCAGCTGGCGCCGTCGGCACGCGCGCACCACGGAGCTGCTCGTCCAGGCCTCCGGGCTGGCCGCGATGACGGTGATCACCTTCGGACCCCAGTCACGGCTCACCGTGGCCTTCGCCGCGCTCCCGCTGCTGATGTGGGCGGCGGTGCGCTTCGACATCGTCGTCGTCGCGCTGGAGCAGGTGGCCTTCGCCACGGCCGTGACCGTGTGCACCTGGCTGGGCTGGGGGCCGTTCAACTTCTACAGCGACATGACCATGGCGAGCACCCAGCTCGCGCAGCTCTACCTGATCTGCGTGGTCCTGATCGGACTTCCCCTGGCCGAGGCCATGTGGCAGCGCGACCACGCGCTGGAGCGGCTCTCCTCCAGTGAGCGGGTCTTCCGGCGCAGCTTCACGGAGTCCCGGGTGCCGGTCGTCCTGGTGCGGTTGGCCGGGGACCGGGTCACCTTCTCCTCGGCCAACGCCACCGCTGCCGCTCTCCTGGGCTCCGAGGCAGCAGCGCTCCACGGCCAGCAGGTCGAGGAGCACCTGCACGCACCGGAGATGCTGGACTCGATGCGGCGCCACGGCGAGCTCGCGGCGGTCGACTGGTCGGGCCCCCTCGGGCTCGTCGCCCGGCCGCGCGTGCGGATCGACGGCACCCTGTCCGTGCTCGAGCACGCGTCGCGCGGGACCTACTTCTCCCTGCACATGGTCGACGTCACCGAGCCGCTCGAGCTCCGGGAGCGGCTCGAGCAGGAGCGCGACTACACCCGCGCCGTCATCGACACGGCCAGCAGCATGATCGTGCTCACCACGGTGGACGGCACGGTCATCGCCGCCAACCCGGCGACCACGACCTTGACCGGGTTCGCCGAGAGCGAGCTGGTCGGCCGGCCCCTGTGGGAGACGCTGGTGCCGCCGGAGCGCCGGGACATCGTCGAGGACAAGTTCGGGGACCCCGACCGGCTCGCCCGCGTGGGTGAGGCCGTGCTGCAGACCAAGTCCGGTCACCGGATCACCCTGGAGTTCTCCAACGACGTCCACCAGACCACTCCCGACGCGCCGATCACCTACGTCCTGTCCGGGACCGACGTGACTGCGGCACGTGAGCACGCCAGCATGGTCGACCACCTGCTCCGCTCGGCCACGACGACCGGCTTCGTCGGCACCGACCTCGACGGGGCCATCACCCTCTTCAACACGGGCGCGGAGCGGATGCTCGGCCTCACGGCGGCCGAGGCGACCGGACGCCCGTTCGCCGAGTTCGTCTCCGCCGAGGGTGCCACCGAGCGAGGCGTCTTCCAGGACCTGGTCGACCGGGCCGCCGAGCTGGGCCCCGAGACCAGGGACGGCACCTGGCTGCCCGTCGGCCGGACGCCGCTGCAGGTGTCGATGACCACCAACCCGGTGACTGACGCGGCGGGGGAGCTGGTCGGCTACCTGTTCGTGGCACGCGACATCACCGACACCCGGCGAAGCCAGGAGATCCTGATCCGGGCCCTGCGTCGCGAGCGGGAGGTGGTCGCCCGGCTCAAGGAGCTGGACCAGGCCCGCGACGAGTTCGTCTCGACGGTCAGCCACGAGCTGCGCACGCCGATGAGCAGCATCATCGGTGGCGCCGAGATGCTGGGCGACGGCATCCTCGGGGACCTCGAGCCGGCCCAGCAGCGGATGATCGACGTGATCTCGCGCAACGGCGACCGGCTGCTGGCGCTGGCCGACGACCTGCTGCTGCTCGCCACCTTCGACCACGAGACCTGGCCCGAGCAGGCGAGCCGGGTCGACCTGCGCGCGGTGCTGGCCGAGAGCGGTGGCTCGATCGGCGCCATGCTGGCCACGCGCGACCTGGACGTCGCCTACGCCCAGCCCGACGCCGAGGTCGTGGTCAACGGCGATGCCAACCACCTCGAGCGGGCCGTCACCAACCTGCTCACCAACGCCGTGAAGTTCACCCCGGACGGCGGCCGGATCAGCATCTCCCTCGCGCCCGACCGCACCGGCCGAGCGGCCACGCTCAGCGTCACGGACACCGGGCTCGGCATCCCCAAGGTCGAGCTGGACCAGGTCTTCGAGAAGTTCTTCCGGTCCTCGGTCGTCCAGGAGCAGGCGATCCAGGGCTCCGGCCTCGGGCTCGCCATCGTGAAGAACATCGTGGAGAGCCACGACGGACGGATCGACGTGCAGTCCGAGCCCGGGAACGGCACGACCTTCACGATCACGCTCCCCCTGGCCCGCAAGCCCAGCGGCTGAGGGCCTCAGGCGCGGTTGACCGCGGAGATGACCGCCTTGAGCGAGGCGGTGACGATGTTGGCGTCGACCCCGACTCCCCAGAGCAGCTCGTCACCGACGGCGCACTCGACGTACGCCGCGGCGAGGGCGTCCCCGCCCGAGGAGAGGGCGTGCTCGGCGTAGTCGAGCACCCGGACGTCGAACCCGTCGGGACGCCCGGGGTCTCGAGCCCGTTGATGGCGTCCACGAACGCGGCGATCGGGCCGTTGCCGGAACCGTGCAGCTCGCGCATCTCCCCGTCGACGTAGACGTTCACGTCGAGCTGGTCCTTCTCCCCCGCAGCCGACGAGGTGTGCACGGAGTTCAGCTTCAGCGGGGTCTCGCGGAGGAAGTACTCGCGCTGGAAGGCCTCCCAGATCGCCGGCGACGTCATCTCGCCACCCTCGCCGTCGGTCTGCTCCTGCACCGCGCGGCTGAACTCGATCTGCAGCCGGCGCGGCAGGTCGAGCTTGTGCTCGGACTTCATCACGTAGGCCACGCCGCCCTTGCCGGACTGGCTGTTCACGCGGATGACGGCCTCGTAGGTGCGGCCGACGTCCTTGGGGTCGATCGGCAGGTACGGCGCCTCCCAGGGGTGCTCGCCGACCGGGTGCCCGGCGCGCTCGGCCTCCTCCTCGAGAGCCTCGAGACCCTTCTTGATGGCGTCCTGGTGGGACCCGGAGAAGGCCGTGTAGACGAGGTCGCCGGCGTACGGGTGACGCGGGTGCACCGGCAGCTGCGTGCAGTACTCCACCGTGCGGCGGATCTCGTCGATGTCGGAGAAGTCGATCTGCGGGTCGATGCCCTGGCTGAACAGGTTCATCCCGAGCGTCACCAGGCACACGTTGCCGGTGCGCTCGCCGTGCCCGAACAGGCAGCCCTCGACCCGGTCGGCCCCGGCCATCTGTGCCAGCTCCGTCGCGGCGACAGCGGTGCCGCGGTCGTTGTGCGGGTGCAGGCTGATCGTCGTGTGCTCGCGCCGGGTGAGCTGACGGGAGAACCACTCGATCTGGTCGGCGTACACGTTGGGCGTCGCGACCTCGATGGTGGCCGGCAGGTTGAGGATGATCTCGCGGCCGTCGTCGGGCTGCCAGACGTCGGAGACCGCCTCGCAGACCTCCAGCGAGAACGGCAGCTCGGTGCTGGTGAAGATCTCCGGGGAGTACTCGTAGCCGATCGTCGTCTTGGAGAGGTTGGCCTCGGAGTACTTCATCACCATCTCGGTGCCCCGGACGGCGATGTCCTTGATCTCGTCGTCGGTGGCCCGGAAGACCACACGGCGGAACAGCGGTGCCAGCGCGTTGTAGAGATGGATGTTGGCGTGGTGCACGCCGACGAGCGACTCGGTGGTCCGCTCGATCAGGTCCTCGCGGGCCTGCGTCAGCACCGAGATGGTCACGTCCTCGGGCACCTTGTCGCGCTCGATCAGCTGGCGCACGAATGCGAAGTCGGTCTCGCTGGCCGAGGGGAACCCGACCTCGATCTCCTTGTAGCCCATCGCGACGAGGAGATCGAACATCCGGTGCTTGCGCTCGGGCGACATCGGGTCGATCAGCGCCTGGTTGCCGTCGCGCAGGTCGGTGGAGAGCCAGCGCGGCGCCTGGGTGATCTGCGCCGACGGCCAGGTGCGGTCGGGGAGGTCGATCGGGGGGAACGCGCGGTAGCGCTGGATCGGCATCCCGCTCGGGCGCTGGGTGTTCGTGAAGCCTGAGTGCTGCAGAGTCATGAGGTTCCTTCGTCGGCTGGACTTTCGCCGGGCGCTCGAACTCTCCGCAGCGAGGAGGTCCGGCTCGTCAGACCCCGCTGCGGCAGCGAAGAAGGAGGCTGCGCGTCATGGTGCCTCCACAGTAGCAGCGCTCAGCGCGCGGACGGCAGGCGCACGGTCACGGTGGTGCCCTCGCCCTCGACGGAGTCCACGTCGACCGAGCCGCCGTGCCACTCCACCACGGTGCGCACGAGCGTGAGGCCCAGCCCGGTGCCCTGGATCTCCTCCTCCACGGCCAGCGAGGACCGGAAGAAGCGCGAGAAGACCTGGTCCTGCTCGTCGTCGGGGATGCCGATGCCGGTGTCGCTGATCGTCAGCACCACCTCGGTGTCCTGCCGAGCCAGGAGCATGGTCACCTGTCCGCCCTCGTGGCTGAACTTGATCGCGTTGCTGATCAGGTTCTGCAGCACCCGCTCCAGGTGGGTCGGGTCGGCGAGCACGTGCGGCAGGTCGTCCTCGGCGGTCACGACCAGCTCCAGGCCACGATCGGCGGCGGTCTCCTGCAGGTCGTGCACGGAGTCGCTGAGCACATCCGCCATGTCGAGGGACTCGAGCTCGAGCCGCACCTGCTCCGCGTCGTACGTCGAGAGGGTGAGCAGGTCCTCCACGAGCTCACGCAACCGGCCCACGTTGCGCTCGATGATCGACAACCCCTGGGACACGTCGTCGGGCACCTGCCCGAGGCCACCCTCGTTCAACAGCTCGAGATAGCCGACGATGCTCGTCAGCGGGGTGCGCAGCTCGTGGGAGACCGTGGAGACGAACGCGTCCTTGGCCCGATCGAGCTCCTGCAGCCGGCGCACCGACTCGCGCTGCTGCTCGTAGGCGCGCAGCTGCATCAGCGAGGACACGAGGTCGTGCGCCAGACCGGCGCTCATCGCCAGCGCTGAGGCCTGCCAGGTCCGGGGACGGCAGCGACTGCAGTAGGAGCCAGCCCACGACCTCGTCGCCGACCGCCACCGGGACCGCCGCCAGCGAGTGGACACCGAGGGACTCGACGATCTCCTCGGCACCGCAGGAACCCAGCCGGGCGTCGTGGTCGACGTCGTCGACCTGCACCGGCTCGAGGTGCTGCGCCGCCTCGAGGAGCAGCGTGGTCAACGACTCGGGGAGGTCGACGAACGAGCCGGGTCGCGGCAGTGCCGCCATCTCCTCCGACGAGCTCCACGTGCCCCGCACCGCCGAGAACCGCTCGGCGTCGACGAGCAGGACGTCGCACCGATCGACCCCGGTCGAACGCCCGACCGACTCGGCCGCCCGGTTGACCAGGTGCGCCGAGTCGAGGTCCTCGCGCAACGCTTGGGAGAGCTCGTCGACGACGCGGTCCTGGTCGGCCCGCTCGAGCAGGTCGGCCTGGGTCGACCGCATCCCGCGCACCGAGTCGTGCAGGTGGGCGGTCGCGCGCGCGCCCACGGTCTCGGCAGCCTGGCGCATGGCCCGCTCGCGGCGCAGCTGACGACGCAGGCGGCGTACCTCCGCCTGGGGGTCCGTCGACTCCGCTGACGACGAGAGCACGTCCATGCGTCTCACTCTGCCTCAGCAGTCGAGCGATGGACACGCTGCGGGGTGCCGAGCGCGTGGTTCGAGCTGGATCCCGGGTCTGGAATCACGATGGGCAGCTGCATGCTTTCTCCTGAACACTCCCCCGAGCACCCGCGATCCTAGTCAGAGATCCCCGGGTCGGGGCAATCCGACTGTGTCACCGATGGGGAGAGACTGCCTCCATGAGCCGTCGCCTGCTCGTCCTGCACCACTCGCCCACCCCTGCGCTCCAGACCCTGACCGACGCGGTCGTGGCGGGCGCCCACGACGACGCCATCCAGGGCGTCGACGTCGTCGTCGTCGAGGCGCTGTCCTTCGCCCGCGGCGAGGCCGACCACCGGGACCTGCTCGACGCGGACGGCTACGTGCTGGGGACCACGGCGAACTTCGGGTACATGAGCGGCGCGCTGAAGCACGTCTTCGACTCCACGTTCCTCCAGGTCGGCGGGGCGCTGTCCGACGACGGCAGCGGCGAGGAGTCGGAGGGCGCGACGTCGAAGCGTCCGTTCGGGCTCTACGTGCACGGTCGCTACGACACCACCGGCGCGGTCCGGTCGGTGCTCTCGATCACCGGCGCCCTCGGCTGGACACAGGGCTACGACGTGCTCGCGGCGATGGGCGAGGTGTCCTCGGCGGATACCGCGTCGGCGTACGAGCTCGGCGGTACCATCGCGGCGTTGCTCACCGACTGACACCGCACCGATCTGGGGGAAGACACGTTGCCTCGAAGGACGTCTCTCCGCCCCGGGATCGTGCTGAGCGTGCTGGCGGCGGTCGTGCTCACCGGGTGCTCGGCGCCGCTGAAGCCGCAGGCCACGAGCCAGAAGGACACGCCGCCCGAGGTGGGCAGCTGCTACGCCCTGACGCCGAAGGACACCGAGCAGCCGAGCAACGCCTCCGCGCCCGTGGCGTGCACCAAGCCGCACACCTCCCAGACGTTCGCGGTCGGCACCCTGCCGGACACCACCGGCGCGGCCTACCGCTCGCCGGGACACGGGAAGTGGATCTTCCCGAGGTGCGAGCGGGCCTTCCGAGAGGTTCATCGGCGTCGACGAGAGCCTCGCGCTGCGGGTCCAGCTGAGCTGGTCGTGGTTCCGGCCGTCCGAGGCCGGCTGGAAGAACGGGGACCGCTGGTACCGCTGCGACGTGGTCGGGGGCACCGCCCAGACCCCGCAGTACGCCGCGCTGCCGACCACCGCGAAGGGCCTGTTCCGGGCCAAGCCGCCCGAGCAGTGGCTCACCTGTGCCCAAGGGCCGAGCGTGCTGAAGTCGACCAAGGTCTCGTGCACGCAGAAGCACGACTGGCGCGCCGTCACCACGATCAAGCTCGGCGGACCCGCGGACCCCTACCCGGGTGACCGGCTGGTGCAGGTGAGGTCGCGCGACTTCTGCTCCGACTCCGTCGGCGCCTGGAGCAACTACCCCGTCGACTACGAGTTCGGCTACACGTGGTTCCACGAGGCGGAGTGGAAGGCCGGCAACCGGCGGTCCGTCTGCTGGGCGAAGACGCCGAGATGACACCGGACCTGCCCCGTCTCCCCCGCCGTCTCCCCCGCGCGGTGACCGTGCTCGCGCTGCTGCTCCTGCCTGCCCTCGTCGCGTGCTCCTCGGGCGACCCGGACACGGCCCCGACACCGGAGCCCAGCGTGTCCGTGAGCTCGGCGCCCCCGCCGCCTGCGTCGCCGAAGGTCGGCAGCTGCCACCGGCTCTCGTTCGACGAGGCGGCCGAACCCGTCGACAGCAGTGCCGCGGTCCCCTGTGGGAGGGCGCACACCTCCGTGACGACCGAGGTGGGTCGGCTCGCGCCGCTCGTCGACGGGCACCTGCTCGCGGTCGACTCGCGCACGGTGCAGGCCAAGCTGGCCAAGGCCTGCCCGCCGACGCTCGGTCCCTACGTCGGGGGTGACCAGACCACCCAGAGGTTGAGCCGTCTCAAGATCGTGTGGTTCAGCCCGACGGTCGAGCAGGCCGACGCGGGCGCCAACTGGTTCCGGTGCGACGTGGTCGGCCTCCGGTCGGACAAGCAGCTGCTCACCCTGCCGGCGACGATGAAGAACGCGCTCGACGCACCCGGGGCCCTCGACCGCTTCGGCACCTGTGGGACGACCGACCCCGCGGCGCGTGGCTTCCAGCCGGTGGCGTGCTCGGTCCGGCACACCTGGCGCGCCGTCGACGTGGTGGACCTCCCCAGCGACGTGCGCTACCTCGACAAGGCCGCCTCCGCCAGCGCCGAGGGCAACTGCAAGGACACCGCCTCCGACCGTGCGAAGGGCGCGCTGACGTTCGAGTACAGCTTCGTCTGGCCCACCCGGGCGGAGTGGGCCGCCGGGCAGCGCTACGGCTACTGCTGGGTGCCGGAGAAGTGAGGTTTCACAAGGTTCCTAGTGAAACTGTCACTTCCCCCGTGTTGCAACGGTGGGGAAGTGACACTTTCGGTGGGGCAGTACGCCGCGCAGCGTCAGCGGACCGGGTGTCCTGAGGACCGCAGGGCCTGCTTGACCTCGGGGATCCGCAGGGTGCCGAAGTGGAAGACCGTGGCGGCCAGCACGGCGTCCGCACCCGCCTCGACGGCAGGGGCGAAGTGCTCGACCGCGCCGGCGCCGCCGCTCGCGATCACCGGGATGGTCACCTCGCGACGGACCAGCCGGATCAGCTCGAGGTCGAAGCCGTCGGTGGTGCCGTCGGCGTCCATCGCGTTGAGCAGGATCTCGCCGGCGCCGAGCTCGGTCGCCCTGGCTGCCCACTCGAGGGCGTCCAGGCCTGCCGAGGTGCGGCCGCCGTGCGTGGTGACCTCGAAGCCGGAGTCGGTGCCGGTCGCCCGGCGGGCGTCCACCGAGAGGACCAGCACCTGGTTGCCGAACCGGTCGGCGATCTCCGCGACCAGCTCCGGGCGACGGATGGCCGCCGTGTTGACGGCGACCTTGTCCGCCCCGGCACGCAGGAGCCGGTCGACGTCCTCGACGGAGGTGACTCCCCCACCGACGGTCAGCGGGATGAACACCTGCTCGGCGGTCCGCGAGACGATCTCCAGGGTCGTCGTGCGTCCCTGGTGCGAGGCGGAGATGTCCAGGAAGGTCAGCTCGTCGGCCCCCTCCGCGTCGTACACCTGGGCGAGCTCGACCGGGTCGCCCGCGTCGCGCAGCTCCTGGAAGTTGACGCCCTTGACCACGCGGCCGGCGTCGACGTCCAGGCACGGGATCACGCGTACGGCGAGGCTCATCGCCGCCCCGGCCAGGTGAGGTCCAGCGCGTCGGTGAGGGTGAACCGGCCCTCGTAGAGGGCGGTCCCGATGATCGCGCCCTCGACCCCGTCGGCGACCAGGCCCATCAGCGCCTCGAGGTCGGCCAGCTCGGTGATGCCGCCCGACGCGACGACCGGACGGTCGGTCTGCGCGCAGACGTCGCGCAGCAGCTCGAGGTTCGGCCCCTGGAGCATGCCGTCCTTGTTGACGTCGGTGACCACGTAGCGGGCGCACCCCTCGGAGTCGAGGCGGGTGAGGACGTCGTAGAGGTCGCCACCGTCGCGGGTCCAGCCGCGGGCCGCGAGGGTGCGGCCGCGGACGTCGAGGCCGATCGCGATCCGGTCGCCGTGCGAGGCGATCGCCGAGGCACACCACTCGGGCTGCTCGAGCGCGGCGGTGCCGATGTTCACGCGCCGACAGCCCGCGGCCATGGCCGAGGCCAGCGAGTCGTCGTCGCGGATGCCGCCACTCATCTCGACGGCGATGTCCAGCGTGCCGACGATCTCGGCGAGCAGGTCGCGGTTGTGGCCGCGGCCGAAGGCCGCGTCGAGGTCGACGAGGTGGATCCACTCGGCGCCCGCCTGCTGCCAGCGCAGCGCCGCCTCGACAGGGTCACCGAAGCGCTTCTCGGATCCGGCGACGCCCTGGACGAGCTGCACGGCCTGACCGCCCGCGATGTCGACGGCGGGCAGCAGCTCGAGGTGTGAGGGCAAGGGTCTTCCTCCGGTCATCGGCGGAACATCATGGTGTGCAGGACAGGGACGGCGAGCAGGCTCACGAGCAGCACCATCAGGCGGGTGGGCCAGTCGGGGAAGATCACCCAGACCAGCACGTTGAGCCCGAGCACCAGGGCGATCGTCGCGCCGGTCTGGCGGCGGCGGCGCTGGGCGAGGATGCCGGTCGGGCGCTTCCTGCCGCGGGGCAGGCGGGACCGCACGGCCCGGCTCCTGGCGTCGCGTCGCTCTCGCTTCTCGGCCTGCGCAGCGCGGGCGGCGGCGATGATCGCCGCCTCCTTCTCACGTGCCTCTCGGCGGCGTGCGCGTTCCTTGCTCATCGTCGGCTCATGATCGCTTCAGCCCGTCGACCCAGTTGCGCAGCAGCCGGGCACCGGCGTCGCCGGACTTCTCGGGGTGGAACTGCGTCGCCGTCAGCGGCCCGTTCTCCACGGCCGCGACGAACCGGTCACCGCCGTGCTCGGCCCAGGTCACGAGCGGCGCCCGGGTCTGGCCGGTGGTCACCAGCTCCCAATGGCGCACGCCGTACGAGTGCACGAAGTAGAACCGCTCGCCCTCGATGCCGGCGAACAGCGAGGTGCCGTCGGGCACCTCCACGGTGTTCCACCCCATGTGGGGTACGACGGGCGCCTGGATCCGCTCGACCGTGCCCGGCCACTCGCCGCACCCCTCGGTGGTGACGCCGTGCTCCGCGCCGTGCTCGAAGAGGATCTGCATGCCGACACAGATGCCGAGCACCGGCCTGCCGCCGGCCAGACGCCGTCCGATGATCTCGTGTCCCTTCACCGCACGGAGGCCCTCCATGCACGCGGCGAACGCGCCCACCCCGGGCACGACCAGGCCGTCGGCGTGCTGGGCGTCGTCACGATCGGCCGAGAGGGTCACCTCGGCGCCGGCCCGCTCGAGGGCGCGCACGGCCGAGCGGAGGTTGCCCGACCCGTAGTCGAGGACGGTGACGGCTGGGGCGCTCAGAGTGTGCCCTTGGTCGAGGGCACACCGGTCTCGCGCGGGTCGAACGCCACGGCGTCGCGCAGGGCGCGGGCGACCGCCTTGAACTGCGACTCGACGAGGTGGTGCGGGTCGCGACCGGAGAGCACGCGGACGTGCAGGGCGATCTGGGCGTGGTGGGCGAGCGTCTCGAAGACGTGGCGGGTCAGCGAGCCGAGGTACGCGTCCCCGATGCTGACGAACTCCTGGCCCTCGGGCTCACCGACGTGCACGCAGTAGGGGCGACCGGACACGTCGACGGCGCACTGGACGAGTGCTTCGTCGAGCGGCACGAGCGAGTCGCCGAAGCGACGGATCCCGGACTTGTCGCCGAGCGCCTGGAGCAGCGCGTCGCCGAGCACGATGGCCGTGTCCTCGACGGTGTGGTGCGCGTCGATGTGGGTGTCGCCTTCGGTCTGCACGGTCAGGTCGAACAGTGCGTGCCGGCCGAAGGCGGTGAGCATGTGGTCGTAGAAGCCGACGCCCGTGGACACGTCGGTGCGACCCGAGCCGTCGAGGTCGAGCTCGACCAGGACCTTGGACTCCTTGGTCTGGCGCTCGATGCGTGCGCTCCTGCTCATGGCTCCTCCTCCTTCAGTGCGTGCTCCAGGGCGTCCCTGAACGCCGCCATCTCTGCTGCCGTGCCGATCGAGACCCGCAGCCAGCCCTCGGGCCCGGTCACCCGGATCAGCACCCCGCGGTCCAGGAGCTGCTGCCACAGTGCCTGACGATCGTCGAACCGACCGAACAATACGAAGTTCGCGTCGCTCGGCGCGACCTCGAATCCCCTCGCGACCAGCCACTCCACCGTCCGGTCCCGCTCCGCGCGCAGCTCCTCGACCCTGCCGAGCAGCTCGTCGGCGTGCCTGAGGGCGGCGCTCGCGACCGCCTGGGTGACGGCCGAGAGGTGGTAGGGCAGGCGTACGACGCGCAGGGCGTCGCAGATCTCCGGAGCGGCGGCGAGGTAGCCCAGCCGGGCCCCGGCCAGCGCGAACGCCTTGCTCATCGTGCGGGTGACGAGCAGGTTGCGGTGCTCGCCGAGCAGCTCGAGGGCGGAGGGGGTGCCGGCGCGGCGGAACTCGGCGTACGCCTCGTCGATCACCACCACGCCGTCGGCCATTTCCCCGTCCACCAGTGCGCACAGCTCGCCGATCACGTCGTGCGGCAGCGCGGTGCCGGTCGGGTTGTTCGGCGAGGGCAGCAGGATCACGCTCGGCCGGTGCTCCTCGACGAGTCGCCTGGCCTCGTCGAGGTCGAAGCTGAAGTCCTCGTGGCGGCGGCCGGCGACCCAGGTGGTCATCGCGTCGCGGGCGTACTCGGGATACATCGAGTACGTCGGCGCGAACGAGACCGCCGTGCGTCCCGGCCCGCCGAAGGCCTGCAGGATCTGCAGCATCACCTCGTTGGAGCCGTTGGCCGCCCACAGCTGCTCGGGCGTCAGGTCGACGCCCGACTCCTGCGCGAGGTAGGACGCGAGTCCCTTGCGGAGCTCGGTGAACTCGCGGTCGGGGTAGCGGTTCAGCGTCGACGCAGCCAGCGTCACGGCGCCGGAGATGTCGTCGACGACCGCGCGCGAGGGCGGGTAGGGGTTCTCGTTGACGTTCAGCGCGACCGGTACGTCGAGCTGGGGTGCGCCGTAGGGCTCCACGCCGCGGAGCTCGTCACGCAGTGGTGGCCACTGCCGGTCGTCGGTGGTCATGGCTCACCGACGACCGAAGCGGATCGCGACCGCTGCTCCGTGGCCGGGAAGGTCCTCGGCGTCGGCCAGCGTCTCGACGTGAGCGGCGACCTCGGTGAGGGCGTCACGGGAGTACTCGACGACGTGCACCGAGCGCAGGAACGCCCGCACCGAGAGGCCCGAGGAGTGGCAGGCGCAGCCCGCCGTCGGCAGCACGTGGTTGGAGCCGGCGCAGTAGTCGCCCAGGGAGACCGGCGCCCACGGACCGACGAAGACCGCCCCCGCGTTGCGCACCTTCGCCGCGTCAGCAGCGGAGTCGGCGGTCTGGATCTCGAGGTGCTCCGCGGCGTAGGCGTTGACCACGTCGAGGCCCTGCGCGACGTCGTCGACGAGCACGATGCCCGACTGCGGCCCGGTCAGCGCGGTGCGGATCCGTTCGACGTGGCGGGTCGCGGCGACCTGCTTGTCCAGCTCCACCTCGACCTCGTCAGCCAGGCGCAGCGAGTCGGTGACCAGCACCGAGGCGGCCATCGGGTCGTGCTCGGCCTGGCTGACCAGGTCGGCCGCGACGTACGCCGCGTCGGCGGTGTCGTCGGCGAGGATCGCGATCTCGGTCGGCCCCGCCTCCGAGTCGATCCCCACGACGCCCTTGAGCAGTCGCTTGGCGGAGACCGTGTAGATGTTGCCCGGCCCGGTGACGAGGTCGACCGGACGGCACTCCCCCGCGCCGTACGCGAACATGGCGACGGCCTGGGCACCGCCGACGGCGTACACCTCGTCGATGCCGAGCAGCTCGCACGCAGCCAGGATGGTCGGGTGCGGCAGGCCGCCGTGGTCGCTCTGGGGTGAGCTGGTCAGCGCGATCGAGCCGACGCCGGCGACCTGCGCCGGCACGACGTTCATCACCACGCTGGAGACCAGGGGGGCGATGCCTCCGGGCACGTAGAGCCCGACGCGATCCATCGGGATCAGCCGCTGGGTGACCCGCGCGCCCGCCCCGACGTCGGTGACGGTGTCGCTGCCGAGCTCGGCCTCGCAGGTGATCCGCAGCCGGCGGATCGACTCCTCGAGCCCGGCGCGGATGCCCGGGTCGAGAGCTGCCAGCGCATCCCGCAGCGCCTGCCGCGGCACCGTGATGTCGGTCTGCTCGACGCCGTCGAACTTGAGCGAGTACTCCTTGACCGCCTCGACGCCCCGCTCCCGGACGTCGTCGCAGATCGGGCGCACCACGTCCAGCGCAGCCTCGACGTCGAAGTCGGCGCGCGGCACCAGGGTGCGGTAGTCGGGGGTGGCGCCGGCAGCGCCACCCCGCAGGTCGATCCGGCGAATCATGCGCCCAGTCTAGGTGGGACGGAGGGAGCGTCGGGACCGCTGTTCCCGCGTGGACCCGGGGGCCGGGTGACCTGTCCCGCCACCATGCCGCGGTGCATCACGCGGTCACCGACGACGTCGGAGTGGTCGGCGCGGTGGAGCACGCACCGGTTGTCCCACATCACGACGTCACCCGGGGACCAGGCGTGCCGCATCGTGTTCTCCTCGCGGGTCGAGTGCTCGTAGAGGCTCCCGCACCGTCTCGCTCGGCCTCGGCGGGTGTCATCCCGCTCACCGCCGCACACCGCTTCGGCGTGGAGAGGTAGAGCGCCGTGCGGCCCGAGATCGGGTGCTGGCGGAAGATCGGGTGGTCGGCCTGCGTCTCGTCGTCCTCGCCGAGGTCGAGACCGGTGACGACGTGCGTGATCGAGCGGCCGTCGAGTCGGGCCGACCAGGTCGTGGGGCAACGACTCGAAGGCGGCGTACTGGTTGGTGAACAGCGTCTCGCCGCCCTGCGCCGGGATGCTGACGGCACGGAGACGCGGTGTACGCCGGCGGCTCGCGGAGGTAGCTCGAGTCGACGTGGAACGTGCTCCGCGGTGGTGTCGCGCCGCCCCTGGTTGGTGATCACGTTGAGGTCGGGTGACCCGGGACCGGCGTCTCGCCCGTCGTGAAGACCAGGTCGCCGAACCGGCGCAGGAACGCGCACGAAGTCCGTCGTCGTCGATCTGCTGGCCGGGAAGGACCGCGACGCCGTGTCGGCGCCAGCAGGATCGCGCACCTCGGCCGCGTCGGCACGGCTGAGGTCGCGCAGGTCGACGTCAGTCGATCTCCACCCCGACCGGCTCGCAGTACGGCGTGCTTCACGCACTGCGCTCCTCGGCGATCCGTCGAGCGGCCGCCTGCTCGACGCTGGTCCGGAACAGCCTGTCGAGCGGGATGCCGGCCGCCTGCGGCCATCACGGTGATGACGCTCTTCTCGGCGAACGAGCAGTAGAGCCCCGCCTCGAGGAACCACGGCCGCCCGGCTGCGTCGATGCGGAAGTCGAACAGGCTGTAGTCACGGCAGCCCAGCGCCCAGTGACAGGCCTGGGCCGCGGCCCAGACCCGTTCGGTGACCGGGTCGTCGCGGTCCACGATCCAGGCGTGCTCGGCGTCCTTGGCCACCAGGGCCAGGTCGCCCTCGCCCTCGTCCGCGGTGCCGGGCCGGGACGCGCCGCAGCTTGTCCGCGTAGCGCACGGATGGGCTTGGCGTCCGGGTCGACGCTGTACTCCTCCAGCGGCAGGCAGACCAGCTCGCCGTCGACCTCGAGGACCCCGCAGCGCACCTCGCGACCGAGCTCGACGTACTCCTCGACCAGGACCGTGTCGGAGAACTCGAACGCCGTCCGCAGGGCCGCGCCCCACTCGTGCGGACGACGGACGAGGACGACACCCCGAGCGAGTTGTCCGCGTCGACCGGCTTCACCACCGCCGGGAGCGGGACGGTCGGCTCCTCCCCCGCGACGCAGCAGCTCGCCCTCCGGCACGCGCACGCCCGGCGCCGGCCACGACCGCCTTGGCCCGAGCCTTGTCGGCGGCGAGCGCCATCACCTCCGGCGGTGTTGCCCAGGTAGGGCACGTCGAGGAGCTCGAACAGCGAGCGGTACGTGGTCATGCCGGGCAGGCAGAACATCTGCGGGACGACCACGTCGAGACCGCAGGTCAGCGAGCACGTGGACGGCGTCGGCGAACGACAGCGGAGCGGCCTCCTCGATCGACTCCTCGCTGAGGTCGCCGGGGAAGCGCCACTGCCCACCGGGGCTGACGAAGGCGACGTAGGTGTCGTAGCGGTCGGGGTCGGCGGTCGCCCGGAGGCAGTCGTCGGCGTAGAGCCGGGACAGGTCGCCCATGAAGATGCTCGACCGTCGGACCCGACGAGGTGCAGCACGCGCAGCCTCGGACGCGCTGGACGGTTCGGACGTGCGCCAACTCAGTCACCCGCCGGTTCGACGAGCTTGCCGATGTTGAAGTCGACTGCGGACCCACGCGCCGCGCCGGACGCAGGTTCTGCACGCAGCAGCGACGGGATCTGCACGTGGTGCACCATCAGGAACGGCAACGGGTCCCGCCAGTCGAAGATCGCGTCCTTGCCCGCGCAGGATCGTGCGCCAGCGCGACGCCCTCGCGGGGCCGGTGAGCAGCCGCCAGACCTCGTGGTAGATCCAGTACGTCGGTCGGCTGGCCGGGGTCGGAACCACGACCCGCTGGTCGTCGCCGTCGCCGAGGTACGCCGGCGCCACCCCGGCGTGGTCGTAGAGCATCGTGATCGCCGAGTGCGTGCGCGGGTTGCACTCGATCGCGTAGACGGCACCGTCGCCGGCCTCGATGAAGTCGAACGACACCTGACCGGTGAGCCCGAGCGCCCGACTGAACGTGCTCGACCCACGTCGCGGATCTCGGGGTGGTCCACCATCGCGTAGTTGAGCTGGGACGCCGAGGACTCGCAGCAGCAGTAGACCTGCAGCCGGCCGTCGCGGACCGTGCTGTGGGTGCAGTACTCCGCACCCTCGACGAACTCCTGCAGGATCCACGGGTTCTCCGGCGAGATCGGCGAGCGACCGCGACGAACGCCGCCATCTCGTCGGCCGGCCCGAACGGGAGGTGGGTCAGGTCGAGCCGGTGCACCGGGTCGTAGGCGATGCTCTTCAGGATGTAGGGCCAGCGACCCCGCGCGAAGTCGAAGTCGAGGACCTGCTGCGGCGTCGGTGATCCGGTGGGTCTCCGGCACCCGCAGGCCCAGCGCCGCGGCAGCGCGGGCGAACTCGTACTTGTCGTCGAGCCGCTCCAGCACGTCCGCGTCGAGGTGCACGACCTCGCAGCGCTCCGCGAGCAGCTCCTTGGCGCGGGCGTCGGGGAGGCTGGCTGCCGGGCTGCACACCGGCACGTAGACGTCGACGCCCTCGCTGCTCGACGATCTCGAGCAGCGCCGCGGTGTAGCCCGGCGTCGTCCGGGTCGGGGACGGTGTGGAAGGCGTCGACCGCCCGGGAGAACCGGTGCCCGGTGAGGCGGTACTTCGGCGACTCGACGAGCAGCACCCGATGACCGGCCGCGTGGAAGGAGCGGCACAGCTGCAGCGCCTTGGTCATCTTTCCGCCGCTGACCAGGATCGGTCCGGCGGTCCGCGGCGACGGGACGGCGCGGGTGTGCGGACGGCGCCAGCGCACCAGCGCGGCGGCGGTGACGAGCCGCGTTCAGCGGGCAGCGCCAGCGTCAGCAGAGCGAGCGTGCCGAGGGTCTTCGACGCGTCCCGGACCTGGCCGAGCAGCGAGCGGCGCTCGATCATGTCGCGACCCGCTGGATCAGGGTGAGCCCGTCACGGACGGGGAGCACGACCTGCTCGACCCGGGGGTCAGCCGCGACCAGCTCGTTGAAGGCGGCGATCGCGATCCCGTTGGGCGTCGAGTCGCCGGAGAGCCACGGATCCCCCTGCATCAGGGTGTTGTCGACGCACGAGCAGCGCACCCGGGGCGAGCAGGTCGGTGTCGAGCAGGGTGCGCGAAGTAGTCCGCGTAGCCGGCCTTGTCGGCATCGACGAAGACCAGGTCGAACGCCACCCCCGTCCGCGGCGAGCGTCGGCCAGCGTCGCCAGCGCCGGGCCGACCCGGACCGAGATCCGCTCGTCCGGCGGGCGAGGCCGCGAAGCACTCCTGGGCGAAGCGGGCGACGTACTCGTCGACCTCGCAGGCCACGAGCCGGCCGTCCGGGGGCAGTGCCTCGGCCATCGCGAGCGCGGAGTAGCCGGTGAACATGCCGATCTCCAGCACCCGGCTCGCCCCGGTCGCGCGCACCAGCATCTTGAGCAGCGGCGCCCTCGACGTGGCCCGAGAGCATCTCCTGCTCGAGCCCGGTCGCGGGCCCGGACCCCGCGCGGCTGCCCCAGTCCTCCTGGGCCGTGCGCTCGGCCAGGGCCGCGCAGCGCCGGCGACTCCGGGGTGGTGCAGCCGGGTCGTGTAGGGATCCAGCCCCGCCGCCAGCTCGGCCGCGTTCCGGACCTCGGCCACGCAGCGCCGTGTCCGCGTCGTCCATCGCCTCCACCCGGTCGCGGATCCAGGCGAGCCGGTCGGCGAGGATCGCCGAGGGTGTCACCGGCCGGGGTGCGCCGACGGGCGAGACGGTCTTCATCGGGGCGCTCAGCCGGCGTCGAGCGCGGTGAACATGTCGTCGCCGTCCCCGTGGCGCGGGTAGGTCGCTGCAGAGCTCGCGGTGGATCGTCGAGCACGTCGTCGAGCTCCTCGGTGCCGAGGTCGCTGACGAACACGCAGCTGCCGATCGGCGCCGGCAGCGCGGCGCGCAGCAGGCCGTCGCGTGTCTGCACGATCGATGTCGTGGCCGACCTCAACAGCTCCGGCGTCAGGTGCGGGCTGTCGATGGCCAGGCCGAGCTCGCTCATCAGGCCCAGCACGCGGTCGCGCTCGCACCGCGGAGATGTGGCCGCGCTGCTGGGCGATCGTCGCCGAGAACGCCATGTCGACCGCGATGGCGTGGCCGTGGAAGAACGGCCGCTCCGGCGTCAGCTCCAGGGTCGGGCTCCACGTGTGGCCGTAGGCGATCACCCGGTCGAGGTCGAGCTCGTGCAGGT
Organism: uncultured Actinomycetota bacterium; assembly: GCA_963842565.1. GTDB lineage: Bacteria > Actinomycetota > Actinomycetes > Propionibacteriales > Nocardioidaceae > Marmoricola. The sequence continues at coordinate 163,359 of CAWJGX010000001.1, read as the reverse complement.
TGGGCACCTCGAGGGTCAGCATCGTCCTGATCGCGTCGTAGGTGATCGTGTCGGCCACCTCGAGCAGCTGCTCGTCCCCGTCGAGATGTCCGAACCGCGTCCGCAGCAGGTCCTCGCCGTACTTCTCCAGCAGGTCGAAGATCCCGGCGTTGGCGACCACGGCGATCTTGACCAGCTCCGCCATGCCGTTGCGGACCTGGTCCTCGGGCAGCGTCGCCAGCAGCGAGAAGTCGAGCAGCACCTTCTGTGACGCGTGGTAGGCGCCGAGCCGGTTCTTGTGCTTGCCGTGGTTGACGGCGACCTTGATCGACACACTGGCGTCGATCAGCCCGATCAGGGTCGTGGGGATCCGGATGTAGTTCGTGCTGCGCTTGTACGACGCGCAGGCGAACCCGGCCACGTCGGTCGTCAGACCGCCACCCACGACGAGCACCGGCTCCTTGCGCAGCAGGCCGAAGTCGGCGAACGCGTCCACGATCTGCTCGACCGTCCGCAGCGTCTTCGCCTTCTCGCCGATCCTGACCCGGAACACGGTCAGCTCGATGCCGTGGTGCGCGAAGTACGCCTCGATGCGATCGCCGTGGAGGTCGTGGACCACCTCGTCGATCACCATCAGGCACCGGCCGTAGGACCGGTAGGTGTCCGCGAGCTCGCGGTTGTCGGTCGAGAAGACCCCACGGGCGTAGAGCAGGCTGAAGTCAATGCGCTCCTGGCCCTCCACGTGGAAGGCGGACTCGGTCGCACGTGAGGGTGGCGTTCACGCTGGACATGCTGGTACTCGTTTCGTTCGCTGGCTCGGGCTGCTCGTCGGGGTCCCGGACGAGGGACGGTGGCTGCTCAGCGGTGGCTGATCACGCTGCGCAGCTCGGTGAACTCCAACCTCTCGACCTGGCTCGTGGCGTGCTCGAACGAGTGGTCGGCGGTGTTCTCGTTGGGGAAGGCGACCACGTTCACGCCGGCCGCGGTCGCGGACTCCACGCCGCCGAGGTTGTCCTCGATCGCGACGCAGTCGTCCGCCGCCTCGCCCAGTCGCTCCAGGGCGAGGTCGTAGACAGCCTTGTCGGGCTTGGGTCTGCTCGACCTCCGTCGCGGTCAGGACGGCCTCGAACGCGTGGCGGTCGATGCTCGAACGAAGACCGGCCAGCAGCGACTCGACGTTCGTCTCCGAGGTCGAGGTGACCAGGGCCAGCTTCACCCCGTCGTCGCGTGCGGCCTCCATCGTGTCCACGACACCGGGCCGCGGGGTGAGCTCGGTGGTCGCGAGCGTGTTCTGGAAGATCTCCGACTTGGTCTGGTGGATCGCGTCCGACGTCGACCTCCTGGCCGAGCGACTCGGCGTACGCCGCGATCCGGTCCTTGCCACCGCTCTTCTCGAGCAGGGCGACGTAGTCGGCGCGGTCCCAGCGCCAGTCGAGGCCGTGGGCCTGGAACGCCTCGTTGAAGGCTCGTCCGCTGCAGCTCGGAGGTGTCGGCCAAGGTGCTGATCGAACCGAACAGAATTGCAGACATCGCTGGTGCTCCCTGGTGCTCGGTGTCCACGCACGCGCGACTGCTCCGCGACGTGTTCTTCAACGGCTGTCGAAGTAACTTACAAATACCTGAACACACTGTTGAGGTTCGCGCAACGCGGCCGCTTCGCCACCGGACGCGCGCCGGTCACCGCTGGGCGATCCCGGCGGCTAGGTTGAGCCTGTGACGCAGGTCCCGCTGTTCCCGCTCAACTCAGTGGTGTTCCCGGGTGTGGTCACTCCGCTGCACATCTTCGAGGAGCGCTACCGGGCCCTGGTGCGTGACCTGGTCGGCATCGAGAGCGTCTTCGACCGGGTCTTCGGGGTGATCGCCATCCGCGAGGGCTACGAGGTGGGCGACTTCGGGATGCAGTCGGCGCACCGCGTCGGGACGCTGGTCCAGCTCACCGAGGTGGAGCCCTACGACGACGGTCGGTTCGACATCGAGGTGATCGGTCGCCAGCGCCTGCGCGTGCTCGACTTCGACAACTCCGGCGCCTACCTGACCGGCGAGGTCGAGCTGCTGCCGGACACCGACGAGCCGGAGGCGGTGGCCGAGGCGGAGCGGTCGCTGTCGCACCTTCGAGACCTACCGGCTGCAGCTCTCCGAGCTGCGGGGCGGTCCCGTGCTGGCCGGCGACATGCCGGCCGACCCGGCGTACCTCTCCTACGCGCTGGCGAGCACCTGCCTGCTCACCCTCCCCCAGCGCCAGGCGCTGCTGGAGGCCGACAGCGCCGTGACCCGGCTGGGGATGCTGCGGCGCACCCTGCACGAGGAGATGCGCGCGATGCGGGCGCTGCCCTCGTTGCCCGCGACCGAGGTGGCCCGGACCCGCTGGTCGCCGAACTGATGGTCTCCCGCTGATGACCCGGCGCAACGCCGGCGGGACGCCGGCCACGGTGGCGCTCGAACGAGCCGGGGTCGACTTCACCCAGCACCACTACAGCCACGACCCGACTGCCCCGTCCTACGGCCTCGAGGCGGCCGAGCAGCTCGGCCTCGACCCGGCTGCCGTCTTCAAGACCCTGCTCGCCGAGGTCGACGGACGCCTCGTGGTCGCGATCGTCCCGGTCTCCGGCCAGCTCGACCTCAAGGCGCTGGCGAGCGCCGTCGGCGGCAAGCGCGCCCGGATGGCAGACCCGGCAGTCGCCGAGCGGACCACGGGGTACGTCGTGGGCGGGATCTCCCCGCTCGGCCAGAAGAAGCGGCTGCCCACGGTGCTGGACGACTCGGCGAGGTCGCTCGAGTCCGTCTACGTCAGCGGCGGCAAGCGTGGCCTCGACCTCGGTCTCGCGCCCGCCGACCTCGTGGCGCTGCTGGAGGCGCGGGTGGCTCAGATCGGGCGCCCCTGAGCCTCGGCCAAGGTCGCCCGGCGGGAGAGCAGCTCGCCGCCACGTTCGTAGTCATCGTCCCGGTCGTGGGTCAGCACCCCGACGAGCTCACCGGCGGCGTCGGCGTACCAGACCGTGAACGCACCCTTCCCGTGCTCGACGACCTCGACGGTCTCGTGGCCGTCGCCCCAGGCCGAGTACTTCAGCGTGTGGTCACCGATCTCGCTCCAGAAACCGGGCGGGTCGGACCACTGCGCGGCTTCGCCGGCTCCGTCAGGGCCGGCACACGCGGCGTTCCGCCCGGCGAGCTCCCCCATCGTCATGGCATCACCCCAGTGCTCGACCGAGAGCGCGCGGCCGGCCACACCGTGGTGGGCCAGGGCGACGTCACCGGCAGCCCACACGTGCGGGTCGCTGGTCAGGAGCTCGTCGTCGACAGCCACGCGCCCGTCCTCCAGCCGGAGCCCCGACGACTCCAGGAGCGGTCGAAGCTGCTCGACGCCGACGGCGGCCAGCACCAGGTCAGGCTCGAGCACGGACCCGTCGTCGAGCTGCACTCGCCGCGGCGAGGTGACCCGCTCGACCCCGGATCCCATGTGCAGCTCGACCCCTGCGTCGCGCAGCCAGCCCGCGATCTGGCCACCGGCCCAGGCGCCGAGGCGTGCCGCCTGTGGGGTGGCCTCCGGGGTGACGAGAGTCGTGGCGACGCCCCTTCCGGCCAGCGAGGCGGCGGCCTCGCAACCGATGAACCCGGATCCGACCACCACGGCTGAGCGTGCGCGTCCCGCGGCGGCGGCCAGCCTGCGTCCGTGGTCGAGGCTGCGCAGGAGGAAGACATCGGCCCCCCGGGCCACCCCGGGAAGCGCTACGGGCTCTGACCCCGTGGCGACCACGAGGCGGTCGTAGCCCAGGATGTCTCCTCCTTCGGTGACGACCTGCTTGGCGTGCAGGTCCACCCGCTCCACGCTCGTGTGCAGCCGAACGTCGACGGAGTCGAGCGCGTTCTCGTCCTCGAGGATCGGCGTGACCTCCGCAGCCTCCTCCCCCGTCAGGACAGCCTTCGAGAGCGGCGGACGCTGGTAGGGCTCGTCGACGTCCGCAGAAACAAGGCACACCGGTCCTGGTCCCCCGGCCTCGACGTACGCCGCCGCGGCGCTGACGCCGGCAGGTCCGCTTCCGATGACGAGCAGCCCGCAATGCGGGTTCGAGGGTGAGGAGTTGGTCATCCCCTCGGGTACCCAACCGGGGCAGCATGCCTCGGCTGGTGCTACTTCAGCGTCAGCCGGACCAGCGCATGGCCGGTGTCGCCGTCGGTCCAGGCACTCGCGCCGAAGGCACGCAGGGCGGCCAGGTTGGCCGCCACCTCCGTGGCATCGGGGTCGTCCTCGTCCTTCGCCAGGTCCTGCAGCGCGTCGGTCCACTCGTTGTCGAAGCTGACGTAGGCGAGCGCCAGTGCGTCGTCCGCGTGCGGGACGGCGTCCTTGAAGTCGCTCGTCGTCCCCGAGCGCCCCGTTGCCGAGCAGCTGGTCGGCGTACGCCGGGGTCGAGGCGACCGCGACCTTGCCGTCCTTCGACCTCGAGCGTCGCCGGCAGGTCGGCGAGCGTGCGGCCGGTGCGCGGCCTCGACCTTGGCCACCACCTTCTCGATCGCCTGGGCATCGCCGTCCACGAGCAGGCCCAGGGACAGGTCCTGGGGCCCCGAGACCGACGACGAGGTCCGACGGGGCGTCCCCGCCGAGCGAGACGCTCAGCGAGTCGCCGAGCAGGGTCTTCAGGTCCTCGGGGATGTCGAGTCCCGAGGCCTGTCCGATCAGCCCGGTGAGCGCCTTGCCGGCACTCGAGTCCAGGGCGTCGAACGCCGAGTCCGGCACCGCCAGTGCGAGCACCGCTGCGGTGTCCTTCGGCAGGTCGCTGACGTGGTTGCCGAGCGAGGCCTGACCGGCCTGCTTCGTCACCGCCGCTGGCCATCGAGAGCTCGAGTCCCCCGTCGGCGAACCGCAGCACGGCGGCAGCACCGCGGAAGTCCTTCAACGCCTTGTCGACGGCCGCTCCCGGGTCGTCCGCGGTCCTGGGCGTGGTCCGGTACGGCGCCGAGGCGCCTGCTCCCGAGGGTTGCTCGGTCAGCTGGCTCAGCTCGGACGGCACGTCCGTGGGGAAGTCGCTGGGCAGCTCGCTCGGGAGGCCGAGGCCCACACCCGGCACGAGTCCGCCGAGCCCGGACTCCTGGTCTCCCGAGCACCGTGGCCGCGGACCGAGCGACGTAGGCGTTGGCGATGCCGTCGCCGCCCGCCTCGTCGGTCCACTTCTGGTACGCCGCGTCGTCGGCGAGCGGGGTCGTCGCCCCGCCGCTGCGATCGCCTCGGCGTGGCTTCGTCGAGTCGCTGACCACGAGGTAGTCGTCGGTGACGGTCCAGCCGATGTCCGTGCCTGCGTCGGCGCACTTCACCACGTCCCCGAAGGCGTCCTTCGCCTTGCCGGTGTCCTTGACCTGCAGCGCGAACACGGGCACGGGCTCGTCGTCGACGCAGCACACCGCCCACCCCTGCCCGCTGACCGACCCAGGGCTTCACGTCCTGGTCGTAGTCGAGCTTCGGGCAGAAGCCTTCCTTCTGCGCGCGCTCGAAGAGCACCTTGACCAGGTCGGAGTCGGGGCGCACCCCGGTGCGCTCGTTCCAGCTGGGGAGCTTGCGCAGGGTCTTGATGGCCTCGACCTTCTGTCCCGCCGAGGGGTCGAGGTCCACCGCTGACCAGCGCGAAGGTCGTGGCCGGCAGCACCTCGGCCGGGCGAGGACCGCCGCGGCTGCGAGCGTGCGCCACAGGACGACGCCACCGGCGATCACGAGCACCACCGCGAGCACGGTCGCGACGATCGGGACCACCCCGAACCTGCGGGCGGGCGGTGGCGGTGGCTGCTGCATGGCCGGCAGCTCGGACGTGTAGTCGGACATCTCTCTCCCCCAGGACCCGCGAGAATCCCCGGCAGGTTACCGCCTCAGGTGGTCTCGTCGCCCGGCTTCCTGAGCACCCAGAGGTAGACCAGGGCGCCGAAGGCGGCGGACAGCGGCCAGACCCACGCGATCCCGGTCGCGCGCAGCCGGAGCTGCTCGTAGACCTGGGTGCCGTCCGCCGCTCCCTTGAGTGCGGTGACCTCCTTCTCCGGCCCGAGCGCCAGCCCGACCCGCAGCATCAGCCACGCCGCCAGTCCCGCCCCCAGGACGACGAGCACCACCATCACCAGCGGGTCGCGTCGTCGCCAGACGAGCAGTGCGATCCCGCTGACCAGCCCGCCGACCGCAGCGATCACGAAGTACCAACCGTCGGCGCTGACCTGCTTGGTCAGCTCCTCGGGGCTCAAGGTCGCCGCGTTGCCCGACTTGGTGACCTGCGGGAGGTCGCTCAGCTGCCACCACAGGACGGCGCCGACGACTCCGGCAACCCCGAACCAGACGGCGACGACCAGGACGTCGACCAGCACGGCGGCAGCCCGCGTCACCGCCGCGGCCGGACTCGGCGTGGGGCGCGGGCGGGTACGTCGCCTCGTGGGCCGGCGGGGCGGCACGGGACTGCTCATCCGGGGTCCCCGCGGAAGCGTGAGCGAAGCGAGCGCCCTGCAGGATCAGTGGGCGTGGGGTTCATCCGAGGCACCCCGGACCGAGCAGGTGCTTGAGGTCGCCGTAGAGCGCGGGCGACGCGGCCACCCGGAGACGGTCGTCGAGGCGCAGCACGCGGGTGCCGCCACGCGTGACCAGCCGGAGCCGGACCTCGGTCGTGCCGGGGTGCGTGCGCAGCACCTCCTTGAGCTTCTCCACCACCGGTGGGGTGCAGCGGGTCGACGGCATCGTGATCTCGATCGGGCCGACGCCACGATCGTCCATCACCGGGGTCGAGACGGTGCGCCCGCGGAGCTCGGGCTGGTCCTTGCTCTTGTCGAGACGACCCTGGACCGTCACCACCGTGTCCTCCAGCAGGAGGGTGCTGGCCAGCTGGTAGTCGCTGGGGAAGAACAGGACGTCGATCGCACCCTCGAGGTCCTCGACGGTGACGATCGCCCACGCGTTGCCGGTCTTGGTGATCTTGCGGGTCACCGTGGTGATCAGCCCGCAGATCGTGGCCGGCGAGCCGTCGCCGCGGTCCTCGTCGGTGACCAGCTGGCCGATGGTGCAGTCGGCGGCGCTGGCCAGGACGTGCTCGAGCCCGGTGAGCGGGTGGTCGGAGACGTAGAGCCCGAGCATCTCGCGCTCGTGGCCGAGCAGCGTCTGCTTGTCCCACTCGGCGATGTCGGGCACGACGACGCTGACCCCGAAGCCGCCGTCGTCGTCGTCGAGCCCGCCGAACAGCGAGTCCTGTCCGATGGCCTCGTTGCGCTTGATGTCGACGTACTGGTCGACGGCCTGCTCGTGCACCGCGGAGAGTGCCCGTCGGCCGTGCTTCATCTCGTCGTAGGCGCCGGCCTTGATCAGCGACTCGATCAGCCTCTTGTTGCAGACCTGCGCCGGCACCTTGCCCATGAAGTCGGCGAAGTCGGTGAACCGGCCGAGCTCGCGTCGCGTGGAGATGATCTGCTCCACGACGTTCCAGCCGACGTTGCGGATCGCGGTCAGCCCGAAGCGGATGTCGGTGCCGACAGGCGTGAAGTTGGCCTCGGACTCGTTGACGTCGGGTGGGAGGACGTGGATCTTCATCCGGCGACACTCGTTGAGGTAGATCGCCATCTTGTCCTTGTCGTCCTTCACCGACGTCAGGAGCGCGGCCATGTATTCAGCCGGGTAGTTGGCCTTGAGGTAGGCGGTCCAGTAGGACACCAGGCCGTATGCCGCGGAGTGGGCCTTGTTGAACGCATAGTCGGAGAACGGCAGCAGCGTGTCCCAGAGAGCCTTGATCGCCCCGAAGGAGAAGCCGCGCTCGGTCATGCCGCCGGAGAAGGTCTCGAACTGCTTGTCCAGCTCCTCCTTCTTCTTCTTGCCCATCGCCCGGCGCAGCAGGTCGGCCTGACCGAGCGTGTAGCCGGCCAGCTGCTGGGCGATCGCCATCACCTGCTCCTGGTAGACGATCAGGCCGTAGGTCTCCCCGAGCACCTCCTGCAGCGCGTCGGCCAGCTCGGGGTGGAGCGCCTCGACCGGCTCGCGACCGGTCTTGCGGCGGGCGTACTTGTTGTGCGAGTCCGCACCCATGGGACCCGGCCGGTAGAGGGCGCCGACCGCGGAGATGTCCTCGAACGTGTCCGGCTGCATGCTGCGCAGCAGGGCACGCATCGGGCCGCCGTCGAGCTGGAAGACACCGAGGGTGTCGCCCTTCTGGAGGAGCTGGTAGGTGGCCGGGTCGGTCAGCTCGAGGTCCTCGAGGACGACCTTCTCGCCCCGGTTGTTCTCGATGTTGATCAGGGCGTCGTCGAGGACCGTCAGGTTGCGCAACCCGAGGAAGTCCATCTTGATCAGCCCGAGCTTCTCGCAGGTCGGGTAGTCGAACTGGGTGATCTTGGCGCCGTCGGCGGGCCGGCGCATCACCGGGATCACGTCGAGCAGCGGCTCGCTGGACATGATCACGCCGGCCGCGTGCACGCCCCACTGGCGCTTGAGGCCCTCGAGCCCGATCGCGGTGTCCACGACGGTCTTCACGTCGTGGTCGCCGTCGTAGAGCGTGCGGAACTCGCCACCCTCACCGAACCGCTTGTGCTGCGGGTCGAAGATCTCCTTGAGGGGCACGTCCTTGCCCATCACGGAGGCGGGCATCGCCTTGGTGATCCGGTCCCCCATCGCGAACGGGTAGCCGAGGATGCGCGAGGAGTCCTTGACGGCCTGCTTGGCCTTGATGGTGCCGTAGGTGACGATCATCGAGACGCGGTCGTCGCCGTACTTGTCGGAGACGTAGCGGATCACCTCGCCGCGACGGCGCTCGTCGAAGTCGATGTCGAAGTCGGGCATCGAGACGCGGTCGGGGTTCAGGAAGCGCTCGAAGATCAGGCCGTGCACGAGCGGGTCGAGGTCGGTGATCCGCATCGCGTAGGCGACCATCGAGCCCGCGCCCGAACCACGACCCGGCCCCACGCGGATGCCGTTGTCCTTGGCCCAGTTGATGAAGTCGGCCACGACGAGGAAGTAGCCCGGGAAGCCCATCCGGGTGATCACGTCGACCTCGAAGTCGGCCTGCTTGCGCACGGCGTCGGGGATGCCGTCGGGGTAGCGGAAGCGCAGGCCCTTCTCCACCTCCTTGACCATCCAGGAGTTCTCGTCCTCGCCCTCCGGGCAGGGGAACCGGGGCATGTAGGTGCCGTTGCCCTCGGTGAACTGGACGTCGCAGCGCTCGGCGATCAGCAGGGTGTTGTCGCACGCCTCGGGCAGGTCGTTGCGGACCCCCCACAGCTCGCGCATCTCGGCAGGAGACTTGATGTAGTAGCCGTCGCCGTTGAACCGGAACCGCTTCGGGTCGCTCATCACGCTGCCCGAGCTCACGCAGAGCAGGTGCTCGTGGGACGGCGCGTCCTTCTGGTGGACGTAGTGCGAGTCGTTGGTCGCGACCGGCGGGATGCCGAGGTCCTTGCTGAGCCGCAGCAGGCCGTCGCGGACGCGGGTCTCGATGTCGAGCCCGTGGTCCATCAGCTCGAGGAAGTAGTTGTCCTTGCCGAGGATGGCCTGGAAGTCACCGGCCGCCTCGCGGGCCTTCTCGTAGTCACCGATGCGCAGCCAGGTCTGCACCTCGCCGGACGGGCAGCCGGTCGTGGCGATCAGGCCGTCGGCGTACTCAGTCAGCAGCTCGCGGTCGATCCGGGGCTGGTAGAAGAAGCCCTCCATCGAGGCGCGCGAGGAGAGCCGGAACAGGTTGTGCATGCCCTTGGTGTTCTCGGCCCACATCGTCATGTGCGTGTAGGCACCTGACCCGGACACGTCGTCGTCGCCGCCGTCGTTCCACCGCACCCGCTTCTTGTCGAAGCGCGAGGTGTTGGGCGTGGCGTAGGCCTCGATGCCGATGATCGGCTTCACGCCGGCCGCCGTGGCCTTGGACCAGAAGTCGTAGGCGCCGAACACGTTGCCGTGGTCGGTCATCGCGATCGCGTCCATGCCGAGCTCGGCGGTGCGCTCGAACATGTCTCCGAGGCGGGCGGCGCCGTCGAGCATGGAGTACTCGGTGTGCACGTGGAGGTGGACGAACCCGTCCCGGCCAGCGGAGTTGCCCGACATGGAGCGCGATCAGCCCTTCCCGGAGCTCTGAGTGGACACCCGTCTTCAGCACAGGTCCGAGGTGCTCGCAGGTGTTCACCTGTGCCACGTCAGTGCCTGGTCGTGCGGGGAAGAGGGTTCAGCGTACGTCAGTGTGACAGGCCTCCCTGACAGGACACGGGCGCCGTTTTGAGGGTCCTCCTCATGCTCTGGGCCACGACCAGTCCGGCCACGAGCGCGACCACCGCGAGAGCCCCCACGGAGATCACCACGCCGGCCCACCCGTCGGCCGTCCAGGCACCGCCGATCGCGAGGCCGAAGACGCTCGAGCCCGCGTAGTACGCCGCCACGTAGAGCGCGCTCCCCTCGGTGCCGAACGGGGCGGCCACCACCGGCGCCCAGCCGCTGGCGGTCGCGTGCGCCGCGAAGAAGCCCCCGGTCAGGACCACGAGACCGGCGACCACCAGGGGCAGCCGGTCCGGGAGGGTCAGGGCCAGCCCCGCGCCCATGACCAGGATGGAGACGACCAGCACCGGGGGCCGCCCGACGCGGTCGACCGCCCGCCCGGCGAGGGCGGAGGTGACGGTGCCCGCGAGGTAGGACAGGAAGACCAGGCCGATCACGGCCGGCGCGAGGTCGAACGGCGCGGCGGAGAGCCGGTAGCCGAGGTAGTTGTAGACCGCGACGAAGCCGCCCATCAGCGCGAACGGCACCGTGACCAGCGCCAGCACGGCGGGCCGGCGCAGCAGGACGCCTACTCCGCCACCGGACGTGCCCCGCGCCGACCGCTCGGCCCGGGTGGCGGGCCGGTCCGCCACCGACGGGGGCAGCAGGCGCCAGAAGCCGGCGGTGACGACCGCTCCGGCGACCGCGAGCACCGCGAACCCCCAGCGCCACGAGGCCAGGTCGGCGACTCCCGCGGTCAGCAGTCGGCCGGCCACGCCGCCGAGCGAGTTGCCCGCCACGTAGAGGCCCATGGCCGACCCGAGCCCGGCCGGGTGCACCTCGGCACCGACGTGTCCCATCGCGACGCCCACCACCGCTGCGAGCGCCAGCCCCGAGAGCGTGCGCAGGACCACCAGGCTCGCGAAGTCGGGAGCCACCGCCGCCGCCGCGGTCAGCAGGACCGAGGCGACCAGGCCCGCGCGCATCAGCCGCACCCGGCCCCAGCGGACGGCCAGCGCCGCCCCGGGGAGCACGGCCAGGGCGAGCGCACCCGTGGCTGCCGAGACGGTCAGGCTGGCGGCGCTCGGCCCGACGCCGAGCTCCTCGCCGATCTCGGGCAGGACCGGCTGCGCGGCGTACAGCAGCCCGAAGGCGGCCAGCCCGGCGAGCACCATGGCGGCGTTCAGCCGCCGGTAGCCCGGGGAGCCGGGGCGGTGCAGCGTCGCTGGCGTGGGACCAGCTCCCGAGGACGTCCGGCTCATCTGCTCACCATGCCCTCCAGGCACCCGGGAGCACATGGTCTTGTGACGATTCAGACAGAGGGGTGACGGGCGGGCCGGTGATCCGTCGATAATGCTCATGTGAACGATCCAAAGAACGGCACGCCGGCAGCCGCCCTGCGACGCGACGTCCGCGAGGTCACCTCGCTCCTGGGCACCACCCTGAGCCGGGCCGAGGGGCCGGAGCTGCTCGACCTCGTCGAACGGGTCCGCGCCCGGGCGAAGGACGACTCGCTCGAGGAGCTGCCCGACCTCGACCTGGAGACGATCACCAAGCTGGCGCGGGCGTTCACGTCGTACTTCCACCTCGCGAACGTCACCGAGCAGGTGCACCGGGGTCGCTCACTGCTGCGGGCCCACGAGGAGCAGGGCGGCGACAGCGGCTGGCTGCACGACGCCCTGGTGCGCGTGCAGGAAGCCGGCGTCGAGGTCGAGACGATCGCGGCCGAGATGCCGCAGATCGCGGTCCGGCCGGTGTTCACCGCGCACCCCACCGAGGTGGCCCGGCGCTCGACGATCGACAAGATGCGCGAGGTGGCGTCCCTCCTGGAGCAGCCCGAGACCCCGCGCCGGACACGTCGGCTCGAGGAGGCCGTCGAGATGCTCTGGCGCACCGACGAGATCCGGGTGGAGCCCCCGCAGCCCGTCGACGAGGCCCGCAACGGCATCTACTACCTCGAGGGCCTGGCGGACGGCGCGCTGCCCGACGTGCTGGACGAGCTGCGCGACCAGCTGAAGGCCATCGGCATCGACCTGGCGCCCGAGGTGCGACCGCTCCGGTTCGGCAGCTGGATCGGCGGCGACCGCGACGGCAACCCCAACGTGACCCCGCAGACCACCCGCGAGGTGCTCGAGCTCCAGGCGGTGCACGGCGTCCGGCTGCTCTCCTCGCAGGTCAACCGGCTGCGCCGGGACCTCTCGGTCAGCGAACGCCTCTCCACCGTCTCCACGGACCTGACCGAGCGGCTCGGCGAGCTGCTGCCCGGCCTGCCCGAGGTCGAGCCCCGCTACCGCCGGCTCAACGCCGAGGAGCCCTACCGGCTGTTCCTGACCTGCGTGCACGTCCGGCTGCAGCTCACCGAGGACCGGATCACCTCGGGCCGCTCCCACCGGGCCGGCCGCGACTACCGCGACGACACCGAGCTGCTCGAGGACCTGCTGCTCCTGCACCGCAGCGTGCTGGAGCACCAGGGCGAGATCCTGGCGGGCGGGGAGCTGGAGCGGCTCGTCCGCACGGTCGCTGCCACCGGCCTGACCCTGGCCACGCTCGACGTGCGCGAGCACGCCGCCAAGCACCACCACGCCGTGGGGCAGCTGCTGGACCGGCTGCCCGAGGGTTCCGGAGGTCTCGGGCAGCCCTACGCCGAGCTGGACCGCGAGGCGCGGATGAAGGTGCTCAGCGCCGAGCTCGCCGGGGGGCGCCCGCTCTCCACCCGGCCGCTGCCCCTCGACGAGGCCGGCACGGTCACCGCGGACACCTTCGCCACGATCGGCTGGGCCCTGGACACCCTCGGGCCCCGGACGGTCGAGAGCTACATCATCTCGATGACCCAGCACGCCGACGACGTCCTCGCCGCGGTCGTCCTGGCCCGCGAGGCCGGCCTGGTCGACCTGGTCGGCGGCACCGCGCAGATCGGCTTCGTGCCGTTGCTCGAGACCGTCGAGGAGCTGGAGAAGGCCGACGAGATCCTCGAGGCGCTCTTCGCCGACGAGTCCTACCGTCGGCTGCTCTCCGTGCTCGACGACGTGCAGGAGGTGATGCTCGGCTACTCCGACTCCAACAAGGCCGGCGGCATCGCGCCCTCGCAGTGGCAGATCCAGCGGGCCCAGCGACGGGCGCGCGACGTGGCCCGCCGGCACGGCGTCCGGCTGCGCTTCTTCCACGGACGTGGCGGCTCGGTCGGGCGCGGTGGCGGCCCGACGTACGACGCGATCATGGCGCTGCCCTACGGCACCGTCGACGGCGAGGTGAAGATCACCGAGCAGGGCGAGGTGATCAGCGACAAGTACGCCCTGCCCGTGCTGGCCCGGCAGAACCTCGAGCTCACCCTGGCCGCGACCGTCGAGGCGAGCCTGCTGCACCGCAAGGACCGGCGCAGCCCCGAGGACGCCGAGCGGTGGGACGGGCTGATGGACGCCGTCTCCGAGAACGCGCACACGGCCTACCGCGGCCTGGTCGAGCAGCCCGGCCTCCCGGAGTACTTCCTCGCCTCCACCCCGGTCGACCTGCTCGGCGCGCTGCACATCGGCTCACGACCCGCGCGGCGCCCGGACTCCGGTGCCGGCATCGAGGACCTCCGGGCGATCCCGTGGGTCTTCGGCTGGACCCAGTCCCGCCAGATCGTCCCCGGTTGGTACGGCGTCGGCACCGGCCTCAAGGCGGTGCAGGACCAGTCCGCCGACCTGCACGAGATGTACGCCGGGTGGCCGTTCTTCAGGACGTTCCTGGACAACGTCTCGATGACGCTGGTGAAGACCGACCTCGACATCGCCGCTCGCTACGTCGAGGCCCTCGTCCCCCAGGAGCTGCGACACCTCCTCGACGACATCCGCGCCGAGTTCGAGCTCACCGTCGAGCAGGTGCTGGCGGTGACCGGCGACTCCCAGCTCCTCGACCGCGACCCGATCCTGCGCACCACCCTGGAGATCCGCGACAACTACCTCGAGCCGCTGCACCACCTCCAGGTGCAGCTGATGGCCCGCCGGCGCAACGGCGAGGACGACCCGTTGCTCGAACGGGCCCTGCTGCTCACCATCAACGGCATCGCCGCCGGGATGCGCAACACCGGCTAGTGCTCGGGAGGTCGGTCCTGCTCCCACGCGGCGAGGCTCTCCTCGATCACGGTGTGCATCACCCGGGCGATCCGCTCCGGGCCGAGCCCCGGGACGTGGTCCGCCATCCGGTCCACGATCGCCGCCTCGCGCTCGGCGTCACGACCCCGCTCCCCGCCCTGCCCACCCGTGGCTGCCTTGTGGTCCTGCACGGCCCCGGTCAGTGCCGTCCGACGCGCCAGGAGCACCGCGAGCTCGTCGTCCACCGCGTCGATGCGTCCGCGCAGGTAGGCCAGCGGGTCGGAGCCGAGCCACGCCATCTGCAGGTCGGGCGTCGCGTCGTGGTAGCTGCTGCCGTCGGTGCTCTCCAGCTCGACGAGGCCGTGGCGCAGGTAGAAGTCGCGTGCCCGGCTGTTGCCCTGGTGCACCCGCAGGCCGAAGCCCCGGGGACGCAGGCCCTTGACCAGGTCCATCATCGCCGACCCGACGCCGCGGGCGGCTCGTCCGGGGTGCACGAAGATCAGGTTCACCCACGACCCACGCAGGAGCACGAAGCCGAGCACCTCGGATGCCTGGTTCGTCTCCGGGTCCGTGTCCGAGACGGCCAGCCAGAGCTCACCCGCGTCGTCGAGGAGCGAGTCGACCCACTCCCGGACCTGCTCCGGCGTACGACCCTCGACCGGCTGGCCCGGACCCGAGCTGGCCGCGAGGAAGACCTCGTGGACGGCCTCGAGGTCCTCGGGCTCAGCGACCCGCAGCACGAAGTCACCCTGCCCGTCCTCGGGGGTCACCTCAATCGGCATCGCGGATGACTTCCAGGGCACGGGCGAGGTCGTCGGGATAGGACGACTCGTACTCGACCTGCTCCCCGGTCCCCGGGTGCTCGAAGCCGAGCCTCACGGCGTGCAGCCACTGCCTCTCCAGCCCCAGCCTGGTGGCCAGGGTCGGGTCGGCGCCGTACGTCAGGTCGCCGACGCAGGGGTGCTTCAGCGCGGCCATGTGGACCCGGATCTGGTGGGTGCGGCCGGTCTCGAGGCGCACCTGCAGCAGGCTCGCGAACCGGTGCGCCTCGAGGGTCTCGTAGTGGGTGACGCTGTGCTTGCCGTCCTCGGTGACTGCGAACCGCCAGTCCGACGTGGTGTGCCGTCCGATGGGGGCGTCGATCGTGCCCTCCAGCGGATCGGGATGGCCCTGGACGAGCGCGTGGTAGGTCTTCTCGACCCGGCGGTGGCGGAACGCGTCCTTGAGCACGGAGTAGGCGTGCTCGCTCTTCGCGATCACCATCACCCCGGACGTGCCGACGTCGAGCCGCTGCACGATGCCGCGCCGCTCCGGAGCGCCACTGGTGGAGATCCGGTAGCCGGCACCGCGCAGGTGACCGACCACGGTCGGCCCGGTCCACCCCATCGACGGGTGTACGGCGACTCCGACGGGCTTGTCGACCACCACGATGTCGTCGTCGTCGTGGATGATCGCCAGCCCGTCGACGAGCTCCTCGACGACCTCGAGGGGATCGGCCTGCCGCGGGAAGGTCACGTCGAGCTGTGCGCCGGGCAGCAGCCGGTCGGACTTCACCGCCGGGCTTCCGTCCAGGAGCACGAGGTCCTGAGCCAGCAGCTCGGCGGCGCGGCTCCGCGAGATCCCGAACATGCGGGCCAGCCCCACGTCGACCCGCTCGCCGCCGAGGCCCTCGGGGACCTGGAGGCTGCGGTCGTCGGTCTCACTCATCGCGACCCTCCTTCCGCTCGTCCGCCCCGGCACCGGTCTCGTGGCGGGTGCCGTCGAGGCGGATCCCACGCAGCACCAGGATCACGAGGAGCAACCCGGCCACGTCGATGCAGATGTCGGCCACGTTGAACACCGGCCAGTTGGGCAGGGCGAAGAAGTCGACCACGTGACCGCGGAACGGTCCGGGCGCACGGAACATCCGGTCGAGGAGGTTCCCGGCCACCCCGGCCAGGAGAAGCCCGAGGGCCACGGCCCAGCCGCGGTGTCGCACCCGGAACGCGAAGTAGACGATGACGCAGG
Organism: uncultured Actinomycetota bacterium; assembly: GCA_963842565.1. Taxonomy (GTDB): domain Bacteria; phylum Actinomycetota; class Actinomycetes; order Propionibacteriales; family Nocardioidaceae; genus Marmoricola. The sequence goes on along the minus strand of CAWJGX010000001.1, from coordinate 147,120 downwards.
CCGCGACGAGGGCGATCACCGAGATCACCGGGGTGAACGACGCCCCGGTGCTGAACGCGGCTCCCGGGTTGCGCAACAGCTGGAGCCGGAGGAACGAACCGACCACGTCGACCGGAGCCTTCCCGGTGAGCTCGCGGACCGCCAGGTGCTTGCTCACCTGGTCGAGGACGAGCGCCACCGCCGCGACGGCGAAGGCGAGCGCCGTGGCCGACCGTCCCGAGCGACGACCCTCACGCCCGTGCGCCGCGCCGGCCCCTGCGTTTCCGGAGGTCTCGCTCGTGCTCAGCGACGCTCCTCGCGCTGCTTGCAGCTCAGGCACAGCGTCGCTCGCGGGAAGGCCATCAGCCGGTTCTTGCCGATGGGGTTGCCGCAGATCTCGCACTGGCCGTAGCTTCCGTCGGCGATCCGCTCGAGTGCGTGCTGGGACTGGACCAGCATGTCGCGGGCGTTGTTGACGATGACCATCTCCTGGTCACGCTCGAACGACGCGGACCCGACGTCGGCCTGGTCGTGACCGGCACCCTCGCCGGAGTTCTCGATCATGCCCGCGAGGTCACCCTCGACGTCGGAGAGCTCGGAGGTCAGCCGCGCGACGTCGTCGTTGAGCTGCTTGCGGACCTGGGCGAGCTCCTGCTTGGTCCAGGGGTCCTCGACCTCGAGCACCACCAGCTTGGCCGTCGAGGCACCGTTCTTGGCCGCTGCCTTCTTCGGCCGGAGCCTTGGTCGCGGCCTTCGTGGTGGCCGCCTTCGTGGTGGCCGCCTTCGTGGTGGCCGGCTCGTGGTGGCCGCCTTCTTGGTGGCCGGCGCATGGGTCACGGCCGCGGGCTTCTTGGCGGGGCCTTCGTCGCGCTGGGAGTCTTGGTGGCCGCAGCCTTCTTGGCGGGTGCCTTCGTGACAGCTGCCTTCGTGGCGGGCGCCTTGGTGGCCGGGACCTTCTTCGCGGTCGCCTTCCTGGCAGGGGCGCTCTTCTTCGCCGGGGCCTTCGTGGCAGCTGCCTTCTTCGCAGGCGCCTTGGCCACCGGCGCCTTCTTCGTCGCGGGCGCCTTCTTCGTGGCGGCCCTGGAGACCGGCGCAGCCTTCTTCGGCGCGGCCTTCTTCGTCGAACCGCTGGACACGACCTTGCGAGCCGCCGCACCTGCGCGACTGACCAAGGACTTCTTGCTGGCTGATGCCATGGTCTGGGGACCTCTATCGGGTGACGGGAACGAGCGCTCCGGACGTGCTGGCGCGAGGATATGTGGCGCGCCGAGCCCCTTCAACCCGCCATCCCGGAGCACTCTCCCACAGTTCTGGCACACTTGACCCACCGCACGGCGTGGAGGGGACCAGTACCCGACTGCACGGCCACGAGCGAGCTGGGGACGGTGTGAGCCCAGCGGCACGACAGTCGGAGAAACATCAGCCCGGAGTCGCCGGAAGAAACGCAGGTCCCCAGGGGCCTGCGGACTAGAACCGGCAGCGGTGGACCCACCCGGGTCACCAGGAAGAGGGTCGACAGCGTCATCGTCGGCCAAGGAGGGTGGTACCGCGGGGCACGGCGTACGCCGGTCCTCGTCCCTTCGTCACCACGTTGTAGACGAAGGACCGCAGTGAGCGACGCGACCTCCCCCGTTCGGCCATCAGGCCGGACGTCCTACCGCCCCGTCCCGCCCCAGGTCGAGCTGCCCGCGCTCGAGCGCGAGGTGCTGGACTTCTGGCACGAGCGGCAGATCTTCGAGAAGTCGGTCGCCCGCAACGAGGGCGCCGACACCTGGACGTTCTACGAGGGCCCACCGACTGCCAACGGCCGTCCCGGCACCCACCACATCGAGTCGCGCACGTTCAAGGACGTCTTCCCACGGTTCCGCACCATGCAGGGCTACCAGGTCAACCGGAAGGGTGGCTGGGACTGCCACGGGCTGCCCGTCGAGCTCGCCGTCGAGAAGGAGCTGGGCTTCACCGGCAAGGCCGACATCGAGGCCTTCGGGATCGCCGAGTTCAACGCCCGCTGCCGCGAGTCGGTGCAGCGCCACGTCGACCTCTGGGAGCAGATGACCGACCGGATGGGCTGCTGGATCGACATGCGCCAGCCCTACCGCACGATGGACGCGGAGTACGTCGAGTCGGTGTGGTGGGCGCTCAAGCAGATCCACGGCAAGGGTCTGCTCGTCCAGGACTACCGGGTCGCGCCGTACTGTCCCCGCGACGAGACCGGCCTCTCCGACCACGAGGTGTCCCAGGGCTACGAGACGGTCACCGACCCCAGCGTCTACGTCCGCTTCCCGCTGACCTCCGGCCCGTGGGCCGGCGGCGACGGTGCCGAGGGGGCCTCCCTCCTGGTGTGGACGACGACGCCCTGGACCCTCGTCTCCAACACGGCGGTCGCCGTGCGCCCCGACGTCACCTACGTCAGGGCCACCGACGGCAGCGAGACCCTGGTCGTCGCCGAGCAGCTGGTCGGCGCCGCGCTGGGTGAGGGCTGGACCGTCACCGGCTCGGTCCTGGGCTCGGAGATGGAGCGCTGGACCTACCAGCGACCGTTCGAGCTGGTGGCGTTCCCGCCGGTCGAGGACGGCGGCACTGCCCCTCACCTCGTCGTGCTGGCCGACTACGTCACCACCGAGGACGGCACCGGCCTCGTGCACCAGTCCCCTGCCTTCGGCGAGGACGACATGGCGGTCTGCCGCGCCTACGGGCTGCCGGTCGTCGTACCCGTCCGCTCCGACGGGCACTTCGCCGACGACATCCCGCTCGTGGGCGGCCAGTTCTTCAAGCACGCCGACGCCGACCTGGTCCGCGACCTGGAGTCGCGCGGCCTGATGTTCCGCCACGTGCCCTACGAGCACAGCTATCCGCACTGCTGGCGGTGCCACACCGCGCTGATGTACTACGCCCAGCCGTCGTGGTACGTCCGCACCACCCAGATCAAGGACGCGCTGCTCCGCGAGAACGAGAAGACCAACTGGTTCCCGGACACGATCAAGCACGGTCGCTACGGCGACTGGCTCGAGAACAACATCGACTGGGCGCTGTCGCGCACCCGCTACTGGGGTACGCCGCTGCCGATCTGGGTCTGCGACGAGGGCCACCAGACCTGCGTCGGCTCACGAGCAGAGCTCTCCGAGCTGACCGGCACCGACCAGTCCCGCCTGGACCCCCACCGCCCGTTCGTGGACGACGTGGTCTTCGACTGCCCGACGTGCGCGCTGCCGGCCCACCGGGTGCCCGAGGTGATCGACGCGTGGTTCGACTCCGGCTCGATGCCGTTCGCGCAGTGGGGCTACCCGCACGTCGAGGGCTCCGCAGCGATGCTCGACCAGGCCTACCCGGCCGACTTCATCTGCGAGGCGATCGACCAGACGCGCGGTTGGTTCTACACGTTGATGGCCATCGGGACCCTGGTCTTCGACGAGTCGTCGTTCAGGAACGTGCTGTGCCTGGGCCACATCCTCGCCGAGGACGGCCGCAAGATGTCCAAGCACCTCGGCAACATCCTCGAGCCGATCCCGCTGATGGACGAGCACGGGGCCGACGCCGTGCGCTGGTTCATGGCCGCCGGCGGCTCGCCGTGGGCCGCCCGTCGGGTCGGGCACAACACCATCCAGGAGACGGTCCGCAAGGTCCTGCTGACCTACTGGAACACGGTCGCCTTCCAGGTGCTCTACGCCGGCACCTCCGACTGGGCTCCCGGCGACCCTGCCCCGGAGATGGCCGACCGGCCCGCGCTGGACCGGTGGGCGCTCTCCGGAGCACACCGGATGGCGATGGAGGTGACCACGGCGATGGAGGCGTTCGACACCCAGCGCGCCGGGTCGCTGCTCTCGGCGTACGTCGACGACCTGTCCAACTGGTACGTCCGCCGCTCGCGTCGCCGCTTCTGGGCGGGCGACCCGTCGGCATTGGCGACCCTGCACGAGTGCCTGTACGTCGTCACGCTGGCCCTGGCGCCGCTGACCCCGTTCATCACCGAGCGGGTGTGGCGCGACATGTTCGCGAGCACCTCCGACGAGCTGCCCGAGTCGGTGCACCTCGCGAGCTGGCCCCGCGTCGACGGCAGCCTGGTCGACGACGACCTGATGGAGCAGATGAAGCTGGCCCGTCGACTCGTCGAGCTCGGAAGGGCCGCACGGGCCGACGCCAAGGTGCGGACGCGTCAGCCACTGCGGCGCGCCCTGGTCGCGACCACCGCCCATGAGCGCCTGAGCGAGGAGCTGCGCCGTGAGGTGGCCGACGAGCTCAACATCGGCGATCTCGAGCCGTTGTCCGCCGCGGGAGCCGACCTGGTCGACCACAGCGCGAAGGGCAACTTCCGGGCCCTGGGCAAGCGCTTCGCCCAGGACACCCCGCGGGTCGCCGCCGCCATCGCGGCGGCCGACGCCACCGCACTCTCGGCTGCCCTCGCGGCCGACGGTCGGGCCACCCTCACTCTGCTCGATCGGGCTGGCGACGGTCAGCCGGTGGAGGTGCTGCCCGAGGAGGTGATCGTCTCGGAGCGTCCGCGCGAGGGGTGGTCAGTGGTCAACGAGCAGGGCGAGACGGTCGCCCTCGACCTCGAGCTGACCCCGGAGCTGCTGCGCGCCGGCCAGGCCCGCGAGGTGGTGCGGATGGTCCAGGAGGCCCGCAAGACGAGCGGCTTCGAGGTCTCGGACCGGATCGCCCTCCGCTGGCACGCAACGGGCGAGCTGGCCGCGGCCGTCCGCGAGCACAGTGACCTGATCTCCCGGGAGGTGCTGGCCACCGCCGTCACCGAGGCCGCCGACGCCGACGGGCTCGAGCAGGCCGACGCCGACCTGGGGCTGGCGTTCAGCGTGCAGCGCGTCTGAGCTGCTCGAGCCTCGGGTCGGCCCGGGGCGTCACTCGCTGTCGGAGTGCTCGCTCCCCTGGTCCCCGGGGACCGAGGTGAGCCGAGGCCCGTGCGCGTCGCCCTCCCCGGGAAGCTGCCCACCCTCACCGTTGCCGTCGAGGGCCTGGAGCTGCTGGCTGAAGTAGGTCTTGAGCCGGCTGCGGTACTCGCGCTCGAAGGCGCGCAGGTTCTCGACCTCACCGTCGAGGGCGGCCTTCTGCCGCTCGATGTCACCGATGGCCTCGGACCGCTTGGCCTCGGTCTCGGAGTCGAGCATCTGCGCACGCTCGCGCGCCTCCTGCTCGAGACGGTCGGTGGTGGCCTTGGTCTCGGCCTCCAGTCGCTCTGCCTCCGCACGGGCGTTGGTGAGCAGCTTCTCGGCGTCGTCCTTGGCCATCCGCTCGACCTCGTCGGCATTGCGCGTGGCGAGCTCCAGCAGGCGCAGCGCGGCGGAGGATGCCTCGGCGGGGGTGACCACCTTGATCTCCTCGCGGGCCGGGGTCGGCGTCGCGACCGGAACGTCCTGGACCTCGCCCGGCTTGTCGGCCGCCTCGGTCTTCTCGGCGTCCTTGTCGGCGTCCTTCACCGGCGCTGCCTCGGGCACCTTCTGCGCAGCGGTCACCTCGTCAACGGCGCCGGCGCCGTGCGACGAGGTGAGCTTGGTGCGCAGGTCGTCGTTCTCCTTGAGCAGCCGCTCGAGCTCGGCCTCGACCTCGTCGAGGAACTGGTCGACCTCGCCCATGTCGTAGCCCTCGCGGAGGCGCACCGGAGTAAAACGCTTGTTGCTCACGTCCTCGGGCGTCAGCGGCATGACTTCACCTGATCCTCTTGTGTCGGAAACGTCCAGCGCCCGAAACGATAACGGTTCGCCGGCTGAGAAGTGGCACCCCGTCGAGACGCGAGGCGGCCAGGGCCTAGCCGAAGAAGATCACGGCGTTGATCTTCAGCAGGATCCAGCAGATCACCAGCAGCGCGACGAAGCTGAGGTCGATCGCCATCCCGCCCAGCCGCAGCGGCGGAATCAGCCGGCGCAGCGCCTTCACGGGCGGGTCCGTGGCGGTGTAGACGCCCTCGAGGACGACCAGCACCGGGCCGTGCGGGGACCATGCGCGCGCGAAGATCTGGATCCAGTCGACGATCAGGCGCACGAACAGCAGCAGGATGAAGACCTGCAGCACCAGCTCGATGATGTACCCGACGGTTCTCACGAGGGTGAGCCTAGGACGTGGATCCCAACGCGGGGCAGCGTGGTCAACTCTGGTTGAAGAAGCCGCCCTCGGCGATCCGCTGCTTGTCCTCCGCAGCGACCGAGACGTTGGCCGGTGAGAGCAGGAAGACCTTGTTGGTCACCCGCTCGATCGTGCCGCGCACGGAGAAGACCAGACCGGCCGCGAAGTCGACCAGTCGCTTGGCGTCGGTGTCGTCCATCTCGGAGAGGTTCATGATCACGGGGACCCCGTCACGGAAGTTCTCACCGATCACCCGGGCCTCGTTGTAGGTGCGCGGGTGCAGGGTGGTGATCCGGGACATCGGGGCGACCGTCGTCGCGGCACGCGCCGCGGGCGTCTCGTGGGCCGGCACCGGGCGACGACGCTCGGCCAGGTTGGCGACCGGACGGGCGGGCTCGCGCTCGGCACGCGGTTCGGAGCGCCGCGCGGGCTCGTCGAACTCGGCCTCGGGGTCGGCGTAGTTGCCGTCAGCGTCCTCGAGCAGGCCGAGATAGACGCCCATCTTCCGCATCGCGCTCATCAGTTGTTTTCCTCTGCTCTCGTGGCGCTTTCTCGCCGCTTGCGTCTGCTGTCTGCGGCCCTTCGGACCCTACTTGACCGGTGGCCTCGGACCGAGGACCGCCGAGCCAATCCGCAGGTGTGTCGCGCCGTGTTCGACGGCCTGCTCGAGGTCGCCGCTCATGCCCGCTGAGACCCACGTCGCCGAGGGCGCAGCAGCACGCACCGTGGCCGCCGTCGCGGCCAGGCTGGCGAACGCCTGCCCGGGGTCGCCCCCGAGCGGCGCGACCCCCATCACCCCGCGGAGCACGAGGCCCTCGGCCTCCAGGATCCGGTCCACCAGCACGGGCACCTGGTCGACGGGCGCACCCGAGCGTCCGGCGGCACCCGGTGGATCGAGACTGACCTGGACGAGCACCTCGAGGTCGCGGCCGCGCTCCAGGGCGCCCCGGCTGAGGCCGCTGACGAGCTTGGCCCGGTCGACCGAGTGCACCACGTCGGCGTACGCCGCGACGGCCGCCGCCTTGTTGCTCTGCAGCGCCCCGATGAAGTGCCAGGACAGGTCGAGGTCGGCGCACTCGGCCGCCTTCTCGACCGCCTCCTGGTGACGGTTCTCCCCGACGTGACGCACGCCCAGCTCGGCGAGCAGGCGGACGTCGGAGGCGGGGAAGAACTTGGTGACCACGACCAGGGTGACCTCGTCCGCGTCACGGCCGGCCGCAGCGCACGCGGCGTCGGTGCGGCGACGCACGGTCGCGAGGTTCGCCTCGATCTCGGCGTGTCGGTCGGCACTCACGCGCGTCTCCTGATCACGCCGGCGAACCTACCCGCGCCGGCACCGTCGCGGCGGTGGGAGTAGAGGTCAGGAGACTCGATCGTGCAGCGCGAGACGTCCTGGACCTCGACCCCGAGTCGCTCCAGCTGCGCGGTGACGCCCGCGCCCAGGTCGAGCGCGGGAGTGCCCCAGGAGGTGGTGGACAGGGTCGTGGGCTCGACCGACGCCACCTCGGCCTGCAGCTGCTCGGGCACCTCGTAGCAGGAGCCGCACACGTGCGGGCCGACCCAGGCGCTGACCCGCTCGGCACCGAGGCTGCGCATCTCCCGCACGCAGGCCTCGACCACCCCCGCGCTGACGCCGTTGCGTCCGGCGTGCGCAGCCCCGATCACGCCTGCTTCGGCGTCTGCCAGGAGCACCGGGACGCAGTCCGCCACCCGCACCATCAGCACCACGTCGGTCCGGTCACTGACCAGGGCGTCGCACTGCCCGCGCGGCCCACCGGCGGTGAGCACGGTCGCCCCGTGCACCTGCTCCATGTCGGCCAGGACGGCACCGGGGGCGAAGTCCTCCAGCAGCAGCTCGACGTTGCGGGCGGTGGAGACGGGGTCGTCCTCCCCCACGAGCGCCAGGTTGAGGCTGTCGAAGGGGACAGCACTGACCCCGTCGTACCTGTCGGTGAACGCCAGGTCGACGGGGCCGGTGCTGCTGCGGTGGGAGTACACCTCGGTCGAGCAGTCCCTACTTCAGGAAGTCGGGGATGTCGAGGTCGTCGTCGTCGAAGCTCGGCTGCGAGGGCGCGGGGCGCTGCGGCGCCGAACCCTGCTGACCTCCGACGGAACGCTGGGCCCCGGACTGGGCGCCCACGGTGACGGGCTCACGACGCGGAGCCGCTGCCGCCTGCTCCGCCCGGCGCTGCTCGGCGAGTGCCCGAGCGGCGGCCCGGGTCTCCTCCTGGGTCTGCGGCTTGGGCGACTCCTGGGGACGCGGGCGCAGCCCGTGGCCCTCGTCGCGGCGCTTGGGACGTCCACCCTCGAAGCCGGCGGCGATCACCGTGACGCGGACCTCGTCGCCGAGGGCGTCGTCGATGGTGGCACCGAAGATGATGTTCGCGTCCTGGTGCACCGCGTCGGAGACCATCGCCGCCGCCTCGTTGATCTCGAACAGGCCGAGGTCGGAGCCGCCCGCGATCGAGAGCAGCACGCCCTGGGCGCCGTCGATCGACTCCTCGAGCAACGGGCTGGACACGGCCAGCTCGGCGGCCTCGACCGCGCGGTTCTCGCCGCGGGCCGAGCCGATGCCCATCAGCGCCGAGCCGGCGTTGGACATCACCGACTTCACGTCGGCGAAGTCGAGGTTGATCAGGCCGGGGGTGGTGATCAGGTCGGTGATGCCGGAGACACCCTGGAGCAGCACCTGGTCGGCCTGCTTGAAGGCGTCGAGCATGCTGACGTTGCGATCGGAGATCATCAGCAGCTTGTCGTTGGGGATCACGATCAGGGTGTCGACCTCCTCGCGCAGGGAGGCGATGCCCTCCTCCGCGGAGGTCGCGCGGCGGCGTCCCTCGAAGGCGAACGGGCGGGTGACCACACCGATCGTCAGGGCGCCCAGCGACCGGGCGATCTTGGCGACGACGGGCGCGCCACCGGTGCCGGTGCCACCGCCCTCGCCGGCGGTGACGAAGACCATGTCGGCGCCCTTGAGCACCTCTTCGATCTCGTCCGAGTGGTCGTCGGCGGCCTGCGCACCCACGTCGGGGTTCGCGCCGGCACCGAGTCCACGGGTCAGCTCACGGCCGATGTCGAGCTTGACATCGGCGTCACTCATCAACAGGGCCTGTGCATCTGTGTTGATGGCGATGAACTCGACGCCCTTCAGCCCGACTTCGATCATCCGGTTGACGGCGTTGACTCCACCTCCACCAATACCCACGACCTTGATCACGGCCAGGTAGTTCTGGGGTGCTGCCACGGCGGTGCCTCTCACTTTGTACGTCGCCCCACCCGGCTGCGGGACGACTCTCGGATGTGCCTGGGGAAGTCCTCCTGCTGACCCCGAAAACCCTAACCTTGAAGTAGAGGGTTAACGTTATGTCAACCTGAGGTTGTGAGATCAAGGTAGGCGGGACGGCGCGCGGGACCCGGGCAACACGCGGGCGACACGAGCAGAAAAGAAATTCCGCGAGACGTCGCAGATGAAAGCCCCACCCTCGCCGAGACGTCGCAGATGAAAGCCCGCGCGCGTCCACGGCTTTCATCTGCGACGTCTCGGCGGTGTTCTGGCTTTCAGGTGCGACGTCTCGGCGGCGGGGTCAGCGGGTGGTGGGGCGGCCGGGCACGGTGACGTCGATCTGGTTGCCGGGCCGCTTGAGCAGGGCCGCGAGGACCTCCGCCTTCTGGTCGGAGCTCTCCGCGCTCCCCCACAGGACCCGGCGACCGTTGCCGAAGACCAGCTGGATGTCGTCGACGCTGGCGACCTGCACCGCGTCGACCCGACGCGCGATCCGGGTCGGCAGCGCGCCCACGACGCGGCCGGCCTCGACGAGCGCCTCCCCCGAGGTGCCGGCATCGGTCTTCACCAGCGGCAGCTTCTTCGGCTGGCTGGCGTAGGTGCCGAACAGCACGCCCTCGGCATCGAGGGCACGCAGCCCCTCGCCCTGGTCGACCACCGCGATGGGGGTGCGTTCGGTGACCGCGATGCGCACGCCGTGCGGCCAGTCGCGCGACACCTCGGCGCTCTTCACCGCCGGGATCGCCTCCACGCGCGTGCGGACGGCCCCGAGGTCCAGCCGGGCGAGCTGCGTCCCGATCGGCACGTCGGCCGCCCGCTCCACGCGGGCCTCGGTCAGCGTCGGGTTCCCGCTGACCGTCACGGACTCCGCGGTCACGAAGCTGGAGAAGAGCACCACCCACACCGCTCCGGCGACGGCGCCCACGAGCAGCAGGCCCAGCAGCACGTAGCGGACCACGCGCCAGCGGCCGGCGTGACGCCGGCGGCGGAAGTCCTTGTGGGCGATCCGGACGGTCTCCTCGTCGGGGCCGGCGGAGTCGGGGACCTGCTCGGTTGTCCTTCCGGCTGTCCTTGCGCGACTTGCGGTCAAGCATCGACATCGGGCACTCCTCGTTCCTCGAGCAGCTCGAGCACCTCGGGGCCGAGCAGAGTCACGTCTCCGGCGCCGAGCGTGAGCACCACGTCCCCGGGACGGGCGCGGTCGGCCAGGTGCATCGCCGTGGCGGACCAGGAAGGCTCGAAGACGCACGTGCCCGGGTCGCGAGGGGCACGGCGTCTGCCACGAGCGCGCCGGTGACGCCCGGCTCGGGGTCCTCCCGGGCGACGTACACGTCCATCACGACGACCTCGTCCGCGGCGCCGAGGGCCACGCCCATGTCGTGGCCGAAGATCCGCGTGCGCGAGACCATGTGCGGCTGGAACGCGACCACGATGCGACCCTCACCGGCGATCGACCTCGCCGCCTGGAGGTCGCCGGCGATCTCGTTGGGGTGGTGGGCGTAGCTGTCGTAGACCCGGACCCCGCCGGCCTGGCCCTTGAGCTCCATCCGGCGCCGGGTGCCGCTGAAGGCGCTGAGGCCGCGGGCCAGCTCGGGGAAGCCGAAGCCCAGCCGCAGCCCGCAGGCGAGCGCCGCCAGTGCGTCCAGCACGTAGTGGCGTCCGGGGATCCGCAGGGTCACCTCGCCCAGGCGCCGGCCGCGGTCGACCACCGTGAACGTCGAGGTCGCGCCCTGGAAGCGCACGCCCTCGGCGCGGACCTCGGCATCCGACCGCTCCCCCACGCGGACGACGCTGCGCCCGCGCTCCACGGCCGTGCGACCGAGGTCGTCGGCGCCGGGGTCGTCGGCCACCACGACCAGGAACCCGTCGGGCTCGAGCCGGTCGAGGAAGGTGTCGAAGGCAGCGCGGTAGGCCTCCTCGGTGCCCCAGTTGTCGAGGTGGTCGGCCTCCACGTTGGTGACCAGCGCGGCGTACGGCGAGTAGACGAGGAAGGCCCCGTCGCTCTCGTCGGCCTCGGCGACGAACAGGTCGCCGCTGCCGTCGTGGGCGTTGGACCCGGTCTCGTTGAGCTCGCCCCCGATGGCGAACGACGGGTCGGCACCGCAGTGCTGCAGGGCCACGGTCAGCAGCGAGGTGGTGGTGGTCTTGCCGTGCGTGCCGGCGACCGCGACGACCGTGCGGCCCTGCATCACGGACTCCAGCGCTGCAGATCGCGGCAGCAGCCGCAGACCGCGGCGCACGGCCTCGACCACCTCGGGGTTGTCCTCGCGCACGGCCGTGGAGATCACCACGGAGTCGGCGTCGCCGAGGTGGGCGGCGGCGTGCCCGACGTGGCAGGTGGCCCCCAGTGCCCGCAGGGCGTCGAGGGTGCGTGACTCCTTCGCGTCGCTGCCGGACACGCGCATGCCTCGGGCGAGCATGATCCGGGCGATGCCGGAGAGACCGGCGCCCCCGATGCCGATGAAGTGGACCGTGCCGAGCTGGTCCGCGGGCAGGAGCACGTCGGGGACGGGGACCCTCATCGGTCCGCCCTCCGCGCCGGACCGGTGCGCGAGCCTGCGGCCAGGATCATCTCGGCGAGCTTGTCGTCGGCGTCGAGGGGGATCAGGTCGGCGGCGGCCTCGGACATCGCGGCGAGCCGGAGCACGTCGGTGAGCAGGTCGGGCACGGTCGCCGCGACCCACTCGGCGGTCAGCGCGGCGTCGGCGACCAGCAGTCCTCCGCCCGCGTCGACGACCGGCCGGGCGTTGAGGGCCTGCTCGCCGTTGCCGATCGGCAGCGGGACGTAGATCGCGGGCAGGCCGACCCCGGACACCTCGGTCACGGTGTTGCTCCCGGCGCGGCAGAGCACGGCGTCCGCGGCGGCGTAGGCGAGGTCCATCCGGCTCACGAACGGCACCGTGACGTACGCCGGCCCGCCGATCGTCACCTCCGGGTTCGCCTCGCCGGTCGGCCCGAGGATGTGCAGCACCTGCACGCCCGCGGCGGCGAAGGCCGGCGCCGCGGCCGCGACCGACTGGTTCAGCCGCCTGGCGCCCTGGGAGCCGCCCGTGACCAGGAGGGTCGGACGGTCGGGGTCGAGCCCGAAGCCGGCCCGCGCCTGCTCGCGCAGCTGCGCGCGGTCCAGGGTGCTGATCATCCGCCGGATCGGCAGCCCGATGTAGCGCGCGTGCGGCAGCTCGGTGCCGGGAAAGCTGGTGGCGACGTGCGCGGTGAACCTGGCCCCCAGCTTGTTGGCGATGCCCGGGAGCGCGTTGCCCTCGTGCACGACGAGGGGCAGCTTGCGCTTGCGCGCCGCGAGGTAGGCCGGGACCGACACGTAGCCGCCGAAGCCCACCACCACGTCCGGCTGCACGCGATCGAGCACGTCCAGCGCCGCCTTCATCGCCCCGCGCAGCCGACCGGGGGTCCGCACCAGGTCAGCGTTCAGCCGGCGCGGGAGCGGCACGGGCGGGATCAGCTCGAGCGGGTAGCCGGCTTCCGGGATGACGCGGGTCTCGAGCCCGCGGGCCGTGCCGAGGGCGGTGATCTCGATGTCGGGGTCGCGTCGCCGCAGGGCGTCGGCCGTGGCGAGCAGGGGTGAGGTGTGCCCGGCCGTGCCACCGCCGGCCAGGAGGACCCGCCGCGGCGCCGAGGTGTGTCCCATCAACCGCGCCTCGAGCGGACCCCGGCGCGCGCGCTGCCGGCGGAGACGGCGGCGGGGCCGCGCGAACGGGACTTCTTCTTCGGGCCGTCGCCCTTCCTGGCCGCCTTGCCGGCGGCCTTGCGCTCACCCCGGCGGTCCTCCAGGGCGGCTGCTGCCTCCGGCTCGGCGCGCGCGAAGCCCACGAGCAGGCCGAGCGCGACCATCGAGGGCACCAGCGCGGACCCGCCGTAGGAGACGAGTGGCAGCGGGATGCCGATCACGGGGAGCAGGGCGAGCACCATGCCGATGTTGATGATCATCTGGGCCATCAGCCAGATCGTGACACCGGCGGTGACGTAGCGCACGAACGGGTCGGCGGTGTTGATCGCGAGCCGGATGGCGGCGTACGCGATCGCGCCGAAGAGGGCCAGCACCAGCAGGGTGCCGATCAGGCCGAGCTCCTCACCGAGCACGGCGAAGATGAAGTCGGTGTGGGCCTCGGGCAGGTTGCCCCACTTCTGCTGGCTCGCGGACAGGCCCTTGCCCAGGATGCCCCCGCTGGACATGCCGAGCAGGCCGTGGCCCGCCTGCCAGCCGGCGCCCTGGAAGTCCTTGAACGGGTCGATGAAGCTGGTCAGGCGCGTACGCCGCTCGGCGTTGGAGGCAGCGAGGTAGAACGCGACCACGGCGACGATCGAGAACGCCAGGCCGAACAGCCGGGCCGGGACGCCGACCACCCAGAGCATGCCGAGCAGGATGGCGAACAGCACCAGGGCCGTCCCGAGGTCGTGCTGGAAGACGACCAGCATCGAGATCATCGTGACCACGGGCGCGACCGGGATGAGCGCGTGCCAGGGGCTGTCGAGCAGCCGCTCCTTCTTCGCGTAGACGTCGGCCGCCCACAGGATGATCGACAGCTTGGCGATCTCGGAGGGCTGCACCGTCAACGGGCCGAACGCGAGCCAGTTGCGGTTGCCGTTGACCGCGAAGCCGAGGCTGGTCTGGGTCAGGGCGAGCAGCACGACGGCCACGAGCACGGCCGGCCAGGCCAGCATCCGCAGCACCTTCCGGTTCATCCGGCTGGCCGCCCAGGCGGCCGGCAGACCGATCGCCACCCAGGTGAGCTGCTTGAGGAAGATGAAGTAGCTGTTGCCGTGCAGGCGGTAGGAGTAGACGCTCGACGCGCTCAGCACCATCATCAGGCCGATCGCCAGGAGCATCGTCGTGGCTCCGAGCAGCAGGTAGTAGGACGTCAGCGGGCGCTCCATCGTGGCGCGCATCGAGGCGAGCCATCCTGTGACACCCGTCGTGGGTTGCGTCTGCCGGCGGGTGTCGCTGGTGACGCTCACTGGTCCTCCTCGTCGCCCGCCGCCGTGGTGCCTACCCGTTCCCCGCCTGCCTCCGGTGCACGGCCTCGGCGAAGGCGTCGCCGCGTGCGCCGTAGTTGGCGAACAGGTCCATGGATGCGCATCCCGGAGCCAGCAGCACGGTGTCACCCGGGCGTGCCAGCGTCGCTGCCCCGGCGACGACGCGGTCCATCAGTCCTGCCCCTGCAGTCTCTCCGGAGGCCACTTCGATCACGGGCACATCGGGCGCGTGTCGCGAAAGCGCCTCACGGATCACCGGCGCGTCACGGCCGAGGAGCACGACCCCACGCAGCCGTTCCCGCACCGAGACGACGAGGTCGTCGAAGCTCGCCCCCTTGGCCAGCCCGCCCGCGACCCACACCACCGGGTCGTAGGCCTGCAACGACGCCAGCGCCGCGTGCGGGTTGGTGGCCTTGGAGTCGTCGATCCAGGTCACCTCGTCGACCACCGCCACCTCGGCGATCCGGTGGCCGTCGGGACGGAACGCGCGCAGCGCCTGCTGGATCGCGGCCGGGGACACACCGTGGGAGCGGGCCAGGGCAGCCGCCGCCAGGGCGTTGGCGACGTAGTGGGGGGCCGTGGTGGCCAGGTCGTCGAGGGTGCACAGCTCGGCGGCCGAGGTCTGGCGGTCCTCGACGAAGGCGCGGTCGGCGAGCACGTCGTCGACCACACCGACCATGCCGACGGACGGGGTTCCGAGGGTGAACCCGATCGCCCGGGCGCCCTCCTGGACCTCGGCGTCGACGACCAGCTGCTCGGTGGCCGGGTCGGCGACGTTGTAGACGCAGGCCCGCTCGACACCCTCGAAGATCCGACCCTTGTCCGCGGCGTACGCCGCCATGCCGTCGGGGCCGGCGTACCAGTCGAGGTGGTCCTCCGCGACGTTGAGCACGGCGGCCGACTCGGCCTGCATCGAGTAGGTCCAGTGCAGCTGGAAGCTGGAGAGCTCGACGGCCAGGACGTCGTAGGGCTCGGGGTCCATCACCGCCTCGACGATGGGCAGCCCGACGTTGCCGCAGGCGACCGTGCGCAGCCCGCCCGCGCGCAGCATCGCCTCGAGCATCTGCACCGTCGTGGTCTTGCCGTTGGTGCCGGTCACCGCCAGCCAGGGCGCGGGCTTCTCCGGGTCACGCAGCCGCCAGGCCAGCTCCACCTCGCCCCAGATCGGGATCCCGCGCTCCGCGGCCTGCGCCAGCAGGGGCGCGGCGGGCGACCAACCGGGCGAGGTGACGACGAGGTCGACCTCGTCGGGGAGCGCCGCGGTGGCGCCGGCGCCCAGGCGGATCGTCGCTCCCAGGCTCTCGAGCAGGGCGGCCTGCTCGAGCCGGTCCCCCGCCTCCGACTCGTCGAGCGCAGTCACGCGGGCACCGAGGAAGGTCAGGTTGTCGGCCGCGGCGTACCCGGAGACGCCGAAGCCCGCCACGACGACGCGTACGCCGCTCCAGTCGCTCGTCCGGCCGAGGGTTTCGAGCGTCGTTCATACGCCGGCCACCCACTCGGCGTAGAACACCCCGAGCCCCGCAGCCACGAAGATCCCCGCGATCAGCCAGAACCTGATCACCACGGTGATCTCCTCCCACCCGAGCATCTCGAAGTGATGATGGAGTGGTGCCATCCGGAAGAGCCGTCGGCCCTTCGTCAGCTTGAAGAACCCGACCTGCAGGATCACCGACAGCGTCTGGATGACGAACAGGCCGCCGAGCAGGGCGAGCAGGAACTCCGTGCGGGTGAGCACGGCGAACCCGGCCAGCGCGCCGCCCAGCGCGAGCGAGCCGGTGTCGCCCATGAAGATCTTGGCGGGCGAGGCGTTCCACCACAGGAAGCCGAAGCAGGCTCCGGTGATGGCGGCGGCGACGACCGCGAGGTCGAGCGGGTCGCGCACCTCGTAGCACTTGGACTGACCGATGGTCCGGCCGCACCACTGGTTGTTCTGCCAGATGTTCACGATCGTGTAGGCGCCGAACGTCATCACCGAGGCCCCGGCGGCCAGCCCGTCGAGCCCGTCGGTGAGGTTGACGGCGTTGCTGGCGCCGGCGATCAGCAGCCAGATGAAGAGCACCAGCACGATCACCGGGAGGGTGAAGTTCTTGGGGTCGCGGATGAACGAGATCGCGTGGCCGGCCGGCGTCTGGTAGCGGTAGTCCTCGAGCCACGGGGACAGCGCCAGCCAGCCGAAGACCAGCGCCACGAAGGTCTGCCCGATGAACTTCGCACGACTGCGCAGACCGAGGCTGCGCTGCCGGGAGATCTTGATGTAGTCGTCCAGGAACCCGACGGTTCCCAGCCCGACGAACAGGAAGATCAGCAGCAGGGCCGAGGCACTGGGGGTGTTGCCGGTGACGAAGGTGGCGATGAAGTAGGCGAGCACCGACGCGAGCACGATGACCAGGCCGCCCATCGTGGGCGTGCCGCGCTTGGTGTGGTGCGTGGTCGGACCGTCGTCGCGGATCAGCTGCCCGTAGCCGCGCTTGGCGAGCACGATGATCGCGTAGCGGGTGCCGACCAGGGTGAAGAGGAGGGACAGGCCGCCCGCGAGCAGGATCGCTCTCAACTGACGGGCTCCTCTCCCCCGGTGAGCATGTCGGCGACTCGTTCGAGCCGTCCGCCCCGGGACGCCTTGACGAGCACGACGTCGGGACCGGCCACATTCTCGCGCAACCAGTGCCCGGCCTGTTCGACGGTGTCGACCTGGCGCGTCGTGCGGTCGTCCCCACGGGCGGCGACCAGCGCCTGGTGGATGCCGTCGGCACCCGAGCCCACCACGACGATCTCGTCGATCCCGAGCCCGTCGGCGAGCGCCCCGACCGCGAGGTGCTCCTCCTGCGAGGTCGGTCCGAGCTCGAGCATCGCGCCCAGCACCGCGACCGTCCGCCGCCCCGAGCGCTGACCCATCCGGGCGAGCGTCTCCAGCGCCGCCCGCATCGAGTCCGGGTTGGCGTTGTAGGCGTCGTTCACGACGACCAGCCCGTCGGCCCGCTCGTGCAGCTCCATGCGCCACTTCGACAGGTGGTCGATCCCGCGCAGGCTCTCGGCGACCTCGGCGAGCCGCAACCCCCCAGCGAGGGCGGTGGCGACGGTGGCCGCGGCGTTGGTGGCCTGGTGCTCGCCCAGCAGCTGCAGGGTGACCTGCTCCGTGTGGCCACCGGCAGCCAGGTCGAAGGAGGGGCGCCCGAGGTCGTCGAGCGTCACCTCACCGAGACGTACGTCGGCCCCCGGGGCGCGGCCGAAGAACAGCGCGCGGGCACTCGTGCGCTCCGCCATGGCACGCACGCGTCCGTCGTCGGCGTTGAGCACGGCCGTGCCGCCGCCCGCGTCGAGAGCCTCGACGAGCTCGCCCTTGGCCTGCGCGATCGCCTCCTGGGAGCCGAACTCCCCGATGTGCGCCCGCCCGACGTTGAGGACGAGCGAGATGTCGGGCTGGGCGATCTCGCAGAGCTCGCGCAGGTGACCGATGCCCCGCGCTCCCATCTCGAGGACGAGGAAGCGGGTCTCCGCCGTCACCCTCGACACCGTCAGGGGGAGGCCGAGCTCGTTGTTGAACGACCCGGCCGTGGCCACCGTGGGTGCGTGGTCGGAGAGCACCCGGCCCAGCATGTCCTTGGCGCTGGTCTTGCCCTGGGAGCCGGTGATCGCGACGACCTGGACGGGTGGGACGTCGTCGAGCCCGCGCCGGCGCACCAGCACGGCTCGTGCCAGCTCCTGGAGCGCGGCCTGGACGTCGTCGACCAGCACCGACGGTGCCCCGGTGGCTCGCGAACCGAGCACCGCGGCGGCGCCGCCCTCGACGGCCCCCAGCGCGTAGTCGTGTCCGTCGACGTGCTCCCCGACGAAGGCGACGAACAGTCCCCCCGGCTCCGGGGACCGGCTGTCGAGGAACGCGGGTCCGTCGACCACCACGTCAGGGTCGGCGTCCACGACGCGGCCGCCCACGATGCCCGCGACGTCGCCGAGGCTGAGCGGGATCACCGCGACTCCTCCAGCGCAGCGCGCACCTCGTCGCGGTCGTCGAAGGGGTGCACGGTGCCCTGGATCTCCTGCCCGGTCTCGTGACCCTTGCCTGCGATCACCACGGTGTCACCGGGGCGAGCCAACCCGACCGCGTGGCGGATGGCGTCCCTGCGGTCGCCGACCTCCAGCACCTCGGCGCCGTCGACCCCGTCGGTGCCGGCGAGGATCGCGGCCCGGATGGCGGCGGGCACCTCCGTGCGGGGGTTGTCGTCGGTGACGACGAGCACGTCGGCCAGGCGGGCCCCGATCTCGCCCATCACCGGACGCTTGCCGGTGTCGCGGTCACCACCGGCGCCGATGACCAGCACCAGCCGCCCGGCCGTGATCGGTCGCAGCGCCGCGAGGGCCGCCTCGACCGCGTCCGGCTTGTGCGCGTAGTCCACGATCGCGAGGAAGTCCTGGCCGGCGTCGACCCGCTCGAGCCGACCCGGTACGCCGCCCCCGTGGGCGATCCCGTCGGCCACCTGTCGCGGGTCCAGCCCCGCCTCGCCGGCGAGAGCGATGGCGCACAACGCGTTGGCGACGTTGAACTCACCCGTCAGCGGGACACCGGCCTCGAGCCGCTCACCCCTCGGTGTCACCACGGTGAAGGTGGATCCCTCGGGTGCGAGGGCCACGTCCTCCGCCCGCCAGTCGGCCGGTTGTCCCGAGGGCGAGAACGTCGCCATCGGGACCGTCGCCTCGTCGAGCAGGCGGCGCCCGTGGGCGTCGTCGACGTTCGTCAGCCCGCGGCGGGTGCGTTCGGGGGTGAACAGCGAGGCCTTCGCCCTGAAGTAGTCCTCGACGTCGGTGTGGAAGTCGAGGTGGTCGCGCCCGAGGTTCAGGAAGGCCGCCACGTCGAAGACCACGCCCTCGACCCGGCCCATCACCAGGGCGTGGCTGGAGACCTCCATCGCGCACGCCTGCACCCCGTGCTCCACCATCACCGCGAAGAGCGCCTGCAGGTCCGGGGCCTCGGGGGTGGTCAGCGTGGTCTTGACGTCCTGGCCGGCGATCCGCGTGCCGACGGTCCCGATCACCGCCGCGCTCACCCCGGCCGTGGTGAGCGCCCCTTCGAGCAGTCGGGTGGTCGTGGTCTTGCCCTGGGTGCCGGTCACCGCCATCAGGGTCAGCGACTCTCGCGGGTCGCCCGTAGAGCCTGGCGGCGAGCGAGCCGAGCACGGCCCTCGGGTCGTCCAGGACGAGGAGCGGGACCTCGGCCGGGTCGAGGATCCGGGCGCCCTCCTCGTCGGTGAGGACGGCCACCGCACCCGCGGCGATCGCCTGGTCGGCGTACGTCGCTCCGTGGGCGCGGGTGCCCGGCAGCGCGGCGTACAGGTCGCCCGGCAGGACGCGCTGCGAGCTCAGCGACAGACCGGTGACCTCGACCGCTCGGCGACGCCTCGCGCCGGGCGGCCGGAGCGCGGCCCCGGTCCAGTCCGTCACCTGGGCGAGCGAGGTCCGTGACGGGGCACTCGGACGGGTGAGGTTGAGCGGAGGCACCACCCGAGGCTAGTGCCCACTAGTCCGTGGCCTGCGGCTTCGCGAGCGGCGAAGGGTCCCCACCGGGTCGGGATGTCCGGAGGGGTGGTCTCGGTCGGCGCGACGGCGTACTTCTGCATCACGTAGCTCAGGATCTTCCTGAAGACCGGGCCCGCGGTGCCGCCACCGGAGGCACCCGCACGCGGCTTCTTGATCGACCACGTAGACGGTGAAGCGCGGCTTGTCCGCCGGGGCGAACCCGGCGAAGGACACGGCCAGTCCGCCGTCGGCGTAGCAGTTGCACTTGCCGCCGACCTCCTGGGCCGTGCCGGTCTTGCCAGCGACCCGGTAGCCCTCGATGCCCGCGCCCGGAGCGGTGCCGACGTCCTGAGTGGTGACCAGCTCCATCATCTCGGCGGTCTTGCGGGCAGCCTCGGCGCTGCACCGCCGTGCGCTTCGTCGTGGTCTCCGTGCCGACCTCGTGGCCGGCGACCGTGGTCTCGCGTCCGTGGACGAGGCTCGGGCTGACCACCTCG
The DNA here is from genome assembly GCA_963842565.1 of uncultured Actinomycetota bacterium. GTDB lineage: Bacteria > Actinomycetota > Actinomycetes > Propionibacteriales > Nocardioidaceae > Marmoricola. The sequence goes on along the minus strand of CAWJGX010000001.1, from coordinate 126,789 downwards.
CCCCCGTTGGCGAGCCCGTTGACGGCGGCAGCCATCTGGAGCGCGTTGACCGACAGGCCCTGGCCGAAGGCGACCTGCGCGCGGGTCAGGGTCGACCAGATGTCGGCCGGCGGGAGCAGCCCGCGTGTCTCACCCGGCATCCCGACGTCGGTGCGTCGGCCGAGGCCGAACTTGTCCAGGTAGGACCAGAGCTGCTGGGGGGTGAACTGCATGGCCGCGAACGCCGTGCCGATGTTCGAGCTGCGCGCGATCACGCCGGCCATGGTGAACCGGATCAGGCCGTGGTCGAACCAGTCGCCGATCGTGCGGTCGAGCACCGGGAGCTCGCTGGGCACCTTGATGTGGGTGGTCTGGCTGACCTTGCCGGCGTCGAGCAGGCCCGCGACGGTGAGCACCTTCTCCACCGAGCCCGGCTCGTAGACCTCGCTGAGGCCGCTGCTGCCGAGGGCCGACTTGGGCGCCTTGTTCGGCCGGTTGGCGTTGAACGTCGGGTAGTCGGCGAACGCCAGCAGCTCGCCGGTGCGTGAGTCGAGCACCACGGCGGTGCCGGACTTGGCCTTGGCCCGCTGGACGGCCTCGCCCAGCACGCGCTGGCTGTACCACTGGACGTCCCGGTCGATGGTCAGGCGGAGGTCCTTGCCGTTGACGGGCTTGACCTCGCTGTTGTCGCCGAGCGGGATCCGGTTGCCCCCGCCGACCTCGTAGGTCTCCTTGCCGTTCTTGCCGGCGAGCAGGGTGTCGAAGTTGCGCTCGAGGCCGCCGGCCGGCTTGCCGTTGTCCTTCATGAACCCGATCAGGTTCGCGGCCACGTCACCGGCCGGGTAGGTGCGCAGCGGGTCCGAACGCGTGTCCACGCCGACCAGTTCGCGCTTGGACAGGTCGTCCATCACGCTCGACGCGAGGGTCGAGGGGACGCGACGGGCGACGTAGACGAAGCGGGTGTCCTGCTTGGTCAGCTTGCCGAGCAGGTCGAAGTAGTCGAGGTGCAGCCGCTCGGCGAGGATCTTGGCGATCGCCTCGGCGTTGGGTGCCGTCCGGGTCGGGTCGGCGACCAGCATCACGCCCGCGACCGACTCGGCGAGCGGCATCCCGTTGCGGTCCAGGATCTGGCCGCGCTTGGCCGGCAGGTCGATCGTGACCAGGCCCGAGGCGTCAGCCCGGGAGGCGTAGGCGCTGGAGTCGACTCCCTGGAGCTGGAACAGGCGTGCGCCGAACAGGGTGAGGAGCATCGTGATCACGAGGAGGCCGATCCGCAGCCGCACCTGCGAGTGGCCTCGAAGACGGCCCGCGCTCCTGCGCTGGGTGCGTGTCAATGCGATGCTCCGGAGTCGGCCTGGGTGCTGGCCTTCTTCCTACCGCTTTCCTGGTGCGCAGTGGTGGAGGCTCCTGGGGTGTCGCCTGCCGAAGTGCCGGCAGTCGCCCCGGCCGGCGTCCGGGAGCCGTTCTCGGTGATGCTCGGCTTGACCTTGACGATGATCGTCCGCTGGCGCAGCGAGCCGGGCTTGGGCGCAGGCAGGGGCGTCACGCGGACGGCGTCGGCCGGGGACGCCGGGGTGGGGTTGCCGAGGATCCGGCCGTCCAGGAGGCGGACGAAGGCCGGCTCCGCCGGGGCGACCATCCCGAGCTTCTTCGCCGAGACCGCCAGCCGCTGGGGGTCGCGGAGCTGGTCGAGCTCCATGTTCAGCGACTGCTCCTGGGCGGTGAGCACGTTGACCTGCTCCTGCAGGGCGGTCGCCTTGAACGAGGTCTGCTGCATGTTGGTGTTGAACATCAACAGCCCCACCACGCCGACCACCAGCATCGCGAGCACGAGGACCGCGAAGGGGGTCCGGGCCGCCTGGGTGCGGCCGAGCTGGCGCCGCGGCGGCACCACGGTCAGCCGGGCACGCTCCACGGCGGCCTCGGCGAACCTTGGGACGCGCGTCCGGACTCCGGCCCTGGCGGAGTTGATCAAGGTGCTCATGCTGCGGTGTCTCCCCTGCTGTTGCTGTTGACGCGTTCGACGGCGCGCAGCCGGACGGAGGCTGCGCGCGGGTTCTGGGTGATCTCCTCGGGGGTGGCCTTCTCGGCCCCCCGGGTGAGTGGGCGCAGCGGCGGCTCGTAGCCCGCCGGCACGACGGGCAGGTCGTGCGGGACCCGTGAGGTGGTGCCGCTCGCGAACGCCTGCTTCACGAGCCGGTCCTCGAGCGACTGGTAGCTCATCACCACGACGCGTCCACCGACGCGGATCGAGTCGACCGCAGCAGGGATGGCCCGGCGCAGGACGCCGAGCTCGTCGTTGACCTCGATCCGCAGCGCCTGGAAGGTGCGCTTGGCCGGGTGTCCCCCGGTACGCCGTGCCGGTGCCGGGATCGTCTCGCGCAGCAGCTCGACCAGCCGTGCCGAGTCGGTGAACGGCGCCGTCTCGCGGGCCTTCACGATCGCTCGGGCGATCTGGCGGGCGAACTTCTCCTCGCCGTAGGTGCGCAGGATCCGGGCGAGATCGGCGGCGGGGTACTCGTTGAGCACGTCGGCCGCGGTCGGACCCTCGGTAGTCGTCCATCCGCATGTCCAGCGGCGCGTCCTCGGCGTAGGCGAACCCGCGCTCGCGGACGTCGAGCTGCATCGAGGAGACGCCGAGGTCGAAGAGGATCCCGTCGACGGCCTCGATGCCGAGCTCGGCGAGCACGTCCGGGATCTCGTCGTAGACCGCGTGCACGAGGGTGGTCCGGCCCTCGAACGGCGCGAGCCGGGCGCCGGCGAGGTCCAGGGCGTGCTGGTCGCGGTCGATGCCGACCAGGTGCGCCTGCGGGCAGCGGTCCAGCACCGCCTCGCTGTGACCGCCGAGACCGAGGGTCGCGTCCACGAAGACCGCGCCCGAGCCGCTCGAGGGCAGGCGCCACCAACGCGACGACCCGGTCGAGGAGGACCGGGACGTGGGAGGGGTTCGGCATCGTCAGGCTCGCCTAGTTGCCGAACCGGACGAGGAGGGTGAGGAGGACCGCGACGCCGCAGGAGGTGACCGCGGAGAAGGCCATCACGGCGAGGGAGTCGCGCACCTCGTGGCGGACCCGCCGTACCGGTGTGACCATGCCTTGGCTCATGAGATCGACCCCTCGTGCTGCTGTGAAACGGAAAGTGCTTCGACAGGTGATCGCAGGGCCAGGTTCTCCGTCCGCTCGGCTCCCGGAGGGAAGCGAGCCATCTGACACCGGGGAAGGTGCGTCAGAGGGATCTGTGGGAGGAGCGGACGCGAGCCTCGCCCTGCGATCACCGTTGTGTAGTTGTGGGGTGGCCCGCGGGCCCGTTCAGGAGCTGTGTCAGAAGCCGGGGAAGATCTCGTCCTGGAGGTTGGCGAAGGCCTGCTCCTGGTCGGTCGTGTAGGCGGACCAGGAGCGCGGCTCCCAGACCTCGATGCGGTCGTAGACCCCGATCACCACGGCGTCCCGCTCGAGCCCGGCGTACTGCCGCAGCTCGGGGGTGATGGTGACCCGGCCCTGCTTGTCGGGGACCTGCTCGGAGGCCAGCGCGAAGAGCATCCGGCCGTAGGCCCGGGTGCTCGGCGTCGGTCTGCGAGGCGTTCTTGAACTTCTCGGTGAAGACGGCGAAGTCGGCCCGCGTGCGGATGTCGAGAGCGCGTTCCTGGCCTCGAGTGATCACCAGGCCCTCCCTCATCTCGTCACGGAACTTCGCCGGGAGGAACAGGCGCCCCTTCTCGTCGAGCTTCGGGGTGTGGGTGCCGGAGAACATCTGCTGCTCCCCTCACCCATGGACCACCAGGTCCCTCCACTTCGCACCACTTTACTCCACATCCCTCCCCCGTCAACCACTTTGCTACCCCTGGACCCCCCTTTTCGGGGCGTTTTCGCTCCACCGACGCCGTGGCCGGACCCGCGAGCTCGCGCGTTCGTCCCCGCCTATCCGTTGGCCGTTGTGGTGCGATGGGATTCACTGGGACCGAACGGTGCTCTTGGACGCCGCAGGTGGAGCGTCGTGGAGCGAACTGGTGGAAGAAGTGGGGCCGACGGTGGTCGATGCAGGAAGTGGAGCCTCCCGGGGAGCGGGCGTCGATGAGGTGCGCGCGGTGGCCGAGCGCATCCAGGCCAACGTCGCGACCGTGATCGAGGGCAAGCCGGAGGTCGCCCGCTCCGCGCTCGTGGTGCTGCTGGCCGGCGGTCACCTGCTGATCGAGGACGTGCCCGGCGTCGGCAAGACGATGCTCAGCAAGGCGCTCGCCCGCTCGATCGACTGCACCGTCCGGCGGATCCAGTTCACCCCCGACCTGCTGCCCTCGGACGTCACCGGTGTCTCGGTCTTCAACCAGAACACCCGCCAGTTCGAGTTCCGGCCGGGCGGCATCTTCGCGAACGTCGTCGTCGGCGACGAGATCAACCGGGCCAGTCCCAAGACCCAGTCGGCGATGCTCGAGTGCATGGAGGAGGCCCAGGTCACCGTCGACGGGACCACCTACCTCCTCGACGCGCCGTTCATGGTGATCGCGACCCAGAACCCCATCGAGATGGAGGGCACCTACGCCCTGCCCGAGGCGCAGCGGGACCGGTTCATGGTGCGTCTCTCGATGGGCTACCCCGTGGAGTCGGCGGAGATCGCCATGCTCTCGGCCCGCGAGGGGGTCAGCCCGATCGAGGAGCTCGAGCCGGTCACCGATGCCGTCGAGGTCCGCAAGCTGATCGAGGTGACCGGCCGGGTGCACGTCTCCGACGCCGTGCAGCAGTACGCCGTCGCACTGGCGACCGCGACGCGACGGTCCCCCGACCTCAGGCTCGGCGCCTCGCCCCGCGCAACGCTCCACCTGGTCCGGGCCGCCAAGGCGTGGGCCGCGATGCAGGGTCGCGAGTACGTCCTGCCGGACGACGTACGCGACCTGGCACCGCAGGTCCTTCCGCACCGGCTGCTGCTGACCATGGAGGCCACGATGAGCGGTCGGCGTACCCGCGAGGTGGTGCAGCAGGTGCTGGCCCAGGTGCCGGTGCCCGGTCCCGACGACGGACCCGCCCGGCGTTGAGGTCTGAGGGCTGAGGCTGACGTGATGGGGGCCGGCGGCATGGGTCGGGGGGAAGCGTGATCGCGTGCGGAGCCTGACGCTGCGTGGCCGTTGCTTCCTCGCCGCGGGGGCTGCCGCCGTCCTGTGCGGGATCCAGATCGGTGAGCGCGACTTCGTGCGCATCGGTCTGCTCGCTGCCCTCCTCCCGCTGCTCGCCTGGCTGTGGATCCACCGGGGGCGTCGTCGCGAGGTGTGGGTGCGGCGCAACGTCAGTGCCGTCCAGATCGAGGCGGGCGCGAGTGCCCAGGTCGAGGTGGAGGTGACCAACTCCGGCACCCGCACCGGCGTGCTGCTGCTGGAGGAGGAGCTGTCCGCCGGCGCTCGGCGAGCGGCAGCGGTTCGTCCTCGACCCCCTGCGGCCGAACGCACAGACCACGCTGCGCTACCCGATCCACGCGCAGACCCGGGGCCGCTACCCGGTGGGGCCGATGCACGTGCGGGTCGGCGACCCGATCGGGATGGTCGAGCTCGACCAGGTGATCCCGTCCGAGTCCACCATCCTGGTCACCCCGCGCACCGAGCCGCTGCCGCGGATCGCGCTCACCGGCCGCTGGGCGGGCGCCGGCGACGACCGCACCCGTGAGCTGCTCGGCGGCGGCAGCCCCGACGTCACCATCCGCGAGTACCGCCTCGGCGACGACCTGCGCCGCATCCACTGGCCGACCAGCGCCCGCGTCGACGAGCTGATGGTGCGACGCGAGGAGCAGCAGTGGCAGTCGCGCTGCACCGTGCTGCTGGACAACCGCCGGATCACCCATCGCGGCTACGGCCCGCACTCGTCCATGGAACGCGCGGTCAGCGTGACGGCCTCGGTCCTGCGCGCGCTGGTCGCGATGGACTTCGAGGTCCGGCTGATCGACGCGAGCGGACGCTCGACGCACCCGGGCTGGCAGCAGGGTTCGCGCGGCGCGAGCCTGGCCGAGCACCTCGAGCGCCTCGCCGTCCTCGGCGCGACCCGCAACGAGCAGCTGGCCACCGGGTGGGTGGACGAGACCCAGCACGGCGGCATGCTGCTGGCCGTCCTGGGCCACCTCGGTGACGCCGACCGGGACCGGCTGGCGGGGTTCGCCGCGGCCGGCGACTCGGCGTACGCCGTGGTGCTGGACGTCGCGACCTGGGACCGCTCGGGGCGACCGGACCCTGCGGCCACGGCGTCGTTGCGCAGCGGCGGGTGGAAGGCCGCGACGCTGAAGAACGACGGCTCCCTGGCCGCCGCCTGGCAGGAGCTCGCACAGTGACGCGGGAGCGCTGGCGCCCAGGCGCACCTCTGCTCGGCGTGATGACCGGGTGGGTGGCGCTGCTTCGCCTGGACCGGTCTGGTCACCCAGCCGTGGGACTACCTGATCGCTGCGCTGTTCGGCGGGGTGCTGATGGCCCTCGCCGGGAGCCTCCTGAGGACGATGCCGCTGCCGGCGTACGTCGTGCCGCTGGCGCAGGTCGTCGTGGGGGCCCTGGCGCTCAACCTGGTGATCGCCCACGAGCAGTCGTTCCTGCGCGTCGTCCCCACGCTGTCGTCGGTGCGAGAGGTCGTGTACTCGATCAGCAACGGCGCCGCCAGCCTGAACACCTACACGTCCCCGGTCGCGGCCAACCAGCACGACACCAAGGCGATGCTGATGGCCTGCGGACTCGCGGTCCTCTGGTCGGTCGACGTGCTCGCGTTCACCGTGCGCCGACCGTCGCTGGTGGCGCTGCCCCTGCTGATCACCCTGAGCATCCCCGTCACCATCCTGCAGGACCCGCTCGCACTGCCCGTGTTCGTCGGCACTGCGCTGCTGTTCCTGCGCCTGCTCGCCAGCGAGCACCTCGAGAAGTTCCGGACCTGGGGCACGGGCTCGGCCAAGGCCGACCAGCCTGCCCTCTACGTGCTGTGGCAGGTCTCGGTCGTCGCTGTGGTCGTCGCCCTGCTCGCGGCACCGCTGGTCCCGGTCACGGACCTGCTCGACCAGCAGCCCGGAGACGGAGACGGGGCGTCCGGGTCCAGCATCCAGCTCAGCGCGGTCAACCCGTTCGTCAGGCTGCGGCGCGACCTCGTCCAGCAGACGCACACCCCGCTCGTCTACGCCCGCACCGACGCCTTGTCGACGTCCTACCTGCGCACGACGGTGCTCGACGAGTTCACGAGCGACGAGTGGCGGCCCTCGCCGCGCAACCTGCCCTCGAGCAACTCGGCCGACGGCGCGTTCCCCGGTGCCCCCGGTCTGCTCCCGGGTGCCGGCGGCAGGACGGACACGTGGTCGCTGCAGCTCGCGCCGTACTTCACCACGACCTGGCTTCCGCTCCCCTACCCGATCCTCGACCTGAAGGTGCGCGGCGGCTGGCGCTACGACGCGCGCACCCTGGACGTCGCGCTGACCGACCGCTCGGCGCCGCCGGAGCTGGCCTACACGGCGACGGCCTTCGCCCCGACCATCAACGCGCAGGCGCTCGAGGCGGCCGTGAAGGCGCCCGGCAAGGTGCGCGGGCCGATGACCGAGGTGCCGAAGGACCTGCCCGAGGTGATCACGACCCGGGCGCGTGAGATCACCCAGGACGCGACCACCGACTTCGCCAAGGCGGTGGCGCTGCAGGACTGGTTCCGCAGCGGCGGCGGCTTCCGCTACTCCTTGCAGCAGCGCAGCGGTTCGGGGATGGATCTGCTCGCCTCCTTCGTGACCAGCGACCGCGTCGGCTACTGCGAGCAGTTCGCTGCCGCGATGGCGGCCATGGGTCGTGCGTTGAAGATCCCCTCGCGGGTCGTCGTCGGTTTCCTGGACGGCACGACGCAGTCGGACGGCCGGATCCTCTACACCAGCGACGAGCGGCACGCGTGGCCGGAGATGTACTTCACCGGCGTGGGCTGGGTGCGGTTCGAGCCCACCCCGAGCGCGCGCACCGGGGCCTCACCCGCCTACACCCGGCAGGTCGGCACGGCGCTGACACCGACGACCGCGCCGAGCCAGGCGGCCACGCCGCGCTCCACTCCCCAGTCGGCAGCAGCGGCCGAGCAGAACGCGAAGAAGGACCAGGGGTGGAGCATCCCGTGGTGGCCGGTCGTGACGTTGCTGGTGCTGATGCTGCTCGGAGCCGTGCCTGCCGTGGTCCGCGCGATCCAGAGGCGCCGCCGGCTCTCCGGCACCGACCCGGTGCACCTGGCCGAGGGTGCCTGGGCCGAGCTGCGCGCCACCGCCCTCGACCTCGGGCTGGAGTGGCCCGACCGCGGCACCGCGCGAGACCAGGCCCGACGCGTGGTCGACCAGGTCCCGGCGGAGCCGGACGACGTCCGCTCGCTCGAGGGCCTGCTGGTGCAGGTCGAGCGGGGGCGCTACGCCCGCCCGGGGCCCTCGCGAGACCGCCACCCTGGTCGCACGAGGATCGGGCGCGCACCGTCGAGACCGTCGAGCACTGGCGCAGGAGCATGGTGGACAGCGTGGACCGGGAGCGTGGCTGGCGAAGGAGGCTGTGGCCGGTCTCGGTGCTGACGCCGCTGGAGCTGCAGGCGGGTCTGCTCAGTAACCCTCGTGGCGGCGGCGTTCCCAGCGCTGCTCCATGCGCTGCATGAAGGTGCCCTGCTTGCCGCCCGGCTTGCGGATCGGTCGGCGGGCGGGCTTGCTGCGCTCCACCGGAGCGGCCGAGGCGGCGCCCACGACCGGAGCGACCCCCTCGATCACGTCGAAGCGACGCGAGCTGTCGTCGAAGTCGAAGAGCTGGTCCTCGCTGCCCTGCGGCTGCTGCTGCGCCGGAGCGTGACGTCCGCGCCAGGAGGCGAGCCCGAAGGTCGCCGAGGCGAGCATGACCACGAAGCCGAGGATGCCGAGCCAGGTCTGCTGGCTGATCGCACCGCCCATGAGCATCGCGATGCCGAGGGCGAAGGCCACGCCAGCGGCGATCGTGCGCAGTCGCGCGGCACGTGCCAGCGAGCTCCACGAAGCGTCGAGACGAACTTGGGGTCCTCTTGGGCAAGCGCCTGCTCCATCTGCTCCAGCAGGCGGAGCTCCTCTTCGGAGAGCGGCACGTCATCCTCCCGAATCAGTGTTACATCCATGAGTCTAGGCAGGCGCGCCAGAAGTCGGTAGACGGGTTTCAGAAATCGTGATGATGATGTGCTGAATTCTCGTCTCAGGGACGTTCCCCGAGGAGCAGGGTGGCCCGGCGTACGGCACCCCCGCCGAACCGTAGCGCCGCCGCGTCGGCCGCCCGGTCGGCGTCCTCCCAGCCCCGGTCGCGAGCCCCCAGGACGAGCTGGCGCTGCACCTGGTCGCGCGGCATCAACCCCTCGACCCGCACCCCCACCAGCCGGATCCGGGCACGCTGGAGGCCGAGCGCGTCGAACAGCGCCGTCGCGGTCGCGTGCACCTCGCCGGTGACGTCGGTGGCGTCCCCCAGGGTGCGCGAGCGGGTGATCGTGGTGAAGTCGGCGAACCGCACCTTCAGGGTGACCGTGCGCCCGGCCACCCCGGCGGTGCGCATCCGCGCCGTGACCTTGGCGGAGAGCCGCAGCAGCTCACGCAGGACCACGCCCCGGTCGTCGGTGTCGCGCCCGAAGGTCTCGTCGGAGCCCATGCTCTTGTCCGGCTCGTGGGTGCCGCGCGCGTGCCGTGATCGCGCGCCGGTCGGTGCCCCAGGCGAGGTGGTGCAGCTGGTTCCCGGACACCGCCCCGATGCCGCGCTGCAGGGTGGCCAGCGGGGTGTGGGCGACGTCGCCGACGGTGCGCAGGCCGAGCCGGTGCAGCTGCTCGCGGGTCTTCTCCCCCACGCCGTAGAGCTCGCCCACGTCGAGGGGGTGCAGGAACCGGGTGACCTCGCGCGGGGGGACGACGAGCACCCCGTCGGGCTTGGCGCGACGGCTGGCGAGCTTGGCCACCGAGACCGAGCCGGCGACCCCGACCGAGCAGGTGATCCGCTGCTCGTCGGCGACCCGGGCACGGATGTGCTCGGCGATCTGCAGCGGGCTGCCGAGCCTTCGGGTGGACCCGGACACGTCGAGGAACGCCTCGTCCAGCGAGACCGCCTCCACCAGCGGGGTGACCTGCCGGAAGATCTCCATCACCGAGGACGAGACCCCGTCGAAGTCGGCGTAGTCGGGCGAGAGCACCACCGCCTCGGGACACATCCGCCTCGCCCGGGTCATCGGCAACGCCGAGTGGACGCCGTACTTCCGGGCCGGGTAGTTGGCCGCGAGCACCACCCCCCGGTGCCCCCCGCCCACGATCACCGGCACCTCGGCCAGCTCGGGCCGGTCCCGGATGGCCACGGACGCGAAGAAGGCATCCATGTCGACGTGCAGGATCGGGCAGTCGTGCGAGCGGTCGGGTGTCATGCGTTCCTCCTGGGGCCGTCGGGCCCGTGGAGGCGGCGGATGCGGGGTCGCTGCTGTGCGGCGGAACACTCCGCCGCGCACCGTCGGCCCGGTGAGGCACCGCGCCGCACGCGCCCTCCACGCCCGGGAAGGCCTAGCGCGTGGCGACGACGTGGAGCTGGCTGGCGACGGTGAGGTACTCCGGGCGCTCGGAGACGGCGCGCTCCAGCTCGAGGAGGGCAGCGCTCGCGCCGGGCTCGAGGTCGAGCAGGGTGGAGGGCACCAGGTCGGTGAAGACGCGGATGCCGTGCGTGCTGGTCGGGGTGAGGCCGGAGCCGACGAGCAGGTCGTGGACCTCGTCGGCGGTGAACCGGTGCTCGGCCGTCCGGTCGGCACGGTCGTGGGGCGGGTCGCCGTCGAGCAGCGCCCTCGCCTGGGTGAAGTGGCCGGCCATCGCGCGGGCGAGCACGGCGGCGTGTCGCTGGCTGACCACCAGGGAGAGGGCACCGCCGGGGCGGAGGACCGAGGCGATCGTCTGCAGCGCCGCGGCGGGGTCCTCGACCAGACCGAGGACGCCGTGGCACAGCACCAGGTCGACGCCGCCCTCGGGTGCCAGCTCGACGAGGTTGCCCAGGTCACCCTGGAGCCCGGTGACCCGGTCGGCCACACCCTCCTCGTCGGCCCGACGAGCGAGGGCGGCGAGAGCGTCGGGGCTGGGGTCGATGACGGTGATCCGGTTGCCCCGGGCCGCCACCCGGACCGCGAACCCGCCGGTGCCGCCGCCGATGTCGAGGACCTGCTGCTCCCCGGCACGGTCGGGCCGCTCGAGCAGCGCCCGCACGGCGTCCCACACCACGGCGGTGCGGGCGGCGCTGCGGCGCTCGAGGGGGCGATCCATGGCCGCCAGCCTAGGGGGTGCCTGTTGGCTCCCGGTCGTCGCGAGCGTCGTCCAGCGTGTGTGATGGCAAGGCGGAGGAAGGAAGGCGGGATGCCCCTGTCCATCGAAACTGGCCCGTCGACTGACGACAACGCAGCCAGCGCACGCGATGGGCGGCGCGTAGCAGGCCGTGGAGCCAGCAGGCGCCCCCTGGGGCAGGGTGGTCGGCCCGATGGGGTCATCCCGAGCTCCCGGGGCTGCGGTGCCACAGCTTGCGGGCCACGTCGCCGGTGACGGTGCCGGGAGAGTCGCCGGCCGGCTTGATGTCGGCGTACGGCGACATCCGGAACCCGCTGGTGTGCACCATCACCCGGCTGGGGCCGCGGTCGGACCCGTCGGCCGCGTCGCCGAAGCCGAGAGGCACCCGGTCGATCTCCTCGTGGACGGCGTCCATCCCGCCGGAGCGCCACAGGTCGCTGAGCGTGCCGAGGTCCCACGCGCCGGTCGCCCGCAGCGAGACCCCGCGCCGGCCGGTGCGACGCAGCTCGCCGCGCACCACCAGCAGCCAGGAGCCGAAGACGGTGGCGGCGTAGGGGCCCTGCACGTCCTCGAAGAAGGTCGCGTCCACCGGCCCGGTGGTGTCGTCGAGCGTCAGGAAGATGACCCGCCGCCCCGAGCGGATCGGTGGCGTCTGGGTGGCCACCTTCACCCCCGCGATCAGCAGCTCGCTGCGGCTGCGGGCCGAGAGCAGGTCGGCCGACCGGGTGATCCCGAGCCGGTCGAGGAACGGCTTGTGGAAGTCGACGACGTGCCGGCTCGCGTCGAGCCCGAGGATGTCCAGCTCGGCGCGCACCCGGTCGGAGTCGGTCATCTCCGGCAGGCCGCTCACCTGCTGGGCGTCGGTCGCACCCAGGTCGAGGGCCAGCTGCACCGAGGCGTCCCCCGACTCGGCCGACCCGGGCCGGGCGCGGGCGAGACCTCGCGCCCTCCCCTTGCTCGCCCGCGTGGACGCGCGCTGGAGGCGGTCGAGGTCGCCGATCTCCAGGAGCAGGTCACGCCGGGTCACCCGGTGGCGGCGACCGGTGCCGTTGCTCGCGCCGATGCCGTAGACGGAGTCGAAGGCACCCGCCTGCACCAGCCGCTCGACCACCGGGCGGGAGACCTGGGCGCGTTGCCAGAAGTCGGTCAGCGAGGAGTACGGCGCACCGTCGCGAGCCGTCACGATCCGGTGCACCTCGCCGTCGTTGATGCCACGCACCTCCCCCAGCGCGATCCGGATGCCGTAGCCGTGGCCCATCCAGGCGTCCTGCTCGGTCGCCGCCTTGGGGAGCTTGGTGTAGATCCCACCCCGGGGCTGGAACCGGCCGATCCTCGCCGCGACCTGCTCGGGCGCCCGCTCGGGGCCACCGTCGGGGCTGCCGTCAGGGGTCGCGTCGGCCAGCTTCTCCACGACGTACGCCGCCTCGCTGGCGTTGACGTCGAGGCCGAGCACGTCGATGCCGAGCTGGCGGGCGTCGTCGAGGATCAGCCGCTTGGGATACATCCCCGGGTCGTGGGTGAGGAGACCGGAGATGAAGTGGGCCGGGTAGTGCGCCTTGAGCCAGGCCGACTGGTAGGTCGGCAGCGCGAAGGCGGCCGCGTGGGCCTTGCAGAAGCCGAACGAGGCGAACGCCTCGATCACCTTCCAGATCTGCTCCACCACCGGCAGCGCGTAGCCCTTCGCGAGCGCGCGCGGGTAGAACCAGGTCTTCGTCTCGGCCATCCCGTCCTTGTCGCCGAGGGCGCGCCGCCACTCGTCGCCCTCGGCGTAGCTGCAGCCCGCGAACTGGGCGATCATCTCGATCACCTGCTCGTGGAAGACCACCACGCCGCGGGTGCCGCCGAGGATCGGGCGCAGGTCGTCGTGCAGGTAGCTGGCCTGCTTCCAGCCGTTCTTGACCTCGAGGTAGGGCGTGATCATGTCGCTCTTGACCGGCCCGGGACGGAACAACGAGATGTCGGCGATGATGTCCTCGAAGGTCTCGATCCCGGACTTGCCGACCAGCTCGCGCTGACCCGGCGACTCGATCTGGAAGACGCCGAGGGTCTTGGCCGCGGAGATCATGTCGAAGGTGCGACCGTCGTCGAAGGGCACCTGGACCTCGTCGTCGAGGTCGATGTGGCGACCCTCGACCCGCTCGATCTCGGTGACCGCGTGGGCCATCGAGGACTGCATCCGGATGCCGAGCACGTCGAGCTTGAGCAGGCCGAGGTCCTCGACGTCCTCCTTGTCGAACTGGCTCATCGGGTAGCCCAGGGCGCTCTGCTCCACCGGCGTCCGGTCGAGCAGGGTGCGGTCGGAGAGCAGCACCCCGCACGGGTGCATCGCGATGTGCCGCGGCAGCCCGTCGAGGCTCTCCACCAGCCGGAAGAACATGTCGAAGGTGCCCCACTCCCCGGCTGCCGCCTCACGCGCCATCCCGGTCGAGCGCAGCTCGGGCAGGTCGCGCAGCGCCATCCGGGCGTCGCGGGCCCGGATGTGCGGGAACGCCTTGGCGATCGCGTCGATCTCCCCCATCGGCATCCCGAGGGCCGCGCCGACGTCACGGATCGCGTGGCGCACCTTGTAGGTGTCCATCATCGAGACGGTGGCGCACCGGTCGGTGCCGAAGCGTTCGAGGATCGCGTCGTAGACCTCCAGCCGCCGGGCCGACTCCACGTCGATGTCGATGTCGGGCAGCGAGCGGCGCAGCGGGGACAGGAACCGCTCCATCAGCAGCCCGTGCCGGATCGGGTCGACCCCGGAGATGCCGAGCAGGTAGTTGACCAGGCTCCCCGCCCCCGACCCACGGGCGGCGCTGCGGATGCCGAGGTCGCGGATCATCTCGGTGACGTCGCCGACGGTGAGGAAGTACGACGCGTAGCCGAGCGTGCGGATCGTCTCGAGCTCGTCGTCGAGCCGCTTCCAGATCCGCTGCCGAGGAGCGTTCCCGAACCGCCACCCGATGCTGTCCTCGCACCTTTTCCTGAGTGCCTGGTCCGCGGGGGTGTCCCTGCTCAGGGCGACCACCTAGCCGACCGGGTCGAAAGTGGCCGGAGGAGCGAAGCGGAGGAGGACGGTTTCTGCCCGGTCGGCCTACTACCCACCTCCTGCGAGCCGGAAGACAACCGCGGATCAGCGGAAATCTCGAACTCGGGGAAGTGCACCTCGCCGATGCCGAGGTCCTGGCGCGGGTCCAGGACGCACTGGTCGGCGAGGGCTCGGGTCTGGGCGAGGAGGTCGTGGGCGCCTCGGTCGCCGAGGCCGGCGCAGCGGCTGATCTCCTCGGCCACCTCGTGCATCTGCTTGCCGGACTTCAAGAAGCCCTCGGCGTTGCGGCGGTCGAGGTGGCGGGGGTCCATCGGGACCAGGCGGCGGGCGGCGTCGAGCACGTCGATCGTCGGGGCGTCGAGGCGGTCGGCGAAGCGGACCGCGTTGGAGAGCACGACCGGCACCCGGGCCGACCCGCGGCCGCTGCGGGCCAGGCCGGCCATCCGGGCGGCGTGCGGCGAGGAGCCCGGCCCGGAGCCGGACAGCCGGTGGGAGACCACCTCGACCGCGAGCTGCTCGGGCCCGACCAGGTCCAGCCAGCGGTGCAGCACCGCGGCGCCGAGGTCGTCGCGGCGCAGGGTGGCGGCCCGGCCCAGCTCCGAGGCCGGTCCGAGCAGCACCCTCACGTCACGCCCGGCGACGTGCTCGGCGACGAGCGCGGGCGTGCACACCGGTGTCCCCCGCTCACCGGCGTGGTGGGTCGCCGAGACCAGCCGGCACACGGCAGCCCAGCCGGCCTTGCCGCTGGCCAGGAAGGTGACCCGGGGCAGGCGGGCGTCCCGGGTGGCGCCACCCCGGGTCGGGGTGCGCGGGCGATCGCGCGAGGCCTCCGCGACCGTCGCGGCCTGGAAGGCCAGGTCGACGCCGAGGATCGGCCGGATGCCGGCGCTCATGGCCGCCTTGGCGAACCGGACCGCGCCGTAGGTGCCGTCCCGGTCGGTCAGGGCGAGGGCGTCCATCTCCTGCTCGGCAGCCCGGTCGACGAGGACGTGCGGGTGCGAGGCGCCGTACTGCAGGGAGTAGCCGGAGGCGACGTGCAGGTGCACGAAGGGGTCGGACACGACGTGGTCCCGACTGCTCAGGCCACGCGGAACGGGGCGTGCTCGGTCAGGCCCAGCGAGGTCTCCACCAGCGCCAGGAACCGGTCGGCGTCGCGGACCAGGTCGTCGGCCTCCCGCTCGGTGACCGCACGACGCGACCCGGCCTCGGCGGCGGCCCGCTTGCCCGCGCCCGCCGCGAAGAAGCTCGCCCACTCGGTGAACTCCGGGGCCACCTCGGTGAGCAGCACCCAGGCGTTCTTCTGCCGCCCTCGCCGGGCCGCCGGCACCGGCTGGGCCCGGGCTGCGAGCAGCGCGGCCGTCGCCCGCAGCGCCGAGACGTGGGCATGGGCGTAGCGCTCGGGGATCGCAGCCGAGGTGATCGCCTCGCGCAGGGACTCGGCCGCCCGCTCGAGGTAGGAGTGGGTCGCCGCGGGCAGGAAGGCGGGGGCGCTCATGCCCAGCTCCCGGGTCATCTCCCGGGTCATCTCGGGCATCTCAGTCCACCGCCCGGACGAGCTGCCAGCTGCCCTCGGACCAGCTGAACACCAGGTCGAAGACGCCGAAGCCGGGGTCGTGCTCCGGCGAGGCGAAGGCAGCGACCCTTCCCCGGGCTGCGGCCACCCGCCAGACCTCCCGCTCGCGCAGCAGGTCGGTGTCGACTCCCCCGGCTGGACCCTCCTGGTCGGCCGTGCGCCTGGTCCACCACGCCCCGGTCTCCACCCAGTGCGCCACCACCTCGCGCACCTGCCACAACCGACCCCGCCACAGGAACTGCTCGGGATCCTCGTCTGCGCCCTTGCGCACCTCCACCGGATCGTCATAGCGCCGCACCGTCGTGCTCCTCATCTGTGTTCGCAGCCGTTCGACCCGCTGTCAGTGCCCTGGTGGAGGATGGGGGTCGAGGTCACCCTCCACCAGGACGGGTTCGAACAGGTGTTCGAACAGTTCCCAAGGTACACCTCCCCTCCGACAACCCGTCAAGAGCTGATCTCCGGGTTCGCCGCGAACGTCCTTGCCACACCAGGGCTCTCCACCCGAACCATCTGGAGCCCCCTGGTGGCACGGTGCAGGTTTCCCCGGCCAGCCGGGGAAACCTGCAACCCGGGCCCGCAACCGCCAGCGGTTCCCTCGGCTACGTTGCCGTCCATGACCGAGCACATCCCAGGAGCAGGTACTGAGCACGCGTCCATCAGCCGCTTCCGCACGGAGCTCGAGAGGCTGGGCGGCACCGGCCGGATCGTCGTGCTGCCCGACTCGGTGCACACCGCCCAGCTCGCCGCCGACGCCCTCGGCTGCGAGGTCGGCGCGATCGCCAACAGCCTGCTGTTCACGGTGCCGGCCAGCGAGGACGACGGGCAGGGCGAGGGCGAGCCGCTGCTGCTGCTCACCAGCGGCGCGCACCGCGTGGACACCGAGAAGGTCGTCGCGACGCTCGGCATCCCCGCCCTGAAGCGCGCCAAGCCCGACTTCGTGCGCCGCCACACCGGGCAGGTCATCGGCGGGGTCTCGCCGTTCGACCACCCGGCCCCGGTGCGCACCTACCTCGACCCGTGGCTGCGCCGGTACGACGAGATCTGGGCCGCGGCCGGGCATCCCGCCGCCGTCTTCAGCACCACCTTCGAGGAGCTGCAGCGGATGACCGGAGCCGAGGAGCTCGAGGTCGAGTAGCCGTGCGGGCGGTCAGGCCCGCGCCCCCTCGACGTACGGCGTGCGCCCGGCCACCTGCGTGACCACGATGGCCGTGACCGTCATCGTCAGCCCGATGCCCGCCAGCACCACGAGCTGGAACATCGCGGCCGTCGCCGGGCTCGCCCCGCCGAACAGCGCCCCGACGAAGGCACCGGGCAGCGTCACCAGGCCCGTGGCCCGCGTCTGGTCGAAGCTGGGGACCAGCGCCTCGCGCACCGCCTCGCGACCGATCTCCTGGTGCGCCTGGGCCGGTGTCGCGCCGAGCGACAGCCAGGCCTCGATCTCGCTGCCACGCACCTTCACGGCCCGGAGGAAGTTGCGGCCGGACAACGTCGCGGCACTCATCGCGTTCCCGATGATGATCCCGCCGACCGCGACCAGGTAGCGGACCTCGAGGTCGACCAGGCCGAGCCCGAAGATCGCCAGCAGTCCGACCAAGGCGCCGATCAGCACCCCGGCCACGGCGGCCTGCCGGCCGTGCCACACCTCCCGGAGACGACCCACCGCCGTGAACGACGCCGTGCTCAGCATCAGCAGGATGAAGGCCGCGACCGTCCACGGAACGGCGAGGATCCCGCGCAGCAGCAGCGCGATCAGGGTGAGCTGGACCGCGGCGCGGGCCAGCGCCCAGAGCGGGAACCAGCGCAGTCCCGTCCCGACCCACGCGCCGAGCGCCACCGTGGCCGACCCGATGACGAGCAGTCCGGCCCCGAACCAGGCGTAGTCGGCTAGCTCCACACGGGCATTGTGCCGGGTCGGGCGCACGGGCCCTGCGTCCGCGGACCCTAGAGTGACCGCCATGGCACGCGTGGTGGTGGTCGGCGGAGGGTTCGGCGGGCTCGCGAGCGCCGTCCGGCTGGCCAAGACCGGCCACGAGGTCACCCTGCTCGAGGCGTCGGACCGGCTCGGTGGAGCCCTCGGGACCGTCGAGCAGGAGGGCTTCCGCTGGGACACCGGGCCCACCCAGACGATGCTCCCCGCCGTGCTGCGCGACCTGTTCCGCAAGTCGGGCCGCCCGCTGGAGAAGGAGCTCGAGCTGGTCCCCGTCGACCCCGTGCGCCAGCACCGCTTCGAGGACGACGACGCCGTCCTCGACCTCCCGGGCGGCAGCCGGGCGGCGCAGATGGAGGCGATCGAGTCGACGTTCGGCGACGGCGCCGGCGCGCAGTGGGCGGCGTACGTCGACACCTTCGTCGACGACTGGGAGGCGCTGCGGCTCGACTACCTCGAACGTCCCTTCTCCCCCGAGCACGCGTCGAAGCACGCCAAGGCGCTGCTCTCGACCCGACTGACCATGCACAAGGTGATCAGCAAGGCCTTCAAGGACGAGCGCCTGCGCGACGTGGCCTCGTTCGCGATGTCCCTGGAGGGTCACGACCTGCGCAACGTGCCTGCATGGATGGGGATGTGGTCCTACGTCGAGCAGAACTTCGGCGCCTGGACGATCCCCGGCGGGATGGGCGTGCTCGCCGAGGTGCTCACGGCGCGCCTGCGGACGCGTGGCGTGACCGTCCTGCTCTCGACCCAGGCCCTGGACCTCGAGCTGTCCGGGGGCCGGGTGGCCGGCGTACGGACCGAGCAGGGGGTGGTCGACACCGACCTGGTGGTGTGCGCGGTCGACCCCCGGCGGCTGCCGGCGCTGGCGTCGTACGTCGAGCGCACGATGCCCGCGATCCCGCCCGTGGTCTGCCACGTCGGGATCGTCGGCCCGGTGCCGGACCTGCCGAGCGAGGTGGTGATCCACGGCGACCCGATGCTGGTGGTGCGCACGGGTGGCCAGGCGCCCGAGGGCGCCCACGCGTGGACCGTGCTGGGCCGCGGACGGCTGGCCGAGGACGTGATGACGGCGCTCCAGCGCACCGGCATCCGGGTGCGCGACCAGGTGGAGGTCCGCGTCGACCGCTCGCCGCTCCAGCTCGTGCGGGAATGGGGCGGGTCGCCGTACGGCGTGCTCTGGCAGGGGCGCAACACGGTCAGCCGTCGCCTCGGCCCGCGCACGCCGCTCTCCAATGTCTTCGTGGCGGGCTCGCACGCGACCCCGGGAGCGGGCCTGCCCTCCGTCGGCCTCTCCGCCGCCCTGGTCGCCCAGGTGGTCGGACCCGCCTAGGGCGCTACGCCTTGAGGGACAGCGCGGCGAAGATCTCGCGCGTCGCCTTGGAGCGGTTGAGCGTGTAGAAGTGCAGGCCGGGGGCGCCCCCGTCGAGCAGGGCGTCGCAGAGCTCGGTGGCGATGGCCATCCCCTCGGCGCGCACGGCGGCCGGGTCGTCGCGCAACGGCTCGATCCGGGCGAGCACCTCCTCGGGCATCTCCCGCCCGGAGAGCTCGACCATCTTGCTCATCGAGCTGATGTTCAGGATCGGCATGATCCCCGGGATGATCGGGAACTCGACGCCGGCAGCGCTCGCCCGCTCGACGAGCCCGAAGTAGTCCGAGGCGCGGAGCACCATCTCGGTCACCGCGAACTCCGCACCGGCGTCCTGCTTGGCCTTGAGCACGGCCACGTCGTCGTCGGCGGAGAGCGCGTCGCGGTGCCCCTCCGGGAAGGCCGCCACACCGATCGAGTGGTCGCCGGTCGCGCGGATGAACGCCACCAGCTCCGAGGCGTAGTCGATGCCGCCGGGCGTGGGCACCCACTCCGTGCCGGGGCCGGCCGCTGGGTCACCCCGCAGCGCGAGCACGTTGCGGACCCCCGACTCGGTGAGCGACTCCAGGATCCGGGTCAGCTCGTCGGTGGTGTGCCCGACGCAGGTCAGGTGCGCCATCGGGAGCAGGGTGGTCTCGCGGGCGATCCGTCCGGTGATCGCGATGGTCCGGTCGCGCGTCGTACCGCCGGCGCCGTAGGTGACCGACACGAACGTCGGGCGCAGCGGCTCGAGCTCGCTGATCGAGCGCCACAGCACCTCCTCGCCGGCTTCGTCCTTGGGCGGGAAGAACTCGAAGGAGAACGAACGGCTGCCGCCCGCGAGGAGCTCACCGATGTGCAACGGGGGGCCAGACATGGTGGTGAGGATACGGGTCTAGGCTCGCCGGGTGACCGAGCAGCACGCTGGATGGGACGCGGCGGGTTTCCGTTCCGCGATCGAGCAGGCGCTTCAGGAGTTCATCACCGCGCAGGCCGACAAGCTCGATCCGCTGGGTCCCGACGCGCAGGGCCTGGTGGAGCAGGCACGCACCAGCGTCTCCGGTGGCAAGCGGTTCCGGGCCGCCTTCTGCTGGTGGGGCCACGAGGCCGTCGCCGCGCCGGACGACGAGGCGGCGCTCGTCCGGGCGTGCGCGTCGCTGGAGCTGCTGCACGCGAGCGCGCTGGTGCACGACGACTACATGGACGCCTCCGACGTACGCCGCGGCCGGCCGGCGACCCACCGCGCGTTCGAGCAGCTCCACCGCGACCGGGGCTGGTCGACCAGCGCCCAGCAGTACGGCGCGTCCGCCGCGATCCTGCTCGGGGACCTGCTGCTCAGCTGGTCCGACGAGCTGCTGCGCACCAGCGGTCTGCCGGCCGATCGCGTGCTCGACGCGCTCGGCTACTTCGACCTCACGCGGAGCGAGGTCGTGACCGGGCAGTTCCTCGACGTGTCGGCCCAGGCGCGCGGCGAGGCGGACGTGGACACCGCGATGACGGTGCTGCGCTACAAGTCGGCGAAGTACTCCATCGAGCGCCCCCTCCACATCGGAGCCGCCCTGGCCGGCGCCGACGAGCGCATGATCAGCCAGCTCAGCCGCTTCGGCCTGCCGCTCGGCGAGGCCTTCCAGCTGCGCGACGACCTCCTCGGCGTCTTCGGCGATCCCGACGTGACTGGCAAGCCGGCCGGCGACGACCTGGTCGAGGGCAAGCGCACGGTGCTCGTCGCCCTGGCCCTGGACTCCCTGCCCGCCGCGGAGGCCAAGCTGCTCGACACCAGCCTCGGGACCGCGCTCGACCCCGGCAGCATCGAGCAGCTGCGCGCGCTGATCGACTCCTCGGGCGCTCGGCTGCAGGTCGAGGCCGTCATCAGCGAGCTCACCGACCGCTCCCTCTCGGCCCTCGCCGCCGCCGACATCACCGACCGCGCCCGCGGCGTACTCGCCGGGCTTGCGGCGGAGGCGACGCAGCGGGCTGTCTGAGGTCGCGGCAGTTTCACTAGGTACCTGGTGAAACTGTCAGTTCCCCACCGTTGCAACGCGTGGGAAGTGACGGTTTCACAAGGGACCTAGTGAAACCTGTGACGCGTGTGACCTAGAGCGCCAGCACCTGCGCCCGCCGCTTGACCTCGGAGCCGCGGTTCTCGCGGAGGGCGTCGATGGGGCGGCCGGGCAGGGAGTCGTCGGGGGTGAACATCCACTCGAGCATCTCGCGGTCGCTCCAGCCGCCGTCGGAGAGCAGGGTGAGCAGGCCGGGGACGCCCTTGACGATCTCGCCGTCCATCACCAGCTCGGCCGGGACCTGCTGACCCGCGCCGGGGGCGGGTACGGCGGCCGCCAGCTGGTGCTCGCGGATCAGGGTGCGGACCTTGGTCACGCTGACGCCGAGCGCGGCGGCGGTCGCCTTCCAGTCGTTCCAGTCGGTGATCAGGGTCTGCAGAGCATCGGGCTGGGCATCGGGCTGGGCTTCAGGCGGGGCGTCAGGGGCGCCGGCAGTGGTGTTCTCGCTCACGCGCCCATCGTCGCACCACGCTCAGCGCAGGCCCAAAGGGCGCTCGTCGTGCCGCTCGCCTGCCGGATCTGGGCCGCGACAGCATCTAAAGTGGCAGGTCAGTCGGGCACCTTCCCCGCCCGGCAGCTGGAGGTCAACGGTGGACAGGAGTGCCGACGCGCTCATCGGTCGCGTCCTCGACGGCCGCTACCTCATCGGACCCCGGATCGCCCGCGGCGGGATGGCCACCGTCTACGAGGCGACCGACCTGCGCCTCGACCGCACGGTCGCGGTCAAGGTGATGCACGAGGGGCTCGCCGACGACGACGAGTTCGTACGCCGCTTCCAGCGCGAGGCCCG
Source organism: uncultured Actinomycetota bacterium (assembly GCA_963842565.1). Lineage (GTDB taxonomy): Bacteria > Actinomycetota > Actinomycetes > Propionibacteriales > Nocardioidaceae > Marmoricola. Next base: position 104,819 of record CAWJGX010000001.1, on the reverse strand, counting down.
CTCCGCCGCCCGGCTCGCCCACCACAACGTGGTCGCCGTCTTCGACACCGGTGACGACAACGGGACGCTGTTCCTGGTGATGGAGTACGTCCCCGGCCTGACCATGCGCGACCTGATCCGCAAGGAAGCCCCGATGTCCCCGGCCAGGTCGCTGGCGATGATCGAGCCGGTGCTCGCCGCCCTCGCGGCCGCGCACGACGCCGGCATCCTGCACCGCGACGTCAAGCCCGAGAACGTCCTGCTCGCCGACGACGGCCGGGTCAAGGTCGCCGACTTCGGGCTCTCCCGCGCGATCAACTCCGAGACCCAGCACACCGCCACCGGCGGCGTCCTCATCGGGACGGTCTCCTACCTCTCCCCCGAGCTCGTGGTCGACGGCAGGGCCGATGCCCGCGCCGACGTGTACGCCGCCGGCGTGCTCATCTACGAGATGCTCACCGGCCACAAGCCGCACCAGGCGGACAGCCCGATCCAGGTCGCCTACAAGCACGTGCACGAGGACATCCCGGCCCCGTCGGCGAGCACACCCGGCATCCCGGCGTACGTCGACGCGCTGGTCGCCCGCGCCACCTCCCGCGACCCGTCGTACCGCCCCGCCGACGCGCGCGTGCTCCTCCACCAGGTCCGTCGCGTGCGGCACGCGCTCGACCACGGCGTGGTCGACGACCAGGACCTCCTCGACGACCTGACGCCGACCACCCCCGTCGGGGGCGTGCGCACCCCGACCGGCGAGCTCCCCGCGCAGATCATCGACCCGCAGGACGTCGTCTCCCCCGTCGCGAGGAACGGCGACGTCTACGACCAGGAGCGCGACGCCCTCGTGCTGCCGCCCGGTCCTCCGCCGCCGACCCGGACAGGTCCACCCGCCGCCCGCCGCCCGCAGCCCCCGCCTCGACGTTCCCGCCGCGGACCGGTCCTGCTGACGCTGGTGGTGGTGCTGGCGGTCCTCGCCGCGCTCGGCGGGTGGTACTTCGGGATCGCCCGCTTCACCGCGACCCCCGGCGTGATGAACCTGACCGAGGCGGCCGCCCGCGTGAAGCTCGAGAAGGCCGGGCTCTCGCTCGAGGTCAAGGACCGCTCCTGGTCAGAGACGGTGCCCCAGGGCCGCATCGTCTCCACCGATCCCGCGCCCGGGGACCGCGTCGCCAAGGAGGGCACCGTCGGCGCCGTCGTCTCCCGCGGTCCGGAGCGCCACGACGTGCCGCAGGTCCGTGGGAAGACCCTCGACGACGCGCAGCAGGCGCTCGACGGGGCCAAGCTCGCGTACGGCGACGCCGTGAACCGCTTCGACGAGAAGATCGCCAAGGGGCGCGTCATCAGCACCGACCCCAAGTCCGGGACGGCGTTGTCCCGCAACACCGCCGTCGACGTCATCGTCAGCCTGGGCCCCCGGCCGATCCCCGTCCCCGACCTCACCGGGAGGACGGTCGACCGGGCGCAGGCCGCGCTGGAGAGGCGTGGCTTCGAGGTGAAGACGACCGAGGTCAACAGCGACACGGTCGCCGAGGGCCGGGTGGTCTCGCAGAGCCCGGCCTCCGGCACCGGCCAGAAGGGCGACGTCGTCTCCCTGGTCGTCTCGAAGGGCCCGGTGATGGTGACCGTCCCGAACGTGGTCCGCAGCGGCCTCGCTGACGCCACCGAGCGCCTCGAGGCGGCCGGCTTCAAGGTCAAGGTGACGAAGGCCAGCCTCTACATCGGCGTCCAGTACGTCGTCGGGACCAACCCGTCCGGCGGCTCCAAGGCGCCCAAGGGCAGCACGATCGTGGTCAGCGTCGTCTGAGCCCGCGACCGAACCGGACCGTGGCAGGAACCGTCAGGCGCCGGCCGCGGACGCCGCAGCCACGATCGCCTCGATCGTCACCTCGGGGTGGGAGACCATCGAGACGTGTGAACCTGCGGCCTCGGTGATCGTCGCCCCCGCGCGCTCGGCCATGCTGCGCTGCGTGGCCGGCGGGATGACTCGGTCCTCCGTGCCCACCACGGCCCAGCTCGGCAGCGACTTCCACGCACCTGCACCCGACGGTGTGGTGTTCGCGCCCAACGTGATCGGCCGCTGGCCCTCGACGATCAGCCACCGGTCGGCTTCCTCGAGGTCCTGGGCGAAGGACTCGTGGACCGTGTCGGCCCTCAGGAACGCCTCGAGATCACCTTCCGGCGACCCCGGGTAACCCACGAGGTCCAGCACGGTCGTCGGATCGGGGACATCGAGCGCCGACCCGGACCCGCCGAGGATCTGGAACACCGTCTCCCCCTCGTCGGGGACGAACGCGTCGACGTAGACCAGCGCCTTCACGTCGTCGCCCTCCGCCGCGGCGTTCGTGATGACGAATCCTCCGTAGGAGTGGCCGACCAGGACGACAGGTCCCGTGGTGCGTTGCGCCACGAACGAGGCGACGTACGGCGCATCCGTCGCCACTCCGCGCAGGAGGTTCGGCGGCGAGAGCACGGTGAAGCCCTCGGCACGCAGGCCGGTGGACACCGCACTCCAGCTGGACGCGTCGGCCCAGGCTCCGTGGACGAGGACGATCGTGGGTTTCGGCATGGCTGTCCCTTCGTGGCCCTGGGCTGGACCGGAGAGTTGAGTAAGTCACTGACGCTACTCAACTTTGGGGCTGGCGGATAGACGGCGGTGGCGGCGCCACACCGCCACACACGTCACTTTCGTCACTTCAGTCACACTGGTACCGTCGTCGTTTGCCACGCTGCCCCGCAGCAGACGGAGGATCACGTGTCACTTCCCCGACTCGCCATCCTGGCCGGCACCGCACTGACGGCCACGCTCGTGCCCGGACTCGCCACCGAACCTGCCCAGGCGACGGACCGGGCCATCGCCTCGGCGGCCGCCCCCGCGTCGGTCGCGCGGAGCAGCCCCTGGCCGGGCCATCCGGACCGGACGATCGTGCGCCACCTCGTCCGCCCGGGCGAGACCGCCGCCGGCCTGGCCGTCCGCTACCACGCCTGGACCGCCGAGCTGATCCGGCTGAACCGGCTCGGTCCCGCGGGGACGCTCTACCGCGGCCAGGTCCTCCGAATCCCGGTCGTGGTCTCCGCTGCACGCAAGGCCCGCGGCCTCCGGGCACCGCGCACGCCCCACGCCCACAAGCACCAGCGTGAGCAGCAGCGCCAGCACCTGCCGGTCCTCATCCACAGCGCCACCCCGCCCACCCGGAAGTGGCGGCACGCCGACCTGACCCGCACCCAGGTGCGAGGCCTGGTCGTGCGGATGGCCCGGCACTACGGCGTACCCCCCAGGCTCGCCCTCGCGGTCGCCTGGCAGGAGTCCGGCTGGCAGCAGCGCCGGATCTCCAGCGCCGGCGCGATCGGGGTGATGCAGGTGATGCCCGACACCGGCCGCTGGATGCGCTGGTACGCCGGCCGCCCGCTCCGGCTGCGCGACACCCACGACAACATCCGCGCCGGGGTGCTCACCCTGCGGGTGCTGCTGGGGTGGACCAAGCACGACAACGTCGCGATCGGCGCCTACTACCAGGGGCTCGGGGCGTTGCGGGAGCACGGCTACTTCGAGGACACCCGGCAGTACGTCCTGGCCGTGCGCGCCCACCAGCGCAGGCTGATCCGCACCGGCAGCCCCGTCTGACCCAGCCGGGCCGAGGGCGCTCAGCGCACCTAGGCTGCGCTGATGGCTTCCACCCGCAGGGTCACGCTGCTCGCGACCCTGGCCCTGCTGGCGATGACGGCCAGCTGGGGTTCGACGTTCTTCCTGATCCACGACCTGCTGGACCGCATGCCCGTGCTGGACTTCCTCGCGGTGCGCTTCACGATCGCGTCGGTCGCGATCCTGGCCGTCTCGCCCCGCGCGGTCGGGCGGCTCTCGCGCGACCGCCTGCGGCACGCGATCGTGCTCGGCGGGCTGTACGGCGGGGCCCAGATCCTGCAGACCGCCGGGCTGGCGCACACCCCGGCGAGCATCTCCGGCTTCATCACCGGGATCTACGTCGTCGCCACTCCCCTGTTCGCGGCGTGGCTCCTGCACACCCGGATCGGCGCGATGACCTGGGCGGCCGTCGGGCTGGCCGTGGTCGGCCTCGGCGTGCTCACCCTCGGCGACGTCTCCTCTGGCCTCGGACTGGGGTACGGCGAGGCGCTGACCCTCGTCTCCGCGATGGTCTATGCCCTGCACATCGTGGGACTCGGCGCCTGGTCGAACGCCCGCGACGCCCTCGGCATGTCGATCGTCCAGTGCATCGTGATCGCCGTGCTCTGCTCGGCCGCTGCGGCTCCTGGCGGCATCGTGCTCCCGGACACGACGGCGGACTGGCTCTCGATCGCCTACATGGCGCTGTTCGCGGGAGCCGCCGCCCTGCTCGGCCAGACCTGGGCCCAGGCCCACCTGCCGCCGACGCGGGCCGCGATCATCATGAGCATGGAGCCGGTCTTCGCCGCGTTCTTCGCGGTGGTGCTGGGCGGCGAGTCCCTGACGTCGCGGATGCTGCTCGGTGGCGCGCTCGTGCTCGCCGCGATGCTGGTCGCCGAGCTGGTGCCGCGCCGGCACATCGAGGCCGAGGTCAGCCACATCGCGGTCTGACGCCGATGTGACGCATTCCACATCGTGGATGCTCGTCTCGCCCACCGGGACTCCCGTTTAGGCTCCGACCATGGTCGTTGTGATGGCACCCGGCGCCACGGAGGAGCAGATCGCCCACGTCACCGAGAGGGTCGAGGAGACGGGCGGTCAGGCCTTCGTGAGCCGCGGCGTGGTGCGCACGATCATCGGCCTCGTCGGCGACATCGAGTCCTTCCACGGCCTCAACCTCCGGGGCATGCCCGGGGTGCAGGACGTCTACCGGATCTCCGATCCCTACAAGCTGGTCAGCCTGCAGAACCACCCCGGACGATCCACCGTGCACGTCGGCCCCGCCGGCCACCAGGTGCCGATCGGCCCGGACACGTTCACCTTCATCGCCGGACCGTGTGCCGTGGAGTCGGCCCAGCAGACCCTCGAGGCCGCCGAGATGGCCAAGGCCGCCGGTGCGAAGCTGCTCCGGGGCGGGGCCTTCAAGCCGCGCACCTCGCCGTACGCCTTCCAGGGGCTGGGCGTGCCGGCTCTCGAGATCCTCGCGGAAGTCCGCGAGATCACGGGCCTGCCGGTCGTCACCGAGGTGGTCGACGCCCGGGACGTGCCGGTGGTCGCCGAGCACGCCGACATGCTGCAGATCGGCACCCGCAACGCCGGCAACTTCGGGCTGCTCCAGGCCGTCGGCGAGTGCGGCAAGCCGGTGCTGCTCAAGCGCGGGATGACCGCGACGATCGAGGAGTGGCTGATGGCGGCGGAGTACGTCGCCCAGCGCGGCAACCTCGACGTCGTGCTCTGCGAGCGCGGCATCCGCACCTTCGAGCCGAGCACCCGCAACACCCTGGACATCTCCGCAGTGCCCGTCGTGCAGGCGACCAGCCACCTGCCGATCATCGTCGACCCGTCACACGCGGGCGGTCGCCGCGACCTCGTCGTGCCGCTCTCCCGTGCTGCCATCGGCGTCGGCGCGGACGGCGTCATCGTGGACGTCCACCCCGACCCGGAGCACGCCCTCTGCGACGGTCCGCAGGCCCTCTTCGGCGCCGACCTGCGCGCCCTCGCCCAGGCCGTCCGTCAGCTCCCCCCGGCGCTGGGCCGCCAGGGCTGACCGCGACCGACGGGATAGTCCGAGACGTTTCCGTTGTTCCTACGGCGTGTCCACACCTGGAACGTCTCGGACCATCCCGGCCCGTCGATCACTGCCCGCCGGGCTCGTCCTTCTCGGCGGCCTCGACGAGCCGGCGCAGCAGCACGGTGAGCTGCTCGCGGTCGCCGTCGTCCAGAGTGGAGAACAGGTCGTCGGCCCGGGCCTTGCGGGCGGCGCCCAGCACCCGGCGCATCTCGTCCCTGAGCTCGACCCCGGCCGGCGTGACCTCGACGGCCACCGCCCGACGGTCGCCGGGACTCGGCGTACGCCGGATCAGGTCCTTGTCCTGCAGGGCGTCGACCACCTCGGTCGCGGACCGCGGCGCGATGCGGAGCCGCTCCGCCAGGGTGGAGAGCCGCAGCTCCTGACCGTGGTCGAGGGCCCGGTTGATCACCGCGAACGCCCGCGCCTGCGACGGGGTCAGGCCGAACTGCTCGAGCTCCTGCGACCGCTGGTGGCGCAGCCGACGCGCCAGCATCGGAAGCAGCTGGCTGGCATCCATGGTCTGCGGGTCCTCGGCGTCGTCGTCGTGCACGACCTCAGCCTACCGCAGTTTTGCGTGGTAGCCACATAGTGTGGTAACCTCACTATCAGTTTCGCACCGGAGAGGCACAGCCCCGGACGGAACTCCCCTGACTGACCTTCGACTCCCCCGCCGGAAAGGCGTGATCGCATGAGTACCCCCTCCATGAACCCCACCCTCAGCCCAGGCCGCCCCGACCACACCGATCGGGCAGGCGGTCCCGGCCGCGGCGGCGTCCGCAAGGACCCCGCCGACGTCCGCCAGCTCGAGGAGCACCCGGTCAGCCTGCGCCGGATCGCCGCCCTGTTCCGGCCACACCGGCTGCCACTCGCCGTCGTCGTCGTGCTCATCGTCGCCACCTCCGCGGTCGGCCTGGCGACCCCGTTCATCACCAAGGAGCTGATCGACGTCGCGCTCCCCCAGCAGGACGTGAGCCTGCTCCTCGGGCTGGTCGGCGCCATGCTCGGTGTCGCCGTGCTGACCGCCGTCTTCGGCGTCATCCAGACCTGGCTGGCCACCCACGTCGGCCAGCAGGTGATGCACGGGCTGCGCACCTCGCTGTTCGGCCACCTCCAGCGGATGTCGCTCGGCTTCTTCACCCGCACCCGTGGAGGAGACGTCCAGTCCCGGCTGACCAACGACATCAACGGGATGCAGTCCGTGGTCACCAACTCGGCCACGTCGATCGCCTCGAACCTCACCACCGTGGTCGGCACGTCGGTCGCGATGGCCGTCCTGTCCTGGCGGCTCGCCCTGCTGAGCCTCGTCGTGCTCCCTCCGGCGGTGCTGCTCACGCGCGCGGTCGCCCGGATGCGCCGTACGGTCACGATGCGCGCTCAGCGCACCCTCGCCGACATGCAGACCCAGATCGAGGAGTCGCTCTCCATCGGCGGCGTCCAGCTCTCCAAGATCCTCGGCTCGGGCCCACAGCTCTCCCAGCGGTTCACCGAGTCCTCGCTGGTGCTCACCCAGCTCGAGGTGGCCTCCCAGCTGGCAGGGCGCTGGCGGATGGCCACCATGTCGGTGATCTTCGCAGCCATCCCGGCCGCGATCTATCTCGTCGCCGGCCTCCCCGCAACGTCGGGCGGGATGACGATCGGCACGCTGGTCGCGTTCACCGCGCTGCAGGCGCAGCTGTTCCGGCCGCTCATGGGCATGCTCAGCGTCGGCGTACAGATCAACTCCTCGCTGGCGCTCTTCTCGCGGATCTTCGAGTACCTCGACTCCCCCGTCGAGCTCGCCGATCCCGACGAGCCGCGGGAGCTGCCCGCGCACTCTGCGCGCGGCGAGCTGCGGATCGACCACGTCGACTACCGCTACCCGGCGGCCGACCGCGACGCGCTCACCGACGTCACCCTGTCGGTGCCGGCGGGTGGGAGCCTGGCCCTCGTCGGCGCCACCGGGTCCGGCAAGTCCAGCCTGGCCGGGCTGATCTCACGCTTCTGGGACCCCACCGCGGGCACCGTCTCCATCGACGGGGTCGACCTGCGGGACCTCTCCCTCACCGGCGTCGCTGAGCTCGTCGGCGTGGTCTCCCAGGAGTCCTACCTGCTGCACGCCAGCATCGCCGACAACCTGCGCTACGCCCGGCCGTCCGCCACCGACGAGGAGCTCGTCGAGGCCGCACAGGCGGCGCAGATCCACGACCTGATCGTGTCCCTGCCCGACGGCTACGACACGGAGGTCGGGGCGCGCGGCTACCGGTTCTCCGGCGGCGAGAAGCAGCGCCTCGCCCTTGCCCGGATCATCCTGCGCGACCCGCGCATCCTCGTCCTCGACGAGGCCACCAGCGCCCTCGACAACACCACGGAGCGCGCCGTCCAGGCCGCGCTCGACGAGGTCAGCCGCGGTCGTACGACGGTCACGATCGCGCACCGGCTCTCGACCATCCGCTATGCCGACACGATCGCGGTCCTCGACCACGGGCGGGTCGTCGAGCAGGGCGACCACGAGACCCTGATGGCGGCCGAGGGCCGGTACGCCGACCTCGTCCGGGCCCAGGAGCACGGCGTCGGCGAGCGGCCGGAGCCGGCCTACGCCTGAGCGGTCGTGCCCGCGACCGATCGGATAGTCCGAGCCGACGACCTACGTGGTCTTGAGGATCTTCGCGAGCACGACAGCGGCCTGCTCGACGTCGGACCTGGAGACGTCGAGGTGGGTGAGCATCCGCATCCGGTGCGGGCCGACGGCGCCGACCAGCACGTTCTCGGCCCGGGCGGCCTCGACGACCGCGGGCGCGTCGGGCACGTCGACCACGACGATGTTCGTCTCGGTGAGCGCGGGGTCGAGCCCGCACGCCTCGGCGAGCAGGCGGGCGTGCTCGTGGTCCTCCGCCATCCGGTCGAGGTGTCGCTCGAGCGCGTAGAGACCGGCCGCGGCGAGCACGCCGACCTGGCGCATCCCGCCGCCCATCCGCTTGCGCTGGACGCGCGCCTCGGCGATCTGCTCCGACGAGCCGAGCACCAGCGAGCCGATCGGGGCGCCGAGACCCTTGGACAGGCACACCGCCATCGTGTCGGCGATCGCGCCGTACGACGTCAACGGCGTCCCGGTCGCGACGTGCGCGTTCCAGATGCGCGCGCCGTCCATGTGCACACCGCACCCGAGCTCGTCCGCGAGCGCGCGCAGCTCCTCGAGGTCGGCGAGGGGCAGCACCGTGCCGCCGGCGAAGTTGTGGGTGTTCTCCACCGAGATCGCGGTCGTGCGCACGAAGAACGGACCCATGTCGGGCGCGTGCATCGAGCGGATCGCGTCGAGGTCGACCTGGCCCCGCTCGTCGACCCAGGTGCGGCTGGTCAGGCCGGTCAGCGCACCGTGTGCACCGAGCTCGGCTCGCAGGATGTGCGCCCTGGACTCGCACAGGACCTCCTGCCCGGGCCCGACGAGGGCGGCGAGCGCCAGCACGTTGGCCATCGACCCGGTCGGCGTGAAGAGCGCGGCCTCGAAGCCGAACATCGCCGCCACCCGCACCTGCAGCTCGGTGACCGTGGGGTCCTCGCCGTAGACGTCGTCGCCGACCTGGGCGTCGGCCATGGCCCTCCGCATGCCGGCGGTGGGCCGGGTGACGGTGTCGGAACGCAGGTCGATCGGGCCGGGGACGGCTTTCGGCAGGGTCATGCTCCGAGCCTAGGGCCTGGCTACTGCAGCAGCTCGGGCGTGTGCCAGTCCTTGCCGAGGACGTGGTGGTCGACGAAGGCCAGCACGGTCTGGTACCAGACCTTCGCGTGCTGGGGCGTGAGCACCCAGTGGTTCTCGTCGGGGAAGTAGAGGAACTTGTGCGGCATCTCGCCGCCCTCGCCCTCGGCCCGCTCGGCGAGCTCGGCCCACAGCCGCAGCGCCTCGCCGATCGGCACGCGGTAGTCGCGGTCACCGTGGATCACCAGCATGGGCGTGACGATCTCGTCGACGCTCAGGTGCGGCGAGTTGGCAGCCGACATCTCGCGAGTCATCTCGCGTGCCCAGTACCAGGGCGCGTCCGTCGTCGGCCCGAACTGGTCGAGCGCCCACAGCGAGGCGTGCGTGACGATCGCCTTGAACCGGTCGGTGTGCCCGGCGACCCAGTTGGCCATGTAGCCGCCGAACGAGCCGCCCATCGCCGCGGTGCGGGTCTCGTCGATGTCGGCACGCGCGACGGCGGCGTCGGTGGCCGACATCAGGTCGGTGTACGGCGCTGCGCCCCAGGCGCCCCAGCCGCGGGCGATGAAGTCGAGCCCGTAGCCGGTGGACAGGGCCGGGTCGGGCAGGAGTACGGCGTAGCCCTGCGCCACGGCGATCCACGGGTTCCACCGCCACGACCACGCGTTCCACGAACCGAGCGGACCCCCGTGGATCCACAGCAGGAGCGGCGCCGGGGCATCGGCGGAGGCGCCTTCGGGCAGGCAGAGCCACGAGCGGACCCGGGTGCCGTCCTCGGCGGTGGCCTCGACGTCCTCGAGCCGACCGGGAAGTGCCGGGGTCTCGCTCGGCCCCCGCAGCACCACCGACTGCTGGTCCGGGGTGCTCGCGTCGAGGCGGACCGGCCGCAGCGGCTCGGCGTACGACGTGCGCATGGCGTAGACGGAGCTGCCGTCGGGCGAGACCTGCACATCGGAGTAGGCGAACGGGTCGTCGGTCAGCCGGGTGAACTCGCCGGACGTGACGTCGACGCGGAAGACAGGCGACCGCCCGTCCTCGTCGGCGTGCAGCACCAGCGCCGAGCCGTCCGGTGTCCACTCCGGCTGCCCGGGCCAGCGGTCCCAGTCACCGGAGAGGTCGCGGAGCGTGCCGTCGGCCACGGTGACCACGGCCAGTCGGCGGTCGCCGGGATCCGTGGGCGTCGAGCGCTTCTCGACGACCAGCGCGAGCTGGCTGCCGTCGGGGCTGAACCTGGGTGAGTCGTACTCGCTCTCGGCGTCGTCCAGCAGCAGTCGCCGCTCCCCCGTCGCGACGTCGATGATCGCCATCGCGAAGCGCTGGCCTCCGCGTTCGGCGACGGCCCAGGTGGTGGCGACGATCGAGCCGTCGGGCGACACGTCGTACTGGCCCTCGACCAGCGCACGGCCGGGCGTGGGCGTCAGGTCGGCGAGCTCGATCCCCGGGTCGTCGCCGTCGGTCGCGAGCGACCCGGCGAAGAGGCGCGGGACGTCGGGTCCGAGGTCGTGGTCCCAGAAGCGCACGGGAACGCTCTCGTGCAGGATCGCGGAGACCTTCCTCTCCTTGCGCTCCTTGCGCTTGGCCTTCTCGGACTCCTCGTCGGTGGACGACGGGAAGGTCCCCGCCGCGAGGACGACCGTGCCGGCGTCGGCCGCGACCCGGACGTCGTCGACACCGCCGGGCCGGGAGGAGACCACGCGCGCCTCGCCACCCGCAGCGGGGAGCAGCCACAACGCCGAGTCGTCGTCCTCGTCGTCGTCGGCCGCCGGGTCCGGGCGTGCGGAGACGAACAGCAGCGACCCGTCGGGCAGGAACGCCGCGCCGCCCTCGCCCTTGGCGCTCCGGGTGAGCCGGTGCGCCGGACGCTCTCCCGTCGGGTCGACCTCCCACAGCGCGGTGACGAACTTCGTCCGCTTCGGGTTCAGCGTCTGCACGGCGGTGACCAGCCGGGTGCCGTCGGGCGAGAGCGCCAGCCCCGCGCCGCGAGGGAGGTCGACGTAGGCGTCGAGGTCGTGGAACGGGGTGGCGGAGGGTGTCCGATTCAGTCACCATTACTGACTATCACGGTCGCCGAGAGGGGGATCCTGGTGGGCAGAACCCCCCGCTCGGTGCGCTCTTGCCCACCTGGATCCCCCTCTCGGCAGGTTTCAGGCAGCCTGGGTTGCTGTCCCTGCAGCCTGCTCGAGCGCGAACGCGAGGATCTCGCCCACGTCGCTCACCGGCCGCACGTCGAGCGCCTCGAGCACCTCGGCGGGTACGTCGTCCAGGTCGGGCTCGTTGCGCTGGGGGATGAACACGGTGGTCATCCCGGCCCGCTGCGCGGCGAGCAGCTTCTGCTTCACCCCGCCGATCGGCAGCACCTTGCCGTTGAGCGTGACCTCGCCGGTCATCGCGACGTCGGAGCGCACGGGTCGTCCGGAGGCCAGCGACGACAGCGCGGTCACCATCGTGACGCCGGCGGACGGTCCGTCCTTCGGCACCGCACCCGCGGGCACGTGCAGGTGCACGGCCCGGTCGAGCGCCGCTGCGTCGATGCCGTGCTCGAACCCGTGCGAGCGCAGGTAGGACAGCGCGATCTGCGCCGACTCCTTCATCACGTCACCGAGCTGGCCGGTCAGGGTCAGGCCGCGCTCACCGTCCATGGCGGTGGCCTCGATGAACAGCACGTCGCCGCCGGTCCCGGTGACAGCCAGTCCGGTCGCGACGCCGGGGACCGACGTACGCTCCGCCGACTCCGGCAGGAAGCGAGGCCGACCGAGGAAGTCGCGCAGGTTGGACTCGTCCACGGCCACCGACGAGTCGCCGCTGGCGGCCAGTCGGGTCGCGACCTTGCGGAGCACCTTGGCGAGCGCCCGCTCGAGCTGGCGTACGCCGGCCTCGCGGGTGTACTGGCCGGCGACCAGGCGCAGCGCCTCGTCGGAGACGGACACCTCGTCGTCGTTCAGCGCGGCCCGCGAGAGCTGCCGTGGCAGCAGGTGCGTGCGCGCGATGGCGACCTTGTCGTCCTCGGTGTAGCCGTCGAGCGTGACGACCTCCATCCGGTCCAGCAGCGCGTCCGGGATGGTGTCCGCCACGTTGGCGGTCGCCAGGAACAGCACGTCGGACAGGTCGAGGTCGACCTCGAGGTAGTGGTCGCGGAAGGTGTGGTTCTGCGCCGGGTCGAGCACCTCGAGCAGGGCGGCCGCAGGGTCTCCGCGGTAGTCGGCGCCGACCTTGTCGATCTCGTCGAGCAGCACGACGGGGTTCATCGATCCCGACTCGGCGATGGCTCGCACGATCCGGCCGGGCAGCGCACCGACGTAGGTCCGGCGGTGACCACGGATCTCGGCCTCGTCACGGACGCCGCCCAGCGACACCCGGACGAAGTTGCGTCCGAGCGTGCGCGCGACCGACTCGCCCAGCGAGGTCTTGCCGACACCGGGAGGACCGACGAGCGCCAGCACGGCACCCGATCCACGGCCGCCGACGAGCTCCATGCCGCGCGCGGCGCGACGGGAGCGCACGGCGAGGTACTCGACGATCCGGTCCTTCACGTCCTCGAGACCGTGGTGGTCGGCGTCGAGGATCTCGCGGGCACCGGCGACGTCGGTGGCGTCCTCGGTGCGCACCGACCACGGCAGCTCCAGCACGGTGTCCAGCCACGTACGGATCCAGCCGGCCTCGGGAGCCTGGTCGCTGGCGCGCTCGAGCTTGCCGACCTCGCGCATGGCCGCCTCGCGGACCTTCTCCGGGAGGTCAGCGGCCTCGACGCGGCCGCGGTAGTCGTCGGCCCCCTCGGGCTCGTCCTCGCCGAGCTCCTTGCGGATCGCGGCGAGCTGCTCACGCAGCAGGAACTCGCGCTGGCGCTTGTCCATCCCCTCGCGGACGTCGTCCTGGATCTTCTCGGTGACGTCGAGCTCGGCGAAGTGGTCGCGCGCCCAGGCGAGCACCTGGGTGAGCCGGTCGGCGACGTCGGGCGTCTCGAGGAGCTCGCGCTTCTGCTCGTCGCTGAGGTACGGCGCGTAGCCGGCCATGTCGGCCAGCTCGGACGGGTCGGTGACCCGCTGCACGGAGTCGATCACCTGCCAGGCGTTGCGCCGCTGCAGGATCGCGATGACGACCTTCTTGTAGTCCTCGGCCAGCTCGCGCACGTGGTCGTTCAGCGGACCGGCCTCGACGGTCTCCGCCTCCACCCACAGCGCGGCACCGGGACCGGGCACGCCGGAGCCGAGCCGCGCCCGCTCGCCGGCACGCAGCACGGCAGCGCGGGCGCCACCGGGAAGACGGCCGACCTGGTCGATCGTGGCGATCACGCCGTGCGTCGGGTAGCGGTCGGCCAGGCGCGGCGCCAGCAGCAGCCGCCCGTCCGAACCGGCCTGGGCAGCGTCGATGACCGGGCGGCTGTCGCCGTCCAGCTCCACCGGCACGACCATGCCGGGCAGCACCACGAGATCGGGCAGGGACAGCAGCGGCAGGGTGATGACATCAGTCATGGGGAGCTCCTCGGTTTCTTGAGTCTGTAGGGCTCAACTTCGATTCGAGGAGTGCTGTTCCCGCAGGGCCGTCCGCTGTCAGCGAACGCACCCCCGGTGGTTGAGGAGCGAGCGTCTCGAAACCTCGCGACAGGCCCGGTCAGGAAGCCCCGAGCGACGCGCAGTACCGGTCGAGCAGGTCCCACAACCGCAGCTGGGTCGCCTTGTCGGGGGGCGTGATGCTGCGGTGCACCGCCCCGTCCCCGGTGCGGGTGAACACGCTGAACAGGAACGGCTGCGAGGTGTTCCCCCGGGTGTGCGCCTCGCAGCGCCGTGACGGGACGACCCGGATCGGCACGGTCAGCGAGGGGGCGTCAGGCGCGAGCCGCACCGGACGCAGCCGTCGACCCTGCTCGGGCAGCACGCTGAACAGGATGCTTCCGCCGAGATCCACGACCGTGACCTGCTCGCCCGGCACCTGTGACCGCCGCAGCGTGACCGTCCCGGCGTAGAAGGGGACCCCGTCGTCCTGGCGCAGGTCCGTGCCGATCGACATCTTCAGGGCCGCGGCGTCCTCCAGCCTCTGCTCGGCGCACACGCTCGTGCGCAACCTCTCGAACAGACCGGGCTGGTCGACGTGGAGCCGCAGGTCGCGGCGTACGCCGTTCACCGTGGCCAGGATCCTGGGCGCGGCCGGTTTCGTCGTGCAGTCCGCCCTGCCGAAGTGGCTGACGAACGCGGCCGTCTGGCCGGGCAGCACCGGTTCGTCGGACAGCTTCTGGGGCTTCCACGCGAAGCCGTCCCAGCTGATCTCCGCCTTCGTCACCGTGATCGGCTTCGAGCTGTTGTTGGTGATCCCGGTGGGCACGTTGCGCGTGCCCTCGTCGAACCGGAACTGGCCGGCGGTCGCGTCCAGCTCGCTGGCTGCCGGTGTGGGCGCCTGCTGGTCGCTCGATCCGCTGTCGCAGCCGGCGACCGCGCCGAGCAGCAGCACGAGGGCGACCGCCCAGCGCCGGCGGTGTGCAGACTTCACGTCGACACCCTGTCCCAGTCGGTCGACCGCAGCAAGCAACGACCGCACGTGTGCGTTGCCGGCCCTGGCTCAGGACGACGCCTCGCTCGCCCGTGCCCAGACCAGGCTCCCGAACGCGACGACCAGCGCGATGCTCACCGGCACCGCCACGACCGGGAGGTTGCCGATGTGGGCGACGGGCCAGGCCAGGATCGCCACCAGGACGAGCCCGCCCTGCCAACGGTGACCCAGCCTGACCAGCGCCCACGCGATCAGCGCGAAGGACAGCGGGAAGAACAGGCCGAGGGGCTTGATCAGGTTGGCGGCGCCGGGCTGGTCCACGAGCTGGGTGTCCCCCAGCGACATGTGGATGGCCTCGAACCCGTAGACCGCGTTGCCGACCATCCCGACGAGCCCGGTGAACAGGATCCAGGCGGCGAGCTTCGAGTCGCGAGGCATCCAGGACGCGACGCGGAGGACCACGAAGCCGTAAGCGATGGCGCCGAGGACGTGCAGCACGCCGCCCGCGGCGTCGTCCCAGCCGCGGGCGGCGTACGTCGTGTCCGCGGCGAGGTAGACCAGCGGCGCGACGAGCAGCGACCCGGTCAGCAGCCTCTCGGTCGGGGTGGTCACGCGGGTCTCGGTCGGGATCGTCGCTGTGGTGGTGGCGGTCATGGCGTGTCTCCTCGTCAGGTGTCGTTGACCCCCACGCTCGGCCGCTCGGGACCGCGCGCGCACCGGGGAGAACCCTGCAACCGAGAAGCAGGGGAAACCCTGGCCCGCCTGGGGCGCCGCCGTGCCACGATGAACGCGTGACCCGATCCGACCCACGGGGACTGCGCGGCCTGGCGCCCCTCCTGCTGGTCAGCCTCGTCGTCGTGATGGTCGTCTTCGGCCTGTCCCGCGGGCTCTGGCTCCCCAACCTGCACAACGGCCTGCTGGCACTGACGCTCACGACGGTCGGTGCCTACGTGCTCTTCCAGCGCCCCGGTCACCGCGAGGGGTTGCTGTTCATGGCGGCCGGCGTCGTCGAAGGGGTGATGTTCCTGGGCCGCCAGGTCGGGCACACCGCCTCCTCCGGCACGAGCCCCTGGTGGGGCTGGCTGGGTGTGTGGCCGTTGGCGGTCGCCCTGGCGCTGACCACCTTCGCGGTGATCTGCTTCCCCGACGGACGGCTCCCCTCGCCTCGCTGGCGCCCGGTGGCGGCCCTGGTCGTGGCGATCGCGCTGGGGTGCGCCGTGCTCTCGGCGCTGTGGCCGGTCGAGTACGCGTCGGCCGGTGTCACCACGCCTCATCCGATCCACGCCGAGACACCCGAGGCGGTGAGCACGCTCTGGTCTGCGGTCGCGCACCCCGCCTACCTCGGGTTCCAGCTGCTCTGGGTGGTCGCCCTCGTGACGCGGTGGCGCACGTCCGACGGCCACGTGCGCCGTCAGCTCGCGTGGGTGGTCGGGGCGGCCGCGGTCTCCGTCGTGGCACTCGTCCTGGGGCTGGTGCTCTGGGGGACACCGGGGCCGGGGCTGATCGCCGTCACCCTGCTCCCCGTCACGGCGGGCTGGGCGATCGTGCACGGACAGCACGTCGCGGCGTACTCCGCCCTGACCTGGATGTCGCGGACCGGGCCGGAGTCCACGGACCTGCCCACCGACATCGCCCGGGCGGCCGCCGAAGCCCTCGCCGCCACCGGAGCCCGGCTCTGGCTGGGGCCTCGCGAGGACCTCCGCGTGGTGGGTCTGTGGCCCGAGACCGGGGAGGACGTCCCACCGAGGGACCTCGACGGCCTGCGTGGCGTGCCGACCAGTCAGGTCCGTGCCGTGGAGAGCCACGGGTCGGTGGTCGGCGCCCTCAGCATCGACCGACCTCCGACCGACCGGCTCTCGCTCGCGGAGACCAGGCTCTTCGACGACCTCGCTGCCCAGGCAGCTCTGGTGATCGACCACCTCAACGTCTCGGAGGTGATCGCCCGCCAGCGCCAGGCCGGCCACCTCGAGGGCCTGAGCCAGCGCGAGCGACAGGTGCTGGAGCTGATGGCGCGCGGCCTGTCCAACGCGGCGATCTGCGAGGAGCTGCACCTCAGCATCAAGACGGTCGAGCCGGTGGTCAGCACGATCTTCACCAAGCTCGGCCTGCACCCGGACGCCGCGAGCAACCGGCGCGTGCTGGCGGTCCTGGCCTTCGTCCGCACGTGAGCCCAGCCGCCCCTAGACTCCGGCGATGGACCAGAGCGAGTACCTGACCTCCGACGCGACCACCCTGGCCGGCCTGGTGGCCGACAAGCAGGTCACTCCAGTGGAGCTGCTCGCGCAGGCGCGGGCACGTCAGGACGCGGTGAACCCGCTGATCAACGCGGTGGTGACCCCGTTGACCGAGGTGGCCGACGCGCAGGCGGCCGATCCCGGGCTCTCGGGGCCGTTCGCCGGGGTGCCGTTCCTGATCAAGGACCTCGGGCAGGAGTACGCCGGGTTCCCGACCTCCAACGGCTCTCGAGCGCTGGTGAACGACGTCGCCGAGGAGCACGCGCTGGTGACCCGGCGCTTCCTCGACGCCGGCCTGGTCGTCTTCGGCAAGACGAACACCCCCGAGTTCGGCGCGAAGGGAGTCACCGAACCCGAGCTGTTCGGTCCCGCCCGCAACCCGTTCGACCTCGCGCACACCCCCGGCGGGTCCTCGGGCGGGTCGGGCGCGGCGGTGGCCGCGGGCATCGTCCCGGCGGCCGGCGCGAACGACGGTGGCGGGTCGGTGCGGATCCCGGCCGCGTGCAACGGGCTGGTGGGCCTGAAGACCAGCCGCGGCCTCGGCCCCTACGGCCCGCAGACCGGCGAGGTGATGTTCGGGATGGTGACGCAGGGCGTGGTCTCCCGCACCGTGCGCGACAGCGCCGGCCTGCTCGACGCGATCGTCGCCCCCGACCCCGGCGCCGGCTACCAGGCCGCCCAGCCGCCGACCCCGTTCGCCGAGATGGTCCAGCAGCGCCCGGGCACGCTGCGCATCGGCTACTCGTGGTCGTCCGCGATCAACGACAGCCCGGACCCCGAGGCGATCGCGGCGGTCGAGTCGGCCGTGGCCCTGCTCACCGAGCTCGGCCACCACGTCGAGGAGGTCAAGCCGCCCCACGACGACGAGGCTCTGGCCCGCGACTTCCTGACGATCTGGTTCGCCCAGCTCCACGGTCAGGTCGCCGACGTGAAGCGGCGCCTCGGCGCGAAGGACAGTGACTTCGAGGCCGACACGCTGGCCAGCGCGGAGCTGGGCCGGGCAGCCGGGATGGTGCCGCTGCTGCGGTCGCTGGCGAACGTCAACGACTACATCCGGGCTCTCACGGGCTTCCACGAGACCTACGACCTGTTCCTCACCCCGACCCTGGCCAAGCCGCCGCTCGAGGTGAACGCGACCACCTCGCCCGACCGGCTGCAGAAGGCTGCCCGGGTGGTGGCCAAGGTGCGCGCCGGCAAGCTGCTCTCGGCCTCCGGCATCCTCGACCAGCTGATCTCCGACAACATCGGCTGGGTGCCCTACACCCAGCTCGCGAACCTCACGGGTCGCCCGGCGATCAGCGTGCCGCTGCACTGGACGCAGCAGGGTCTGCCGCTCGGCGTACAGCTGGTCGGTCGGCTCGGTGCCGACGGTCTCCTGCTGCAGCTCGCCGCGCAGCTCGAGGAGGCGCGCCCGTGGTTCCACCGCTACGCCGAGCTGGACCCCGGCCTGACCCCGTCGCAGGCGTAGTCGACCCGGGGTTCGTGACGTCTGGCCGGCACCGTCGTTGGACCTGGCACGTGTCCCCCACCTCAGGAGTCCCCTCCATGCGTCGTCGTGCCCTCGCGTCCGTCCTGGCGGCTGCCGCCGTAGCCGCCGCCTCGGTCGTCGCCGCCGTGCCCTCCTCGCAGGCGACTCCCGCACTGAAGTACGTCGCTCTCGGTGACTCCTACAGCGCCGCGTCCGGCGTGCTCCCGGTCGACCCGACGGCCCCGGTGAACTGCCTCCGCTCGACGCGCAACTACCCCAAGGTGATCGCCGGCACGGTCGGGGCGAACCTCAAGGACGTGACCTGCGGCGCCGCGGAGACCAAGCACTACTTCACCGCGCAGTACCAGAACGTGCCGCCGCAGCTCGACGCGCTCAGCACGGACACCCAGCTCGTCACGATGACCATCGGCGGCAACGACAGCAGCGTGTTCATCAACACGATCCTGCAGTGCGGCACCGCCGGGCTCACCACGGCCGGCCAGGGCAGCCCCTGCAAGGACAAGTACGGCTCGTCGTTCCAGGACACGATCCGCACCAAGACCTACCCGGACCTCGTGAAGTCGCTCAAGGCGGTGCACGCCAAGTCGCCCGCGGCGAAGGTCGCGATCCTGAGCTACCCGTGGATCATGCCCAAGACGGTCGGCTGCTTCGACAAGATGCCGATCGCCACGGGCGACGTTCCCTACGTGCGCGGCATCCAGGCCACGCTCAACGACGCCGTACGCCGCGCCGCCGCGGCCACCGCCACGACGTACGTCGACCTCAACACGGTCTCCGAGAACCACGACGCCTGCAAGCCGATCGGCACCCGCTGGGTCGAGCCGGTGCTCCAGGGCACCAACCCCGTCATCGTGCACCCCAACGCCCTCGGCGAGTCGCAGATGGCCGCGCAGACCGTGAAGGTCCTCGGCCTGCGCTGAGCGCACGGGTTCCCCGCCGCACAGGGACCGTGATCGGGCCGCTTCGGTGTGCCCGCCTACAGTGGATCGCTGACAGCCACCGGACCGAAGGACTCGCGTGATCGCAGGAAGGTACTCGCTCGACCGTGAGATCGGCCGGGGCGGCTCGGGCGTCGTCTGGCTCGGTCGTGACGAGGTCCTCGGTCGACAGGTGGCGCTCAAGCGGATCGGCCTGCTTCCCGGAGCGGACAGCACCGACCTGGCCCGCGCCGAGCGCGAGGCGAGGCTGAGCGCGCGGCTCAACCACGCGCACGTGGTCGGCGTCTTCGACGTCGTCACCGACCCGGAGTCCGATGCCCGCTGGCTGGTGATGGAGTACGTCGACGGCCTCAACCTCGGTCAGCTCGTCCAGATGCAGGGTCGGCTCTCGCCCGACGAGGCCGGGCCGTTGCTCTGGCAGGCGACGGACGCGCTCGTCGCGGCCGAGGCGTCGGGCATCGTCCACCGGGACGTCAAGCCGTCGAACATCCTGGTCGACCGCAACGGGCGGGTGAAGCTCACCGACTTCGGGATCGCGCGCATCTCGACGGACCCGGCGCTCACGCAGACCGGCATGGTCACCGGCTCGCCCGCCTACCTGGCCCCCGAGGTGGCGACCGGTGGCCGGGGTGACGAAGCGGCAGACGTCTGGTCGCTGGGCGCCACTGCCTTCCACGTGCTGGCCGGCCGGCCGCCGTACGAGGTCGGCGACCACGTCCTCGGCGCGCTCTACCGCATCGTCAACGAGGAGCCGCCGCGACTCGACGACGCCGGCTGGATGACCCCGCTCCTCGAGGGCACCATGGTGCGCGACCCGGCGCGGCGCTGGACCATGGAGCAGGTCCGCGACTTCCTCGGCGATCCGTCACACCCGGTCCCGGCGACGGAGCACGGGACCCAGACGCTGGAGACCGTCGCAGCGACGCCCGCACCGCCTGCGTCTGCGCCGCCGCCCGTCGTCCCGGCGCCACCACCCGCCTCCCCCGGTCCCCGTCGCCGACGACCCTCGCGGAAGCTGCTGCTCCTCGGGCTCGCACTCCTCGTCGTGCTGGTCGCCGCCGTGACGTCGTACGTCGTGCTCTCGGGCGACGACCCTGCCTCGAAGCCGACCACCACCACCCCGACCCCGACAGCCAAGCAGGCCAAGAAGTCCACGGCGCCGGCCGGGCCGACCGCGAAGGGCATCGAGTCGTTCATCAACGACTACGTGGACACCGTCTCCACGGATCCGAGCAAGTCGTGGCAGATGCTGACCCCGAAGTTCCAGGAGGAGAGCGGCGGCTTCGACAAGTACAACGCGTTCTGGGGACCCGCCACCAACGGCCGCGTCGTGAGCATCTCCCCCGACCCGGAGAACCTGACGGTCGAGCTACCAGGTGCACTTCGACAACTTCGACAACGGTCCCGGTCCGACCGTCCTCGACCTGAAGTTCGACGACGGGCGCTACCTGATCGACGGCGAGCGGACGCAGGGCTTCGAGCCGTCCGGCTGACCGGGTCGGTCAGACGTTGCCGATGACGCTGGTGATGCTGATCCGGATCGCGACGCGGTCGGGGTTCTCGCGGGGCTGGCGGTAGCGCTCGGCGTAGCGGCGTACGGCCTCGGCGACGGAGTCCGCGTCGTCGAGGACCTCGGCGGTGCCCTCGATCGTCGACCACCGGCGGCCGTCGACCTGGCACACCGCGACCCGAGGGTCGGTGCCCGCGCGCAGGTTGGCGGCCTTCTGCGAGGTGCGCGAGGTGATCCCCCAGGCGGCCCCTGCTGACGGGTCGACGACGATCCCCATCGGTACGACGTGCGGCGAGCCGTCGCGTCGCAGCGTGGTCACCGTGCAGAGATGACGCTCCTGCCAGAACTGCGAGGTGCTCACCGACGAGCTCACGGACGCGTCCCACCTCACGCCTTGCGCAGCATCTCGGCGACGAGGAACGACAGCTCGAGCGACTGCACCCGGTTGAGCCGCGGGTCGCAGACCGACTCGTAGCGGTTGCCGAGGTCGACCTCGAGGAGCTCCTCGCCGCCGCCGACGCACTCGGTGACGTCGTCACCGGTGAGCTCGACGTGGATGCCACCGGGCCAGGTGCCGACCGAACGGTGCACGTCGAAGAAGCCCTGCACCTCCTCGATCACGTCGTCGAAGCGACGGGTCTTGTAGCCCGAGGACGCCTCGAAGGTGTTGCCGTGCATCGGGTCGCACACCCAGGCCGCCTCGACGCCGGCGGCGTGCACCTTCTCCAGCAGCGGCGGCAGGTGCTCGCGGATCTTGCCCGCGCCCATCCGCGTGATGAAGGTCAGCCGGCCCGGCTCGTTGGTCGGGTTGAGCTTGCCGGAGAGCGCGATCGCGTCGTCGGCGGTGGTGGTCGGGCCGAGCTTCACCCCGATCGGGTTCTTGATGTGGCTCAGCAGCTCCACGTGGGCGCCGTCGAGCTGGCGGGTGCGCTCCCCGATCCAGACGAAGTGGCTGGAGACGTCGTACGGCAGCTGGGTGCGGCTGTCGATGCGGGTCATCGCGTGCTCGTACTCCAGGATCAGCGCCTCGTGGCTGGAGTGGAAGTCGACGCGGTGGAACTCGTCGGGGTCGGCACCGATCGCCGCCATGAAGTTGAGCGCGCGGTCGATCTCGGCCGCCATCTTCTCGTAGCGGCGACCAACCTCGGAGCCGAGCACGAAGTCGGTGTTCCAGGTGTGCACCTGGCGCAGGTCGGCGTAGCCGCCGGTGACGAAGGCGCGCACGAGGTTCAGCGTCGCGGCGGACGCGTGGTAGACCTCCACGAGCCGCTGCGGGTCGTGGGCACGGGACTCCGCGTCGAAGGGGAAGCCGTTGACGGCGTCGCCGCGGTACGCCGGCAGCGTCACGCCGTCGCGGGTCTCGAAGTCCGAGGAGCGCGGCTTGGCGTACTGGCCGGCGAGGCGACCGAGCTTCACCACCGGCACCGAGGCCGCGTAGGTCAGGACCACGGCCATCTGGAGCAGCACGCGCAGCTTGTTGCGGGTGTTGTCCGCGGTGACGCCGTCGAAGGTCTCGGCACAGTCACCGCCCTGGAGCAGGAATGCCTCGCCCGCCGCGACGGCAGCCAGCTTGGTCTTCAGCTCGTCGCACTCACCGGCAAAGACGAGGGGCGGCATCTTGCGCAGTCGGGTGACGGCGGCCTCGACGGCTGCCGGGTCGGCGTACGACGGCTGCTGGGCCGGGCCCATCGCGTGCAGTGTCGCCAGGTCAGGAACTAGTTCGGACACCGCACCATGCTACGGGGGCCGCGCCTTCGGCCCACATTCACCCGTGGGGACGGGACGACCTCTCCGTTACCCGGAGATCTGGTCCACGTCGTCGAACTCGGACTCCACGGTGCCGGTGGCCTTGTTCGCGATCCAGGTGACCACCCACAGCACGACGCCGAGCGCAAGGATCGCGCCCGCGATCTTGTACTGGACCCAGTCCTCACTGTCGCGCGCCCACGGTCCGGCGAGGAAGAGGCAGGCCACCGCGCCGATCCACGGGGTGATCCTCGGCGCCCGGAAGGCGACGTCGCGGACAGGGCGACGGCGCAGGACCACGCACGCCACGTTGACGACGGCGAAGACGCACAGCAGGAGCAGTCCGGTGGTGCCCGCGAGTGAGGTGATGACTTCGTTCGCGGCCATCTCGGTGACCACGATGATCAGGCCCAGCGACAGCAGCGTGGAGAAGAGGATCGCCGCCCACGGCGTACGACGACCCGGGAGCACCTGGCCGAGGGGGCGGGGCAGGACACCCTGGCGGGCCATGCCGTAGAGGCAGCGGCTCGCCATCAGCATGTTGATCAGCGCGGTGTTCGCGACCGCGACCACCGTGAGGAACGGGAAGAGCTTGTCGATCGGGATGCCGGGTGCGCCGATCGTCACGACCTCGAGCAGCACCTTGCCCTCGTCCGCGACGACGCTCTCGATACGGCCCTCGGGGATGACCGCGATCACCGAGAGGGCGACCAGGATGTAGCAGATCACTGCGATGCCCAGCCCGGTCAGCATCATCCGCGGGAAGGTGCGCTCGGGGTTCTTGACCTCCTCGACCATGTTCACCGAGTCCTCGAACCCGACCATGGCGAAGAACGCGATCGCCGTGGCAACGGTGACGGCGGCGAACATGCCGCGATCGCTGGCGGAGTTGAACACGACGACCCGGCCGAGGTCGGCGTTCCCCTGGATCATCACGTAGAACCCGACTGCGATGACGATGACCAGGGCCGCGATCTCGATCAGGGTGAGCACCACGTTGAACTTCACGCTCTCGCCCACACCGCGAAGGTTGATCACCGCCAGCAGCACCATGAACGCGAGCGCCACGAACAGCACGGTTCCCGTGCCTCCCGACACCGAGATGCCGATCGCGTTCAGTCCAGCGAGCAGGTTGACCGCCAGCAGGTTCGACGATGTCGATGCACTCGTGATGCCCGACGCGATCACCCCGAAGGCGACCAGGAAGGTCACGAAGTGGATGCCGAACGCCTTGTGCGTGTAGAGGGCGGCACCGGCGGCCTGCGGGTGGTTGGTCACGAGCTCCAGATAGGAGAGCGCCGTGAGCGTCGCGACCCCGAAGGCGACGAGGAACGGCACCCAGACGATGCCGCCGACCTCGAGTGCCATCTCTCCGGTGACCGCATAGATGCCGGCGCCGAGGATGTCGCCGACGATGAACAGCAGCAGGAGCGTTGGACCCATCACCCGTTTGAGCTCCGGCTCCTCCCCGATGTGCGGATGCTCCGTTGTGGTTGTCGACATCCACGCCTCCCAAGGTCCGAGCTTTGGGCAATCGTGGCGTACATCGCAGCTCGCGGCCAGCATTGCCGATCCAGAGATTCAGCGCGGTAGATGTGGGCGGGCCTGGATCAGCGCAAGGATCAGCCGAGGATCAGCCGAAGAAGACCTCTGCCTCGGCGTACTGCTCGGGCTGCACCAGCTTCAGCTCCCCGGTCCCCTCGGCGAGCGGGATGCGCACGATGTCGGTGCCGCGGAGCGCGACCATCATCCCGTAGTCCTTGTCGGCCACGGCGGTGATGGCGTTCAGGCCGAAGCGGGTGGCCAGCCAGCGGTCGAACGCGGTCGGAGTGCCGCCGCGCTGGACGTGTCCGAGTACGACGGCGCGGGCCTCCTTGCCGGTGCGGTCCTCGATCTCCTTGGCCAGCCGGTCGCCGATGCCGCCGAGGCGCACGTGTCCGAACGCATCCTTCTCGCCGCTGACCAGGGTCATGTCGCCCCCCTCGACCGGCATCGCACCCTCGGAGACCACGATGATCGGCGAGTAGTGCGATTCGAAGCGCTTCTCGACGTAGTCGCAGACCCGCTCGATGTCGAATGGCTGCTCCGGAATCAGTACGACGTTCGCGCCGCCCGCGATGCCTGCGTGCAGGGCGATCCAGCCGGCGTGGCGTCCCATCACCTCGACGACGAGCACGCGGTGGTGCGACTCGGCCGTGGTGTGCAGCCGGTCGATCGCCTCCATCGCGATGTTCACCGCGGTGTCGAACCCGAAGGTGAAATCGGTGCCGGACAGGTCGTTGTCGATCGTCTTGGGGACACCGACGACATTGACGCCGAGATCGGCGAGCTTGGTCGCTACTCCGAGGGTGTCCTCGCCGCCGATGGCGATCAGCGCGTCGACACCGTGGGCCGCGAGGTTGTCCTTGATCTTCTCGACACCGTTCTCGATCTTGAACGGGTTGGTGCGCGAGGACTTCAGGATCGTGCCGCCGCGAGGCAGGATGCCGCGCACCTGCGCCACTCCCAGCTCGCTCGTCAACCCCTCCAGCGGACCCTTCCAGCCGTCGAGGAAGCCGACCAAGTCGAAGCCGTACTCGGTCACGCCCTTGCGGACGATGGCGCGGATGACCGCGTTCAGGCCAGGGCAGTCGCCACCGCCAGTGAGCACTCCGACGCGCATGTTCTCTCCTTGCGATTTGATCGTTCATATCCAACCGCGAACGGCGATGATTCGTCCACCCCGGAGCAGTCGGCTCGGTTTCCGGACCGGTCAAGCCCAGTGAGGGCCGTATCTTCCGCACGTCGTCGGCTCGCGCCCACAGTGCCCGAACGGCGTGATGTGGGATCACACACCGCCGATCGGGGGAAGCAATGACCATTCGAACCGCCACCGCCTTCGCAGCCGGAGCCATCGTCGCTGTCGTACCGGGCACCGGCACCGCGTAGCCGTCAACGGTGGCCACTTCGTGCTTGGCAGGACAACAACGAGACCAGTACGGCCTCGCTGAACAATCCCCACGCGTCGCAGGTGTCCGACGCGCCCTTCAGGTCGCGCGGTGAGACTGACGCCGGCCATGGTGCGCCGGTGATCGCCAGGATCCGGCGCTTCCCCTCGCGCCATGTCCGTCACGCGGGCACGATAGCCGCGTGCCCGCCGAGTTCGATCATGTCCTGCTGACGAGGTTCAGCGCCGTGCTCGCGCCCGGTGGCGAGCCGGCCCGTGAGGAGTGGCTGCGCTACCGCCTCGGCTTCTTCTACGACGCGACCTACCCCTCGGTCGTCTCCCAGTCCGTGGACGCCTTTACCTGGTTGGTGCTGTTCGACGACCGCTGCGTCGACGAGTTCCGGGAGGACGTCGAGAGCATCGCCGAGGGCGTGTTCACGCCGGTGTGGTCGCACGAGCAGTTCCGCCGGGACAGCTTCGCTGCGCCCGTGGCCGCCATCGCCGCTGCGCCGCACCTGGTCACCACGCGGATCGACTCCGACGATGCGATGGCCGTCGACTTCATGGCCACGGTGCAGGCCCAGTTCGAGCGGCAGGACCGGCTGTTCGTCAGCCTCACCCGGGGGGTGCAGATCGACCGCTCGGGGGCGGTGTACCTCAGCGACCAGCTGTCCAACCCGTTCCTCTCGCTGATCGAACGGCGCGAGCCGGGCTTGCCGCCGGACACGGTGTACGTCGCCAAGCACGCCCGAGCCCGCGCGCACGGCCCGATCCGCGAGGTACGGGCGCCGGTGATGTGGGCGCAGGTTGTGCACGACCTCAACCTCTCCAACATCGTCAACGGTCCGCGCGTGGATCCGCGCGTGGTGGCAGAACGCTTCCGGTTCGACCTTGGGTACGACGCCGACATCGGGGGCCGTGACCTGCTCGCCGGTCGGGCACGCCAGGCCGGTCGGCTGGCGAAGCTCTGGCTGTCACACCCGGGTGAGCTGACCAAGACGGTCGAGGCCTGGAGCTGGCGGGTGCGCGGCACCCACGAACGCCCGCAGGACGACGGGGCCACGCTCACCGACCGGGTCCAACAGCTCGAGCAGGACGGTCGGGCGCGATGGATGGGCTCGTCGCTCCACCGCCAGCTGGATGATCGCAAGAAGGACGCCCGGCGCACCAAGTGGCGGGTGCAGCGGCGGCTCAACGAGAGCCTGCCCCCGGCGCCGCGACTGGTTGCCGGCGACCTCGACGCCGTGCTCAGCGCCGACCGGGTGGTCGTGCTGGCCGAGTACACCTTCGGCGGCCGGCTCCGTCCCGAGGCGCTCAGCGGCGCCGCGGCTTGGGCCGCCGCCGGCGTACCGACCCTGATCGTCGCGGCTCGCGACGCCTGGTCCGCCAAGACTCTGCAGGTCGACCCGGTGCCGGACGGCGTGGCGGTCGTGCGGCGACCGAACGTCGGCTACGACTTCGGGTCCTGGGGCGCCGCGCTCACGGCGTACCCGCAGATCGCGGCCAAGCCCCTCGTCGTGCTGACCAACGACTCGCTCGCCGGCCCTTACGCTCCGCTGGACGACCTGGTCGCGCGGGTCGACGCTTCCCCGGCCGACGTGTGGGCTGCCACCTCGAACGTCCACCCGCAGGTCCACCTGCAGAGCTACTTGCTCGCGTTCCGCGACGGCGTGCTCGCCAGGGAGCCGCTGCGGGACTTCTTTGCGAGTGTCCAGGCCCAGGAGACCAAGCGTGACGTGATCCAGACCTACGAGTTCGGGCTCAGCGAGCTGCTGCAGCGCCACGGGATGACGACCGACGTCGGCTGGCCGAAGGAGACACTCGGCGTCAGCCCCGGCACCGACTCGGTGCTCGGCGCCTGGTCCCGCATGCTGACGGCCCGGTTCCCGTTCGTGAAGCGGACCGTCCTCGAGGACAGCCGCTTCGCCGACCAGCGCGACGCGATCGCCCTGGTCATCCGCCAGGAGTTCGGCGTCGAGCTCACATGAAGCTGGGTGCGGTCAGGAGGCCACCAAGGTGTTGTGGAAGGTCGTCGCCTGCCACAGGCTTCTCGCGCGCTCTCGCCCTCGGCCAAGCCGCTGATCTCCGGAATGACCCGCGACAGGGAGCCCACGGGCGTCCCCTGGCCATCTAGGGTCGGGGACCATGAGCATCCTCGCCATCGACGCCGGGACGACGGGCGTCACCGCCCTCGTCGTCACCGACCAGGGCACCATCGCAGCGAAGGCCAACCACGAGTTCCGCCAGCACTTCCCCAAGCCCGGCTGGGTGGAGCACTCACCCGAGGAGATCTGGCAGGCGACCCTCGAGGCCACCCGCGACTGCCTCGCCGAGTGGGACGGCTCGGCCGACGACCTCGCCGGCATCGGCATCACCAACCAGCGCGAGACGGTGCTGCTCTGGGACCGCGAGACGCTGGGCTCGCCGCGCCGCGCGATCGTGTGGCAGGACCGGCGCACGGCCGACATCTGCAAGCGGATGAAGGAGGAGGGCCACGAGGAGCGGGTGACCGAGCTGACCGGCCTGCGGCTGGACCCCTACTTCTCGGGCACCAAGCTCGTCTGGCTGGCCGAGAACGAGCCGAACACCTGGGCGCTGGTCAAGGACGGTCGCTACGCGATCGGCACGGTCGACTCCTACCTGATCGCCCGGATGACCCGCGGCACGTGGCACATCACCGACGTCTCCAACGCCTGCCGCACCCTGCTCTTCGACCTCGAGGAGGGCACCTGGTCCGAGGAGCTGTGCGACCTGTTCGGGGTGCCGATGGACGCCCTGCCCGAGATCGTGCCCAACTGGGGCGAGCTGGCGACCACCGACCCGAAGAGCTTCCTCGACCTCGAGCTGCCGATCGCCGGCATCGCGGGTGACCAGCAGTCGGCGCTGTTCGGCCAGACCTGCTTCGACCCGGGTGACTCCAAGTGCACCTACGGCACCGGGTCGTTCATCTTGACCAACACCGGGAGCGAGGTGGTGCGCTCGGACGCCGGCCTGCTCTCCACCGCAGCCTGGAAGGCGCCCGACGGGACGATCACCTACGCCCTCGAAGGGGCGATCTTCGTGACCGGCGCGGCCGTGCAGTGGCTGCGCGACGGCCTGCAGATCGTCGGCTCCGCGGCGGAGACCGAGGCGATCGCCGCCACCGTCGACAGCACGGACGGCGTGGTGTTCGTGCCCGCACTCACCGGCCTCGGGGCCCCGCACTGGGACCCGCACGCCCGCGGCACCATCCTCGGCATCACCCGCGGCACGACCCGCGCGCACATCGTCCGGGCCACCCTGGAGGCGATCACCTTCGAGGTCCGCGACGTGATCGACACGATGCCGACCAAGCTGACCTCGCTGATGGTCGACGGCGGCGCCTCGGCCAACGACGTGCTCTGCCAGTGCCAGGCCGACCTGCTCGGCGTACCGGTGGAGCGGCCGGAGATCGTCGAGACGACCGCGCTCGGCGCCGCCTTCATGGCCGGCCTCGGCACCGGGGTCTGGGAGTCCACCGACGACCTGCGTGCGAGCTGGCAGCTCGACCGCGAGTTCACCCCCTCCGACTCCGACGAGGTCAAGGAACGCGTCGACGCCGCCTACGCACTGTGGCGCAAGGGCGTCGAGCGCTCCAAGGACTGGTCGGAGTAGGACGCACGACGGCCCCGGACGGAGAGCTCTCCGTCCGGGGCCGTCGGCCCTGTCAGGCCCGCGGTGACCGCGTGCCGCGGGCCAGGTCGACGCCGAGGACCGTGAACAGCACGGCGGTCAGGGAGACGCCCCAGACCGTGACGCCGCTGCCCATGAAGGTGGCGGTGCCGGCGACGGCGGCCGCGAAGGACCACCAGCGCACGACCCCGGCGCGCCACAGCGCGGCGGCCGCCACCGGCAGGCAGAGCAGCAGGCCGATGATGCCCGGCCCGGCGAAGAACGGCAGCGCCCACATGGTCTTGTCCATGTGGTCGTGCAGCGAGCTGACGGCGTCCACGCCGTAGACCTGGCCGATCGAGGAGTCGTACCAGTCGACGGCGAGGATGCCCGGCAGGGTGGTCATGGCGACGAAGCCCAGGAAGGCCCCGATGTTGGCGAGGACGGAGCCGCGACCCTTGACGTACGCCGCGGCCATGAACGCCGTGACGCCCCAGAACGCGTAGGACCAGTGCAGCGTCAGTGAGTGCCACTGCAGGGCGCCGGGGTGGTCGGTGTAGGCCTGGTTCAGCTCCTGGCCGGTGCTGCCGGCGCCGGGGTCGGCGATGGTCGCGACCAGCAGCAGGATCCCGGCGAGGATCGGCGACGCGACGAAGAATCCCCGTCGCAGAGCGGCGGACCGGCTGCCTCGTGGTGGTGGGGCGGGCCTCGGCGAGGTCCGCGGACGCGGTGGTGATGGCGGTCATTTCGGTGCTCCCTCGGTGGTGGGTTGGTGTGCACCAGCCTTCCGGGGGACCGCCTCAACCGGATCTGCCGCGAGAGGGATTCCCGACTCAGTCGTACGACGGATCTTCGATCCGGTCCCCCGGCACCACGACGGCGTTCTCGTAGGCGAAGATCACCGCCTGCACCCGGTCACGCAGGCCCAGCTTGGTGAGCACGTTGCTCACGTGGGTCTTGGTGGTGCCCTCCGAGACGAACAGCGTGCTCGCGATGTCGAGGTTCGACATGCCGCGTGCGAGCAGGCCGAGCACCTCGATCTCGCGAGGTGTCAGCAGCTGGAGCCTCGGCTCGGTCGGGGACTCGCGGGTGGTGCGGGCCGTCGTACGAACGCGTCGATCACCCGCCGGGTCACACCCGGCGCGAGCAGCGACTCCCCCGCCGCCACGACCCGGATCGCTGCGCGAGCTCCTCGGCCGGCGCGTCCTTGAGCAGGAAGCCGGAGGCGCCGGCGCGGAGCGCCTCGAAGACGTACTCGTCGAGGTCGAACGTGGTCAGCACGAGCACCTTGGTCTCCACGCCCGACTCGACGATCTGGCGGGTCGCGGAGATCCCGTCGAGCACGGGCATCCGGATGTCCATCAAGGTCACGTCCGGGACGAGCCCCGTCGACGACCTCGACGGCCTCCTCGCCGTTGGCCGCCTCGCCGACGACCTCGAAGTCCGTCTCGCCGGAGAGCAGCGAGCGGAAGCCGGCTCGGACCATGCCCTGGTCGTCGACGATCGCGAGTCTGATGGTCATTCCCGGTGTCTCCTGCAGGGGCAGGCTCACGGCGAGGCGGACCCCGCCGCTGGACGGACCGGGCGCGAGGTCGACGGTCCCGCCGTAGAGCGCCACCCGCTCGCGGATGCCGACCAGCCCGTGCCCGCCGCCGTGGCCCCGCCGTTGGAGGACGAGGTGCGCGCAGACCGCGACCGTTGTCCTCCACCTCGACGTCGAGCCGCCGGGGCGAGTAGCGCACCAGTACGTGGGCCGCGCGGGTGGCGCCGGCGTGCCGCAGGGCGTTGGTGAGCCCCTCCTGGGCGATCCGGTACGCCGCGAGGTCGACGCCCGGGCTGAGCGGGACCGGGTCGCCCTCGATGCTCAGGTGCACCGTCATCTCCGGCGCTGTCGACCTGGCGCACCAGCCGTTCCAGCTCGCCGAGCCCGGGTTGGGGCGCGAGCGCGAGACCGGGCCTCTCCCCCTCGGTGCGCAGCATCCCGAAGAGTCGCCGCATCTCCGCCATCGCCTCGCGCGCGGTCGCCTCGACGGCGGCGAGGTCGGCGGCCTCCGCGGCGTGGTCCGGGCCGAGCCGACGCCGCACGGCCTGGGTCTGGATGGTCACCACGCTGATCGAGTGGGACACGATGTCGTGCAGCTCCCGGGCGATCCGGGTGCGCTCCTCGGCCGCGGCGCGCGCCGACTCCTGCTCCCGCTCGCGCTCGAGCTGGTCGGCCCGGGCGACGGCCAGCTCGGCCGTGGCCATCCGGCCGCTGAGCACGACGCCGACCGTCCACGGCCCGGCGAAGAACACCAGCGCGGCAGCGAGGTCGCTCGGCTCGAGCGTCTGCACGATCGAACTCGACGACGAAGGGCACCACGACCAGAGCCAGCCCCAGGTAGCTGACCGGTGGCCGGGTCTCGAAGCCGACCGTGAAGCAGACCAGGACCAGGGAGAGCAGGGTCGAGAACTGTCCCTCCGGGTTGACGATCGATGTTGGACGCCACCACCAGGGCCGCGACGACGATCGGCGCACGCCGGCGCCAGGCCAGCGAGGCCATCGCCAGACCGGCCACCACGACGTGCTCGACCGGCGAGCTCACGGTCGGGGTTGAGGACCGCCTCGGCGACCGTCATCACGACGAACGCCGCCGCGATCAGCACGTCGAGCAGGGGTGGCCGGAAGTTCACGCGACGACCGTAGGACATCGGCCGCCCCCGGCACATCGGTCGCGCGACGGAGTTCGGGCGCGTCCAGGCTCAGTCGCGGTGGGCGTCGGCCGCGGCCTGGACCCGGGCGACGTAGGCGTCCCACCACTCCGCGTCGCCCACCTCGTCCCGGTCGCGGCCGCCGCGGCCGTCGATCTCCTCGCGCAGGATGTCGGCGTGCCCGGCGTGGTGGGCGATCTCGGCGAGCATGTGCACCGTGAGGTAGCCCAGCGTGGTCTCCCGGCGCTCCTCCGGCCACCACGGGACGGTGGCCGGGGCATCGAGGCCGAGAGTCCTGACCGACTCGTCGGCGTGCGCCCACGCCCGCGCGTAGAGGTCGAGCAGCTCCTCGCGGGACTCGTCGGCGGTCGCCCACATGTCGCCGTTCTGCGCATAGCTCTCCTCGTTGTCCCAGGGGAGGTCGATGCCGGAGGGACGGCCCACGCAGTCGCCGAAGTAGCCGAGCGTCACCCCGACAAGGTGCTTGACCAGGCCCAGCAGGCTGGTGCCGGTGGGTGTCATCGGCCGACGCACGTCGTAGTCGCTGAGCCCCTCGAGGGTGCGGGAGAAGTTGTCCCGCTCGCGCTCGAGGTAGCGCAGCAGCAGCTCGACCTGCGAGGGGTGCGACATGTCTGTCTTCTGGCTCATCCCGCGACCCTAGGCAATCGCACCGACGGCTACGAGTCCTCCAGCCTGGCCAGCGCCTTGGCGGCGTCCTCGCGCGCACGCTGGGCCTCCTGCAGGACCGCTCGGGCGTCGTCGCGCGCCTCCTCGGCCTCCTCCAGGTCGTCGTCGACCTGGTCGACGTCCTCCTCGATGGCAGCCAGCCTGCGGCGCAGCTCGTCGGCCTCGCCCTGCAGCTGCAGCCGGCGCGCGTTCAGGGACTCCACGGAGGACTCGACCTCCTCGAGCTCATGCTCGGCGTCGCCGACCTGTCCGGTGGCCTCCTCGAGGGCGTCCTGGGCCGCGGCGAGCTTCGCCCCGTTGTCCGGTACGACGTGCAGCTCGACGGGCGCGCCCTCCTCGCCCTCGGCGTCGGTCGAGGAAGCGGCGACCGGGCTGGCCCGCACGTCCAGGGACCCGGGGACGGCCATCACGGACTCGACGTCGAGCTCCGAGACACCGGTCGAGGTGAAGGCCGTCACGATCCGTCCGGCGCGCACCACCTGGGCCGCCACCGGGTCGAGCATGGCGGCGTTCAGCATGCCCTCGACCTGGTCCACGACCGGGGCGGTCAGCCGGACGCCGGACTCCCGGGCGAGCGATCGGGCGGAGGTGGCCAGCGCGTTGGTCAGCTGGCGGCGCTGGCGGGTCAGCGCGCGCAGCTCGTCACCGTCGAGTGCCTCGGCGGCCGCACGCAACGAGTCGGCGAGCTCCAGGACGGAGTCGATCTGGCCGCTCTCCCGGCGCACGAGCAGGTTCACCGCCCAGGCCGCGACCGACGGCTTCTTGAGCTTCTTGATCTGCGCGGCGAGCTCCTTGTCGCCGCAGTCACGGGCGGCGAGGTTGCGCTCCTCGGTGAACCCGTCCGCCGGTCCGGCGTACAACGCGTCGGCGATGGCCGTCAGCTCATCCATCGCCGAGCTCCGTGAACAGCAGGTGGAGCGCACCGGCACACGCAGCCCGCCGGATGGAGGACCGGTCGCCCTCGAGCGCGAGCTGCACGGACCTGGCACCGGACGGGCCGGCGATCCCGAGGTGGACGGTGCCGACCGGCTGGTCCTCCTGACGGTCGGGACCAGCGACACCGGTGGTCGCGAGGGCCCAGTCCACGCGAAGGAGGTCCCGGACCCCGACGGCCATCTGCACGGCGCACTCGGCCGACACGACCTGGCTCGCCGTCACCCCGAGCAGGCTCCGCTTGACCTCGGTCGCGTAGCTGACCACCGCACCGGCGAAGACGGCCGACGACCCGGCGGGACCGCTCAGCGTCGCGGCCAGCTCGCCGCCGGTCAGCGACTCGGCACAGCCCACGGTCTGACCACGCTCCCGCAGCATCCGTGGGACAGCGTTCGCCACCTCGACGTCGGCCGGGACCTGCGAGCTCATGCCCTGACGCTAGTGGACGTGCGGCGTCTCAGGGATGGTGCGGAACGCTCACCGTCGACTCCGTTGCTCGCTAGCCTGCCCAGCATGCCGTTGCCGATCGAGGACTACGCCGCCATCGGCGACGGCCACACGGCTGCCCTGATCGGCATCGACGGGTCCCTGGACTGGTTGTGCCTGCCCACGTTCGACTCGCCGGCGTGCTTCGCGGCCCTGCTGGGCGAGGAGAAGAACGGGCACTGGCTGCTGGGACCGGACGGGGAGCACACGGCGAAGCGTCGCTACATCGACGACACGGCGGTCCTGGAGACGACGTACACCTCCGAGGAGGGCGAGGTGCGCGTCACCGACCTGATGCCGACCGGCGACCGGCGCGCCGACGTCGTACGTCGGGTGCAGGGCGTGCGCGGCACCATGACGATGCGGCACAGCTGGATCGTGCGCTTCGACTACGGCCGGATCCGGCCGTGGGTGCACCGCGAGCAGGTCGAGGGGCACGAGGCGCTGGTGGCGGTCGCCGGGCCCGACAAGCTGGTGCTGACCGGACCCCGCATCCCGCCGGCCGTCGACGGCCACCACGAGGAGACCTTCGAGGTGCAGGCCGGGGAGACCCTCGACTTCGTGCTGACGTGGGTGCCGTCCTACCGCGCGCTGCCCGAGCACCTCGACGTCGAGACGCACCTCGAGTACACGCTCGAGGAGCAGCAGACCTGGGCGGACGCCTGCGAGTACGACGGGCAGTGGCGCCGCGAGGTGGTGCGCAGCCTGGTCACCCTGCGCGGCCTCACGCACGTGGACACCGGCGGCATCGTCGCCGCGCCGACCACCTCGCTGCCGGAGGACTTCGGTGGCGAGCGCAACTGGGACTACCGCTACTGCTGGCTGCGCGACGCGGCCCTGACCCTCGAGTCGCTGATCGCTGCCGGCCGGGTCGGGCAGGCCCACCACTGGCGCGACTGGCTGCTCCGCGCGATCGCCGGCGACCCGCAGGACATGCAGGTGATGTACACCGTCGAGGGCGGCCGGCACCTCCCCGAGCGCGAGCTCGACCACCTCGCGGGGTACGCCGGCTCGCGTCCGGTGCGGATCGGCAACGGTGCGGTCAAGCAGCGCCAGACCGACGTGCTCGGCGAGGTGATGTGCGCCCTGGCGATGGCACGCAACAACGGGGTCAGCGAGACCCGCGACAGCTGGAGCCTCCAGCGCACGCTGGTCGCGCAGCTGGCCGAGAGCTGGCAGGAGCCCGACAACGGCCTGTGGGAGGTCCGCGGTCCGCTGCGGCGGTTCACGCACAGCCGGGTGATGGTCTGGGCCGCCTTCGACCGCGCGGTCGAGGGGGTCGAGAGGCACGGGCTCGAAGGTCCCGTGGACGAGTGGCGGAAGATCAGGGACGCGGTGCACGCCGAGGTGCTCGAGCACGGCTTCGACCGTGAGCGGAACACCTTCACGCAGCACTACGACACCGACGAGGTCGACGCGTCCCTGCTGGTGCTGCCGACCCTCGGCTTCGTGGAGGGCGACGACCCACGCATGCTCGGGACGATCGAGGCGGTCGAGAAGGACCTGATGCGCGACGGGCTGCTCCTCCGCTACCGCACCACGAGCGGCGTGGACGGTCTGGGGGGCGACGAGCACCCGTTCCTGGCCTGTTCGTTCTGGCTGGTCTCGGCGTACGCCCGTGCCGGACGGGTCGAGGACGCCGAGGCCCTGATGAAGCGACTGGTCGGCCTGGCCAACGACGTCGGCCTGCTCAGCGAGGAGTACGACGTGACCGAGGGCCGGATGGTCGGCAACTTCCCCCAGGCGTTCTCCCATCTCGCCCTGGTCGGAGCGGCCATGCAGGTGGCCAAGGCGTCCGCACGCTAGGACAAAACGGACCTGTGGTCTAGTCCGAGAGACATCAGTTGCCGCTCTTGTCTCCCGTTTGCCGAGCAGGGCCACCAGACTTGGGTCCACGACCCGCGTAGCCGGGTCGAGGAACTGAAAACGGGGGAACCACCAGCATGCGACACCGAGGCGACTCACCACAGCCCAGCAAGACCTTCACCAGCGAGACCGGCAGCACCACCAGCACGCTCGACCAGGTTTCGGACGCGCGCCCAGTCGTGCCGACACAACAGGGCGCCGTGGGCAAGCACAAGGCTCCCGCGACACCACGGATCCCGAGGCAGAAGACGCCCACGCGGGAGACGATCGTGCCGAAGCAGGCCGAGGCCCGGCCCGAGGTGACCATCCCGGTCCCGTCGGCCGCCGTTCCCACGGCCGAGACCACCAGCACCCCGGAGAAGTACGAGCCGTCGTTCGCGGCTCCGCACACCGCACGGTGGCGGGCCAGCCACGGGCCCCGGATGCTCGCCGGCGTGCTCCTGCTGCTGGCCGTCGGCGGCACCTCCGCACTGGCCCTGGACTACCAGCAGAACCCGGGCAGGGACCAGCTGATCTCCCTCGCGATCGGCATCGCCGTCGTCGTGGGCCTCTGGGCGATGCTGATCGCGAGCACGCCCCAGGTGGTCAGCCTGCGTGGCTCCGTGCTGACGATCCACAACAGCAGCGGCACCGAGCGGTTCGACCTGATCGACGAGCAGCAGCCCGTCGACCTCGTCGGTGAACCAGGCAGCTCAAAGTGGGCGCTCGTGCTCCATCGCGCCAACCGCACCTCGCTCGTGCTCCGCCGTCGGGACGTGGACGCCGTCGAGCTCGACCCGGTCGTCCGTCACTACCGGACGATCGCCCACCGCAGGTACTCCGAGCGCAACGCCCGCTTCAACCGCTGACGGCTGCACCCGAGCCTCCTCGCCCCGCACGGCGATCACGCCGGCGAGGATGAACAGTCCGCCCAGGAGCTGGATCGCCCGCGGCAGCTCGCCGAGCAGCACCCACGCGAAGAGCACCGCGAAGACGACCTCGGAGAGGCCCACGAACGAGGCCAGCTTCGCACCCAGCACCCGGGCAGCCAGGATCCCGGTGACGTACGCCGTCGCCGCGGCGACGGCGGCCAGCTCCAGCACCGCTGCCCACCACGGCAGGCTGACCCCCGCGAGGGCGACCGGAGCGGACTCGAAGGTCATCGGGAGCAGCCCGGTGGCACCGAGCACGGCGAACGCCAGCGCGCCCACGATCAGCCCGCCACCGGCCAGGACCATGGGTGGCAGGGCGCTGTCGCCGGCGTGTCCCGAGAGCAGGAAGTACGTCGCCAGTCCCACGGCGGCGAACAGGCCCCAGGCGACCCCGATCCCGTCGATCCGGAGCCCTGCGTCCTGTCCCAGTGCGGGCAGGTCGAGGACCAGCGCCAGGCCGACGAGCGCGAGCACGATCCCGACCACCGTCGGCGTGCGCGGGAGCCGGCGAGCGGCCAGGCACTGCCAGGCGACCACGAGCACGAGTCCGAGGTACTCCAGGAGCAGGGCCACGCCGACCGAGAGGTGCTGGACCGCGTAGAAGAAGGCGAGCTGCGGGACGGCGACCGCCCCCACGCCGTACGCGAGGACCTGGTGCCACTCCTCACGCAGGAGGTGCCACCGTCCGCCCAGCGCGCGGACCGTCGGCACGGCCAGGATCAGGGCGGCGCCCGCGATCCGCAGGAAGACGACCGAGCCGGGTGTCCAGCCGGTCTCGAGCAGAGACTTGGCGAACGGGCCGGAGGTGGCGAACGACGCCGCCGAGACGAGCGCGATCATGATTCCGGTACCAGTGGACCTCGTGGACATCGTTCACCACCTTGTCAGGAGCAAAATATGTGGACACCAGTTACTCTAGGAGTATCCGACGTCAGGAGTCAACGTGACTTTTGCCCATGACACCGAGGTGGCGCTCGTGGCGGCCGCCGCGCTCGTGAACAGCGCCTCCGACGGCGACTCGCTCCAGACGCCCGAGGACCTGGTGGGCTTCCTCGACGCCCAGGGGTGGTTCGGCAGCCGGGCCGGCGACCGGGCCGAGCTGGACGCCGTCCGCGCGCTGCGACCGCGGCTGCGCGAGCTGTGGCGGCTCCCCGAGCAGGACCTGGTCCCGCGGGTGAACGAGATCCTCGCGGAGGCCGCCGCCCTCCCCCAGCTCGTCGACCACGACGACCTCGGCTGGCACATCCACGCGGTTCCCCAGGACGCCCCACTGGCCACCCGGATGGCCGTCGAGGCGGCGATGGCGTTCACCGACGTCGTACGCGCGGGCGAGCTGGACCGGCTGAAGACCTGCGCCGCCGAGGACTGCGACGACGTCGTGGTCGACCTGTCGCGCAACCGGTCCAAGCGGTTCTGCGAGGGAGGCTGCGGCAACCGCGAGAACGTGCGCGCCTACCGCGACCGCCAGAAGGAGGACTGAGCCCGAGGCTGGCCGGTCTTGCCAGGGCTCAGCGCGAGGCGGGGTCCTCCGCCGGAGCCTGCTGCCCGGCGCGGTGCCGCATGACGTCACGGGCGAACTCCAGCCCCGAGGTCACCGTCAGCACGACGGCCACCGCGAGCAGCAGCGCCGAGATCCACCAGATGACGTCCCCGACCACCTCGAAGGGGCCGGTGAGCAGGCCGAACGGGGCGATGAAGCCGCCCAGCGCCACCGCCTGCAGCGTGGTCTTGACCTTGCCGCTCTGCTTGGCCGGCATCACCACGTCCTTGGCGATCGAGAGCCTCGCGAAGGTCACCGCCCACTCGCGCACCAGCACGATGATCGTGATCGTCCACCACAGCCACGCGGGCATGAAGTCGGCGATGATCGCCAGGCCGATGAACGCCATCCCGGTCATGGCCTTGTCGGCGATCGGGTCGGCGATCTTGCCGAAGTTGGTCACCAGGTTGTGCTTGCGGGCCAGGTCACCGTCGATCTTGTCGGTGATCATCGCCAGGCAGAAGAGCACCCAGGCGACCCAGCGCCAGGTCAGGTCACTCCCACCGTCGTGCAGCAGGGCCCACCCGAAGAACGGCACCATCACGATGCGCAACGTGGTCAACGCGTTCGGCACGTTCCAGTTGTTCACCTGGGGGGTGACCGCGCTGGGATCCTGCTGGCTCATCGACCCTCCTCCGGCACCGGCCCCGTGGCCGGCCCTGTGATCGGCGCTGTGGTCGCTTGGGCGACCAGGTCGACGCCATCGGTGCCGACCACCCGTGCTGTGATCATGTCACCCACCCGGATCGTGCCGGGCGAGAGCGCCGTGAGGACGGTCGAGCCGTCCACCTCGGGGCCCTGGTGCGCGGCTCGCCCCTCGATCGACCCCGTCCTCGGTCGACTCGACCAGGACCACGACCTGCTCACCGATGCGCTCCTCGGCGCGCTGCGCCGTCAGCTCCTCGGCGAGGGCGGTCACGTGCGCCACCCGCTCGGCGATCTCGTCCTCGTCGTGCTTGTCCTCGAAGCCCTCGGCCTCGGTGCCGTCCTCGTCGGAGTAGCCGAACACACCGATCGCGTCCAACCGCGCCTCGGAGAGGAAGCCGCACAGCGTCTCGAGGTCCTGCTCGGTCTCGCCGGGGAAGCCCACGATGAAGTTGGAGCGCGCACCGGCCTCCGGCGCCTGTGCGCGCGCCTGGCCGAGCAGGCCGAGGAACGCGTCGGCGTCGCCGAAGCGCCGCATCCGGCGCAGCACCGGGTGCGAGGCGTGCTGGAAGGAGAGGTCGAAGTACGCCGCCACCCCGGGCGTCTGGGCGATGGCCGTGACCAGGCCGGGACGGGTCTCGGCCGGCTGGAGGTAGGAGACCCGCACCCGCTCCACGCCCTCGACGGCGGCGAGCTCCGGCAGCAACGTCTCGAGCAGGCGCAGGTCGCCGAGGTCCTTGCCGTAGGACGTGGAGTTCTCGCTGACCAGGAACAGCTCGCGGGCACCCTCGCCGGCGAGCCAACGGGCCTCGGCCAGGACGTCGGAGGGCCGCCGGGAGACGAACGAGCCGCGGAAGGCGGGGATCGCGCAGAAGGTGCAGCGCCGGTCGCAGCCCGAGGCCAGCTTGAGGGGTGCCATCGGGCCTGCGTCCAGGCGACGGCGCTCGGCGTGCCCGGGCTGGTACGCCGGAGCGGCCGCGCGCTCTGCCGGGGAGATCGGCAGCAGCTTGCGCCGGTCCGAGGGGGTGTGCGGGTGCTGCTTCTCGCCGGCCAGGATCGACCGGAGCCGGTCAGCGATGTCGGGATAGGCGTCGAACCCGAGCACGGCGTCGGCCTCGGGGAGCGAGCCGGCCAGCTCGGCGCCGTACCGCTCGGCGAGGCAGCCGACCGCCACGACGGCCTGGGTGGTGCCCGACTCCTTGAGGTCCGCAGCGGCGAGCAAGGTGTCGACGGAGTCCTTCTTGGCCGCCTCGACGAAGCCGCAGGTGTTCACCACGACCATCTGGGCGGCGTCGGCGTCGTCGACGAGCGCGAAGCCGCCCGTCTCCAGACGACCGGCCAGCTCCTCGGAGTCGACCTCGTTGCGGGCACACCCGAGTGTCACCAGCGCGACCGTGGTCGGCGAGGGTGCAGGGCGGGGTGGGGACGCGGAAGAGGGGTTCATGAGCCGTGTCGAGTATGCCGGACAGCCCGGCGCATCACGAAAAGCCCCAGGCCGGGACCCGGGATCGGACCCGGGGCGCACCTCAGCCGAACTGCTTGCTGCCCGCCGCGGACGAGTCTCCGACGGTGCCCTTGCGCTTGCCGAGATAGGCCACCTTGACCGCCTCGCCGTTGCTGGCGGTGACGTCGAAGGGCGCCATCCCGATCACCTGTTGACGCTGGCCGTCGGCGAGCTTGCCCGCCCACAGGATCCGGCTGTCGCGGTCGCGGATCACGACCTGCGGGCTCGCCCCGGTCGCGGTGACCTCGATCGGGGCCAGGGTCGACTTGGGTGCGCCCGCCGGCTCGGCCTTGGCCAGGCCCGCCGAGTCGACGACGTTGGGCGCAGGACTGACCAGCTCCTGGGGCTGGTCGTTGAAGACCCGGGCCACGCCCCAGATCCCCGCCAGCGCCAGCACGCAGGCGGCCAGCACGCTCCAGCGCGGGCCGGTGTGGGCGGCGCGCACTCCCCCGCCGATGCCCGAGGCGAGCTCTGCCTCGAAGACCTGACGGGCCTCGATCTCCGCGGTGGCGTAGTGGTCGTCGTACAGCGCGAGCAGCTCCTGGGGGTCGAGACCGAAGACTCGTGCGAGGGTGCGCAGGTGCCCGCGGGCGTAGAAGTCGCCACCGCAGGCCTCGAAGTCGTCGACCTCGATGCACTCCAGGACGTGCGGGCGGATCCGGGTGCGTTCGCTGAGCGTGTCGATGCTGAGCCGGGCGCGGTTGCGCGCGGCGGCGATCATCGGGCCGATCAGGGCGTTCTCGGCGGCACGGACCGGGCTGCTGCCGACGTCGTCGACGCGCGCCACCATCACCGGCGCGGCCGAGGAGCGCTGGGCCGGGATCGTGGGTGGGTCGGGCAACCGTCGCACCGACTCGCGCGAGACCTCGGACCGCGCTGCCGGGCGGGTCTCCCGACCAGGCTCGACCGGGTCGAACTCGGGCTCGGGTGCCGACGTCGGCTGCTCGAGCGCGACCGGTTCGGTCTGCTCGGTCCCGTCGGTCGCTCCGAGCTCGGCTTCGTGCAGCTCGGCCTGCTCGAGCTCGGCCTGCTGGAGCTCGGCCTCGTGCAGCTCGGCTTCCTGGAGCTCCGCCTCCTCGCGGGCGGCGCGCTTCTCCGCCCGGGAGAGCCGCGGTGCCTTCTCGCGGCTTCTCGGGCTGCTCGACGGGCTCTGCCTTCTCTGCCTTCTCTGCCTTCTCGGGCTCCATCCGGGTGACCACGAGCACCGGGACCCGGCCACTGGCCAGGGCGTCGAGGTCGGAGACCAGGTCGCCGGTCAGCCCGTCGGCCTCGACCTTGGTGGTCATGCCCAGCGGCACGACGAAGCTCTCCGCCTGCGTCACCTGCCCGGCCGACTCGTCGTCGAGATCGTCGGCCAGGGTGCTGTCGGGCGCCGCCACCGGCCGCGGGACGACCACGATCCGGCCGTCACGCAGCCACGAGCCCGGCGACTGCACGTCGACGTGCGCGATGTCCTGCCAGCGCAGACCGCTCCAGGTCTCCCCGTGGCGGACCCGCACGCCGTGCTCGTCGGCCAGCATCAGCGGTGCCCGCCCGTCACGCACGACGAGCAGCTGGAGCACGCCGACCGCGGCCACGACCACGCACCAGAACCAGTCGGAGATCGATCCGGTCTGCAGGGCCCGCGCGAACCAGGCCACGGCCATCACGGCCGCGACCAGCGCGACGACGGCCGCCAACCGGGAGTTGTGCCGAACCGATACACCCATCACTGTTCCCCTTGCAGGTTCGCGATCACGTCGTCCAGGTCGTCGGGCTTGATCATCACGTCACGTGCCTTGGAGCCCTCGCTGGGACCGACGATCCCCCGGCTCTCGAGGATGTCCATCAGCCGGCCGGCCTTGGCGAAGCCGACGCGCAGCTTGCGCTGGAGCATCGACGTCGAGCCGAACTGGGTGGAGACGACCAGCTCGATCGCCTGCACCACGAGGTCCATGTCGTCGCCGATGTCGTCGTCGAGGTCGCGCTTGGCGGCGGCCGGGGCCGTCACGTCGTCGCGGTAGTTCGGCTGCAGCTGGTCCTTGCACTGCTTGACCACCTGCGCGATCTCGGCCTCGGTCACCCAGGAACCCTGGACGCGCACCGACTTCGAGGCCCCCATCGGCAGGAACAGACCGTCACCCTGCCCGACCAGCTTCTCCGCGCCCGGCTGGTCGAGGATGACCCGGCTGTCGGCGAGCGAGCTGGTGGCGAAGGCCAGCCGGGACGGGACGTTGGCCTTGATCAGCCCGGTCACCACGTCGACGCTGGGCCGCTGGGTGGCGAGGACCAGGTGGATGCCCGCGGCGCGCGCGAGCTGCGTGATCCGGACGATCGCGTCCTCGACGTCGCGCGGGGCGACCATCATCAGGTCGGCGAGCTCGTCGACCACCACGCACAGGTAGGGGTACGGCGCGAGCACGCGCTCGCTGCCCGCGGGCAGCTGCACCTTGCCGGCGCGCACCGCCTTGTTGAAGTCGTCGACGTGCCGGAAGCCGAAGTTGGCCAGGTCGTCGTAGCGCAGGTCCATCTCGCGCACGACCCACTGCAGCGCCTCGGCCGCCTTCTTCGGGTTGGTGATGATCGGGGTGATCAGGTGCGGGATGCCCTCGTAGGCGTTCAGCTCGACCCGCTTGGGGTCGACCATGATCATCCGCACCTCGTCCGGCGTGGCTCGCATCAGCAGCGAGGTGATCATCGAGTTGATGAAGCTGGACTTTCCCGAGCCGGTCGCGCCGGCCACCAGCAGGTGGGGCATCTTGGCGAGGTTGGCGACCACGAAGCCGCCCT
The DNA here is from genome assembly GCA_963842565.1 of uncultured Actinomycetota bacterium. Taxonomy (GTDB): domain Bacteria; phylum Actinomycetota; class Actinomycetes; order Propionibacteriales; family Nocardioidaceae; genus Marmoricola. The sequence continues at coordinate 61,494 of CAWJGX010000001.1, read as the reverse complement.
CGACGTCCTTGCCGAGCCCGACGACCATCGGGTGGTGGTCGTTGCGCGCGTTGTTCGAGCGCAGCACGTCGCCGAGCGAGACCACCTCCTTGTCGATGTTCGGGATCTCGATGCCGACCGCGGACTTGCCGGGGATCGGGCTCAGGATCCGCACGTCCGCGGAGGCCACGGCGTAGGAGATGTTCTTCTGGATGCCGGTGATCTTCTCGACCTTGACCGCGGGGCCGAGCTCGACGACGTACCGCGTGACGGTCGGGCCACGCGTGTAGCCGGTGACCTGGGCGTCGATGTCGAACTCCTCGAGCACCTGCGTCAGCCGCTCGACGACCGCGTCGGAGGCCTTGGAGCGCGCCTTGTGCACCGAGCCGGGCTTGAGCACCTGGCTGTCGGGGAGGGAGTAGGCGATGTCACCGGAGAGCGAGAGCTGCTCCACCCGCGCCGGCAACGGAGTGTGAGGTGGGGCTTCCAGGGAGGCCGAGTCGCTGGCGTCGTTCTCGACGGGGCCGGTGAGGTCGAGGTCGATCTCCCCGTCCTTCTCCCCGTCCTGCAGGGGCTCCTTCTTGCGCTTGCCGCGCTTGCCGAGCTCGCGGCCCTCGATGACGGGGCTGTCGTACGCCGGGTCACCCATCTCCGGGTCGATGTCGAGGTCCGTGCGGCGTCCGCGGGGCTTCCGTGCCGCCGCGGCCGGCTCCGGAGCCTCCTCCTCGGCGGGGTGGCGGCCCATGATCCGGTCGCCGAGCTCGCGCAGCCGGGCCGGCACCTGGTAGACCGGCGTGGCCGTGACGACGAGCACCCCGAAGAGGGTCAGCAGGAGCAGCAGCGGGACCACCACGTAGGCGGTCTGGAGCAGGTCGGTCAGCAGCTTGGCGACCACGAAGCCGATCGCGCCGCCGGCCTGCTGGAGGGGCTCGGTGTCACCGAGCTCGGGAGTCGGTGAGCCGTTGGCGATGTGCACGATGCCCAGCACGCCGAACAGCAGCGCACACCAGCCGACCACCTGGCGGCCGGCAGGACCGTTGTGCTCCGGGTCGCGCAGGTTGCGCCAGGCCACGAAGCAGAGGAGCAGCGGGACGAACCACGCGAGCAGGCCGACCGAGCCCGCGACGACCGTCCGGGTGAAGTCACCGATGCCTCCGGGCAGCTGCCACCACACCGCGGCGGCGACGACCACGGCCAGCCCGACGAGGAACAGTCCCGCGCCGTCGCGGCGGTGCTCGGGCTCGAGCTCGCTCGCGGTGCGCCCGATCCGGCGTACGCCGCCACCGACGGCGTGGGCGAGTCCGAGCCACAGGTTGACCACGACCCTGGCGAGCGCGGTGAACACGCGTGCGACCGGCCCGGTCCCGTTGCGCACCGCCCTCGGTGCGGGGCGCTTGGGTGCGGAGCCGGCACGCTTGCGCGTGCTGGCCGCGGGCTTTCGCCCTGTCTTGCTTCCCTTCGCACCGGATCGCGCCGTCGAGCCTCCCTGTCCAGACTTGCGGGCAGGGCTGCTCTTGCTGCGCGACGCCGGCGGGGAAGACGTACGGGTCGCCATGCTGGCGAATCTACCCCGAACACCTCACGCGTCACACGCGTCACACGCCGCAGCGGATCGTGTCGCGCACCGGGCGCACGCACCGGGCCGCGCCGGCCTCAGGAGGAGCCGGCGGCCTTCTCGAGCAGCGGCACCCGGAGCCGGAAGGTGCTGCCCTTGCCGAGCTCGGAGGCCACCAGGATCTCGCCACCGTGCAGCTGGGCGATGCGCCGCGAGATCGCCAGCCCCAGCCCGGTGCCCGGGATCGAGAGCGCCTGGGGGTTGCTCGAGCGGTGGAAGGCCGAGAAGAGGTGGGCCTGGTCGGCGCTCGAGATGCCGAGGCCGGTGTCGGAGCACAGCACGTAGGCCTGCTGCCCGTCGGTGCCGACCTGCACGTCGACGAGGCCCCCGGGAAGGGTGTACTTGACGGCGTTGCTGGTCAGGTTGTCGATGACCTTGCCGAGCTCGTCGGGGTCGGCGGTCACCATGATCGGCTCGTCGGGCATCTCGAGCGTCATCGTGACCGAGCCCTGCTCGGCCTGCATGGCCATCAGCTCGAGGCTCTGCTCCGCCAGCTTGCGCAGGTCCACCGGCACCCGGACGCTGTCGCGCTGCTCCTGGATCTGGGAGTAGTTGAGCAGGTTCTGCACCAGGCGGTTGAGCCGCTCCGCGTTGCGCGAGATCGCCTCGACCGACCCGATGCCGGTGTCGAGGTCCTCCAGCAGCTCGATGTGACCGATGATCGAGGTCAGCGGGGTCTTGAGCTCGTGGGAGATGGTCGCGATCAGCTCGCCCTTGTAGCGGTCCAGCTCCTGGAGCTCACCCACCAGCTGGCGCTCGCGCCCGTAGAGCCTGGCGTTGAGCACCACGCGGCCGAGCGTGCGCCCGACCTCCATGACGGCTTCCTGCTCCTCGTGGGTCCAGGGGCTGATGTCGTCCTGGCGCGCCAGGAGCACGTACCCGAGCAGCTCGCGACCCACGGCGACGGGAGCGAACAGCAGGCTCGACCACGGGTGGTCCTGGACCAGGTCCCTGACCAGCCTGCCCTGGCTCTCGCTGAGCCCGCCCTCGAGCTCCCAGGCGTTGTGCTCGTTGAGCAGCACCGGTCGTCCCTGCTCCCAGGCACGGCTGGCGAGCAGGCTCTTGAGCTCGACGAGCTCACGGCTCGACTCCAGGTCGTCGGGTGGGTACGCCGCGGACCGCTCGACCTGCCCGAAGTCGCCCGTCGGGAAGCAGCGGATCCAGATGTGCTCGGCACCGAGCCCCTTGGCGATCGCCTGGGCCGCCTCCCGCAGCGACACGTCCAGCTCGGCGAGCTGACCGGCCGAGGAGACGGACTGGAGCATCTCACCGGTGCGCACCTGGTCGCCCAGACGTTCACGTTGCTGGGCGTTGAACATCGCCAGGCCCGCCTGCACCACGAACATCTCGAGCAGCTCGCGCTCCTCGCGGTTCGGGATGCGGTTGCCGGGCGGCAGGTCGACCGACATGTTGCCGAGCAGCTGGCCCGTGGCGGAGTACAGCGGCGCGTAGAGCGCGTCGAGGGGGTGCCAGGAGTCGGCAGAGCTGCCGGGCTCGAAGTCCGGCACCCAGGCCGACTCCTCGAGCGCGTTGGGCAGCCGGTCGTGCGGGACGAAGCGGAGAACGCCCCACTCGTCGGCCTGCGCGAACTCGTTGAAGATGGAGGCCACCGGCGTACGCCGGCCGATGATCTGCTCGCGCACCTCCTCGGGCCCGGCGACCGTCGTCATCACGAACGTCTCGCCCTCGAGCCTGGCGATGGCCGCGATGCCGTACCCGAGCACCTCCACGACCCCGCGCGCGATCTCGTCCAGCACCTCGGACAGGTCCGTCGACGAGTTGACGCGAAGCATCAACTCGTAGAGTCGGCGGATCCCCTCGGCGCGGGGGGAGTCGGTCAGCTGCATCAGGCGGGGTCTCCGTGTCGGGGACAGGGGTCGGTGCGCGAGGCACACTGTCGAGCCTCATGTCTAGTCTAGGTTGATTCGCCCCTTTGCGTCCGTGGTTTAGCCCAGTGTGTCCATGACCCGGATCACCCGGATTCCGGCCCTGCCAGCAGGGCCTCCTCGTTGTCCCGGATCTCCTGTTCGAGGGCGTCGTTCAGGTCGGCGGTGACTCCCTCGTCGGGACGTGGTCGCGGTGCGATCGAGGCCCAGGTCTGGTCGATCGCACGGGACACGTCGATGATGCGCGCCTCGCGGACGTGCGGCTTGTCCAGCTCGTGGGCGACGTAGCGCGCCACGAACCGACGCAGCTCGCCCTCCACGTTGGCGACGCGCTGCACCACGGTGGCGCGCAGACCCTTGGCCTTGAGCTCGACCTGGACCTCGCTCCCGGTCGGCGGCGTGGCCTCGATGAAGATCCGCAGGCCGCTGCGCGCCACGGCGGTGAGCGTCAGCGGCACCAACAGCTCGGCGTCGAACTGCTGCTTCTCGACCTGGAGGTCGAGCTCGAAGGTGAGGTCCACAGGAAGGAGCACGCGGTAGGCGATGCGGTCACCGCGAAGCCGGGTCGCGATCGCCCGCCCGATGGCGCCGTACGCCCGGACCTTCGCGATCCCGCCCGGCCCGGCGCTCATCGGGCCGAAGTCGATGGGCTGGCCGGCGATGGTGTTGACGGCCCCGAGGACCCGCTCCTCGCTGATCGCCTCGAGGAAGAAGTCGGTGCCCCACTCCTCGTAGGTGATCTCCCCGTCGACGGGTGCCGGGTCGCTGGCCATGGTGACGTCCTAGGCCTCGAGGACCACGGGGATGATCATCGGCCGACGACGGTGGGTGCCGCTCACCCAGCGCCCGACGACCCGCCGGATGGTCTGCTGCAGCTGGTAGCTGTCGCCGACGCCGTCGGAGACGGCCTTGTCGAGCGCGGCGATGATGGGGTCCTTGATCTCCTCGAAGGTGGTGTCGTCCTCGGCGAACCCACGGGCGTGGATCTCGGGCCCGCTCACCACCTTGCCGGTCTGGGAGTCGATCACCACGATCACGGAGATGAAGCCCTCCTCACCGAGGATCCGGCGGTCCTTCAGGGAGCTCTCGGTGAGGTCGCCGACGGAGCTGCCGTCCACGAACACGTAGCCGCAGTCGACCTTGCCGGTGACCTTGGCGAGGCCGTCGACGAGGTCCACCACCAGGCCGTCCTCGGCCAGCACGACCCGGTCGGCGTCGAGGCCGGTCGCCCGGGCGAGCGCCGCGTTGGCCAACATGTGCCGGATCTCGCCGTGCACGGGCATCACGTTGCGGGGCCGGACGATGTTGTAGCAGTAGAGCAGCTCCCCCGCGCTCGCGTGGCCGCTCACGTGCACGAGGGCGTTGCCCTTGTGCACCACGTGGGCGCCCCAGCGCGAGAGCCCGTTGATGACGCGGTAGACGGCGTTCTCGTTGCCGGGGATCAGCGAGGAGGCGAGGACGACCGTGTCGTCCTCCTCGATGTGCACGAAGTGGTGGTTGCGCTGCGCGATCCGGCTGAGCGCCGAGAGCGGCTCGCCCTGGGAGCCGGTGGAGATCAGCACCACCTGGTCCGCCGGCATGTCCGCGGTCGCCTTCGGGTCGATCAGCAGACCCGGCGGGACCTGGAGGTAGCCGAGGTCGCGCGCGATGCCCATGTTGCGGACCATCGACCTGCCGACGTAGGCCACCTTGCGGCCGTGCTCGGCCGCGGCGTCCATCACCTGCTGCACCCGGTGCACGTGCGAGGCGAAGCAGGCCACGATGATGCGGCCCGAGCTGTTGTGGAAGACCCGCTCGAGGACCGGGGCGATGTCCTTCTCGGAGGTCGTGAAGCCGGGGACCTCGGCGTTGGTCGAGTCGGTGAGGAACAGGTCGACGCCCTCCTCGCCGAGCCTGGCGAAGGCGCGGAGGTCGGTGATCCGGCCGTCGAGCGGGAGCTGGTCCATCTTGAAGTCACCGGTGTGCAGGACCATCCCGGCGCCGGTGCGGATGGCGACCGCGAGCGCGTCCGGGATCGAGTGGTTGACGGCGACGAACTCCAGGTCGAAGGGCCCGAAGCTGATCCGGTCGCCCTCCTCCACGACGGCCTTGACGGTGTTCTTGAGGCGGTGCTCGCGCAGCTTGCCGCCGAGCAGGGCCAGGGTCAGCTGGGACCCGACCAGCGGGATGTCCTGACGCTCCCGGAGCAGGAACGGGACGGCCCCGATGTGGTCCTCGTGGCCGTGGGTCAGGACCAGTGCGTCGACGTCGTCGAGGCGGTCCCGGATGGCCGAGAAGTCCGGCAGGATCAGGTCGACCCCGGGATGGTTCTCCTCGGGGAAGAGCACCCCGCAGTCCACGATGAGCAGGCGACCGTCGTACTCGAAGACGGTCATGTTGCGGCCGACCTCACCGAGGCCGCCGAGCGGTGTCACCCGGAGTCCGCCCCGGGGCAGCGCAGGCGGCGCGGACAGCTCGGGGTGGGGATGGCTCACAGCAGGCCCGCTTCGACGAGCGCGGTGCGCAGCGCTCCGACCTCGTCATCGTCGAGGGGGACCAGGGGGCCGCGAACACGTCGGTTGTCGAGCACCCCCAGCAGCTCGAGGGCGGCCTTGGCGGTGGTGGCGCCGTAGTTCGAGACCCCCATCACGGCGTCGATCACCGGCAGCAACCGGGTGAACGTCGCCAGCGCGGCGGCGGGGTCGTCCGCGTCGTACTGCTCGATCACCTCGCGGAGCTGGTTGCCGGCCGCGTGGGCGACCACCGAGACGATGCCGCAGCCGCCGTGGGCGAGGTAGCCGAGCAGCTGTGCGTCGTCGCCGGAGTAGACGTCGTAGCCGAGCTCGCGGAGGGCGATCGTGTCGAGGGGGTTGCCGGTGGCGTGCTTCACGCTGGTGACCGTGTCCAGCCGCGCCGCCTGCTCGTAGGTCTCCAGGGCGATGGCCTGACCGGTGCGCCCCGGGACGTCGTACAGCATCACCGGGAGGTTGGTGGACCGGGCGACCTCGGTGAAGTGGTGCAGCTCGCCCGCGGGGCCGGGCTTGTTGTAGTACGGCGTCACCAGCAGGACCGCATCGACACCGACCTTCTCGGCCTGGATCGCGAGCTCGACCGAGTGGGCGGTGGAGTTGGTGCCGACGCCGGCGATCACGCTCGCACGGTCGCCGACCGCGTCCTTGACGGCGCGCAGGATCTCGGTGTCCTCGGGGACGCTGGTGGTCGGGGACTCACCGGTGGTGCCGCTGACGACCACACCCTCGTTGCCATGTGCGACGAGGTGGTTCGCGATCGCTGCGGTGCCGTCGAGGTCGACCGCACCGTCGTCGGTGAACGCAGTCGCCATCGCGGTCAGCAGGCGTCCGTAGGGCGCAGCAGGCAGGCTCATGCCGTACAGGTTATCCACCGTGGGCCCGGCGAGGGGTTGCAGGCGGACACGGAGCCCCCGGCATATATTCCTTCGCATGAGCGACAGCCAGCAGCCCGAGCCCACCCCGCCCGAGGGCCAGCCCTACGGCGAGCAACCCGCTCAGCCACCGCAACAGCCGCCGGCGGCGCCCTACGAGCAGCAGTACGGGCAGCAGTACGGGCAGGAGCAGGGGCAGCCGTACGGGCAGGAGTACGCCCAGCCGAACACACAGCAGTACGCCGCCGTCCCGGCCGTCACGGGCGCCTTCATGCTGGCCCACCTCGGCCAGGAGTACGGGCCCTACGGCTTCGAGCAGCTGCGCCAGATGGCACTCGCCGGCCAGCTCAAGGGGGACGCGAGCCTGCGCGACCAGGCCGGCGGCGGCTGGTTCCAGGCCAAGCAGCTGCCGGGCCTGTTCTCGACCCGGGAGTGGCTGGTCACCGTCCTGCTCTCCGGCTTCCTCGGCACCTTCGGCGTGGACCGGTTCTACCTCGGCTACACCGGGCTCGGGATCCTCAAGCTGATCACCCTCGGCGGCTGTGGCATCTGGCACCTCGTCGACCTGATCCTGGAGCTGCTCCGCAAGGTCCCCGACGCCGAGGGCCGCCCACTCGCCTAGGTGCGCGGTGGCTCAGACCTGCGGCATGACCTCCGCGGCCACCAGCTCGATGTGGTCGAGGTCGTCGACGTCGAGGGTCTGCAGGTAGATCCGCTCGGCGCCGAGCTCGGCGAAGCGGCCGATCCGGTCGACCACCTCGGCGGGTGTCCCGGCCAGCCCGCTGGCGCGGAGCTCGTCGACGTCCTGGCCGATCACCTCGGCGCGGCGGCGTACGTCCGCGTCGGTGGCACCGCAGCACAGCACCAGCGCGTTGGAGTAGGTGAGCTCGTCGGGGTCGCGACCGACCTCCTCGCAGGCTGCGCGCACCCTGCCGAACTGCGTCGCGGTGACCTCCTCGGAGACGAAGGGCAGGTTGAACTCTGCGGCGTAGCGCGCGGTCAGCGCCGGCGTACGTCGCTTGCCCGTGCCACCGATGATCACGGGCGGACCCGGTCGCTGGGTCGGCTTGGGCAGCGCCGGGGAGTCGGTCAGCGAGTAGTGCTCGCCCGCGTGCGAGAACAGCTCCCCCTCCGCGGTCGCCCAGAGACCGGTGATCACGGCGAGCTGCTCCTCGAACCGGTCGAAACGCTCGCGGGTGTCCGGGAACGGGATGCCGTACGCCGCATGCTCCTGCTCGAACCAGCCCGCGCCGATCCCGAACTCCACCCGGCCACCGCTCATCTGGTCGACCTGCGCGACCTGGATCGCGAGCGGCCCCGGGATGCCGGAAGGTGGCCGAGGTCATCAGCGTCCCGAGCCGGATGGTGCTGGTCTCACGCGCGATCGCGGCCAGGGTCGTCCATGCGTCCGTCGGACCCGGCAGCCCGCCACCGCCACCGCCGCCGATCGACAGGTAGTGGTCGGAGCGGAAGAACGCCCCGAACCCGAGGTCCTCGGACGCCTTCGCGATCCGGACGAGCTGGTCGTAGGTCGCGCCCTGCTGGGGCTCGGTGAAGATGCGCAGTTCCATGCGGCACCAACCTAGGACGGTTCATCGCTTTCCAGCCAGCGGATCTCGTACGGCGGGTCGTTCTCGAGGTGCTGCTCGCGCCCGGTCTCGCGCCAGTCGGCCTCGTCGAAGTCGGGATAGTGCGTGTCCCCGTCCGGGGAGGCATGCACCTCGGTGAGGATCTGGTGGGTGGCGGGACCGATGGCGTCGACGTAGACCTTCGCTCCCCCGCCGACCATCACCACCTCGTCGAGCTCCGCGCCGAGGCCGATCGCCTCCGCGACCGAGGACGCGACCAGGACACCCTCGTAGGCCCACGAGGGGTCCCGGGTGACGACGATGCTCTGGCGGTCCGGGAGCGGCTTGCCGATGCCCTCGAACGTCGTACGACCCAGGACGAGGGGGTGGCCGACGGTGACGCGCTTGAAGTGCGCGAAGTCGGCGGGGATCCGCCACGGGATGCCGCCATCGGCGCCGATCACTCCGTTGGTCGCGCGTGCGGCGACCAGCACGACCCTGGGCACGACCCGCGTCATACGGAGATGGGCGCCTTGATCCCGGGATGCGGGTCGTAGCCCTCGACGCTGATGTGCTCGAGGTCGAAGCCGTCGAGCGTGGTCACCGACGGGTCGAGGTGGAGCGTCGGCAGCGCACGCGGCTCCCTGGTCAGCTGGAGCTCGGCCTGCTCGAGGTGGTTGAGGTAGAGGTGCGCGTCGCCGAAGGTGTGCACGAAGTCGCCGACCTCGAGACCCGTGACCTGGGCGATCATGTGCGTGAGCAGGGCGTACGACGCGATGTTGAACGGCACGCCCAGGAACACGTCGGCCGACCGTTGGTAGAGCTGGCAGCTCAGCTTGCCGCCCTGGTCGGACGGTGCCACGTAGAACTGGAACATCGTGTGACAGGGCGCCAGCGCCATGTCGGGCACGTCCGCCACGTTCCAGGCCGAGACGATGTGCCGGCGCGAGTCGGGGTTGGTGCGGATCTGCTCGACGACCTGGGCCAGCTGGTCGATGTGCCGACCGTCGGGCGCCGGCCAGGAGCGCCACTGGTAGCCGTAGATCGGACCCAGGTCGCCGTTGGCGTCGGCCCACTCGTCCCAGATCGAGATCCCGCGGTCCTGGAGCCACTTGACGTTGGTGTCCCCGCGCATGAACCACAGCAGCTCACCGAAGATCGAGCGGGTGTGCACCTTCTTGGTGGTCACCAGGGGAAAACCCTCGCTGAGGTCGAAGCGCATCTGGTGCCCGAACACGCTGCGGGTGCCGGTGCCGGTGCGGTCGGACTTCTCGACTCCCTCGTCGAGGATCCGTCGGAGGAGGTCGAGGTACGCCTGCATGGGGACAAGGTACCCGTGCAAGGCTGGACGTCATGGTGATCGGACTCGGTGCGGCGCTGCTCGCTGCCGTGCTCTTCGGTGTGGCCGCCGTCGTCCAGGCGATCGCCGCACGCCGCTACGGGTTGGTCTCCTGGATGATGGCGGGCGTCGCCGTGATCTACGTGCTCGGCTGGCTGCTGCACCTGGTCTCGATCACGTTCGTCCCCCTCTACGTCGCCCAGGTCGGCATCGCGGCCTCGCTGGTGGTCACCGCCCTGCTCGCCGCCACCGTCGTCGGCGAACCTCTGGCACCGCGTCACTGGGTCGCCATCGGCGCCATGTTCGCGGGCCTGGTCCTGCTCGTGCTCGCCGCCGGTCCGATCGGCAGCACCCACTTCGAGACCGAGCACACCCTCGTGCTCTACCTCGGGGCCGTCGTCACGCTGGCGCTCGGCCTGGTCGCCCGACGCTTCAACGGCCAGGCCAGCGGTGTCGCTCTCGGCGCCCTCGCCGGGATCGCGTTCGGCGGCTCCCCGATCTCCACCCGTGCCCTGGTGGACCCGCACCTGGACGCGGAGACCATCCTGCCCGCGCTCACGGTCGGCATCTACGGCCTGCTGGGGTTCTGGCTGAGCTCGATCGCCCTGCGACGCGCGGCCGTCACGGCGGTGAACGCGCCGCTGATCCTCCTCGAGACGGTCGTCCCGGCCATCGTCGGGATCGCCGTCTTCGGCGACCAGGTCCGCGCGGGCTGGTGGCCGGTGGCCCTCACCGGCTTCGCGCTGAGCACGCTGGGCGCCCTCGTCCTGTGTGGCGCCGAGTCCCGGCTCGAGCACGTCGAGCAACCAGGGTTCGAACCCGCCAGCGAGCAGCTGACCGGCTGAGTGCCGGTGGTCGGCCGGTGGATGGCCGGTGATTTGATGGTGTTCATGCCACAAGCCGACGTCTCCGCCCGCGTCGCCTGGTCCGACGACGCCCCGGCCATCGCGGCCGTGCAGGTCCGCGCCTGGCGCTCGACGTACGCCGACCTGCTGCCCGCCGCCGTGCTCGCCGACCTGGACCCCGAGCAGATCGCCGAGGGCTGGCGGCTCGCACTGGGCCGTCCCGCCGACGCCCGCAACCGGGTGCTGGTCGGCCTCGAGCGCAACCTGGTCACCGCGTTCGTGGTGACCGGACCAGCCGCGGACCCCGACTGCGACCCTGTCTCCGACGGAGAGCTCACCGACCTGACCGTCGACCCGCACAAGCGCGGTGCCGGGCACGGGTCCCGCCTGCTCCAGGCGGGGGCCGACACCCTGGTGGCCGACCGCTTCACCCGGGCGGTCACCTGGTTGCCGGCCGCGGACGACGGCCTGCGCGCCTTCCTGACCGAAGCCGGGTGGGCACCGGACGGCGCACACCGGACCCTCGACCTGCTCGGCGACGGCAGCACCACGGTCAAGCAGGTGCGCCTGCACACGGCGCTGGTCGACTGAGCTTGGCCGCCGACACCACGAGGACGATCATCCGCGACGGCATCGCCGTCGGGGTGGCCACCGGTGCCTACGGGGTGTCCTTCGGCGCGATCTCCGTGGCCGCCGGCCTGGATGTCTGGCAGTCGTGTGCGCTCTCGCTGCTCGTGTTCACCGGCGCCTCCCAGTTCGCCCTGGTCGGCGTGATCGCGTCCGGTGGCAACCCCGCCTTCGCGGCCCTCTCGGGCCTGCTCCTCGGCACCCGCAACACGCTCTACGGCCTCAAGGTCGCCCCGATGGTCGACTGGCACGGGTCGCGTCGCGTCGCGGCCGCCCACCTGGTCATCGACGAGTCCACGGCGATGACCATCACCCGGACCACGCGGGAGCACGCTCGCGCGGGCTTCCTCGCCACGGGCCTCTCGGTGTTCGTGCTGTGGAACCTGGCCACCCTCGTCGGGGCGCTGGCCGGCGACTCGCTGGGCGACCCGCGCACCTACGGCCTGGACGCGGCCGTCGGGGCGGCGTTCCTCGGGCTGCTCTGGCCCCGGCTCGACACGGCACGCAACCGGGTGGCCGCACTCCTCGGGGCAGCCGTCGCCCTGTCCCTGGTGTCGGTCGTGCCCGCAGGCGTCCCGGTGCTGGCCGCCACCGTCGTCGCGCTCGGCATCGCCCTGGTCACCAAGGACGCCGTCGAGCCCCAGGAGGAGCCCGCATGATCTGGGCGGCGGTCCTGAGCTGTGCGGTCGGGTGCTACCTGCTCAAGCTGGCGGGTCTGTCGGTGCCCGAGCGGATGCTGGCGAAACCTCTCCTACGGCGCACCGCGGACCTGCTCCCGGTCGTGCTGCTGGCCGCTCTGGTGGCGGTGCAGGTCTTCGTCGGCAAGGGTCCCGACGGGCCGGTGCTCACCGTCGACGCACGGCTGGCCGGGCTGGCGGCGGCCTTCGTGGCCCTGCTGCTCCGGGCCCCGTTCATCGTCGTCGTCTTCGTCGCGGCACTGACCGCCGCGCTCGTCCGCCTCTGGTTCGGGTGAAGGGCTCGTCCGGGGCGCCCGAGATGGGCCCCGGACGAGCCGAGTCGGTGGGGGTGGTGGAAGAAGGGGGACGGGGAGCCTGCGTGCCCAGCGCGGGCTCCCCGTCCTGGGGATCCTGATCTCCGTGGGGGGACGGAGATCAGGACACGGCAACCGCATTCCATGCGTTGGCCACCGTGTTGAACTGGGTGCTGCCCGCGCCGAACAGGTCACGAGCCGCGTTGAGAGTCGCCGTACGTGCTCCCGCGTAGTTGGTGTTGGAGGTCATGTAGACGGTCAGTGCGCGGTACCAGATCTTCTCCGCAGCAGTCCGGCCGATGCCGGTGACGCTGGACCCGTTGCACGTCGGCGAGTTGTGCGCGACACCGTTGATCGTCTTGGGACCGGAGCCCTCGGCGAGCAGGTAGTAGAAGTGGTTGCCGATGCCCGAGCTGTAGTGCACGTCGGCCGTCCCCGCCGAGGCCGAGTAGCAGTTCAGCGAGCTGCCGTCCGAGGCCGGGTTGTCCATCCGGCGAAGACCGAGGTGCTTCTTGAGGTCGAACTGCTCACCGATCAGGTAGTCGCCGGGATCCTTCGGGTTGGCCGCGTAGAACTCGACCATCGTGCCGAAGATGTCCGACGTCGCCTCGTTGAGGCCACCGGACTCACCCGAGTAGGTGAGCCCCGCCGTGTTCTCGGTGACCCCGTGGCTCATCTCGTGACCCGCCACGTCGATCGAGACGAGCGGACCGTAGTTGGTCCCGTCACCGTCGCCGTAGGTCATCTTGGTGCCGTCCCAGAAGGCGTTCACGTAGTTCTTGCCGTAGTGCGTGCGGTTGTAGGAGCCGGCTCCGGTGCCGAAGATGCCGTTGCGGCCGTGGACCGTCTTGAAGTAGTCCCAGGTCTCGTTGCTGCCGTACTGCGCGTCGGCGCCCACCGTCGCGCGATCGGCCTTCGTGCCGTTGCCGAAGGTGGTGCTCGAGCTGGTGAACGTCGTGCCGGTCTTGCAGCCGGATCCGAACACCTGGCAGAGGTAGGAGTCCTCGGCGTTCTTCAGGTCCGTCGTGTAGGTGCCGCCACGGGTCGGGTCCTTGAGCGTGTACGACGACCCCGACTGGGTGACCTGCAAGGGGACCGTGCCGCTGTAGAGGGTCTGGCCCGAGCCGTCGACGTTCACGATCTCCTGCTCGGTGCGCAGCACCTTGCCCGTGCTGGCGTCCACGTAGCTGGCCAACCGGCTGGGGGTGCCGTCGGACTGCCTGCCGCCGGAGAGGACCTTCCAGGCCAGGCGTGGGCTGGAGGCCGTCGCGTCGACGACGAGCGTGGAGCCGTCGACCTTCTGCCCGGCGATGTCGTCGGTGACCTTGCTGTGGGCCAGTGCCTTGGTGCTGGCTGCCGCCTTGGACACCGTGGGGGTGACCGCGAGGTCGAGCGGCTGGTCGAGCGTCTGGCTGCTGCCCTGGAAGGCGCCCGACTTCGACTGGTGGACGACGAGGTCGCCCCCGACCACCGGCAGGCCCTCGTAGGTGCGGTGCATCCGCACGTGGCTGGTCCCGTTGCCGTCGACGATCGTGTCCACGGGGTGGAGCCCCTGGTCGGCGCCGAACTCCGTGGTGCCGGGGTGGGTCTTCGCTGCGCGCACGGCCTGGTCAGCGCGAGGCGAAGAAGGGTCGTCAGCCGCCTGGGCAGCGTGCGAGGAGGCGGCGGCCACCGTGGTGAGGGCGATGATCGCCACTCCGGCCAGGGTCCTGCTCCTGCGCATCTCGGTCCTCCGCTCGTGGGGTGCCGACGAGAACGGACCGTTCCCCGACGTCGACAAGCGTGCCCGCGTAGCAGTGGGCTTGCACCTTCACGTCGTTGCGTTGCACAAACGTGCAACGATGCAGGATCGCGCGAAGCGGGTGCAGGTCAGAGGTCGAGCAGCTCCTCGAGGCCCACGGTGAGCCCCGGGTGACGGCCGATCTGACGCAGCCCGAGCAGCACCCCGGGCGTGAAGGAGACCCGGTCGAGCGAGTCGTGCCGGATGGTGAGGGTCTCCCCCACCCCGCCGAGGATCACCTCCTGGTGCGCGACCAGCCCCCGGACACGCAGCCCGTGCACGCGGATGCCCTCGACGTCGGCGCCGCGGGCCCCGTCGAGCCCGGTCGAGGTCGCGTCCGGGATCGGCCCCATGCCGGCCTCGCGCCGGGCTGCGGCGATCAGCTCCGCCGTACGCCGGGAGGTGCCGGACGGTGCGTCGGCCTTGTCCGGGTGGTGGAGCTCGACGACTTCCACCGACTCGTAGAAGCGGGCCGCCTCGGCCGCGAACCGCATCATCAGCACGGCGCCGATCGAGAAGTTCGGTGCCACGAGCACCCCGGTGCCCGCACTCTTCGCGAGCCAGCCGCGGAGCGTGTCCAGCCGGTCGCTGTCGAAACCCGTGGTGCCGACGACGGCGTGGATGCCGTGAGCGACGCAGAACTCCAGGTTGTCCATCACCACGTCGGGATGGGTGAAGTCGACGACCGCCTCGACCCGCCCGTCCACGAGCTCCTGGAGGTCGTCGTCGACATCGATGCGCGCGACGAGCTCGAGGTCGTCCTCACCCTCGACCGCGTCGCACACGGCGCGTCCGACCTTGCCCAGCGCGCCCAGCACGCCCACCTTGAGAGTCACGCGCTCAGGCTAGCGGCCCTCGCGTCAGGCGCCCGGGCCGACCGTTGCCAGCGTCTGCGGGCGGGTGAACAGCTCACGCGCCAGGGTGTGTACGTCGCTGACCGTGACCGCCTCGATGCGGCCGAGCACCTCGTCGACCGAGAGCAGCCGGCGCTGGAACAGCTCGGCCTCCCCCAGCCGGGTCATCCGCGACCCGCTGTCCTCGAGGCTGAGCACGACGCCGCCGCGCGCCTGTCCCTTGCCACGTGCGACCTCCTCCTCGTCGAGGCCGGAGTCCGCCACGCGGGCGAGCTCCTCCTTGACGACCCGCAGCAGGTCGGGCGCCTTGCTCGGCAGCGACCCGGCGGCCACGCCGACCATGCCGGCGTCGGAGTAGCCGAGCCCGAACGAGTAGACCGAGTAGGCCAGTCCGCGACGCTCGCGCACCTCCTGGAAGAGCCGTGAGCTGGAGCCGCCACCGAGGGCCGCGTTCAGGATGTTCAACGTGTAGCGCCGGGGGTCCGAACGGGTGAGTCCCTGCATCCCGAGCACCACGTTGACCTGCTCGAACGGCCGGGTGGTGCTGACCTCCCCGGCGTGCACGGCGCGCGGTCGCTCGGCGACCCGGGGGCCGACAGGACGAGCGTCGCCGTCGAGGAAGCCGTTGCGGCCGAACGCCCGCCTGACGCGGCGTACGACGTCGGCGTGGTCGACGTTGCCGGCCACCGCCAGGGTCATCACCTCGGGCCGGTAGCGCCGCTTGTAGTAGCCGTTGACCTGGGTGCGGGTGAGCGCCCTGATCGACTCGGCCGTGCCGGCGATCGGCCGGGCCAGCGGGGTGCCGGCCCAGGCCGTCGCGGCGAAGAGGTTGTGCACGACGTCGTCGGGGTCGTCGTCGTGCATCGCGATCTCGTCGAGGATCACCTCGCGCTCGGCCTCGACGTCCTCGCTGGTGACCAGCGAGGAGGTGACCATGTCGCCGAGGACGTCGAGCGCCATCGGCAGGTCGTCGTCGAGGACCCGAGCGTGGTAGCAGGTGTACTCACGAGCCGTGTAGGCGTTGAACTCCCCGCCGACCTCGTCGAAGGCCGCGGAGATGTCCATCGCCGAGCGGGTCGGGGTGCCCTTGAACAGGAGGTGTTCCAGGAAGTGCGACGCGCCGCCCAGCTGGGCAGCCTCGTCCCTGGAACCCACCTGCACGAACACCCCGACCGCCGCGGAGCGGACTCCGGGCATGTGCTCGGTGACGATGCGCAGACCGCCCTTGAGGACGGTACGGCGCACGCCGTCGGGGAGCTTGCTCAAGCGAACCTGGTCACTCGGAGTCGTCGGAGTCGGTCGCTGACTCGTCAGCGGCGTCCTCCTCGACCACGGGGACCAGCGACAGCTTGCCGCGGTCGTCGATCTCGCCGATCTGGACCTGGATCTTCTGGCCGACCGAGACGACGTCCTCGACGTTGTCGACCCGCTTGCCACCGGCGAGGGCGCGCAGCTTGCTGATGTGCAGCAGGCCGTCCTTGCCGGGCAGCAGCGAGACGAAGGCGCCGAAGTTGGTCGTCTTCACGACGGTGCCGAGGTAGCGCTCGCCGACCTCGGGCATCGTCGGGTTGGCGATCGCGTTGACCGCGGCGCGAGCGGCCTCGGCCGCTTCACCGTTGGTCGCACCGATGTAGACCGTGCCGTCGTCCTCGATCGAGAGCGTCGCGCCCGTGTCGTCCTGGATCTGGTTGATGACCTTGCCCTTGGGCCCGATCACCTCGCCGATCTTGTCGACGGGGACCCGCACGCTGATGATGCGCGGCGCGTGCACCGACATCTCCTCGGGCTCGCTGATGGCCTCGGCCATCACGTCGAGGATCGCGAGACGGGCGTCGCGGGCCTGGGTCAGTGCCGCACCCAGGACCTCGGCGGGGATGCCGTCGAGCTTGGTGTCGAGCTGGAGCGCGGTGACGAACTCCCGCGTGCCGGCGACCTTGAAGTCCATGTCGCCGAAGGCGTCCTCGGCACCGAGGATGTCGGTCAGCGCGACGTACTCCGTCTTGCCGTCGACCTCTCCGGTGATCAGGCCCATGGCGATGCCGGCGACCGAGGCGCGCAGCGGCACACCGGCCTGCAGCAGCGACAGGGTCGAGGCGCAGACCGAGCCCATCGAGGTGGAGCCGTTGGAGCCCATCGCCTCGGAGAGCTGGCGGATCGCGTAGGGGAACTCCTCACGCGACGGCAGCACGGGCAGCAGGGCACGACGCGCGAGCGCACCGTGGCCGACCTCGCGGCGCTTCGGCGAACCGACGCGACCGGTCTCACCCGTGGAGAACGGCGGGAAGACGTACTTGTGCATGTAGCGACGCGACTTCTCCGGGGAGAGCGTGTCCAGCTTCTGCTCCAGGGTCAGCATGTTCAGGGTGGAGACGCCCAGGATCTGGGTCTCGCCACGCTCGAACAGCGCCGAACCGTGGACGCGCGGGATCACGCCGACCTCGGCGGACAGGGTCCGGATGTCGGTGAGGCCACGGCCGTCGATGCGGACCTTGTCGCGGAGCACGCGCTCGCGGACGAGCGCCTTGTTCAGCGAGCGGAACGCCGCGCCGAGCTCCTTCTCGCGACCCTCGAAGTCACCGGCGAGCTTCTCGAGCAGGCCGGCCTTGATGTCGTCGAGACGGTCCTCGCGCTCGTGCTTGCCGGCGATGGTCAGTGCCTCGGCCGTGTCGGCCTTCACGGCCGCCTCGACGGCGGCGTAGGCGTCGTCCTCGTAGTCGAGGAAGATCGGGAACTCCTGGACGGGCTTGGCGGCCGTCTTGGCCAGCTCGACCTGCGCCTCGATGAGCTGCTTGATGAACGGCTTGGCAGCGTCGAGACCCTGGGCGACGATCTCCTCGGTCGGGGCCTGGGTGCCGGACTGCACGAGGTTCCAGGCAGTCTCGGTGGCCTCGGCCTCGACCATCATGATCGCGACGTCACCGGTCTCGGTCACGCGACCGGCGACGACCATGTCGAAGACGGCGTTCTCGAGCTGGCTGTGCGTCGGGAAGGCGACCCACTGGCCCTCGATCAGGGCGACGCGGGTGCCGCCGACCGGGCCGGAGAACGGCAGGCCGGAGAGCTGGGTGGACAGCGACGCCGCGTTGATCGCGAGCACGTCGTAGGGGTGGTCGGGGTCGAGCGCCATCACGGTGATGACGACCTGGACCTCGTTGCGCAGACCCTTCTTGAAGGTCGGGCGCAGCGGGCGGTCGATCAGGCGGCAGGTGAGGATCGCGTCCTCGCCCGGGCGGCCTTCGCTGCGGAAGAACGAGCCGGGGATCTGGCCCGCGGCGTACATCCGCTCCTCGACGTCGATCGTCAGGGGGAAGAAGTCGAAGTGGTCCTTCGGGTGCTTGCCGGCCGTCGTGGCCGACAGGATCATCGTCTCGTCATCGAGGTAGGCGGTCACGGAACCGGCCGCCTGACGGGCCAGCAGGCCGGTCTCGAAGGTGACCTTGCGCGTGCCGAACTTGCCGTTGTCGAGAACGGTCTCGACAACTGTGATCTCGGGTCCCTCAGTCAAGGGTTTCCCTTTCTCTTCGCGGAGCGAGCCGCGAGCTCTTGCGCCTCGGCGTCAAGGCCGGTCTTCGATCGAGGCCCGCGGAACTCGTGTTCCGAAGGCCACTACCGGAGGCCGGCGTTCGCGGGCCGCTCCTGGGGGTTTGTGTGTGTTCAGTTGTAACTAGTGAGAAACGCACCCACCCGAGGGGTGAGTGCGTTCCGGGTCAGCGACGCAGTCCGAGACGGCTGACGATCGAGCGGTAACGCTCGATGTCGGTCTTCTCGAGGTAGTTCAGGAGACGACGGCGCTGGCCGACGAGGAGCAGCAGCCCGCGTCGGCTGTGGTGGTCGTGCTTGTGCTGCTTGAGGTGTTCGGTGAGGTGCGAGATGCGGTGGCTCAGGAGCGCGACCTGCACCTCGGGGGATCCGGTGTCGCCCTCAGTGGTGGCGTACTCGGAGATGATCTTGTTCTTGGTTGCTGCGTCAGTACCGATCGACACGTTGAGCTACCCATCTTTCGTCTCGTTGCGCGGCGCGCCGGGGCCTGTTCACCCGGGCACTCTGGAATCCGCGGCCGTTGCACGGCGGAAGTCACCCCTTGGGGCAACTGCCCAAGGCTATCAGCGGGGCGGCGGGAAGGACGAATCCGCTGCCGTGCGGCCGCCCGCGGCCGTTCGGGAGGTCGTCTGCGTGGCGTGGCAGGATCCGGGCATGGAGACGCGTGAACGCAAGGTCCTGGCGGCGTGCAACCTGTGCGAGGCGATCTGCGGCCTCGAGCTGACCATCGAGGACCGTCCGGCGGGGCCGAAGGTGGTCTCCGTCCGCGGCAACCCGGACGATCCGCTGTCGCGCGGGCACATCTGCCCCAAGGGCGTGGCACTGGCCGACGTCTACGAGGATCCCGACCGGTTGCGCCGCCCGATCAAGCGCGTCCCGGGCGAGCACGGTGACGAGTGGGTCGAGATCTCCTGGGACGAGGCGCTCGACCTCACCGCCGACGGGATCGCGAACGCGGTCAACGCAGCACGGCCGGGATGCCGTCGGCATCTACCTCGGCAACCCGAACGCCCACTCGCTCGGCGCCCAGACCCACGGCGTCCGGATGATCAAGACGCTGCGGACCCGCAACAAGTTCAGCGCCACCTCGGTCGACCAGCTCCCCCACCAGCTCGTGGCGTGGCAGCTCTTCGGCCACCAGCTGCTGATCCCGATCTCCGACATCGACCGGACCTCCTACTTCCTGGTCTTCGGGGCCAACCCGATGGCCTCCAACGGGTCGCTGATGACCGTGCCCGACTTCCCGAACCGCCTGCGGGAGCTGAAGAAGCGAGGCGGCCGCATGGTCGTCTTCGACCCGCGGCGCACGGAGACGGCCAAGGTCGCCGACGAGCACCACTTCGTCCGGCCCGGGACCGACGCGGTCGTGCTGCTGTCGATGTTGAACGTGCTCCTCGAGGAGGACCTGACCGACCCGCCGCCCTACGTGCGCGGGACGGAGTCGGTCCGGGTCGCCGTCGCGGAGTTCACCCCGGAGCACGCCGAGCGGCTCTCCGGGGTGTCCGCGGAGGTGATCCGGCGGACGACCCGCGAGTTCGCGGCGGCCGACGGGGCTGCGGCGTACGGCCGGATGGGCCTGTCCACGCAGGGCTTCGGCACGATCTGCCAGTGGGCGATCCAGTGCCTGAACATCCTGAGCGGCAACTTCGACCGCGAGGGCGGCGTGCTGTTCACCGAGCCGGCGGTCGACATCGTCGGCAAGGCGATCGTCGGTCGCGGCCACCACGACGTGTGGCGCAGCCGCGTCCGGGGGCTCCCGGAGTTCGGTGGCGAGCTCCCGGTGAGCACCCTGCGCGAGGAGATCGAGACACCCGGGGAGGGCCAGATCCGCGCGATGCTCACCTCGGCCGGCAACCCGGTGCTCTCCACGCCTGACGGACGACGGCTGGGCGAGGCCTTCGACGGGCTCGACTTCATGGCCTGTGTCGACATCTACCTCAACGAGACCACGCGGCACGCCGACGTCGTGCTGCCGCCGACGACGGCGCTGGAGCGCGAGCAGTACGACCTCGTCTTCCACTCGCTGGCCGTGCGCAACACCGCGCGGTTCACCCCGCCGGTGTTCGACAAGCCCGAGGGTGCGATGCACGACTGGGAGATCTTCCGCGAGATCGCGCTGCGCACGGCCGCTCGTCTGACGAAGAAGAAGCCGCTCTCGAAGGCCCTGGTCGAGCGGGTCTCGCTGAGCCTGAGCCCGACGGTCCTCGTCACGGCGCTGCTCGCACTGGGCAGGCGTACGTCGATGCGCGCCCTGCGGGCCAACCCGGCAGGGGTCGACCTCGGCCCGCTCCGGCCGACGATGCCGGGCCGCCTGCAGACGAGGGACAAGCTGATCCATCTCGCTCCCGACCTGGTGATCGCCGACCTGCCCCGCCTGCGCGAGAGCATCCAGGCACCGGTCGGCGACGAGCTCCTGCTGATCGGCCGGCGGCACCAGCGGGACAACAACTCCTGGATGCACAACAGCACGCGGCTCACGCGCGGCAGGACGCGTCACCAGCTGCTGATGCATCCCGACGACCTGGCCGCGCGCGGGCTGAGCGACGGTGCGCCCGTGCTGATCTCGTCACGGGTCGGCAAGGTGACCACGGAGGTGCGGGCCACCGACGACATGATGCCGGGGGTGGTCTCCCTCCCCCACGGCTACGGACACCAGGTCGGCGGCACCCGGATGGCGCACGCGGCCACCGTCGCAGGGGTCTCGATCAACGACCTCACCGACCCGGAGCGGCTCGACGTCTCCGGCAACGCAGCGCTCAGCGGGGTGCCGGTCACGGTGAGTGCGGGCTGACCTCGTCGCGCCCTTCGCGTCGCCGCAGGGCGAGGTACGCCGCGCGGACGCCGACCGCCTGGTCCAGCTCGCTCATCGCTCCCGTGAAGAACTGGGCCCGGTAGGTGTCGTCGGTCAGCACGGTCACGGTGAAGTAGAGCCCGGAGAAGGCCGCGAGGAAGATCGAGACCTGGACCAGCTCGACGGAGAGGTTGTCGGCCACCGGCAGGGCGTGGATCCGTCCACCGGTCCACGCCTCCTGCACGGAGTGCTTCATCACGATCGACCCGAAGACCATGAAGAAGGAGAACACCGCCAGGGCGAGCACCACCACCTGCACCACCTGCGCGACGAGGAGCACCAGGACCAGGTTGGCTCGTTCGTAGCCACGCACCTCGGAGTCCGGGAGCGAGACGCGGCCGTCCTCCCCGATGAGCCCCTCGACCTCGTCCTCGAGGGGAGTGCCCCGACAGGCTCGGCGGAGCTGCGCGACGTCGACGTCGTCGTCCGAGCTGTCCAGCTCCTCGGGCAGCCGGACCAGCAGGAACGCCACGGCCATCGCGGCGAAGAGCAGCACCGTGAGCCACAGGACCCCGCCGTCCAGGTTCGACGCGAGCTGCCAGGCCTCGGCGTTGATGAACAGGAAGGTGACGAACAGGAGCAGCAGCGGCAGCGCGCGGGTCACCATCGGCAGCAACAGGTGCAGGCTGCCGAGGGTGCGCTTGACCGTCCACGTCAGGATCGGGCGACCGCGCAGTGCGGTGACCGCGTAGAAGGCGGCGGCCACCACGCCGATCAGGGTGAGCATGGCGGCGCCGAGGGAGAGGTCGCCGAGCAGCCACGACAGCGCGACCGCACTGGCCACCGCCGCGATCGCCACCCCGAGGCCGATCGGCACGGTGCGGCGGGGACGAAGCGCGTCGCGGGCGGCGGCGCGCTCGCTCGGCACGAAGTAGGGCAGGCCGTGCCGGATGAACCACTGTTCCGTGGCCTCCACGGGGGAGGCCGCAGGAGTACGCCGGCTCACCGGTCGCTCGTGGGGGCCAGACCGAGGATCTCGCGGGTGCGCTCGACGTCCTGGCGCATCGTCTCGATCAGCGCCTCGACCCCGTCGAAGCGCACCATCCCGCGGATGTGCGCCACGAAGGAGATCTCCACCGGCTCGTCGTAGAGCTCGAGATCGCTCTGGTCCAGGACGTAGGCCTCCACCCGGCGGTCGCGCTCACCGTCGAAGGTGGGGTTGGTCCCCACGCTGATCGCGGCGGGCATCGGTTCGCTGCCCGGCTTGTCGAGCAGGGTCAGCCACCCGGCGTACACCCCGTCCGCGGGAGTGGCGCGCCCGCCGGTCGGGACGTTGGCGGTCGGGAAGCCCAGCTCACGGCCGCGCTTGTCGCCGCGCACGACGTGGCCCACCACGGAGTAGGGCCGCCCCAGGGCCTCGGCGGCGCCTTCGACGTCACCGGCTGCCAGGCAGGTGCGCACGTAGGTCGAGGACCAGACCTGCGGACCTCCGTCCAGGGCCAGACCCTCGACCTCGAAGTCGTGAGACCGACCGGCAGCGTCGAGGGTCGCGACGTCCCCGGCGGCCTTGGCCCCGAACCGGAAGTTGGCGCCCACCACCACCACGGCGGCGTGCAGCCCGTCGACCAGCACCCGGTCGATGAACTCCTCCGGGCTCCAGGCCGCGATCTCCCGGGAGAACGGGATCACGAACACGTCGTCGACGCCGGCCTGCGAGAGCAGCACGCAACGGCGGTCGACATCGGTCAGCGTGAGCGGCGCGTGCTCGGGACGCAGCACCGCCATCGGGTGCGGGTCGAAGGTCACCGCGACCAGGCGCAGCCCGTCGCGGTCGGCGAGCTCGCGTGCCCGGCTGACCACGTGGCGGTGCCCGAGGTGGACGCCGTCGAAGTTGCCGATGACGACCACGGTGCGACCGAGATCGGCCGGCACGTCGTCAAGGGAACGCCAGATACGCACGCGGAGAAGACTACTGGCGGCTGTCCGGGGCGAAGACCGCGACCGCCCGGGCGATCTCGCCGTCCCGTGCATAGAGCGCGAGGAACTCCCCGTCGGGCGCGAACAGCGCCACCGGGCCGTCGCGTCCGAGGTCGATCGGCAGCTTGCGGCCGACCCGGACGTCTGCGGCGAGCTCCTCGTCGAGGTCACGGCCGGGGAAGCTGGCCCGGGCCGCCTCTGCGATCGGCACGAACGTGAACGACGACTCGAGGTCGTCGAGGGTGTGCGCGGAGTCGACGTCGAAGGCCCCGACGGCCGTGCGCCGGAGCGCGGTCAGGTGGCCTCCGGTGCCGAGCCGCTCACCGAGGTCCCGGGCGATCGCGCGGATGTAGGTGCCGCTGGAGCACTGGACGGAGACGCACACGTCGGCTCCCACGATGTCGCGCACCTCGATCGAGGCCACACTCACGCGCCGCGGCTTCAGCTCGACCTGCTCGCCCGCACGGACGCGGTCGTAGGCACGCTTGCCGTCGACCTTGATCGCCGACACCGACGACGGCACCTGCTCGATGTCGCCCACGAACTGCGACAGCCCGGCGAGGATGTCCTCCTCGGTCAGGTGGTCCGTCGGTGACGTGGCGACCACGTCACCCTCGGCGTCGTCGGTGGTCGTGGAGGCACCCAGCCGGATCGTGGCGTCGTACTTCTTCTCGGTGAGCATCAGGTGCCCGAGCAGCCGGGTCGCCCGGTTGAGGCCCAGCACCAGGACGCCGGTCGCCATCGGGTCCAGGGTCCCGGCGTGCCCGACCTTGCGGGTGCCCGCCAGGCGGCGGACGCGGGCGACGACGTCGTGCGAGGTGACGCCACCGGGCTTGTCGACGACGACCAGCCCACTCGACTCCCGGTGCTCGAGCCTGTCGGGACTCACTCGTCCTCGTCGTCCGCGGAGTCGAGGTCGTCCAGGTCTTCGTCCTCGGCGCGAGGCTTCTTGTAGGGGTCCGGCTCCCCGGCGTACGTCGCGCCGCTCGCCGACTGCGCGGCGGCAGCGTCGGACTCCCGCACCCGCTCGAGCAGGTCGTCGATCTGCCGCGCCGTCTCGGGCAGTGCGTCGTGGATGAACTCCAGCGTCGGCACGTGCCGCATCCCGAGCTGCTTGCCGACCTCGGACCGGATCAGCCCCTTCGCCGACGCGAGCGCAGCAGCAGTCCCGTCGAGGTCGCTGCCCTCCCCCAGCACCGTGTAGAACACGGTCGCCTGCTGGGTGTCCCCCGACACCCGCACATCGGTGACAGTGACGAAGCCGAGCCGAGGATCCTTGACCCGCCGCTCCAACATCTCCGCCACGATCACCTTGATCCGGTCAGCAATCTTGCGAACACGTGGACTTGCCATGTCTTTCGGCCTACCTCTACGAGCTGGGGGTGTGCAGTGTGGTGCTGGGGTGGGGCGACGTGGTTGGGCGCCGACTCGCGGAGCGCCGGCCCAGCGTGCCCGGACGGGCGCCGACCGACGGGGCCGGAGGGCCGCGGAGCGGCCGAGGGAGCGTGGATGGGACTGGCCCCCCGGAGCGAGGAACGAGCGGAGGGGTGGTTGCGAGGGAGGTCGTGCCGCGGCCCCCCGGCCCCGAGCCCACCGCGGTGCCCGTCCGGGCACGCGACCCGCAGGGCGCCGCCGTGGGTGGTCAACGACGACGCCCGGCGAGATCATGCCCGCGGAATCTCCTTCATCTCGTAAGCCTCAACCACATCGCCTTCCTTGATGTCGTTGAACCCACGCAGGACCAGACCACACTCGAAGCCCTCGCGGACCTCGGCAGCGTCGTCCTTCTCCCGCTTGAGCGAGGAGAGGTCCAGGTTGTCCGCCACGACGGAGCCGTCGCGGATCAGGCGCACCTTGGCGTTGCGTCGGATCAGGCCGCTGGTGACCATGCAACCGGCGATGTTGCCGACCTTGGAGCTGCGGAAGATCGCGCGGATCTCCGCCTGTCCCAGGGTCGCCTCCTCGAACTCCGGCTTGAGCATGCCCTTGAGCGCAGCCTCGATCTCCTCGATGGCCTGGTAGATCACCGTGTAGTACCGGATCTCCACACCCTCGCGCTCGGCCAGCTCCGTCGCCTTGCCCTGCGGGCGGACGTTGAAGCCGATGATGATCGCGTCGGAGGCCGCGGCCAGGTCGACGTTGGTCTCGGTGATCGCACCGACACCGCGGTCGATGACGCGCAGCGACACCTCGTCGCCGACGTCGATCTTGGCCAGCGAGTCCTCGAGGGCCTCGACCGAACCGGAGACGTCGCCCTTCAGGATCAGGTTGAGCTCCTGGCTCTCGCCCTTCTCCATCGAAGCCATGAAGTCTTCCAGGCTGCGACGCACGCGACGCTTGGCCTGCATGGCCGCACGCTCGCGCGCCTCTCGCCGCTCGGCGATCTGGCGGGCGACGCGGTCGTCCTCGACCACGATGAAGTTCTGACCCGCTCCGGGAACACCGGAGAGGCCCAGCACCATCGCGGGCCGCGACGGGTCCGCCTGCTCGATGGTCTCGCCGTGCTCGTCGAGCATGGCGCGCACCCGGCCGTACGCCGGACCCGCCACGATCGAGTCGCCGACGCGGAGGGTTCCGCGCTGGACGAGGATCGTCGCGACCGGGCCACGACCACGGTCCAGGTGTGCCTCGATGACGAGGCCCTGGGCGTCCTGGTCGGGGTTGGCCCGCAGGTCGAGCGAGGCGTCCGCAGTCAGCACGACCGCCTCGAGCAGCTTGTCCAGGTTGAGCTGGGACTTGGCCGAGACGTCGACGAACATGACGTCGCCGCCGTACTCCTCGGGGACCAGGCCGTACTCGGTCAGCTGACCGCGCACCTTGGTCGGGTCGGCGTCTTCCTTGTCGATCTTGTTGACCGCGACCACGATCGGCACGTTGGCCGCCTTGGCGTGGTTGAGCGCCTCGACGGTCTGCGGCATCACACCGTCATCCGCGGCCACGACGAGCACCGCGATGTCGGTCGCCTGCGCACCACGGGCACGCATGGCGGTGAACGCCTCGTGACCGGGGGTGTCGATCAGGGTGATGCGACGGTCGTCGCCGTCGACCTCGGTGTGCACCTGGTAGGCACCGATGTGCTGCGTGATGCCACCGGCCTCCTTGTCCACGACGTTGGCCGTGCGGAGCGCGTCGAGCAGCTTGGTCTTTCCGTGGTCGACGTGACCCATCACGGTCACGACCGGCGGACGCGCCTCGAGCATGTCCTCGTCACCCTCGTCGGACCCGAACTGCAGGTCGAAGGAGTCGAGCAGCTCGCGGTCCTCGTCCTCGGGCGAGACGACCTCGACGATGTAGTTGAGCTCCTCGCCGAGGAGCTGCAACGTGGCGTCGTTGACCGACTCGGTCGCGGTCACCATCTCGCCGAGGTGGAAGAGCATCTGCACCAGCGAGGCCGCGTCGACGCCCACCTTCTCGGCGAAGTCGGTCAGCGAGGCGCCACGGGCCAGACGAACGGTCTCGCCGTTGCCCTTGCGGACGCGCATGCCGCCAATGGTCGGCGCTTCCATCTGTTCGAACTCCTGGCGACGGGCGCGCTTCGACTTGCGCGCACGACGCGACGGGCCACCGGGGCGACCGAAGGCGCCCTGGGTGCTGCCGCGGCCACCCGGGCGACCACGCCCGGGACCACCGGGACGACCGCCACCGGGACCACCGGGGCCGCCACCCATGCCGGGTGCGCCACCGGGACCGCCGCCGCTGAAGCCGCCGCGACCGGGAGCACCACCGCGGGCGGGGGCACCGCCACGGGCGCCACCGGGACCGCCGGGACCGCCACGGGCTCCGCCGGGTCCACCGGGACCTCCACGGGCTCCGCCGGGGCCGCCACCGAAGGCGGCCGGGGACTTGGGCATCATCGCCGGGTTGGGGCGAGGCATGCCGTCACCACGACCTGCCGGGGGACGCGGCGGCCGCTGGTCACTCGTGCCGGCACCGGGTGCCGGAGCGGACGAGCGGCTGCCCATGCCCTGGGTCGAGGAGAACGGGTTGTTGCCGGGACGCGGGGCGCCGGGACGCGGCGGGCGCGGACCGGGCTTGAAGCCGGCTCCGGCGCTCGCGGCGGGGGCGCTCTCGCCACCGTCGGTCTCGGGCTCGGCGGCCGGGGCCTCGGGGGCGACCTCCTCGGCGGCGGGCTGCGCCACCTCGGGCTGGACCTCGTCGGGCTCGGGCTCGGGGGCCGCCTGGACCCGCGGTCGGGGACCGGGCGTGAAGCGCGGTGCGGCGGGCTCGGCCTTGGCCGCGGGCTGCGCGACCTCGGGCTCGACGGCTGGCGCCTCGGCGGGTGCCTCGGCAACGACCGGCTCGGCCGCCTTCTTGGCGGGTGCCTTCTTGGCTGCCTTCTTCGCTGCCTTGGCCTCGGCCTTGGCGAGCAGGTCGGCGCCGTACTTGTCTTCGAACTTCTTCTCGACGGGTGGTTCCACCGTCGAGCTGGGTGCCTTCACGAACTCACCCAGGTCGTTCAGCATCTTGAGGACGTCCTTGGACGGGACGTCGTACTTCTTGGCGAGTTCATGGACTCGGACCTTGGCCACGTGTTTCCTCCTGGTCCGAATCCGCCAATGGACGGAGACTGGACCGCTAGTTGATGTGCATGCTCATCGCGCTGTACTCATCGCGAGGTGTCTCATCGCAGGCTCATGAGCTGGTGCTCCCGCTTCTGGTTGGGTGCTGCTTCATCTCGGTTCTCCATCCGTGCTCGCGAGGTGCTCTCTCAGCCGCTCCAGGCCCAGTGCTCCCCGGACCCCGGCATCATGCCGCAGGGCCCTGGTGAAGGCACGTGTGCGCTCGGCGCGTGCGAGACATTCGGCAGTGGGGTGAAGGTGCGCCCCGCGGCCTGGTGCGGTGCCGTCCGGGTCGGGCACGACGGACCAGGATCCTGCTCGGTCCTCCGCGTCCGTCCCTGCGACCACTCGCAGCAACTCACGCTTGGTGGCACGCTTCCGGCAACCGACACAGGTGCGGACGGGACCGTCCGTGCGTGTCGAGCTGTCCAGTTGTGAAACCACCGCAGGCCACTCTACCGGTGTGGCAGCGCTAATCCGAACCGGCTGATCTCACGGGAGCCAGCTCCCGCACGACGAGCAGAACCTCTACACGTCTGCTCGTGACATATCAGGGTTTGTTGATATCATCGGTTCCTGATCCGATGTCGTCAGGAGAAGCCGATGCCGATTCCTCCCCACGAGCAGCTGCAGGCCGTCGTACGCGGCCTGACCACGGTCGAGCGCGACGGGCAGCAGGCACGCCGACTCACCGCCGAGCGCGCCTACCCAGCCGCGATCGAGGAGGTGTGGGACGCGCTCACGAGCCCCGAGCGCGTGCCGCGGTGGATGGGTGGCGCGGTCACCGGCGACCTGTCGCTCGGCGGTCGCTACCAGATCGAGGGCAACGCCGGAGGTGAGGTGCTCGCGTGCGAGCCGCCGACCACGCTGGCGCTCACCTGGGAGTACGGCGGCGAGGTGAGCTGGGTCGACGTGACCCTCACCTCCGAGGCGGAGCAGACCCGCCTCCTCCTCGTGCACACCGCGGCCGTCCCGCAGGAGTTCTGGGACCAGTTCGGTCCGGGCGCCGTCGGGATCGGCTGGGAGATGATGCTGTGGGGCCTGCACGAGCACCTGACGTCGCCCGACATGCCGCGCGCGGAGCTCGATGCCTGGCTCGCCTCCCCGGAGGGACACGCCTACCACGTCGAGGTGATGACCGGGTCGAACGCTGCGTGGGCCGAGGCGAGCATCGCCGACGGCACCGATCCCGGCGCTGCACGCGAGGCTGCCGACCGGTGCCTGGCTGCCTACACGGCGGAGCCGGAGGGCTAGCCGTGGAGGCCTTCGACGTCCTCGGCGATCCGGTGCGGCGGCGCATCCTCGAGCTGCTCGCCGACGACGAGCTCTCCTCGGGCAAGATCACGGAGGTGATCGGAGCGGAGTTCGGGATCGGCCAGCCGGCCGTCTCGATGCAGCTCCGGGTGCTGCGTGAGAGCGGTTTCGCCGACGTCCGGGCCGAAGGACCGCGGAGGCTCTATGCCATCAACGCCGGGCCGATGTCCGAGGTGGACGCGTGGCTCGGGCAGTTCCGCGTGTTCTGGGAGCACCGTCTCGACGCGCTCGGCACCGAGATCGCCCGGGGTCGGACCGGGTCAGGGGTGCGCGATGACGTTCGTGGACGACTTCGACGGCCCGGATCTCGACACCAGCGTGTGGCTCCCGCACTACCTGCCGATGTGGAGCTCGCGCGAGGAGACGCGTGCGTCGTACCGTCTCGAGGACTCGTGCCTGGTGCTCGACATCCCCGCCGCCCAAGGCCTCTGGCTCCCCGCGACCCACTCACCGCCCTTGCGGCTCTCAGGTGTGCAGAGCGGCAACCGCTCCGGGCCGGTCGGCAGCACCGACGGCCAGCAGGCGGTCTTCGAGGGCCAGCTGGTCACCGAGGAGCAGCCCTCGTTCGAGGGCCACCTGCAGAGCGGTGGACACCTCGAGATCCGTTGTCGGATGACGCTCTCGCCCCGGTCGATGGCGGCCTTCTGGCTGTGCGGCTTCGAGGACGAGCGGGAGCACTGCGGCGAGATCTGCGTGACCGAGGTCTTCGGCAAGGACGTGGTGCCGGGCGAGTCCGCCGAGGTCGGCATCGGCCTCAAGCAGATCCGCGACCCCCACCTGGCCCAGGACTTCGCGGCGCCGAGGCTGCCGATCGACGTCGCCGACTTCCACGACTACGCGGTGGACTGGGACCTCGACGAGGCCGTCTTCAGCGTCGACGGCGAGGAGGTACGCCGCTGCCCGCACCCGCCGGCGTACCCGCTGCAGCTGATGGTCGCGGTCTTCGACTTCCCCGAGTGGAGCCGGGGAGACGACCACCTGGTACCAGAGCAGGACAGGATCGCGAGCGCCGAGCGGGTCGTTGTGCCAGCGGAGGCACTGCCCGCTCGGCGACCACGGCACGCCAGTGATCCAGGGACGCTGAGCCTCACTCAGCAGGCAGCGGCGGCGCGACCGGCGGCTCGAGCGGGGCCTCGTCGGAGCGGATGTCGATCCGCCAGCCGGTCATCCGTGCGGCGAGGCGGGCGTTCTGGCCCTCCTTGCCGATCGCGAGCGACAGCTGGAAGTCGGGTACGACGACCCGCGCGGAACGGCTGGCCTCGTCGACCACCGTGACGCTGGAGACGCGGGCCGGGCTGAGCGCGTTGCCGACCAGGGTGGCCGGGTCGTCGGACCAGTCGATGATGTCGATCTTCTCGCCGTGCAGCTCGTTCATCACGGCGCGGACCCGCTGTCCCATCGGACCGATGCAGGAGCCCTTGGCGTTCACGCCCGGGACGTTGGTCCGCACGGCGATCTTGGTGCGGTGGCCGGCCTCGCGCGCGATGCCGCAGATCTCGACGGTGCCGTCGGCGATCTCGGGCACCTCGAGGGCGAACAGCTTCTTGACCAGGCTCGGGTGGGTGCGCGAGAGCATCACCTGCGGGCCACGCATCCCCTTGCGGACGCTGATCACCAGGCACTTGATCCGGGTGCCGTGGGAGTAGTCCTCGTCGGGCACGCGCTCCCCCGAGGGCAGCAGCGCCTCGAGCTTGCCGAGGTCGACCATCACGTCGTCGGGGTTGCGGCCCTGCTGGATCAGGCCCGAGACGATGTCGCCCTCCTTGCCGGAGAACTCACCGAACTTGCGCTCGTCCTCGGCGTCGCGCAGGCGCTGGAGCATGATCTGCTTGGCGGTCGTGGCGGCGATGCGGCCGAAGCCCTCGGGGGTGTCCTCGTACTCCCCCACGACGTTGTTCTCCTCGTCGACCTCCTGCGCCATCACGGTGACGTGCCCGCTCTTGCGGTCGAGCTCGACGCGCGCGTGCTCCTGGGCGCCGTTGGTCTTGTGGTACGCCGTCAGCAGGGCCTGCTCGATGGCCTCGACCAGGACCGCGAAGGGGATCTCCTTCTCGCGCTCCAGCATCCGCAGGAGGCTCATGTCGATGTCCATCAGAGGGACTCCTTCTTGAACTCGATCTGGATCTTGGCCTTCTTCACCGCGGCGTACTCCACGCGGTGGTCGGCGCCCTCGACGTCGAGGACCGCGCCGGTCTCGTCGGTCTCGGTGATCCGGCCGGTGACCGGGTCGCCCTCGTCGAGGACCACCTTGACCAGCCGACCGGTGTTGCGGCGCCAGTGGCGCGGCAGGGTGAGCGGGCGGTCGACGCCCGGGGAGGACACCTCGAGGGTGTAGGCCTGCTGCCCCATCGCGTCGGTCTCGTCGAGCACGCGGGAGACCTCACGGGTGGCGTCGGCGATGTCGTCCATCGTGACGCCGCCGTCCTTGTCGATGGCCACGCGCAGGACCCGACGCTTGCCCGCGTTGGACAGGTCGACGGCCTCGAGATCGAGCCCCAGGGACCCGATGGGGCCGGTCAGCTGCTCAGCGAGGAGATCCCGGGTGGCGTGAGCGCTCATGGCCGAAAACCCTCCCTGCTGTGCTGTTGTGGTGGCTTCACCCTAGCGCCACGCCGCAACCGGAACCGCCACCCTGCGACCGTGCACCTAGGATTCCTGCGTGCCCGACCTGACCCCCGCCGACGCCGGCCACCAGCCCTCGCGCCGGACGTTCCTGGCGGTCGGTGCGGCGGGGATCGCGACCCTGGGACTCGGCTCGCCGGTTGTTCTGACGACGCGGAACCCAGGAAGACCGCAGCGAAGACGCCAGCGCGGGGCGTGACCCCGGACGTGGCGGTGGCCACGGCGGCGCTGGAAGCCATCCGCGCCACCGAGACGGCGGTGCAGGCCACCCAGGCGCGCTATCCCGGGACCCGCTCGCAGCTGATGGACCTGCGCCAGATGCACCGGGCGCACGAGGCCACCCTGGTCAACGCTGTTCCCGACCGGGCCAGGACCTCGGCCAGCCCCGCGCCGTACGCCGTGCCACGCAAGCGGGAGGCCGCCCTCCGTGCGCTGAAGGTGAAGGAGCAGCGGCTGCACACCTCCCTCGACGGGCTCGCGTTGCGGGCCCAGAGCGGCGACTTCGCCCGGCTGCTGGCCAGCATGGGTGCCGCGGTCGACCAGCGGCTGGCGAGGTGGGTCTAGGTGACTCCGGTCGAGGCGTTGCAGAAGGCACTGGCAGCCGAGCACGCCGCCGTGCACCTCTACGGGTTCCTCGGTGCCCAGTCCTCCAAGTCGCAGCAGCCGGTGCTGTTCCGGCGGCTCGACGACACCTACAGCGCCCATCGCGCCGCCCGCGACCGGCTCAGCGTGCTGGTCAGCGCCAAGGGCGCCGACCCCGTGGCGGCGAAGGTCGACTACGACGTGCCCGGCCCGACCTCGACGGGCGCGCAGATCGAGGCGGTGGCCCGGACGATCGAGCGCAGGGTGACCCGGACCTATGCCGAGCTGGTGGCCAACACGTCCGGTGCCGACCGCCGCGTCGCCATCACCGAGCTGGACGCGAGCGCCTTGCGCGAGCTGGACTTCGGCGCTGCCCCCAGCAACTTCCCCGGCCTGCGCTGACCCGATCGGGTCCCGGGACGTCATACGTGCTGGTCGCCCCGACCACCGGAACGTATGACGTCCCCGCGGGTCAGAGGCCGTCGAGCAGACCCGGGATCTCGGCGAGCTCGTGGGCGACCGCATCGGGCTCGCCCTGGGAGTGGCCCACCTGCTCGACCGGGATCGCGCTGTGCGGGATGTGGATCGCCTTGAGACCCGCGTTGTGCGCGCCCCAGATGTCGTCGAAGAGCCGGTCGCCGACGTACACGCAGCGTGCCGGGTCGCTCGCGCCGACGGCCGCCATGGCGGCACGGAAGGCCTCGGGCGCGGGTTTGGTCCACGGGATCTCGCTGCTGTAGACATCGCCGTCGATCAGGTCGAGGACCCCGTCGCGCTCGAAGAAGTCGCGGTGCCACTCGCGGGGCCAGATCGTGTTGGAGAGGACGCCCACCTTGATCCCGCGCTCGCGCAGGGTCGTGAACAGCGGCGCGACCTGCGCGTCGGTCGACGTGTGCGGTTCCCAGAACTCCCGGTAGTGGACGAGCAGCTCGGGGTCGTGCGACAGCCCGGCCTCGGTGAACAGGTCGTCCACGGTGGCGCTCTGCTGGTGGTCGCGGCTGCGTCCCCAGATCACCTGGTTCGCCCGCTGCAACGCGTCCACGTGGACGTCCGGCTCGTGCTCCGACTCCACCACCGCGTGCGCGAGGGCGCGTCCCTCCGCGTGGAAGTCGATGTCGTGCCAGCGGGTGAGGGTGCCACCCCAGTCGAAGATGACCGCGTCGATCTGCATGGCAGGACCGTAGTCCGCATCGGTGGAACTCCCTGGACGAGGTCGACCGTGCGCTCCCTCGGGACGCGCCGGTCGATGGTGCCCTCGTAGGGTCGAGCCATGGACATGACCTACCGCCCCCTCGGCCGCTCCGGACTCATGGTCAGCGCCGTCGGCATCGGCTGCAACGCGTTCAGCCGCCGCGTCGACCAGGACGGCGTCGGCGACATCCTCGACGCCGCCCAGGACACCGGCGTGACGCTGCTCGACACCGCGGACACCTACGGCATCACGCCGGGCGCGAGCGAGGAGCTGATCGGGAACGCCCTCCAGGGTCGGCGCGACGAGTTCGTCGTCGCGACCAAGTTCGGCATGGACGCCCAGGGGCTCAACGGCCCCGACCACGGCGTACGCGGCTCACGTCGCTACATCCGCCGCGCCGTGGAGGGCAGCCTGCGACGGCTGCAGACCGACCACATCGACCTCTACCAGCTGCACACCCCCGACGACGTGACGCCGATCGAGGAGACCCTCGGCGCGCTGACCGAGCTGGTCCACGAGGGCAAGGTGCGCTACATCGGCGCCTCCAACGTCGACGGCTGGCAGGTCGCGGACGCCGACTGGACCTCGCGCACGAAGGGCCTGGAGCGGTTCGTCTCGGTGCAGAACCGCTACTCCCTGCTCGACCGCGACCTCGAGGTGGAGGTGGCACCGGCGTGCGAGCGGTTCGGCCTCGGCGTACTGCCCTTCTTCCCGCTCGAGTACGGCCTGCTCACCGGCAAGTACAAGCGCGGCGGCGAGGCCCCGGCGGACTCACGCGCTGCCCTCGACCCGAGCCGGGCGGGCTGGCTGGCGAAGGCCGACTGGGACCGGATCGAGGCACTCGAGGCGTACGCCGCCGACCGCGACCTGTCGATCCTCGACGTGGCCATCGCCGGCCTCGCGGCCCAGCCGACCGTCTCCTCGGTGATCTCCGGCGCCACCCGCGCCGACCAGGTCCGCACCAACGCCGCCGCCCTGCGCTGGGAGCCCACGGCCGACGACCTCACCGAGCTGAACGCGGTCGCCGGGGACTGAGCTGCGGGCGCAGACGCGCGGACACAAGTCTGCGCGGCGCCCCGGCATACACCCGGAAACACGGAGCAACCGGACACGCCTCGCGACTTGTGTCCGCGCGTCTGCGAGAAAAGGGTCGGTCAGCCGCGGACGACGCCGACCAGGTGGTCGACCGCGTCGCCGACCGGGACCTCGGTGCGCTCGCCGGAGCGGCGGTCCTTGACCTCGACGTTGCCGTCGGCCAGGCCGCGGCCCACCGTGACGATGGTGGGTACGCCGATCAGCTCGGCGTCCTTGAACTTCACACCCGGGCTGACCTTCGGCCGGTCGTCGTAGAGCACCTCGAGACCTGCGGCCGACAGCCCGTCGGCGAGGGTGGTGGCCGCCTCGAAGACCGAGGCGTCCTTGCCGGTCGCGACGATGTGCACGTCGGCGGGCGCCACGGCCCGCGGCCAGATCAGCCCGAGCTCGTCGTGGTTGTCCTCGGCGATCACCGGGACAGCACGGGAGACCCCGATGCCGTAGGAGCCCATCGTCACGGTCACGAGCTTGCCGTTCTCGTCGAGCACCTTGAGCTCGAGCGCCTCGGCGTACTTGCGACCGAGCTGGAAGATGTGGCCCATCTCGATGCCGCGCTCGGTCTCGAGCTCGCCGTCGTCACAGTTGGGACAGGGGTCGCCGTCGCGCACCTCGGCGGCCTCGATGGTGCCGTCGGCGGTGAAGTCACGCCCGGCCACGAGGTCGAGCACGTGGCTGCCGTGGACGTCCGCGCCGGTCACCCAACGGGTGCCCTCCACGACGCGCGGGTCGAGGAGGTAGCGGATGCCCGAGGCGTTCTTCTCCCCCAGCACGCCCGGGCCGATGTAGCCCTTGGTCAGCGCAGGGTGCTTCGCGAACTCGGCCTCGTCCATCGCCAGGACCTCGGTGGGCTCGAGCATCCCCTCGAGCCGCTTCTGGTCGACGTCGCGGTCACCGGGCAGGCCGATCGCCAGCGGCTCGTGGGTGCCGTCGGCGTGCTTGAGCACCACCATCACGTTCTTCAGGGTGTCGCCCGCGTGCCAGGGGCGGTCGTCGCGCGGGTACTTCTCGTTGAGGTGGTCCACCAGCGTCTGGATGGTCGGGGTGTCCGGCGTCTGCTCGGCGTGCGCGGCCGGCGCATCGTCGTACGGCACGGCGTCGGGGGGCCGCACCTGGACGGCCTCGACGTTGGCCGCGTAGTCGCACTTCGTGCAGCGCACGTAGGTGTCCTCACCCACGGCGCTCTTCGCCAGGAACTCCTCGGACCTCGAGCCGCCCATCGCGCCACTGGTCGCCTTGACGATGACGTAGTCGAAGCCGAGCCGGTCGAAGGTCCTGATGTAGGCCTCGCGGTGCGCGGCGTACGACGCGTCGAGGCCGGCGTCGCTGACGTCGAAGGAGTAGGAGTCCTTCATCACGAACTCGCGCCCGCGGATCAGCCCGGCCCGGGGACGCGCCTCGTCGCGGTACTTCGTCTGGATCTGGTAGAGCCAGACGGGCAGGTCCTTGTAGGAGGAGTAGAGGTCCTTGACGACGAGCGTGAACATCTCCTCGTGCGTGGGACCGAGCAGGTAGTCGTTGCCCTTGCGGTCCTTGAGCCGGAAGATCCCGTCGCCGTAGTCGGTCCAGCGGCCGGTCGCCTCGTAGGGCTCCCGGGGCAGCAGCGCCGGGAACTGCAGCTCCTGGGCGCCGATCGCGTCCATCTCGTCGCGGACGATCTGCTCGACCTTCTTGAACACCCGCAGGCCCAGCGGGAGCCAGGAGTAGATGCCGGGCGCCGCACGCCGGATGTAGCCGGCGCGCACCAGCAGGCGGTGGCTCGGGACCTCGGCGTCGACGGGGTCCTCGCGAAGGGTGCGCACGAACAGCTTCGACATCCGGAGGATCATGCGCACAGGCTAGCCGTGGGGGTTCCGTAACAGCGAAGTGGTTTCGCCAACGCTCAACCAGCGTTGGTCGAGGTTGTCGAAACCCCTCATCCCCTGCGCCTAGGGTCGTCGGATGGACATCGACGCCCTCGCGGCCCGGGCCAGGCAGCTCGGTGGCCACGGCCGGGCACTCCTCGGCATTGCCGGTGCACCCGGGGCGGGCAAGTCGACGATGGCCGAGCAGCTGGTCTCCCGCATCGGCCCGGAGGCCGTGGTGGTGCCGATGGACGGCTTCCACCTGCACGACGACGAGCTCGCCCGCCTCGGGCTCGGCGACCGCAAGGGGGCTCCCGAGACCTTCGACGTCGAGGGGTACGTCGCGCTGCTGGCCAGGCTGCGGACGGAGACGGCCCACACGGTCTGGGCGCCGGCCTTCGACCGGGCCCGGGAGCTGTCGGTGGCCGGCGCGATCGGCGTACGACCGGAGCACCGGTTGGTCGTCACGGAGGGCAACTACCTGCTGTTCGAGGACGGGGGCTGGGCAGCGGTCCGGCCGCTGCTCGACGAGGTCTGGTTCGTCGAGCAGGACGAGACCACCCGAGTCGACCGGCTCGTGGAGCGGCACGTGGCGCACGGCAAGCCCGTCGACCTCGCCCGCCGCTGGACCCTCGAGTCCGACCAGGCCAACGCCGACCTGGTGGCCGGGACGCGGGCCGTCGCCGACCTCGTCGTCTCCGTGGGCTGAGGCTCAGCCTCGCGCTGCCCGGAGGGCAGCACGGATCAGCGGCAGCTGCAGCGGCAGCCGGGCCAGCGCCGCGGCCTTGAACTTCTTGTCCTCGGTCTGCAGGGCGTCGCCGGCCATCTTGAAGTTGGCCGGGTAGACGGCCAGCAGGACGCCCATGCTGGCCCAACCAGCCAGCCTGCGGGTCCGTGGGTGCAGCAGTCCGGCAGCACAGATCAGCTCGGCGATGCCACTGGCGTAGATCACCTCGCGGTGCGACGGGACGAGGTCCGGCATGATCGGCTCGAAGGTCTCCGGGCGCACCAGGTGCACCGTGCCGGACGCGAGGAACGACCCCACCAGGAACTTCACGTCTTTGGTCAGCGGCGCAGCGTTCGGTGAGGTCATGGGCCGCAATCTAGAACATGATCGTCGCGAAGGTCCCGGACTGCTCGAACCCGGCCTTGCGGTACGCCGCCCGCGCCGGCGCGTTGTGCCCGTTGACGTAGAGCGAGACGACCGGGGCGATGTCGCGCAGGCAGGTCTCCACGACGGTGGCCATGCCGGCAGCGCACAGGCCCTGGCCACGCAGCTCGGGGTCGACGTACACCCCCTGGATCTGGCAGGCGCTCGGCGTGGCGCAGGCCACCTCGGCCTTGAACAGCACCCGTCCGTCCTCGATGCGCGAGAACGACCAACCCCGGCTGACCAGCTGGTTCACCCGGGCGCGGTAGAGGTCCTTGCCACCGTCGACCTCCGGGGAGATCCCGACCTCCTCGGTGTACATCGCCACGCAGGCGGGATAGAGCACCTGCGCGTCCTCCTTGGGCGTACGCCGCACCATCGGGTCGCACTCGATCGGGGACGGTCGCCGGGTCAGCATGTGGGGCTGGTCCCAGCGGAACTCCCGGGGACGGGGCCAGTGCTCCTCCAGGCCCGACCACAGCATCCTCACCTGGTCCTGCGGGCCGACGATCGTCGAGCTCTTGGGGCCGGCGCGCACGGCCCGGGCCACGAACGCCTCGGCCGCGGCGGGGGTGGTGGCGATCGGGACCATGTTGGCGCCCACGTGGCACATCGAGACGAGCCGATCGCCCTCGTGGTAGCCCCACATCTCACCGCCGAGCCAGCGGGTGTCGAGCTGGGTGATCCTCGTCCGGTAGTCGGCGAAGACGTTCACGACGGGGTCGGTGCCGACCAGCTCGAGCGCCGCGGCGACGTCAGCCGGACCCAGCACACGGATGCTCTGGCTGGTCCGGACCACGCCCGGAGCCTACGACAGATGTGATGGTCCCGTTCGGCGGTCACCGACGTCGTGTCCGGCTACGGTGAACTCCATGCTCCCTCGCCGTGCTCGGGCGGGCCTCGCCGTGGCGGTGGCCCCACTCCTCGGGCTGCTTCTCGTGCTGGCCGGATGCGGCTCGTCGAGCGACGACGACGGCACCGCGGCGCCCAGCAAGGCGACCACAGCATGCCGCGAGAAGTGGAAGGACCTGGCCAAGGAGGTCAAGGACCGGGACGAGGCCACCACCCCCTCCACGCTCCCCCAGCGCTGGACGACCGTCGCGGCGACCATCGACTACTACGCGGCCTCCGCGACGAAGGACGACTGCGCCGCGGGTCTGCCGAGCCAGAAGAAGGCCATCGCCGCGCTGGCGGCGTTCAGCACCCGCGTGGCGCCGTACGACATGGAGCTGCGGCTGCAGAAGGTGCGCTCCGCCGCCCAGACGTACGCCAGCAGCACCCCGACGCCTGCCCCCAAGGCGAAGAAGGGGAAGAAGCAGCCCACGCAGCCGCCGAAGCCGGCCGTCGTCAAGGCGGCTCTGGCCACGCTCACCAAGCAGGCGCCCGTCGCCACCCAGCAGCAGGGGCCGGCGTGGCAGCAGGCCAGCGTGATCGAGCTGACCGACAAGGCCGCGGTGGCCAAGGCACTGAAGGACCTGAAGTTCCTCTCCACCGAGAGCGCGGGCTACCGCGCCTCGATGGCCGCACTCGCGCAGATCAAGCTCGCGCTCGCCGCTCGCAGCTGACCGTGCAGCTGAGGGGGCTCAGGAGACGCTGACCTCGGCGGTGGCGCCCTCCTCGGCCTCCATCCCCTCGGCGATCCGCATCGCTTCCTCGATCAGGGTCTCCACGATCTGCGACTCCGGGACGGTCTTGATCACCTCGCCCTTGACGAAGATCTGGCCCTTGCCGTTGCCGGACGCGACCCCGAGGTCGGCCTCGCGGGCCTCCCCCGGGCCGTTGACGACGCAGCCCATCACCGCGACGCGCAGCGGCACCTCCATGCCCTCGAGGCCGGCCGTGACCTGCTCGGCCAGCGTGTAGACGTCGACCTGGGCGCGACCGCACGAGGGGCAGGAGACGATCTCCAGCTTGCGCGGGCGCAGGTTGAGCGACTGCAGGATCTGGATGCCGACCTTCACCTCCTCGACCGGCGGCGCGGACAGCGAGACCCGGATCGTGTCCCCGATGCCCTGGCTCAGCAGCGCCCCGAAGGCGGTGGCGGACTTGATCGTGCCCTGGAAGGCGGGGCCGGCCTCGGTGACGCCGAGGTGCAGCGGCCAGTCGCCCGCCTCGGCGAGCAGCTCGTAGGCGCGGACCATCACGACGGGGTCGTTGTGCTTGACGGAGATCTTGAAGTCGTGGAAGTCGTGCTCCTCGAAGAGCGAGGCCTCCCACACGGCGGACTCGACGAGCGCCTCGGGGGTCGCCTTGCCGTACTTCTCCATCACCCGCTTGTCGAGCGACCCCGCGTTGACGCCGATCCGGATGGAGGTGCCGTGGTCCTTGGCAGCCTGGGCGATCTCCTTGACCTGGTCGTCGAACTTGCGGATGTTGCCCGGGTTGACGCGTACGGCGGCACAGCCGGCGTCGATCGCGGCGAAGACGTACTTGGGCTGGAAGTGGATGTCGGCGATCACGGGGATCTGCGACTTCGTGGCGATCGCGGGAAGCGCCTCGGCGTCGTCCTGCGAGGGGCACGCGACGCGGACGATGTCGCAGCCCGAGGCCGTCAGCTCGGCGATCTGCTGGAGGGTCGCGTTGACGTCGGAGGTCAGCGTCGTGGTCATCGACTGCACCGAGACCGGGGACTCGCTGCCGACGCCGACCTTGCCGACCTGGATCTGGCGGGTCGGGCGTCGCGGAGCGAGCACGGGCGGCGGGGCCTCGGGCATGCCCAGGGAAACGGAAGTCATGGGGCCATCCTAGGTTTGACGAGGTTGGATCAGCTCAGCGAGACGGGCGCGACGATGTCGGCGTAGATCAGCACCACGCTGAGCACCAGGATCAGCGTGGCCATCACGTAGGTGACGGGCAGCAGCTTGGCGCTGTCCACGCCGCCGGGGTCCGGCTTGCCGCGCAGCCGAGCGATCCAGCGGCGCACCGTCTCGTAGAGCGTCGTGGCGATGCCGCCGCCGTCGAAGGGCGGGAGCGGGACCAGGTTGATCAGCCCGAGGAACAGGTTCAGGCCGGCGAGCAGCAGGATGACGGAGAAGAACCGGTCGAGCCCGGGTGTCGACTTCTCCGAGGCCATCTCGCCGGCGACCCGACCGGCGCCCACCACACTCATCGGGCCGTTCGGGTCACGCTCCTCGAGGCCCAGTGCCGCGCGCCCCACGTGGTAGACCTTGTCGGGCAGCGCAGCGATCGTCTGGAGGGTCTGCCAGGTGCCGTCCGCCATCGTCGAGACGACGTAGCCGACACCCTGTCGTTCGCGCTCGGTCGTCGGGACCACGCCGAGGAAGCCGACCTTGGTGATCTTCTCCGGGTTGTCCGGGTCCACGTTGGCCGTGGTGACCGTGGTCGTCGGGTGCAGCACCACCTGCTTGCCGTTGCGCTCGACGGTGATCTCCGCCGTCTCGTCGCCGTTGGCCCGGATCTCCTTCTGCGCCTGCGGCCAGGTGGTGATCTCGGTGCCGTTGATCGAGACGATCGTGTCGCCGGGCAGGAACCCGGCCGCCTTGGCCGGGGCCTCCGGGTCGGCGGCGGTGCAGGCACGCTGCGGCTGGTCGACGTTGGCCTTGGTGACCGCGATGACGCACTCCGAGACACCGCGGACCGTGGTGGTCGCCTGCGCGATGCCGTAGCCCATGAAGACGATCGCGAACAGGAAGAAGGCGAGCACCAGGTTGATGGCCACCCCGGAGCCCATGATGATGATCCGCTGCCACCAGGGCTTGTTGTAGAAGAGCCGGTCGTGGTCCTCGGGGCCGACGTGCTCGTACTCCGCCGTGCGGGTGTCACTGACGAGCTGGGCGAACATCCCCGTGTTGCGGCTGCGCACGCGGTCCGGTTCCTCGTCGGGCGCGGGCGGCACCATCCCGATGAGCTTGCAGTAGCCGCCGAGCGGGATCGCCTTGAGGCCGTACTCCGTCTCACCCTTCTGGCGTGACCACAGGGTCCGTCCGAAGCCGACGAAGAACTGCGTGACCTTGACGTTGTACAGCTTGCCGGGAATCAGGTGACCGGCCTCGTGCAGCCCGATCGAGGCCGCGACGCCGACGGCGAAGAGCAGCACACCCAGGGTGTAGGTGAGCACGGT
Organism: uncultured Actinomycetota bacterium; assembly: GCA_963842565.1. GTDB lineage: Bacteria > Actinomycetota > Actinomycetes > Propionibacteriales > Nocardioidaceae > Marmoricola. The sequence goes on along the minus strand of CAWJGX010000001.1, from coordinate 19,884 downwards.
CATGCGTTCGTTTCCTTCAGCTGGTCAGAGGCCCGGTCGCGTGCCCAGGCGTCCGCGGCCAGCACGTCGTCGACGCTCAGCGTCGCCGGGTCAGAGGATACGTCGTGGCGGGTGACGCGGTGCTCAGCCAGGAGCGCGGCCACCGTGTCCACGATGCCGGTGAACGCCATCCGCCCCCGGCGGAACGCCTCCACGCACACCTCGTTGGCCGCGTTGTAGACCGCGGGCGCGGTGCCGCCGAGCTCCGCCGCCTCACGGGCGAGGCGTACGGCGGGGAACGCCTCGTCGTCGAGCGGGAAGAACTCCCACGTCTGCGGCGTCGTCCAGTCCACCGGCGGCGCCGTCTCGGGGACCCGGTCCGGCCACGCCAGGCCGAGCGCGATCGGGATCAGCATCGTCGGCGGGCTGGCCTGCGCCAGCGTCGACCCGTCGGTGAACTCGACCATCGAGTGCACCACGCTCGTCGGGTGCACGACGACCTCGATCCGCTCGATCGGGATGTCGAAGAGCAGGTGCGCCTCGATCACCTCCAGGCCCTTGTTGACCAGCGTCGCCGAGTTGATCGTCACGACGGGTCCCATGTCCCACGTCGGGTGGTTCAGCGCCTGCTCCGGAGTGACCTCGGCCAGCTCTTCTCGCGAACGCCCGCGGAAGGGTCCCCCGCTCGCGGTCAGCACCAGGCGGCGTACCTCCTCGGCGCGACCGCCCCGCAGGCACTGGGCCAGCGCACTGTGCTCGCTGTCGACCGGCACGATCTGACCGGGCTTCGCCAGCGCGGTCACGACCGGCCCCCCGATGATCAGCGACTCCTTGTTGGCCAGGGCCAGCGTGTTGCCCGCCTCCAGCGCAGCCACCGTGGGCCGCAGCCCGACCGCCCCGGTGATCCCGTTGAGCACCACGTCGCAGGCCAGCCCCGCCGCCTCGGTCGACGCCGCCTCACCGAGCCCGGAGTACGCCGGCCCGAACTCCGCGACCTGCTCCTCGAAGAGCTGCTCCTGCGACCCGCCCGCCGTCAGCCCCACGACCCGGAACCGGTCGGGGTTGGCCCGCACCACGTCCAGCGCCTGGGTCCCGATCGACCCGGTCGACCCCAGGATGACGACATCGCGCTGCTCACTCACGGTCCCAGTGTCCCAGCCGGGCATCGGGGTCCGGCCGACGAGGCGGTGTGGTGCGGTGTCGACAGGCTCAGCCAGGGTGCTCGCCGTTCACGTCGCAGCGGCCTCGCGCCTGCGGCGCCGTCCGTGCCGCTCCGGCCGGAGTCGGAGGCGACGTCCGGGCCTCCGGGGTGAGCGTGGATGGGACTGGCCTCCGTGCCGGACGAGCGCTCCGAGGACCGACGGAGGCCGTCTCGATCCGGTGGGTGCGAACCCCGGAGCGTCCGGACGGCGCCGCCGGCGCAGGCCCCCGGGGCGCGGACGGCGCCTCCGCCAGAAGGCCGTCCGAAGCCCTGTCGCAAAACGATCGAATCGCTGGGAAGGTGGCGCGATGGACTGGACCCTCGAAGTAGTCATCGTGCCCGTCAGCGATCTCGATGCCGCGATCGCCTTCTACCGCGACCAGGTCGGCTTCGCGCTGGATCACGACACCCGGAACGAACACATGCACGTGGCGCAGCTGACTCCGCGCGGCTCCGGCTGCTCGATCGTCGTCGGCGACCTGCCCGGTCAGCGCGACATGGAGCCCGGCTCGCTCCGCGGGGTGCAGCTGGTCGTCTCCGACGCCGCAGCCGCCCGTGAGGAGCTGGTCTCGCGCGGCGTGGAGTGCAGTGAGATCCAGGTCTTCGACGAGCGCGACGGCGGGACCCTCTTCGGCTTCTCCGACCCCGACGGCAACACCTGGGCGGTCCAGCAGCTCAAGGTCCGCGGCGAGAAGCCGTTGATCCCGGCCGACCACCGGGAGCGCTTCGGGGAGGGCGTCGAGCTCTGAGCCGACCCGTTACCTTCGCGAGGTGGAGATCACCACGCGCATCAGATCCGGTCACGGTGACTTCGTCCTCTTCGCGATCACCCCGCCGAGGCAGTCGACGCCCGCCGAGCGGCTCCCGGAGATCGCACGCGCCACCGTCGAACGGCTGGACCACCTCGACCTCGACGGACTGGTCCTGTACGACATCGACGACGAGAGATCCCGCAACCCGGTCGAGCGCCCGTTCCCCTTCAGCCCGACCGTCGACCCGTCCGAGTACCGGGCGGAACACCTCCAGGCGTGGCGAACCCCGGCCATCGTCTACCGCGCGGTCGGCAAGTACCAGCGCGAAGAACTGCGAACGTGGCTCACCGAGCAGGATCCCCGCCGAACGTTGACCGTGCTGGTCGGCGCCGCCTCCAGCGGCACCACCCCGCCCGTGTCCCTCGCCGATGCCCAAGCCCTGCGGACAGAGCTGAACCCGGAGCTGCTGCTCGGAGGAGTGGCGATCCCCGAGAGGCACAGCCGCCGCGAGAACGAGCACCTGCGCCTGATCGCGAAGCAGGAGGCGGGCTGCCGGTTCTTCGTCTCCCAGGTCGTCTACGACCTCAACGCCGCCAAGAACCTCGTCTCCGACTACTGCTACGAGTGCGAGTCCCGTGGACTGGCTCCGGTCCCGATCGTGTTCACGTTCTCCGTGTGCGGCTCGATGAAGACCCTCGAGTTCCTTCGCTGGCTCGGCGTCGACGTCCCTCGGTGGATCGAGAACGACCTCCGGCACTCGACCAACCCGTTGGCGGCCTCCCTGGAGCAGGCGCAGGCGACGGCCGTCGAGCTCATCGACTTCTGCCGCCGCCTCGGAGTGCCCTTCGGCCTCAACGTGGAAAGTGTCTCCATCCGTCGTGAAGAGATCGAAGCCTCCGTGGACCTCGCTGCTCGACTGACGACCTACCTACGCGGTCGTCACTAGGGACACACCCAGTCAGACCTGGAGCAGGCGCCGCAGCTCGGCCGCGGCGTACGGCGGCCGGGACGAGGTGAGCACGGCGATCTGCTCCTCGGCGCTCCGCTCCGGGGAGTACGCCGCGCCCGGCGGCAGCTCCTCGGCGCCGGCCGGGTCGGTGCGCCCCGCGCGGATCATCGCGTCCCACTCCAGATCGGGATCGGCCACGTCGTCGCCACGCACGAGACGAACCCTCCCCTGCGCCGGGACGGCCGATCCGGTCGAGACGAGGACCGCGGGCGCGGAGGGGTCGTCGGCGGTGGTCACGACTCCACCGATCCGCGCGGAGGCCAGCGCGGCGACGACCGCGTCGAGGTCGTCGTCCAGGTCGATCACGATCGGCGTGCCGGGCCGCACGCCCAGCTGACGCAGCACCCCGCCGAGGGCGGCAGCCTCCTCGAGCAACCGGGCGTGGGTCATCTGGTCGACCACCGGCTCGTCCCCCCGACCACGGATGACGGCGGTGTCCAGCAAGGCGAAGCTCACGTTGCCGTGGTGTGGAGCAGTCATGCCCAGAGGCTAGCCATCGCTGGGGTGTGGGCCCGCTCCGGCATGATCGACCCGTGATCGAGATCGAGTCGCTGGACGAGTTCGACCGGGCAGCGACTCGTGCGCGGGCCGGGAAGGGGTCGATGTCGGCCTGGGAGGTCCAGGGGCTCGACCTGACCGGTCGTGACGACGTGCTCCTCGCGCTCGACGCGCGCGGCTCGCTGTTCCTCGGGTGCACGATCTCCGAGCCGGTGGCCGACCGGCTCCGCGCGGGTGGCGCCCTGATCTTCCCGGCCGTCCCCGACGTGCCGTTCGACCCGTGGCGGGCCTCGCTCTACACGCCGGCCGAGCTCTACGACGGTCTCGAGCACGGCTACCGGGCCACGCCCGACGCGCGGATCTACGCCTGGTCACGCAAGGCGTCGCCACGCGGGGCTCTCCGGCACCTGCTGGCGAAGGCGCTGCACGACAGCTCGATCGACGACGCCCTGCAGGAGTTCACGCACCAGCGTCGGATCGTGGGAGTCATGGGCGGTCACCGGCTGGCGCGGGACGATCCGGCGTACGCCGACATCGCGCGGCTCGGCCATGCACTGGCCGCGCGCGACAGGTCCGTGGCGACCGGCGGTGGCCCCGGTGCGATGGAGGCCGCGAACCTCGGCGCACGCCTGGCCGACGACGACCCGGCCACGCTCGCCGGCGTGCTGGCCGAGATCGCCGAGGTGCCCTCGTTCGAGCCGGACCGGGCCGCCTGGGCACAGGTCGCCATCGGCGCCGTCGCGGACCTGGCCGACTCCGGGCGCTCCCTGGGCATTCCCACGTGGTTCTACGGTCACGAGCCGCCCAACGCGTTCAGCTCGGCGATCGCGAAGTACTTCCGCAACGCGATCCGCGAGGACGTGCTGCTGGAGGTGTGTCGTGGAGGCATCGTGTTCCTGCCCGGCTCCGCCGGCACGGTCCAGGAGATCTTCCAGGCGGCCTGCACCAACTTCTACGCACCGGAGTCGGAGGTGGTCCCGATGGTCTTCGTCGGCACCGACTACTGGACCCGGACGCTCCCGGCCTGGCCGCTCGTGCGAGCGCTCGGCGAGGAGAGGCCGTTCGGGGCGAGCGCCCACCTGGTCGACGACCCCGAGGAGGTGCCGGGTCTGCTGGCCGGGTGAGCGCTACTGCTCGCCGTTGTCCTTGGCCCGTTGCAGGGCCCACGGCTCGAGGCGGCGGTAGCCCCGCACCGACGTACGCCGCAGCCGGCGCAGCTTGAACGCGTCGTCGCCGTCGAGCTCGTCGGCCAGTGCCTTGTCGACGAGGACGCGACCCGGGCGGGACGTCGAGGTGAGGCGGGAGGCGATGTTGACCACGGGACCGAGCACGTCCCCGAGCCTGGACAGGGCCGGTCCCCAGGCGAGACCCACCCGCAGCTCCGGGAAGTCGTCCTTGCGCTCCGGTTCCTCGATCAGCTCGAGGCCGATCCGGGCGATGCCGGCGGCGTCGTCGGCGACGAACAGGATCTCGTCGCCGATGGTCTTGATGATGCGTCCCCCGTGCTCGGAGACGATCTCCAGCGCGCGGGACTCGAACTCGTCGATCAGGTGGGTCAGCTCGGACCGGCTCAGCGACCTGCTCTGCTGGGTGTAGTTGACGATGTCGGCGAACCCCACGCCCATCGTGGTCGCGTCGTCGTCCACCTCGCTCGCCTCGGCGCTGTCGGCCCCGTCTGCATCGCCCTCGTCCGCATCGGACTCGCGCAGCGCGGAGTGCAGCAGCCGCGCCCCGACCCCGAGGGTGTGCCGGCGCCAGACGTAGCTCTGCAGCGACTCGATCGCGGGCACGATCTCGTCCATCAGGGCAGCGATCTCGTCGAGCTCCATCGTGTCGAGGTCGATGCGCTTGGCGAGCAGGCCCATCTGCCACTCCGCCAGGCGGGCGAAGCTGCGGCCGAGGCTGCGCACCAGCGCGGACTCCTCGTCCGGCTCGAGGAAGCCGAGCTCGCTGAGGCGTTGGGTCAGGCGCAGCGCCTCCAGGTCGGCGTGCGTGAACGCCTTCACGTCGGCACCCACCTCGGTGAACCCGAGGCTGCGCCAGCGCTGCCGGGCCACCTCGAAGGGGATGCCGACCTCGTCGGCGAGGTCGTTGCCGGAGAGTGTCGGTTCCTCACCGAGGAGGTAGACCTCGAGCTGGTCGATCAGGGCGTTCTGGTCGAAGGGGTCGGGCACGTGCTCAGGAAGAGCCCAGGCGGTCGCTCGTGGTGCCGCGCAGCGCCTCGCCGAAGGCGGGCACGTCGTCGAGCAGCTCCTCGAGGGACTCCTTCGTGAAGTGGATGACCTCGAGGGGCGTCAGGCTGACCACGCTCGCGGAGCGGAGCTTGTGACCCACGATCGCCATCTCGCCGATCACGTCACCGGGGCCGAGCCGAGCGACCTCCTCGCTGCCCTTGCGCACCGAGACCTCGCCTTCGACGATCAGGTAGGCCTTGTCGGCGGGCGTCTTCTCCCAGATCAGTGACCAGTTGGCCGGCAGACGGACGTGACGGCCCTTGTCGATCACCTTCTTGAGGTCCGCGTTGCTCAGGTCCTCGAGCCGGTTGAGCTTCTCCAGCTTTTCCGGCTGTGGCTCGTTGGCCATCGACTAGCTCCTCATCAGGGTGGACTGTGGGGTGATCTTCCCGCCATCACCGGGTGGTGTCCACCGGAACGCGGCTTCCCAACCACCCCGTGGACGTGACCTTCGTCGCCCACACGTCGTTGACCCGCCATGGACCTCACCCGTCGCCATCTCTTCACGTCCGCGCTCGTGATGGGTGGAGTGGCGACCGTGAGCCGGGAGACCATCTTCGGCCCGCTCAGCGCGGAGGCCGTCGCTGCCGGCCGTACGACGGCCAACGGGACCTACGGACCGGGCGCACCCAACGCCCAGGGCTACCGCAAGGTGGTCGCCAAGCCGGCCGACCCCCGGCTCGTGCGCACCGATCTCGGCGTGACCGCCGACGGCGACCGCGCTGCGCACCGCATCGGCCTGCTCGCCTTCGCGCAGCTCAGCGACGTGCACGTGGTGGACCACCAGTCCCCCGCCCGGGTCGAGTGGACCGACCGCTACGACGACCCCAACACCACCGGCGCAGACGCCCGGGATCTTCGCGTCCGCCTACCGCCCCCAGGAGATGCTCTCGGCCCAGGTGGGCGACGCGATGGTGCGCGCGATCAACGCGGCGAGGACCGGCCCGGTCACCGGGCTGCCGCTGCGGTTCGCGATCGAGACCGGGGACAACACCGACAACTGCCAGTACAACGAGGTCCGCTGGAACATCGACGTCCTCGACGGCGAGCGGGTCGTGCCCGACAGCGGGTCGACGAGTCGCTACGAGGGCGTGATGGACGCCGACCCGCTCTACTACGACACGCACTACTGGCACCCCGGCGGGACGCCCGTGGGCCGGAGTGCCGACCGCTACCGCGCGGAGTACGGCTTCCCGACGATCCCGAAGCTGCTCGACGCGGCCAGGCGACCGTTCAAGGCCGCCGGTCTCGACATCCCCTGGTACACCTGCTTCGGCAACCACGACGGCCTCTCCCAGGGCAACTTCCCGATCAAGACCGTGCCGACCAACCAGCTGGCGACCGGGAACGTGAAGGTGATCTCGCCACCGGCCGGTGTGGCGCCGGCGGATGTCCTCGATCCCGAGGGCAGCAGTCTCGAGCAGGTCCTCGGAGGGATCGTGGTCTCGCCGTACGCCAAGCCGGTGACGGCGGACGCGAAACGCCACCAGCTCTCCCGTGGCGAGATCGTCGACGAGCACTTCTCGACCACGGGCCTGCCGCGCGGCCATGGCTTCACCCAGGCCAACCGGGACGCGGACACGGCCTACTACGCCTTCGACCAGGGCCGGTTCCGGTTCGTCGTGATGGACACCGTGAACCCCAACGGCTACGCCGACGGGTCGCTCGACCAGGCACAGTTCTCCTGGCTGAAGAGCACGATCGAGTCGGCCAACGGCAAGGCGGTGCTGCTGTTCAGCCACCACACGAGCGCCTCGATGACCAACCCGTTCGTGGCGACCGGGGGCGACGTGAACCCGCGCGTGCTCGGCGCCGAGGTGACGGCGTACCTGCTGACCCAGCCGCGGCTGGTCGCCTGGGTCAACGGACACACGCACCGCAACGAGATCACCGCGCACACGCGGTCCGACGGCTCTGGTGGCTTCTGGGAGATCAACACCGCCGCGCACATCGACTACCCGCAGCAGTCACGCCTCGTCGAGGTGGCCGACAACGAGGACAGCACCCTGTCGATCTTCACCACGATCGTCGACCACGCGGGTCCGGCGGACTACCGCGGCGACCTGGGTTCGACCGTCACTCTGGCCGCACTCTCCCGCGAGCTCTCCGTCAACGACCCGCAGGCGGACCTGACCGCCACGGGCGCGCCGAAGGACCGCAACACCGAGCTGCCTGGTGCGCAAGCCCGCCGACATGCCCTGAGCTACCGGTGGTTGAGGAGCGAGCGCAGCGAGCGTCTCGAAACCTCAGTCCTCGGCGACCTGGGTGCGGAAGGTGTCGCGCTTGGTGTGCAGCTCCCAGAGGTGGTCCGCCAGGACAGCGGGGTCCTTCTCCTTGTCGCCCTCGATGATGCGGCCGCCGATGATCAGCTGGCCGACGTAGATGCCCTCCTCGCCGAGCACCTCGTGCAGCAGCTGGGCGTACGCCGCCTGGCCGGCGAACGCGACCGACGTGCCGGTGACGTTGCGTCCGGGCTTGACCGCGGACCCGCCGTTGACGAACAGGATGCTGGGGTTGGAGCCCTCGGGCAGGAAGCGCATGCCCGGGAGGACCTGGTGGACGGCAGCGACGGGTCCGTAGATGGAGAACTCGATCGGGCCCGTGAGGTCGGCCGGAGTGGTCTCGAGGACCGGCCGCATGAAGTCCTTCTGCGGGAGCGGGCTGTACTGCAGGACCTCGATCGGGCCGAGCGTCTCGGTCACCTGCTCGAGGGCCGCGGCGATGCTCGCCGGATCGCGCACGTCGGCGACGAAGCCCTTGGCCTGCACACCGTCCTGCTCGAGCTCGGCAGCCAGGGCGTCGAGACGCCCCTGGTGCCGGGAGATCAGGCCAACGGCGTGGCCTTCCTTGCCGAAGCGGCGGGCCACGGCAGCGCCGAGTCCCTTTCCGGCTCCGATGATCGCGATGGTGGTCATACAGGGCCCAACGAGGCTGGGCGCTGACTATTCCGACTGTTCCGTCGGCAGCCGGGTCAGGCGTCGACCGCGGCGAGCTGGCCGCAGGCGCCGTCGATGTCGCTGCCGCGGGTGTCCCGGACGGTGGTGGGCACGCCCTTCGCCTCGAGCCGGCGGACGAACTCGCGTTCGTCCTTCGGGTCGCTGGCGGTCCACTTGGAGCCCGGGGTGGGGTTCAGCGGGATCAGGTTGACGTGCACCCAGCCCCAGTCGCCGTAGGAGTTGAGCACGTCGCCGAGCAGGTCGGCACGCCAGGCCTGGTCGTTGATCCCGCGCATCATGGCGTACTCGATCGAGACGCGGCGCTTGGTGACCCTCGCGTAGTTCCACGCAGCCTCGACCGCCTCGCCGACCTTCCAGCGGGTGTTGATCGGGACCAGCTCGTTGCGCAGCTCGTCGTCGGGGGCGTGCAGGCTCAGCGCCAGGGTGACCGGGATGCCTTCCTCGGTCAGCTGGTTGATCCGCGGCACCAGGCCGACCGTGCTGACGGTGATCCCGCGCGCGGACATGCCGAGCCCGTCGGGAGCCGGGTCCGTGAGGCGGCGTACGGCACCGATGACGGCCTTGTAGTTGGCCATCGGCTCACCCATGCCCATGAACACCACGTTCGAGACGCGGCCGGGACCGCCGGGGACCTCGTCGCGGGCCAGCGCTCGGGCACCGGCGACGACCTGCTCGACGATCTCGCCGGTGGACATGTTGCGCTGCAACCCGCCCTGGCCGGTGGCGCAGAACGGGCACGCCATCCCGCAGCCGGCCTGGCTCGAGACGCACATCGTGACCCGGCCCGGGTAGCGCATCAGCACCGACTCGACGAGCGCTCCGTCGAACAGCTTCCAGAGCGTCTTGCGGGTGGCGCCCTTGTCGGCCTCCTGGACCTTCAGCGGCGTCATCAGGTGGGGCAGCAGGCCCTCGACGAGCTCGGCGCGCTGGCCGGCCGGGAGGTCGGTCATCTGCGCGGGGTCGTCGACCAGGCGGGAGAAGTAGTGGGTGGAGAGCTGCTTGGCCCGGAAGCCCGGCAGCCCGAGCTCCTCGAGGCGTGCCTTGCGCTCGGCAGGGGTCAGGTCGGCGAGGTGGCGCGGCGGCTTGGGCTTCGGCCCGCGGGGTCCCTTGGGCTCCTCGAAGACGAGGGGAAGGGTCTTGATGGGCTGGTCATCGATAGGCTGGGTCACAACCGCACCATCCTCCCACCCACCCCGTGCGTCATACGAATCGGCGGCCGGGGGCACCACCTCGTATGACGTCCCGCGGGACGTCATACGTTGCGGTCGCCAGGACAGCCAGCTCGTATGACGTCCGGGCGCGGGCTCAGTTGTAGCTGCTCGACAGCCCGATGATCAGGACCACGCACGCTCCTGCGGCGAGGACGAACAGGACCGCAACACCGGCGATCACGCCGATCGCGAACCAGCGCGTCGGTGCGAACACGATCGCCGCCACCAGGGCAGCCAGCTCGCCGAGCCCGACGACGAAGGCCACCGCAGCCGCGGCGTTGGAGTCACCGCTGATGCCGTCGACGACGGCCGACGCCGCGCCGCTGATGATCCCGGCGAGGACGAGCACCGGCAGCGCCAGCACCACGCCGATCCAGAACTTCGCCTTGTTCGACATCCCGCTCGGTCGGCCGGGCTGCTGAGGTGGGTAGGGCCCGGGGGGCCCGCCGTAGGGAGGCCCGCCGTAGGGAGGTCCGGGAGGTCCCGGCGGACCGCCGTACGGCGACGGTGGTTGCGACATCGCTTGACCCTCTCGATCGGTGCTCAGACGAGCAGCAGGTAGATGCCGAAGGCGGCCGCGGCCGCCAGGACGACGAGGTAGAGCAGCACCAGCCGGGTGTCGCCCAGCTTGCACTTCGAGCGGAGCAGTCCCTGGCGCCTGGCCCTGGCGTAGCCGACGATCGCCAGCACCGCGAAGCCCAGCAGCGCGAACGGTCCGAGGAGCCAGCCCAGGAGAGCCACGGTCGCGAAGACGCAGAGCTTGAGCGGGTCGAAGGGCGGCTCGGCGGAGGTCTCGACAGAGTCCTCGAGGCGTGGCGGCTGCACCTGGCGCGGGTCGCTCATCGCACGTCCACCAGCGGAAGCCCGACGGCGGTGGAGATCCGCGTCTCCGAGAGCGGCGCCCAGGCCTGCACCGCGCAGAACGGCGCGCACTGGTGAGCGCCGGTGTCGCCGTTGACGGTCGCCACGTGCACGCAGCACTGGGTGAGCCGCTCCTCGATCATCGTGTTCATGTCCATGAAGGGCTTCACGGTCACGCGCAGCACCCGCTCCCCCAGCATCCGCCGCAGCCGGTCGTGCTGGCCCGGGAGCCGGGAGGCCGCGAGCGTGGCCAGGGTGCCGATCCCGAGGTCGCAGTTGGTGCAGATGTCGCTCCAGATGGTCGCCATCGACGGGTGCGACAGCGACGACTGCTCGGAGAGCAGGTCCAGGAGGGAGCCCTTCACCACGGCGCGGAGCTGGTCGGGGATCGAGTCGTCGGCGATCCGGTTGGCGAGCATCTCCGGCTCGAGGTCCAGCCACTGCTTGAGCCGGTCGTGCCCGATCAGCCCCACCAGCGACTTCCACGAGCCCGAGTCGTCGCGGAGCAGGTAGCCGACCGAGCAGCAGTGCGGGTGCGAGCACGGCAAGGCGGTCAGGTCCTGCCAGGTCACCTGGCCTGCTGTCTGCTCCTCGAGCCGAGCAAGAACGCCGGTGTGGGTGAGCCGGTCCAGCGGGTCGAGCCCGGAGCTGCGTCCGGACCCGAAGACCGGCTGGATCGTGACGCCCCCGACGTACGGCGTGTCCAGGGCGCGCTTGATCACGAACCCGATCTCGTCGTCGTTGACCCCGAGGGCAGCCGTCATCGTGAGCGTGGTGAAGACCCCCGCTCCGGAGAGGCGCTCGATGGCCCGTTCCTTGAACCGCCGGATGTCGGCGCCGCGATGGTGGGTGGACGCCTCGGCCGACTCGCCGTCGTACTGCAGGTAGACCTCGACCCGTTCCCGGTGCCGCTTCAGCAGGTCGAGCATCGCGTCGTCCTGCGCGACCACGAGACCGTTGGTGTTCACCAGCACGCGCACGATGGGTCGCTTCGCGACGGCGTCCAGCAGCTCCGGCAGCCAGGGGTAGAGGGTGGGCTCGCCACCGCTCAGCATGAGGACGTCGATGCGGCCGTTCTCGCGGGAGAGGCGCGCGTCGATCGAGGCCAGCACCTGCTCGAGGGGGACGACCGAGGCCAGCGAGGGTGCCGAGGCCGCGAAGCAGGTCGGGCACTTGAGGTTGCAGTGGTCGAGGAGGTCCTCGAGCAGGATGCAGGTGTGCTGGGTCTGCATCTCCGGCAGGCCGTCGGCGTACGCCGCAGGGACGGGTGCGAAGTTGCCGGTCACGTCGGGCGTGTGCACCTTCGTGGGCGCGGTCCACTGCTCGAGGTAGGTCAGGATCTCCGGCGACTCGTCGTACAGCGTGCGGACCAGGCCGTGGCTGGCGCAGCCGCGTTCGAGCCAGATCCGGTCCTCGCGCTCGACCAGCCGGCCGGAGAGCCGTTGCACCTCGGCCAGCGGGCGGTCGGGCCGTTCTTCGTGGCAGAGCGGGCAGAACGCGTTCACGTAGCGGTGGATCCGGTCGCCGCGCAGCGGCATGCCGGGTCCGGTGCGAGTGCTCACTGGTGCACCAGCTCCTCGTGGCTCGACGGGGCAGGACTGTAGGCGCCCGAGCGGGCACGCAGGAGAATCCGCAGCAGCACCAGGGGAATCGTCACGGCGAGGAACAGCTGGGGTCGGGTCAGCCCGTGCCAGACGACCTCGTTGCCGCGCACGAACTCGACGAGGAAGCGGAAGATCCCGTACGCCGCGACGTACCAGACGAAGATCTCCCCCGGTGGCAGCGCGCGTCGTCGCAGCCAGAACCAGATGACCGCGAAAGCCACCAGGTGGAAAGCGCTCTCGTAGAGGAACGAGACGTTGTAGCCGCCGGTGCTCGGCAACGGCTCGGTGAGGAAGCAGCCGATGCGACCCACGGCCATCCCGAGGGCGACGGCGGGAGCGAACAGGTCGCCCGTGCGGAGGCGGTAGCCGCACAACCGCTTCGCCACGTGCACGCCCAGCCAGGCACCGACGAGACCGCCGAGGATGCTGCGGTTCCCGTAGGCCCACTGCTCGGCCAGCGTCGCGTTGTCGCGCAGGTCGACGTGCTGCAGCCAGGTGCCGAACCGCATGAACAGCGCTCCACCGACCAGGGCACCCGTGACCACGATCAGCAGCCGGTCGTCGGTGTGGCCCCGCCGTCGTGCCTCGACCACGAAGACCAGGGTCGCCGCGACGACTCCGAGGCCGACGAAGAGCGCGTGGGTGGGGATCACCCAGATCGTCGGCACCATGCGGGCCAGCCTTCCATGACCGGGCCCCGGCGTCCTGCGTGCTCGTACTCAGGTCTCACCCGTGTCACTGGGTCGGCATCCGGGACCGGTGTCGGCGGGCTCCGGCAGGATGGACGCATGGCCCGCTGGGTGCTCCATGTCGACATGGACCAGTTCATCGCGGCGGTGGAGGTCCTTCGTCGCCCCGAGCTGGCCGGGCTGCCCGTGATCGTCGGCGGCCGCGGCGATCCCACGGAGCGGGGCGTGGTGTCCACCGCTTCCTACGAGGCGCGTGAGTTCGGGGTGCGGTCCGGGATGCCGCTCAAGACGGCCGTACGCCGCTGCCCCGAGGCCGTGCTGCTGCCGGTCGACAAGCCGGCGTACGACGAAGCCTCGGCGGTCGTGATGGACACCCTGCGAGCGATCCCGGGCGCGGTCGTCGAGGTGCTCGGCTGGGACGAGGCCTTCGTCGGCATCGAGACCGACGACCCGGAGGCGGTCGCCCGCACGATCCAGTCCGACGTGCTCCTCGCGACCAGGCTGCACTGCTCGGTCGGCATCGGCGACACCAAGGTGCGCGCCAAGATCGCCACCGAGTTCGGCAAGCCACGGGGGATGTTCCGCCTGACCAGGGACAACTGGTTCGAGGTGATGGGCCACCGGAAGACCAAGGAGCTCTGGGGCATCGGCAGCCGGATCTCGGAGCGCCTCGCCGGCCTCGGCATCGAGACGGTCCTCCAGCTGGCCCAGACGCCCGACGAGCCGCTCATCGAGGAGTTCGGCCCCAACACCGGCCCGCACATCGGCCGGCTCGGTCGAGGCGTGAGCAGCGCGACGGTCGACGACACCCCGTGGGTGGCCCGGGCGCACGGTCGCGAGACGACGTACCAGCAGAACCTCGAGACCCTCGACGACATCGCCGCCTCGATCCACGTCCTCGCCGCCCAGGTCGTCGAGGACATCCGCCGCGAGGGACGCGCCTGCTTCCGCGTGCACCTCAAGGTCAGGTTCGCGCCGTTCTTCACCGTCAACCGCAGCCGCAAGCTCCCCGAGCCGACCTTCGACCCAGCCGTGATCGCCGAGACCGCCCTCGACCTCTTCGCCCGCCTCGAGGACACCCGCCCCATCCGCCTCCTCGGCCTCCGCGCCGAGATGGTCCCACCGGAGGGCGGCTACGACCCGCCCCGGACCCACGGCCGCCGCGGCAACCCCTGACCCTCGTAAGAGCCACGACGACCGGATAGTCCGAGACGTTTCCGTTGTTCGACACGCGAATTTGCAACGGAAACGTCTCGGACTATCCGGACCGGCTCGAGAATCACACCGCCAGCTTCGGCGAAGGCGCATCCGGGTCGACGACCGTCGAGACCGCCTCGACGAACACCGGCACCCACGTCTCCGCCCCGAGGAACAGCGACGCGTGCCCTCCCTGGACCTCGAACACCTGCGCTCCGGGGATGGAGGCGGCGAGCTTGCGCTGGCGGCGGGCCGGGATGGTGTGGTCCTTCGCGGTCACGACCACCGCTGTCGGTACGTCGACCTCACCGACCCAGGCAGCCGAGTTGAACCGACCCAGCTCCCCGAGCACCTCGGGGATCGACCACGCGCTCGTGCTCCGCAGCTCAGCGCGCCCCCAGGCAGCGGGGTCGGCGAGGTCGACCTGCGGCACCTCCGGGAGCGCCCCGGCCAGTCGCTCCACCCGCGCCAGGGCGTAGCGCGACAGCGGGTGCATCACCGCCGTCATCAGCGGGAAGAAGAACTGCTCGCGACGGGTGCCCCGGAAGTTGCGCGCCGTCGAGCAGAGCACCAGGCCGGTGACCCGATCGGGATGGGACCGCCAGGCGAGCTGGGCGATCGCGCCTCCCATGGAGTAGCCCGCGAGGACCGCGCGCTCGACGCCGAGCACGTCCATCACCGCGATGGCGTCCTCGGCGCACTCGGTGAAGCGGAACCGCGGCGACCGGATCCCGCGACCGTGCCAGCGCTGGTCGAAGGTGATGACGCGGTACTCCTTCGAGAGCTCCTGGATCGCCGTGAACCAGCTCAGGTAGGCCGTGCAGGCCAGCGCATGCAGGAGTACGACGGTCGGCGCATCGGGCGTCGGCCCCGGCACGTCCACGACGTAGGTGCTGCCCCGGCCGGGCAGGTCCACCATCCGCCCCTCGGGGAGCTCGTCCACCTCCGGGATCTTCACCACCCGCTTCGCTCCGACGGCCAGTACGGCGCGCACGGCGCCGGCGGTCACCTTCACCACGAAGACGGCGGTGTCCTTGAGCGGTGTCTTCTTCATCTCGAGATCAGCCCTCCACGGCCAACAGCTCTTCCAGTGACGTGCGGATGCCCGCCGTGATCGCACCGAGATCGGCGACCAGGTCGGGACAGGTGAGGAGCGAGAAGTTCAGCCGACCGGCGTACGACCAGGCCGTGACGTTGAGCCCGATCCCCTCGAGGATCGGCCCGACGCTGTAGAGGTCGAGCAGGCGCGCGCCCGAGATCGTGATCGACTCGCCCGGACCACGGACGTTGGAGACGACGACGTTGAACGGCGGCGAGTGGTGTGCGGCCGCACCCGACCAGGAGTAGGCGCGCATGACCGCGCTCATCGGTGCGGGCGGGGTGAACTGGACCCAGTCGACCAGCAGGTTCGGGCCGAGGGTGCGCTGCACGATCTTCGACTCCTCCGTGGTCCGGGAGATCGCGCGCAGGCGCTCCACGGGGTCGTCGATGTCGGTGGCCAGCGAGGTGAACAGGTTCGAGACCCGGTTGCCGCCCAGGCGTGCCGGCCCCTCCGGCGGATCGGTGCCGACGGGGACCCCGGCCAGCAAGGAGGCCGAGGGGTGCTCCCCGCGCGTTGCCAGCCAGTCGCGCAGGGCGCCGGAGACGACACCCAGCACCACGTCGTTCAGCGTCACGCCGTGCGCGGCCTTCACCCGTCTGACGTCCTCCAGCGGAACGCTGCACGTCGCGAAGTCGCGACGGGCAGTGAGCGTGCCGTTGAGGGAGGTCCGCGGGGCGTCCAGGATCGGCCGGGGCACCTCGACGGTCGCCTTCCTGCGTCGTCGCCCGACCGCCGCGACGGCCGACATCGTGCGGCGCACGAGCGCGGGCAGGGTGAACAGCTGCCGGGTCCCGTCGCGCAGCGCCAGCCACACCTGGGTGCGCTTCGAGGGGGTCGGGTCGAGCGGCGGGTGCGGTTCGGCGACCGGCGTGGTGCCGACCTCCGCGAGCAGGCCGGGCAGGTCGGTGAGGTGTGCGAGCAGGGCGTTGGCGGCGTTGCCGTCGGCGATCGCGTGGTGCATCTTCGCGACGAAGGCCACCCGGTCGTCGTCGAACGGCTCGCAGACGTGGATCTCCCAGAGCGGGACCGAGCGGTCCAGCGGCGTGCTCGCGATCCGCCCGATCAGCTTCTCGAGCCCCTCCATGCCGCCCGGCTCCGGGACCTGGTGGACGAAGACGTGCCGCGCCGGGTCGATCTCACGGTCGGCGATCCAGAGCGGGTGCCCGAGGTGGAACGGCACCGGAAGCACGCGTCGACGGAACGGCGGCAGCGCTCCGAGCCGGTCGATCACCAGCCCGGTGAACCGGCCCAGGTCGAAGGTGCCCGAGGGCTGCACGAGCGCGATCTTGAGCGTGTGCATGTGCATCGCCGGGGTCTCCATGTAGAGATACCCGGCGTCCACGCCCTCCATCCGCTCCATGACGCCCTAGCCCGGCCCTGAAGTCTGGTCAGTGGTCTGGTCGCTGGTCTGGTCACTCGGGTCCGGGACCAGCTCGCGCTTCATCACCTTGCCGGACGCGTTGCGCGGCAGCTCGTCCAGGAAGGTCACCTCGCGCGGCACCTTGTAGCCCGCGAGCTGTCCCTTGACGTGCTGCTTGAGGTCCGCAGCCGACGCCTCCGCGCCGCCCTGCAGCACGACGTACGCCGCGAGCCGCTGCCCGAAGTCCCGGTCGTCGACCCCGACCACGACCGCCTCGAGGACGGCGTCGTGGGAGCCCAGGGTCTCCTCCACCTCGAGCGGGTAGACGTTCTCCCCACCCGAGACGATCATCTCGTCGTCACGTCCGACGACGAAGAGCCGTCCGGCGTCGTCGAGGCGGCCGACGTCACCGGAGACCATGTAGCTCTCGTGGAAGTCCTTGGAGTCACCCGAGGTGTAGCCCTCGAACTGGGAGTCGCTGCGCACCAGGATCCGGCCCACCTCGCCCGGCCCCAGCTCGGCCCCGTCGTCGTCGACGATCAGCAGGTCGGTGCCGACCACCGCCCGCCCGGCGGTGTCCGGAGCCACCCGCAGGTCGGCCGGCACGGCGGCGCTGATCAGTCCGGCCTCGGTGGCGTTGTAGCTGTTGTAGACGATGTCGCCGAACGCATCCATGAACTGGAGCAACGCGTCCGAACGCATCCGCGAGCCGCTCGCGGTCACGAAGCGGAGCGAGGTCAGCTCGTGCGAAGCGAGCACCTCCGCGGGCAGCTCGACGATGCGTTCCAGCATCACGGGGACGACGGCCAACCCGCTGGCGCGGTAGCGGTCCACCAGCTCGAGCGTGGCTTCGGGGTCGAAGCGACGGCGCATCACGACGGTGCAGGTCAGGGTCGCGGAGATCGCCAGCTGGCCGAACCCCCAGGCGTGGAACATCGGCGCGGCGACCACGGTGGTCTGCTCGGCACGCCACGGGATCCGGTCGAGCATCGCCGCGAGGGCACCGGCTCCCCCTCCCCCGGACCGGCGGGCGCCCTTGGGGGTGCCGGTCGTGCCGGAGGTCAGCAGGATGGTGCGCCCGGTGCGCGCGGGCCGATCGGGTACGGCGCCGAGGTGGGCCTCGATCAGGTCGTCCACGGTGGTGGTGTCCGAGCCGTCGTCCGTCCAGGCCACGACCTCGACCAGTCCGTCGAGCTGCTCCCGCGCCTGGTCGAGCAGCGGCGCGAACTCCTCGTCGTACACCACGACCTGGGCGCCCTCGCGCTGCAGCACGTCGGTGAGCTGGGGACCGGAGAAGCCGGTGTTCAGCAGCAGTGCGTCGGCGCCGATCCGGGCGGTGGCGCTGAGCGCCTCCACGAAGCCGCGATGGTTGCGGCACAGGATGGCCACCGTCTCGAGCGGCTCCTCGCTCAGCGAAGCGAGACCGACGGCCACGGCGTTGGCCCGGGCCTCGACCTCGGACCAGGTCAGCGTGCCCCGCTCGTCGATGAGGGCGGTCCCGTGCGGTCGGCGGACCGCGGCGAGGCTGAGCCCGGTCATGGCGCTCACTCCCTGGCGACGGATCACCTGGGCCATCCGGAGGTACTTGTCGGGGCGCAGCGGCGCGATCATCCCGCTGCGCACGAGGGTCCGCACCAGCCACCACAGCCGGGCGACGCGGTGGAGGAGAGCTCGTCATCCGATCACCGGGAACCGTCGCTGGCGGGCGAGCTCGTCCAGGGTGTCCTGCATCCGCTCGCGGATCACGCGGTCCACCTCGGCGATGTCGGGGTCGGGCCCGAACTCCTCGGTGATGTGGACGGCGTCGAGCACCCTGGTGTCGATCTTGGTCGGCAGCGGGAGGTTCACCGGGAACGCCAGGGTGAGCCCGAACGGGAAGCCGAAGGTCACGGGGAGGTACTTCGTCCGCAGCCGCTTCTCGAGGCCGAGCAGCTTGGCGAGCAGCTCGCCGCGCGAGAGGTGGATCTGGTCCTCCTGGCCGCCGATGCTCACGATCGGCACGATCGGCACCCCGGCCTCCAGGGCCGTGCGGACGTAGCCGGTGCGCCCGTCGAAGTCGATCTTGTTGCGCTCCGAGCTGGGTCGGAACACGTCGTGGTCGCCACCGGGAAACACGATCGTGACCCCGCCCGAGCGAAGTGCGGCCGCCGCGTTGTCGCGGGTGGCGGGCAGGAACCCCGCCTTGCTCATCGGGTCGTGCGCGCTGCCCATGAACAGCAGGTCGTGCGCGAGCACGTAGAGCGGGCGGTCGTTGCCGAACTCCTCGGCGAACGCGACGGCGATGATCGGGACGTCCATGGCGATGAGGCCGCCGGAGTGGTTGGACACCAGCAGCACCCCACCCTCGGGGACGTTCTCCATCCCGCGGACCCGCGAGCGGTACCAGAGCTTGACGACGAGTCGCAGGAGCGGCATCACCTTCGCGACGTACTCGCCGTCGCGCAGCGCGAGACGGCTCTCTCCCCCACCAACGGGCTCGACCTCGGCAACCACGTCAGGCCACCTCGGCCTGGCTCGACCGGGGTCCACCCAGTCCGAGCACGGAGCGCTTGAGGCAGGTGGCCCAGTGGAACGGCTGCGGGTCGGTGGGGTCCTGGGCCAGGCGGTCCTCCACGGCAGCGAGCGCCAGCGGGTTGGAGACGAGCCCGACGTGGCTGCTCGGCACGGAGATGTTCTCGCCCTCCCCCGCCGGGAGCGCGCACGCGCGCCAGTTCACGATCCCGTCGGTCTTGGAGTAGATCGCCGTCGTGGTCACCGGCACCGGCTCGCGGAGGGTCGCGATGATCTCCCGGGCACGGTCGGAGAGGCCGTGCCTGGCCGCCGAGCGCTCGAACAGCACGGTCGAGCGGGTGCGCTCGCCCTCGGGACGCCAGGCCGAGCCGAGGCAGACCACCTGCCGTACGGCGTCGGGGTGCTCGTGGGCCAGCCAGCGTGCGAACAGGCCGCCGAAGCTCCACCCGACGAGGCTGATCGGGAGCTGGTGGCGTTCGTGGAGCTCGACGAAGCGGGCCTCCACGCCCTCGACCAGGGTGTCGGTGAGCCCGTGGTTGCGGCCCAGCTGCCAGCCGTGCGGCCGGTAGCCGAGCGACCGCAGGTGGCCGCGCAGGCGCGCTGTCATGGCGTCATCGGCGGAGAAACCCGGGCAGCACCAGCACGGGGCGGCCGCCACCGACGCGCCGTTTCGGCGTGAGGGCGTCGAGGAGCAGCGAGGACGGGTACTCGACTGCCAC